>CAVYZG010000001.1:0-109142 GCA_963772925.1 uncultured Alphaproteobacteria bacterium
AACTTTCTCATCGATCAAGCCAAGCTGGTGGCATCCGATGTCCGCGGCCAGGTTGTCCTGGGCTCAGGACATTGGCTCATGGAAGAAGCACCCAGACGGTGATTCCTGCAATCACCGATTTCATCAAATGATCCCCGAAGACGAAGGTTGGTAAGGCCATGAAAACTTGCCAGGAATAGGGAAGGGGAGATTGTAAAATAATCCATTTTATTCTTTCTCCTGCCGTGGCGTCCCTTTCGACCGGAGAGTTCGCCAGGGTGCCTGCTGGGCATGACGTTTGCGGCAGCCGTGACTGCCTCGCGCCGCGCTCGGGGAATAAAGGACGCGCTGCCGGTCTGTTTCTACGCGATCGCGGCGGGAGCTGGCGTCGTAATTGTGGAATGCTCACGACCGGGGCGCTCGTCTCTGACATAGCGATCCTAGTGCCTGTGGGCAGCATGATCATCGCCAATGCTATGAACGCGTGTGCTCAGTCGATCGAGCGATTCACCGCCGATGTCACGGCACATGTTGGCCAGGTAGAGGCTGGCCTGGCACTTGGGGCGGAGCCGGCAGTGACAGTTGCGCCTTATGTACAAAGCGCGGTTGCTACGCCAGTCTCCTCCCGCGTCTTGATATGCTCAAGTCGCTGGGCCTGGTTTGGATACCGGGCGTGATGGCCGGCATGATGGTGTCGGGGCGCCAGTCCGATCTATGCAGGCATCTACCAGTTTGTCTCAGTCCCGTAGATTCAGCCGAATGGCGACGGAGCGGCGGTGGGCGTCGAGGCCTTCGGCCTCCGCCAAGGTCATTGCGGCCGGCGCAAGGGCCTTAAGGGCCTCGACGTCGAGCCTGAGCACCGAGCTCCGTTTCATAAAGTCGAGCACGCCTAAGCCAGAGGCAAAGCGGGCGGTGCGAGCGGTGGGCAGCACGTGGTTGGAGCCGGCGACATAGTCGCCGACCACTTCGGGCGTGTAGCGGCCGAGGAACAGGGCACCGGCATTCCTGATCTGCGCGGCGAGCTCGTCGGGATCGGCGGTGGCAATCTCGAGATGCTCAGGCGCCAGCCGATCGGCGATTGCCGGCGCCTCGGCGAGATCGTCGACCAGGATGATGGCGCCGAAATTGCGCCAGCTTTTTCCCGCGACGGCGGCGCGCGGTAACGTGGCGAGCTGGGACATGACCGCCTCATCGACCGACCGGGCGAAATCGGCGTCGTCGGTGATGAGGATCGATTGCGCGGCTTCGTCATGTTCGGCCTGGGCGAGGAGGTCGGCGGCGATCCAGGCAGGATCGTTCTCGGCGTCGGCGATGACAACAACCTCGGACGGTCCCGCGATCATGTCGATGCCGACCTGGCCGAACACCTGGCGCTTGGCGGCGGCGACATAGGCGTTGCCAGGCCCGACGATCTTCACCACCGGCGCGATCGTCTCGGTGCCGTACGCAAGTGCCGCGATCGCCTGCGCGCCGCCAACGCGGTAAACCTCATGCACGCCGGCAAGATCGGCGGCGGCTAGCACCAGCGGGTTGAGCTTGCCGTCGGGGACCGGCACCACCATGACGATGCGATCGACGCCTGCCACCATTGCGGGGACGGCATTCATCAAGACCGAGCTCGGATAGCTCGCGGTTCCCCCCGGAACGTAGAGACCGGCGGACTCGACCGCGGTCCAACGCGAGCCGAGCTCGACGCCAAGCGCATCGACATAGAAGTCGTCTTGCGGCTTCTGGCGGCGGTGATGGTTGAGGATGCGGTCGCGGGCGAGGTTGAGCGCGGCAAGCGTCTTGGCATCGACGCTATCACGCGCCGCCGCGATGTCGGCGGCCGAGACGCGGATGCCGATGTTGCGCAGATCGACATGGTCGAAGCGCAGCGTTAGGTCGATCAGGGCCGCGTCTTTCTCGCTCCTGATGCGGGCGATGATCGCGGCTACGGCCTGGTTGACGTCCTCAGCGCTCTCGCGCTTCGCCCCCAGCAACTCGCCTGAAGCGGGCCTCGAAATCGCTCGCGCTTTTCTTGAGCCACAAGACCATGGGCTGCCGGGCCGGACGTCAGGACTGAGCGCCGCCGGGCTCGCCGCCCGGGTGCTGGGGCTTGGAGCGCGCGCGCCAGCTCGGACCAAGATCGGCGAGCTCGGCCTCGATACATTCGATTTTGAGCCTGATCGAGGCGCCGCCAGAGAAGGTGAGCGTGATAAAGCCGCTTGGCGGGTCGCCGGGCTCAAAACGGATGGCGAGTAGCGACAGCACGCGATCGGCTTGCGTCGGCTTGATCCCCTTGAGCTGCGCGGCAAGTACGCGGTCGAAGCGGAGCGCCGTGCGCCGCCGCTCATTGCCGGGCTCGGCGCCATCAACCGCCTTCTCCCAGTTGAACCGGTTGAGCACGGCGGCGAAGCGCTTGCGCGACGGTACGAAGGCCATCTCGCCGACGCGCACCACCGCATCCTGCAAATGCGAGGACACAATTTCGAGGTCTTCCTCGTCGAGCGCGATCAGCTTCAGCGGCTTGGTCGCCATGAACTATCCCGGGTTGGGCCCGCTTCGGAGCTGGGCGTGCATAGTTTGTCTTTATCGCCCGCCGGGGCAAGGGCCTAGCACGGCGAAAGCGCACACGAAACGGACAATGTGTCCTTTGTCTAGCTCGACAGGCGCTCGATATGAGCGCCGCATTGGCTGAGCTTGTCCTCGACCCGCTCGAAGCCGCGGTCGATGTGATAGACGCGGCCGATCACCGTTTCGCCCTGGGCCGCGAGGCCGGCGATGACGAGCGACACCGAGGCCCGCAGATCGGTGGCCATGACTTGCGCGCCGGTCAGGCCCTTGACCCCGGTGACGACGGCGGTGTCGCCCTTGAGGTCGATGCGGGCGCCGAGCCGAGCCAGCTCCTGCACATGCATGAAGCGGTTCTCGAAGATGGTCTCGCGCACGATCGAGGTGCCGTTGGCGGTGCACATCAAGGCGATGAGCTGAGCCTGGAGATCGGTCGGAAAGCCGGGGAAGGGTTCTGTCGAGATCTCGCTCACGGGACCCACGCCCCTGCCGTTTCGCGCCACCTTGAGCCCGGAGGGGGTCTCTTCGATCTCGACGCCGCAGGCGCGCAACAGATCGAGCGCGCTCCGCAGCAGGTCTGCGCGGGCACCGTCGAGAAACACCTCGCCGCCGGTCATGGCCACGGCCATGGCGTAGGTGCCGGTCTCGATGCGGTCAGGCAGCACGGTATGCTCGGTGCCGTGCAGGGCGGGCACGCCTTGCACCTGCAAGGTCGAGGTGCCGATGCCTTCGATCTTGGCGCCCATCTTCACCAGGCAATTGGCAACATCCATCACCTCCGGCTCGCGCGCAGCGTTCTCGATCAGCGTGTCGCCGCGGGCGAGCACCGCCGCCATCAGCGCATTATGGGTGGCGCCGACCGAGACTTTCTCCAGCGCGATCCTGGTGCCGGTCAGCCCCTTTGGCGCCTTGGCGAGGACATAACCGCCTTCGAGCTCGATCTCGGCGCCGAGCGCTTCGAGCGTCGTCAGATGCAGATCGACGGGGCGGGTGCCGATGGCGCAGCCGCCGGGCAGCGAGACTTTCGCCTCGCCGCAGCGGGCGAGCAGCGGCGCGAGCACCCAGAAGCTTGCCCGCATGCGCGCCACCATCTCGTAGGGCGCGGTGGTGTCGACGATATCGGCCGCCTTGAGCTTGAAGGTCTGGCCGTCGCCGTTCCGCTGGCCAACCCGCTTGCCGACCACGGTGATATCGACGCCGTGATTGCCGAGGATGCGGGCGAGCAGGTTCACGTCGGCGAGCCGCGGCACGTTCTTTAGCACGAGAGTTTCGCGCGTGAGCAGGCTCGCGATCATCAAGGGAAGTGCTGCATTCTTGGCGCCGCTGATGGAGATGGTCCCCTTCAGGCGCTCGCCGCCGATGATGCGGATGCGGTCCATGGCGTCCCCTCCCTCGCCTCGATACTTACTGACGCCGCGACGATCGTTCGCGGGAGAAGTGTCGATGTCGCGTCAGTCCCCGAATGTCCCACACGATCTTACCCGAAAAGTCGCAAGACTTTTCAAGATCATGCCTTGGCTAATAGCCGAAAGTCCCGTGTACCGCGGGAAGCCCGCTCCCGGCAAGCGTTTGCGGCAGCGCCGGCGGCAAGCCCAATTGCCTTATTTAGCTCGATCTTCGCCGCTCTTCGTGGCGGTCTCGCGGCGAGACTTGTTTTGTGCCTTCCGCCGCAACAGATTGACGCGAAGCTCCTCGGCCTGCCGGTCGCGACGGGTATCCGCCTCCCGCTTTTGCCTGTCGTCGCCGCGCCTCATCCTCATTGGTCAAGCTTACCCCCCGAACGGCTTCGGCGAAATAGCCCGGCCCAAGCTTGCAAGGGCATTGCCGCTATCGTAGGTTCCCCCGCGCTTCGGCCGCATCGGCTGGGCCCACTCACCTTTCGCCGCCGTAGCTCAGTGGTAGAGCACGTCATTGGTAATGACGGGGTCAGTAGTTCAATCCTACTCGGCGGCACCATCAAATCAGGGTGTTAGGGGATTATCAGCCGTAGCCCGAAGGGACCTGGCTAATGGTGGGCTAACACCATCGGAGAAGCCCTCAGGAAGTCCATGGGCGGCTACAGACCGGCCATAGGGTATCTGTTGGCGGAAGTTGCAGAGCGCCGGGTTTTGTGATCGCGAAAGGCGGCGAGCGATATCGCCGCTTTGGATGCGCCGCTGCCTGGTTGGGGGATGCAGGGCCAGGTGCCGAGCTGATCCGCCAGCAGCCAGAACGAAGGCCAGGTCACGCGAGGCGGTCCGCGCCGCGCTTACACGGAACAGGCGCTTGATGGCGTCTTCACCGAGGCGGTTGTTAAAGATGGTCTCGCCGATGACGATGTAGCCGAGTTCGGCTGCCGCCAGCGTCGATCCTGAAATGCTGTAGGCGCACATAGCGCACCCGCGCTTATGACGCGCGGGATGCTACACGTTCTGCGCCGGCGGGAACAAGCGTTGGGTGAAGCTTGGGGTGCTGCCAGCCGTAGCCTTCGTGCCCATATTCGACCACCTCGAGCGCGAGCTTGTGGAAGAGCCAAACCGAAACGAGCGCCCGGTGGCACCACTTGTCGTTTGGCGGCGGCGGCTCGAAGCAGAGGAGTGTGGGAATGCCACCGTCCGCGACCGCCGTGAGCTCGTCCACTACGGCCTCAGGATCGAGCCGGTCGAGGATCTGGAAATACCGCTCCGCGTATTCCTGCGGCGTAGCGCAGCTCTTGAACCAGGTGCCGGGCTGCAACGCGCGATACATGAAATAGCCCGATCCAGTGCCGCGCGGCGTACCGCGCGAGATGCCGATGCGGACGTGGTCCGCCGGCAGCTTAGCGAACCACGATGCGGTCTTGATCTGGGTCATTCGGTAAGTCTGTCAGGCGACGACCCCTGAAGCAATTTGTGACCGTCACTATCCTGTTGAGAGCGCGGTAGGGCCGGACCACGCCAGGCTCAGCCGGTCCGGCCCCTTAGCGCCTAGAGGGGGAAGGAAGACCCTCTCCAGTCAGCGTTTTCGCTACGCATGTCCTTGCATCGGCCGGCGATACCAGGCCCCAGAACTCCTCGATGAAGTAGGTCCGCACGGCCATCATCGTCTCGGTGTCGGCTTTGTCATTGATGATCTTGAGGAGTGCTCGCCGCTCAGCGGCCATGTCCGCGCGGTAGCACTTAAGCTCGGCGATGAGCTGTTGTGCTTCGTCGATTAGCTCGTAGACGCGCTCAACCTCCGTCATGCGGCGGCCTCCCGACGGCCCTTTTAAATTGCCAAGCAACGTCAGGTTCTCTCCACCCAAGCGAAAGCCCCGGAAGTGTCCAACCCTCCGGGGCTTTTTGTTTGGGACGGCGTGCGCAAACTACATTTTGCCGCCGCATTCCTTCATGCCGTGCATAGCCTTCATGGCGTCGTCCATGCTGCCATAGGTGCCCATGGATTTCTTGCCGGTGGGAATGTTGTGCATCGCTTCGCACTTATGGCTTGCGGGGTCGAACACCACATAGAATTCCTCCGCGAGGGCGGGAGTGGCATAGGCTGCGATCACAATGGCGAGTGCGAGATACTTTTTCATGTTCGTTTCCTCCGGTGGGGGGCTTTGCAGAAGATTGCTGCATCTTCATCAGAGCACCGGTCGAACGGCGCCACCAATCACCCTTCATCACGTGTGTGAGATAATTTTTGCGGCAGCCCCGGGCGGAACAATCCAATTCCCACCAACCCCACCCGCCAGTCGGGTGTTCGTTGCACGTACCGAGAAATCATCGCGCGGCTCAGCGCGGCGTAGCGTTTCCCGGCCTGCAGTCTGAGCCATGCGGTTAGAGGAGCCTCGGTCCCCCCCGGGTCTGGGGCTTCTCGCCATTCAGTCCAACCTTTCGATGTAAGGTCCGGCATGACCGAACGCCGTTTCCCCCCGCCATGGAAGGTTGTCCCGCTTCCGGGAGGCTTCAAGGTCGTGGACGCGGCAGGCCAGTCACTCGCCTATTTCTACGCACGCGAGAGACGCCAACATCGCTAGCGTGCTGACCATGGACGAGGCTAGGCGGATGGCGGCTAACTTCGCCAAGCTGCCGGTGCTGCTGGGCGCGATTACGTAGGGGGGCAGGTCTTCAAGGTTGGTGTCCTAAAGCGCGTATCGCGTATTCGACAATTTCTGGCTTCCACCACGTCAAACCGACCGCCAAGGCGATGGACCCGCCTGTGAAAACGATGGCCAGGAACCACCGCCGAACCGTCTCGTAGGATGCGTCAATACTGCGCTCGGCCAGCAGTTCCTCGACATCCCGAAAGGACAGTGTGAATCTGGCGGAGCCAGATTGCGTGGCGGATGATTTCTGGCGGGAAGCGGTGGCGCTTAAACGATATCGGTCTCATCTGATGATGCTAAGTGGCGACGAACCGCAGAGCTATCCGAGTTACCGTGACATTGCCGCCGCACGCATTTATCGGCGCATAAAATTCGGCTGCGACCGCGAAAAGACTCGCGCTTTTAGCCGTTTTTTGAAAAGGCTGCGCTCAGCTTCAACTTCGGAAAGGGACAAAATGCCCAAAGCGACGGCCCATCCAGGAGACCCGCATTACATCACTCGTAGCGGGTGGTTACGCGCTGCCGTCCTTGGCGCGAATGACGGGGTCGTTTCCGTCTCCTCCTTGATCATAGGTGTGGCTGCGGCCGATCCAAACCCAAGCACAGTCGTCATCGCGGGCATAGCGGGGCTCTCGGCGGGTGCAATGTCGATGGCTGCAGGCGAATATGTATCCGTCTCTTCGCAATCCGACACGGAACGGGCCGACATCGCACGAGAAACCAAAGCATTGCAGGAGCTTCCGGAAGCCGAACTTGCTGAACTCGCCGCCATTTATCGAGAGAAGGGTCTTAGTGAAAAGACCTCCCTTGTGGTTGCCAAAGAGCTGACCGCGCACGATGCGCTTGGAACGCATGTGCGAGACGAGCTCGGGCTGTCAGAGGTACACGCGGCCAACCCGCTTCAGGCGGCGTTCACATCGGGCGTGACGTTCAGCGTCGCGGCGGCGATCCCCCTGTTGGCTGCGGTTGCAGCCCCCGCAGGTTTGATCATGCCGGTCGTCCTTGTTGTCACTGTCATCACTTTGGCTGCTCTTGGCGCGTTGGGGGCAAAGGCGGGCGCTGCCCCGGTTTTGCGCGCTACCATGCGTGTGGTGATGTGGGGATTGTTCGCAATGGCTGTCACTGCGGGCGTGGGCTGGTTTTTTGGTGTCAGCGTCTGAGTGAGACCCGCAAATCGCTACAATTAAGTAATCGGCAATGCGGCCGACCAGACCTGCGGTCGTTGGCTCGACAACCGGGCGGAAAATTCACACCAGCTGTTCAGACGACGGGAAGGGGCAATAGCGGGGAACCTAAGAGTGTAGGCTCCTGTGGGCCTCTGTGTTGACGCAAATCAAGGCCGCTTAGCTCTCCACCTGTTGTGGTAGTCCGGCAAAGAACCAGGAGGAGACAATGTTCAAAGCGTCCATTATTTCCCTAATTATGCTGCCATTAGCCGCCACCTGCGCGTTCGCACAGGCGAATTCGATGACGTCCGGTCGCCCATCTGCCACTCTAAACCCTGAGCAGTGCGCTGCGATTTGGAAAAACGCGGTCCCATCGGGTGACCTGCTGGCTAAATCAGCCGCCGCGCCGTTCATCGTCAACTTCACGCAGGTTGACAAAGATGGCAGCGGGGACATCTCGAAGTCTGAGTTCGAGGACGCCTGCGCCAAGGGGCTCGTTAAGAACATCGAGAACTAGCTTTGCTACCTGGGGAGCGTCGGCTTTTGGCGCTTCCCAGGCGCCGCCCATCCTAGGAGAATTACCCTTAGCGGACTCGGACTCATTTCTACATAGAAGCATGCGGCGCCTCTACCAGCGCAGGCTGACGCCCATCACAGGGCCATGCTGCACGAGATCGAGGCCATTTTTGCCGAAGCGCCCGTTCTCGCTGTAATCCACCGCAAGCGCGCGATAACCGACCACGGTACGCAGCGGTGTGCCGAAACAATTGACGTCGAAGCCATATGTCGCAACTGCCTGCCAGGAGAAGTCGCTACCGACGCCAAAGCCGCCGACATCGCCTGCAAGGATAAGCTCGGCTCCTGAAGCCATCTGATGCCGGAGCCGGGCGCCTACGACCGGATCAACCCATTCCAGCGTCCCTGAATGAGCGACAGCGATCGATTTCGAGCGCTGAAGCACTAACCCCAGCTTTTCAATGTCGGCGGTCAGCGTGCCGGTAGCATGGAGCGAGACATCGACCTCTTCGTTCCAATAGCGAGCGCTGCCCGAGAGGTCCAAGGCGGTGTAGGCACCGTCGCGGCCCGGCCATTTGGCAATTTGATAGAAGACGCCCGATTGGATGACGGTCGACTGGTAGCCGAGCTCAGCCTTGGCCTTGATGGTTATGTTCACATTGGGCAGCTTAGGGAACGGATTGCCAGAGGCCGATCTGTGAGCGTCGAAGCTCAGATCCTGCCACACGACGTCAGTGAAGAACGAGAACGGACCCTTACGCGCCTCAAAATATCCAGTCAAAGCCATAAGGGAATCGCTCTTCTCGACGAGATCGAAGAAGCTTACGTCGATGTCGACGGTGCGGCCACGTGCTGTGGCATTGCCGTTGACGCCTATCAGCCAGGCGTAGGGAGTGAAGTCGAATTGCCACTGGCTCGGTGACGCAAGAGGCTCGCAGCCGCCATGTCCTTTGGAGCGCCGGTATAGAGATCGGCAGCAGCAGCGGAGGTGATGCTCACGAGCAATCCGCACAGCGCGACCGGCCAGCCAGCGAGAAAACTTCTGGCAAATTGCACTATCGCCCCCTGTGTTTGCCGCCCGATTCCTTCCGTTTCTCCTCGGACTCTCAAGCTTAGCCCAACCGCCGCCCCGGGATTTACAATCCTATCGGTCCGAAGCGGAATCGCATCAAGCCGTTGCCGCTTCGTCACACTCCCGGTGCTCGCGCGGACATGTGTTACTTTTAGCGGTCTGCGACGGCACGAGGGCGCCGTCCTTCCGTCAGCCGCTTTGATCAGCGGAATGAAGGCGGGGCGCGACATGAACTTCGAGCCCCGCCACCTACACGTTCATTTATTCCGCGATGCTCTGACGCGGAACAGCCTCGTAGGGATCGGGTTTTCCTTGGATGCCGGATTCCACGTATCCGGTCACCTCGGTCTTGGCTTTCGTCCCGGGCATGATCTCGAAGCGTGGGTCGAACTCGACCATGGTGGAAGCGAGCTGCTTCAAGATACTCGCGTCACCTTCCACCTTGGCGGTTCCGTCTGCGATCTGCGCTTCGAGAGTCTTCGCTCCCATCATTGTCTGCTCCAGATCCGATCGATTGATGGTGAGGGTCAGATCGGGCTTGTCGGCAAGAAAGCCCTTGATGTTGGTGAGCGTGGCGTTCTCCAACTCGACCAGGAACTTCTCGCCATTGTCCGGCGTGATGAGGTTGATCGTGAACCGCATACCCTCGGCTTTGCGGCTGTCCATGCGAATGCCGAGGAAGTTGAGGAACAGCTCGGTGGACATGGCCCGGATTACGTCGGGGCTGCTTGAGTTGGCGGTCTCACCTTGCGGAATCCCCGACCGGAGCTCGTAAGCGGCGGCAAGGAAGCTGTTGCGCAGGCCGGGGTTCTCCTGTTGGTAGCCGAGTTGCTCGAAGATATCCGCCAGCAGCTCCTTAGCGGTCTCGTTATCTGGTTGCGCCTGCACCAGCTTGTTCACGATCTCTGAGGCGAGCAGGTATTGACCCTCATCATGCAGCTCCCGACCACGAGCGAGGATCTTCTCGGCACCGCCCATCATTTCCACATAGAGCGGTGCGGAGTCGGCCGGCGATAGCGGGATGAGAGTTGTCGGGTTGCAATCCCAGAACCCGAGGTAGCGCTGGATGACGCCACGGCTGTTGTGCTGGGGAGAGCCGTGATAGCCACGGCAGAACCACTTATCCTGGAGACCTTTCGGAACCTCATAGACGTTGTGGATCTGGTTGATGGTCACGCCTTGGTTGGCGAGGTGCAGAACCTGGTTGTTCATGTTCGCGTAAAGGTCGCGCTGGCCGCGGAGAACTTCTTGAATGCGCTCATTGCCCCAGCGCGGCCAATGATGCGAGGCAAACATGACCTCGGCCTCGAGGCCGAAGCGGTAGAGCGCCTCGCCGATGTATTTCGACCAATTCAACGGATCGCGCACCGGAGCGCCGCGCAGCGTGTAGATGTTGTGCAGCGAAGCGATGACGTTCTCGGCCATCCAAAGCGCCTTCATCCCGGGGATGTAGGTGTTCATCTCCCGTGGCGCCTCGGTGTTCGGCGTGTATTGGAAAATCATAGGCACGCCGTCGACCTCTATCTCCTCGATGGCCTCCTTGACGTGGCGGTTGGGCGCGATCAGCCCGACAGCTCCGGCCGACACTCCCTGGCCGAGCCCCTGACCGACATAACCATGAGGACTGGCTGGCAGCAGGAGGCCGTACTGGTAGAACAGCCGCCGGTTCATGGCGTTGCCGGCGTAGACGTTCTCGGAGATCGTGAAGTCCATGAAGTCGATGGGCGCGATGACGGGGATCTTCCCCGACCGCACGTCCGCCTCGTCCACGATGGCGCGTACGCCGCCCCAGTGGTCGGCGTGGGTGTGGGAATAGACGATAGCCGAGACGGGAAGGCCTTCGCCGACATGCTCCTGAAATAGCTTCCAGGCCGCACGAACCGGTTCGGCGGTGACCAGTGGATCGAAGACGATCCAGCCGGTCTTGCCGCGGATGAAGGTGATGTCGGATAGGTCGAAACCGCGGACCTGATAGATACCCGGGATCACCTCGTAGAGCCCGTAGTTGTTGTTCAATACGGACTGACGGACCAGCGATGGGTGAATGCTGTCGAACTCGTCTTGGGTATCCAGAAACTGGAACCGCTCCATGTCCCAGGCGACATGGCCAGCATCAGCCATGATCTTGAGGTCTTTCATCGGAGCAATAAGTCCCTTCTTCTGCTCCTCGAAATCTCTCTTATCGGCGAACGGCAGCGTGGCCTTAGCCTGCTTGAGCACGTCCATCGTGAACTTTGAGGGCGCTTTGCCCTTGATATGGAAATGCCCCTGCAGGGGGTCGATTTGTTGAGCTCGCGCGGGGCTCACATCCAAGATGAAATTGTCGGCGAGGGAAAATGCGGCTGCCGCGGCCGGAACGGACATCATAAACTGTCGTCTGGTTGTCATCGCCCACTCCTCCTGCATCGCTCACGGCGTAGCAGGTAGGCGAACAGGCCTATCCGCGTTGATCCACGTCAAGGTCCACCTTGACCCGGCAACTAATTTGGGATGCAGGATGGAGGCCCAAAACCGACGGCGTTCGTAATCCATCCGGCGGCAGAAGCCGTCTCCAGATTCCTAACATCGCTACCAGGAGAAGACATGTTTAAAGCGTCCATCATCTCCCTAGTTGTGCTGCCATTAACCGTCACCTGCGCGCTCGCGCAGGCGAATACCATGACATCCGGTCGCCCCTCTGCTGCTCTAAATACTGAGCAGTGCGCCGCGATTTGGAAAAACGCCGTCCCATCGGGTGACCTGCTGGCTCAATCAGCCGCCGCGCCGTTCATCGTCAACTTCGCGCAGGTCGATAAAGATGGGAGCGGGGACATCTCGAAGGCTGAGTTCGAAGACGCCTGCGCCAAGGGCCTCGTGAAGAACATCGAAAACTAGCTGGCTACCCGGGAGCGTCGGCTTTCGGCGCTCCCCTTTACTCCACGAGTGGTCGTAAAATGGACTGGACAGGCGCGCATCGCGCACTGACTTTCAACGAGGAGCCGACCGATTTGCGATTAAAGCCCAAACGCATTTTTTTGCCCTATCAAAGCGGTTAAGTCCGCAGGCCGGAATAGAGAAATTGCATATCAGTGTCACAAAGGGAACACCATTTGGCTGCGAATGAATGTCGTTCGCTGGGCTGCAACACACTGCGCTCTAACCATTGCCGAAGCTGCCCCACGATTTTTTCTCAGTCCAAACCAGGCTAAGGAAGGGAACGTCAATGAGGAACGCGATACTGCTCATCGTCTTTGCTATGATCCTCTGTACCGCCAGCGCAGCCGAGGCCGGGAAGAGAAAATGTGCCGAGGACTACCGCCGGTTCTGCAGCCAATGGGGGCTTGAGACCCGAGGTCTGCAAAATTGCATGCGTAGCCACGGTGACCGCTTGAGCAAAGCCTGCGTCAGAGGATTGATCGCCGCTGGGGCAGTCTCTCAGGCAGAGGTGGACCGCCGGAGAGCGGCGGCGGGCCGCTAGTGACTGACAAAGGGAGGAAAGTGTCATGAACAGAATGCTGGTTGTTTTGGGAGTGATCGCCGTCTTCGGTATAGCTGCGCCACCGGTCCGCGCCGAAAACCCGTTGGAAAACTGTTACACGGTCAGAGGGACTGCAGATGCTCGCAACCGACAGATTTCACTCGATCGGGCGGAACAGCGACTTCATCATTATATCGCCAATGAATTGAGAGGTTCGAGTGGACACTCGGTTGGCCGTACCCATACCCACTGCATCCGCAACGCATGCGAAGCTTCGGCGATTGTCTGCCGCCACTAGCTTGGTTTCAACCAGGAGAAAATCGATGACAGC
Source organism: uncultured Alphaproteobacteria bacterium (assembly GCA_963772925.1). Taxonomy (GTDB): domain Bacteria; phylum Pseudomonadota; class Alphaproteobacteria; order Rhizobiales; family Methyloligellaceae; genus Methyloceanibacter. Next base: position 13,123 of record CAVYZG010000001.1, read on the forward strand.
AGTTAGTCGAAGCGGCGCGCTCAAGGGAATCATGTGTGTCGCTATCGCCGCCAGTATCGGCTTTGTGGTGATGCCGAACATCGTGCGTGCTACGCCTCTGGCCGCGAGCCTGGCCGGTGCCGTAAAGCCTGACGGTCTCGTCGAGAAGGCCAGAGTCACGGTTCACGTGCATCCGCGCCGCCACTATCGCCATCGCCGTCACCATCACTGCTGGTGGCACAGAGGACGCCGCGTATGTGGCTGGCGTTGAGGCGGCCCTCGCGCACCGGTCGAGCGCAGGATGACCTTCTTCATCGCGCGCCGCGCGCCCCTTCGTGGATCTGGCATTGCAAGGTGGAGGCTCACATGGAGCCTTCACTTGGGGCGTGCTAGATCGCTTGCTACAGGAACCCTGGCTTCGCATAGAGGGCATCTCAGGTACGTCTGCTGGCGCCATGAACGCCGCGATTCTTGTCGACGGCTATGCAGAAGGAGGAGCCGAGGGTGCTAGAGCGCGCCTCGAGTTCTTTTGGAAGCAGGTCTCCGACGGCGCTCGATTTAGCCCCTTCCGACGCAGCCCGCTCGACATTCTCCTCGGCCGCTGGACCCTCGACACGTCACCGGTGTTTCTCGCCTTCGATCTCCTGGCACGCGTCTTCTCGCCCTACGATCTCAATCCGCGTGGGGTCAACCCGTTGACCGCGATCTTGGCAGACTGCATCGATTTCAAGCGCGTAGCACAGGCCCCCATAAAGCTGTTCGTGACCGCTACGAACGTACGCACCGGCCGCGGACGCGTGTTCCGCAATGCCGAGCTCACGCCAGACGTCCTGCTTGCGTCGGCTTGCCTACCAACGATGTTTCAGGCCATCGAGATCGATGGCGAGGCCTATTGGGATGGCGGATTCGCCGGCAATCCCACGATCACGCCGCTCATTCGGGAATGCGCGTCGAGCGATACGATCCTGATTCAGGTCAATCCCGTGGAACGGCCGGCAACCCCGCGCACGGCCCAGGAGATTCTGAATCGGGTCAACGAAGTTTCCTTCAATGCGACATTGCTGAAGGAGCTGCGGATGATCGCGATGCTCCGGCAGGTATCCGATCCGGGCAGCAGCGAGGGCGCTCGATGGGCCGAGATGCGCATCCACCGCGTTGCGAGCTCGATGATGACGGATCTTGGCTACTTCCTCGAAGCTCAACGCCGAGTGGGAATTCCTGACCATGCTGCGCGATGAGGGCCGCCGCTCGGCAGAAGAGTTCCTGACGGCGCACGCCGCGGATATCGGTGTGCGCTCGACGCTCGATCTCGATTCCTTGATGGAACAGGTCTGATTCCCCGATGGGGCTCGCTGGCATTCTCCTAGCGCTTGGCCTGCTCATCTGGCTGTCATTCCGCGGCTGGAGCATACTCTTGTTGGCGCCAGCCGCGGCGCTCGTCGCGGCCGCAACGTCTGGTGAACCGCTCCTCGCCCATTGGACCCAGACCTTCATGGTGAGCGCCGCCGGGTTTCTCGCGCAGTTCTTTCCCGCTGTTTCTTCTCGGCGCCCTGTTCGGCAAGCTGATGGAGGACAGCGGCTCGGTCGAAGTCATTGCGCGCTTCATGACCGAGAAGCTGGGCACGGGCCGCGCCGTGCTCGCGGTGGTGCTGGCCGGGGCCATCGTCACCTATGGCGGGGTGAGCCTGTTCGTGGCGATCTTTGTGCTCGTTCCCATGGCGCAAGGACTGTTCCAGGCGGCCGACATCCCACGCCGGATCATGCCGGCGGCAATCGCGCTCGGCACCATGACTTTCACCATGTCGGCGCTGCCCGGAACCCCGGCCCTGCAAAACGCCATCCCCATGCCGTTCTTTGGCACCACGCCGTTCGCGGCGCCTGGCCTCGGCATCATCGCCGCTGCGATCATGCTCGCATTCGGCCTCGCCTGGCTCGCCCGCGTCGAGCGCGCGGCGCGGCGTGCGGGTGAAGGCTTCGGCGCCGTAGTGACGGTCGGCGCCAACGCCGCAGAGGCGCCGCTTCGCGACCGCGCATCGCTGGCAAGCGAGTTCGATCCGGCGGAACTCACCCATGGTCAGCCACACGGCCTCTCCGCCAGGAGTGTTCGTCGCCCTGCTGCCGCTCGTGGTCGTCATCCTCGTCAATCTCATCATGAGCGTCGTTGTGCTGCCGCGGCTCGATACGAGCTTCCTCGCCGAGGACAAATGGGGCGGCACCACGCTCGCCGCGGTCGGCGGCGTATGGGCGGTCGTGGTTGCGTTGCTGGCCGCCATCGTGACCTTGATCGTCCTCAATTTCCGTCGTCTCCCGGCCCTCAGGGACAGCATGGACGCGGGCGCGACCGCATCGGTGCTGCCGGCCTTGAGCGTGGCGAGCCTGGTCGGGTTCGGCGCGGTGATCGCGGCGCTGCCGGCCTTCGCCGTGGTGCGCGACTTCGTGTTGGCGATCGAAGGGGGGCCACTCGTCTCGCTCGCGGTCGCGACCAATATACTCGCGGCGCTGACCGGCTCGGCCTCGGGCGGCCTCACCATCGCACTCGATGCGCTGGGCGAGACCTATATGAAGCTTGCCGCCGAGCAGAACATCGATCCCGCTTTACTGCACCGCGTCGCGGTGATGAGCGCCGGCACGCTCGACAGCCTGCCGCATAACGGCGCAGTGGTGACGTTGCTTGCGGTATGCGGGGTGACCCACCGCGACAGCTATTTCGACATCTTCATGGTGGCCATCGTCGGCGCGCTGATCGCGCTCGCGGCTGTCGTGGTGCTCGGTTCGACGCTAGGATCGTTTTAAAGATAGTGTCAGGCGGGAGGACGGGATCGTGACACGAAGTATCATCACGCATTTGGTGCCTGGCGCCCGCGGGTGCGGGACGGCGCTACTTGATCGCGGTCGCGGCGGCGAGTCTTGCCGCCTGCAACGAGCAGACCGAGATTGCCGAACCTGCGCCGCGCCCGGTTCGCACCGTGACGCTGGAGAAGAGCGAAGCCGGCGCGCCGGTCGTCCTTCACCGGCCGCATCGAGGCGCTCGACGAAGCGGCGCTCGGTTTCCGCATTTCCGGCCGGATGATCGAGCGCGCCGCCAACGTCGGCGACCAGGTCAAGCCGGGCCAGCTGCTCGGGCGTCTCGATCCCGCCAACGAGATGAACGCGCTGCGCGCGGCCAAGGCCAATCTCGCGGCCGCCGAGGCCAAGCTCGTTCAGGTGACCAATCATTTCGAGCGGCAGCAGACACTGCTGGGCCAAGGCTGGACCACGCGCGCCAATTTCGATCAGGCGGAACGCGAAATGAGGACGGCGCAGGCTCAGGTGGAGGCCGCTGAAGCGCAATTGGAGGCGGCCCATGACCAGGTGAGCTTCACCGAGCTCAAGGCCGATGCGGAAGGCGTGGTGACGGCCGTCGGCGCGGAATCAGGCGAGGTGATTCAAGCCGGGCAGATGATCGTCAGGCTCGCCCGCGAAGGCGGACGGGACGCGGTGTTCGATGTGCCGGCCCAGCTCCTGCGCTCGGCGCCGAGCGACCCAACGATCGACGTCCAGCTTGCTGACGACCCGAGCGTTACGGCCAGCGGCCGGGTGCGGGAGGTCTCGCCCCAGGCCGATCCCGTCACGCGGACGTTCCAGGTGAAGGTCGGACTCGCGACGCCGCCCGAGGCGATGCGGCTCGGCGCCACCGTGAACGGCACCTTGCAGATGGACGCGGTGCCGATGATCGAGATTCCGGCCTCGGCCCTGACCAAGTTCAACGGTCAGCCGGCGGTGTGGATCGTCGATCCGAACACGCTGACGGTGTCGACCCGCAATGTCGACATCTTCCGCTTCGACCCAGCGACCGTGACCGTGTCGCAGGGGCTGGATACCGGCGACATCGTGGTGAGTGCGGGCGTGCAGGCGCTGCGCCCGGGCCAGAAGGTTCGGCTGCTCGGATCGGAATCATGAAGCAGCTGAACCTGTCGGAGTGGGCACTCAGCAATCGCTCGCTGGTCGTCTATATCATGCTGGTGGCGGTGGCGGCCGGCGCTCTCGCCTATTTCCGGCTTGGCCGCAACGAGGACCCGACCTTCATCATCAAGACCATGGTGGTGAGCGCGGCGTGGCCCGGCGCCACCGTCGAGGACACGCTGAATCAGATCACCGAGCGGCTCGAACGCACGCTGGAGGAGACCCCATATCTCGATTTCCTCAGGAGCTACACCACGGCTGGCCGCACCACGATCTTCGTCAACCTCAAGGGCAGCACGTCGGCGCAGGAGGTCGCCGACACTTGGTACCACGTCCGCAAGAGCATCGGCGACATCGAGCACACGCTGCCGTCCGGCACGCTAGGCCCGTTCTTCAACGACGAGTTCGGCGACACGTTCGGTATCATCTACGGCTTCACCTCCGACGGGTTCACGCAGCGGGAGCTGCGCGATTATGTCGAAGACGTGCGCTCGCGCCTGCTCGGCCTGCCCGACGTGTCGAAGATCGAGATTCTTGGCGCGCAGGACGAACGGATTTTCATCGAGTTCTCGATGAGGGAGCTGGCAAGCCTCGGCATCGATCGCGGCACGTTGGTCGCTGCGCTTCAGGCGCAGAACATCGTCAGGCCATCGGGAGAAATACAGACCGGCAACGAAACCGTGTCGGTCCGGGTGTCCGGTGCGTTCCGCTCCGAGCAGGACATCGCCGGCGTCAATTTCGCCATCGGCGGGCGCATGCTGCGGTTGAGCGATATCGCCAAGATTCGCCGCGGCTATGTCGATCCGCCGCAACCGCAGTTTCGCGTCAACGGCGCGCCCGCGATCGGCCTTGCCATTGCCATGCGCGACGGCGGCGACATCCTGGCTTTGGGGGACAACATCAAACGGGAGATGGCCAAGATCACCGCGGAGCTGCCGATCGGCATCGAGCCGATATTGGTGGCGGATCAGGCCGCGACGGTCGAGAGCGCGATTGCCGATTTCATGACCTCGCTCTGGCAGGCGGTGGTGATCATCCTGGTGGTGAGCTTCATCAGCCTCGGCATCAGGCCGGGCCTAGTGATCGCGCTGTCGATACCGTTGACGCTCGCCATCGTCTTTTCGGTGATGGACATTGCCGGCATCGACATGCAGCGCATCTCGCTCGGCGCACTCATCATCGCGCTCGCGCTGCTGGTCGACGACGCGATGACCACGACCGACGCCACGCTCAGCCGGTTGGCGCAAGGCGATTCTATCGTCGACGCCGCGACCTTTGCCTTCCGCACCTATGCCTTCGCCATGCTGGCCGGCACGCTGGTCACCATCGCCGGATTCGTGCCGGTCGGCTTCGCTGCGAGCTCGGCCGGCGAATACACCTTCTCGCTGTTCGCGGTGGTGGCCATCGCGCTGATCGTGTCCTGGTTCGTGGCGGTGATCTTCGCTCCCGCTGCTCGGCGTCCTGATCCTGAAGCCGCCGAAATCGAAGCAGGCGGCGGAGGGCGGCTTCTTCTTCCGCTTCTATCGGGGGCTCCTCACCCTTGCGGTGCGGGCCAAATGGCTCACCATCCTGCTCACGCTCGGCCTCTTCGCCGCGGCGATCTTGGCGATCCCGCTGATCCCCAACCAGTTCTTCCCGTCCTCAGACCGGCCCGAGCTGATGGTCGACCTCACTCTGCCGCAGAATGCCTCGATCCAGGCAAGCGAGACGCTGGCCGAACGGTTCGACGCCGTGCTCAAGGACGATCCCGATGTCGCCCGCTGGAGCACTTATGTCGGCCGTGGCGCCATCCGCTTCTATCTGCCGCTCGACGTGCAGCTTCCCAACGACTTCTTCGCCCAGACCGTTATCGTGGCCAAGAACCTCCAGGCTCGCGAGCGGCTCAAGGTCAAGCTCGAAAAGACGCTTGCGGAGGACTTTCCGAGCGTGGTGGCCCGCGTCTATCCGCTGGAGCTCGGCCCGCCTGTTGGCTGGCCGGTGCAGTACCGCGTGAGCGGTCCAGATCTTGGCGAGGTGCGTGAGATCGCCATCAAGCTCGCGCAGACGATCGCCACCAATCCATACGCCAAGAACGTCAACTTCAATTGGATCGAGCCCGCGCGCGAGGTGCGCATCCAGATCGACCAGGACCAGGCGCGGTTGCTCGGGCTAAGCTCCGACGCGCTCGCCAGCGTGCTCAACACCGTTATCTCCGGCATCTCGATCTCGCAGGTGCGCGACGACATCTATCTGGTCGATGTCGTGATCCGCTCGACGGATGACGAACGCGCCTCGCTGACGACGCTGAGCCAGCTGCCCATCCCGCTGCCGAACGGCCGCACCGTCCCGCTCGGCACGTTTGCCACCTTCGAATATGCGCAGGCCGCGCCAGTGGTATGGCGGCGCGACCGCGTGCCGACGCTGACCGTGCAGGCCGATGTCGGGCCGGGTGTCCTGCCGGAGACGGTGGTCAGTGGACTCGCGCCGGACATCGAGGCACTGCGAAAGACGCTGCCTCCGGCTTACCGCATCACCGTAGGCGGTACGGTCGAGGAGAGCGAGAAGTCGCAGGCCTCAGTGATTGCCGTGGTCCCGCTGATGCTCTTGATCATGCTCACCGTGCTGATGGTCCAGCTCCGTAGCTTCCAGCGCCTGTTCCTGGTGCTGAGCGTGGCGCCGCTCGGTTTGATCGGCGTGGTCGGCGCCCTTCTCCTGTCGGGCCGGCCGCTTGGCTTCGTGGCGATTCTCGGCATCCTCGCGCTGCTCGGCATGATCACCAAGAACGCGGTGATCCTGATCGGTCAGATCGAGGCCGAGCGCGCCCAAGGCAAGGACGTGTTCCAGGCGGCGATCGATGCGAGCAGCGCGCGCTTCCGGCCGATCGTGCTGACCGCCATCTCGACCGTGCTCGGCATGATCCCCATCGCGCCCACCGTGTTCTGGGGACCGATGGCCTTCGCCATCATGGGCGGCCTTCTGGTCGCGACGGTGCTCACGCTGATCTTCCTGCCAACGCTCTACGTGGCCTGGTTCGGCAACAGCGGCAGAGCGAAAGCCTCAGCCTCGCCATCGCCAGCCTAAAGGTCATCCGCCATGCAAAGCTCTCGAGCCAAGCCCCTGCAACCGACCACGACATCCAACGGGACCATCACCGTGCCGTTACGCGATATCGCGCAACTGCTCGATCCCGACCCTGCGCCGTTTCGCCAGGGCATCGTCACGCCCGAGGCGGAGGACTACATCCTGAGAGCCGCAAAAAAGCTGCCCGGGAACGAACCGATCCGCATCGTGGTCGATCTTCCCGGCGGCACCGAGCCGTACGCGCCGGCCGATATTGCGGACAAGATCACCGGTCATTTCCGCAGCGCGGCGGAAGAGGAAACCCGGGACGTCCGCGAGCTGTTCCGCTACGGCCGCAAGGCCCTGCTGATCGGCGTCCTGACGCTATCGGCTTGCCTGTTCCTCGCCTGGTTCTTCTACGAAAAGCTGCCGCAGCGCCCGATCACCCGGCTGATGCAGGAAAGCTTCGTGATCCTCGGCTGGGTCTCAATGTGGCGGCCGATCGAGATCTTTCTTTACGACTGGCTGCCGCATGTCAGGCGGCGGAAGCTGTTCGATCGCCTCTCGGATGCGGCGGTGGTCGTCAAGGGCGAGCGCCCGGGAAGGCGCTAGGCACTACACCAGAGCCTCGGCTTTCGGCGCGCTCCTCTCTACCCCTTGGTTAACCGGCAACCCATCGAGCGGCGTGTCATCCCTGATGTCCGCTTATGGCACCATGCGGACATCTATCCCCGGCGCCGAGGATATCCGCTAAGACGCATAAAGCGGAATTCCAACAACGAAGTGTCCCACAAAGCCTCTGCAAGTCGGAACCGCTCGCCAGTGTGCTCGCGCCGGTCGCGTTCGGAATTTGTGACCCCGGCTGTGACCCCAATCGCTTGGCGGCCTGCATACCAGGTGATTTTTTCCGGGTAACCTATTGATTACATTGGTGGGCGCAGTAGGACTCGAACCTACGACCCGCTGATTAAGAGTTAGATGATGGGACACCCAGTTGGCACCGCAATTGGCACCGAACACCAAGGAACGATGCGGGATTGTGCGGTATGAAATGAACGAGCGAGCCCCCGAAAATCACGCAATCCTCATGTAATGGCACCGGACGGGACGGGCGGGGATAGCAGAGCTCGGTTTAGCAAACCGCCGCCTTCAGCCTCTCGGCCGTCTCCACAGCAAGAAGGCTTACTGATCCCCTGCTGGACGGTCAACAACGCTGCCGAAAGCGGGTATACCGCCGGCGCCCGCACGCCCTGGCCCCGGGAAATTGGCGCTCATTCGCCCGGCCGGCCCGGTCGCGGCCGGCATAATTCCCCATTTTCGACCGATTGTGCCAGTCTGCTCGTGCTAAACTTACAGGCAATTAGAGGAATCCGCCCGCACCATGATTTGGCACGCTTGCACAAGAGCGCTTTGGCCCGCGGCGATCGCCGCTTGGCTGTTGGTCTGCGCCGTGCCGCCTGCCCTCGCCGGCGAGGCAAGCTATTGCGTCACCTGCAAGAATCCCGACCAAACCTATCTTTGCCGAGTGACCGCCGGCGGCTCGAAGCCGAGTGATGCCCTGAAACTCTATTGCGTCATCCGCACCGCCAAAGACGGCCATCACAGCTCCTGCTCGGTAGAAAGCAAGTCGTCCGGCTGCAACGGCGTGGAGAAGGTCTACAGCTATGATGGACCGCTGCCGGAAGATATCGCTTCCGACCCGCGCATCAAGAAGTTCACCGACAAGATCGACCACGAGCAGCAGACCTTCGAGAAGCCGAAGGGCGACCAGCCCAAGACGCTGGTGGAGCTCACCGGGCGCGCGGTCAGCGCCTCGCGGAAGGGTTTGCGCAATGCGCGCAGTGCCCTCGGCGGCTCATCGCAGCCTTCCGGTCAGCCGCTGCCGGACGAGCCAGTGCCCCTCAATCAATCGCCGGCGCCCCTGCAATCGCCGGCGCCAGTGGCCGCCGGAGACGCTTCTGCCCTCACTCCGGCTGCGCCGCATCCCAATAGAGCCCAGAGGACCGGCAGCGCCGTCAGCGGTTTCGCCCGCAAAAGCTATCGCTGCATGCTGAGCTTGTTCCGCAATTGCAGCAGCGAAGCCGACAGCATCTCCCCGCAATAACGTTCGCGAAGATCGCGGCTTGACCTAGTGGGTCTGCAGCCACTCGCGGGCCAGCCTCTGCGCCTCGGCGACCTGCTCAGGCGACATTTCGCGGGCCAGCTCGACCCGGTGCGTCATAGCCGACGTATTGCCCCGCGCCGCCGCGAGGTTGAACCATTTATGGGCGACCACCAGGTCCGCGGCCACGTCCCGTCCGGTCGCGTAAAGCATCCCGAGTTCGAAAAGGGCATCCGGGGCGCTCATCTGCGCCCCCAGCTCGGCCGCTTCCGTCGAAATGTTCATCCGTGCCATCTCAATTGCCCCCTTTTACCACTCGTCTGACTACCCGTCGAATATTCGGGTGATTACGTAGAACCACTTGGGCGTTTTTGTTGCCCCTCGACGCGGTAATAATGGGAGAGCACCTTCAACAACTTCTGAACGCGCGTGATTAATGCAAAATAACTGAATCTATAACGGTCGGTAATATTGGTTTACATTGGACGCTAATCAGCGGCCATGCCGTTAAGCTTTGCGACTTGGCAAGGATTCTTTGACCAATCGAGGTGACTTGTCGATAACCAAGAAGAAATTTCGGAGGCGCCGGTGAGGCTCGGGGGCGGCCTTAAGGCAACAGCACGGTCGATCCCGTGGTGAGCCGCCCTTCGAGGTCGCGCTGCGCCTGGGCCGCATCGGCGAGAGCATAGGTCTGGTTGACGGCGACCCTGACCTTGCCCTTGGCGATGACGTCGAACAAATCGTTGGCCGTCGCCACCAGATCCTTGCGCGATCTTGTGTAGTCGATGATCGAGGGCCGTGTGGCGAACAGCGAGCCCTTCTGCGACAGCAGCGTGATCTTGAACTCCGGCACCGGACCGGACGACTGGCCGAAGCTCACCCACATGCCGAGCGGCTTGAGGCAATCGAGCGAGGCCGGAAACATGTCCTTGCCGATCGAGTCATAGACGACATCGACGCCTTTGCCTTTGGTGTAGTCCTTCACCTTGGCGACCAAATCCTCCTCGCGGATATTGATGACGTGGGTGCAGCCATGCGCTCGGGCGATCAGCGCCTTGCCGGCCGAGCCGACCGTGCCGATCACGGTCGCCCCAAGCGCGGCCGCCCACTGGCAGGCGATCAGCCCGACCCCGCCCGCCGCCGCGTGGAACAGCAGCGTGGTGTCGCGGTCCACCTTGTAGGTCCGGCGCAGGAGATATTGCGCCGTCATGCCTTTGAGCATGATCGCCGCCGCCGTCTCGTCGCTGATGGCGGCGGAAATCTTGACCACGCGGTCGGCGGCGATCAGGCGCTCTTGCGCATAGGCGCCGATCGGGCCGGCATAAGCGACATGGCGCCCGACCTTGAGGTCGCGCACGCCCTCGCCGACCGCCGTGACCACGCCGGCGCCTTCCATGCCGGGAATGAAGGGACGCGACGGCTGCGGATAAAGCCCGGTGCGGACATAGACGTCGATGAAGTTGAGCCCGACCGCCGTCTGCCTGATCTTGACCTCGCCGGGACCCGGCTCGCCGACATCGACCTGATCCCATGTGAGGACCTCGGGACCGCCATATTCATGCACCCGGATCGCGTAGCTCATGCGATGCCGAGCTTGGTCTTGAGCAGATCGTTCACCGCTTGCGGGCTCGCCTTGCCGCCGGTGGCCTTCATCACCTGGCCGACGAACCAGCCGATCAACGCCGGTTTCGCCCTGGCCTGCTCGGCCTTCTCCGGGTTGGCGGCAATGACTTGATCGACCGCCTGCTCGATTTCGCCCAGATCGGTCAGCTGGGTGAGCCCGCGCGCCTCAACGATTGCGGCGGGATCGCCGCCTTCGGTCCACACGATGTCGAACACGTCCTTAGCAATCTTGCCGGAGATGGTGCCGCCCTTGATCAGATCGAGGATTGCGCCGAGCTGATCCGCGGTGACCGGGCTGTCGACGATGCTGCGGCCCTCTTTGTTGAGGCGTCCGAACAGCTCGTTGACCACCCAGTTCGCCGCTTGCTTGGCATCCCGTCCCTCGGCCACGCTCTCGAAATAATCGGCCGACTCCTTCTCGGCGATCAGCACGTCGGCGTCGTAAGGGCTCAAGCCATAGTCCGCGATGAAGCGCGCGCGCTTGGTGTCGGGCAGCTCGGGCAGGTCCTTGGCAAGCTCATCCACATAGGCTTGCGTCAGCTCGAGCGGCAAAAGATCGGGGTCGGGGAAATAGCGATAGTCGTGCGCCTCTTCCTTCGAGCGCATCGACCGCGTCTCGCCGGTCTTGGCGTCGAACAGCCGCGTCTCCTGATGGATGACGCCGCCGTCCTCCAAGATATCGATCTGGCGGCGCGCCTCGTACTCGATGGCCTGGCCAATGAATCGGATCGAGTTGACGTTCTTGATCTCGCAGCGTGTGCCGAGCGGAGTCGCCCGGCTTGCGGACCGACACATTGACGTCGGCGCGCAAGCTCCCCTCCTCCATATTGCCGTCGCAGGTGCCGAGATAGCGCAGGATGGTTCTGAGCTTGGTAACATAGGCGCGGGCCTGCTCGGCCGAGCGCAGATCCGGCATCGACACGATCTCCATCAGCGCCACGCCCGAGCGGTTGAGATCGACAAAAGAGTGCTGAGGATGCTGGTCGTGCAGGCTCTTGCCCGCGTCCTGCTCCAGATGCAGCCGCTCGATCCCGACCACGACCCGCTCGCCGCTCAGGAGATCGACCACGACCTCGCCCGCGCCGACCACCGGGCTTTTATACTGGCTGATCTGATAGCCCTGGGGCAGATCGGGATAGAAGTAGTTCTTCCGGTCGAAGATCGAGTTGAGATTGATCTTGGCCTTGAGCCCGAGCCCGGTGCGGATGGCCTGGGCGATGCAGCGCTCGTTGATCACCGGCAGCATGCCGGGCATGGCGGCATCGACCAGGCTCACATGGGAGTTCGGCTCGCCGCCGAACTCGGTCGAGGCGCCCGAGAACAGCTTGGCGTTGGAGGTCACCTGCGCGTGCACCTCCATGCCGATCACCACCTCCCACGGGCCGGTCGTGCCTTCGATCAGTTTGGATTTTTCCGCTTTTTGATCCATTCGAATAGGGCCTGTCACGGCCGGGCTTGTCCCGGCCATCCACGTCTTGCTGTGCCCGGCTTGACCGGGCAATCCAGTAATTCCGGCGGAGCGTTATCGCAAACGGCGGTGATTACTGGATTCCCGCGAACGCGGGAATGACAAGGCTACTCCTTGTCGTCCATCTGCTGGCGGAGCTTTTCCTCCTCATATTGGATGAACCAGCCGATCATCTGCCGCCATAACGCCTCGGCCAGCTCGGGCGGCAGATTGTTCTCGGCCGCACGCGTCCGCACCTTGTCGATCACCTGCTGGATGCGCCACGGCACGCGCGCCTCGGCCGGCGACTGCTTGAGCTGCCAGGCGCGATCGACATAGGCGAAGCGCTCGCAGATGAGGTCGACCAAGGCCGCGTCGATACGGTCGATCTCGGTCCTCACCTCTTCCATATTCCGGCAATCTTTGGCTTTGCGTGGCGCCATGGCATGAAATCCTCTGGCCTATGCATCGGAGATGACGGCGTCGGCCTCGATCTCGACCAGCCAGTCCGGACTGATGAAGCCCGTCACCTGCAGCATGCTCGAGGCCGGGCGGATGTCGCCGAAGAATTCGCCGTGCACCCGGCCCACCGCCTCCCAATGGGCGATGTCGACCAGATAGGTCCGGGTACGGATCACGTCTTTGAGGCTGGCGCCGGCGTCTTCCAACGCCTTGGCGATGATTTCGAGAATGGCGCGGGTCTGCGCCGCCGGGTCGCCGATCGCCACAGGCTTGCCGCCAGAGCCGGCCGTGGTGCCACCGACGGCGACGATGTTGCCGACGCGCACCGCGCGCGAGAAGCCGATGACCGGCTCGTAGGGGCTGCCCGAAGATACCAACAGGCGCTTGGTCGCGTGCTCGGTCATGCGGCGTTGCTCCACCAATCGTGCGGTTTGGCAAGGGGTCCCGCCGCTTGCTCGATGACGCGGCCCACCCGGAACAACGTTTCCTCGTCGAACGGCTTGCCGATCAGCTGAAGCCCGAGCGGCGTGCCCTCCGACGACAGCCCGGCCGGCACGCTCATTCCCGGCAAGCCGGCCATGTTCACCGTCACCGTGAAAATGTCGTTGAGATACATCTCGAGCGGGTCTCCGGATTTCTCGCCCAGCGCAAATGCCGGCCCCGGCGTGGTCGGCGTCAGGATGGCGTCGACCTCTTCGAAGGCTTGATCGAAGTCGCGCTTGATCATGGTCCGCACCTTCTGCGCCTTGAGATAATAGGCGTCGTAATAGCCGGCCGACAGCACATAGGTTCCGATCAAGATGCGGCGCTTGACCTCCTGGCCGAAGCCCGCGGCGCGGGTGTTCTCATACATCGAGATCACGTCGGAGCCCTTCTCGCGCAAGCCATAGCGCACGCCGTCATAGCGGGCGAGATTGGAGGACGCCTCCGCCGGGGCGACAATATAATAAGAGGGCAGCGCATATTTGGTGTGCGGCAGGCTCACCTCTTTGATCTTGGCCCCCGCCGATTTCAGCCACTCAACCCCCTTTTGCCATAACGCGTCGATCTCGGGCGCCATGCCGGGCACGCGATATTCCTTGGGGATGCCGATGGTCAGGCCCTTCACGCCCTTACCCATCGCGGCCTCGTAGTCCGGCACGGGCAGGTCGACGCTGGTGGTGTCCTTGGGGTCGTGGCTCGCCATGACCTTGAGTAGGATCGCCGCGTCCTGAACGGTGCGGGCGATCGGCCCCGCCTGGTCGAGCGAGGAGGCGAACGCCACGATGCCCCAGCGCGAGCAGCGGCCATAAGTGGGCTTGATGCCGACCGTGCCGGTTACGGCCGCGGGCTGGCGGATCGAGCCGCCGGTGTCGGTCGCGGTCGCCCCCATGCACAGCCGTGCCGCCACCGCGGCCGACGAGCCGCCCGACGAACCGCCTGGCACCAGCTTGGCGTTCGACCCCTTGCGCTGCCAGGGATTGACCACCGGGCCGTAGAAGCTGGTCTCGTTGGACGAGCCCATGGCGAACTCGTCATTATTGAGCTTGCCGAGCATCACCGCGCCTTCCGCCCACAGATTGGCGGTCACCGTCGACTCGTAAGGAGGAATGAAGCCGTCGAGAATATGCGAGCACGCGGTGGTGCGCACGTCCTTGGTGGCGAACAGATCCTTGATGCCGAGCGGAATGCCTTCGAGCGCGCCCGCCTGCCCCTCCTTGCGGCGCGCATCGCTCGCCGCCGCCATGTCCAGCGCGCGCTCCGGCGTCGGCAGCACGAAACTGTTGAGCGCGGCGTTGGCCGCCTCGATCGCCTCGAGATGCGCTTGCGCCAGCTCGCGCGCGGAGAACGACTTGTCGCGCAGCCCCTCGCGCGCTTCGGCAATGGTCAGCTCGGTGAGCTTGGTCACGGGTCTACGGCTTCACATTCTCGCAGCGGTAATAAATGTTGAGGCTGTCGCCGGTGGGTTCAGGCTCGGCGGCAGGCTCCTCATCGGGCGCCTCACTGTCGCTGCTGCCGGCGCTTTCGCTTCGATCGATTTCGGCCGGGTCGAGATCATCGGCGGACAGCGCCGGCTCTTCCTCGGTCTGATCGTAGGACAATTGCTGCACCGTCATCCGGGTCACGCTGAGGTCGCCATTGGGCTTCTGGAGGATCGCGAACAGATCAGGGTAGCTATAGCCGGGCTCCTCGCAAAACGCGGTGGCCAGCCAGCTGGTCGCGTTACGGGCGGTCACGGTGAGGAAATCGCAGTGCTGCAAATTGGCCCTGAATCCCGACTTGGTCACCAGGGTGAAATCCAAATCGTCGCCAAGCTCGGCCTCGGTCTTCTGCTTCAGCTTGGCGCAGCCCTCTTTGCTGGAGGCGAACATGCCCTCCGGCAGCCCCTGGGCCGCAGCCGGATGTCCCGCTGCCAGCAGGACCGCAAACGCAAGCAGAGCAGCGCGATGCATGACGCCCTCCTATTCGACGATCTTGGGCACAACGAAATAGCCGTCATCGGCCTCTGGCGCATTCCTGAGGATGTCGGCGGCGCAGAAGCCGTCGGTGACCTCGTCCTTGCGCTTCTTCATGGTCATGGCGGCCACCCGCGTCATCGGCTCGACCGCGCTGGTGTCGATCTCGTCGAGCTGGGCCACCCAGTCGAGAATGCCCGACAGCTCGTGCTCAAGCCGGGCCGCCTCCTCCTCGGTGATGGCCAGGCGGGCAAGGCGGGCGATGCGGCGGACCGTGGCGCGATCGACGGACATGGGAGCTGATGGACCGGTTGGCGTTGCTGAGGGCTCGTCTAGCACCGCGCCGCGAAAGCGGCAACTTAGCTGGCGGGTGCCCGGCTCAGGCCTCGAACGGAACCCCAATTTCGGGCACCAGCACGCTGTTGCCGCCCATCTCGGCGACGAATTGGTCGGCGGTCTGATCGAGCACGGGAAAGGTGCCGTAATGGCAGGGCACGATCAGCTCGAACTGGAAGAAGCGCTGACAGGCCAGCGCGGCCGTACGGGCGCCCATGGTGTAGCGATCACCGATCGGCACGAAGCCGATCTCCGGCGCGTAGATTTCGTTAATCAGCCCCATGTCGGAGAAGATGGCGGTGTCGCCCATGTGGTAGACGGTCTTGCCCCCGCTCGGAGCAATGACAATCCCGCAGCAGGCGCCGAGATAGACCGGCCGCCCGTCCACGATCCTGGAGGCTGAATGCCAAGCCGGGACGAAACTGAGGTCGAAATCGTCGTGATGCACCGTGCCGCCGGTGTTGCCGGGATCGATCCGTTCCACGCCCTGCGCCGCCATATAGGTGGCGAGCTCGTGTACGGCGATGAGCTGAGCGTCGATCTCCTTGCAGATGCGCACGCTGTCGCCGGTGTGGTCCTCGTGCCCGTGGGTAAGCGCCACATGGGTGACGCCCTTGGTCACCTGACGCAGGGGGATGTCGGCATCCTCGAAGGTGGCGTTGCCGGTCAGAAAGGGATCGATCAGGATGCTGCTGGGACCGGTATCGATACGGAAGCAGGAATGGCCGAACCATGTAATCTTCATGCGTTTCACCCTTTGATGCGCTGCCCGTGACTGTAGCACCTCTCGTCGCCATCGAAGACCTGCCGCCGCTGCTCGCGCGCGACGCGCGGCTGCTCGGGCTCGATGTCGGCACCAAGACCATCGGCCTGGCGCTGTCCGACGTTACGCGTTCGATCGCCACGCCCTTCCACACCGTGCGCCGGACCAAATTCACTCAAGACGCCAAAGTCATTGCGGCGGCGATTGCTGAACACCAGGTCGGCGCGCTGGTGATCGGCCTGCCCATTAACCTGGACGGCTCGGAAGGGCCGCGCGCCCAATCGACGCGCGCCTTCGCCCGCAATCTCGCCGCCCTGGTCGAGGTCCCCCTCATCTTCTGGGACGAGCGGCTGTCGACCCAGGCGGTAGAGCGCCACCTCATCGAGGCCGACGCCTCGCGCAAGCGCCGCGCCGAAGTGATCGACCGCATGGCGGCGGCCTATATCCTCCAAGGCGCGCTCGACCGGCTAAAACGCCTGGGCGAATTGCGTTAAGCCGAAATCGTTGAAGATCAAATATTCGGTCGGATTATCCGGGCAAAACCCCGAGCCGCAGATCAGCAGCGTCGACAGAATATTGGCGACGGCGAGCACCAGGAAGGTGACGAAGGCGGTGAGCGGCAGCACGCTCATGCGCTGCGACCAGGGCTCGGGCCTGACGAATTGCCGGTCGTTGAACAGCAGAACGGCACTGCCGACGATCATCAGCGCAAAGGCGATGAACGCCCATGTATAGAGATGCATCCCGAAAATCGGATTGCCGTAGGAGCCGGTGCCCGGAACGATGTGCACCAGGATCTGTCGCGCAGAGAGTGCCGCCCCCAAGGCGGCGCCGAGGATCGTTACGCCGTAATGGCTTGGCCGCGGGCCGAACACGAGATTGAGCGCCAGCCCGAAGCCTGCCGCCGTGAAGGCCGCCCGCTGCGAAATGCATAACGGGCACGGCAGGTCGCGGAACCAGAGCTGATCGATGAAGGCGAGCGCCAACACCGTATCGACGGCGATCAGCCCCAACGCATTGAGGAGCCTCGACAGGTCGGTCGGCACGAATCGTCCCCAGGATTTAAAGCGCGATGTTCAGAACATCGGTGATGTGGAGCCGGAATAGCACCAGCAGCACGACGAAGCCAGCGACCCAAAAACCCATCGCCGCTCCGCGCTGCCTGAGCCAAGCCGCGCCAAGTCCGCATGCAAACAGAAGAAATGGTAAGCTCATCATGGCCCGCCTCCGCCTGACCGACCGATGCCCGGCTTTCCGCCGCCGGCCACGCGAGTCTCGTTGATTCGTTGCGAACCGTAAACCGTAAGTTATTGAAATTCCGAGCCCTGGGAAAGTCCTGCGTCGTCACGAAAGATGAGGCCGCCAAGTCTGGCGGCCTCCGGAACTTAGCGAATTCGAGCGGCTACCAGCAGGGAACGCACCGGCAGCAACGGTAGCGACATGCACTGACCCAACCGGGGGCACAGCCGCACGCACCCGTATATCCGCGACACGAGGTTTGCTTCACGATTGGGCTTGCGTTCTTGAGCGGCGGGATGCTGCCGGTTCCGTTTTGCGCATCCGCCTGCAAGGCCATCCCTCCGAGCACGATCAACGCTGCCGCCAACGTCATCAACAGTTTTCTCATCAGATCACCCTCCTATTGAGCGGTCGGACGCCGTCGGATTATCCCAAGATTCGCGTCGCGCACATGACCCGAGCGTCGCAGCAGTCCGAAACATGCAAGTTCATGCCGCGTTGAGGCTCCCGCAGGCGCGTTAGGGCTAGCTTACCTTAGATAGTCCAGCAGGCTTGCCGCATCTCTCCGGCAGGCTTATACAGTCGCCTTTGATGACGTTAGCGGCCGAAGCTCCGACCTCCTCCTTTCCTCACCGCCATCTTCTTGGAATCGAAGGTCTTTCGCGCGCCGAGATCACGGCGCTGCTTGATCTATCCGAGCAGGCCGCCCAGCTCGGCCGGCAAATCGACAAGAAACGCGACGATTTGCGCGGCCGCACGCTGATCAATTTGTTCTTCGAGGCCTCGACCCGGACCCAGAGCTCGTTCGAGCTTGCCGGCAAGCGGCTGGGCGCCGACGTGATGAACATGTCGGTCAGCACCTCCTCGGTGCAGAAGGGCGAGACCTTGATCGATACGGCGGTGACGCTCAACGCCATGCGCCCGGACCTGCTGGTGGTGCGCCATCACGCCGCCGGCGCGGTCGAACTGCTGTCGCAGAAGGTCGACTGCTCGGTCATCAATGCCGGCGACGGCAGCCACGAGCACCCCACCCAGGCGCTGCTCGACGCGCTCACCATCCGCCGTCACAAAGGCCGCATCGAAGGCCTCATCGTCGCCATCTGCGGCGACATCCTTCATTCGCGCGTGGCGCGATCCAATATCCTGCTGCTCAACGCGCTCGGCGCCCGGGTGCGCGTCGTGGCGCCCTCCACCTTGCTCGCTTCCGGTATCGAGCGGCTTGGCGTCGAGGTCTATACCTCGATGCGCGAGGGTCTGGCCGACGCCGACATCGTCATGATGCTCAGGCTCCAGCGCGAGCGCATGACATCGAGCCTGGTGCCCAGCCAGCGCGAATATTTCCACTATTTCGGCCTCGACTACGACAAGCTCGCCCGCGCCAAGCCGAATGCCTTGGTCATGCATCCAGGCCCGATGAATCGCGGCGTCGAGATCGACTCCAATGTCGCCGACGATGCACGCAGCGTCATCCGCGAGCAGGTGGAGATGGGCGTGGCGGTACGCATGGCGGTGCTCCAGGCCTTGGCCCGCCACCTGCCGAACCGGTGATGGCCATGCAGTCGACCTCGGACCAGCGCTCGCCCTCCTCCGCCCTGGCGTTCGTCAATGCCCGGCTGATCGATCCGGCCTCGCGCCTCGATCAGCGCGGCGGCGTGCTGGTCAGCGGCGACCTCATCGCCGATGTCGGGCCGCACGTCACCGCGGACAATGTCGGCGACGCCCAGATCGTCGATTGCGACGGCCGCGTGCTGGCGCCCGGCCTGATCGACATGATGGTGTTTACCGGCGAGCCCGGCCACGAACACCGCGAGACGCTGGCCACCGCCAGCCGCGCCGCTGCCGCGGGCGGCGTCACCACCATCGTCTGCATGCCCAATACCGATCCGGTGATCGACGACGTGGCGCTGGTCGATTTCATCCTGAGGCGGGCGCGCGATACCGCGCTGGTCCATGTCCATCCCATGGCGGCCATGACCAAGGGCCTCAGGGGCGAGGAGATGAGCGAGATCGGCCTGTTGAGCGATGCCGGCGCCATCGCCTTCGCCAACGGCAAGTCAAGCCTCGCCAGCGCCAAGGTCATGCGCAACGTGCTGGCCTACGCCAAGGATTTCGGCGCGCTGATCGTGCATCACCTCGAGGATCCCACGCTCGCCCAAGACGGCGTGATGAACGAGGGCGAGGTGGCGACTAGGCTCGGCCTGCGCGGCAGCCCGTCCGCCGCCGAGACCATCATGCTGGAGCGCGACATTCGCTTGGTCGAGCTCACCGGCGGGCGCTATCACGCCGGCCAAATTTCGTGCCGCGCTTCCCTCGACATTATCCGCACCGCCAAGCTCATGGGCCTGCCCGTCACCTGCGGCGTGTCCATCAACCACCTCACGCTCAATGAGAATGATATCGGCCCCTACCGCACCTTCTTCAAAATGAAGCCGCCGCTGCGCTCGGAAGACGACCGCCGCGCCATGGTCGAGGGTGTGGCCAGCGGCGATATCGACGTGATCGTCTCGGCCCACGATCCCCGCGGCACGGAAGGCAAGCGCCGCCCCTTTGCCGAGGCCGCCGACGGCGCCGCCGGCCTCGAGACCCTGCTCGGCGCGGCGCTTCAGCTTTATCACAACGGGGATGTCGAGCTGCTCCAGCTCCTCAAGGCGCTGACGACCAATCCGGCACGACTGCTCGGAATCGGCGGCGGACGCCTCGCCGAAGGAACGCCGGCCGATCTCGTGCTGATCGACCTCGATACGCCCTGGGTCGTCGAACCCGAGCGGCTGCGCTCGAAATCCAAGAATACGCCGTTCGAACTCGGCACGACTTCAGGGCCGCGCCCTTCTAACCGTCGTTGCCGGACGCCCGGTCTACAACTACGCTGATTAGCGTTGCCGCGTTCGAAGAGGGTGATCGATGCCGCCTTCTGAGGCTTGGGAAAACCTCCTTCCGCTCCTCCTCGCCCTCTGCCTGGTCAGCTTTGCGGGCGGCTATCTGCTCGGTTCAATCCCGTTCGGGCTGCTCCTTGCCAAGTTCGCCGGGCTCGGCGATCTGCGCCAGATCGGCTCCGGCAATATCGGCGCGACCAATGTCTTGCGCACCGGCAACAAGCCCCTCGCCGCGCTCACGCTGCTGCTCGACCTGCTGAAGGGTACCGCCGCCGTGTGGCTAGGGTCGCATTTCGGACCCTATGCGGCCATGCTCGCCGGCCTCGGCGCCTTTCTGGGTCATCTCTATCCGGTCTGGCTCGGCTTCCGCGGCGGCAAAGGGGTTGCCACCTATATCGGTGTCCTGCTCGGACTGTATTGGCCGGCCGCCGCTCTGTTCGCCGCGGCCTGGCTCCTCGTCGCCTTCGCCACGCGCTACTCCTCTCTTGCCGCACTGGTGGCAAGCGGCGCCAGCGTCCTCATGTTGGCCGTGACGGGACAATGGCCTCTCGCGGCCCTCGCGCTGCTGCTCACCGTCCTGCTCTATATCCGCCACGCCCCGAATATCGAGCGACTGGCGCGAGGCGAGGAGGCGCGCATTGGCGAAACGAAGCTCTAAGGCCTCGACCGCGGCCAAACCCTCGACGCGGCTCAACCGTCATCAGCGTCTCGCCTGGCTCAGACTGATCAGAAGCGAGAATGTCGGGCCTGCCACCTTCCGCGCTCTGGTCAACGAATTCGGCGGCGGGGAAGCCGCCATCGCCGCGCTCCCCGCGCTGTCGCGGCGCGGCGGCCGCCACGACATTCGCCTCTCCACCGAGGCCGAAGCCGAAGCCGAGCTTGAACGCGCCGAAAGCCTCGGGGCAAGCCTGGTCGCCATCGGCGAGCCGGGCTATCCGCCGGCGCTCGCCCAAGTGGACGCGCCGCCGCCCCTGCTCTACGTCAAAGGCCGGCTCGACCTCGCCGACATCCCCATCGTCGCCATTGTCGGCGCCCGCAACGGCTCTGCCGTCGGCCAGAAATTCACCCGCCAGATCGCCACCGAACTCGCACTCGAGGGCTTCGTCATCGCCTCGGGCCTCGCCCGCGGCATCGACACGGCGGCGCATCTTGCCGCGCTCGACCATGGCACCATCGCCGTGCTTGCCGGCGGCATCGACATTGTCTATCCGCCCGAGAACGACGACTTGCAGCAAGCGATCGGCGAGCGCGGGCTTCTCGTCAGCGAGCGGTCGCCCGGCTTCTCTCCGCGCGGAAAGGATTTTCCCCGCCGCAACCGCCTGATCTCGGGCATCTCGCTCGGCGTCGTGGTGATCGAGGCGGCGGAGCGTTCGGGCTCCCTGATCACCGCGCGCTTCGCCGGTGAGCAAGGGCGTGAGGTTTTCGCCGTCCCCGGCAGTCCGCTCGATCCACGCTCTGCCGGCACCAATAATCTTCTGAAGCAAGCCCTGGTCACGAGCGTCAACGACATTCTGGAGACGCTTGCGCCGATCTTGGGCCGCCCGCCTGTCCCGCCGCCGATCGAGCTTGCCGCCGCCGACGAACACCGCATCCCCGAACCGCTGCCCGACATCCGCCCCAGCGAACGCGAACTGGTCGTCAGCGCCCTTGGGCCGAGTCCCGTCGATATTGACGAGCTGATCCGCGCCACCGGCGTCGCCACCCGGAAGGTTCATATCGTGCTGCTCGAGCTCGATCTCGCCGGCCGACTCCAACGCCACGGACAGCAGCTTGTGTCCCTGAGGCTGTGACGAGTCGAAGCCCTTCAGTCGCGATTGCTCTTCTCGCTATTGGCTTCTTCAAGCGCAACATTGATGAGATAGGCAAGAAAGGGCATATGGCCGCTGCTGGCCACCACCCTCAGCCCCTCGAGCAACGAGGCGATATATTCGGCGGCCTCCTGGCGTGTGAGTTCTGGCCCGGCACTCGCTGGGCTAGCACTTCCTGCTGGAGGCCGGGCGCGCGTCCCTGCCATTCTGTACTGCCTTGTTCTCGCGCCGATTGGTCCCCAGCCCCGCCGGAAACCCCTTGATTTCCGCGGCGGTGGCCCCTCCAAAGACATGGACACGATTAACAGCTTAAGGTTGTTGTAGTTAGTCTACACCCCTATAAGTTGTCAACCGGGGTGGCCTGGATTTGACAGTTAGGGCCTCAGACACCATTTTCCGGGCATATCACCAGGGTCCCCCTCGGGCCCCCCGCCCTCAGCCGGACGCAATTTGCGCGGCTAGGAACGTCTCAATGAACATCGTCATCGTCGAATCGCCCGCCAAGGCAAAGACCGTCAACAAGTATCTGGGGCCCGGATACCACGTGATCGCCTCGTACGGACACGTGCGCGATCTGCCCTCCAAGAACGGCTCGGTCCTGCCGGACAACGACTTCGAGATGCTGTGGGACGTCGAGCCCAAGGCAGCCAAACGGCTCGACGAGATTGCCAAAGCGCTCAAAGGGGCAAGCAAGCTGATTTTGGCGACCGACCCCGACCGCGAGGGCGAGGCCATTTCCTGGCATGTCCTCCAGGTGCTCGACCGCAAGAAGGTCCTGGGCGGCATACCGGTCGAGCGGGTGGTGTTCAATGCCGTGACCAAAGAGGCCGTGCTCGAAGCGATGCGCCACCCGCGCACCATCGACGGGCCGCTGGTCAACGCCTATCTCGCCCGCCGCGCGCTCGACTATCTGGTGGGCTTCACGCTTTCCCCGGTGCTGTGGCGGAAATTGCCGGGCGCCCGCTCGGCCGGCCGGGTGCAATCGGTGGCGCTCCGACTGGTCTGCGACCGCGAGCTCGAGATCGAAAAATTCAGGGCGCAGGAATATTGGTCCATCCTGGCCGAACTTGGCACCGCCAAGAACGAGACCTTCTCGGCGCGGCTCGTCGCCGCCGACGGCAAGAAGCTGGAAAAGTTCGACATCCCCGATCAGGCGACGGCCGAACGGCTGAAAGCCGCGCTCGAAAGCGGACGCTTCACGGTCTCAACCGTCGAAAGCAAGGCGCAGCGCCGCAACCCTGCCGCGCCGTTCACCACTTCGACGCTGCAACAGGAGGCCTCGCGCAAGCTCGGCTTTTCGCCGCGCCACACCATGCAGCTCGCGCAGCGCCTCTATGAGGGTGTCGATATGGGCGGCGAGGCCGAGGGTCTCATCACTTATATGCGCACCGACGGCGTGCAGATCGTGCCCGAGGCGGTCGCTTCCGTGCGCCGCCTCGTCACCAAGCTCTATGGCGACCGCTATGTGCCCTCCTCCGCGCGCCAATACGAGGCCAAGGCCAAGAACGCGCAAGAGGCGCACGAAGCCATTCGGCCGACCGACTTCACCAAGGAGCCGGACAAGGTCGCCCGCTATCTCGATCCGGACGCCGCCAAGCTGTACAAGCTGATCTGGCAGCGGACGCTGGCGAGCCAGGCCTCGAGCGCCGAGATCGAGCGCACCACCGCCGAGATCGATGTCGTCGGCAAGGACGGCAAACCTTACGGCGTGAGGGCCACCGGCTCGGTCATTCGCTTCGACGGCTTCCTCAAGATCTACGAGGAGGGGCTCGACGACGCGGTCGGCGAGGATGGCGCCCTGCCCGCGCTTACCACGGGCGATGCGCTCAACCCCCGCCAGATCGAAGCGAAGCAGCATTTTACTGAGCCGCCGCCCCGTTATAGCGAAGCGACGCTGATCAAAAAGATGGAAGAGCTCGGCATCGGCCGGCCGTCGACCTATGCTTCGACCCTCAACGTGCTGCGCGAACGCGATTATGTGCGGATCGACAAGAAACGGCTCTACCCCGAGGACAAGGGCCGCCTGGTCACCGCCTTCCTCGAGAGCTTCTTCAGCCGTTACGTCGAATACGACTTCACCGCCGACCTGGAGGAGAAGCTCGACCTCATTTCCGCCGGCCAGCTCGAATGGAAGGACGTGTTGCGCGACTTCTGGCGCGAGTTCATCGGCGCCGTGAACGACATCGGCGATTTGCGCATCACCCAAGTGCTTGACGCTCTCAACGATCTGCTCGGGCCGCACATCTTTCCCGATCAAGGCACCGGCGGCGATCCCAGGGCCTGCCCGTCCTGCGGCGCCGGACGCCTGAGCCTCAAGGTCGGCAAGTTCGGCGCGTTCATCGGTTGCTCCAACTATCCCGACTGCCGCTTCACCCGTCAGCTTGCCGACACCGGCGACAAGGCGACTGCCTTGGCCGAAGCCAAGGTTCTGGGCGCCGATCCCGAGACCGGCTTGGATGTGACCCTTCGCACCGGCCGCTTCGGTCCCTACGTCCAGCTTGGCGAGCAGAATGGCAAAGAGAAGCCCAAACGCGCCTCGATCCCGAAGGGCACCGAGCCCGACAGCGTCGACTTTGCGCACGCGCTCAAGCTTCTGGCGCTCCCCCGCGAGATCGGGTTGCATCCCGAGTCGGGCGAGCCGATCGTGGCCGGCTTTGGCCGCTTCGGACCCTTTATCCGCCACGACGGCAAATATGCCAGCCTGAGCACGCCCGACGAGGTGTTCGAGGTCGGCTTGAATCGTGCCGTGAGCCTTCTCGCCGAGAAGGCGGCATCATCGCGCGCCCCGCGCGGCGCCAGCGTCATCAAGGAGCTCGGCGACCACCCGGCTCTCGGCGGCAAGATCCAGATCCTGACCGGCCGCTACGGACCTTACGTGAAACATGGCAAGGTCAACGCCACCGTGCCCAAGGACCGCGAGCCGGAGCAGGTCACGGTGGAGGAAGCCGTGGAGCTGATCGCCGCCCGGAGCGCCAAGGGCCCCGCCGCAAAAACGCCTGCCAAGAAGAAGCCGGCCAGGAAGCCGGCGAAGCCCGCGCGCAAGAGCGGAAAGAGCAACAAAGAGGCCGTCGAGGAGACGGCAGGCTGAGCGGCGCCCGTGGCGAAATCTAAGGGGGGTGCGCGCAGCAAGACTGTGGGCAGGCTTCCCTCCAAGCAGCAAATTCTCGACTTTCTCGCCACCGCCACCGGTGAGGCCGGCAAGCGCGAGATCGCGCGCGCCTTCGGTGTCAAGGGCAGCGACCGGATCGCGCTCAAAGCGCTGCTGCGCGAGATGGCCGATGACGGGATGATCGCCGGCTCACGCCGCAAGCTGAGCCGGCCCGACGTCCTGGGGCCGGTGACCGTGATCGAGATCGTGAGCCGCGACGCCGATGGCGAGTTCATCGCCCGGCCCGCATCATGGGACGAGCAGCACGGCCCGGCACCGCGCATCCTGATGACCGAAAGCAAACGCGAGGCCGGCCCGGTCGCGGGCATCGGCGACCGCGTGCTGGCGCGCATCACGGCCCTCGGCGCCGATGCCGACTTCCCCTATCAGGCCAGGACCATCAAACGCCTGGCGCGCGCCGGTCGGCCCATGCTGGGAATCTTCCGCGCACTCCCCGGCGGTGCGGGCGTGATCGATCCCGTCGACCGCAAGCAGCTCAAAGAATGGCCGGTGCCGCGCGGCAGCACCAGCGAGGCGGAGAACGGCGAGCTGGTTCGCTTCGAGTTCAGCCGCTCCTCGCGCGTGGGCGTGCAGACGGCGCGCGTGCTCGAGCGGCTGGGCAATCCCGAAGCGCAGCAGATGACGAGCCTCATCGCGGTGCATGCCCACGGCATCCCCGACGCTTTCCCGGACAATGTCCTGGCCGAGGCGAAGACCGCCACGGAGCCCGATCTCAAGCGCCGCGAGGATCTCAGGCACCTCCCGCTGGTCACCATCGATCCTTCGGACGCCCGCGACCATGACGACGCGGTCTGGGCCGAAGCCGACCCCGATCCTGGCAATCGCGGCGGCTGGGTGGTGATCGTCGCCATCGCCGACGTCGCCTCCTATGTCCGGCCCGGAAGCGCGCTCGACAAGGAGGCGCGCAAGCGCGGCAATTCGGTCTATTTCCCCGACCGCGTCGTGCCGATGCTGCCGGAGCGTATCTCCAACGATCTTTGCTCGCTGATCGAGAACGAGCCGAGGCCGTGCCTGGCGGTCCGGCTGACCTACGACAAGGACGGCAGAAAACGCGGTCACCGCTTCCTCCGCGCCCTGATGCGGTCGGCCGCGAGCCTCACCTACGAGCAGGCGCAAGCCGCGATCGACGGCCGGGTCGATGAGACCACCGGTCCCCTGCTCGACACCGTGCTCAGGCCGCTATGGGGCGCTTATGCCAGCCTCGTGCTGGCGCGCACCGAGCGGGGGCCGCTCGATCTCGATCTGCCGGAACGCAAGATCTTGCTCGACGACCGAGGCCGCGTGCGCGGCGTGGCGAGCCCTCCCGCGGCTGGATGCCCACCGCCTGATCGAGGAATTCATGATCGCCGCCAATGTCGCCGCCGCCGAGACGCTGGAGGCCAAGCGAACGCCGCTGATCTACCGCGTGCATGACAGCCCGTCGAAGGAGAAGCTCGCCGCACTCGGCGAATTCCTCGACACGATCGGAATCAAGCTGCCGAAATCGGGCACGCTCAAGCCCGCCCAGTTCAACCGCATACTGGCCGACACCCGCGCCACCCCGACCGCGGAGCTGGTCGGCGAGGTCGTCTTGCGGAGCCAGGCGCAGGCCGAATACCATCCCGGCAATTACGGCCATTTCGGATTGAACCTGCGCCGTTACGCGCATTTCACTTCGCCGATCCGCCGTTATGCCGACCTCATCGTCCACCGCGCTTTGGTGCGGGCGCTGGGTTTCGGCAATGACGGTCTGACCGATGCCGAGATCGCGGCGCTCGGCGAGATCGCGCAAAGCATCTCCGATACCGAACGCCGGGCCATGGCGGCCGAGCGGGAGACGGCCGACCGCCTGATCGCCGCTTATCTTGCCGACCGCATCGGCGCGAAGTTCCCGGCGCGCGTCTCGGGGCTGGTGCGTACCGGCCTGTTCGTCAAGCTCACCGAGACCGGCGCCGACGGGTTCGTCCCGGCCTCGTCGATCGGGCACGAATATTTCTTCCACGACGAGTCGCGGCAGGCGCTGGTCGGCGAGGACACGGGGCTGGCCTACCGGCTCGGCGATCCGGTCGAGGTGCGGCTGGTCGAGGCCATCCCGAGCGCCGGCGCGCTGCGGTTCGAAATGCTGAGCGAGGGGCGCTCCATCGGCGCGCGACCAAAAGGCGCTGGCCGGCCGAGTGACAAGGGGCGGGCCCAACGCTACAAAAGCAAGCCAATTGGGCCTAAGCGCGGCGGCCCGCGCAAGCGCCGCTAGACCCCCGGGCCGTAAGGATCGAGTGATGCAGAATATGACCGGCGTCCACCAATTGGAGGGCAGATCGCAAGGCGAGCGGCCGATTTTCGGCTCGCTGCTGCGGGGCGCGGCGCTCAAATGCCCGGCCTGCGGTGCGGGCTCGATGTTCCGGCGCTATCTCAAGGTGGCCGACCACTGCCCCCAGTGCGGCGAGGCGCTGCATCATCAGCGCGCCGACGACGCGCCGCCTTATTTCACCATCGTGATCGTCGGCCACGTCGTGGTCAGCCTGGTGCTCGCCGTGGAGATGGCCTACCGCCCGCCCCTTTGGCTGCATGCGGCGCTATGGCTGCCGCTGACGGTCATTCTCACGCTGCTGGTGCTGCCGGTGGTCAAGGGCGCGCTGGTCGCCCTGCAATGGGCCCTGCTGATGCACGGCTTCGACCCCGATGGCGAAGACGAAATGGTGGCGGGCTTCGACGCCGACCCGACCTAGCGCCCATCCGCCCCGCGCCGCCTTGACTTCCGGGCCCGAGCGAGTAGGGTCCGGCCAAATTTGCATTCAGACTATCGAGGACTGAGATGGCTAAGCCCGTCACCCAGAAGATCAAGCTCGTGAGCACCGCCGGCACGGGCTTTTACTACGTGACCAAGAAGAACCCGCGCAATCAGACCGAGAAGTTGGTCTTCAAGAAATACGATCCGGTCGTGCGCAAGCACGTCGAATTCAAGGAATCCAAAATCAAATAGGAAATTGGACCATTTCGCTGGTCCGATCGTCGAGGCCTCGCGGCCTCGCGAGGCTATTTGGGTGGCCGGCCGAAGCGCAGCGCTAACGAGGAGGCCACTCAACTGCGCTCCGGCCAGCCGAACCCTACGGACCCAGGAGATGCGGCGGACCTGAGCACTCCGCAGGGTTATCTCAATGACAAGGGAAACCGGATGTGGAGACGCGCTGAAAATCGCGCACGAGACCCCCTACCCCTATGCCTCCCCGTCGAAATTCGTACCCGACAGTCACACCATAAACAGGCATAACCGGGCTAAAATCAACCCTATTAATGCGCTTAATACGATAAAATATGAGGCATTGTAAAGCCTTAAGGTTAAACGCTCAGGTGCCACCTCAAGTAACAAGGCAGCCTGGCCAACCGTTCGGCGCACAAATTTGGGCTTAAGTGATTCGCTCGGCCTCGCGCGTGCCGCGATTAGGCCGCGTCGGCAACAACCCGGTTGCGGCCGTCCCGCTTGGCGCAGTAGAGCGCCTGATCGGCACGCTTCAGAATGAGCTCAGGCGTATCGTCGGCGAATTCGAGCGCGGCGACGCCGACGCTTGCCGTCACTTCGAGCGTGCCGATCCGCTCGCCGGCATAGAACGGAGCGGCGGCGATGCATTGACGCAGCCGCTCGCCCACCAGATAGGCCTTGGCGAGGTCGGTGTCCGGCATCACCACGACGAATTCCTCGCCGCCGAGACGGCAGGCCAGGTCGATGCCGCGGATATTGCGGCGCATGCGCGCGGCGAACTCCCGCAACACTGAATTGCCCACGTCGTGGCCATAGCTGTCGTTGACCGCCTTGAAATAGTCGATGTCGAGCAACAGCACCGAGAGCGGTTTGCCGCGTTGCGCGGACTCGTCAAACAGCGTCTTCAAGTGGCTGGTCATATAGCGGCGGTTGTGGAGCGCCGTGAGCGGGTCGAGAATGGCCATTTCGACCGTCTCTTCGAGCCGCATGCGCAGATAGTCGGTGTAGCGCTTGCGCTTGACTTGGGTGCGCACGCGCGCCAGCAGCTCGTTGGGGTCGACCGGGCGGACGATGTAGTCGTTCACGCCCATGTCGAGGCCCCTGAGCAGCTTGGCGTCGTCGCCAGGCTCGACGATGATCATGATCGGCAGATGGCGCGTACGGTCGAGCGAGCGAACCTGCGAGCACAGCCGCAAGCCATCGGCGTTTTCCAGGCTCAGGCTGACGATCATCAGATCGAAATTGCCGTCGGGAACCTGCAACAGGGCGCGGGACGGATCGGTCTCGCGCTCGATCTGGTGTTCTTCCTTGAGACGCATCGACGATGCGCTCGGCGGAACGGTCGCGATCCTCGACCAGCAGAATGCGTCCGCCGCGCCCGAGCTGATCGAGCCTGATCCCGAAGGTCGCGGTCAAGCCCATCTGCTCCTCGGTCGAGGCGCGCATCAGCATCTCGTCGGTGAGCATTTTCAGCCGCGCGACGTTCTTCACCCGCGTGATCAGGGCGATGTCGTCGACCGGCTTGGTGAGGAAATCGTCGGCGCCGGCTTCCAGCCCCTTGACCCGGTCGGAGGGCTGGTCGAGCGCCGTGACCATGATCACCGGAATATGCTGCGTGCGCGGCTCGGCCTTCAGCCGCCGGCAGACCTCGAACCCGTCCATGCCCGGCATCATGATGTCGAGCAGAACGACATCGGCCCGCTCCCGCGCGCAGATATGCAGCGCCTCGGGGCCGCTCCGCGCCGTGCGCACTTCGAAATACTCGGCCGTCAGCCGCGCTTCGAGAAGCTTCACATTGGCGTCGACATCGTCGACGACGAGAACGCGTGCGGTCATGGCTGCCTACCGCGCCTCGCCGATGAACTGCCTGACCGTGTCGAGGAACATCGTCACGGAGATCGGCTTGGAGATATAGGCTTCGCAGCCTCCTTCGCGGATGCGCTCCTCGTCACCCTTCATGGCGAACGCGGTGACCGCAACCACCGGAATCTGCCGGAGCTGATCGTCCTCCTTCAGCCATTTGGTCACCTCGAGCCCCGACACCTCGGGAAGCTGGATGTCCATCAGGATGAGATCCGGGACGATGCTCGCGGGCGAGCGCCAGCGCCTCCATGCCGTTCCGCGTCTGAATCGTCTTGTAGCCATGGGCATCGAGCAGGTCGTGGAACAGCTTCATGTTGAGCTCGTTGTCCTCGACGATCAGCACGGTCTTCGTCATTGGCCTCGGCCCTGGCGACTCTGTCGGCCCATGATGGGCGAACTCATGGTAATGCGCCATGGTGCTCGGAGCTGGTCTGACCCTCCAAAACATAGTGGTTCGCTCCCATCCTCCGCGGCGCGCCGATTTCACCGTAAACCTGTAACCAATTTCTTTAGATGAGCTGGCAAACCCGCCGGGAAATACGGAAATTCCACGATGGCCGCGCCCAAAGTGGGCTCGTGGCCGCACCGGGAACCGAGCCTTTGGCCTGTTCGAACGACCCGGGGCAGCGTTAAGGACGTCTGCGGCTTGCCGCTACACGCTGGGGCTTTGAGATATTCGAGCGCGGTCAGCGTGCCGTGAATCGAGAAGTCGCCGTAGTCGATGAACAGCTCGCGGCTGACGCCGTTCTCGTAGAGCCGAAAGTCGATTTGGTAGCTCGGAATCAGATCGCCGCCTTTGGGCTCGAAATAGCCGATCGACACCGGCCATGAGGCAAGCTCGCCCAATCCCTTGTCTTTGGCCGCGGCCTCGAGCGTGCCGTCGGCGCCGGGCCCGACCATGGTGCCGATGAACGCGGTCGTGTCGTAGACCTTCCGTCCCTTCTCGGAGCCGTCATAGATGCGGGCCTGAAACAGGGTGCGCCCGGCCCTGGCCGCATCGATCAGAGCAAGGCTGTGCTGGGTCGGAAACAGCACCGGTCCCGACAGATCGAGCTCCGCGTTGGCGGGCTGACTGAGCTTCACCTTGACCACTTCCTGTGGGGTCTCGCGCACCGCTCGACCCATGGTGACGTCGCCGAGCTTGTCGTTCAGGTATTGCGCCGACTGGAAGCGGAATTTCTGTCCGTCACCCTGCTCCCAGGTCGAGGACCTGAGATCGGTGAGGTTGGTCTGGCCTTGGGAGTTGGTCATCTGCGTGACCATGCGCATATTGAGCGAATAGCCGTCGCATTCGGAGCCGGTGAACTCGAACACCATGCGGCCGTCGATGCCGGTGATGCCCGACGCCGAGCGGGCGTCGTCGAGGGTCATCTCGTAAATGGCGCGATGCGCCGCCAGCTTGTTCGGCTCTTTCGCCGCAAGCGCATGGGCCTGACCGGTGAACGCCCCCCCGAGCAGCGCGCCGACGACCAGCCCATATGCTAAACGCTGGAAAAACTCGACCATGCCCTCTCGCTTTTCCTCGGTCCGCGGCCGCAATCCGACCGACGCTAGGCGTTTTTCGCACCAACCGCTACGCCGGACAAGAGGCCCCGGCAGGGGTGCGCCGCTTGCGGGACGGGCAGATTTGCTCAATGGTTTGATACTCTATGACAGGCGCTTGGCGGCGATTGGAGGCGACATGGCGGGAGAGATCGAAGCACGGCTGAAGGCGCTCGACCTCGTTATCCCCGAGGCCAAGGCGGCGATCGGCTCCTACGTGCCCTATCTTCACCTCAACGGCCAGCTGTTCGTGTCCGGCCAGTTACCCCTCAAAGACGGCGCCATCGCCGTTGCCGGCAAGCTCGGCGCCGATGTCGAGCTGAGCCAGGGGCAAGAGGCCGCGCGACTATGCGCCATCAATATCCTCGCCCAGGCCAAGGCGGCGTTGCGCGATCTCGACCGCATCGTGCAATTGCTGCGCCTGAACGGCTTCGTCAGCGCCACGCCCGGCTTTGCCGACCATCCCAAGGTGCTCAATGCCGCCTCCGAGCTGATGGTCGAAATCCTCGGCAACAAGGGGCTTCACACCCGCATCGCCATCGGATGCGCCAGTCTGCCGCTCAACGCCGCCGTGGAGATCGACGCCATCTTCGCGGTAGACTAGGCCCTCCTGCCTGAAGGCCTCACATGGCCGAACTTTATTGGTTGAAGCGGCCGATCGCCCATCGCGGCTTGCACGACGCGGCCAAAGGCATCGTCGAGAACAGCGCCTCTTCGGTCAGAGCCGCCATGGGTGCGGGCTATGCCGTCGAGGTCGACCTGCAATGCGCCGCGGATAATATGCCGGTCGTCTTTCACGATGACACACTCGACCGGCTGACCGCGGAATCCGGTCCGGTCGCCGCTCACAGCGCCGACGCCTTGTCGCGCATTTCTTTGCGCAACAGTGAGGACAACATCCTCTCGTTTCCGGCGCTGCTTGCTCTCGTCAACGGTCACGTGCCGCTCGTGCTCGAAGTGAAGAGCACCTGGTCACGCGACGGCAAGTTCGAGGCGAACATCGCCACACATGCTCGCGTCCTATCCCGGGCCCGTGGCGGTGATGTCGTTCGACCCGTATTCGCTGGCGGCGTTTCGCCAGGCGGCGCCCCTGCTCCCGCGCGGCCTGGTCGCCGATCGGTTCGACGATGCGAGCTATTGGTCGCAGCTGAAGCTGTGGCAGCGGCTTGCCATGCGTAACCTGCTCACCGCCGCCATCGCCTGGCCCAACTTCATCGCCTACGATATCGAGGCGCTGCCGGCGCTCGCACCGCTCATCGCGCGGCTGTTCGGATTGCCGCTGTTGACCTGGACGGTGCGTTCGCCGGAGCAGCGCGAGCGCGCGTTGCGCTATGCCGACGCCATGATCTTCGAAGGGATTAGGCCGTAGCCTTGGGCGACATCGAACAGTCTCCGACCTCCGCGCCGGGCGCAAGCCCGGGCGAGCCAGTCCTGCTGCGCGTCGCCTCGCGCATCGCCGACCTGCCTGCCGCCGATTGGGACGCTTGCGCGGGCCCTGATAACCCATTCATTTCGCATGCTTTTCTAAAGGCGCTGGAAGAGAGCGGCTCGGCCACCGCGGAGACCGGCTGGCTGCCGCAGCACCTCCTGCTCGAGGACGGATCGGGTGCGCTGCTCGGCTGCATGCCCTGCTATCTCAAATCTCACTCGCAAGGCGAGTATGTGTTCGATCATGGCTGGGCCGACGCCTATATGCGCGCCGGCGGCCGCTATTATCCCAAGCTGCAAGCGGCCGTTCCATTCACCCCGGTCACCGGCAAGCGGCTGCTGGTGCCTGCTTGCGCCGACCCGCGCCAACGCGAAGCTCTGTTGTTGCAAGCCGCCATGCAGGTCACCGGCCGGCTCGGCGTGTCCTCGCTGCACGTCACGTTCCTCACGCGCGATGAATGGCAGCTTGCCGGCGAGCTGGGTTTCCTCCAGCGGACCGACCAGCAGTTCCATTGGCAGAACGAGGGCTATCGCAGCTTCGACGATTTCCTCGACGCGCTCGTCTCACGCAAGCGCAAGGCGATCCGCAAAGAACGGCGCGAGGCGCTGAGCGGCGGGATCGAGATCGAATGGGTGACCGGGCGCGATCTCACCGAAGCCCATTGGGACGCGTTCTTCGCCTTCTACATGGACACCGGCTCGCGCAAATGGGGCTCGCCCTATCTCACCAGGACGTGCTTCAGCCTGTTCGGCGAGACCATGGCCGATCGGTTTCTGCTGGTGCTCGCCAAGCGGTCGGGGCGCTATGTCGCCGGCGCCCTGAACGTCATCGGCCGCGACACGCTGTATGGCCGCTATTGGGGCGGTATCGAGGACCACCCCTTCCTGCATTTCGAGATCTGTTACTATCAGGCCATCGAATTCGCAATTCGGCACCAGCTCGCGCGGGTCGAAGCCGGCGCGCAAGGAGCGCACAAGCTCGCCCGCGGCTATCTCCCGAGCGAGACCTATAGCGCCCACGACATCGCCGATCCCGGCTTGCGCCACGCCGTCGCCGATTATCTGAAGCGCGAGCGCCGGACCGTCGCGCGCGAGGCCGCCCTCCTCACCGAGGAAGCGCCCTTCAAGCGCGCCTAGAAGCTAGCCCTCGAGCACGAAGGAAATCTTGCCGTTGATGCGGTATTTCTTGATCTTGCCCTTCTCGACCGTGGCCTCGAAATTCTCGATCCAGATGGAGCGGACATTGCGGACGCTGTCGTTGGCGCGGGCCACGGCGATCTGCGCGGCGTCCTCCCAGCTCTTGTCGGATTTGCATAAAACCTCGATCACTTTCAGCATAGACATGGGCTTCTCCTTGGGGTGACTTAGACCTGAGCAACGCCCTCCCGACTATAAACTAGCACGCGTCAGGGCCTTGATGCCGATCAAGCGACGACCGGCACCCGCACGCCGCTTGTCATGCCCGCGAAGGCTTGTATCCAGTAACCCCGGTGCTTCGCTATAATTTTCCAGGGCAATTACTCCATCGCCCGGTCAAGCCAGGCGATGATACCGACGAGCGAGAGGCGCGCGATGGCCTACGATGAGAACAATGTCTTCGCCAAGATGCTGCGGGGCGAGATCCCCTGTCACAAGATCTACGAGGACGAGGACACCCTCGCCTTTCTCGACATCATGCCGCGCACGCAAGGCCACGCGCTGGTCATCACCAAGGACAAGGCGCGCGACCTGTTCGACGTCTCGCCCGCCGCCCTCGCCAAGCTCATGACCGTGGTGCAGAAGCTCGCGCCGAAGATCCAGCAGGCGATGGGCGCCGAAGGCGTGCTGATCCAGCAATTCAACGGCGCGGCCGCCGGCCAGACCGTGTTCCACCTCCATGTCCACATCCTCCCGCGCAAAGCGGGCGAAACGCTCAAGCCCCATGCCGGCAAGATGGAGGACCAGGCCAAGCTCGCCGCCACGGCGGATAAGATCCGAAAGCGCTGAGGCTGCCTGATCGCGGGCCTCATCCTTCGAGACACGGCCTTTCGGCCGCTCCGCAGGACGAGGATGCGAGTCACCCGAGAAGTGATCCGAAACCACTTCCGGATCAAGTAGCGCATGCAAGAACGTGGATGGCCGGGACAAGCCCGGCCATGACCGTGTGCTTCCTAGGAGAGTGAAAGCTACTTCGTGCCGAGGGGGACCTTGGGCACGAGACTGGCGCCGACGCTGCGCTGGCGGGCGCGCGGCTTGCGCTGCGCCCGCTTGACGCGGGGCTTAGGTGTGCCGGCTTTCGCCTTAGCTTGCGGGCCACTTCCCGTGGGGCCGTCGCCGTCCGGATCGCCGTCCTCGGGATCGCGCGGCCTGATCGGCGTGTCGGCCTTGAGATATTCGAAGCCGAGCATTTTCTCGCCTTCCTTCTCCTCGACCAGCACGCGCACGATGCCGCCGTCCTTCAGCGAGCCGAACAGGATTTCCTCGGCCAGCGGCTTCTTGATGTGCTCCTGGATCACCCGGGCCAGCGGGCGGGCGCCGAACTTGTCGTCATAGCCGCGCTCGGCCAGCCAGGCATTGGCCTCGGGCGTGAGCTCGATGGTGATGTTGCGGTCGCCGAGCTGCGCCTCGAGCTGGAACACGAACTTCTCCACCACCTTGGCGATGACCTCGGGCGGCAGATTGGCGAAGGTGATGACCGCGTCGAGCCGGTTGCGGAACTCGGGCGAGAACAGCCGGTTGATCGCCTCCTCGTCGTCGCCCTGGCGCTTGGCGCGGTTGAAGCCGATCGCCGCCTTGGCAAGATCGCTCGCCCCGGCATTGGTGGTCATGATCAGGATCACGTTCTGGAAGTCGACGCGCTTGCCGTTATGGTCGGTGAGCTTGCCGTGATCCATCACCTGCAACAGGATGTTGAACAGGTCCGGATGCGCCTTCTCGATTTCGTCGAGCAGCAGCACCGAGTGCGGGTGCTGGTCGATGCCGTCGGTCAGGAGGCCGCCTTGGTCGAAGCCGACATAGCCGGGCGGCGCGCCGATCAGCCGCGACACGGTGTGGCGCTCCATATATTCGCTCATGTCGAAGCGGAGCAGCTCCACCCCGAGCAGCAGCGCCAGCTGGCGCGCGACCTCGGTCTTGCCGACGCCGGTCGGGCCGGAGAACATGTAGCTGCCGATCGGCTTGCCGGGCTCGCGCAG
The DNA here is from genome assembly GCA_963772925.1 of uncultured Alphaproteobacteria bacterium. GTDB lineage: Bacteria > Pseudomonadota > Alphaproteobacteria > Rhizobiales > Methyloligellaceae > Methyloceanibacter. The sequence goes on from CAVYZG010000001.1 coordinate 49,301, forward strand.
ACCCGCGCGCGACAGCTTGATCGCGGCGGCCAGCGCCTCGATCGCCTTGTCCTGGCCGAACACCACCCGCTTCAAATCCTGGTCGATGGCGCGCAGCACCTCGGTATCGGTCTTCGACACCGTCTTGGGCGGGATGCGGGCCATGGTGGCGATGGTCGACTCGACCTCCTTGACGCCGATGGTCTTGCGCCGCTGCCGCTCCGGCACCAGCATCTGCGAGGCGCCGGTCTCGTCGATCACGTCGATCGCCTTGTCGGGCAGCTTGCGGTCGTGGATGTACTTGGCCGACAGCTCGACCGCCGACTTGATCGCCTGGCTGGTATAGCGCACGCGGTGGAAGTCCTCGAAATAGGGCTTCAAGCCCTTTCAGGATCTCGATCGCATCAGGCACCGACGGCTCGTTGACGTCGATCTTCTGGAAGCGCCGCACCAGCGCGCGGTCCTTCTCGAAATGCTGACGGTATTCCTTATAGGTGGTCGAGCCGATGCAGCGCAGCGTACCCGACTGAAGCGCGGGCTTCAGCAGGTTGGAAGCGTCCATGGCGCCGCCCGAGGTGGCGCCGGCCCCAATCACCGTATGGATCTCGTCGATGAACATGATGGCGCCGGGATAGGCCTCGATCTCGCGCATCACCGCCTTCAGCCGCTCCTCGAAATCGCCGCGATAGCGGGTGCCGGCGAGCAGCGCGCCCATGTCGAGCTGGAAGATGGTGGAATCGGCCAGCACCTCCGGCACGTCGCCCATGACGATGCGGCGCGCCAAGCCTTCGGCGATGGCCGTCTTGCCGACGCCGGGATCACCGACGAACAGCGGGTTGTTCTTCTGGCGGCGGCACAGCACCTGGATGGTGCGCTGGATCTCCGGCCCGCGGCCGATCAGCGGATCGATGCGGCCCGCACGCGCCTTCTGGTTGAGGTTGATGCAGTAGATCTCGAGCGCATCGGCGCCGCGCTTCTTCTCTTCGCCGCCCTCGACCGTCGCGGCGTCCTCGTCAACGCCACGCACCGCGCGCGGCTCCGACATGCCGCCGCGCTTGGCGATGCCATGGCTGATGTAATTGACCGCGTCGAAGCGGGTCATGTGCTGCTCTTGCAGGAAGAAGGCGGCGTGGCTCTCGCGCTCGGCGAAGATGGCGACCAGCACGTTCGCTCCGGTCACTTCCTCGCGGCCCGACGACTGCACATGGGCCACGGCGCGATGGATCACGCGCTGGAAGCCCGCAGTCGGCTGGGCGTCGCCATGGGTGTCCAGCACCAGGCCGGACAGCTCGTTGTCGATATAGCCGGTGAGCTTGTCGCGCAGAAGATCGAGGTCGACGTCGCAGGCGCGCATGACCGCCGCCGCGTCACGGTCGTCGATCAGCGACAGGAGCAAATGCTCCAGCGTCGCGTATTCGTGACTGCGCTCGTTGGCATATTGCAGAGCGCGCCTGAGAGCCTGCTCGAGACTGGTCGAAAACGAAGCCACTTAGATCCTCACTCTTTCTCCATCGTGCACTGCAACGGATGCTCGTGCTGCCGCGCGAAGCTGGTCACCTGAGCTACCTTAGTCTCAGCGACCTCGTAAGTGTAGACCCCACAGATGCCGACGCCCTTCTGATGGACATGCAGCATGATGCGGGTCGCCTCCTCGGGCGGCTTGTTGAAGAACCGCTCGAGCACGTAGACGACGAAGTCCATTGGCGTGTAGTCGTCGTTGAGCAGCAGCACCTTGTACAGACTCGGCCGCTTGGTCTTCGGCCGCGTCTTGGTGGTGATATGGGTGCCGGTGTCATCGCCCCGGCGAGGATCGCCGTTCCGCGCCATCGTCAGTCCCTATGTGGCGTGTCGTTTTTCATTTGCCAAGGCGTGCGGTCGTTGCTGTCGACCGTCGCCATCCATTCTAGCTGCATCGCGCAACCGACCGCAAATCGCGGCGCCTGCCCTTTCATACCATAGTGTGAGTTGCCGACAGGAAAACGGCAAAAAAAAAGACCCGAGCCAGCCCGGGTCTTTTCATTGGGAAAAAGATGGAGGTTGGGAGACGCCCGTTAGGCGACCTTCTTGGCCATCACAGCCTCGACCGGCTTATAGGCGTCCTTGGCAAGGCCGACATACATCTCACCGATCTTGGACATCTCGGCGACGTAGGTGTCGTAGGCCTTCTTGGCATATTGCGACTGGATCTCGACGGCCTGCTCGATCGACTTGGCGCCGATCAGCTGCTCGAAAGCGCGGGTGGAATCCTCGAACGCCTTCTTGGAATAGTCGGTGACCTCGGCGGCGATGGCCTGGAAACCCTTGTTCACCTCTCCGAACGAACGGACGGCCGCATCAAAGCCGTCTTTGCCTACTTTCTGAAACTCTTCGAAACCTTTGAGCATGGGGAGCCCTCTTCTCGGAATTGGGTTTGCGCGATTGCTGCGAACGCGAGGGATATATATGCGTTGCACAAAAAAGGTCAACCCAAAATTTTTGCACTGCACAATAAATCTCGACACCATAACTTAACACTTTGGCAACATTCGAATTTTAGCCTCATCCGCACAATTGACTTTGCCATGTTCTCGCCATGTAAGTCGGCGAGTTTAGGGCGTCGTGGCGCGATTTGCGGCAGGGGATGAGCAAATCGCGCCGGGGGACGGTATGTCTGCGGGGGGAAGGCGCGAGCCTTTTTGGGGGCCGGTGAACAGTCTTAAGCGTCTTGGTTGGCCGAACATGCGCGTCGCGGCGCGCATCCTGCTGGCCCTCCCGCTCGTCCTCGCGGCGGCTGGTGTTCCGGCCGATCACGCGCTCGCCGCCAAGAAAAAATCAAGCGCGCCATCGATCGCGGCGTCCATCGTCGTCGACATGAACTCGGGCACCATCCTCCATGCCCAGGCCGCCGACACGCCCCGCCACCCGGCCTCGCTTACCAAGATGATGACCCTCTATGTGCTGTTCGGCTATTTGCGGGCCGGCAACATCACCCTCGAATCCGACCTCGCCGTAACGCCCTTTGCCGCGAGCCAGGCGCCCACCAAGCTCGGCCTCAAGCCGGGCACGACCATCAAGGTCAGCGATGCGATCAGCGCCCTGGTCACCCAGTCGGCTAACGACGCGGCCGTCGTGATCGCCGAGAACCTGGGCGGCACCGAGGAGAACTTCGCCCGCCTGATGACCGACACCGGCCGGCGAATCGGCATGATGAACACCGTTTTCCGCAACGCCTCGGGACTGCCTAACGACGAGCAGGTCACCACGGCGCGCGACATGGCCATTCTCGCCGCCCACCTGATCCACGACTGCGCCGATTATTACAGCGTGTTCGAGACGCGCTATTTCACCTACAAGGGCCGCCAGTACCGCAACCACAATAAACTGCTGTTCGGCTATAAGGGCACCGACGGCATCAAGACCGGCTATACCCGGGCCAGCGGCTTCAATCTCACCACCTCCGTGCATCGCGGCGACAAGCACCTCGTGGCGGTTGTGCTCGGCGGCCGGACGGGCAGCCAGCGGGACGCCGCCATGCGCGCCCTGCTCGACAAGAATTTTGCCGCCGCCTCCGACGCCAAGCCGTCACAGGCGCAGTTGATGGCCTCGCTCGAGGGTGCGCCTCCGCCGCAACTGCCGGCCATGCAGAAGCCGGCCTTCGCGCTGGCGCCCGCCACACCGGCGCCCACCACTGCGTCCGCGCGCGCCGAAGGCGACATCGCCGAACCCGATCTGCCGCTCAAAGCGAACCTCGTCGCCGCCCAAGGGCAAAGCAAGACAGTGCGCTACAACGGCGACTACCACGTCCAGGTCGGGGCCTACATGTCCCAGTCCGACGCCGAGAACCGGCTCGGCATGGTGCAGCAGCGCGCCATCGATCTGCTCGACGGCCACCTGCCCTTTACCGCCTCCTTCATGAAGGACGACCAGGAATGGTACCGGGCGCGGTTTGCCGGCTTCTCGAAAGACGACGCTCAGCGCACCTGCGCGACGCTGAAAAAGCGCGCGCTCGACTGCGTGGTGATGAGCTCAGACTAGAACGCTTCCGCCCGCCCGGCGCGCTCACTTGCCGCCGAGCAGGACCTCCTTGGCCTCATTGATTCGCGCCGCAAGGTAGGTCGATCCCCCCTGGTCGGGGTGCATCTTCATCATCAGCCGGCGATGCGCCTGCCTGACGTCTTCCTCACTGGCGTCGCGGCCGATGCCGAGCACGGCATAAGCCTCCTCGGCGCTCATGCGGTTGCTGCCCGCGCGACGGCGCCGCCTCTCGCGCTCGCTCTGTCCGCTTCCGAGTTCCTGGTCGCGCCAGCCCGGCAGGCGCCAATCGAGATAGGCTTCCATCACGGCCGCTTCCGGCGCGCCGTCATGGCTGCAGCTCGGCGAGCAGCTCCATCACCTCGCGTGTCGCTGAGCGTGGAGAGCGGACGGCCGGCAAATCGCCCCGACAGACACTTTCCCTCCATGTGCCCGCTGTCGTGGTCGAGCTCCATCTCGAGCCGATCGGTCTTGATGTGCGACTTCTGTCCCGGCGTCTTGCTGGCCGAGCCGAACGGGCCGCCGAGCCCCAGCCCGCTGCGCCTGATCAGCGCGAAGCCGAACACCGCGAGCGGAATGGCCAGCGGCAGCGCGCCGCGCACGATCAGAAAACCGGCCGCGGCGAGAGCGGCCACGCCGCCCGCCTTGCGAATGACGCCGGCAAGCCGGCGCGGGTCGACCGAAGCAAGCAACCGCCCGGCGATGATGAGCAAGACACGAGGACCGCGCAACCGGCGAGGAAATACACCATGGATCAGGCCGTCAGCCGAGCTGCTCGAGCAGGCGCAGGGCCGCGCCGCTCTTCGTCTCGTCGCTGAAATCCTTGAGCGCCTTGCGGCCGCCGGTGGCATAGACCGCGACGGCGGTCAAAAGCTCGCGCAGCTGCTTGGCCGAGCCCGCGTCGAACGGGCAATATGCCCCGCGCGACAGTCGGGCGATTTCCCGGAAGGCGCGCTCGGCCTTGGGCTCGCGGCCCTCCTGAAACAAGAACACCGGCAGGCCGATCAGGCCGAGCTCGCCGGCGAGCTGGGCCAGTTGATCGACGTCCTCCTCCATGCAATCGCCGACATAGACCAGCGCATTGACCTTCGAGGTCTCGTTCTCGCGCCGGGCATGGGTGAGCACCTTGCCGATCTGGGTGAAGCCGCCCTGGCACGAGACCTTGCGCATCAGCCGTGCCAGCGCATCGGGATCGCCGACCCATTTCGACGCCTGGCATTCGTTGAAGCCGCGGAAATAGACGAGCTGCACGTCGAGCCCGCCGACCGCCTTGACGGCGGCGAACATGTCGGCCTGCAGCGTCGAGCGCGAGGTCCCAGGAGGGCTGCCGGCTCATGGTCGCGTCCATGGCGAAGATCAGCCGGCCGCGGCCCGAGCCGGCCGGCTTGAGATGGCCGCACGTCTTTGAGGAAGGCGTCGACCTCCGCGCGCGAAGACCGTCCTTGCGCGACTTCGCTTTTGTCGGTCTTCGCCGGCGCTTTCTGCTCGGCCATTCCAGTTCGAACTCCGCGGCTAGCGATACCATCTATAGATGGACCCTTAAATCGCTGCGAACAATGCCGGATCGAGCCCTCAGCCGTCGTCGGTGGCGGCGGCGAGTAGGCTGGCATTGCCGCCCGAGGCGGTGACATCGGTCGAACGCACCCGTTCCACCGCGAAGGCCTCGAGGTAATGCGGACCGCCGGCCTTGGGGCCCGTGCCCGACAGGCCTTCGCCGCCGAACGGCTGGACGCCCGACCACCGCGCCGATCTGGTTCCGGTTGACGTAGAGATTGCCGACTTTGACCCGCTCGGCCACGAACTCCGCCGTGGCCTTGATGCGGCTATGCAGCCCGAGCGTGAGACCGTAGCCCGTGCCGTTGATCGCCTCGCACACCTCGCCGAGCCGATCGCCGGAGAACCGTACCACATGGAGGATCGGGCCGAACACCTCGCGCTCCAGCACGGCTATGGACGGGATCTCGTAGATCGCGGGCGCGACATAGGTCCCATGGGCATGCTCAGCGCTCAACGGCAGATCGAGCAGTTCGCGCGCGCTCTTGCGCATGCGCGATTTATGGGCTTCGAGCGCGGCCAGGGCGTCCTGGTCGATCACCGGCCCGACATCGGTGGCGTAGTCGAGCGGATCGCCGATCTTCAGCTCGCGCGCCGCGCCCGACCAGCATGCGCAAAGTCTCCTCGGCGACGTCCTCTTGCAGGAACAGCACGCGCAGCGCCGAGCAACGCTGGCCGGCGCTGTCGAAGGCGGAAGAGAGCGCATCGTCGACCACCTGCTCGGGCAAAGCCGAGGAATCGACGATCATGGCGTTGAGGCCGCCGGTCTCGGCGATGAGCTTCACGATCGGGCCGTCGCGGACGGCCAGCGCCCGGTTGATGGCGATACCGGTGTCGGTGCCACCGGTGAACACCACGCCGTCGACGCGGGGGTCTTTCACCAGCGCCGCGCCGACAATCTCGCCCCTGCCGGGCAAGAGATGCAGCACATCGGGCGGGACGCCAGCGCGGTGCAGCAGCCTGACTGCGCGGGCCGCGACCAGCGGGGTCTGCTCGGCCGGCTTCGCCACCACCGCGTTGCCCGCCGCCAGCGCGCCGGCGATCTGCCCGGTGAAAATGGCGAGCGGGAAGTTCCACGGCGAGATCGCGGCGAACACGCCACGCCCATGCAGGCTGAGCGCGTTCTCTTCTCCGGTCGGGCCTTTCAGCCGGCGCGGGGCGGCGAATTTGAGCCGGGCTTGCGCCGCCGCATAGCGCAGATGATCCACCGCCTCGCGGAGATCGGCCTGGGCATTGGTGAGCGTCTTGCCCGCTTCTCGCACCATCAGCGCCATCAACCTAGGCCGGTCCGCCTCGAACAGATCGGCGGCGCGGTCGAGCATTGCCGCACGCGCCTCGCCTCCCAGCCGGTCGAACCCGTCAGCGGCCGCATCTGCCGCGGCAAGCGCCTGATCGATGGCCTTGGGAGAGGCCGTCCGGCACAGTCCGACCACGACCCGCCGGTCATGCGGCGAGGTGATCGACATCACGTCGCCGCCCTCCTCAACCTCTTTGCCGGCGACGATGGGATTGGCCGCCGCCGGCTTCGCCAGCAGCCTCATCGATGGAGTGAAGCAGCGCCGCGCGCACGCCGTCGTCCCACAGCGCCAGCCCGAGACTGTTCTTGCGCTCGGGCATGAACAAATCCGGCGGCGGCGGGATCAGGGGATTCGCCTTGTCGGTCAAAGTGGCGGCCTTCTCGACCGGATCGGCGATGATCGCCGCGATCGGCGCTTCGTCGTCGGCCAGCCGATTGACGAATGAGGTATTGGCGCCATTCTCCAGCAGCCGGCGCACCAGATAAGCGAGCAGGTCGCGGTGCCCGCCGACCGGCGCATAGATGCAGCACGGCTTGCCCAGGCTCTCGGGCCGCACCACCTCGCGATGCAGCGCCTCGCCCATGCCGTAGAGGCGCTGGAACTCGTAGGGGCGGTCGCCCGCCAGCGTGGCGATGGCGGCGATGCTATGGGCGTTGTGGGTGGCGAATTGCGGATAGAAGCAATCGGGGCGGGCGAAGAGTGCGCGCGCGGCGGCAAGATAGGCGACGTCGGTGTTGACCTTGCGCGTGAACACCGGGTAGCCGGCCAGCCCTGCCTCCTGCGCCCATTTGATCTCGCTATCCCAATAGGCGCCCTTCACCAGACGCACCGGGATCCTCCGCCCCGTGGCCTCCGCCACGCCGGCGAGCCATTCGATCAAAGGGAGCGCGCGCTTGCTGTAGGCCTGAACCGCCAGCCCCAGCCCATTCCAGTCCGACAGCGCGGGATCAGCGAACAGCGCCGCCATCAGCGCCAGTGACAGGTCGAGCCGTTCGGCCTCCTCGGCATCGATGGTCAGCGGCAGCCAGGCCGCGCGCATCGCCTGCGCCAAGCTTCGAATTCGCGGCAGCAGCTCCACCTTGAGGGGCGCCTCGTCAGAGGGCTGATAGCGTGGGTGCAGCGCCGAGAGCTTGACCGAAAGCCCGGGACGCTTCTCTAACGCCTGATCGGTTCGCGCCGGAGCCGGCCCCGCCCAGGCGGCGATGGCGCGCGCCGCTTCGTCGTAGCGCTCCGCATAACGCTCGGCGTCGTCTTTGGTGCGCGCGGCCTCGCCCAGCATGTCGAAGGAGAAGCGATAGCCCTGTCGCGCCTCGTCCTTGGCGTTGGCCAGCGCGGACTCGATGGTTTCGCCCAGCACAAATTGATTGCCGAGAATCCGCATCGCCTGGCGTAGCGCCTGGCGGATCACCCGTTCTCCGCTCCTGGCGATCAGCCGCTGGACCATGGCGGCGAGATCGGCCTCGCGGTTGCCGCCCCAATCCAGCACGCGGCCCGTGAGCATCAGGCCCCAGGTCGAGGCATTGACCAGCAGCGACTCGGACTGGCCGAGATGGCGCGACCAGTCGCCGGAGCCGATGGTGCCGGCGATCAGCCGGTCGGCCGTGGCGGCATCGGGGATGCGCAGCAGCGCTTCGGCGAGACAAAGCAGCAGCACGCCCTCATCGCTCGACAGGCCATATTCGTGGAGGAAGGAGTCGACGCCGCCGCTCTCCCGGCGGCCGGCCCGCGCCGCCTTGACCAAGTCGGCGGCGATCGAAGCGATGCGGCGGCGCTCCGCCTCGTTGAAGGCGGCCTGGGCAATCAGGGTCTCGACCAGGGGCCCTTCTTCGGCGAGAAGGGCCTCGCTGATGGCCGCGCGGCCGGGCAGCGGGTCGACCGGGCCGATGTCGCGTTTGGCTTTGCCCATGGCCGAAGTCTACCCCTTGGGGCCTCGTGACTGCTATGGTCCCGACCCCCGAAGGAAGGTCCATGACGAGCACCCTCACCACCGCGCGGACGATCACTGACCTGCGAGGCCACGTCGCTCCCTGGCGCAAGGCCGGCCAGACCATCGCCCTCGTCCCCACGATGGGCGCGCTGCATGAAGGCCATCTCTCTTTGGTCGCTCTTGCCAAGAGCAAGGCCGACCGTGTCGTCGTCTCCATCTTCGTGAACCCGACCCAGTTCGGTCCGCGCGAGGACTACGGTCACTACCCACGCGACGAACAGGGCGATCTCGCCAAGCTCGCCAAGGCCGGCGCCGATCTCGTCTTCACGCCGGAAACCGCCGAGATGTATCCGGAGGGATTCAAGACCCTTGTCAAGATCGGCGATTTGACCGAGGGCCTGTGCGGCGCGTCACGGCCCAATCATTTCGACGGCGTGGCCACCGTCGTCGCCAAGCTGCTGATGCAATGCGCGCCCGACCTTGCCGTGTTCGGCGAGAAGGACTACCAGCAGCTTCTGGTGGTCAAGCAGCTCGTGCGCGACCTGAACATTCCGGTCGAGATCGTCGCCGCGCCGATCGTGCGCGAGAAGGACGGCCTCGCGCTGTCGTCGCGCAACGCCTATCTGTCGCCGGCCCAGCGCAACATCGCGCCCCTGCTCTACCAGACCATTACCGAAATCGCCGCCGATCTGGCCAAAGGCCGCGGCTGTGACGACGCGGTGGTGGCCGCGCGGTTCAAGCTCGATGCCGCCGGGTTCCGGGTCGACTATGTCGCCGTGCGCGATCCCGACACGCTAAAGCCGTTGGTGGGCCCGGTGAAGCGCGCACGGGTACTGATCGCCGCCTATCTCGGCAAGACGCGGCTGATCGACAACGTGCCGATGCCCCCGGCCTCTACCAGTCGATAAGCCGAAGCTCGCGCAAATCCTCGCGCATGCCGTGCGGTATCTCGTCAGACTCCTCGGCGAAGCCCTTGATGTCCGGCGGCACGTCGGCCGCATCGAGGTAGCGCCAGCCTTGGAAGGCGCGGCGCGGATGTGGCCGCGTCACCACCAGCTCGGCGTCGAGCACGATGCCGCAACAGGCGGTGCCGTCGTCCTTTAGGTCTGCCCGTAGATCGAGCACGCGCTGCCGCACCAGCACGAAGCCCTTGATCACCCAATAGAGCGAACCGCCGTCGAGCAGTTCGGCTCGCCGGCGCGGGGTCTGCAAGGTGCGATGGCACAGCTCCGGCGCCTTCCCTTCCCGCGCCAGACGCTTCAGCCGCTCGTCCTGCCACTCGGCAAGCTCCTTCGGCGTATCGACGCCGACGCACAGCTTGATCAGATGCACGGTCATTTGCCGGTCAGTGAGCCATGAACAAGGGGATGGTTGCTTGCTCGAGAACGGTCAGGGTCACCCCACCAAGAATGAACTCGCGCCAGCGGGAGTGATGGAACGCTCCCATCACCATCAGGTCGGCGCCAAGACTTTTGGCGGTCGACAACAACAATCTGCCGACATCGCCCTCGCCGATCTTGACCCGCAGCGCCTCAGCCGTCACGCCGTGCCGTTGCAGATGGGCCATCATGTCGTCGGTTTGCGGGGCTTGCTCGTCGTCCTGTCCGCCGGCGACGCCCACCACCAGGATCACGCGTGCGGCCGGCTTGAGGAAGGTCAGCGCGTCATTGATGGCGCGCGACGCTTCCGCGCTGCCGTCCCAGGCGGCGACGATGGTGCCATCGAGAGCCGGCTTGTCGGGCACCGCCGGCACGATGATGACCGGGCGGCCCGAGGCGAACAGGCAGCGCTCGACCAGCGCGTACTGACCGATCAGCGGATCGCCGTCGCGCGGCTGGCCGAGAATGGCGAGATCGGCGTGGCGGGCGGCGTGCGCGAAATCGTGCGGGAACTCCTCGCTCATGCCCTGCATGAGCCTGGCCTCGGCGCTCACGCCTTCTGCTTTGGCGCAGGCTTCGAACGCTTGCAGCGCCTTCGCGCCCTTGCGCCTTCACGCTCTCCATCACCTCCGACATGTCGGCAAAGCCGACGTCGGCGCCGTAGAGCGGCAGCAAAGCGGTGGGGGCAAAGGCGACACCGATCAGATGCGCGCCGTGCTCCTTGGCCAGCGCCACGGCAAAGCCAACGCGGGCCTTGGTAACCTCGGCGCTGTCGACATAGACAACAATGTCATTGAGCCCCATCGCTCACCTCGCCCTACCATCTTAGCCTAGCGCCTTAACCGATCCCGAGCATAAACCGGCCACTTTCCCGATCACGAGCGGCTTACGGCCACGTGAGAGGGTAAAGGCCAAGGGTCACAGAGCTTTGAACAGGAGTGACGCAAGCCCTCCAGAATTCAGGGCTATAGCTCGCTTGGCGGCTCTCCGCCACGAATGCCTAGAACTCATGCACAGGAGAGGAAAATGAAGCTCAACCAGAAGTCCGGTGCTAAGATTGCCATGACCGCTGCGGCCCTGCTCGTTTCGGGCGCGCTGATCGGCAGTGCCATGGCCGGCCGATTTCAAGGGACGCTGCTTTGGCGTCAACGGCTGCGCCGGCAAGGGTGCTTGCAAGAGCACCAAGAACGACTGCAAGGGCAAGAATGCCTGTAAGGGCCAGGGCTGGGTTGAGATGCTCCAGGACGAGTGTACCAATTCAGGTGGTCAGTACCAGAACAGCTAAGCTTTATCCTATAACGGTGGCCGGCCGCGGCGTTCGCGGCCGGCCGTCCCGCCCAGCGTCTGGAGCTAGAGCCATGATCAGCAACAAGCCTCCTTATCTCGGCTTTGGCCTGGGGCTCAGGCCCCAGCACTATCAGGAGATCCTCGAGGGCACCCCGGCCGTCGACTGGTTCGAGATCATCTCCGAAAACTACATGATCGAGGGCGGCCAGCCCCTGCACATGCTCGACCAGATCGTCGAGCGCTATCCCGTCGTGATGCACGGCGTGTCGCTGTCCATCGCCTCGACGGCGCCGCTCGACCTCGACTATCTCGGCGCGCTCAAGACGCTGGCGCAGCGGGTGAACCCCAAATGGATCTCGGATCATTTGTGCTGGACCGGCGTGCACGGCGTGAACCTGCACGACCTTCTGCCCATCCCTTACACCGAGGAGGCGCTGAACCACGTGGTCGATCGCGTCAGCCAGGTGCAGGATTTTCTCGGGCCGCCGCCTCACGCTCGAGAACGTGTCGAGCTACGTGACCTTCGGCCAGTCCGAGATGACCGAGTGGGAGTTCGTCAGCGAGGTTGCCAAGCGCGCCGATTGCTGGCTCCTGTTCGACGTCAACAATGTCTATGTCAGCGCTTTCAACCACGGCTTCTCCACCGACGAGTTCCTGCATGGCGTGCCGCGCGATCGCGTCGTCCAGTTTCATGTCGCCGGCCATAGCCACGAGGAGAGCCACATCATCGACACCCACGACCATCCGGTGTGCGATGAGGTCTGGGACTTCTATCGCGAGACCGTCACCCATTTCGGCCCGGTATCGACCATGATCGAGCGCGACGACAACATCCCGCCGCTCGCCGAGCTGGTTGATGAGCTCAACCATGCCCGCTCGATCGCGACGCGAGGTATTGGCCGGGAAGCAGCTCGCAGCGGCGGAATGAAGAGCCTAAAAGAGCTTCAGGACACCTTCCAGCGCGGCATCCTTGCCGGCGACGACGCCATCCTCGCCGAGGTCAATGACAGCGACAAGGAACAGCGCAAGGTGCTGTTCGGCGTCTATCGCCACGCCTATGTCGCCAGACTCGCCGAGATCCTCGACGACGACTACGAGCAGCTGCACGCTTATCTCGGCGATCAAGCCTTCGCCAAGCTGGTCAAAGCCTATATCGTCGCCAATCCGTCAGATCAGCGCAGCGCGCGCTGGTTCGGGCGTCACCTGCCTGCCTTTGTCGAGGAGCAGCGAGACCTACGCCAAGCATCCGGAGGCCGCCGAGCTTGCTCAACTCGAGAAGGCGCTGGCCGATGCCTTCGACGGACCCGACGCCGAGCCGCTCGGCATCGAGGCGCTGGCGGCGCTGGCGCCCGAGGCCTGGCCGGGCCTTGTGCTCGTGCCGCATCCGACCGCGATCCGCCTCACCTTCAAGACCAACGCCGCCGATATCTGGTCGGCGCTGAAGAACGAGACCGCGCCGCCAAAGGCGGAGCATCTGACCGAGCCGCAAGCCATTTTGGTCTGGCGGTAGGATCTCATGGCGCATTTCCGGCCGCTCTCGACCGAGGAAGCGATGATGTGGGATGAGGCGGCCAAGGGCGTCCGCTTCGGCGTGTTGTGCGAGATGGTGGCGACCTTCGCCGGCGAGGACGAGGCCGAGCTGCGCGCCGCGACCTACCTCAAAGGCTGGATCGACACGGGGATGCTGGCGGGCTGCCGGACGGAGTAGCCTCCGGATCGGCCAAATCGCAGCCGGCGACTGCGGCGGGCGGCCGCGGCGCGGGAAACAGAGCATTGCTTCGTCCCCCCAGCCAATAGGCAAGAAGCCCGGCCCATTCGCGCGTGGCGACGTCAACCCGGCGCAAGCCCTCGGAGACCTTGTCGAACGGCCGCGCGGCATCATCCGTTCCCCTGGTGCGATAATCCACCGGCCAGGCCTCGACCTCGAAGCCGGCCTGGCGGAAGGCGCCGATCGCGCGCGGCATGTGATAGGCCGACGTGATCAGCAGCCAGCGCTTGCCCGGGCCGAGTTCGCCCTCGCGGGTCAGCTTGTCCTTGAGGAACATGGCGTTCTCATAAGTGTCGCGCGACTGGTCCTCAAGGATGAGCCGGTCCTTCGGCACGCCGAGCGCGGTGAGCAGCGTCTCGGCGCCCTCGGCCTCGTTGCCCGACTTGTAGAAAATGCCGGCATCTGCCGCCGGAAAAGGCGATTCTGGCCTCAGGGAAGCGCCGGGCCAGGATTGCGGCCTCGACCACGCGCTCGGCCGCCTCGTTGAGCGCGGGTGCGTGGCGCGCGGTGCCGACCAGCCGGTCTTCGGCGCCGCCGAGCACGATGAAGCCCGTGGGCGGCGGCGCGTCGAGATCGGCCCGCGGAAAGCGGTCCTCGAGCGGCAGGATGAGCACATTGCCGAGCGGCGAAAGACCGGCCAACAACAGCAGAATGGCCCCGATGGTGACGAAGCGCCGGCCCCATCGCGCCCACCCGGTCCAGATCAAAATGGCGCCGTAGCCGATCAGCAGCGCGATCAGCGTCGATGGCTGCAATAGGAACCACAGGCCTTTGGCGAGATAAAAGAACATGCGAAGCCCCCCGCCCCTAGACTAACCACAAAGCGGCCAGCCCGAGAAAGGCGAAGAAGCCGACCACGTCGGTAACCGTGGTGACGAACACGCCCGACGCGATCGCGGGGTCGAGGCCAAGCTCCTCCAGGCCCAGCGGAATAAGAATGCCGGCGACGGCGGCGGCGAACAGATTGACGATCATCGCCAGTCCGATCACCAGGCCGAGCGGGCCGCTGCCGAACCAGAAAAACGCTATCGCCGCCATGATGGCGGCGAACACCAGGCCATTGAGCACGCCGACTGCGGATTCGCGCAGGATCACCCTGGTGGCGTTGACCGGACCGAGATCTTGCGTGGCGAGCGCCCGTACCGCGACGGTCATGGTCTGTGTTCCGGCATTCCCGCCCATCGACGCCACGATCGGCATCAGCACCGCGAGCGCCACCATCTGCTCGATACTCGCCTCGAACAGGCTGATCACCAGGGAGGCAAGAATGGCGGTCACCAGATTGGCGAGCAGCCAGGCGAAGCGGTGCGTGGTGGTCTGCCACACGGAATCGGACACCGACTCGCCCGCCACGCCGCCCATCCGCAAGATGTCTTCCGACGCTTCTTCCTGCACCACCTCCACCACGTCGTCGGCGGTGATCACGCCCACCAGCCTGCCGTCGTCGTCGACGACCGGCGCCGAAGTGAGACTGTAGCGCTCGAACTCGCGCGCCACCGCCTCCTGATCGGCTTCGACCGCAATGGGATGAATGTCCCGGTCGGTGATCGAGTCGATCGTATTCGGCCGTTTGGAGCGGAGCAGATGGTTGAGCGCGACCGAGCCGAGCAGATGATAGGCCGGGTCGACCACGAAGACCTCATAGAAGCGGTCGGGCAGATCCTCCGCGTCGCGCATGTAGTCGATGGTCTGCCCCACCGACCAGAACGGCGGCACGGCGATGAGATCGGTCTGCATGATGCGGCCGGCGGAGTCCTCCGGATATTCGAGGCTGCGTTCGAGCGCGATCCGCTCGAAATGGGGCAGCTTGGCGAGAATGTCCGACTGGTCTTCCTTGTCGAGATTCTCGAGCAGATAGACGGCCTCGTCGGAATCGAGCTGTTGCAGGGCCTCGGCCACCTGCTCGCTCGGCATGGCCTCGATCACTTGGTCGCGCACCGCCTCGTCGAGCTCGGGCAGCGCCGCGGCGTCGAAGTCCTTGCCGAGAGTGGTGATGAGCTCGCCGCGCTGCTCCGGGCGAAGCAACTGGATCAGATCGGCAAGATCGGCTTCGTGCAGCGGCAGCGCGAGCTCGCGCACTTTGGCCGCGTCGCCCTCATCCAGCGCGGCGACCACGGCGTGCAGGAACTCGGAGCGGATTCCGCCCTCTTCGTCGCGCGGTTCGACCTCGCCTGCGGCGTCCTGCATGGCCTGTCCGATCGCCGGGTTGATAGCGTCAACGGGAGAGGCCGCTTGGTCCTGGAAAACGCTCTAGAGCGTTCCCCGGCCTGCAAAAAGCGGGCGCGGCCGCCGCGCCACTTAAGCCTTGTTGCGGTGAAATCGCCAGCCCAAAAATGCCGCGCGCCACGCGCGCTTGCGGCCGGCTCAAAAATACAAAATCGAGGATTGGTGCGGTCGAGAGGAATCGAACCTCCACGGGCTAAGCCCACAGCGCCCTCAACGCTGCGCGTCTACCAATTCCGCCACGACCGCTAATTCTTGGCCCCGAGAATCGACAGAGGCCAGGCGTCAAAACGAGGAATTTCGAGGCTTTCCAGCCCCCGATATGGCTATAGGCCGCCCCATCGGCAAGCGCCGGCGGGGCTCGCTGCCTTAGCAAACCCTATAGCACGGTGCAAGGTTTGGCCTAGGATATCTGAGCCCAAGCTGGATCGAAGCCTCTATGGCCGTTGCCGCCCTCAGCAGAACGCCTGACCCCGCGCCCCAGATCGAATGGCTGGCGAGCGCGGCGCCTGTGCCCTACGCCGACGCGGTCGCCGCCATGGATGCCCGCGTTGCGGCCATCGCCAAAGGGGAGGCCCACGACTGCGTGTGGCTGCTGGAGCATCCCTCGATCTACACCGCCGGCACCAGCGCCGATCCGAGCGAGCTGCTCGCGCCGGGCCGGTTCCCGGTGTTCAAGACCGGCCGCGGTGGCCGCTTCACCTATCACGGCCCGGGTCAGCGCGTGGCCTATGTCATGCTCGACCTTGCCCCGCGCGGCCGCGACGTCAGGGCGTTCGTCGCCTCACTTGAAAACTGGCTGATCGCGACCCTCGCGGCGCTCGGCGTCGACGGCGAGCGTCATCCCGGCCAGATCGGCATTTTCGTAGACGGCGCCAAGATCGCCAGCATCGGCGTGCGCGTGCGCCGCTGGGTGAGCTTGCATGGCGTGAGCTTGAACGTCGATCCGGCGCTCGAGCATTTTGCCGGCATCGTGCCGTGCGGACTGAAGGATGTGCCGGTCACCAGCCTCGCCGCGCTCGGCGCCGAGACCGACATGGCTAAGGTTGATGAGGCCCTCGGCGTCGCCTTCGCGCACGTTTTCGGCTGACGGGGATCACCGCCACCTGTCCGTCGCGATCACCCTGAAGCCTGAGCGGCGGCGTGCCACCCTGGTCGGTGACGGTCACGGCGGTCACCTTGGCCGCTTCCGGGCCATCGGCGCAGCGGCGCAGCATCTCGTCCACCTTGTCGGCCGGCCCAGAAAACATCGCCTGCACGCTGCCGTCATCCGCATTGCGGACCCAGCCGTCGAGCCCGAGCGACTGCGCGGTCTCATCGGTCCAGGCGCGGTAATAGACGCCCTGCACCCGGCCTTCGATCCTGACCGTGACGGTCCGCGTCTTGTCGTCAGCTTTTCTGCCATTCAAAACATCCTTCGTCATGCCCGGCTTTGCCGGGCATCCACGATTTGGCCAAGGATGGAAGACGTGGATGGCCGGGACAAGCCCGGCCATGACGAATTCGATTCAAGGAATAATCTTAGGCGAATTCGAGGATCACCGCGTCGACATTGAGGCTGTCGCCGGGCTTGGCCAGGATTTTCGACACCTTGGCGTCGCGCTCGGCCTTGAGCACGTTCTCCATCTTCATCGCCTCGACCACGCACAGCGCATCGCCGGCCGCGACCTCCTGGCCCTCAGCGACCGCGAGCGACACCACCAGCCCCGGCATCGGGCAAAGCAGGAACTTCGACATGTCGGGCTTCACCTTCTCCGGCATTTGCGCCATGAGCTGGGTCTCGCGCTCGGTGAAGACCCGCGTCTGCGCCGCGACGCCCTGATAGGTGAGCATCATGCCGTTCAGGATCGGCCGCACCTGCACCGCCACCTTGTTGCCTTCGACCGTGCCTTCCCACACGGGAGCGCCGAACCACCACGACGAGTTGAGCTCGATGCGCCGCTGCTTCTCGCCGGTTCCCTTGCCGCCGAGCGTCACCGTTATCCGGCCGTCAAGATCGCCCGCCACCGTGACTTTCACCCGCTCCTCGCCGAGTTCGACAATGCGGGTCTCGGCGAAGCGGACCTTCTCGCCGTGCATCTGCTGGGTGATGGCGCGGCGCCGCTGATTGCTCATATGATCGATAGCGGCGGCGACCGCGACCAGCACGTCGCGAATCTTGCCATCGGGGCGCGGCGGGCTGAAGCCGTCCGGAAATTCCTCGGCGATGAACCAGGTCGACAGCCGCCCCTCTTTCCAGCGCTCGTTCCGCATCAACACCGCGAGGAACGGGATATTGTGGCGGAAGCCGTCGATGGCGAAGGCGTCGAGCGCATTGCTCATCTGCTCGATGGCTTGCAGCCGCTTCGGCGCATGCGTGACGAGCTTGGCGATCATCGGGTCGTAATAGACCGAGATCTCGCCCCCCTCCTCGACGCCGGAATCGAGCCGCGTGGTGACGCCGCCCTCGGTGCCGAGCTCGGGCGGGCGGTAGCGCACCAGCCGCCCGGTCGAGGGCAGGAAATTCCGCTCGGGATCCTCGGCATAGATGCGGACCTCGATGGCCGAGCCCTTGAGCTTGACGTCCTTCTGCTTGAGCGACAATTTCTCGCCGGCCGCGACCCTCAGCATCTCCTCGACCAGGTCGAGCCCGGTGACCAGTTCGGTGACCGGGTGCTCCACCTGAAGCCGCGTGTTCATCTCGAGGAAATAGAAATTGCGCTTGGTGTCGACGATGAACTCGACCGTGCCGGCGGTGTCGTAGCCGACCGCCTTGGCGAGCGCGACCGCCTCGGCGCCCATCGCCTCGCGCGTCTTGGCGTCGAGGAACGGGCTCGGGGCCTCCTCGACCACCTTCTGGTTGCGGCGCTGGATCGAGCATTCGCGCTCGCCGAGATGGATGACGTTGCCATGCTTGTCGCCAAGCACTTGAATTTCGATGTGGCGCGGCTCCTCGATATATTTCTCGATGAACACGCGGTCGTCGCCGAAGCTCGACTTGGCCTCGCTCTTCGACGAGGCGAAGCCCTCGGCCACCTCTTTCGAGCCATAGGCGATGCGCATGCCCTTGCCGCCGCCGCCGGCCGAGGCCTTGATCATGACCGGATAGCCGATCTCGTCGGCGATCTTGACCGCCTCCTTGGCGTCTTTGATCACGCCGAGATGGCCGGGCACGGTCGATACCTTGG
This sequence comes from uncultured Alphaproteobacteria bacterium, assembly GCA_963772925.1. GTDB lineage: Bacteria > Pseudomonadota > Alphaproteobacteria > Rhizobiales > Methyloligellaceae > Methyloceanibacter. The sequence continues at coordinate 67,894 of CAVYZG010000001.1, forward strand.
CTTTGGCGGCGAGCTTCTTCGACTCGATCTTGTCGCCCATCGCCTCGATGGCCCTGATGTTGGGCCCGACAAAAACGATGCCCGCCTCTTGAAGGGCGCGCGCGAACGCGGCGTTCTCCGACAGGAAGCCGTAGCCTGGGTGGATCGCCTCCGCCCCGGTCGCCTTGGCGGCGGCGATGATCTTGCCGATGTCGAGATAGGACTGGGAGGCTTGCGCCGGGCCGATCAGAACGGCCTCATCGGCCATATCGACATGCAGCGCGTCGCGGTCGGCCTCGGAATAGACCGCCACGGTCTTGATCCCGAGCCGCTTCGCGGTCCTGATGATGCGGCAGGCGATCTCGCCCCGATTGGCGATGAGAAGCTTGGCGAACATTTAGGTCCCGGGCCCCCTACTCCATCAAGGCTTTCTAGAGGCTCGCCGGTGGCGAGTAAACTAGATGAAGCGCCTTGGAGGAAGGCAGCCCTACTCCGCAGCCGGGGGATAGCGCCTGCGCCGGCTCCTGCGCTTGGCCGCCCGGCGCTCATGGCCTGGGCCAGAGGCTGTTCCGGCGGTTGAGCTCGAGGCATGCGGTTCCGGGGAAAGCCGACCTTCATCCGAAGCGACCTCGGCCCCTGCCGGAAACAGCATCCCGGCTTCGGCGGCAGCCTCGGCCTCGGCGAGGGTCTCGTGCTGTGGCGATTGGGTCTTAGCGGCCTCAGCGGCCTCAGCCTGGGCCCGCGCCTTCTGGTGGTCCCGGGCGAGGAAGGTATAGACCGCCGGGGTCACGAACAGGGTGAACAGCGTGCCGATGGTCATGCCGGCGAAGATCACCACGCCGATGGCGAAGCGAGCGGCGGCGCCCGCGCCGGCGGCGATCAGCAATGGCACCATGGCCATGACCGTAGCCGCCGTGGTCATCAGAATGGGCCTGAGCCGGATTGCCGCCGCCTCCTCGATCGCCGCGCGGCGGCCATAGCCCTGCTCCTCCTGCAGCTTGTTGGCGAAGTCCACCATCAGGATGCCGTGCTTGGAGATCAGCCCGATCAGGCACACCAACCCGATCTGGGTGTAGATGTTGATGGTGCCGAGCCCGGCATTGAGCGGCAGTAGCGCGCCGAAGATCGAGGTCGGCAGCGCGATCAGAATGATCAGCGGATCGCGGAAGCTCTCATACTGCGCGGCGAGCACGAGATAGATGATCACCAGCGCGAACACGAAGGTATAGACCAGCGTGCTGCCCTCTTGCACGAATTGCCGGCTCTCGCCCTGGAAATCGTAGGTGAAGCCTTCGGGGAAGCTCTCCGCCGCCTTGTTCTTGAGGAAATCGATGGCCTCGCCCACGGTGCGTCCGGGGAACGGCACCGCGGACAGCGTCGCCGAGTTGAGCTGCTGGAAATTGGTGAGGGAATTCGGCTGCACCACCTTGGTCACCGTCGCCACATTGGACAACGGCACCAGCGCGCCTTCCTTGGTGCGGATCTGATAGCGGGTGAGCCAGTCCTCGTTCAGGCGAAATTCCCGCGGCACCTGCGGGATGACCTGATAGCTCCGCCCATAAAGATCGAACAGGTTGATGTAGTTGCCGCCAAGCAAGGTGGCCAGCGAGTTGCCGATATCGGCCATGGTCACGCCGAGGCTGTTGGCCTTGTCGTGATCGATATGAAATTCGATCTGCGGCGTCTCGAAGCGCAGGTCCGAGTCGGAGAAGATGAACATCCCGCTCTCTTTGGCCGACTTCTCGACGTCGGCAACCACATCGGCAAGCTGCCTGAAGTCATGCGTGGTGGTGATGACGAATTGAACCGGCGGCCCGCCGGTCGATCCCGGCAACGCCGGCGGCGAGAACGAGATCGCCTGTGCCGTCGCCAGGCTGGAGATGCGCGGCGATAATTCCTGCAACACCTGCTTCTGATTGCGTTCGCGCTCGCCCCAGGGCTTCAACAGAATGCCGGAGAAGCCCTGATGCACGCTGCCCATGCCGTTGATGGTGAACACGTGCTCCTTCTCCGGCACGGTGCTGTAGGCGTCGTAGAGCTGCTGGGTGGCGTCCTCGAGATAATCGAGATTGGCGTATTGCGGCGTCTTGACCAGGGTGAATAGGATGCCCTGATCCTCCTCCGGCGCGAGCTCGCGCTGGGTGGTCATATACATGAGGCCGGTGGCGGCGATGACGCCGGCCAGCACCAGGATGGTGACGGGACGGTAGTTGAGGGTGCCGTGCAGGCGCCGTTGATAGCGTTGCTTGAGGCCCTCGAACCGGCGGTCGAGCCAACCGGTCAGCCCCCCGCCCCCGCCGACGTGCTTACCCCTCAGCAGCTTCGAGCACATCATCGGCGACAGTGTCAGCGCCACTAGACCGGACACGATCACCGCGCCGGCGAGCGTGAATGCAAACTCGCGGAACAAGGCGCCGGTCAGACCCGACACGAAGCCGATCGGCGCGAACACCGCGGCCAGAGTGATGGTCATGGCGATGATCGGATAGACGATCTCGCGCGCGCCGAGCAGCGCCGCTTCGAGCGGCTTTTTGCCGTCCTCGATATGGCGGTAGATGTTCTCCACCACCACGATGGCGTCGTCGACCACCAGGCCGATGGCCAGCACCAGCGCCAGCAGAGTCATCAGATTGATGGAGTAGCCGAGCGCCAACAGCATGCCGAGCACGCCGATCAGCGACAGCGGAATGGTGACAATGGGAATGAGCGTCGACCGCAAATTGCCGAGGAACAGGAAGATGACCAGGATGACGATCAGCGCCGCCTCGCCCAGGGTCTTCATCACCTCCCACAGCGACGCCCGGATGAAGTTCGTGGCGTCATAGGCGATGGCGGCCTCGAGGCCCGGCGGCAGGTCCCTTTGAATCTCCGGAAACGCCTTGCGCACATCGGTGATGACCGTCAGCGGGTTGGCGGTGGGCGTGGCATAGACGCCGATGAACACCGCCTTCAGCCCGTCGAACACCGACGAGGAATCCGCGCTTTGCGGCCCGAGCTCGATCTCGGCCACGTCGCTTAAGCGGACCAGCGCATCGCCGCGGCCCATCACCACCAGCCGCCCGAACGCCGCGGGATCGTCGAGCGAGGTCTTGGCGTCGATATTGGTCTGCACGAAGTCGCCCTTCACCTGACCGGGGGCCGAGGTGAAATTGTTGGCCGCCAGCGCCGCGCGCACATCGAGCGGCGTGACACCGAGCGAAGCCATGCGGTCCGGATCGAGCCAGATGCGCATGGCGAAGATCTGGCCGCCAAGCATCTCTGCGTTGGCGACGCCATTGATGGTTTGCAGCTTCGGCTGCACCACGCGGTTGATATAGTCGCTGATCTGGGACGCGTTCATCACCTTCGAATTGAAGGAGAGATACATCAGCGCGTAGCCCTCCCCCGTCTGCTTGGTGACGACCGAATCCATCGCCTCGCGCGGCAGAATGCCTTTCACCTGTGCGACCTTCGACAACACGTCGGTCATGGCCCGGTCGGGATCGGCATCGAGCTTCAGATTGAGCGTCACCGTGCTCACATTCTGAGTTGATGACGCGGTCAGGGTGTCGATGCCCTCGGCGCTCGCCACCGCCTGCTGGATCGGCACGGTGATGAAGCCCTGGATGAGATCGGCGTTCGCCCCCGGATAGGAGGTGGTGACGGTGATCGTGGTGTTGGACAGCTCGGGATATTGGCGGATCGGCAGCTTGAGCCCGGCCTGGGCGCCGACCAGCAGGATCAGCAGACTGACCACGGTGGCAAGCACCGGCCGCTTGATGAAGATATCGGTGAAGCTCATGGGCTTATTGCTTCGGCAGCTCGGCCGGCGCTTTGAGCGCGCCCGAATTGTCGATCTTGATGGTGGCGCCGGGCTGCAATTTGAGCTGGCCGCTGGTGACCACCTGCTCGCCCGCCTTGACGCCTTCGAGAATGGCCACCCGGTCGCCCTCGGTCGGCCCCACGCGCACGAAGCGGCGCTCCGCGGTGAGCTTGGGCTCGTCGGGAATGGCGCCGACCGGCGTGGCATCGGCGGCGGCCGCCGAGGCGACCGGCTCGGCCGAGGCGGTCGGCGGCGGGGCTGGGGCCGGCGCGGGCGCGCCCTCGTTCACCACCCACACGCTGTCGCCGTAAAGACCGTAGGTCACCGCGGTGCGCGGCACGGTAATGAGTTCCTTCGCCCCACCCGCAAGCACCGCCACATTGGCGAACATGCCGGGCATGAGCTTGCGGTCGGAATTGGGCACCCGCGCCCGCACCATCAAGGTGCGCGTATCGGAGCCGAGCTTGGCGTCGAACGCCTCGACCTCGCCCTTGAACAATTGTCCCGGATAGGCGTCGGCGGCCAGCTCGACCGCGCTCCCGAGCTTGAACTTGCCGATGTCGCCTTCGGGCACCGGAAAGTCCACCCAGACCGGATCGAGCGATTGCAGCCAGACCAGCGCATGACCGGGCTCGACATATTGCCCCTTCTCCACATGGCGCAGTCCGAGCCTGCCGGCAAACGGCGCGATGATGGTCTTCTGGGCGATGGTCGCTTCCATCTTCTGCACCGCGGCGGCGGCGGAATCGCGCTTGGCGATGGTCTGATCGAGCACCGCTTGCGACACGGCGCCGGTTTTGACCAGCTTCGCCTGGCGCTCGTAGTCGAGCAGGGTCTGGGCCAGCGTCGCCTTGTTGTCGGCGAGATCGGCCTCTTCGACCGACGTGTCGAGCTTGACCAGCTTGTCGCCCTGGGCGACGTCGTGACCACTCTCGAAATAATACTCGGTGACCATGCCGCCCAACTGCGGCGCGACATCCACGCCTTCGATGGCGACCAGCGTGCCGATGGCCCGCACCCGGTCGGTCCAGCTTTCGGTCCTCGCGGCCTCGGCGGTCACCGTCGCCGGCGGCGGCACCATCTTCTTCATGAACTCGCCGATCATCTTCGGCTTGAACACGAGATTGAAATAGCCGACCCCGCCCAGGAACAGGCCAACGATCATAGCGGCGATGAGAAAGCGCTTAACCATGGTGCTTGTTGTTTGCAGCCCTCGTGCCAGGGCGATTGCGCCGAACCCTAGCCAGCGGAGAAGGCCAAATTGCGCCCCACCCGGCGCAGCGACAAGGAGATAGCAGCCTCCCCGCCATTTGCAAACCGGCTCCGACGCCACGTTTGAGCCGCGAGCCTATGGTTAAGATTCGGCCCGAATTTTGGCCCCGAAACAAGCCGCGAGAAAAGAGACGAGGCGACCTTGGCAAACCGTGCGCGAGCCGTCTGTCTTATAGCTGTCATCCTCCTGGCGGCCGGCGCTGCACAGGCCGCGGACGAAGCCCCGCAGCCCACCGGAGAGGAGCCGTTCGGCATCGCCCTGGAGGGCTTTCCCTACCCCTACCCCGTGCACATGTTTCCGGTCACGCAGCAGGGCGAGCACCTGCGCATGGCCTATATGGATGTCGAGCCCAAGGGCGAGGCGAACGGCCGCACCGTCCTTCTGCTCCACGGGCGCAACTTCCCCTCGAGCTACTGGCAGGGCGTGATCGAGGCGCTGACCGGCGCCGGCTATCGCGTCGTGGCCCCCGACCAGATCGGCTTCAACAAATCCTCCAAGCCGTCTTTCGACCTCCATTTCGACGATCTTGCCCGCAATACCGCAGCGCTGCTCGACGAGCTCAAGATCGACAAGGTCTCGATCATCGGTCACTCGACCGGCGGCATGCTGTCGGTGCGCTTCGCCCGCATTTACCCTGAGCGCGTGGAGCGCATCGTGCTCGCCGCCCCGATCGGCCTCGAGGACTACCGGTTCTATGTGCCGCCGGTGCCGATCGAGCAGCTGATGGAACTCGAGGACAAGGTCACACCCGCGAGCTATCGCCAGCAACTCGTCACCGTGTATTCCTTGTCGCTGCCGCCCGAGGCGCTCGACCCCTATGTCGAGGCGCGCACGCGCATCAAAGGCAGCGCCGAATATCCGCGCTGGCTGCGCACCTTCGCCAATAGCTTCCAGATGATCTGGCGCGAGCCGGTGGTGCACGAGATCCCTCTCCTCACCCAACCCGTACTGTTCGTCATGGGCGAGAACGATCATCTCGCGCCGGGACGCAATTTCGCGCCCGAGGCCGTGCGCGCGCAGATGGGACAGAATGCGCATTTGGCCCAGCAGCTCGCGGGCACCATGAAGGACGGGCGCGTCGAGGTGCTCGAAGGCATCGGCCATCTCGTTCACTTGGAGGCGCCCGAGCGCTTCAACGATCTGGTGCTGCGCTTCCTGGGGGGCGGTCAATGACAGGGGAGACGTGCCGGAATAGCGCCGCTTGGCGCGCCCGGCTGCCGGCCAAGCCACTTGGAGTACGGCCTAGCAGTGCTTCTTGGCCTCAACCTTCTTGATGGCCGTCACATTGGCGCGCTCGACATTACTGAGCGGCACCTGGTTTACATTGTCATAGAGACAGCCGGCATTGCCGAACGCCTTGATCGCTTTCGGCGTATGGAAGCAATAGCCGTTCTCCTTGTAGATCCAGTTGCGCACTTCCCATAGCGGCTGGCAGCCGAGCTGCATCAAGTCGGAGGTCTTGTAATAGTCCTGGTTGGAGCAGCCAATCAGCTCGTAGCAATTGGCGCGCGCCGGTTCAGGTCCCGACAGAATTCCGATTGAACCGGCGATCATTCCGACCGACACAAACACGAGACTGGTGCGCATATAGTCCTCCTGACTCATTCGCCGAGAAAGCCCTGCATTGAGCGTGCGATGTCGCTGCTGCCGGCGTTCCGGTTCACCGGTGTTGCGTCCGCCTCGACCTCTTGCCGCTTGGGCTCGGGCGGCGGCAGCGGGAATCCCGTGGCGTCGCCGAACAGCGCCGCGGCCAGCTTGCGGTCCAGCCCGTAGGAGTCGGCGAAGGTCTCGATCTTGCCGCTGTCCTCCACCACCGCGGTGAAATAGACCATGTGCACCGGGATCTTCTTCTCGAGCGCGACCGAACTGTTGTTGCCCTTGTCCCACAGCTCCTTCACCCGGCTGTCGGGCCAGCCATTGGCTTCGGCCAGCAGGATCTCGGCGAAGCTGACCGGCTTCTCCATGCGCACGCACTCATGCCCGATCAAGCGCACCGGCTGCTTGAAGTACTTCTTCCGCACCGGCAGCGTGTCGTGCATGTAGACGGTGTGCCGGTTGGGAAAGAGGAATTTCACCTTGCCGAGATTGTTGTGGGGGCCGGCCTTCTGCGAGAAGGTGTAGGCGAGCGGATTGACCCGGTTCCAATCGACCTTGGTCGGGTCCACCGGCGTTCCGTTATAGCTCACAGAGAGCTTGTGAATTTTGAGGATCGAGTAGCTCCTGCGCTGCAACGGCGGCAGGATGTTTTCTTTCACCACCGTCTCGGGCGCCACCCAATCCGGGTTGAACACGATGGTGGTCATTGGCGAGGTGAACACCGGCGTGGCGTAGCCGATCGTGCCGACCAGCGTCTTGTCGGCGAAGATCGTCTTGTTGTCCTTGACCACATAGAGCATGAACGCCGGCGAGTTGTTCAACACATAGAGCGAGCCCAGCTCCTCCGGCATCCAGCGCCAGCGCTCCATATTGATGATGAGGCGCTTGGTGTCCTTGTCACCGGCGGTCGGCTTGACGCCCTCCTCGCGCGGCCCACGCGCCTTGAGCAGCGCCTGGCGCAGGCGCGTGAACTGCTCGTGCTTGGGATGGAGCGACCGAAGATAGGCATCCGGCGCATCGGCCGCCGCGATGTCACTGAGGACCAGGTTCGGATCGCGCAGCGGCGGCACTTGATCGAACAACTCGCTGATCTTCGACGGGGTGAACCGGCCGCCGCGCGCGAAGCGGGCATATTTCAGAATGGCGAGATCGAGCTTGATCTCGGCCAGCGCCTGCGCGTCCGCGTTGGCCGGCAGCTCGCCCGCCGGCGGCAGATCGAAGGCGGTGGCGTCGAGCCCCCAATCGTCGGCCTGCGCGATCTCGAACAGCGCCTGTTGCCCCTTGGCCGAGAAGCCCATCTCGGTGAGCCACAGCGGTCCCTCGGTTCTCGCCCCATAGAAGGCGACAAGCGCGGCGAGATCGTCGGCGTTTAGATCTTTGCTGATGTCCGCGTCGGACAGCTTGGCGCGGATGAGCGCCACCACCGGGTCGGCCGGTGCGACTGGCGCGGCGGTGAGCGGCGGCTCGCCGTCCGGCGCAGGCGTAGCCTCAGAGCGGCCCCGGGCGCAGCGGGCAATGCCTCAGGCGTTGCAGGCAGGCCTGTGGTTCGGGCTGAACGTCCGGCGCGGCCGTCACCAACGGCGGCGACGGCTGAGCGCTGGCTCGGACAGCGGCACGGGCGACGGGTCGGGCATTTGCGCATGGGCAGGCGCAACCGCCCAAACCACGGCTTGGGCCGCACATGACAGGACGGCTGCTAGAAGGCGCCCTCGCATCCCCATATCCCTCGCAATATCCCGGAAATTAGCCCGAGACCGGTCCCGCGGCCACCCCTGATCTCGCGCCTAGAGGCCCTTGGCGCGCGACTCGCCAGGAACCCATGACCGCACCCGTCGCATCGACCCATCCTTGCGATGAAGGATGGCCCGCGCTTGGTGCTTGCGCGCCAGCGAAAGCGCCTTGTCCCAGGCAAGTTTCTGTTTGGACCACAGCTCGAACCAGCCCTTTTCGTCGCGCAGGCGCCACAAGAACCCGGTCCCGCTCACGCTGAACGGGTTCGGCCCATATTCCACATGCCACTCTTTATCGCTCATGGCCTGGCCGCGTCATCGCGCAAGAATTGTTTTTGGCGCCTTACCGATACGGTTGCGCTGCCGCCAAACGTCACTAAATGGAGGGAAATGGGGCGTGACGTGGTTTTATATTCGGTATAACCAAGCCAAAGGCCCTGCCCAAAAGATAGGCTGGCAACTTACAAAAAACCGGCTGTTCCCTGCCGAATATCAAAGGGAACCCACCCTATCTAATGAGTTTGTCGAGGAGTCGGTGTTTGTGACTGGTGCCTTCCCCCTGGACGCGACCGTCGAGCGAGTCCAAGCGGCGTTGACCGCCGCGCCCTGGCCCTTCGGGCACATGGACTTGCTCAAAGCATTGCCCGGTGCGGTCTACACGACCGATGCCGAAGGCCGGATCACCTTCTACAATGACGCGGCCGCACAGCTTTGGGGTCTGCGCCCGAAGATCGGCGAGGCCGACTGGTGCGGCTCCTGGCGCCTCTATTGGCCCGATGGCCGGCCGATGCCGCATGACGAATGCCCAATGGCCACGGCGCTTAAGCAAGGCCGGCCAATTAACGGCGCCGAAGCGATCGCCGAACGGCCGGATGGCACGCGGGTTCTCTTCCTCGCTTACCCGACACCCTTTCGCGACGAGTTCGGCGCACTGCTCGGCGCGGTCAACATGCTCATCGATATTACCGAGCGACAACGCTCTGAGCAATTCGCCTCCCAGCTGGCGTCGATCGTCGAGACGTCGGACGACGCCATCATCAGCAAGGACCTCGACGGCATCATCACCACCTGGAACGGAGGTGCGGAGCGGCTGTTCGGCTACACCGCCAGCGAAATCATCGGCAAGCCTGTTACCACTTTGATCCCCGCCGAGCGTCACGACGAAGAACCCGAAATTCTCGGCCGCATCCGCCGCGGCGAGCGCATTGACCATTACGAAACTGTCCGGCGCCGCAAGGACGGCGGGCTGGTGGATATTTCCCTGACCGTGTCGCCGCTCAAGGACGCATTCGGCCGGATCGTCGGCGCCTCAAAGATCGCGCGCGACATCACGGAGCGCAAACGCGGGCAAATCGAGCGGGAGTTGCTGCTCAAGGAAATGAGCCACCGCATCAACAATCTGTTTGCGGTCGCCAACGGTCTGGTCTCACTGAGCGCGCGCTCGGCCCGAACGCCGTCGGACATGGCCGAAGCCCTTCAGGCGCGGCTAGGCGCGCTTGCTCGCGCCCACGGCCTGACGCGGATCGGGCTGATCGACTCGGCGGAAACCCAACGCGACGCCGATTTGCACAGTCTGATCCGAGCGATCTTTGCGCCCTATCTCGATGGCGCAGCGTGTGAACGGCTGGCCATCAGCGGCTGCGACTTCGCCATCCGCGCCAGTGCCATTACGGGGCTGGCCCTGGTTCTGCACGAGTTTGCCACCAACGCCGCCAAGCACGGCGCGCTCTCCACCCCGGAAGGGCGGATTCACGTCGATTGCGCGCTGGACAGCGACACCCTGAGGCTGCAATGGCGGGAGCATGGCGGACCTCCGGTTAACGGCGTGCCCAGTCACGAAGGATTCGGCAGCTCGCTCGCGCGGCAGGCCGTAACGGGTCAGTTCGGCGGCAGCCTCTCCCAAGAGTGGAAAGCCGAAGGCCTGGTGATCAGCCTGACGATTCCGGTCGAGCGCTTCATCGTCGAACACTGACAGCACCAGCCAACTCTCACCCGCCGGCCGCCTTATGCGGTCAAGAGCCGCCGGCCACAGCAGCTGGATCGATTTCCCGCAGCTTGCCGACGAGATCGTTCAGCGACGCCTTGCAGAATCGGCCCGCTTCGACCTGGTTCTGGCCCTTGACCATCTTGAAGGCAGCAGCCTTGTTGGATACCGCTTGCTTCAACAAATGCTCCTTGTCGATCGACGGGTCCCGATCGAGATAATAGGCCTCGATCTTGGCGATGGCGCCCTTGGCCGCGCCCGCATCGGCCGGCGTCAGATGCGCCTTGTCCGAGCATTCCAGCACGATCTCATAATCGGTGTAGTAGTTCTTGAGCGAAGACCGAGAGGCCCGGCGCGGCCTGCGCGCCGAGCGGCAACAGGACGGCCCAAAGCGCGAGAAGCAGGCGGCCGGCAAATCGGAGCATGTCGTTATCCTTGATGGCGTGGAGGGGCGCGGAGACCAAGCGCCGCGGCAGATTACAGAAGACCCGCATTATCACAAGCGCGGTGACGGAGTTATCCAGCGTCACCTCGTCTCAGCACTGTGGACCCCTTTCGCATCGAGCCAATGCGCAGCCACGCCAACAGGTTTGACGCACTCACCGAGCGAGGCCAACACCGAGCGCCTGACCACGGCGTTGCTGCGGAAGCCGTCACGCGCCATCAGCTCACGGTGCAGCTCGGGCAATCGATAAAACGGAACGCTGGGGTACCAGTGATGCTCGATGTGGTAACCGACATTGCGCGGCAGAATGAAGATCGACTCGAGCCAGGTCGGGATCGTGGTGCGGGTGATGGCGTACTCTTCTTCCTCGCTCTCGACCGCGCTGTGCTCGCAGATCAGGCGCGCGTACTGAATCGCGATGTGCCAGGTGCAATACGGCACGATCCAATACAGCAGGAACGCGTACCAGGCACCGAAATAGGTCAACGCCCCGGCCGCCGACCCATAGAACGCGAGCTTGGCGGCGAGCAGCCAGTGCGGTGACGGAATGAGCGAGGCCCCGACCAAGCCTCTGACGATCCAGAACAGGCCGGTCAGGAAAAAGGCGCGGCGCAACAGCACCAGCACCAGGCCGAGCCGCGTCTTGGGAAATTTCCAGCCCGGTTCCAGCTCGCCCGCGGCATCATGGGTGTACCAGATGTGGCGATTTCCGTCGTTCGGGAGGTTGGTATATTGGTGATGGGTGCCGTGAAACTTGCGGAACGCCTCAACCGAGGCGAACACCGGCCACATCAACAACAGATTGCCGAACAACTCGTTCTGCCAGCGGATCGGCAAATAGCGGTAATGCGACGCATCATGCCCCATGATGATCAGCGCATGCTGGCGTGCGCCGATGAACATGACGGTGATCAGATAGAGCGCCGGATGCCAGAAATGCGAACATAACGCGATCGCTACGGCGATCGCGGCCCACTCGCCGGCGGTGGCGGCCAGCGCTCGCGCGGGATCCAGCACGGATAATTCTTTGATCTTCGAGGACGGCAGACGCTCCGGGATGGTCCTGCTGGTGTTGTGCGGATGGGCGACGACGGGATTTACTGAGATGTCTTCCACCGGGTTCTCTGACCGGAGGAAAGCAATGATCCTAGGGATCTGGGCGAAGGGCGGCATTACTCCCCTTACTTGGTGTTGCAGTCTCCTCCATTAGATTCGACCAAGGCCTAACCTCTCGATGTGACCATTCCTGGGCAAACATGGAGAAAATTTGGCTGGCGTGGCGTCTGATCCTGCCACCAGGGCTGATCCAGCCGCTACTCGGCGCCGAGCACGAGCGTCCAATAGGCGCGGCCGCCGCCAGTCTGGGCCATCGCCATGCCGGCGGCGCTCACATTGGGACGCAGCAGATTTTTCCGGTGGCCTGAGCTTCGCTCCCAGTAATACATGACGTCGCTGAACGATTTCTGGCCCGAGGCGACATTCTCCGAGGCGATCTTCGCCCGGAATCCGGCGCGCGCGGCGCGATCCTTCGGCTTCGATCCATCCGAGCCGTAATGACCGATGCTGCGCCGTCCGGCCTGGTCCTCCGCTTGCATGGCGGCGGCGTGGGGCCCTGGCTTTGGGCAACGTAAGGCGTTCAATTTCGAGCGAAGTAGGCAAATTTTCATGCCTTTGCGCGTTAATTGCCGTGTTCATGCCACGGTTTTGCGCCATCGTTTAGGTCACAGCCATAACGACTGACGTGGGGGACGCGTTGAGTTTTTTCGCTGCCGGGATCGCTCTTTTCGCTCTTTTCATCGCGTCCTACAGCCGACGCGGCACCTGGATTGCGCTCGGCTCGATGGCGATGTCGATGGCGCTCCTGTTCGGCTGCCTCGTTCTCGCCACGGCCCACGACCCCAGCCAAGTCCGGACGAGACTCTGCGTGGGTCGCGAGCGAGGTTCCGCTCGTGCTCGACCGGCAAACCGCCGAACAGCTTGCGGCGTCGCTCGAGCGCTTTAAGGCCCCCTCGCCCTGCTCCGCCGGACAGCCCGGTTGCGGCACCGAGATGGCGGCGGCGCCGCGCCCCGTCGAACGCGAACCCGTACAGGCCGCGGCGACCAGCCCAGGCTGGTTCGAGACCAAGCCGGATCCGAAAGCAAACTCGCAATCTCCGGTGGCCTGGAGTTCTCGACGATCGCGGTGACCGACTCCCGGTGACTAGCCCCTGGGGATTTTCGATCAGCGGCACCAACATTTCCGACCAGGCCTTGGAGCAGGTGCAGGCGGTGCTCAAACCGGATTCGACGGAGCGCGAAATGGCGCTTGGTCTCAGCGTCGAGGGCGACGGGGCCGGAGATGGCAGTGTCATTCCCGCCAATGCAGGTTTCAGCTTGTTCTCTGCGGCGCCGGACGACGGCGCGTCCGGACAAACCGCCGGCGCGATCCTGACCTTCCGCTATATGCAGGCAGGACAGCGCAAGAGCTCGATCCTGTATCTCACCCCGGCGATGGTCGCGCGGTTCGCCAATCGCTGATGACGCGTGGCAATATCCCCAACCGGTCAGGCCACTCATATCGGAAGTTGCAGTTTACGAAAAGGGCATCTTTTCGGTAACGGGTCAACAATCGGAAGTCCGATAAGAGTTGCTCGATCTGCGCCAGAGTTCGTTGACCTTTGTAAAGCTCCCGATTGTCGTACTCCGTGTAGAAGAACCGCGTACGCGCCAGCGTCTCCCGCGCCCCTTCAATCAGATCGCCTTCAGCGCCCTGCACGTCGGCCCAAATGAAATCTATGTCGCAAATGGCGTTTTGTGCGGTCCACGCATCGAGTGTCGTCAGCCTGACACTCGCCGTCTTCTCATGAAAAGAAGCAGACGGGTGATGTTTCAAATGGCCGGTCGGCTCGCGAATTGAGCCCGACTTGTTCCACTCCCTCGCGCCCTCGGGAGACTCTCGACGGCTGCTGGCGTAGAACGGGGTCATTCCATTCCTAGCCCCTACCGCGGCCTCAATCAGGACGGCATGGGTCTGCCCCATTTTTGCTTTCCATTCCGCGATCGCTCTATCGTCGGGCTCGAAGCAGTAAAGCTGCGACTTGGGAAACAACTCGAGAAATCTTGCGGAGTGATCCCCGTTATTGGCGCCTATTTCCAGGATAACCGGATCGCTCCGGCCGATCATGGCTGGCAGACCATTCAATTCGAATTCGATCCGCTGTCGCTTAGCGCCGGGGGCGGACGGTTCAGAGCGCCTTTTCTTCAGTCCAAACCATCCTCTTAATCCCATTCGACAAGCCTTTCGGGCTGGTGTCCGTCAACGAACGCCAAGTTCTCGGCTGGATAAGTGAGCATCAACGCTCGCTGCTCGCTGGCGCCGGTCCAATGCGCTAGCACCCTATCCTTGAACTCCCCATTGGAGTCCTCGACACTGACCGCTCTGACACCGCACGCGCGAAAGACCTCTATGTCAGTTAGTTCGACAGCGTCACCTCGATGGAAGAAGTACACGGACTGCAATCTCTTCGAGAGAGAGGCAATCATTCGAGTAAATGTACCGCGGCTTGCTACCAAGCGCCTCGCGCTCAGCAGGACTTTAAGGTCCTCGGCGAGGGTCGCGCATTGCAGCATGACCTCAATTCCCCGTTCGCGGAGTGCGGCCTCGACGGCATCAACGCAAGGATTGCCACGGTCTTCGAACACAAGCCACGCGCGCGCCGGTTTTTCCCGCTCCACCGCCGCAAGATAGAAGGAAAGAGGCGGCTGACCATATGCCGGATGAAGATCCGAACCGGTGAAAACATCACCGGCGCGAAAATGCAGCACGAGGTCTTCTTCGCGCACGCGCGGATCGGCTACGCTGACGTCAAGGGTTAGCAGAGAGCGGATATAGTCGGTGAATAGCCTGGCTCTCGCAGTTACATCCACACGCAGCCGAAATGCATCCACGAAGAAGAATGACCCCTCGATTGTCACTCGGTCAGGCGGCCGATCGACATGAACGAATTCATACGGTCCCACACGAGCGGCGGTGAAAAATGGATGCGGTTGCCCAAATTCGATGATCTTGACGTCCAAAGATTTGGCTAGCTGCAAGGCGTTTCTGAGTTGCATGACCGAGTTGCCGAAGCGCCCCCATTTCGCGATGCGTAGCGCTTGGATTTTTGATCCCTGCTGCCATAGCAGCGGATAGGCGTGGCGCAGACAAGCGGCGCCGCTGCCTCCTCTGCTAGTTGCTACAGCCGTCTTCCCGGTGAAAAGATCGAGGTCCCAACCGTATCGGATGCAGAGCCTTCGCTCCATTAGTCGTGCGACCGGTCCGATCAGCAAAGGGCGCCGGTAGCCCCAGCGTATTGGACTTTGCACCAGCGAGCGCTCGATCCATTTTCGCAACCGCTTGCTCAGAGCGTGCGGTCGCAATCGAGCCGGGCGTGCTTCCAGGCGATTTTTCAACGCCGTCAAAAGCCTTGCTCCCTGTCGCTCAGAAACGGCCTGCTTGGACGATGTCCTTTACCTGCGCGCCCTACAACGTCCGGCTTGGGCGTTGCCCAAGCTTCTGGAGGCAGATCGTCGATATAGTCTATCTTTGGAGTTTACGCAGCCGCGACCGTGGCGCGCAGTTCGCGAAATGAGATGCCCCGCCGCTGCTCTTCGCTCCAAAGGGCCATGCGCAGACATTTCAGGCTTTCCCACAGCGTGAAACGTCCGATGGCGGCTAGTTGCGGGTGATCCCGCAACACCAGCGGCAACCGGTAAAACGGGATGCGGCTGCTCAGATGGTGGACATGATGCACGCCGATATTGGCGGTGAACCAGCGCAGCACGCGCGGCAAGTCGTAATGCGAGCTTCCGTGCAGCGCCGCCTCGTGAAAGTTCCAGCCTTCATTGCGTTCCCAGAAGGTGTCTTCGAACTGGTGCTGGACGTAGAACAGCCAGACGCCGATCGCCGCTCCGAGAAACGTCATGGGGAGGTGCACCAGCAGGAACGGGCCGACGCCCACCAGCCAAATCAGCAGCACGACAAGGCCGGCGATCGCCACATTGGTCCCCATGGTGCTGACCCAGGGCTGCCAGCCGCTGCGCATGAATCCCAGCGGCAGCCTTTGCCGCAGGACGAAGTTGTACACGGGACCGATGCCGAACATCACCAGCGGATTACGGTACAGCCGGTATAGGATCCGCCGCCATCTGGGCAGCGCCAGATACTCCCGCACCGTCAGCATGTCGATGTCGCCGATGCCGCGCCGATCGAGATTGCCGGAACCGGCATGGTGGATGGCATGCGAGCGGCGCCAAAAATCATAGGGCGTCAAGGTCACCACGCTGATCACGCGGCCGACCCAGTCGTTCACGAGGCGCTGGCGGAAAAATGCGCCGTGGCCGCAATCGTGCTGAATCATAAAGAGGCGCACCAGAAAGCCGGCCGCCGGCACCGAAAGCAGCAAGCAAAGCCAGTAGCCGATATCGAGGGAGACCCACATCAGCAGCCATAGGAGCACGAGCGGCAGGACCGTGATGACGATCTCGATTGCGCTGCGTGCGCCGTTGGGCTCGCGATAGCGGGCGAGGATGTCCGACCAAGCGCGCAAACTCGAAGTGTGGTCATCCATGGCTGTTACTTTTGGTGGGCAGGAGCGGGCTATCGTCACAATGCGCCGGACTATGACGCTCTGTACAATATAGTACAAGCACGGCCGGCACGCACGTCATGAGCGGGGCGTGAAACAAGCAACAAGGGACAAATTTCACTGCCCCTTGCACATCGGCGTTGGCCGCGCCGGCGGCGCCGGATGATCCTTCTTATACTGGACGAGGATCGGCTCGAGGGTTTCTTTCGGCCAGAATTTCGGCGAGCGGATTTCTTTCAAGCAGGAGGCGTTCCAATATAATCCCGCGCGCGACGGCGACCGGCCGGCCTTCACCGCTTGCGCGACCGCGTCGATGTCGGCTGATTTAGGATAGATGTAAAGCGTCGTCGGCTTGTCCTTCACCAGCGGGATGATTTGCCCGGCGTCCGACGCCGACCAACTGGTGCAGCCGTTGCTGCGCCCGCCGGCGTAATTCACCAGCGTTCCATACGGAACGTAACCCTCCTCGTTCGCGTACGGGCTGTCCGGATTTTTGCGAAGACAGACTCCCCGCAACAACACGGCCGGATGCCCGCCGATGGCGCGCGGTCTCGCATTCGCGGTGTCGCCTTCGCCATCGAACTGCACGAATGAGCGGCTGAACGCCAAATATTTTCCCGCCGAGTCGCGGTAATAGCCTTTGAACGACGTGATCGTCTCGTCCGTCACATAGGCTCCGCCGGTCGTCAGCTTGGAATCCATCGCATTGCTGAAATTCTTGGCGCAGCGTATGCCGTTGGCGAAATTCGCGATGCCGTGCAAATTGCGGCCGTTGCCGTGACCCGCCGCAACCGCGCGAAACGTCCGGTCGGCTTCGCAGATGACGTAAAACCGGCGCCCGAACCCGGCGGGGCGCGTCGCGTCCATGGCGAAGTAGCAGGGATTGTTGACCGCCCCTTCGCTCAGTTTCTGCCGATAAAGCGCGCGCGCCCTCTGCAAGACCACTTGGGCGATTTGACCGTCGCCGTCGCCGACATGGACCTTAAGCCAAGGCGGAATGTCTGCCACTTGCTCCGCGGCAAAGGATCGGGGCAAACCCGACATGGCGACGAGGCCGACGATGACGAGGCCGGCGATCGTGACAATATGGAGAAGGGGCGCTCTTGAACGCAACGGATCAAGTCTCCCGTCGAAACGCGTTCCCCCAATGGTGCCACGCGTAAGCGCATTGCGCTAGACTCAGAGCTTGATGGTGTCGTGCTTGTCTTCGCCGCGACGCTTCCCGCGCGTCGCATCCCTCCCCCTTGTGGCGAGGTCCGACCAATGCGCTCAATTGGGCCAGCGGGGCCGGTAGCGCACCAAGAAGAGGACTGCGGGGGGCGGCGAGAGCCGGGGATAAGCCGGGTCCAGGGCGGGCTTTGCCTAAGAAATGTCATCATAAGACTTGACAGTGATCGGAATGACACAGTCCCGCTGGCTCGAAGGCCAGGCCATCGTCCCCAGGTGCAATAGTGCAACCGCTTAGAATCCAGACCATTCGGTCGCCAGAGTCTCGGAAACCGGACGTTGTTGCGTTGGCGTCGCGCTTCGTCGAGCCGCTGGCCAGAGAGAATCGACCCGCGCCCGCACAACCGGCCCCCTCGGGGCAAAGGGCGGTCGCAAGCGCCGCGTGCTTCACCGGTCGGCTCAGGGCCACAAGCACACAGCCACACCAGACCATGGCTCCGGCCAAGCCCATGGCTCAAGGCAAGTCTGGCCGGCCCATAAATGTGCTGATCTCGGCCCTGGTCGTCATTGCGCTGGTTCCCTCGGCGATCCTCTTCGTTCAACTGTGGCAGGACATGATGCGGCCGCACAGCGTAACGCTGCCGGTGACGGCTCCCCCCGCCGCCGAGCCGCCGCGCTCGGCCGGCCTCGACTATCCCAAAGATGGCTCCAGGTTTAAAATTGAAGACGGCGACGACACGCCATCTTTCGCCGACGTCGACGCGGGAGACGGTGCTCCCGGTAGCGCCGGAGGATGGCGCTTCGCGTCCGAGGAGACCGGCGCATTGCCGTCATGAGCTGCCGGCGCAAAGCAGCTCGATAATTATGACCCAACAGCCGGATGCTGGGGATGGCCCTGTGCTCGCGCCGCCCACGATGCAGCCGACCATGGCCCCCTCGCCCGCCGCGACCGAGATGGCGGACGCGGCCGACAGCAATCCCTTCGAAGTGACCGCGCGAACGGCGCAATCGGAAGGGGCCGTGCCGCTGCCACAGCGGAAGCCGACCCTGTCGGCCGGAACCGCGCCTATGGTGAGGACCGTGAAGGTCGTGACCATCGCACCGCCGCAGCCGACGCGCCCCCATGACGGCGCCTATGCCTTGGGGTCGCCGGCGGATGAGGCGCCTGCCGAGTGGATGGAGACCAAGACCGCCGTCGACATGCACGCGAAGGCACAGCAATCGTCGGAAACCGTGAAGGTCGCCGAAGGCGGCATCAAGCTCCGCGTGACGGCGCGGGACAAGGACTGGGTGCAGGTGACCGATCCAAAGAGTTCGACCACCGGCTGGATCTATAAGGCCTTCCTCAAGCCGGCCGAACCGCCCGCGCCTTAGCGCGCCAAAGGGCACCGCCTCGGTCTCGCGCCTTTCTCACGCGCCGCGTCGAGTTCCGAGAGCAGACGGTCTGCAGCTCGCGTCCTCATGGACGAGGGATGGATGCATTCTACCGCGAGTTGGACAGGCGGAGACAAGACGGAGGTACTCACCAACTCTCGTCACCCCGGCGAAAAGCCGGGGTCCAGAGAAACCGGCACTGAAAATCCCTTCTCCCCTTTTGGGAGGGGATCGCCGCAACCTTGCGCGCGCTCACCCCGGCGATGGTCGCGCGCTTCGCCAATCGCGCTGAGATAAGATCCTACATGCGCTAACCCTAACGCGAGAAGAACGCGCATCACGCTCAATTTTATGTATTCGATGCCGTGAGGGATATTGCAGAAGAGATCAGACGCAATGTTCAACTCGAATGTCACTGTTGCCCGCGCTACCTATATCCATCAGCGAGCGCGCGAGTTCATTGTCAAGGATTCCATTCGCCGGGCGGCCAAACGCCGGGCAGAGTTCGGAAGCTTCGCGGTCATACCTACAGAATTTGTCGGATTGAACGTCATCGCGAATGGGCTTTATGAGAGTTACCAGCTCTCGGTAATTCAAAAGCTGATTGAAGCCCAGGGTATTGCGAATACTCTCGCCCTCGACATTGGCGCGAATATCGGAAACCACACGGTCGTCTTCTCCAAGTGGTTCCGAGACGTCATCGCGTTCGAGCCTAACCCCTTGGTCGCCACCCTGCTGGAAGCGAACATTGCGCTGACAGGCTGCCGCAATGTCCAGGTGCAGCGCGTCGGACTTGGCGTGGCGGACGCATCTCTGCCGTTCACGCCTGACACGGATGGCAATGATGGAAAGGGCTCTTTTGCGGTCACGGGGCAAACAACCATCCCGCTACCGGTACTCAATGGCGACAAGCTGTTAGCCAGCCTGGATCCGGACTTGGCAAGCGGAAAACGCCAAATCGGCTTTATCAAATGCGACGTTGAGGGTTTCGAGCCATCCGTTTTCACCGGCCTGATGGGGACGTTGTCGCGCCACGCACCGTTGGTTATGTTCGAAAACGACAACGACAATCCCAGCGCCGCCACTGATGCTTACTTTGTCCTTAAGCAGGCGGGCTACCGGCAACTCTATGCGATCCGCGAGACGGGAGACGACGCTCGCGGAAAGATCCAACGCGAACTCAAGCGTCTGTTATCCGCGTACCAGTTTTGGCTGGAACCCGTCGAAGACATTCCGCAATTCTTCTGTAACCTGGTGGCCGCCAAAACACCGATTGGTACTTAGAGGATGTCGGTCAAAAAACGCCGCTCCAATGACACTTATCCCTCGCTTTCAGACGAGAGAGACTCGCAACGCGTCAAACGCAATGTCCGAGATGGAGCGTGCAAGCGGGCTCCCTACAGCGGGATGTTGTCGTGCTTCTTCCACGGGTTCTCGACCCGCTTGTTGCGCAGCATCTGGAGCGCGCGGGCGACGCGCTTGCGCGTGCCGCGCGGCAGGATCACCTCGTCGATATAGCCCCGCTCCGCCGCCACGAACGGATTGGCGAAGCGCGCCTGATAGTCGTCGATGCGCTTCTTGATCTTGGCGGGATCGCCAAGCTCGGCGCGATACAGGATCTCGACCGCGCCCTTGGCCCCCATCACCGCGATCTCGGCCGACGGCCAGGCATAGTTCACGTCGCCCCTGATATGCTTGGACGACATGACGTCGTAGGCGCCGCCATAGGCCTTGCGGGTGATGACGGTGACCTTCGGCACGGTCGCCTCGGTGAAGGCGAATAGGAGCTTGGCGCCGTGCTTGATGAGACCGCCATATTCCTGGTCGGTGCCGGGCAGAAAGCCGGGCACGTCGACAAAGGTGACCAGCGGAATGTTGAAGCAATCGCAGAACCGGACGAAGCGGGCGCCTTTGCGCGAGGCGTCGCTGTCGAGCACGCCGGCCAGGAACATCGGCTGGTTGGCGACGATGCCGACGGTGCGGCCTTCGATCCGGGCGAAGCCGGTGACGATATTGCGGGCGAACGCCTCCTGGATCTCGAAGAAGTCGCCCTCGTCCACCACCTTGTGGATCAGCTCCTTGATGTCGTAGGGCTTGTTCGGATTGTTGGGGATCAGCGTGTCGAGCGACGGCTCCTCCCGGTCCCACGGATCGCGGGTCGGCAGCTCCGGCACGCCGGAGAGATTGCTGCTGGGGAGGAAATCCATCAGCCGGCGCATCTGCAATAAGGTCTCGACGTCGTTGTCGTAAGCGCCGTCGGCGATCGACGACTTGGTGGTATGGACCACCGCCCCGCCGAGCTGTTCCGCGGTCACCTCCTCCTTGGTCACCGTCTTCACCACGTCGGGACCGGTGACGAACATGTAGGAGGTGTCCTTCACCATGAAGATGAAATCGGTCATGGCCGGCGAATAGACGTCACCGCCGGCGCACGGCCCCATGATCACGCTGATCTGCGGGATGACGCCGGAGGCCAGCACGTTGCGCAGGAACACCTCGCCATAGCCGCCGAGCGCCGCCACGCCCTCTTGGATGCGCGCGCCGCCGGCGTCGAACAGCCCGATGATCGGCGCGCGGTTTTGCAGCGCCATGTCCTGGATCTTGATCATCTTGTCGGCGTGGGCCTCCGACAGCGACCCGCCGAACACGGTGAAGTCCTTGGCGAACACATAGGTGACGCGGCCGTTGATGGTGCCCCAGCCGGTCACCACGCCGTCGCCGGGGACCTTGGTCTTCTCCATGCCGAAATCGATGCAGCGGTGCTCGACGAACATGTCGAACTCCTCGAACGAGCCTTCGTCGAGCAGGAGGTCGAGGCGCTCGCGCGCCGTGAGCTTGCCGCGCTTGTGCTGGGCCTCGCTGCGGGCCGTGCCGCCGCCTGCCCGCGCCCGCTCGCGCCGGATTTCAAGCTCTTCCAGGACTTCCTTCATAGCCGCTCCCCATGTGACAGCCCGGTCACGGTGCATAGCATGGGCCTTGAGTCCCGCAAATGGCAGTGGACCCCCTCTCCCGGGGAGAGGATGAAGAACGGTGCCGTTCTCAGGCTTGGAGCAGGCTCAGCATCCGGGCCGCCGCGTCGAAGTCACGCCGGCGGTTCTGTCGGCGCCGTGCCGCTTCGTGATCCTCGCCCCATTGGCCGATCTGCCAGTCCTCATCGACATGGGCCGCTTCCCACGCCTGCTCCGGCGTCAGCCGCCCCAGCGCCACGGCGAGCCCAAGCAGGGCCGAGCCGGTGAGCCCGGTCAGGACATGCAGCGCGGCCAGGCTGAACCCATCGCGGCCCGCCAGCGCCGCCTTGACCGCATCGAGCGAGGCTTGCGGCTGGGCGACGTGGATGACGCCCTCGCCCAGGACCAGTGGGGCGGCGAGCGCGTCCTCGGCCCAGGCTAGCACCGGGTCCCAGTGCTTCCGTTGCGCCGCGACCAGGCCGTCCGGCGCTTGCGCCCGGTAGCACAGCAGGTCCGAGGCGGCATGGGCGGCGATGTCGTCGATCACCGCCTGCTCGCGGCCCACCACGCCGTCGATGGCGCTGTTGGCGAGCTTGGTCAGCGGCATGGTGGCTGGGTCGATGCGCTCGCCCTGCGCCCGCCACTCCTCGGCCACCGCCTCGGCCAGCGCGCGCGTCGGCAGCACGAGCTTGGCCTTGGCCGGCGTCCGCACCGTCTTGCCGTCAAGCAGCAGAGCGGCGCCCGCGCCGTCATCCTTGACGGCGACGTCCTGATAGAAGCGCTTGGGCAGATTCGGTTTGACTTTGCCCTGCCCGATGGCTGGGCTTGCTTCTTTCCTGCTCACGCTAGGACCGCCCCTTCGCTCCCGGCCGCGCCGATCGCTTCGGCACCGCCTTGATGGTCTCCGGCGCCTTGGCCCGCGATTTTGCCTTTTGCGCCAGCCCTTCGTAGTCGGTCCGCAACGTCTCCAGGGTCTCGTCGTCGAGCTCCTCGAGATCGAGCAGGATGTTGCGCGCTTTGCCGGTGACGCGGATCAGCTCGTCGATCTTGATATGCATGGCGGTCGTGTCGCGGTTCTGGGTGTTTTGGATCACGAACACCATCAGGAAGGTGACGATCGTGGTGCTGGTATTGATGACCAGTTGCCAGGTATCGCTGTAGCCGAACAGCGGTCCGGTAATGCCCCAGATCGCGATGGTCCCCACGGCGAGAAAGAACGCGATCGGGCGTCCCGTGACATGCGATACCCATTGCGCGAAGCGCACGAACCAGCCTGCTTTGCTATTCATGGCATCCTCTTGTTTCGACTATCGATGGAGCCGATTCTGTCCGGCAGCTGCCCAGTTGAACGCGGCATTTTTGACACTCTTATTCGGGTCAATCAGGTTTAACATGAACCGTCGAAGGTTTTGGACCGGGCTTGAACTCGAAAGGAACCCCAAAATGTTTCGCAGTGGCCTACTCGCGTTCGGCCTCGTTCTTACGCTCGGCGCCCTGGTGCCAAATAACGTTGCCAAGGCCGCCGACCCCGTTTTTCTGCAACAATTATGCAAGCGAGGCGGAGAAGACCGTGAGCTTCGCCAAGGCGCTCAAATGCGGCTTCCAGGGGCCCCGCTGGGGTAGTGACAAAGGCCCGCATTTCGCGTGGTGCCTGCTGGTCGACAATGGCCTGGCTCAATCGGAAACGGACGCGCGCACCGCCGATCTGAAGCAGTGCACCTGCCAATGGTACGCCGATCAAACCATGGTGCAGATCGCCATGAAACACCGCCAAGAAATGCGGCTTCAACGGGCTGCGTTGGCTCGACGACAAGACGGCGCATTACAATTGGTGCTTCAATGTCAACCCCGGCATCGACGCCATGAAGAGCGAGCTCGGCATCCGCAAGAAGATGCTGAACGGCTGCTAGACGTCGGTACCGATCGTCACGAGTCGCCGCCTCTCGCTTCGAAGCCAAAGGCGGCGAAGGCCGCCGCCATATGCGGCGGCAAAGGCGCGGTGATATCCACCACGCCCTCGCCCGAGGGGTGGGGGAAGCTGATGCGCCGCGCATGAAGGTGGAGCCGATCCTCGATGCCGGGCGGCAGCTCGGCGCCGCTCGGATATTTCTCGTCCCCGAGGATGGGGTGGCCGAGAATGGCCATATGGGCGCGCAGCTGGTGCTGCCGTCCGGTCACCGGCTTGAGCGAGACGAAGGCGACCCCCTGCCCGGCCCGGTCCACCACCGCATAATGGGTCACCGCCGATTGCGCCCGATCCTGCTCGCCGGGCCGCGCCTTGCGCACGCGGTCGCCCTCGGGCCCCGACGCTTTGACCAGAGCCGCCTCGATCTTGCCCTGGGTCGGCTTCGGCACGCCGTGCACCAGCGCCCAATAGATCTTCCGCACCGAGCGGGTCTGGAACGCGCGGCCGAGCTTGGCCGCGACCGCCCGGCGCTTGGCGACCACCAGCACGCCCGCGGTGTCGCGGTCGAGCCGGTGCACCAGCCGCGGCCGCGTCTCCGGCCCGTCGCCCATGGCTTCCAGCAGTCGGTCGATATGGTGCGGCGTCTTGGTGCCGCCCTGCACCGCGATGCCCGACGGCTTGTTGAGCACCAGCAGATCGTCGTCCTCGTACAGGGTGATGTCGGCGAGAAAGTCGCGGTCGGCCTTCGACAATGCGTGTTTCGGTCCAGGCGGCGGCGCCACGTCGGGCAGCGGCGGCACGCGAATGGTCTGGCCTTCGGCTAGCCGCATGCTGGCCTTGGCCCTCCCGCCGTCGACCCTCACCTGCCCGGTGCGCAGCAGCTTCTCGAGCCGGCTATGCGGCAGGCCGGCATAATGGGTCTTGAACCAGCGGTCGAGCCGCATGCCGTCTTCGCCGGCGCCAACTTTCTTCGTCTCTACCCGTGTCATGACGTCTTCTAGGTTTACCAAATGGAGACAATATGCCCGGGGATGGGCCTTGATCTGCGGCGAATCCAGGCTACATTCTCATCAGCATTGCGAAAGGGGATGGAGTTCCCCTGAACCGCGCCAGAGCTAATGACTCCTACCGCATAGGAACTATGCGGTGGGAGCTTAAAGTCCGCACCCCGCCGCAAGGCGGGTTTTTTGTTGCCTAGCGCAACCTCCCGCCCCCAGTCTTGTCGCGGACGACGAGGACAACGGCATGAACAAGCAAGGAGCGCGGGGCTGATGGCACTGTGGACGATGGGCAATACCGCCCTGCTCTATTGCTGGATCGCTATCGGCAGCGCGCTGGGCGGGGTCGCCCGCTATTGGTGTTCGGGCGTCGCCGCGCGCCTGTTCGGCGAGACCTTCCCGTGGGGCACGCTGTTCGTGAATGTCACCGGCTCGTTCTTGATCGGTTTCTTCGCCACGCTGACAGGACCCGACGGACGCATCTTCGCCGGCTCGACCATGCGCCAATTCGTCATGCTGGGCCTTCTCGGCGGTTTCACCACCTTCTCCTCGTTCAGCCTGCAGACGCTCAACCTCGCCGGCGACGGCGAATGGCTCCAGGCTGGCGGCGAATATCGTAGGCTCCGTCGTGCTATGCCTGATCGCCGTCTGGCTCGGACACCTGCTCGCGGTCTCTATCAACGCCATGAAGTGGATCTGACCATGCCGCTTTCCCGTGACGCCTTGCTGCTGCGCATCTTCATCGGCGAGGACGACAAAGTGGGCCATACCCCGCTCTACGAGGCGATCGTGCTGAAAGCCCGCGAGATGGGCCTGGCCGGCGCCACCGTGTTGCGCGGACCGCTGGGCTTCGGCCATTCGAGCGTGCTGCACACGGCCAAGATCTTGCGCCTGTCCCAGGACCTGCCGCTGGTCATCGAGATCGTCGACAACGAGGACAAGATCGGCAAATTCGTCGCCGCCATCGAGCCGATCATGGGCAGCGCACTGGTCACCACCGAGAAGGTCAAGGTGATCCGCTACGGCGACGGCGGGCCTTGCGGCCTGGGCTAGCGCTCGGTGCGCTTCGCGCGCAGCTCGGCCCAGCGCTTGAGCCGCGCCTTCATCTCGGCCTCGTAGCCGTAAGAGGTGGGCGCATAGAAGAGCTGCCGCTCCATCTCCTCGGGGAAATAGTTCTGGCCCGAGAACGCCTCGTCCTCGTTATGGTCGTAGGCGTAGCCGCTGCCATAGCCTTCCTGCTTCATCAGCTTGGTCGGCGCATTCAGAATGTGCTTCGGCGGCAGCAGCGAGCCGCCCTCCTCCGCCGCGCGCTTGGCTTGGCCGAACGCGACATAGCCGGCATTCGATTTCGGCGCGGTGGCGAGATAGATGGTGGCCTGCGCCAGCGCCAGCTCGCCTTCGGGGCTGCCGAGAAAATCGTAGCTGTCCTTGGCGGCAATGGCCTGAACCAGTGCATTCGGGTCGGCGAGCCCGATATCTTCGACCGCCATGCGCACCAGGCGCCGCGCCAGATAAAGCGGGTCCTCGCCGCCGGCCAGCATGCGCGCCAGCCAATAGAGCGCGGCGTCGGGGTCTGACCCGCGCACCGATTTGTGCAGCGCGCTGATTAGATTGTAGTGGCCGTCCTGGCTCTTGTCGTAGATCGGCGCCCGGCGCTGCACCAGCTGAACCAGCCCCTCGCGGTCGAGCGGCGCCTTGGCGCCGGACGGCGCCGCCAGAAATACGTCCTCGGCGAGATTGATCGCGCCCCTGCCGTCGCCGTCGGCCATGGTGATCAAGCGCCTCGCGCGCGTCACCGGTCAGCGGCAGCTTACGCCCCTCATGCGCTTCGGCGCGCTCAAGCAGCGCCTCGATCGCCGCGTCGTCGAGCCGCTTGAAGGTGAGCACGCTCGCCCGCGACAGCAGCGCCGAATTGAGCTCGAAGGACGGATTCTCGGTGGTGGCGCCGACCAGGATGATGGTGCCGTCTTCCATATGCGGCAGGAAGGCATCCTGCTGCGAGCGGTTGAAGCGGTGGATCTCGTCGACGAACAGCAGCGTGCCGCGTCCCTCCTCGCGCCGCGCCTTGGCCGCGTCGAACACCTTGCGCAAATCGGCGACGCCGGAATGGATGGCCGAGAGCTGCTCGAAATGGAGATCGGTGACTTCGGCCAGCAGTCGCGCCACGGTGGTCTTACCGGTGCCCGGCGGTCCCCAGAAGATCACCGATGACAGCCGCCCCGCCTTGACCAGGCGGGACAGCATGCCCTGCTCGCCCAACAGATGGTCCTGGCCGATCACCTCGGCGAGGGAGGCCGGCCGCAACCGGTCCGCCAGCGGCCGCGGCGCGCTGTCGGCGAGCCCGGCAGCCTCGAACAGCGTGACGGCGCCCTTTTTCATGCGTCAGCCCTGGATGTCCAGACTGAAAATCTTTCCCCCGCGCTCGACCGAGAGCCGCCAGGCGCCGGTCGGAACCGCCAGAATGCCGGCCAGCTGCGTCGACCGAAGCGATCTTCTCATCGTTGAGCCCCACCACGACGTCGCCACGCCTGACGCCGAATCGCGCGGCAGCGGAGCGGTCCGTGACCTCGAGCACCACCACGCCTTCGCGGGTGTCGTCCTCCATGCCGACCTCCTGGGCGACCGCCGGGGACAGATTGGCCACCTTGCAGCCGGCGAGCGGATGGCGGCCGGTGAGATCGCGCGCATCGCGCGGCGGGTCCTCGATCGGAGCGACCAGGGTGATGGTGGCCTTGATCGCTTGCCCCTTGCGCACCACGCCGAGCTCGGCCGAGCCGCCGACGCCCTTGGTCAGGAACCGGTATTGGAAGCCTTGCGGGTTCTGCACCGCCTTGTCGTCCACGCTCACCACCACGTCGCCGGCGCGCAAACCCGCCTTGGCGGCAGGGCCCTTGGCGTGAACCTTGGCGACCAGCGCGCCGGACGGGGCCTCGAGGCCGAGCGAGTCGGCGATGTCCGGCGTGAGGGTCTGGAGCGAAGCGCCGAGCCAGGGCCGCTGCACCTTGCCGCCCTTGAGCGCCGACTGCACCACCAGCCGCACCAGGTTGGACGGAATCGCGAAGCCGATGCCGTGCGAGCCGCCGCTCTTGGAGAAGATCGCGGTGTTGATGCCGACCAGCCTGCCGTCCATGTCGACCAGGGCGCCGCCCGAATTGCCGGGATTGATGGCGGCGTCGGTCTGGATGAAGAACTGATAGTCCGAGATGCCGACTTGCGTGCGCGCCAGCGCCGAGACGATGCCGCTGGTCACCGTTTGGCCGACGCCGAACGGATCGCCGATGGCCAGCACCAGATCGCCGACCTCCAGACTGTCGGAATCGCTGAACTCGATCGAGGGAAACGCGACGTCGCCGGCATCGAGCCGAAGCACGGCCAGGTCGGAGTGCTCGTCCTTGAGAATGACCTTGGCCGGGAATTCCCGCCCGTCGGCCAGCGCCACGGTGATCTCGGTATCGCCGCTGCCCTGAATGACATGGTTGTTGGTGACCACCACCCCGTCGGTGCCGACCAGCACGCCCGAGCCGAGCGAATTCTGGATGCGCTCGCGCGGGATGCCGAAGCGCTCGCCGAACATCCGCCCGAAGAACGGGTCGTCGAAGAACGGCGACACCATCTGCTCGACCCGGTGGCGCACATAGACATTAACCACCGCCGGCGCCGCCTTCTTGACCACCGGGGCGTAGGACAGCTTGACCGCGGCCGCGCTCTCGGGCACCGCACGCTGCGCTGCGGCCGGCATGATAGATAAAACCAGCGCCACGGCGGCGAGCATGGCCGCGATGCCATATCTACCCTGTGGTTTTGCCAAGACTCGCATTGCTCGCTCTGGTTTTTTGGGTTCTACGAAGGGCTTCGCCCTTCTCCTATAGCCAACCCGACCCGAGAATGAAACTGGCCCCGATTGCGACCGATTCAACCCCCTCGGGGCTTGCTCACCCTTGTCTTTCCAATAAGATGCGCGCGCGCGTGTCCTGCGAAAGTCAACAATCATAGCCAACGAACCATAGTGGAGAGAAACGCATGCGTATGATGAAACTAGCCTTGGCCACGGGTCTTGCCGTGGTGATCGGCAGTGGCTCGGCCTATGCCGTCACCGTCAAGAAGAGAATTGAGGCGCCCGGCCTTCCCCCCGAGATCTGGGAAATCGTCGGCGAGTTCTGCGCCATCAAGAATTGGCACCCCGCCGTTGCCGAGTGCGTGGAGGCCAAGGAGGGCGACGCGACCGTCCGCACGCTCACGCTCAAGGATGGCGCCAAGATCAAGGAGAAGCTGACCGGCACCGAGGATCTCGCCTACACCTACGAGATCCTCGAGAGTCCGCTCCCCGTCAAAAATTACTCATCCAAGCTGTGGTTGGAGGTGGACGACGAGCCCGACCGCTCGATCATCTACTGGCAGTCCGAATTCGATCCAGCGGACGGCACCAGCGAGGACGATGCCAAGAAGATCATCACCGGCATCCTCGGCGACGGCGTCAAAGGCATCAAAAAGAATGCGATCGCTGCCTGGGACGTCAAGCATCCCGACGAGGCGCCTGAAGCGACGACGACGACGACGACGACAAGAAATAAGCTACTCAAGGGCGCGCCGCCTGAGCGGTGCGCCCCTCCAACTCCGAACTCAGCCGTCATGCCCGGACTTGATCCGGGCATCCATGCCGTTACCACTCAGTCAAGCGGAAACTCGATGGAATGAATTGCCGGGTCAAGCCCGGCAATGACGAGTCCGTGGGACTCGCGCGCGCGTCAAGCGGCGGCCTGGTCGCTTTCGCTGCCGCGCTCCTGGACCGGCCCGGAATCGAGGCCCTTGGCCTCCGGATCGCGATCCACCAGCTCGATCACCGCCATCGGCGCCGCGTCGCCGTAACGAAAGCCGGCCTTCATCACCCGCGTATAGCCGCCGGGCCGCCCCTGGTAGCGGGCGCCGAGCGTGTTGAACAATTTCGCCACCATGGCCTCGTCCCTGATGCGGGAGAAGGCAAGGCGGCGCGCATGGAGATCGCCCTTCTTGGCCAGCGTGATCAGCCGGTCGGCGACGCGCCGGAGCTCCTTGGCCTTGGGCAGCGTGGTGACGATCTGCTCATGCTTGATCAGCGCCGTGGCCAAACTGGCGAACAACGCGCTCCGGTGCGTGGCGGTGCGGTTGAGCTTACGGAATGCATTGCGATGGCGCATGGCAGACGTCCCTCGATACGATCTTCTAGTGGCTTCCGGCTTCGACGCGTCCGATCAGTAATGATCTTCGAAGCGCTTGGCCAGCTCCTCGATATTTTCCGGCGGCCAGTCCGGCACTTCCATGCCGAGATGGAGACCCATCGAGGCGAGCACTTCCTTGATCTCGTTGAGCGACTTCCGGCCAAAATTCGGCGTCCGGAGCATCTCGGCCTCGGTCTTCTGGATGAGGTCGCCGATATAGACGATGTTGTCGTTCTTGAGACAGTTGGCCGAGCGGACCGACAGCTCGAGCTCGTCGACCTTCTTGAGCAGCGCGGCGTTGAACACCAGTTCAGGCTGCCGCTCGAAGGCGGTTTCTTTCTTCGGCTCCTCGAAATTGACGAACACCGACAGCTGGTCCTGCACGATGCGCGCGGCGAGCGCCACCGTGTCCTCGGGCCGGACCGACCCGTCGGTCTCGATCTCCATGGTCAGCTTGTCGTAGTCGAGGATCTGGCCTTCGCGGGTGTTCTCCACGCGGTAGGACACCTTGCGCACCGGGCTGTAGAGCGAGTCGACCGGGATATAGCCGATCGGCGCGTCGTCCGGACGGTTGCGCTCCGCCGTCACATAGCCTTTGCCGGTCGAGGTGGTGAATTCCATGCGGATCGCAGCGCCCTGGTCGAGCGTGCAGATGACATGGTCGGGATTGAGGATCTCGATGTCGGCGCCGCCCTCGATGTCGCCGGCGCGGGCCACGCCCGGGCCTTCCTTCTTGAGCACCATGCGCTTGATACCGTCGGCGTGTTGCCGGAGCGCGATCTCCTTGATGTTGAGAACGATGTCGGTGACATCCTCGCGCACGCCTGGGATTGAAGAGAACTCGTGCAGCACGCCATCGATATGCACCGAGGTGATGGCGGCGCCTTGCAGCGACGACAACAGGACGCGGCGAAGCGCATTGCCGAGCGTGAGCCCAAAGCCGCGCTCAAGCGGTTCGGCGACGACCGTGGCGAAACGCTGCGGGTCGCGCGCACCGGGAATAACGTTGAGCTTGGTGGGCTTGATGAGATCTTGCCAGTTCTTCTGCAGCACCTGGTGAGCCCTTTCTTGGTCCATGAGCGGGGCCGCCTGCCCCAGCTTCCGAGTATCCTCGTGCAACATGTGCGAACAGCCTTGCCTTTCTTAGACGCGCCGGCGTTTGCGGGGCCGGCAGCCGTTATGTGGAATCGGCGTTACGTCGCGAATTGAAATGATGTTGAAGCCCGCGGCCTGAAGCGCGCGAAGCGCCGATTCGCGCCCCGAGCCAGGTCCCCTGACCTCGATCTCCAGATTCTTCATGCCGTGCTCCATCGCCTTCTTGCCGGCATCCTCGGCCGCCACCTGAGCGGCGTAGGGCGTGGACTTGCGCGATCCTTTGAAGCCCATGGCGCCGGCCGACGACCACGAAATGGTGTTGCCCTGCGCGTCGGTGATGGTGATCATCGTGTTGTTGAAGCTCGCCTGCACATGGGCGACGCCCGACGTGATGTTCTTCTTCTCGCGGCGACGAACCCGCGCCTTGTCCTTGGCCATGCTCTAATCCCGCATTTACGAGTTGATGCCGGCAGCGAGCTAAGGCTCGGCCGCGCTTCCAGTACCTACTTCTTCTTGCCGGCAATTGGCTTGGCCGGGCCTTTCCGGGTGCGCGCATTGGTATGGGTCCGTTGACCGCGCACCGGCAATCCGCGGCGATGACGCAAGCCCCGGTAGCACCCGAGGTCCATCAGCCGCTTGATATTCATGGCTATTTCGCGCCGCAAATCGCCCTCGACGACATAGTCGTGGTCGATCACCTCGCGGATTTGAATGACCTCAGACTCGGTTAGCTGGCTGACCCGGCGCTCGGGCGGAATCGCCACTTTGGCGCAAATCTGCCGGGCGAAGGTGTCGCCGATACCATGGATATAAGTCAGAGCCACCTCGACCCGCTTATTGGTCGGGATGTTCACGCCTGCAATTCGGGCCACGTGGTCGTCTCCTCGCGCACGGCTAACGTGCTGAAATTAAAGTTGGAATTACCCAATATGAACACAACGAGACCGACCGCGGACAGGCTCTACCCCCGGGATCGGTCAGTCCATCGTTCCATGTAGCCGGGCCTATGTAGCGATTCCGCTTGACAAGGTCAACCGGGCGCTTTGCCCGTTTCTTCGCCTTTATCCGCCCTCCCCGTCAAGCGCTGCGGCGATCTCCCGCTTGACCGTGCCAATATCGGCCATGCCGTCAACCTCTCTGACCTTTCCCTGCCCGGTATAATAGTCGATCAGGGGCTCGGTCAGGGCGTGGTAGGCCTTGAGCCGGGCCCGCACCACCTCCTCATTGTCGTCCCGCCGCCGCACGAACTGGGTGCCCCCACAACGGTCACACACGCCTTCGACTTTGGGCATCTTATACAAATCGTGGTAGCCCTCGCCGCACGTGGCGCAGGCAAACCGCCCGCCGATGCGTTCGATCAGGGCCTCGTCGTCGACCGCCATCACGATCACATGGTCGAGCTTCTTGCCGCGCTTCTTGAGCAGACGGTCAAGCGCCTCGGCCTGGGTGATGGTGCGGGGAAAGCCGTCGAGGATGAAGCCCTTGCCGCCGTCCTCGTCGATATTCTCGGCGATCAGCTTGATCACCAGTTCGTCGGGCACCAGCTGGCCTTGCTCCATCAGGTCACCCGCCTTGCGGCCCAGCTCGGTGCCGGCGGCGACGGCGGCGCGCAGCATGTCGCCCGTCGAGAGTTTGACCAGCGACCGCGCGTCTTCCAGCAGTTTCGCCTGAGTTCCCTTGCCCGCGCCGGGTGGGCCGAGCAGGACCAGGTTCATCTCCGCCTCGCTCCCTTGAGCCGTGACCTCTTGATCAGGCCCTCATATTGATGAGCGAGCAGATGGCTCTGGATCTGCGCGACGGTATCCATGGTGACGCTCACCACGATCAGCAGCGAGGTGCCGCCGAAATAGAACGGCACGCCGGCATAGGAGATCAGGATCTCAGGCAGCACGCATACGGCGGCTAGGTAGATCGCGCCCACCACGGTAATTCTGGTGAGTACATAGTCGATATATTCGGCGGTGCGCTCGCCGGGCCTGATGCCGGGCAGGAAGCCGCCATACTTCTTCAAATTGTCGGCCGTGTCCTTCGGATTGAACACCACCGCGGTATAGAAGAAGGCAAAGAAGATGATCAGCGAGATGTAGATGATGATGTGCAGCGGCTGGCCCCGCCCGAGCATGGCGGTGAGGCTATTGAGCCAGTCCGGTCCCTGGCCCGCCGAGAAATTCGCCACCGTGATCGGCAGCAGCAGCAGCGAGGAGGCAAAGATGGGCGGGATCACGCCGGCGCTGTTCAGCTTGAGCGGCAGATGCGAGGCATCGCCCTGGAACATGCGGTTGCCGACCTGCCGCTTCGGATATTGCACCAATAGCCGTCGCTGCGCCCGCTCCATGAACACGATAACGGCGATCACGACGATCGCCATCACCAGCAGCGCGATGATGAGCGTGGTGGACAGCGCGCCCTGCCGGCCGAGTTCGAGCGTGCCGACCAGAGCATGCGGCAATTGCGCCACGATGCCGGCGAAGATGATCAGCGAGATGCCGTTGCCGACGCCGCGCGCGGTGATCTGCTCGCCGAGCCACATCAGGAACACCGTGCCGCCGACCAGCGTGATCACCGTGGTGATACGGAAGAACCAGCCGGGATCGAGCACCACATTGCCGGCGCCCTCAAGCCCGATGGCAATGCCATAGCCTTGCAGCGAGGCCAGCAGCACCGTGCCGTAGCGGGTATATTGGTTGATCTGCCGGCGGCCCTGCTCGCCCTCTTTCTTCAGCTGCTCGAGCGTCGGCGAGACGGTGGTGAGCAGCTGGATGATGATCGACGCCGAGATATACGGCATGATGTTGAGCGCGAAGATGGCCATGCGCCCGACCGCGCCGCCCGAGAACATGTTGAACATGCCGAGGATGCCGGACTGATTCTGCCGGAACACGTCGGCCAGCGCCTGCGGGTTGATGCCGGGGATCGGGATATAGGTGCCGAGCCGGTAGATCAGCAGCGCCCCGAGCGTGAACCAGATGCGCTTCTTGAGCTCGTCGGCCTTGGCGAAGGCGGCGAAGTTCAGATTGGAGACGAGCTGTTCTGCGGCGGAGACCATCGAGGCGCTCTCTTCTCTTAGCGAGGATCGTGACGAGGCGGCGCTGGGCCGCCTCAATTCACTCCGACTTGTCTTTCTTGGCGGGCTTCTTCTTGGCCTCGCCCTCTTCCGACTTCGGCTCCCCCGACGCTTTGGCGGCGCCGGCCTCGGCCTTGGCAGGTGCCCCCTCGTCCGCGTCCTGCGCCGCCTTCTTCTTGCCACCCTTGGGGGCAGCCGCCAGGGCGGCGCGTTTCGCGGCCCGCTTGTCGGCCTTGATCTTGTCGGCGGGAGGCGCCTCCCGGCCGGTGATGGATTTGACCGTCACACTGCCGCCTTGGGCCTCGACCGCCTTGATCGCGCTCTGCGACGCGCCGGCCACCTCGAAAGCGAGCTTGGCCTTGAGCTCGCCGTGGCCGAGCAGGCGCACGCCGTCCTTGGCGCGCCGGATCAGGCCCGCTTCGCGCAAGGCGTCGACCGTGATCGGCTTCTTGCCGTCGAGACGCCCGGCATCGACGGCCTCTTGAATGCGGCCGAGATTGAGCTCGTTATATTTCTTGGCGAAAATGTTGTTGAAGCCGCGCTTCGGCAGGCGCCGGTGGAGCGGCATCTGGCCGCCTTCGAAGCCCTTGATGGCCACGCCGGAGCGGGCCTTCTGGCCCTTGACGCCTCGGCCCGAGGTCTTGCCTAGCCCGGAGCCCGACGCCGCGCCCGAGCCGTTTCCTGGGCTTGGTGGCGCCCGACCGGTCGCTCAACTCATTCAGTCGCATGATCTCTGTTCCTTAGGCCTTCTTCTTAGGGCTCGGCTTGTCGTCGACGATGCGCACCAGATGGCTGATCTTGGCCACCATGCCGCGCACCTGCGGGCTGTCGACCAGCGTCCGCCGCTTATGCATCTTGTTGAGGCCGAGTCCGATCAGCGTGGCGCGCTGCACGGCGGGGCGCCTGATCGGGCTCCCGATCTGCTCCACGACGATGGTCTTCCGTTTCGATGTGTCGGCCATTTGGCAAAACCTTTATGTCTGGCGCTCAGGCTCACGCCTCGGGCTGAGCCGCGCCGTCGCCGGCGCCGTCTCTCCGGCGCGAAACGATCTCGCTCACCTTCTTGCCGCGGCGCGCCGCCACGCCGCGCGGGCTGTCCTCGTGACGCAGCGCATCGAACGTCGCGCGCACCATGTTGTAAGGATTCGAACTTCCCAGCGACTTGGCGACCACGTCCTGAATGCCGAGGGTCTCGAACACCGCGCGCATCGGACCGCCGGCGATGATGCCGGT
The DNA here is from genome assembly GCA_963772925.1 of uncultured Alphaproteobacteria bacterium. GTDB lineage: Bacteria > Pseudomonadota > Alphaproteobacteria > Rhizobiales > Methyloligellaceae > Methyloceanibacter. The sequence continues at coordinate 103,289 of CAVYZG010000001.1, forward strand.
GCCGGGCGGTGCGGCCCGCAGCACGACCTTGCCGGCGCCATGATGGCCGGTGACGTCGTGATGCAGGGTGCGACCCTCGCGCAACGGCACCTTGACCAGATTGCGCTTGGCGGCTTCCGTCGCCTTGCGGATGGCCTCGGGCACTTCGCGCGCCTTGCCATGGCCGAAGCCGGCCCGGCCCTTCTGGTCGCCGACGATGACCAGCGCGGCAAAGCCGAAGCGCCGGCCGCCTTTGACCACCTTCGCGACGCGATTGATATGCACCAGCTTGTCGATGAACTCGCTGTCGCGATCGCGGTCGTCGCGGTCTCTTCCTTGCGGGCCTCGTGCCACTGTGGATCCTTTCCGAATGCCTAGAAACTCAAGCCCGCTTCGCGGGCAGCCTCAGCGAGCGCCTTGACGCGCCCATGATAGAGATAACCGCCGCGGTCGAACACGACCTCTTTGACCCCTGCCTTCAGCGCCCGTTCGGCCAACAGCTTGCCGACCGCTTGCGCCGCCGCCGTATCGCTGCCCTTGGGCAAGGCGCCCTTAAGGTCCGTGTCGAGCGTCGAGGCGGCCGCCACGGTCTTGCCCGCCTGGTCGTCGATCACCTGGGCGTAGATATGCCGCGAGGAGCGGAACACCGACAGGCGCGCGCGCCCGTTCGCCGTCCGCTTCAGCGTGTGGCGCACCCGGCGCGACCGCCGCATAAAACTGTCATTCAAAACGCCCATCGTCGGTATCCTGCTACTTCTTCTTGCCTTCTTTGCGGAGGATGAACTCGCCCGCATATCTGATGCCTTTGCCCTTATAGGGCTCCGGCGGCCGGAACCGCCTAAGCTCGGCGGCGACCTGACCAACCTTCTGCTTGTCGATGCCCGTCACCACGATTTCCGTCGGCTTCGGGACACACCACCTGAATGCCTTCCGGGATGGGATAGGCGATGTCGTGGCTATAGCCAAGCTGGAGCTGGACATTGCGGCCCTGCACCGCGGCGCGGTAGCCGACGCCGGTGATCTCGAGCTTCTTGGTGAAGCCTTCGGTCACCCCGGCCACTCAGATTGGCGACCAGCGTCCGCGACATGCCCCACATGGCGCGCGCCACCTTGGTGTCCTCGCGCATGGCGATGTCGATGCCGCCATTGTCCAGCTTCGCAATGATATCGTCGACGAGCACATGCTTGAGCTCGCCCTTAGGGCCCTTCACCTTGACCTCTTGGCCATTCACCGCGGCGGTTACGCCGCCCGGGAATTGCCACGGGTTTTTTGCCAATGCGCGACATGGATCAACCTTCGTCCGAACTGGCTCCGTTAGAATATGCTACAGAGAATCTCGCCGCCGACATTCTCAGTCCGCGCGCGGGAATCGACATGACGCCTTTCGGCGTCGAGAGTATGGCAACGCCGAGACCGTTGGCCACCGTGGGAATATCCTTGACCGAGGAATACACGCGCCGGCCCGGCGTCGACACCCGCTTGATGTCCTTGATCACCGGCTCGCCGTCGAAATATTTGAGCTCGATCTCGAACTCCGATTTCCCGCCGGTATAGTCGACGCGCGCATAGCCGCGGATATAGCCCTCCTCGGCCAGCACATCGAGCACGTGCTCTCTGAGCTTCGAGGCAGGCGTCGTCACTTTGGCCTTGTGCCGCATCTGCGCGTTGCGGATGCGGGCCAACATATCGCCTAGAGGATCGTTAATGCTCATCGACCGTCCTTACCAGCTCGACTTGATCATGCCGGGAATTAGCCCCTGGCTTCCGAGATCGCGCAACGCGATGCGCGACATGCGGAGCTTGCGGTAGAAGCCGCGGGGGCGTCCCGAGAGTTCGCAACGATTGCGGATGCGCGTCGGCGAGGAGTTGCGCGGCAGCTCCGCCAGCTTGAGCCTGGCGGCAAACCGCTCCTCGGCCGGCAGCGACCGGTCGGCGGCAATCGTCTTGAGCCGCGTCCGCCGTACTTTGAACTTCTTGGCGAGGCGGCGGCGCTTGTTGTTCCGCTCGATCATGCTCGTCTTTGCCATTCACGTCCTCCTGTCGCAGCTACGGCTTAGCTGCGGAACGGAAAATTCAAACCCCGCAGCAGCGCGCGCGCTTCGTCGTCGGTGCGCGCCGTCGTGCAGACGATGATGTCCATGCCGAGCACGTCTTCCACCTTGTCGTAATCGATCTCGGGAAAGATGATGTGCTCCTTGAGCCCGAGCGTATAATTGCCCCGGCCATCGAAACTCTTTGGGTTCAGCCCGCGAAAGTCACGCACCCGCGGCAAGGCGATATTCACCAGCCGGTCGATGAACTCGTACATGCGGTTCTTGCGCAAGGTGACCTTGGCGCCGATCGGCATGCCCTCGCGCAGCTTGAACGTCGCGACTGACTTCCGCGCCTTGGTGATCACCGGCTTCTGGCCGGCGATCAGGCTGAGATCGGCGGCAGCGGCCGTCACCTTCTTGGAATCGTTGACGCCCTCGCCGACGCCCATGTTCAGCACCACCTTGTCGAGGCGGGGCACCTGCATGGTGTTGGCGTAGCCGAACTCTTTGACCAGCGCCTCCTTGAGCACGTCGTTGTAGTGCTGCTTGAGCCGGGGCGTATAAGGCTTATCAGCCATCGATGACCTCTCCCGAGCGCCTGGCAAAGCGGACCTTGCGCCCGTCCTTCAGAAATTTATACCCGACCCGGGTCGGCGACCCGTCCTTGGGGTCCTCGATCGCCAGATTGGAGATATGGATCGGCGCCTCTTTCGAGATGATGCCGCCCTCCTGCGCCGCGGTCTGGCGCTGATGCCGCCTGACCATGGCCACGCCCTTGACGACGGCGCGGTTCTCCGCCGGCATCACCTTGAGCACCTCGCCCTTCTTGCCTTTGTCCTTGCCGGTGATGACCACGACGTGGTCACCCTTCTTGATCTTGAGTTTCGGCATCTACAGAACCTCCGGCGCAAGCGACACGATCTTCATGTGCTTCTTGGCTCTGAGCTCGCGGGTCACGGGTCCGAAAATACGGGTGCCGATCGGCTCGCCTTGGGGATTGACCAGGACGGCCGCGTTGCGGTCGAAGCGGATGATCGAGCCGTCAGGCCGGCGCACGCCCTTGGCCGTACGCACCACCACCGCCTTCATCACCTGGCCCTTCTTCACGCGGCCGCGCGGGATCGCCTCCTTGACGGAGACCACAATGGTGTCGCCGATCGAGGCGTATTTCCGCTTCGACCCGCCGAGCACCTTGATGCACTGGACGCGCCTGGCGCCGGAATTATCGGCGACATCGAGATTGGTTTGCATCTGAATCATGGCTTCGCGCCCTTAACTCTAAAAATTCGCCGCTAGCTCGCTGCCTGCTCGCGCGGCAGCACCGTCCACCGTTTCTGCCTCGAAACCGGCGCACATTCTTCAATCCACACCATCTCGCCCGTCTTGAATTCGTTCTTCTCGTCATGGGCGTGATAGTTCTTGCTCCGCCGCACGGTCTTCTGCAGCAGCGGGTGCGTGAAGCGCCGCTCGACGCGTACCACCACGGTCTTGTCGTTCTTGTCGCTCACCACGACCCCTTGCAGAACTCGTTTTGGCATCGTCTCGTCCTAACCTTTTGCCTTCTTCGCCTTGGCTTTTTCGGCCTTCGGCTTGGGCTTCGTCGCGACTCTCGGCTTGGCAGCCGCCTTTGTCGTCGCTTTCGTTTTCGGCTTCGTCTTGGCAGCCGCGGGCTTCGCCTTGGGCTCGGCCGGGGCCTTAATCTTCACCGCGCCTTCGGGCTGCGGCGCCTGCCGCGCGATCGTCTTGATGCGCGCGATATCGCGCCGAATCTGTCTCACCCGCGCCGTGTTCTCGAGCTGGCCCGAGGCCGCCTGGAAGCGCAGATTGAATTGCTCTTTCTTCAGCTTGAGCACCTCGTCGCCGAGCTGATCGGGCGTCAGGCTGCGAACTTGATGGGCCTTCATGACTTGGCCTCGATGCGTGCCACCACGCGCGTCTTGATGGGAAGCTTGGCCGCCGCAAGCCGCAGCGACTCGCGCGCCACCGGCTCGGTGACGCCGTCGATCTCAAACATGATCCGCCCGGGCTTGACCCGCACCACCCACAATTCCGGCGTGCCCTTGCCTTTACCCATGCGCACCTCCGTCGGCTTCTTCGACACCGGGATGTCGGGGAACAGCCTGATCCACACCCGGCCAGAACGCTTCATCTGCCGGGTCATGGCGCGGCGCGCGGCTTCGATCTGCCGCGCGGTGATGCGGGCAGGTTCCTGGGCCTTGAGCCCGAACGTGCCGAAATTGAGCGTGACCGCGCTCGAGGCGGCGCCTTTGATGCGCCCCTTATGAGCCTTGCGGAATTTCGTACGCTTCGGTTGCAACATGATCTTCTAGCCTTGCCTTCTAGCCTTGCGCCGAAGCGGGTTCGCGGCGTCCAGTGGAACGTCCGCCTTCCTGCGCCTCGAGCGCCTTGTTTTCCTGGGCCATGGGATCGTGCTCCATGATCTCGCCCTTGAAGATCCACACCTTGATGCCGATGATGCCGTAGGCGGTGCGGCCCAGCGCCGTGCCGTAATCGATATTGGCGCGCAGCGTGTGCAGCGGCACCCGCCCCTCGCGATACCACTCCATGCGCGCGATCTCCGCGCCGCCGAGCCGGCCGCCGCAATTGATGCGGATACCGAGCGCGCCCATGCGCATCGCCGACTGCACCGCCCGCTTCATGGCCCGGCGGAACGCCACCCGGCGCTCGAGCTGCTGCGCGATGCCCTCGGCCACCAGCGTGGCGTCGGTCTCGGGCTTGCGCACCTCGACGATGTTGAGATGCACCTCGGAATTGGTGAAGCCCGCCAGCTCGCGCCGCAGCTTCTCGATGTCGGCGCCCTTCTTGCCGATCAGAATGCCCGGCCGTGCGGTGTGCACCGTCACGCGGCATTTCTTGTGCGGGCGCTCGATGACCACCTTGGAGATGCCGGCCTGCTTGCGCGAGGTAAGAATATGCTCGCGCATCTTCAGGTCTTCGTGGAGCAGGCGCGCATACTCGCCGCGCGAGGCGTACCAGCGCGAATCCCAGGTCCGGTTGATGCCGAGCCTGAACCCGATCGGATTGACTTTCTGTCCCATTAAGCGGGCTCCTCGACTTGGCGCAGGATGACGGTGATCTGCGAAAACGGCTTCTCGATGCGGCCGGCGCGGCCCCGCGCGCGCGGTCGCATGCGCTTCAGGACCAAATTCTTGCCGACATAGGCCTCGGAGACGACGAGCGCGTCGACATCGAGGTCGTGATTGTTCTCAGCGTTGGCGATGGCCGATTCGAGCGTCTTCTTCACGTCCTTGGCGATCCGCTTGCGCGAGAACGTCAGATCGGCGAGCGCGCGGTCGACCTTCTTGCCCCGAATCAACTGGGCAAGCAGGTTGAGCTTCTGCGGGCTCACGCGCAGGAGCCGCGTGACGGCCCTTGTCTCGTTCTCTTTGAGCGTCCGTTCGCGCTGCGGCTTGCCCATTACGCTGCCTTCGTCCTCTTCGCCTTGCGGTCCGCCGTATGGCCGTAAAAGGTCCGCGTCGGCGCAAACTCTCCAAACTTGTGGCCGATCATGTCCTCGGTGACGAGCACCGGAATATGCTTCTGGCCGTTATGCACCCCGAACGTGAGGCCGACGAATTGCGGCAAGATGGTGGAGCGGCGCGACCAGATCTTGATCACCGCGTTCGAGGCGCTGCCACGCGCCTTCTCCGCCTTCTTGAGCATGTAGCCGTCGACGAACGGGCCTTTCCAGATCGAGCGTCCCACGTGAACTATCCCTTCTTCTTCTGGTGGCGGCTGCGCAGGATGAACTTGTCGCTTGCCTTGTTGGAGCGGGTCTTCTTGCCCTTGGTCGACTTGCCCCACGGCGTCACCGGATGGC
>CAVYZG010000002.1:0-2500 GCA_963772925.1 uncultured Alphaproteobacteria bacterium
AGCGGTGTGTCGTGCATATAGACGCTGTACTTGTTGGGCATGTTGATGCGCACGACGCCGAGCGCGTTGAAGGTGCCGGGCTCCTGGCGGAACTTGTAGCTCACCACCTGCGGCGAGTTCCAATCGACTGACGCCGGATCGAGCGGCGGCGACCCCCAGTCGCGCATCACCATGAAGTGCTCTTGGCTGAAATAGCTCGGATCCTTGCGTGATTTTCGGGATCAGGTCCTGCTGGGCGACGATTTCGGGAACGCTCCAAGTCGGGAAGAAATTGATCTCGACGATCTTGGCCGACACCTGCGGGGTCGCCCGCGCGGGCTTGCCGGCGACGACGTTGCTCTCGAACGAGAGCTCGCCCTTCTGCACGCCCTGGGCAACGAAGAACGGGACGTTGACCAGCACATAGCGCGGCGCCTTGTTGAAGCTCATCAGGCCTTGCACGCGCTTGAGATTGGTTTCGAGTTGCTGGAGGCGCTCGGTGGCCGTGACATTGAGCGCGGCAAGCGTGCGCTGATCGACGAAACCGCTGACGCGAAGCCCGTTCCTGATCTGGAAGCGTGACAGCCCGTCGAGGAACTCGCGGTCGAAGGTGGGATTGCTGCCGGAGCCGGAGCCAAGATCGCCCTCGATGATGAGGTGCTTTCTGATCGCGGCGATCTCGCCGCTGGTGTCGCCCTGGCGCAAGGTCACCTTCTGGGTGGTGACGGGCCAGCCGCCATTGGCCACGATCTGGCGATAGCGCTCGATGGCTTGCTGGAGCCCGGCGATCGAAGCCTCGCTCACGAAAGGCACGTCGATGCTGTAGGCGGGGCTTAGGCGATCGTAGAGATCGGTGCGCACCTGCTCGCGGCGCGCCTTCTCTTCCGGCGTGACCGGGCCGCTATCGGTGAAGCTGCCATAGGGATTGAAGGCACTTTGCGCCAAGGCCGGCTTGGCGGCTGAGAAGCGCCGCAGCGACATCGCCGCAGCCGCAAGGATTTGTGCAGCGAAGCGCGATGCGTGGCGCTCTGTTGCCGAGCTTGCAGCGTCATCTGCAAAAAGCTTCCCTCGCTTCGCTCCGGACGCGCATTAAGTCCAGGATTCGGTGTCAAAAAATGGACGAACTCCGAACCTCGCGCAATCGCCATTATGGGGACTCGCCTCGCCCGGAGCGAGGCAGCCGATGCTGCACAACCCATTAGCCGCCGAGCGTTTGCAGCAAGCGGTCGATGAAGGGCGCCTGTCCCGACAGGATCTTGACCCGCGCCGCCTCAGGCGTGAACCACGCGGCGCGATCGACCTCGGGAAAGGATTGCAGTCGCCCGCTCCTCGGCGGCCATTCCAGCTCGAAGCGGTTCGACTTGCAAGCTCGCGGGATCGAAATCGCCGCGGAGCTGCGAAGGCGGTGATGATTTTCCGGCTCGGCTGTTTGATCTCGCCGAGGTCCACGCATCGCGCCTTGCGGCGGCGGACTGCCGAGCTCCTCTTCGAACTCGCGCCTGGCGACGGCGAGAGGATCCTCGCCCGCTGCGTATTCGCCTTTGGGGATCGACCAGGCGCCGAGGTCCTTCTTCGCCCAGAACGGACCGCCGGGATGCACCAGCAGCAGCTCGAGCGAAGGCCCGCGCCGCGATACAGCAGGATGCCGGCGCTCAGTTTCGTCATCGCCCGAAGCTAAACGCAAAAAGGCCGCCGCGGATATCATTCCGACGGCGGCCTTTAGCGCTCGTGGCGAACTACTCGTGACACGCTGGTGAAACCAACGATCGTGAAAGAGGGGAACGCGGCTTGCGCGTATTCTCGATGAGGCGGCGTTAGCCGCTCTGACTTCAGGGTTCTGATTCTGCCGGCGCAGCCGGCGCGACCCGCCCTTAGCAAGCCTGGCGACGACCTACTCTCCCGCGTCTTAAGACGCAGTACCATCGGCGCTGGAGCTTTTCACGGCCGAGTTCGGGATGGGATCGGGTGTGCACGCTCCGCCAATATCACCAGGCCAGCAAAGGGCGGTGTCAAATCTGGTCTCAACGCGCACCATAAGCATGGGCGCTGACAATGAAAGCAATCAAGCCAATCGAGCGATTAGTACTGGTTAGCTACACGCATTGCTGCGCTTCCACATCCAGCCTATCAACGTGGTGGTCTTCCACGGCTCTCAAGGGAGAACTAGTTTCGAGGTGGGTTTCCCGCTTAGATGCTTTCAGCGGTTATCCCTTCCGCACTTGGCTACCCTGCTATGCCGCTGGCGCGACAACAGGTCCACTAGAGGTGCGTCCATCCCGGTCCTCTCGTACTAAGGACAGATCCTCTCAATTCTCCTACACCTACGGCAGATAGGGACCGAACTGTCTCACGACGTTCTAAACCCAGCTCACGTACCACTTTAATCGGCGAACAGCCGAACCCTTGGGACCTGCTCCAGCCCCAGGATGTGATGAGCCGACATCGAGGTGCCAAACGATGCCGTCGATATGGACTCTTGGGCATCATCAGCCTGTTATCCCCGGCGTACCTTTTATCCGTT
>CAVYZG010000002.1:7500-636320 GCA_963772925.1 uncultured Alphaproteobacteria bacterium
TGCGCCGCCAGTCTCTAATCGTTAACGGCGTGGTAACCATACGGGGCTAGGTATGGTTTTAAGGGAACCCGCCGAAGGGGGATACCTGAAAGACTGAGATTCCTTCAGATCGCGCCGTGACGATGCCGCCTAAGATTGGCAGCACAAATGGCCGGTTCAAGGGCTTCTCGAGGGAAAACCACCCCCCATCGGCGACGATCCCGCCTCGCTAGAGGGACAGCAACCGCTTCGGTGTTGTCCGCCCGGACGTAAAGTTAAAGCACGCAAAATAGCGTGCGGGCGGCTGCCGATCGACGGGGGGAATGCGGATTGTTTAGGAGCCGCGGTCGCTTTGCGCGTCGTAAGCTCGGCCAGGCGTTAGTGCCTGTCGCCGCTTCCGGACTCCCATCCATCTTTCTCGGCGAGATGCCAAGGCCTGAGCGCAAGCTGCCGCCGGTCTATCTCTGCGAAACGGGCCCCGATGGGGCAAGCTGCCGGCTGAAATGGCTCGCGAGCACCTGTCTCGCCGGCATGGTCGGCGTCTGCCTCATCGGGGTCGCGATCTACGCGTCGCTGAACATGGGCGACGGCTCGGGCATGATGAGCTCGCTCAAGCGGGCGAGCCTCGCGGCGCTGCAGCCGGTGCGCAGCGCCACGCTCGCCAAGAACGGGCAGAGCGCCAACGGCCAGAAGGAAGACCGCATTCAGATGACCGCGGCGGGCTTCGTCAGCCGCCAGGTGATCCACGATACGGTGATCGAGCGGCAAGGCAGCCGCGAGTTCATCACCATCAAGCCCTATCTGCGCATCGTCGCCGGCCTTGCCACCGAACTTCCCGCCGATGCCGCCGAACTTCCTCCCTTCAATCCCTTCAAGCTCTATTCCGACCAGACGCCGGTCGGCGCGGGCGGCGCCCCCAGCGACGCGCCGCAGGCCGTCAGCGTCAACGTGGTCGACGTGCCGGGCGGGATCCTGCCGCAGTCCGACGGCGTCGAGCTCAGGCAGGACGAGGTCAATCAGCTGGTCGCCGAAGCGGCCGAGAATTTCGCATACGCTGACGGCGCGGGCGAGGTGACCGGCACGATCGGCGACGGCGGCGCGCAGCTCTTGCAGGCGGCCTATCATCCGGAAGACGGACTTGGCCTCGCCGCAGCGCCGCATATGACGGTGATCCAGAAATCCGCCGATGACGCCGCTGACGACGATGAGGACGAATTCGACGACGAGATGTTCGCCGGCGCCGAGAACAAGACGTTTGTCGTCGGCCGCGGCGACACGCTGCAGAGCCTGTTCAACAAGGCCGGCACCGAGCCCTCCGAGGCGAACGACATCATCGAGGCGCTGTCGCCGATCTTCGCCGCCAAGGATCTCAAGTCCGGCCAGGAGCTCCGCTTCACGCTGGTGCCGGCGCCGTCCGACACCGGCCAGATGGAGCCGGTCAAGGTCAGCGTCTTCCTCAAGGGCGACCACATCGCCACCGTGGCGCGCAACCGGCGGGGCGACTATGTCGCCTCCGCGCAAGCCATCGGCAGCGACGTCAAGACCCCGCAAACCCAGACCCGCGCCACGCTCTACACCAGCTTCTATCACGCAGCGCTCGAGCAGCACATTCCGGCCGAGACCATCCTCAAGCTGCTGCGCGTCCACTCCTACGACGTCGACTTCAAGCAGAAGGTCAAGGCCGGCGACAGTTTCGAGATGTTCTTCGACGGCGGCGCCGACGACGAAGCGGGCGAGCTGCTCTACACCTCGATGACCATCGACGGGCAGCAGCGCAAATTCTTCCGCTTCCGCACCCCGGACGACGTGGTCGACTATTACGACGAGCAGGGCAACAGCGCGAAGAAGTTCCTGATGCGCAATCCGGTCAAGGGCGGCCGCTTCACATCCGGCTTCGGCGACCGCCGCCATCCGCTGCTCAAATATATGCGCATGCATACCGGCGTCGACTGGGCCGCGCCGACCGGAACGCCGATCCTCGCCGCCGGCGACGGCACGGTGGAGCAGGTCGGACGCCAGGGCGGCTACGGCAATTATGTGCGCATCCGCCACGCCAACGGCTATGCCACCGCCTACGGCCACATGTCGCGCTATGCCGACGGCGTCGCCCCCGGCGTCAGCGTGAAGCAGGGCCAGATCATCGGCTATGTCGGCTCGACCGGCATGTCGACCGGCCCGCATTGCCACTTCGAGGTGCTGGTCAACAACAACTTCGTCAACCCGATGACCGTGCCCGTACCGCGCGGACTGCAACTCGAAGGCCGCCAACTCGCCGAGTTCCAAAGAGAGCGCAACCGCATCGAAACGCTGATGCAGATGGACCCGGTCACCAGCCGCGTCGCGCAAGCCAACTGACTTCGCTAGCTTCTCTCCTCCTTCCTTTCTCCTCCCGCTAAAGTCTCCTCTCTCGGCACGTTTCGGCCGCCATCTCGGTTGCCGGCGGCCGTCATTCGCTCGGCGTGAAGCGCGAGCGACGACGGATGCCTCGAACGATCGCGCCTCTGTGAGTACATGGCACTCGGCTCGTGACCGTCCATTCGAGGCGACGCATGCGGACACAGCAGCCGCTCAAGACGGATGCTGATGCGTTCAACGTGCAGGATCGCGGCGAGCGCGGCGGACCCGCCTCTACCGCTCGGTGTCCTTGATGTACCAGTCCTCGACCTTGACCACGGCGGGGTTCTCGCCCTGATCGAACGGCCAGCGATCGACGGCATATTTCTGGCCGGACTTGTTCTCCTTCAGAATCGCCGACCAATGCGGCCAGTAGGCCACCGGGTTGAGCTTGACGATGCCCTTGGCCAGATTCTCCTTGGACATGGTGCCTTCGACGGTGTGGTACTTGATCAGCCCGTTCGCCTTGAGCACGAGCAGATAGCTCGTGGTGTTGGTCGCCACGTCGACGCAATCCATCTGCGTGGGATCGCCGGACGCCGTGAACTGCATGCCGGCCCTGTCCTTGATGCCGAGCGCGTTGCCCACGTCGGTATCGATCTTGGCGATGGCGTAGGCGACGGCGCGGCGCTCCTCGTAGGGCGTGTCGGCGCGCTTGACCTTGGCCATCACGGCGGCGATCGAGGCGATCTCGGCGCGGCTGAAGGTGTAGGGCGACTGCACCTTGCAGGTATAAGCGTGGCAGACGGTGACGCGATTGCCCGCGGCGGCTCCGCGCCGAAGGCGACATAATGGATGCGCGGATCGTCGCCGCCGCCGGAGACACAGCCGGACAGGCCTGCAAAGAGCAGGATGATCAGCACGCGGGCTTGCAACGCGTTCATCCCCCGTTTGGCGAGCGCTTCCCCTTTGAGAAAACAACAGAAAGCGCGCCCAGGCAAGCGGCAGCGCTGCCACAGGGGCCGCGTTTGCTGCCTCTTTTCTGACGCAATTGGCTGTGTTGGGGCACGTCATCATTCTCCTCGTCATTGCCGGGCTTGACCCGGCAATCCATTCCATTTGCGCTTCCACTTGCTGAGCCCTGACGGCATGGATGCCCAGATCAAGTCCGGGCATGACGAATGAAAGGAGGGGCCGGATCATCAGCGCAAGCATTCGAGCGCCTTGCGCCAGGCGCGATAGGCCTTGAGCTCATCCGGAGTCGAGAGCGGCCGTTCGATATCGGCGAAGCTCCGTCTCGCCCGCTTCTCCGCATCGAGTGCCTCGAGCCAGTCGCGCATGAGGCCAGCGCAGGCTCGCGCCGCCTTGCCGCACAGACGCCAAAGGCAGATCCGGTCATCCGGTCGGCGCCAAAGCGCAAGGCCCTTTCGATCGATGCGCGGTCGGTCCCTTTCATCTCGTTCCTTCAACCAGTCTTGTCATCGCCCGGCTTGACCGGGCGATCCAGTAACCGCCGCCTCGCTTCGATCGCGACCACCGGGGCTACTGGATTCCCGCTTGCGCGGGAATGACAGCGCAGCCGACATGCGCTCTCCTGACCGCGGCGCGCATTCGCGTCCGGTTCTTGCTGTCTCCCTTTACTCCCAGGGGAGTGGCGCGCCGAAAAGCGCAAAACCTATGGCATCCGCATCTGAAGGATGCGGCGGGCGCCTTCCGGCGCGCCACGTGCGCTCAAGGTGCGCTAGCGGTAGCGCGAACCTGAGCACTTACGGCGTTTACGGCAACGGGCCCCGCTTTAGTTTTGAGGAGCGGATCGACTTCCGCCTCAAACCATCAGCCAGCTCCTGGCAGGGACTCCTAGTGGTCCCGGGGGGAGCTCCGCTGCCGCCCGAGTGCCGACTTGCGAGAAGGCCCGCGGGCGCCGCACCCCGTCCCGCTATCGCAACGCCTCGCGAGAGCGCCCCTTAGAAGGACGAGGTGGGGGTATTGTAATGCAGGCGCGGAGGGCGGGGAAAGTGCTCAGACTGAGGTCCGCTTAGTGCCAAGAGCGGACTCTTGGACCGTGTGCAGCGGCAGTGAACCTCGTGAATGCGTAACAGTTTGGAATCACAAGGCGACAGATTCGTGCATTGGATCTTATGGAAGCGCCGTTGAACCGTCATTGAATTTGGTGTCGAATTGGCGGCGACACCGGCGCGGCCTGTTCGGGCTGGGCGGATGTGATGGTGAGCTAGGCAGCAGCACTACATTCGCAAGGTGATTCAATGCCAACTTTGCTGATCAACGGCCAAGAACAACAGCTCGACGTCCCGGATAACATGCCTCTTTTGTGGGCACTTCGTGACGTCCTCGGGCTGACCGGAACGAAATTCGGTTGCGGGATTGCGCTCTGCGGAGCGTGCACGGTTCACATTGATGGCCGTCCGATCCGATCGTGCATTACACCTGTTGCCAATGTCGTCGGCAAGAAGATCACAACCGTCGAAGCAATCGGGGAGACCGAAAGCGGCGCAAAAATCCAACGGGCTTGGCTCAATATCGAAGTTGTACAATGCGGCTACTGTCAGTCCGGACAGATCATGTCTGCGGCAGCTCTCCTCGAAAGCATCCCCAATCCAACTGACGCCGAGATCGACGCCGCCATGTCCGGCAATATCTGCCGTTGCGGCACCTATCCGCGAATCCGCGCCGGAATAAAGCAAGCATCGCAATCGGCCTAAAAGGGCAATGGCTGGGCAATGGTGAATAGGATCGAAAAAGACAAAGGCGAGCGGGGTGGCTTTTCGCGTCGCACTTTTCTCGTCACCAGCGTTGCCGCGGGCGGCGGATTAATGCTCGGGGTCTGTCTGCCTCGATCAATTCGTGCCGCGGCGCAAGGTACTGTCGAAAGCTTCGCTCCCAATGCCTTCGTGCGCATCCGGCCTGACGACAGCATTACGCTGATCATGCCGCAGGTCGAGATGGGGCAGGGCACCTACACGTCGATGTCGATGCTGATCGCCGAAGAGCTCGAGGTGGCTCTCGAGCAAGTGGGTGTCGAGGCCGCGCCGCCGAACGATAAGCTCTACGCCAATCCCCTGCTTGGCTTCCAGGTTACCGGCGGGTCGACTTCAGTGCCGGGATTTTGGGAGCCGCTACGCCGCGCCGGCGCCACCGCACGCGCGATGTTGATTGAGGCTGCAGCCGCTCAATGGAACGTCGATGCGGCGTCCTGCCGGGCGGAGAACGGCGAGGTGGTCTCACCGACCGGGGAGCGACTGAAATATGGCGCGCTTGTCGAGGCGGCATCCAAGCTGCCGGTGCCCGATAGGGTCGCCCTCAAGGCGCCTGAAGAATTCACGCTCATCGGAACGCCGGCCAAGCGGCTCGACACGCCGGAGAAGGTTAACGGCAAGGCCAAGTTCGGCATCGACGTAGTTGTGCCCGGCATGAAGTTCGCGACCGTCGCCGCATGTCCCGTGTTCGGCGGCAAGCTCAAAAGCGTTGACGACAGCGAGACCCTGGCAATTGCGGGCGTGCGCCAGGTGGTGCGCATCGACAATGCCGTCGCAGTGGTCGGCGATCATATGTGGGCGGCGATGCAGGGTCTACATGCTCTGGACATCGAATGGGATGATGGTCCGAACGCACACGTAACGACCGCAAGCATCGTCGCGCAGATGGCGCGGGCGTCAGAGAACAATGGCGTCGTTGCCCGTGCCGACGGCGACTTCGCCAAGGCCATACCTACCGCTGCAAGGAGAATCGAAGCCATTTATGAGATGCCATTCCTCGCCCATGCTGCAATGGAGCCGATGAACTGCACGGTCCATGTAACGAAGGACAGCTGCGATATTTGGGTTGGCATTCAGGTTGTGGCTCGGGCACAAGCGACGGCCGCGCAAGTTACCGGCTTACCGCCTGAAAAGATCCAGGTTCACAACCATCTGATCGGCGGCGGTTTCGGCCGCCGGCTCGACGTGGACGGCATCACCCAGGCCGTAGCGATCGCGAAGCAAGTAGATGGACCAGTGAAGATCATCTGGAGTCGCGAAGAGGACATCCAGCACGACGTCTACCGACCTTATTACTACGACCTATTCGCAGCCGGTCTCGATGCTCACAATAAGCTGATCGCCTACCATCACCGGGTCACGGCATCCTCGATCCTGGCGCGCTGGGCACCGCCTGCGTTCGTAAACGGGCTTGACGCAGATGCCGTCGACGGCGCGGCGAAACAAATGCCATACGGGATCCCGAACATCCTCGTGGACTTTGTTCGGGATGAACCTCCGGGCCTTACTACCGGCTGGTGGCGGGGCGTCGGCCCCACTCACAATATCTTCGTGGTGGAGAGCTTCATCGATGAACTGGCGGCGGCAACGAAGACAGATTCGGTCGAATTCCGCCGCTCAATGCTCGCCGACCAGCCACGCGTGCTCAGCGTGCTCAATCTCGCTACGGAAAAGGCAGGCTGGGGAACGCCTCTTCCCAAAAACATCGGTCGTGGCGTCTCGGTGCAATTCGCCATGGGTACCTACCTTTCTCAGGTCGCCGAAATCGAGGTAACGAAAGAGGGCGAGGTGAAAGTCCGGCGTGTGGTTTGCGCTGTCGACTGCGGTCAGATCGTCAATCCCGACACGATCGTTGCGCAGATCGAGGGAGGCATCATCTTCGGCCTTAGCGCTGCCTTATGGGGCGAGATCACTCTGAAAGGTGGACGGGTCGAGCAGCACAATTTCAACGACTACCGCGTCTTGCGCATCAACGAAACGCCGATCATTGAAGTTCATCTTGTGAAGAGTGGCGAGGCGCCTGGTGGCATTGGTGAGCCGGGAACAATTGGAATTGCCCCGGCCGTCGCCAATGCCATTTTCGCGGCGACCGGCAAACGCGTTCGCAGGCTACCGATCAAGGATCAGCTGCGCTCGGCCTAGTATGCAGAGGCCCAATCATGTTCCAACGAGACAATTGCGGGAAGAGAAGAGATTGCTGACATGAGGCGCCTCAAACGGCTCGCTCTGCTGGCGATCTCCCTCGTGGCGATCGCGGCGGTCGCATGGTTGGCGCTTCGCGCGGGCGATCCAAGCGGCTTCGCCAAGGGCAAGCAGGTCGATCTTGGGGCCTTCAATGGCCCGAATCCCACCGGCGTTCCGGCGAGCCTCGCCAATGCCGATCTGGTAGCGCGCGGGGAGTATCTCGCCCGGGCCGGCGATTGTGCTGCCTGCCATACCGCGCCGGGAGGCAAGCCCTTTGCCGGCGGGCTGCCGTTCAAGCTGTCCATGATCGGCACGATCTATTCGACGAACATCACGCCGGACGCGGCGACAGGCATCGGGGACTGGAGCGATGAGGAGTTCCTGAGAGCCTTGCACCAGGGAATCGGCAAGGGTGGCGAGCATCTCTATCCCGCGTTTCCCTATCCGTCCTACGCGCTGCTCAAGGACAGCGACGTGCTCGCGATCAAGGCTTACCTCTTCAGCCTCAAGCCGGTCAGCTATATGCCGCCTCCGAACGACGTGTCCTTCCCGTTCAATCAGCGCTACCTGATGATGTTCTGGAATGCGCTGTTCAAGCCATCGCATCGTTTCCGGCCGAACCAGGATCAAACGGCCGACTGGAACCGCGGCGCCTATCTCGTCGAGGCGCTCGGTCATTGCGGCGATTGTCATACGCCCCGCAATCTGATGTTTGGTTTGGACAACAAACGCAAGTTCGGCGGCGCGCTCGTCCAAGGCTGGAAGGCTTACAATATCACCCCCGATCATAGCTGGGGCATCGGCAGCTGGTCGGACGAGCAACTCGAAGGCTATCTATCGGCTGGTCATGCTGAGGGCCGAGGGTCGGCCGGTGGTCCGATGTCCGAGGTCGTCGATAACAGCCTGCGCTACCTGACCGCCCCCGACATAAAGGCGATCGCGACCTATCTGAAGAGCGTGCCGGCGCATGGAGACGGCGGCGACGTCGCCGCGGCGCCGACGCCGTCCACTCCGCGGCAGGTCAGCGAGCAACCGGCTCCGCCCGACGAAAGCGGTCCTGGCCTGCACGTTTTCGAAGGTGCCTGCATCGGATGTCATCAATTCGATGGCAAGGGTGCTGTCTCCCACTATGCCTCGCTCGTCGGCTCGAGAACGGTGAACGACCCCGCAGGCACCAACGCCACCCAGGCGCTGATCGAGGGCACGCATCTGCTGATGACGAAGACCGCCGGGTTCATGCCGGATTTCGGCGCCGGCTATTCAGATTCCGAGATCGCCGCGGTGGTCAACTACGTGACTGGGCGATTCGGGGCAACCGCCTCGAAGTTGACCCAAGCTGACATCGCCAGGCGCCGCCAGGAAAACTGACGGTCAAGGAAACACGCCGGGCTTAAAAAAGGCAATGTCCGCTTTGGGTCAGAAGCTGACGTCGGTAGTGCCCTGCCCAGGATCCCCTGGGTCAGTTACCGCTAAGCCGCTTTCTTCGCCGCGGCGCCGTTGAACATCAGCCCGTCCTTGCCGGCGGTGATCTTCACCGTCTCGCCGTCATGGATCTTGCCGGCCAGCACCATCTCGGCCAGCGGGTCCTGCACATATTTCTGGATGACGCGCTTCAGCGGCCGCGCGCCATAGGCCGGGTCGTAGCCCTTCTGCGCCCAGCCAGTCCTTGGCCTCGTCGTCGAGCTGCAAGCGTGATCTTGCGGTCGGCCGAGCAGCTTCTTCAGCCGCTGCGAGCTGGATGTCGACGATCTTGCCCATATGCTCGCGCTTCAGGCGATGGAACAGGATGATCTCGTCGACGCGGTTCAGGAACTCGGGCCGGAAATGGGCGCGCACCACGTCCATCACCTGGTCGCGCACTGGCTTCGGAGTCCTCGCCCTCCGGCTGGTTGACCAGATATTCCGAGCCGAGATTGGAGGTCATGATGATCAGCGTGTTGCGGAAGTCGACGGTGCGGCCCTGGCCGTCGGTCAGCCGGCCGTCGTCGAGCACCTGGAGCAGCACGTTGAACACGTCGGGATGCGCCTTCTCGATCTCGTCGAACAGGATGACCTGATAGGGGCGCCGGCGCACCGCCTCGGTCAGCGCGCCGCCCTCTTCATAGCCGACATAGCCGGGAGGCGCGCCGATCAGCCGGGCGACGGAGTGCTTCTCCATATATTCGCTCATGTCGATGCGGATCATGGCGTGCTCGTCGTCGAACAGGAATTCGGCGAGCGCGCGGCGAAGCTCGGTCTTGCCGACGCCGGTCGGGCCCAGGAACATGAACGAGCCGATCGGCCGGTTGGGGTCTTGCAGGCCGGCGCGGGAGCGGCGCACGGCGGTCGAGACGGCCTCGACCGCCTCCTCCTGGCCGACCACGCGCTTGGCGATCTGCGTCTCCATCTGCAGCAGCTTCTCGCGCTCGCCTTCGAGCATCTTGTCGACCGGGATGCCGGTCCAGCGCGAGACGACCTGGGCGATCAGGTCGGGCGTCACCACTTCCTGCGCCATCGCGCCGCCCTTGCGACTCTTCCTCTTCGATCTTTTTCAGCTTGGCCTCGAGGTCGGGGATGACGCCGTAGGCGAGCTCGCCGGCCTTGGCGAGATCGCCCTTGCGCTGCGCCTGCTCGAGCTCGATGCGGGCCCGGTCGAGCTGCTCCTTCAGCTTCTGCGGCGGCCGGCGAGCTTCTCCTTCTCCTCCTGCCAGCGGCTCGACAGCGCGCTCGCCTTCTCCTCGAGATTGACGATCTCCTTCTCGAGCTTGGCGAGCCGGTCCTTGGAGGCGGTGTCCTTCTCCTTCTTCAGCGCCTCGCGCTCGATCTTGAGCTGCATGATGCGCCGGTCGAGCTCGTCCAGCGCCTCGGGCTTGGAATCGACCTGCATGCGCAAGCCGCGACGCCGCCTCGTCGACCAGGTCGATCGCCTTGTCGGGCAGGAAGCGGTCGGTGATGTAGCGGTTGGACAGCGTGGCGGCGGCGACCAGCGCGGCGTCGGAGATGCGCACGCCGTGATGCAGCTCGTATTTCTCCTTCAGCCCGCGCAGGATCGAGATGGTGTCCTCGACCGTCGGCTCGGGCACGATAGACCGGCTGGAAGCGCCGGGCGAGCGCCGCGTCCTTCTCGACATGCTTGCGATATTCGTCGAGCGTGGTGGCGCCGACGCAATGCAGCTCGCCGCGCGCCAGCGCCGGCTTCAGCAGGTTGGAGGCGTCCATCGCGCCGTCGGCCTTGCCGGCGCCGACCAGCGTGTGCATCTCGTCGATGAACAGGATGATCTGGCCTTGCGCCGCCTCGATCTCCGACAGCACCGCCTTCAGCCGCTCCTCGAACTCGCCGCGATATTTGGCGCCGGCGATCAGCGAGCCCATGTCGAGCGCGAGCACCTTCTTGTCCTTGAGGCTCTCCGGCACGTCGCCCTGGACGATGCGATGCGCCAGGCCCTCGACGATGGCGGTCTTGCCGACGCCGGGCTCGCCGATCAGCACGGGATTGTTCTTGGTGCGGCGCGACAGCACCTGGATGGTGCGCCTGATCTCCTCGTCGCGGCCGATCACCGGATCGAGCTTGCCTTTGGCGGCGGCCTCGGTGAAGTCGCGGGTATAGCGCTTCAGCGCGTCGTAGGACTGCTCGGCGCCGGCCGAATCCGCGGTGCGGCCCTTGCGCAGATCGTTGATGGCCGCGTTGAGGCTTTGCGGCGTCACGCCGGCATCGGCGAGGATGCGCGAGGCCTCGGCCTCCTTGCTCAGGCTCAGCGCCTGGAGCGCGCGCTCGACCGTGACGAAAGCTGTCGCCGGCCTTGGTCGCCATCTGCTCGGCCTGGTCGAGCACGCGGGCGAGCGCGGCGGCCATATGCGGCTGGGTGGCGCCCGCGCCCGACACCTTGGGCAGCTTGGCGAGCGCCGCTTCGGTCTTCTCCAGCGCCTGCTTGGCATTGCCGCCGGCGCGGGCGATGAGGCCCGCTCGCCAGCCCCTCGGGGTCGTCGAGCAGCACCTTCAGGAGATGCTCGGGCGTGATCTGCGGGTTGCCTTCGCGCACGGCAAGCGTCTGCGCCGACTGGATGAATCCCTTGAGGCGGTCGGAAAGCTTCTCGAAATCCATGGGTGTTGCGTCCCTCTGGGTCAGGCGGGAAACGAGGGTGGTGGCGGGGTTCGGCGCTATAGCGCAAGCAGCGTTAACGGACATATAGCGCCGCGTTTACCCCCGAAAAAGTGGCATTCGTGTCCGCTTCTGACCCCTCGCGGACATGGGCAGGATGGGCCAGGCATGTGAAGCGGTTGATCTCAACGATGCGGACAGCCAGGCCAACAACAGGGTCTTCGCTTTCCGTCTCTGAGGCTGGAACAGCCCCATTCGATCCGGCGCGTTCTTGTTTTTGCCTTTTTGGCCAACTCGATCCAGCAGATCCATTCATTGCGCGCCAGAGGCGTAATATCTTCCCATGTCTCCAACGCTTTTGCGTCGGAGGTCAGTGCCAGTTCGAGATCCGCTGGCAGATCATGGACCACACCGCCTGGGATCTCTTTTGCGCTCAGAGCTTCACTCATAAGTGTATCGCCAGACGATCAGGGTTCGCGATCACGCGCCGGCACTCGATCGGCGCAGCCTGAAGAAGGCGTAGAAGTAACCGAGCCAGAGGACGACGGAGAGGCCATAGAAGGTGATGGTTCGCAACGACCACCACGGCCAGGACCCGGATGGACCAATGGCGATGGCGTTAGGGTACCAACTGAAAAGCGTGGAGCGCCACCGATTCCACATGAGGGTCATTTCGGTATTGCGAGACTGCGCGGTCTTGGCGTCGTTGAAGACGCGCTCGCTGTTGCGCTTCAACCACCACCAGGAATCCTCGTTGATGAGTTCGAGCCCCCTGTCGGACCGGTTGCGCATGTAAATATATTCGATGTCAGTGGTATTGCCGTGAGCGTCGGGATCGCTGCGGCGCACTTCCGTTCCGGTGATGAAGCCGGTCGTCCATGTCGGACGTGCGTATTCCCAGCCAAACCAGAGGGGAACACCCACCACGAGCGCGGCGATGGCCAGAACAGGGAGACCCCTGCGCCATAAGATAACGGCGAGCACGAGAACCGCGAGCAGGACGATGTACCCGATAGACGCCCAAGCCTGGAGCATGGCTCAAATCTCACCGTAGATCAGACCCGAAACGGTCGAGCCGCCGCACCCTTCAGGCTCTCCCGGCGGAGCACCAACTTCCGTGGCGCAGCCGGTGTCCGTTTAGACCCCCATACACAGCAACAAGTGGCACCGACGTACAACACAAACGACCTAGGTCCATGAGAGCCGTAAAAAAGCTAACCCAAGATACAAAAGCATAAAAATCGCGATCATGAGCAAGACGAGCTGATGCATCCTATTTTGCGCGCGGTTGCAGACGGTTTCTGCGAAGGGATTGGGGAGTTGACTGAAGCAGGTCGACGCGAAACTTCCGGCGAGATCAGCATGACGTCGTATCGATGACCATGCTTGCACGGTGATGCTGGCCCATACCGCGCTGATGAGGAGTCCGGCACTTAGCATGGCGAGCGCCGCCCATTTGTTCTCCCATAGCGCCGCGGGACTGATTGCGAGCGCACCCATGATAAGCGAATTAGCCAACAGCAGCGCGTTGTGCCGCGCCCAAAGGGTTTCCCGCTCGGAATTTATCAGGCTGGCATAGGCCTGGAAGACGGCGATCTCGTCAGATGAACTCGATGAGTTTTTGGCGTTCATGTGCACGGCCCCCGACTACCGCTGACGCGAAGCAAACTCCCGCCGTGCCGTTCGACGAGACGAGCGAAATCGCTTGGCGTCAATGGAAACGCTCAGCTCACCGGATCGGGGGCGGTGTCGTCGGGGGCTTGGGCTTCGGGCTGGTCGGCGCCGTTCTGCTCGCGCGCGCCCTCGTGGCCATTGCCGCCATGGCGGTTCCGGTCGCGCCCGCCGCCGGGGTGATGCTCGCGGTCGCCGGCATGGCGGTCGCGGTCCTGGCCGCCCCGCGGGAGCGCGAATCTCCGCCGCCGCTGGCGCGGAAGTCACCGCCGGCTTCGGCGGCCTCGTCATCGGCGTTTTCCTCGTCGGAGTTCCAGCGCGGGTTGCGGTATGGGCCGCCGCCATTGGGGCCATCGGCCGCTTGCGCGTTCGGCGCTGCCGAACTGCGTCTGCGCCGCCATGATGATGCGGTTGTAGTGCTCGGCGTGCTGGAGATAGCTCTCCGCCGCGACCAGGTCGCCGGAGGCGAGTGCGTCGCGCGCGAGCGACATGTATTTCTCGGCGATATGCGCCGCGGTCCCGCGGATCTTCACGTCGGGTCCGTTCGATTCAAAGTTCCGCGCTAATGGATTTTGGGGCTTACGGCCACTACCGCGGCCGCGGCCCCTGCGATTTTGCTGTCCTTGCCTCATCTTCTTCCGTTCACCTGATAGGCGGGCTTGGCCCCGCGTTCTGCTCCCTGCTCACTTTCTGCCACGGCGGGTCTTAAGCCCCCAACGCGCTTCAGCGTCCGGAACACCGGATCGGCCGTGCAGTCATCCTAGCCTGCGCTTTTTGTGCCTTGTTATGAGTCGAAACTCCGGCGCTAAGCGTCCTAAAGTCTCTTCAGCTAGCGCCAGCCAACCTCAATCTGTTGGGCGGTTGAGCGTCTCCTGAACGTCCCGAGAGGCAGGGGAGCCTTGCAATCGAGGTTCACGAAAATCCGCTCTAGTTGCCGTTGCTACCGGCCGCGCGCTTCCAAGCGCGAAATGGCCGAATAGTCGTTCGCTGGCCACGAACCTAACCTGAACATCGCGGTTCTCCAAGCCTTTTTTTGGCCTGCGACCCTGTGATCCGGCGCCCCGGTCATGGCCCCGCGACGACCACGCGCGGCCGTCCGGCCAGGTCGCGCCTGATCCCTGAGCCTGGTCGAGCTTGAGCCCGGCGGCGCGCGAAAATGGCGCGCCACTTGGCGTCGCTTGGCCGGCGCCGATCTCGACCAGCAGCCGGCCCTCTTCGGCCAGGACGTCGGCGGCGCGGGCGGCAATGCGGCGATAGGCGTCGAGCCCGTCGGGGCCGCCGTCAAGCGCGAGCATCGGGTCATAGACCGCGACCTCGTCGGCGAGGCCCGCGATCTCGCCCGAGGCGAGGTAAGGCGGGTTGGACAGGATGAGGTCGAATGTGCCGTCGATCGCCGTCGAGCCAATCGGCGGCCATGAAGGAGGCGCGCGGCCCGACGCCGAGGCGCTCGGCATTGGCCGCGGCCAGCGCGAGCGCGCCGGCGCTGAGATCGGTGCCGACCCCGCGCGCCCGCGGCAGCTCGGCCAGCAGGGTGATGAGGATGCAGCCCGTGCCGGTGCCGAGATCGAGCAGGTTGAGCGGCTTGCCGCGCCAGCCCCGCCGATCGATCAGCGCGAGCGCCGCCTCGATCAGGGTCTCGGTGTCGGGACGCGGGTCGAGCGCATGCGGATCGACGCAGGAAGCTGCGGCCGTAGAACTCGCGGACGCCGGTGATGCGCGCCACCGGCTCGCGCTTGCAGCCGCCGCTCGATCGCTGCGCCGAGGCGAGCCAGCGCTGCCGGCTCGAGCCGGTCGCCGGCCTTGGCGATCATAGGCCTCGTGGCTCAGGCCAAGCGGCGTGGCAGAGCAGCAGCCGCGCATCGAGCTCCGGCGTGTCGATGCCGGCCCGGCGCAACGCCGACGGCCGCCCCGACGAAGGCCTTGGTCAGGGTCACCGGCTCAGCCATGGCCCTCTTCCTGCATCGACGCAGAGCTGGGTGGTCTGGTGCTCGGTGATCAGCGCATCGATGATCTCGTCGAGCGCGGCTCCGCCCTCGAGCACGTAAGGGAGCTGATGCGTGGTGAAGCCGATGCGGTGGTCGGTGACGCGGCCTTGCGGGTAATTATAGGTGCGGATGCGCTCGGAGCGGTCGCCCGAGCCGATCTGGCTCTTGCGGTCCCTGGCCCGCGCCGGCATCGAGCTTGGCGCGCTCGTAGTCGTAGAGGCGCGCGCGCAGCACCTTCATCGCCTTGGCCTTGTTCTTGTGCTGCGACTTCTCGTCCTGCTGGACTGACCACGAGCCCCGATGGCAGATGGGTGATCCTGACCGCGCTGTCGGTGGTGTTGACCGACTGGCCGCCGGGACCGCTGGCGCGGAACACGTCGATGCGCAGATCCTTGTCGTCGATCTTGATGTCGACCTCCTCGGCCTCGGGCAGCACCGCCACGGTCGCCGCCGAGGTGTGGATGCGGCCTTGCGCCTCGGTCTCCGGCACGCGCTGCACGCGATGCACGCCGGATTCGAATTTGAGCCGCGCAAACACGCCCTTGCCGGTGATGTTGGCGATGATTTCCTTGTAGCCGCCGGTCGCCGATTCGCTGGCCGAGAGCATGTCGACCTTCCAGCCATGCCGGTCGGCGTAGCGCTGATACATGCGGAACAGATCGCCGGCGAACAAGGCCGCCTCTTCGCCGCCGGTGCCGGCGCGCAGTTCGAGGATCGCGCTCTTCTCGTCGGCGGCGTCCTTGGGCAGGAGCTGAACTTTCAGCTGACGCTCGAGCTCGTCGATCTTTGGGCCCAGCGTCTCAAGCTCCGCTTCCGCGAGCGCGCCATCTCGGGATCGGCGGCCGGGTCGTCGATCAGCTGCTGCAAGTCGTCGCGCTCGCGCGATCGGCGCGCCTGAGCGCGGTGATGGTGGCGACGATCGGGTCGAGCTCGGCGAATTCGCGGCGACAGCCGGACATAGCTCTCCTGATCGGCGCCGGCGGCAAGGGTGCCTTGCACCGTCTGCCAACGGGCGACGAGCTTGTCGAGCTTATCGGCGGGAATCGTCGTCATGGGTTCGAGCTTGAGAGATGCAGAGTCGTTCAGCAGCCAGTCGGGCTCGGCAGCCGGTCTGACTTGCGGCTGCGCGGATCGTCCGGATCGAGGGTCGGCCTTGCGGCTGCGCGGACGTGTGCGGAGTGCGCCGCCGGGATTGCAGCCCCGGTGCCCGGCGCATGGCTGAGCGCGAACCACAGGCCGAATGCCACCACCGAGATAATGAGGGCGCCGAAGCCCCATTTCAAGAGCGCCGGCCGGCCGCGCTTGGGCTTCGGCTCGGGTTCAGCGGCATGGCCGGCCCGGCCGCGCCAAATTCGCGTCGCCTGCAAACGGGCTCGGGCATTGGAGCCTGCCGCGGCGGAACTGGGGCTGTGGCTGGGGTTGCGGCTGAGGCTGAAATTGCGGCGGCTGCGCCTGAGCCGGGCGCGGCTGAGGCGCGCGGCCGATCGGGCCTGGGCTGCGGCTGAGGCTGGCCGGCCGGGCTTGCGGCGGACCAGGCCGCGGCGCTTGGGGCGGCGGCTGCGTCGCCGGGCCAGGCCTGCGGATGAGGCTGGGCCGGTTGCGCCTGCGGCCAGGCATTTTGCGGCTGCGGCTGCGGCGCCGCGTTCGGCCGTCGGCGCTTGGGCGGCCTGAGATCGGGCGCGCGGCATTCGGCCGGGGCGCTGCGGCTGGGGCGCCGCGTCGGCCGTTGCTGTTGCGGCGGCGGAGTCATCTGCTGCGGCGGCGGCCAGGGAATGTCGAGCGGATTCGGCCGCGGCGCGCCGCCCGAATTGGTCGCGGCGTAGCCGAAATCCCCGTTCTCGGGCGGCGTCATCACCGGACGTCGGGCATCGACTTCGGCTGAAGCTCGACGATGCCCGCTTCGAGCTGGGCATAGATGCGCCGGAGCAGCGGACGCACGTCGAGATTGAGGAGCGCGCCATAGGCGTTCACCACGCGGCAGGTCTCGGCCCAGGGCGGCAGCGCATAGAGCGCGCCCTGCTCGAGCGCCTGCACCACCTCGGGCCTGGTGCCGAGCCTGCCGGCCAAGTCCATTTCGGTCAGAGTGGTTGCGGCCCGGAGGTCCCGAAACAGCTCCGCCACCTCAGCATCATAGCCGGCTGGCATTTCCTTGATCCCGTGAATATGCAGGCGCCGCTGCGCGGCGTCCGGCTGTGGGCTTACCGGCACTTGGCGCGGCTCGGTCGGCATCGCAAAACCGATCCCATCTCAAGCTTGTCTCCGCCAACACAAGCCCAACCGCGTTGGGATTGCAAGTCGGGGCGAGACTAGCATATCGGGGCGGTTGGGGGAGGCTTCTCATCACGACCAAATGTTAAATCTGCACACCTTGTTCAGCAGCAAAGCGCTTCAACTCTTCGCGCAGTGACGTATCCCTGCATTCGACCAGTTCCTCAAGTTTTTTGCCGAGATTGCCGGCATCGAGCGACAGAATCATTGCCTTGACCGGGCCGACCGAGGCCGGCGCCATGGAGATCGAGCGGAAGCCGAGCCCGATCAGCGCCATGGCGTCGAGCGGCTTGCCGGCCATTTCGCCGCACAAGGTCAGCGGCACATCGTGCCTTTTTGCCGCATCGACGATCACCTTCAGCGCTTTGAGCGCGGCCGGATTGAGCGCATCGAAACGCTCGGCCACGCGCATGTTGCCGCGGTCGGCGGCAAACAGGAATTGCATCAAATCGTTCGAGCCGACCGAAGCGAAATCGGCCAAGGGCAGCAAGCGGTCGAGCTGCCACAACAACGCCGGCACCTCGACCATGGCGCCGACCATCAGCGTCTTCGGCTCGGGCCGGCCGTGCCGCTTCAGCAGCATGACCTCGCGGTCGATCAGCGCACGCGCCGCGGTGAACTCCGACACGTCGGCGATCATCGGCAGCATGACGCGAAGCTCGCGGCCGGCCGCCGCCCTGAGCAGCGCCCTGATCTGGGTGCGGAACAAAGCCGGCCGGTCGAGCGCCATGCGGATCGCGCGCCAGCCGATGGCCGGGTTCTCCTCCTGGCTCACGCGGAAATAGGGCAGCACCTTGTCGCCGCCGACATCGAGCGAGCGGAACACCACCGGCCGGTCGCCGGCGGCGTCGAGGATCGCCTTGTAGAGCCGGGTCTGCTGCTCGAGCCGCGGGAAGGTCGCCGAGATCATGAACTGGAGCTCGGTGCGGAACAGGCCGATGCCGTCGGCGCCGGACTGATCGAGATGCGGCAGGTCGAACAGCAGGCCGGCATTGATGTGTATGGCCACCCGCTCGCCGTCCAGGGTGACCGACGGTACGGTGCGCAAGGCGGCGTATTGGGCCTGGCGCCGCGCCCGGAAGCGAACCTTGTCGGCATAGGCCGACACCACCTCCTGCGTCGGCCTGACATGCAGCTCGCCGCCTTCGGCGTCGACGATCGCGGCGTCGCCGGGCTCGACCGTCTCCAGCACGCCCTTGACCTGGGTCAGCGCGGCAATGCCGAGCGCGCGCGCGACGATGGCGACATGGCTGGCGGAGCCGCCCTCCTCCAGCACCAGGCCGCGCAGGCGCTGCCGGTCGTAGTCGAGCAGCTCGGCCGGACCCATGGTGCGGGCGACGACGATGGCGTCCTGCGGCAGGCTGCCGGTCGCCGCCGTGCCCACGCCGCCGGACAGCAGGCGCAGCAGGCGATTGGACAGGTCGTCGATATCGTGCAGCCGGTCGCGCAGCCGCGGGTCGGGCATGCGCAGCATGCGGGCGCGGGTGTCGTTGCGCACGCGCTGCACCGCAGCCTCGGCGGTCAGGCCGGTGAGCAGCGCCTCGTCGAGGCGCCGCCGCCAGCCGTGATCGTGGGCGAACATGCGGAACGCCTCGAGCACCTCGCGGTGCTCGCCGGCGCGCGCCATGTCGCCGCGCTCCATCATCGAGTCGATCGAGCCGGTGAGATCCTCGATCGCCTGGGCGAGCCGGCGCCGCTCGAGCTCGATATCCTCGGCGATCAGGCGCGTGACCACGATGCGCGGCTCGTGCAGCACCACATGGCCGAGCGCCACGCCTTCGGAAATGGGCAGTCCGGTGAATCGCGCCGCGGCTTCACGTCGCCCCTCGGCGCTGACCTCCTCGGAGACGAGCCCACCCGAGGCGATCATCTCGGCCATCACCATGGCGGTGGTTTGCAGAGCCTCGATTTCCTCGTCGCTATATTGCCGCTTGGTGCGGTTCTGCACCGTGAGCACGCCGATTGTGTGGCCGCCGCGCAGCATCGGCACGCCGACAAAGGAGTGATAGATCTCCTCGCCGGTCTCGGGGCGGTAGGAAAAGGCCGGGTGATGCTGGGCATCGGGGAACTGCATCGGCTCGGCCTGCTCGGCGATCAGGCCGACCAGTCCCTCGCCCGACTTGAGATGGGTGTTGTGGACGGCGCCGGGATTAAGGCCCTCGGTGGCGAACAGTTCGAGCGAGCCGTCGCGCCGGCGCAAATAGAGCGAGCACACCTCGGCCACCATGTTGGAGGCGATCAGCACGACGACCTTGTCGAGGCGCACTTGGGCGCTCTCGCGCTCCGCCATCACCTCGCGCAAGCGGCGCAGCAATTGTCTCGGGGCGCCAACAGAGACGGGCATCGCTAACAGTCCTCACCGGCCGGCGGAGCGGCGGACCAGGCAGGGTAAGAAAGCTGCAGATTAGCCGCCAAAAGCCACTAGCGACTGTCCAAACCGAACAAGGAATGCAAGGTCCGCACCGCAAGCTCGGCGTAGGCCGCGTCGATCAATACGCTGATTTTGATCTCGGACGTGGAGATCGCCTCGATATTGATGCCTTTTTCGGCAAGCGCGCTGAACATTTGCGCGGCAACCCCGGCGTGGCTCCGCATGCCGACACCTATCGCCGACACCTTGGCGATGTCGGTGGAGCCACGCAAGTCCAAATAACCGATGCTTTGCTTGGCGTTGCGCAGGACTTCGAGCGCCCGGTCGAGATCGGCGCTCTGCACCGTGAAGGTCAGATCGGTGAAGCGGCCGTCCTCGGACACGTTCTGCACGATCATGTCGACATTGATATTGGCCTCGGCCAGCGGGCCAAATACCTGGGCCGCGACCCCGGCTTGTCGGCGACCTTGAGCAAGGTCACCTTGGCCTCGTCCCGGGCATAGGCAATTCCACTGACGACGTTCTGCTCCACGATCTCATCCTCATGGCAAACGAGTGTTCCGAGCTCCAGCGGCTTCCTCGGTCCCCCTGCCGCCGAGATCGGGGGCATCGAAGCTCGAGCGCACCAGGACGCGGACGCCCTTCTGCATGGCAAGCTCGACCGAGCGGGTCTGTAGCACCTTGGCCCCTTGCGAGGCCATTTCTAGCATTTCTTCGTAAGAAATGCGGTCGAGCCGGTGGGCCTTGGGCACCACCCGCGGGATCGGTGGTGTAGACCCCGTCGACGTCGGTATAGATGTCGCAGCGGTCGGCCGAGAGCGCCGCCGCCAATGCCACGGCGCTGGTGTCGGAGCCGCCGCGGCCGAGGGTCGAGATGCGGTTGCCCGGCGCGATCCCCTGGAAACCGGCGACCACGGCCACCTCGCCGTCCATCATCCGCGCCTTGATCTCGTCGATCGCGATCCCGGTGATGCGGGCGGCACGATGGGCGGCATCGGTGTGGAGCGGAATCTGCCAGCCCTGCCAGGACCGCGCCCGCAAACCCATGGATTGCAGCACGAGGGCCAGCAGCCCCGAGGTGACCTGCTCGCCGGAGGACACCACGGCATCATATTCGCGCCCATCGTACAAAGCGGAAGCCTCGGCGCCGTTCTGCTTCTTCGCCTTGAAGCCCCAGGCCTGATCGACCAAAGCAACCAGCTGGTTGGTCTGTCCGGCCATGGCCGAAACCACCACGGCGCAGGCATGGCCGGCATCCGCCTCGCGCTTGACATGCGCGGCGGCGTTGCGGATCCGATCGACGTCGGCGACGGAGGTTCCGCCGAATTTCAGCACCAACAGGGCCATGGCCTCATCCCGGCGTGCGGCCTGACAGCCACACAATAAGAGGGCCGGCCCTTGCGGGACCGGCCGGAAACGCTGGCCTTTCATACTGATTGCAACCGCCGCAAGCAACCTGGCTGTCACGGCTTTCCTGGCTGAGGGCGCGCCTTGACAGCAAGCCGCGCGGCTGGGCCTTTGGTCGCCATGGCCGAGGCCCACACCACGCTCGACCGCGACGAGGTCGCCCGCTTCGCCAAGCTCGCCGGCGAATGGTGGGACGCCAATGGCCCGTTCAAGCCCCTGCACCGCATCAATCCGGTGCGTCTCACTTATATTCGCGACCAGCTGTGCCGGACCTTCGGCCGCGACAAGAAAGCTGCCGCGAGCCTGGCCAGGCTCACGATACTGGATATCGGCTGCGGCGGCGGGCTGGTGGCGGAGCCCTTGGCCAGGCTCGGCGCCGAGGTCACCGGCATCGATCCGGCGCCGGAAAATATCGACGCCGCCAAAGCCCATGCCGAGGGCGCGCGGCTCGACATTGCCTATCGCGCAATCACCGCCGAGGCGTTGGCGGCGGAAGGCGCGGCATTCGACGCAGTGCTTGTGCTCGAAGTGATCGAGCACGTGCCGGATGTCCCGCAGTTTCTCAAACAGGTCTCGCCCTTGGTGAAGCCGGGCGGGGTCATGATCCTGTCGACGCTCAACCGCACGCTCAAGGCCTATGCGCTGGCCATTATCGGCGCGGAGCTGATCCTGCGCTGGCTGCCGCTCGGCACCCACGACTGGTCCCGCTTCGTCACGCCCGACGAGTTGCGAGCCGCGCTCCGAGGCGCGGGCCTCACCCCAACCGATGTGACCGGCATGGTGTACAACCCGCTCGCCGATGGGTGGCGGTTGGCGCGCGACAGCGATGTGAATTATTTCGCCACCGCCATGCGGGGCTGAGGCCAAGGGCTCAATCGCCAAGCATCGCCAGGGCGGCGCGGCGGTCGCCGGGCTTCAATCGCAGAAACAGCGTGCGGGCGTTCTTGATGTCCCGCTCGGAGCCGCTCTCGGCGGCGGCCTTGAGGGCCACCGTGGTGGGATGGGTTGGCCCGCAGATAAAATCCAGCGCCTTCGCCAAACGCCCCATGGCGGCAGGGTCGATCGCCTTCTCGTCCATCGGCGCTATCCTCACAGACCGGCTGGCACGACCCGCTCCGGCCGGCACAGCGTCACGGCCGCCAGGCGGAACAGATGGTCAGTAGCCGCGATCGCGCGGCGCATAGCGAGGCTGGTAATAGCCCTGAGGACCGTCCTGGAACCAGCGCCGCCCGAACAGGCCACGCCGCTTCTGGGGCCGCTGCTGCTGGTAATATCCGCGGTCGAACCACGGCGGATAAACATCTTGGTCCCTGTTGCTCGGGCTCGCCACTCTCGCGCCCTCGCCGCCTTTGGTGACGCCGCTCAGCACGACCTGGACGTTCTCCAGGCCGGTTTCCTTCACCAGCGCGTACAGGATGGTCGCATTGGCCGGAGACAGACGGACACAGCCATGCGAGGCGGCCGAGCCGAGATGTTTCGTGTCCAGGCTGCCATGAATGGCATGGCCCTGCTTGGTGAAAAAGATCGCGTGGGGCATCGGCGCGTTGTCCCACTGCTTGCTGTACCAAATCTCGTTCATCGAACCGGGCGTGTAGGTGCCCGACGGGGTGGAATAGCCGTTCATGCCGGTCGACACCGGCCAGGTATATTTCTGCACGCCGTCGACGAAGACGGTCATCTCCTGCGTGGACTTGTCGACATCGACCAGGACGGTGGATTTGGGCTTGTCAGCGGCGTCCGGCGCCGCGGCGGCGTCGCTATCACCGCCGGCACCGCCGCCGGTTGCAGCATCCGGCTCCTCAACGGCCTCTTGATTCGGATCTTCGGTCACGGAGCCCGGCGCCGGGTTCGCATTGGTGTCGGTCGCGGCCGTGCTCTCATTCGATTCGGCCGGCGGCGGCGAGCCATCGGGATTGGTCTCGGCATAGGCCGGAAAGGCCAGCATCACCGCCAAAAACGGGACGACGAGCAGAGCCCGGAAATGGGTGGAAGAGGCTGAAAGGGGCATGTTTTAGAACCCTGGTTGCGCAGAAACCAACGCCCGGCAGCCCTCTGAATAGGAGTCCTTGAAGGCATTACCAGGGCACAGCAGCGACATTTTGTACACGCGAGGAACCAACAAGAGGTTACCTCCGAAATGTAACGCCTCTCTGTCAGTTTCGGTCCTTGGGTTGAGGCGAAGGGCGGAAATTCCCGCCAGGTGCGATATTTTCGCATCACGAGACCTCTCGCCGCGCCCCCTGCGGCGTGGCGCCGACGATCTCGACCTCGAAGGCGCGGTCATGCTTGAGCGCCGGGATGCGGGCGCGGACCTGGGCCGAGGCGGCAAGGTCGATATCGGCGAAGATCACGCCCGGCGCCTCGCCGCCCTCGGCCAGAACCTCGCCCCAGGGCGATACGATCAGGCTATGGCCGAAGGTGGACCGGCCATTCTCGTGCAGGCCGCCTTGGGTGGCGGCGAGCACGAAGGCGCCGGTCTCGATGGCGCGGGCGCGGATCAGCACATGCCAATGCGCCTCGCCGGTCTGTTTGGTGAAGGCGGCCGGCACGGCGATGAATTCGGCGCCGGCCGCGGCGAGCGCGCGGTAGAGCTGGGGAAAGCGCAAATCGTAGCAGATCGACAGCCCGAGCCGGCCGAATGGAAGATCGGCGAGCACCGCCTTGCCGCCCGGGCGCGCATGGTGGGATTCGCGATAGCTCTCGCCGCCGGCGAGGTCGACGTCGAACAGATGCAGCTTGTCGTACTGCGCGGCGACCCGGCCGGCGGGATCGATGAGATAAGAGCGGTTGGCGACGGCCGTGTCGTCGAGCTTGATGGCAAGCGAGCCGATATGGAGAAAAATGCCGAGCTCGGCGGCGAGCGCGCGCAACTGCTTGAGCGGGACGCTCGCCTGTTCGGGCTCGGCCGCGGCCAGGACCAGTTTCGGCTCGAGCTCCATGAAGGCGGTATTTTCCGGCGTCTGCACATAAACGGCGCCGCCTTGGGCAGCGCGCCTGATCAGGGTGTCGGCCTGGTCGAGATTGGCGGCGACGGAGCGGCTGGAGCGGAGCTGCACCAGGCCGGCGCGGAAGTTTTTGACCGGCGCGGCGCTCATGTCTCGCTTATGTCCGCAAGCGTCTCAGATGCGGGCGCCTCGGGCGGATTGGCCAGCCAGTCGTCGAGCTTGCCCGCGTGTTCGAGCATGGCGAGCTCGTCATAGCCGCCGACATGGCGGCCGTGGATGAAGATCTGCGGCACGGTGCGCGCGCCGCGGGCGCGGTCGATCATTTCGGCGCGCTTGTCGTGATCGGAGGACACGTCGACCTCCTCGAAGTCGAGCGCCTTGTCGGTCAGGAGCCGCTTGGCCGCGCGGCAATAGCCGCAGAAGGGCGTGGTGTAGAGGACGATGCGCGTCATGTTCAAATAACTGGGCCGGACCCGATCTCAGCGCAAGGTTCTAAGTTGATGCAAGCGCACTCTCGACTAAAGCACGAAGGCGGTCGGCTCGACCACCCGCGCCAGCGCCAAGATGTCGCGACCCGCGCCGCGCCGGCCCGCTTCAAGCTGCGGGCGCAGGCCTCGGCCGTCGCCCCGGTGGTGATGACGTCGTCGATCACCACCAGCTTGTTCCCCTTGACGCGGCCGGCGCGCGATTGGCCGACCCTGAAGGCGCCGGCGACGTTGCGCCGCCGCTGGTCGGCGGTGAGGCCGACCTGGCTGGCGGTGCGCCGCACCCGCTTCAGCACCGCGCAATCGACCGGAATGCCGGTGAGCCGGCCCACGGCCAGAGCGAGCATGGCGGACTGGTTGAACCGCCGCCACCACAGCCGCGAGGGGTACAACGGCACCGGCACGATGAGGTCGGCGTCGGCGAGCAACGCGGCCCCGGCCTTGGCGAGCCAGCGCGCGAAGAGTGGCAGTCCCTCCTGCCGATCCCGATATTTGAAGCTCTGGATAAGCTCGCGCATGGTGTCCGATTAGCGCGCCGCGGCCCGGGCGCGGTCGTACACTGGCGGGGTGGCGATCGCCGCCGCCGACAGCAGCGGCTCGCCCGCCTCATAGGGCAGCGGCACCCCAAGCCGGGCGCAGAGCGGAGGCGTGATGAAATCGATGCTGGCGAAGCAGGCGCCGCACAGCAGCCCATGGGCGCCGACACGCCGGCGGCAGGAGATGCAGACCGGCGGCAACAGGAGATCGGCGAGGCGGCCGAGCGCCGGCCGCAGCAAGCCGGCGCTCGCCCCTATCGTTGCGGGAGAAGCGGGCGACGCCTCCAAGCTCAGCTCGGCCTCGCCGATCGGCATGACGCCATGATAGAGCCGGGAGCGCCCAAGCTCAAACAGCGGAGCCACAGCCCCCCATGAGCGACGAACGGCTGCTGTTCGACCGCAAGCTGCTGCGCGAGCGCCGCGCGCGCTTTGCCCATGAGATCGCGGCCCGCCAGCTGGTGCTCGCCCATGTCGCGCGCGAGCTCACCGAGCGGATCGAGCTCATGCTCAGGCCGTTTCCGTTGGCGCTCGATTTGGGCGCCTATCATGGCCTGCTCGGGCGGAAGGTGGCCGAGCTCCCGTCGGTCGGCGCGATGATCTATGCCGAGAGCGCCTTTGCCTTTGCCGCAAGCTGCCCGCGCCCGGCGCTGGTCTGCGACGAGGATTTGCTGCCGTTCAAGGATGGGGGCCTCAATCTGATCGTGTCGGGACTGGCGCTCCATCGCGTCAACGATCTTCCCGGTGCGCTCATCCAGATCAGGCGCGCGCTTGCGCCCGATGGTTTGTTCATGGCGGCGCTGCTCGGCGCCGGCGCGCTGTCGGAACTGCGCGAGGCCCTGATCGAGGCCGAGGCCGAGACCGAAGGCGGAGCGAGCCCGCGGGTGGCCCCGTTCGGCGATGTACGCGCCTATGGCGCGTTGCTGCAACGCGCGGGCTTCGCGCTGCCGGTGGCCGACGCCGAGGCGCTCACGGTGCTCTATGCAAATCCCCGCGAGGTCATGCGCGAGATTCGCGCGCTCGGCGGCGGCAATGTGCTGCTCGCCCGCAGCAAGAGGCCGCTGGCACGCCGCACATTGGCGCGGGCGGAGGAAATCTATCGCATGCGCCACAGCACAGCGGACGGCCAAGTGCGGGCGAGCTTCGAGATCGTCTATCTCAGCGGCTGGGGGCCCGACCAAAGTCAGCAGAAGCCGCTCAAGCCGGGCAGCGCCGCGCAGCGTCTCGCCGATGCGCTCGGCACCACCGAACAGCCGGCCGGTGACAAGGCGGCCTTTCCCAGCGAGACAAGAGACGTGCGAAAAAAGGATTGATCGCCTAAGGAGAGCTGCATGGCACGCGTCGGCGTGGCGTTGGCGCTGGTTGCGCTGATCGCCTCAATCATCTGGCTGCTCGCACCGCGAGGCGGCATTCCGGCCGTTGTGGCGCCCGGCGTCCAGGCTCAGCTGGTGGCGAAGGAGTTCAATTTTCTCGAGGGACCCGTCGGCACTGAAGACGGCGGCCTATACTTCACCGATTTGCCCGCCAACAAGATCTACCGCCTCGGGCCCGACGGCCTGATCTCGGTCGCGCGCGAGGAGAGCGGCCAAGCCAACGGCCTGGTGGTGACCAGCGACGGCGCTCTGCTGGCGGCCGAGATGACGGACCGCCGTATCAGTAAGTGGACCGGAACCGGCGCGGTGACGACGATCAGCGATCGCATCGGCGCCAACCGATACATGGCGCCGAACGATCTGATCGCGGACGCCCAAGGCGGCATCTATTTCACCGATCCCGGCAAATTCGGCGAACCCGCCGGCACGTCCTATGTGTATTACCTGCCGCCGGGCCGGAAGGAGCCGGTGGTGGTCGACGATCAAATTCGAGCGCCCAAACGGGATTGTCCTGACCCCCGACGGCAAGACGCTGATCGTGTCCGATACGGCCGGCGGCGCGGTGTTCGCTTATGATTTGCAGCCCGACGGCACGGCCAAGAACAAGCGGATTTTTGCCAGATTGCGCGACATCCCCGCCGGCAAGGACAGCGTGGCCGATGGCATGGCGGTCGACCGGGACGGTCGTCTCTATGTGACGACAAGGACCGGCGTTCAGGTGTTCGACGCCAAGGGCGACTATCTCGGCACGATCAAGGTGCCGCGCATGCCGGCCAACGTGGCCTTTTCCGGACCGGACAAGCGGACGCTCTACATCACCGCCCGCGACGGGCTTTATCGCGTCGAGATGCTCGCGCAAGGGCCGGACCGGCTCGGCAAATGACGCGCCCGGCGAAGGGGATCAGTTGGCGAAGATGGCTTGGGCTTTTTCGAACATGCTATTCACGCCGCCGCCGATCTCGAAGACCAGCGCGACGATGGCGAGAGCGATGCCGGCGATCAACACGCCATATTCGATCGCGGTGGCCCCGGAGCAGTCGGCGGCAAACCGGCGCGCTGTCCGCGCCAGATGGACTCCCGCGGCCCGCATCTGCCCGATCCGCGTTGTGCTCGTCATGGCCGTGTCTCCGCGTTCAACAGCTTGGGCAACGAGAACTTGAGCGGCTCATCGGCCGGCGGCATGTCGTAAAGATGCAGCGTATCGGGCTCCACCCACAGCAACTCCTGGCCTTCATGCGCGGCCATGCTGCCCTGCCAGCGCCGGCAGAGATAGACCGGCATGAGCAAATGGAAGCCGGGATAAGCGTGGCTGGCAAAGGTCAACGGCGTGAGATCGCTGGTGGCGATCTCGATGCCAAGCTCCTCGTGAAGCTCGCGGATCAACGCTTCCTCCGGCTTCTCCCCCGCCTCGACCTTTCCGCCCGGGAACTCCCAGAGGCCGGCGAGAGGGCGCCCCGCGGGGCGCTTGGCTATCAGCACGGCGCCCGCCCGATCGAGGAGAACGCAGGCCGCGACAATGACGATCGGGCGCTTGCTGCCCTCGTTCATGTTCGCATCCGGAGGTTAATGCAGTTTTGTCTAAATACCCGACTCACGACCGATAGTCGGCATTGATGGCGATGTAGTCGTGGGTTAGGTCGCAGGTCCATATGGTTGCCGCTTCCTTGCCAACCCCGACATCTACGGTGATGGCGATCTCCGGCCCCTTCATATAGGCCGCAGCTTGGGGCTCGCGGTAATTGGAGGCGACCGCACCGTCCTTGGCGACAAGAATGTCGCCCAGCCAGATGGCGAGCCGGTCGCGGTCGGCCGCCTCGCCAGCTTTGCCCACCGCCGCCACGATCCGCCCCCAATTGGGGTCCTCGCCGGCAATCGCCGTCTTCACCAGCGGCGAATTGGCGATCGACCTGGCGATGGCCCGGGCGGCTTTCCTGGTCTCGGCGCCGGTCACTTTCACGGTCACGAATTTGGTGAGCCCCTCGCCGTCCTTGACGATCTGCAGCGCGAGGTCGTGCATCACCTCGTGCAGCGCGAAGCGGAAGCCGGCGAGCCTGACATCATTGCCATCGGCGATGCGCGGGGCGCCGCGGCCGGCGGACCGGCCGGTGGCGAAGATCAGCAGCGTGTCGCTGGTGGAGGTGTCGCCGTCGATGGTGATGGCATTGAGCGTCTCATCGACCGCGGGATCAAGCGAGGCACGCAAGGCATGCGCCTCGATCGCCGCGTCGGTGAACAGAAAGGCGAGCATGGTGGCCATGTCCGGCGCGATCATGCCGGAGCCCTTGGCGATGCCGTTGATGGTCACCTCGATCCCATCGATCTCCGCGTTGCGGGTGGCGAGCTTGGGATAGGTGTCGGTGGTCATGATCGCGCGGGCGGCCTCGGCGAATCCGTCGGGTTTGGCCTCACGCGCCAGCGCCGCGAGCCGCGCGGTGATCTTGCCGGCATCGAGCGGTTCGCCGATCACGCCGGTGGAGGCGATATAGACGTCGGGCGCTCAGGCAATCCGCCAGTTCGGCGGCGGCCTGGGCGGTAAGCTCCACCGCCTCGCGCCCGCGCTTGCCGGTAAAGGCATTGGCGTTGCCGGAATTGACCACCAGCGCGCGGGCCATGCCGTGGGCGAGATGGGCGCGGCACCAATCGACCGGCGCCGACGCCGTCTTCGACTTGGTCAACACCCCGGCGACGGTCGTGCCCGGATCGAACAGGGCGATCAGCAGGTCGGTGCGGCCGGGATAGCGGATGCCGGCCGCGCCGGCGGCCAGGCGAACGCCGTCGATGACCGGCAGATGCGGCACATGCTTCGGCGCAAACGGCGAGATCTTGTCCACGGGCCCCCTATGCCGAGCGGTCAGTTGTCGCCGTCGAGATCCTCTGCGGCACCGTCCGGCATCTCGCCCGGCGCAACGGCAGCGGCCGCCGCGGCGGCGTCCATCGCCTTCTTGAGCTCGGGATCGACCACCTCGATCTTGGCGGTATCACGCAAGCCGGTCACCACCTCTTGCGCCTTGGCTTGAATGAGCTGGGCGACGATCGCCGCCTTGACCTGGTCGAAGGTGGGCAGCGCCTGGTCGCGCTTCTCTTCGACCTTGATGATGTGCCAGCCGAACTGGGTCTGCACCGGCTCCGAGATCTGGCCCACGTCCAGCGCGAAGGCGGCATCCTCGAACGGCTTCAGCATTTGACCGCGGGTGAAGAAGCCGAGATCGCCGCCTTCGGCGCCGGTGTCTTTCGACTTCTCCTTGGCGATGACGGCGAAGTCCTCACCCTTCTTCAGCCGCTCGGCGACCTCCTTGGCCTCGGCCTCGGTCGCCACCAGGATATGGCGCGCATGCACCTCCTGCTGCGGCTTCACCTCGACGATCTGCTCGTCGAAGATCTTCTTGGCGTCGGCCTCGGTGACCGCGCCGCTGATCTTGTTGTCGAAGAACGCATCGCGCAGCGCGCGCCGCTCGTGATATTTGACGCGGCTCGGGAAAGTATCGGACTTGTCGAGATTGTCGGTTTGGCCGGCGCCGGCCATCAACTCGTTCTCGATGACATATTGCAGCAGCACCCGCCGGCGGTCTCCCACCGGGAGACTGGCGAGCCTGGTCCCCACTTCGGAGGCGGCAAAATCGAGATCGGACTGCTTGATATCGAAGCCGTTGACGCGCGCGACGACAGTGTCGTCAGCGGCGGCGGGCAATGGGACAAGACCGATGAAGGCCGCGACGAGCAGCCAAGCTGACCAGGTTTTCACGAGAATAGTCCTCATCTTCTGCTCGCCGTCAGCTGCTCCAGGAGGCGCAGGCGAGCGGGTTGGGTTCGCTTCCCCGGCGCGGGTTTTAGACCTGAGGCGGGGGATTGCCAAGCGGCGAAGACGGGCCGCGGTTGACGGCAAAGAGAAACTTCGATAATTCTGGATATATGGAAATCTTATGCCGCTGTCGGTGCGCTGAGCGCGCTCGCCCAGGAGATCCGGCTCAAAGTGTTCCGCCTGCTGGTGCGGGCGGGACCGTCCGGCCTGGCGGCGGGCGAGATCGCGCGGAAGCTTCAGGTGCCGGGCAACACCATGTCCACCCATCTCGCCATCCTTGCCCGCGCGCGGCTGGTCAGTTCGCGCAAAGACGGCCGCTCGGTCATCTATGCGGTCGATCTGGCCGGGACCCGCGACCTGCTGTCGTTCCTGTTGGAGGATTGCTGCCGCGGCAAGCCGCAGCTTTGCGCGTCGCTGATCGAGTCGACGCTGGCCGATTGCTGCCCAGGCTAGCGCCCGTCCGAACCAAAACGAGAAAGTCGCAAGTGAGGAAACGCCGATGACCGCCACCAGCCTAGCGAAGCCGCTCAATGTGCTGTTCCTGTGCACCGGCAACTCGGCGCGCTCGATCATGGCCGAGGCCATTCTGAACCGGTTGGGCGCGGGCACGTTTCGCGCCTACAGCGCCGGCAGCCATCCCGCCGGCAAGGTCAACCCTCTCACGCTCAACATCTTGCGCAAGACCAATTACGACGTCGCCAAGCTGCGCTCGAAGTCGTGGGATGAGTTCGCGGCAGCCGGCGCGCCGAAGCTCGATTTCGTCTTCACCGTATGCGACGACGCCGCCAACGAGACCTGCCCGATCTGGCCCGGCCAACCGATGACCGCGCATTGGGGGCTGCCCGATCCGGCCAAGGCTCAGGGCACTGAAGCCGAGCGGAATTTGGCGTTTGCCGACACCATGCGGATGCTCACGCAGCGGATCGGCATCTTCATCAATCTCCCGATCGACAAGCTGAGCAAGCTGTCGTTGCAGAAACATCTCGACGACATCGGCGGTCTGCGCCGGGAAGCCCCCAAAGAGACGGCCTAGTTTGCCGGCATTGCCGGGCTCGAACCGGCAATCCATTCCCGTGGCACTTCGACTTGTCGAGGCCTAACGGCATGGATGCCCGGACCAAGTCCGGGCATGACGCGTGGTAGAAAACTCTGTGGTTCCGTCGCGTTGACAAGGGTTGGCGGCCCTCTTATGTCTCACGAACGTTTGCTCCCCGGCATTTTTTGGACGCTTTCCTGAAGC
The DNA here is from genome assembly GCA_963772925.1 of uncultured Alphaproteobacteria bacterium. Lineage (GTDB taxonomy): Bacteria > Pseudomonadota > Alphaproteobacteria > Rhizobiales > Methyloligellaceae > Methyloceanibacter. Next base: position 38,928 of record CAVYZG010000002.1, read on the forward strand.
TTTTGGTTGGGGATCGGGCACGAAAATCGCCTGCGCTCTAGAGGCTTAACAACCAATGCTCTCCTTTGGCACCCTCGCCAGCAAAGTCTTCGGCTCGGCCAACGACCGGAAACTCAAGAAATACGACGCCGTGGTGGCGCAGATCAATGCGCTCGAGCCTGAGGTCGCCGCGCTGTCCGACGAGGCCTTGCGCGCCCGCACCGCTGAATTCCGCGCCCGCGTGCAAGCCGGCACGCCGCTCGATGATTTGATCCCGGAGGCGTTCGCCACCGTCCGCGAAGCGGCCAAGCGCACTCTCGGCCAACGCCATTTCGACGTGCAGCTGGTCGGCGGCATGGTGCTGCATGAGGGCCGCATCGCCGAGATGAAGACCGGCGAAGGCAAGACGCTGGTCGCCACCCTGCCCGTCTACCTCAATGCGCTCACCGGGCGCGGCGTCCACGTCATCACCGTCAACGATTATCTCGCCAGACGCGACTCCGCATGGATGGGGTCCATCTACAAGTTCCTCGGGCTCTCCGTCGGCGTCATCGTGCACGAGCTCAGCGACCCGCAGCGCCGCGAGCAATATGCCTGCGACGTCACCTACGGCACCAATAACGAGTTCGGCTTCGACTATCTCCGCGACAACATGAAATTCGCGTCGACCGAAATGGTGCAGCGCGAGCATTTCTACGCCATCGTCGACGAGGTGGACTCGATCCTGATCGACGAGGCGCGCACCCCGCTCATCATCTCCGGCCCGCTCGACGACCGCTCGGACCTCTACACCACCATCGACAAGTTCATCCCCAGTCTGGCAGCCGGGGATTTCGACCTCGACGAGAAGACCCGCGTGGTCTCGCTCACCGAGGCCGGCAACGAGCGTGTCGAGCAGATGTTGACCGAGGCGGGCATGCTCAAGGGCGACTCGCTATACGACATCGAGAACGTCACCGTGGTTCACCACGTGCAGCAGGCGCTGCGCGCGCACAAGCTGTTCCAGCGCGACCGGGATTACATCGTCAAGGACGACGAGCTGATCATCATCGACGAGTTCACCGGGCGCATGATGCAAGGGCGCCGCTACTCCGAAGGCATGCACCAGGCGCTCGAAGCCAAGGAGAAGGTGTCGATCCAGCCGGAGAACCAGACGCTCGCCACCATCACCTTCCAGAACTTCTTCCGGCTGTACGAGAAGCTGGCCGGCATGACCGGCACGGCGGCGACCGAAGCCGACGAGTTCATGGACATTTACGGCCTCGACGTGGTCGAGGTGCCGACCAACATGGACATGATCCGCGCCGACGAGGACGACGAGGTCTATCGCACGGCGCAGGAGAAATACCGGGCCATCATCGCGCTGATCAAGGAAGCGCGGACCCGCGGCCAGCCGATGCTGGTGGGCACCGTGTCGATCGAGAAGTCGGAAATCCTGGCCGCCATGCTCAAGAAGGACAAGGTTCCGCATCAGGTGCTGAACGCCCGCTATCACGAGCAGGAAGCCCGCATCATCGCCCAAGCCGGGGTACCCGGCGCGATCACCATCGCCACCAACATGGCGGGACGCGGCACCGACATCCAGCTCGGCGGCAATCTCGACATGCTGCTCGATGACTGGGTCGCCGGCGAGACGGAAAAGGGAGAGGCGCCGGAGCCGGACCAGATCGCCAAAAAGCGGAAAGAGATCGCGGCCGAGATCGCCAAGAAGAAGGAACAGGCGCTGCAAGCCGGCGGCCTCTATGTGGTCGGCACCGAGCGCCACGAGAGCCGGCGCATCGACAACCAATTGCGCGGCCGCTCCGGCCGGCAAGGCGACCCGGGCCGCTCGCGCTTCTTCCTGTCGCTGGAAGACGATCTGATGCGCATTTTCGGATCGCAGCGCATGGACGGCATGCTGGGGGCGCTCGGCCTCAAGGAAGACGAGGCCATCGTCCATCCCTGGATCAACAAGGCGCTGGAGAAGGCGCAAGCCAAGGTCGAGGCGCGCAACTTCGATATCCGCAAGAACCTGCTCAAGTTCGACAACGTGATGAACGATCAGCGCAAGGCGATCTTCGAGCAGCGCCGTGAGCTGTTGGGCGAGGCCGATCTCAACGAGACCATCGCCGACATGCGCCATCAGGTCATCGACGACCTGGTCAACAAGCACATCCCGGAAAAGTCCTACGCCGAACAGTGGGACATCGACGGCCTCAAGGAGGCGATGAAGTCCGTCTTCGACCTCGACCTGCCGTTGGCCGACTGGGCGGCGGAAGAAGGCATCGGCGATAACGAACTGCATGAGCGGCTGATCAAGGCCGCGGACGAGAAAATCGCCATCAAGGCGGCTAATATCGGCCCGCAAATCATGCGGCAGATCGAGCGGGCGGTGCTGTTGCAAACGCTCGACCATCTGTGGCGCGAGCACATCGTCATGCTCGAGCATCTGCGCCAGGTCGTCGGCCTGCGCGGCTACGGCCAGCGCGACCCGTTGAACGAATATAAGAGCGAGAGCTTCACCCTATTCGAGCTCATGCTGGCGCGTTTGCGCGAGAACGTGACCGGGCAACTGATGCATGTCGAGCTGACCCATCGCGACGAGGTGCCGCCGCTCGAGGGGGCCGAGCTGCCGCCGATGGAAGCGCATCATATCGACCCCACCACCGGCGAGGACGAGTTTGCGCTGGAGACCGCGGGCGGGCCAGGCAATGGCCGCGGCGGCGCCAAGCAAGCGCGTGCCCGCAAACCGGTCGCGGCGGCGACGCCGGCCGTCAGCAAGACCGATCCGTCGACCTGGGGCAAGGTCCAGCGCAACGCGCTCTGCCCGTGCGGGTCCGGCAAGAAATACAAACATTGCCACGGCACCTATAGCTAGGCCGTACAGACTTCTTAGGTTGGCCGTGGAGCCGCGCCGCTGCTAGTGGCCGCTCGCATCGTCGATGTCGGAGCCGTCGTCGACATTTCCCTGATGGTCCCAGGCGCCGCCGGAAATATCCGGTTGGTTTTGGCTCTGCTGTTGGAGCCATGGCAGGCTCGCGGAGTCGTCCGGCACCGCCGCAGCCTGGTCGGGATCGGCGCCGATATCCTGCGTGGCTGGCTCGCTCGGGTTCGGGCCAAAGCCGCCATAGGGATCGCCGGCATAGGCGGCCGCCGTGGCGGCCAAGATTGCAAGCGCCATCGCGCACGCCACGAGCGCTGTCCGAATTGTCATGAATCCCCCCTTGAACGCACTCGCCAACCAAGCGAGGCCATCTTACACGCAAACCAAGCGACGTCATCCGGGCAAGGACACATCCGCCACGCGTTCTCGCCTTAAGGCGTCTCGGCGACTTCAGGCCGGCAGCGCTCCTCGACCGGCGCATTCTCCGTCGCTGGTGTGCCGGGCTCGAACATGTAATGGCCCTTGCACACGCTGACGGCCGGCGGCACATGGCTCCGCTCGAACAGGTCGTAGCCCGTCTTCAGCTCGGCCCAGAACGCCTCCCATTTCGAGCCCTGCCGCAGCTTGACGTTGCGGTCGGTCATGCGGAACGGAAAGGCCTGCACGGCGAAACGCGGCTGACCCTTCTCGAGCGCCGCCGTCACCAGACGCCAGATCTCGTCGACCACGGGATGCGTGACGGCGTAACAGCCCACCGAGGCGCAGCCGCCATGCACCATGAGGAAAGAACCGGTGCGCCCGTGCGTCTGGTCGTACAGATTGGGGAAGCCGAGACTGAAGGAGCGGTGCATGACGCTGTTCGGATTGAGCTGCTCGGCATCGACCGTGTAGAAGCCCTCCGGCGCCTGGCGGTCGCCTTCCTTCAGCTTCGGCCCGAGCCGTCCCGACCACAGGCAGATCGGATAGGTGGCGAAATGCTCGAAGCGCCCGTCCTTCTCGACCCACAGCTCAAGCTCGGATTCGAGCTTGAAGATGCGGATATAGACCGGGACGCCCATCGTCACGCCATGTGAGGCAAGCCGCTGGTCGATGCGGTCGAGGTCGGGCGTGCCGGGCAGAGTCTCGCCGGCCTGGAAGCGGGCCTGATAGTCGTTGCGCGTCAGGTTGATGGTCACGCGGTCGATCAACTCGCGGCCCTGCGGCGTGAGCAGATAATAGCCCGCGCCCGCAAGCGCGATCACGAGGATGAGTGCGAGTGCCCGCATGCGCTACGGAGTATAGGTCCTCCGCGTCGGAATTCTGACTTCTGAATCCGGGTTGGACTCTGCGTACCGGCCCGGCGTGGCGGGGCCGAGCGTGAAGGCACTAAAGGGCGGCTTCGACGGTCCGAACGACAGACCGAGCACGCTGCCGAGCGGCTTGGCGAGGGCCGACTGACTCTTGCTTGCCGGCTTGGCCGAGGCCTCTTGCTGGGCGGGCGCCCGCGGGACCGGCAGACGCTGATAGGCCGGGCAGGCGCCGGTAGGGTTGGGGCGCACATTGCCGGTGAACGAAGCGTTGATCAGATAGCGCTTCTCGCACACCGCGATCTTGGGCGGCAGGCGGCTGATCTCGAAATAGTCGTAGCCTTCCTTCAGGTTCTTCCAGAAGTCGTACCACTTGTCGTCCTTATGTGCGGCCATGTTGGCGGCGGTCATGCGGAACGGGAAGGCCTGAATCTGGAACGCGGGCTGTCCGCCCTGAAGCGCCTCGCGCGCGAGATTGAAGATCTCCTCGACCACGGCGTCGGTCATGGCGTAGCAGCCGGCCGAGGTGCAGTCGCCATGCACCATGATGTTCTGTCCGGTGCGGCCATAGGCGCGGTCATAGGAGTTGGGGAAGCCGACATCGAAGGAGAGGTGATATTTGCTGCGCGGGTTCATCTGGTCGAGCGAGACGAGATAGAAGCCTTCCGGCGCCTGCCGGTCGCCTTGCTCGAGCTTGGGACCGAGCGAGCCCGAATAGCTGCAGATCGGATAGGTCTTGAACAGGTAGAAGCGCCCGTCGTCCTTCGCCTTCCACACTTCGAGCTCGGATTCGGCCTTGAAGATGCGGATGAGGACCGGCGACTGTTCGGTCATGCCCTTCTCGGCGAGCAGCGCCTGGGTCTGCGGCGAAAGCGGCTTCAGGTAAGGCGGCGAAAATTGGCCGCAGCCGGACAGCGCGGCGGCCAGAAGCCACCACGCACGCCAAAGTTATGGCCGTGACAAAGCTCGAACGAAGCATACGCAGTGCCCCTTGCGCATCTCGGCCAAGATCGACGGTGAGAGGTTAAATCGAAGTTAGCGCTTCTGTCGGCGCCCGCCCTTCGGCTCCCCCCGATTTGGCTGTCAATATACGCCTGCTCAGCTTGCAGTTGGACTAAAAAAATGGCGCTTTTTTGGGCGTCTCGGTGCATTAGGCGGTCCGGCCCATGGCCAGGAATTTTTCGCGCCTTTCCTTGCGAATCTCGGCCGGGGAGAGGTCGTCATAGGCGGCCAGCGCCTGGACGATGGTGTCGCCGGCGGCGCGCACCACCTCCACCCCGTCCCGATGCGCGCCGCCGATCGGCTCGGCGATGATGCCATCGATGATGCCGAGCCTGCAGAAGGTCCTGGGCGGTGATCTTCATATTGGTGGCGGCGTCCACGCGCGCGCGCCGAGTCCCGCCACAGGATCGAGGCCGCGGCCTCCGGCGAGGCGACCGTGTAGATCGCATGCTCGAGCATATAGATCCGGTTGGCGGTGGCGATGGCGACCGCGCCGCCCGAGCCGCCTTCGCCGATGATGACGGAGACGATCGGCACGCCGAGACCAAGGCAGCAATCGGTGGAGCGGGCGATGGCCTCGGCCTGGCCGCGCTCCTCGGCGCCGATGCCGGGATAGGCGCCGGCCGTATCGACCAGGCTCACCACCGGCAGCTGGAAGCGGTCGGCCATCTCCATCAGGCGCACCGCCTTGCGGTAGCCTTCGGGCCGGGCCATGCCGAAATTGTGCTTGATGCGGCCTTCGGTGTCGGAGCCCTTCTCATGGCCGATGACCATCACCGAGCGGCCGGAGAGCCGGCCGATGCCGCCGATGATGGCCTGGTCCTCGGCGAAGGAGCGGTCGCCGGCGAGCGGCGTGAAGTCCTGCACCAGCGTATCGACATAGTGCCGGAAATGCGGACGCTCGGGATGGCGGGCGACTTGCGTCTTCTGCCAGGGGGTGAGGTCGGAATAGGTCTCCTCCAAGGCCTCGCGCGCCTTGGTCTCGAGCTTGGCAAGCTCCTCCTCGATCGGCGACGGAGCGCTGCTCGTCGGCGAGCGCTTTCAGCTCGGCGACCTTGCTTTCGAGCTCGGCAATCGGCTTTTCGAAATCGAGATAGGTTCGCATCCGGCTTGGCTATGCCCCTGGGACCGAAGTCCCGGCAGGTTTCAACAAGACAAATAAGGCAACGGGAATGTGGTTGTAAGTGGCCTTGGCGCGGAAGCCTGTCAACCAGTCATCCGCCAGGGCCAGTCTAGCTCCGCTTGGTTAAATGTGCCTGAGCCAGAGGATGATGCTGTTCGACCAGGCGTCTCAGCCGCTCCTCGATGACATGGGTATAGATCTGCGTGGTCGAGATGTCGGCATGGCCGAGCAGCTGCTGCACCGTGCGCAAATCGGCGCCCCGCTCCAGGAGATGGCTGGCAAAGGCGTGACGGAGCACATGCGGCGAGACGCGGGCAGGCTCGATCCCGGCGGCAAGCGCGAGCGCCTTCAGCTCCTGGCCGAAGCGCTGGCGGGTGAGATGCTGGCCCCCGGCTGACGGGAACAGCCAGGGCGAGACGCCCCTCCCCTCGGCCTCGTCGGCGCGCGACCGCGGCGAGATGGGCTAGCAGCGCTTCGCGCGCCGTCTCGTTCAACGGGACCAGCCGCTCGCGGCCGCCTTTGCCCTTGACGGTGAGCACCCGGTCGTCGGCGATGAGCACGTTGCGCGGCAGCGCGATCAGCTCGGACACGCGCAAGCCCGTGGCATAGAGCGTCTCGAGCGCCGCATAGAGCCTGAGCGCCCGGCGCTTGGCGCGTGCCGTCGGCCGCCCGCTCGCTCGCCTCCTTGGCGGTCTCGAGCAGAGTCTCGACCTCGGCGAGCGACAGGATCTTGGGCAGCGGCCGTCCGAGCCTGCGGACTGTCGATGGCCGAGCAAGGATCATCGCCGCGCATGCCCTCGGCGAGGAGAAAGCGGAAGAACTGGCGGATGGCCGAGAGCTTTCGCGCGCGCGAGGTGGGCGCCAGGCCCTTGCGCGCAAGCCCGGCGAGAAAGGCGCGGAGATGATCGGGCGAGGCGGTCGTTGGCGTTCTTGCCCTTGCCGGCAAGGAAGGCGAGGAACTCCGACAGGTCGCGCGTATAGGCCTCGATGGTGTGGGCCGCCGCGCCGCGCTCGGCGGTGAGCATGTCGAGGAACAGCGCCAGCTCGGACGTGTCCGTCATCGCGCGATCGTTTGGCGGCGGCCAAGGCTCAGGCCTTTCCGGCGACGGCCAATGGGCGTAAAGCGCCTCGAAGCCGAGACGGCGGGCCTCGGCGTCAAGCCCGACCCGCTTCAGCGCCCGCAGCGTATCGCCGAGCGCGATGATATGGGCGCCCTTGGCCCCGTTGCGGCCAAGCACCGCAGCGGCGATCAGCACGGTGCGGCCGACCTCGCCGGCATCGGCGGCCTGTTTCAGGCTGGTCAGCGCGCCGGTCGCGGGCAGATCGCCGTCATTGGGCTGCGGCGTCTTGCTGGCTTCGTCCCATAGCGGAATCGGCACGTCGTAGCTGAGCGCGTCGAGCACGGTGACCAGCCGATGCAGCACAGGCGGCGGCAGCCCGCCTTGCAGCGCGAGGGTAACGCCCTCGGCAAGCGCCGCCTCGGCGCGCGGGCCCTGAGGATCGGTGGCCGCGAGCAGGAGCTGCCAGCTCTGCACGCGCTCGCCGCCGGCGTCGACCCAGGCCCAAGCGCTCTGCTCGTCGCCGGCGAGAGCGGCGACCCTGACGCCGGTCTCGGCGAACGCGGCGGCCTGCGGATCGTCCACCAGGCCGGCGCTGGCCTGGGCCAGAGCTTCGGCGATCGGCACCTCGATGTCCTGGTCGCGGGCGCTGGCTAGAAGTGCGGCGATCGACTCGGCGCGAAATCTTGGCGGACGGCGCGCTCTCGAAGGCCGCGAACAGCCGTGCCCGCAAGGCCGGCCCCGACTGCGCGTTTTTCGGCAGCGCCTGAGCGGCCTCGCGATAGGCCCGCGCCAGATCATCACCGGCGATGATGTTGAGCGCGGCAGCGCGCTCGGCCGACGTCACCCGAAGCTCGGCCGGCGCCGACGGGTCGCGGGCGAGAAGGAACAGAAGATCCGGGTCAGCCTTGGCGGCGAGATCGGCACTCGGGCGTTTGCCGCCGAGATTGAGAAAGAGATAGTCGAGGACCGCCAATTGCTTGGGAAGGGGCGGCACCGGCGTGGAAATCTTGCTCAAGCGCGCGATCGCCGCCGCGGCAAGACTGACGGGGGCGCCACCGTCACGCGCCAGCTGAAGGGCCAATTTCGCACCCGGCAGGTCTCCCCTGGCGGCGGCACAATAGACCGGGACGAGCAGCGCCTGCCGGCCCGGGGCGGCACCGAGATGAACGTCGCAGGCATCGTCCTCGCGCCCCGACGCCAGCAGCGCCAATGCATAACGGCCTAGCGTGGCTGGCTCGTCGGCGGCCACGGCGCGGCTCAACAGCTCGGTCGCTTCGGCCACGCGGCCGGCGCGCTCCAAGGCATCGGCGCGGGCCGCGAGTTCCCCGCTGCTTGCCGGATCGCCGGCCGCCAGCGCCCGGGCGATCAGCGTGGCCAGGGCCGGCGAGGGAGACGGCAGTGGGACCGCGGCAAGCAGAGGCTCGAGCGCGGCCGCATCGACGCCGCGCCACAAATCGTAGGGCAACGGACTGGTGTCGGCGATGGGTCCGCCCGCCAGCGGCGCAAGGCCCGGTGGCGCAAAGGCAGGCGGCACGGGAAAGCCCGGCGCGGATTGCGGGGCGGGTGTCGCCTCGCCGAGATCGGGGGCAGCGGCGCCCGGCAGCGGCGGAAGCTCACTGCGCTCGACGGCCTGAGCCTTTGCTTGGGGCAAGCTCGTCGGAGTCGGGCTCAATAGCAGAAGGGGCAGCAGTAATATTGCCGGCATCAGCGCTCGGCGTAGAGGCCGTGGTTTCTTCGATTCGGCCCTTAACGTTGCGCAAAGCCTTGGAAATTTCTTTTGGCTGCGGCTGGAAGTATTCCGCGAGCACATAGAGGCTTCCCGCGATGACACCGGCGATCATCCCCAAAACCACCAGGAAACGAAACAGTGTTGGCATGAGGCGCTCGTGTTCCTAACGCTCTTTTAGTCGCGAACAGGGCGTCATTATGACTCAAAACGCCATGACTCGAAAACGCGCCCAGCGCCTTATCCTCATTGGCATCATGGACAATTCGACAGGGGGCTGTCAGCATGGGAAATTCCCGCCTTCCGCGAGTCGTTCGCTGATTGCCGGCGTGGCGGCAATCCTCCCACTTTCAGACCACGGGATGAGTCCAGGGCTGACCGAGCATAAGAAAGTGGACAAGCAGGAGCGGTTGGCGCGGATTCGCGAGGCGCTTGGGCCGCGGAGCATCGTGCTGATCGGGCTGATGGGCGCCGGCAAGACCGCCGTGGGCCGGCGGCTGGCGAACCGGCTGGAGCTCCCGTTCATCGACGCCGATAGCGAGATCGAGTTGGCCGCCGGCACGAGCATCAGCGAAATCTTCGCCCATCATGGCGAAAGCTATTTCCGCCAGGGCGAGCGCAAGGTGATCAAGCGGCTGCTGGAAGGCGGTCCGCAGGTGCTCGCCACCGGCGGGGGCGCCTATATGACCGGCGAGACGCGGGCCAATATCAAGGCGCGCGGGCTGTCGGTTTGGCTCAAGGCCGACCTCAAGGTGCTGCTCAAACGGGTCGGGCGGCGCGATAACCGGCCGTTGCTGGCCGGCGACGACCCCGAAAAAGTTATGAAAAGACTGATCGAAGAGCGCTATCCCATCTATGCCGAGGCCGATGTGACGGTGGAGAGCCGCGATGTGCCCCATGACGTGATCGTGGGGGCGGTGATCGAGGCCATCGCGGACAAGCTCGGCTGCAAGGCGAAAGCGGACAAGGCTCAGGGCCGCAAGAAGGTGAAATGATGCGCGACGGCGCGACCGCCTTGGCGTCAGACCAAGGCGAGACGACCATCGAGGTGACGCTTCCAGGACGGAGCTATCCCATCGTCATCGGTACGGGGCTGATCGCCTCGACCGGACGCCGCATCGCGGCGGCGCTTCCGGCTGCGCGCTGCGCCGTGGTGAGCGATGACAACGTGGCGGCGCTTTATCTCGATCCGCTGCGAGCGAGCCTCGAGCAGCATGGGCAGTTTCTCGGCGAGGCGGTGGTCGCCCCCGGCGAAGCGAGCAAGAGCTTCAAGGTGCTGGCTCCGTTATGCGAGACCCTGCTGGCGCTCGGCGTGGAGCGGGGCGATTGCGTCATTGCGCTGGGCGGCGGCGTGGTCGGCGACTTGGCCGGCTTTGCCGCCAGCATCTTGCGGCGCGGCGTGCGCGTGGTGCAGCTGCCGACCTCGCTGCTCGCCCAGGTCGACTCCTCGGTCGGCGGCAAGACCGGCATCGACACCACGCAGGGCAAGAACCTGATCGGCACCTTCCATCAACCGAGCCTGGTGCTGGCCGATATTTCGCTGCTGTCGACGCTGAGCGCGCGCGAGTTCCGGGCGGGTTATGCCGAGGTGGTGAAATACGGACTGTTGGGCGATGCGCCGTTCTTCGCCTGGCTCGAAGAGAACTGGGGCGAAATCTTCGCCGCTCCCGGCGCCGCGCGAAGGCGGGCGGTGGAGACCAGCGTGCGCGCCAAGGCGGCCATCGTCGCCGCCGACGAGCGCGAGGAGTCGGGCACGCGCGCGCTGCTCAATCTCGGCCATACATTCGGCCACGCGCTGGAAGCCTACGCCGGCTATTCCGACCGGCTGCTGCATGGCGAAGCGATCGCCATCGGCATGCGCCTGGCCTTCACCTTCTCGGTCGAATGCGGCTTATGCCCGCCGGACGACGCCGCACGGGTCGAGCGGCACTTCACGGCGGTCGGCCTGCCGGTCAAGATCGCCGCCGTTCCCGGCGCGAAGCCCGCGCCCGACGCGTTGTTGCGGCTGATGGCTCAGGACAAGAAAGTCAAAGGCGGCAAGCTCGCGCTGGTACTGGTGCGCGGCATCGGGCGGGCGTTCGTGGAACATGACGTCTCCCTGCCCGGCCTGACGGCGTTTCTCACCCGCGAGTGTGCGGCACCATGACATTGGGCCTAGGCATTACGCTCGGCGCCATCATCGGCTTGCTCATCCTGTCGGGCTTCTTCTCAGGGTCGGAGACGGCGCTGACCGCCGCCTCGCGGGCCAAGATGCACGCCCTCGAGGAGGACGGCAGCAAGCGCGCGCGCATGGTCAACCACTTGCTGCAAATCCGCGAGCGCTTCATCGGCGCAATCCTGCTCGGCAACACTCTGGCCAACGTCGCCGCCTCGGCGCTCGCCACCAGCCTGTTCCTGACCCTGTTCGGCGATAAGGGCGTGGTCTACGCCACCATCGTCATGACGGTGATCGTGGTGGTGTTCGCCGAGGTGCTGCCCAAGACCTATGCGATCCTCAATGCCGACCGCATGGCACTCTTGGTCGCGCCGTTGGTTCGCTTGCTCGTCGCGGTGCTGGCGCCGGTGATCACCACCATGCAGTGGATTGTGCGCCATACGCTGCGCCTGTTCGGCCTCTCGATCAGCGACGATGCCGAGGTGCTGTCGGCGCATGAGGAGATCCGGGGCGCCATCGAGCTGCACCACAAGGAAGGCGGCGTGGTGAAGCTCACCCGCGACATGCTGGGTGGCGTGCTCGATTTGCGCGAGCTGACCGTGTCGGACATCATGGTGCACCGGACCAACATGGAAGCGATTGACGCCGAGCTGCCGGCCGACAAGATCATCGACCTCGCCTTGAAAGGCTCTCACACCCGCGTGCCGTTGTGGCGCGGCGAGCGCGAGGAGATCGTCGGCATCCTGCACGCCAAGACACTGCTCAAGGCGTTGCGCGACTCCAAGGGCGACCTGTCCCAGATCGACATCATGTCGCTGGCGGTGCCCCCGTGGTTCGTGCCCGACACAACCACGCTCAAGGATCAGCTCAACGCTTTTTTGAAGCGCAAGGCCCATTTCGCCATCGTGGTCGACGAGTATGGGGAGGTCATGGGCCTGGTCACGCTCGAGGACATCATCGAGGAGATCGTCGGCGACATCACCGACGAGACCGACATCGCCTCGGCCATGGCCAAGCCGCAAGCCGACGGCTCGCTGATCGTCGACGGCGTGGTGCCGATCCGCGACGTCAACCGGCTGATGGATTGGGACCTGCCCGACGAGGAGGCGACCACCATCGCCGGCCTGGTCATCCACGAGGCTCAGACCATCCCCAATCCGGGCCAGGCCTTCACCTTTCACGATTATCGGTTCGAGGTGCTGAAGCGGCAACGCAACCGCATCACCTCGTTGCGGGTGACGCCGCCGGCGGCGAAGGCCGCGGTCAAGACTGAAGCCAGCAAGGCCTCATAGCGGGCGGGAGCGCTCCTCCGGGGTGAGCGCGCTGATGGCGAGCGCATGAATCGGGCCCTTGAGCTCCTCGGCCAGCACATCATTGACCATGCGATGACGCTCGAGGCGTGACTTGCCGGCGAAGCGCGCCGACACCACTTTGACGGTGAAATGGCTCTCGCCGGTTCCGGGCGTGCCGGCGTGGCCGGCATGCCGGTGGGAATCGTTAACGACTTCAAGCACGGCCGGGGCGAAGGCTTGTTGCAACTTTTCTGTGATTTGCTGCTCGACGCGCATGGTCACCGGCTCCAAGTCCATAACCCGCCACCATAGCCTAATCGCTGCCTAGAGGGCCATTCTTGTTGTGTCGACCGCCGCTTCCCATAATGCCGAGACCATGAAGCTCAACTCGAAATTCTTCGACCGCCTGCGGGTCAAGCCCGACCAGAACCGCCTGTTGCGCGAGTCCTGTCCGGCTTGCGAGTGGAAGGGCTGCACCGAGCCCGGTCTCTACCCCGCACCCAAGGGGCGCGGGCACGAGGGCCAGTATCATCGCTACTGCCTCGACCATGTGCGGGAATACAACAAATCCTATAACTATTTCGCCGGGCTGCCCGACGAGGATGTGGTCCAGCATCAGAAGGACGACACGATCGGGCACCGGCCGACCTGGTCGCTCGGCGTCAATTCCTGGGCGCGCAATCGGCGCCCGCGCAGCGGCACCCGCCCCGGCGGCTTCAGCCCACAGCTTCACCAGCTACGATCCGTTCGGGCTGTTCGCCGAGCGCGCCGCCGCCAAGGCGGCAGCCGAGGCGGAGCGGCCGCTCAAGCGCGCCGAGCGGAAATGCCTTGCGCCAGCTCAATCTCGAGGACAGCGCCACCAAGGCCGACATCAAGGCGCGGTTCAAGGAACTGGTTAAGCGGCTCCACCCCGACCACAACAAGGGCGACCGGGCCTCAGAGGACAAGTTGCGTGAAGTGATCCAAGCCTATAACTATCTAAGGCAGGCGGGGCTTGCGTGACGTCGCTGGGCAGCCCTCATCCCCCTCATCGAGGCTTTGCTTCGGCAAGCCACAAGACATGCGACCAATAGGCCTTCACCGACCATGACACTCGAAACTGCCAGCAACGGCGCCGGCTTGCCGGACATGTCCGTTTCCGTGCGCCAGGTCTTCGGCATCGATACCGATCTCGAAGTGCCGGCTTATTCACGTCCCGACGAACACGTGCCGGATGTCGATCCCGATTATCTGTTCAACCGGGAGGTGACGCTCGCGATCCTGGCCGGCTTCAAGCACAACCGCAGGGTGATGATCCAGGGCTATCACGGCACCGGCAAGTCCACCCATATCGAGCAGGTGGCGGCGCGGCTCAACTGGCCCTGCATGCGCATCAATCTCGACAGCCATGTGAGCCGCATCGATCTGGTCGGCAAGGACGCCATCGTCATCAAGGACGGCATGCAGATCACCGAGTTCCGCGAGGGCATTCTGCCTTACGCGCTCCAGTCCAACACGGCGCTGTGCTTCGACGAATATGACGCCGGGCGCCCCGACGTGATGTTCGTGATCCAGCGCGTGCTCGAGGTCTCGGGCAAGCTCACGCTGCTCGACCAGTCCAAGGTGATCAGGCCGCACCCGGCGTTCCGCCTGTTCTCGACCACCAACACGATCGGGCTCGGCGACACCAGCGGCCTCTATCACGGCACCCAGCAGATCAACCAGGGCCAGATGGACCGCTGGAATATCGTCGTCACGCTCAATTATCTGCCGCATGACGACGAGGTGAACATCGTGCTGGCCAAGGCCAAGAGCTGGAACACCGAGGCCGGGCGCAAGATCGTGTCCAACATGGTCCGCGTCGCCGATCTGACCCGGAACGCCTTCATGAACGGCGACCTGTCGACGGTGATGAGCCCGCGCACGGTGATCACCTGGGCCGAGAACGCCGAGATTTTCGAGGATGTCGGCACCGCGTTCGCGCTGTCCTTCCTCAACAAATGCGACGAGCTGGAGCGCGGGCTGATCGCCGAGTTCTATCAGCGCTGCTTCGGCGAGGATCTGCCGCAGTCGACCGCCAATGTGGCCCTGAGCTAAGCCATGACGCTGACCCGGCGTAAGGAAGCGCCGCTCGATCCGTTCAAGCGGGCGGTGACGCATGACCACCCGCTCGATCGCCGCCGACAGCGCGCATGGAGGTGGTGTTCACGAGCGAGCCGCCCGGGCTCGCCGGCAAGATGGCGCGGCTGCCCGAGCCGTCGCGCGTTCCGACCAAGACCGAGATCGCCGTGATCCGCGGCCATGCCGACGCCGCGGCGCTTGTCCGTCGCCTGTCACGATCCCGCCTTGCATGAGGCCTTGGCGCCGTCGGGCGGCGAGGCGCGCGACGTGTTCGAGGCGATCGAGCAGGCGCGGGTCGAGGCGATCGGCGCCAAGCGCATGCAAGGCGTGGCGGCGAATCTCGCCGCCCGCATGGAGCAGCGCTACGAGCGGAGCCGCTTCGCGGAAGTCGACCGACCGCTCCGAAGCGCCGCTGCCGGATGCGCTCGCCCTGCTGGTGCGCGAGACGCTCACCGGACAGGCGCCACCGGCCAAGGCCCGCGCCGTGGTCAATCTCTGGCGCCCTTGGATCGAAGGCCGGGCCCGCACCGTGCTCGACCGCATGCCGGAGATGCTGTTCGACCAGGAGGCGTTCGGCCGGCTGACACGGGACCTGCTGGCCGCGCTCAACCTCGCCGATCAGCTCGACCAGCGCGAGGACGAAACCTCGCCGAGGAGAGCGAGGCCGACGCCGACGCGTCGGATGGCGAGGAAGACAAGGCCGAAGGCGAGCAGCGGGCCGATCTTGCCGCCGATTCCCGCGCCGACCAGGACGCCTTGAGCGAGGATTCGCTCGACGACCGCGACGACGGCTCGACCGACCGGCTCGACCGCGAGGCCGACGCTTCCGAGCTGCCGCGCCGCTCGGAGCCCTGGCGCCCCAATCTCTCGGTGCTCGATAACCCCGAAGCCTTCGGCTACAAGGTGTTCACCCGCGCCTTTGACGAGATCGTCAATGCCGAGGAGCTGTGCGACACCAGACGAGCTCGACCGCTTGCGCGCCTTTCTCGACAAGCAGCTCCAGGCCCTGCACGGCGCGGTGGCGCGACTGGCCAACCGCCTCCAGCGCCGGCTGCTGGCGCAGCAGAATCGCGGCTGGGACTTCGATCTCGACGAAGGCACGATCGACGCCGCGCGGCTGGCCCGCGTCATCGTCGATCCCATGCACCCGCTGACCTTCAAGCAGGAGCGGGAGACGACGTTCCGCGACACCGTGGTCACGCTGCTGCTCGACAATTCCGGCTCGATGCGCGGGCGCCCCATCATGGTGGCGGCCTGCTGCGCCGATATTCTCGCGCGCACGCTCGAGCGCTGCGGGGTCAAGGTCGAGATCCTCGGCTTCACCACCCGCGCCTGGAAGGGCGGGCATGCGCGCGAGTCGTGGCTCAACGCGCTGAAGCCGCCGCTGCCCGGCCGGCTCAACGATCTCCGCCATATCGTCTACAAATCCGCCGACGCGCCATGGCGCCGGTCGCGCCGCAATCTCGGGCTGATGATGCGCGAGGGTCTGCTGAAGGAGAATATCGACGGCGAGGCCCTGGCCTGGGCGCATAGCGCGCCTGCTGGCGCGGCCCGAGCAGCGGCGCATCCTGATGATGATCTCCGATGGCGCCCCGGTCGACAATTCCACGCTCTCGGTCAATTCGGGGTCATATTTGGAGCGTCACCTGCGCCAGGTGATCGAGGAGATCGAGACCCGCTCGTCGGTGGAGCTATTGGCCATCGGCATCGGCCATGACGTCACCCGCTATTACCGGCGCGCCGTCACCGTGACCGACGCCGAGGAGCTGGCCGGCGTCATGACCGAGAAGCTGGCCGAGCTGTTCGACGAGGATCTCGCCCGGCGCCAATTGCATCGCGCGATGCCGTGCGGCGCGGGCCAAACGCCGGAAGCTCCATTAGCGTGAGGCTCCTTTACCGCATGTCCGGGCGCTGGCAGACGGCGGCAGCCGTCGCCGCCGCGGCGGTGGTTCTGGCCGTGGCGCCGGCGCTCGCCGACAAGCCGCTGACGGTGCTGGAGGGGCCGACCCCGACCACCGTCACCGCCATCGCCATCGACTTCGACCGCGACAATCCGGGCCGCAAGGAGTTCGGCAAGCTGATCTTCAGGGCCGGGCTCAATCTCTACGCCAAGACCAGCCATTTCGGCGGCTATTCGGCGATTGCCATCGATCCGTCCGGGCGCTCGCTGCTGGCCATCTCCGATGCCGGCAGCTGGCTCAGGGCCACGCTCGATTATGACGGCCGCCGATTGAAGGGCCTCTCCGCGGCGGTGCTCGGCCCGATGCTCGGCGCCGACGGCAAGCCGCTCCGCGACGATGCGATGCGCGACGCCGAAGGCATGACGCTGGTCGACGGCGACACCAGCCAGGGCACGGCCTATGTCTCGTTCGAGCGCCGGCACAGAATCGCGCGCTATCCGTTCACCGCGGAACAGTTCGGACCACCGACCGGAACGGTGCCGTTGCCGGCCGGCGCCAAGGCGATGAGCGCAAATCGCGGCATCGAGGCGATGACGATCATTCGCGCCGGACGGCTCAAGGGGACGCTGGTGGCCTTTGCCGAGGGGCTGGCCGACAAGCACGGCAATCTGCACGGCTGGCTGATCGGCGGTCCCACCCCCGGAGAGATCGTGGTGAAGCGGCTCGGCGGCTTCGACATCACCGACGCGGCGGCGCTCCCTGACGGCGGCATCGTCCTGCTCGAGCGGCGATTCCGCTTCAGCGAGGGCATCAAGATGCGCATCCGCCGCATCGCTGCCGGCGAGCTGAAGCGCGGCGCGCTGATCGAGGGCGAGGTGCTGCTCGACGCCAATGACAGCTTGAATATCGACAATATGGAAGCGATCGCCGCTCACCGCGCGCCGTCGGGCGAGACCGTGCTGACGCTGATGTCGGATGACAATTTCAGCGCGCTCCAGCGCACGCTGATCATGCAGTTCACGCTGCCCGATGCGACGCCGGTGGTGGCCGGCCCGCGCGGCTAGGCGGCGGCTTCGGCCGGCGCGGCGTGCTTCTTGGCGATGTCGCGCTTGAGCCGGCGCGCCTTCAACGACAGCTCATCGTCGCCGGCCTTCAACAGATAGGCGTCGAGACCGCCGCGATGCTCGACCGAACGCAAGGCATGGGCGCTGATGGTCAGGCGCACGCGCTTCTTCAGCGCCTCGCTTTCCAGCGTGACATTGCACAGATTCGGCAAGAACCGGCGTTTGGTCCGGCGCTTGGCATGGCTCACATTGTTGCCGGTAAGCACGGCTTTGCCGGTGAGCTCGCAGCGACGGGCCATAGTCCTTGATCCTTCTCCGAAATTGCACGGAACCCGGTACGGCTCCTGGCGGTTGTCGCCACAAGCATTGCCACCGGTGGCGGGACATATACGGGGACGGCAGTTTGGGGTCAAGGCACTGCCACAAAGCTCAGCCAAGCTTCAATTGACGAATCCGACAAATACCCCGACATTCGCCCGGGTTCTAGCAGGCGGGGTCCTGCTAGGGGGTTGGAGCATATGCAACGAGCGCGCCATTGCTTGAGCCTTGCCGCCGTTGCCGCGCTGACCTGCGGGCTCGGCGGCAATCTGCCGGCCGATACCGCCTATGCCGAGAGCAGCCTCTCCGCCTCGAGCCGGATCGTTGCGGTTTATCGCGTCGATCTCGGCAACTTCAATCTCGGCGAATTCAAGCTGACCACCACCATCCGCGGCGAAGACTACCAGATGCGCGGCGAAGGCCGGTTCACGGTCCTTCAGGGCCTCATCTATGAGTGGCGCGGGGTGACGGCGAGCTCCGGCCGCGTGACGAACACGGGTCCCGAGCCCGCGATGTATGCGTTCAACTATTTGGACAGCGGCAAGGCGGGCGAGCGGCTGCGCATGACATTCGACGGGCGGGCCGTCACGGATGTCTCGATCAGCCCCAAAGACCGGCCGCTCCCCCGCACCATTCCGGTGACCAAGGAGCAGCTCGAAGGCGTGCTCGATCCCATGAGCGGCGCGTTCCTGAGCGCCCGCTCCGACAATCCCAACGGCGATTTGTCGGTGTGCGAGCATACCTTGCCGGTGTTCGACGGCCGGCAGCGCTACGATCTCGTGATTACGCCCAAGCGCATTGTCACCGTTAAGCGGACGACGCCGGCCGGCTATGGCGGGCCGGCAGTGATCTGCGCGGTCAAGTTCATCCCGATTGCCGGATACCAGCCCGACAATCCCGGCATCAGGCTCATGCAGCAGAGCAACCAGATCGAGGTCTGGCTGATCCCGGTGCGGGGCACCAACATGTACGTGCCCTATCGGATTGTATTGCCGACCCCGGTGGGCTATGGCTCGGCACTCGTGACCTCGATCCAAGTCGGGACGCGTCGCGCCAGCGCAGAGCCCTGATCGCCCCGGCGCTCGACCGTGCTCAAGGATTAACGGCGCGAGCCCAAAACCCAACATATAGTAGGGAACAGATGCCGAAGATTAACTCTCCCCTGATTCGTGCGTGCTCCGTTCCCGTTGCCTTCCTCGGCGCGGAAAGGCGCTGAGGCTCGACCCAAATCCGGCGAGCAAAATATCCGAGACCCGTTGTCACCGAGACGCCGGCAAGCGAGCAGACCGTGCCAATTCCTGTACAGAACGAAATCCGAATGGGCAGATGTCAGCGATTCGGACGAGATTCGTTCCCCCCTCGTTCCGAGTCCGAACGCGATCTGGTGGTGAGGTAGTCAAGAAATGAGCCGGTCGTTATCCCCGATATCCACACATCTCCAGCGCGGGCGCGGCGTCACCGCCGTGCTCGGTCCGACCAATACCGGCAAGACCCATCTCGCCATCGAGCGCATGCTGGCTCATGACGTCGGCATTATCGGGCTGCCGCTCAGGCTGCTGGCGCGGGAGGTCTACGACAAGATCGCCGCGCGCGTGCCCGCCGGCCAGGTCGCGCTGATCACCGGCGAAGAGAAGATCAAGCCCCCCTCGCCGCGTTTCTATGTCTGCACCGTGGAGGCGATGCCGCTCGAGCTCGAGGCCGACTTCGTCGCCATCGACGAGATCCAGCTTGCCGCCGACGGCGAGCGCGGCCACGTGTTCACCGAACGGCTGTTTCATGCGCGGGGCCTGAACGAGACGCTGCTGCTCGGCGCCGCCACCATGCGCGATGCGGTCCGCGAGCTGTTGCCCGGCGCCAATCTGGTGTCGCGGCCGCGCCTGTCGCAGCTCAGCTATGCCGGCGACAAGAAGATCACGCGCCTGCCCCGCCGCTCGGCCATTGTCGGTTTCTCGGTCAACGACGTCTATGCCATCGCCGAGCTGGTCAGGCGGCAGCGCGGCGGCGCCGCCGTGGTGCTCGGCGCGCTCAGCCCGCGCACGCGCAACGCCCAAGTGGACCTCTACCAGAACGGCGACGTCGATTTTCTGGTGGCGACCGACGCCATCGGCATGGGGCTCAATCTCGATCTCGACCATGTGGCCTTTGCCGGCATCCGCAAATTCGACGGGCAAAGTCACCGCAATCTCACCCCGGCCGAGCTTGGCCAGATCGCCGGACGCGCCGGGCGCCACATGAATGACGGCACGTTCGGGGTGACCGGCAATGTCCCGCCGTTCGAGGGCGACTTGGTCGACCGGCTGGAAAACCACGCCTTCGATCAGGTCGGCGTGCTGCAATGGCGCAACCGCAAGCTCGATTTCAGCTCGATCGAGCGGCTGAAGGACAGCTTGCGCGAGACCCCCGACCATCGGCGGCTCACCCGCTCCCGCATGGTCGACGACGTGATCGCGCTCGAGAATGTCAGCCAAGAAGCGGACGTCCGCGACAGGGCGCAAGGGCCGGCCGCGGTGGCGCTGCTGTGGGACATGTGCCAGATCCCCGACTACCGGAAGATCTCCGCGGCAAGCCATGCCGAGCTGGTCGCCACCCTCTATCGCTTCGTCATGAGCGATGAGGGCAAGATCCCGGCCGACTGGTTCGCCAATCAGGTGGCGCTCGCCGACCGCACCGATGGCGACCTCGATACGCTCTCCAACCGCCTGGCGCAGATTCGCACCTGGACCTTCGTGTCGCACCACGCGCAATGGCTCGACGATCCGGAACATTGGCAGGGCCGCACCAAGGCCATCGAGGACACACTGTCGGACGCGCTGCATGAGCGCCTGACCCAGCGCTTCGTCGACCGGCGGACCAGCGTGTTGATGCGCCGCTTGCGCGACAAGGAGGAGATCGCGGCCGAGATCGCCCCTGACGGCAACATTCTGGTCGAGAACCATTATGTCGGCCGGCTCGACGGCTTCCGACTTCACGCCTGATACGTCCGGCGAGGGCATTCACGGGCGGGCGACCCGCCACGCGGCAGCCCAGGTGCTGGGGCACGAGCTTGCCGCCCGCGCCGACGCGCTGGTCGGGGCGCCCGACCAGGCCATCGCGCTCAACCCCAATGGCCGGATCGTGTGGGCCGGATCGGACATCGCCCGGCTCGAGCGCGGCGAGACGGCGCTCAAGCCCCGCCTCCAACTCATGGCCGATGAGCATCTCTCGGCGTCCGACCGCGAGCGCCTGCTGAAGCGCCTCGAAGCCTGGCTCGAGGCCGAGCTCCACGCCAAGCTCAAGCCGCTCATCGCTGCTGGCCGAGGCCTCCGACTTGTCAGGCCTGGCCCGCGGGCTGGCCTATCAATTGACGGAAAATCTCGGCGTGCTCCGCCGCGAGGCCGCCTCGGAGGAGATCAAGGCGCTCGATCAGGCGGCGCGGGCCCAGCTCCGCCAATACGGCGTCCGCTTCGGCGCCTTCAACGTCTACACTCCCGACGCTGCTCAAGCCGGCGGCGGCCGATCTGGTGCTGCTGCTGTGGGCGCTCCATTCCGGCCGCGATCACGGCCTCGACGCCGAGACGCTGCCGGCCCGGCCGCAACAGGGCCTGACTTCGGTCGAGGCGGGAACGCTGATCCCCGAGCCTTATTGGCGGGCCGCCGGCTTCCATGTCGCCGGCGCCCGCGCGGTGCGCATCGACATGCTGGAGCGGCTGTCCGACCTGATCCGTGCGCGCATCGCCTTCCGGCCGGCCGAAGGCGGCGCTGCGGCGCCGACCGGAGCGACCGGCGACGGAGGCTTCCGGGTGGTGCCGGAACTCATGTCGGTGGTCGGCTGCTCGGGCGAAGAGTTCGCCTCGATCCTGAAGGCGCTCGGTTTCAGGCTGGAGCGGCGGAAGCTCGCGCCTGCCGCCGAGCGCTCAGCCGGCCGGCGCCGGACGCCGACTGAAGCCCAGGCGGAAGCCTTCGACGAGATTTGGCGGCCAGGGAAGCGCAAGGAGGCGCGCCACGACAAGCGTGCGAGCCATAAGCCTCGGCGCGAGCAGCGCGGGCGGGCGCCGCGGCGCGAACGGCAAAAGCCGCAAGCCCACCAGACGCCGGCCGAGCGGAAGAAGATCGAGCATTCGCCGTTCGCCGCGCTTGAAGCGCTCAGAGGGCGGCTCGCCGCGCGCCAGCCGGAAGGAAGCTGAACCGCCGGCCATGGATGCGCAGCGCCTCGACAAATGGCTCTGGTGCGCGAGGCTCGCCAGGACGCGAACCGGACGCGGCGCGGCTGATCGAGGCCGGCAAAGTCCGCATCAACGGCGTCCGCGTGCTGAAACCGAGCCGCCTGGTCCAGGCCGGCGACGTGGTGACCGCCACCCCGCTCGGCAGGCTTACCGTGGTGCGGGTGCTGGGGTCGACCGAGCGGCGCGGGCCGGCGAGCCTTGCGCGCGCGCTCTATGAGGACCTGACCCCGCCAAGCGCCGCTGGCGCCGGAGCGGGGGCTCGACGGTTTGGACGCCGTCCAACCAAGCGCAACCGCCGCCGCCTCGACGCCTTGCGCGGCACTTACTCGTCGTGCCCGGCCTTGAGCCGGGCATCCAGGGGCGACAGCGAGCAGATCTCTGAATTGCGGGTCAAGTCCGGCAATGACGAAGGGTCAAGTTGGCGCTCACGCCGCCGAGGTGAGGCGGCGCAACGGACCCGCTTGGGGCTCGATCCGGCCGGCCCGCAGCAATTCCGTGACTTTGAGCGCCGTCACCGGCCGGCTGAAATAATAGCCCTGCGCCTGCTCGCAGCCGGCGCCCATCAGGAAGCGCGCTTGCGCCTCGGTCTCGACTCCTTCGGCAATGACATCGAGGCCAAGCTCGTTGGCCAGCCGGATGGCGGCCCTGACCACGGCGGCATTGCGATAATCGACCGTGACGCGGAACACGAACTCCTGCGCCAGCTTCAGCCGGTTGACCGGGTATTGGGTCAGATATTTGAGCGACGAATAGCCGGTGCCGAAATCGTCGATCGCGATCTTGGTCCCCAGTTGGCGCAGGTTTTCAAGCGTATTGGCATATCTCTGGGTCGCTTCCATCAGCACCGATTCGGTCAGCTCCAGCTCGAGCTGGGAGGGGTCGATGTCCCATCGCGTCAGGCTCGCTTCGATCTCGCGCTCGAGCTCGGAGACGCTCTTGAACTGGACGCCCGACACATTGACCGACAGCACCTGCGGCGCGACGCCCTCGGCACGCCAGAGCTTGAGCTGACGGCACGCCTGCTCGAACACCCAATGCCCGATCGGCAGGATGATGCCGGTCCGTTCGGCGATCGGAATGAAGGACGCGGGCGCGAGCAGGCCGCGCGTCTTGTGGTTCCACCGGATCAGCGCTTCGAGCCCGATGATGCGCCCGGTCGCGAGCTCGACCTGCGGCTGGTAGTAGAGCTCGAGCTCGCCCTGATCCAACGCGACTCTCAGCTCTTCGGCGACGCGCACCCGCTCATGCACCTCAAGGTCGAGGTCCTGGCTGTGGAAGCGGTAGCAGTCGCGGCCGTCGTCCTTGGCGCCATAGAGGGCAAGATCGGCCTGCATCATCATCGCCTCGGGACTGGCGATCGTCGGGCGAAAACAGGGCGATGCCGATGCTCGAGGTGATGCGGACCTTGTGGCCCTTGATGCTGAATGGCGCGGCGAGCAGCCCACCGATCCTGGCCGCCAGTTCGCCGGCCGTCTCCGGATCGGTGACCTCCGGGCACGAGGATGGCGAATTCATCGCCGCCGAACCGCGCAACCAGATCCTCGGGCCGCACGGCGCTCTTCAGTCGGCTCACCACCTCCTTCAACAGCAGGTCGCCCATGGCGTGGCCGAGCGTGTCGTTCACGTCCTTGAAGTCGTCGATGTCGAGATAGAGCACGGCGAAGGACGGAGCGCCGCGCAAGCTCGCCGCAAAGGCCATGGTGAGCCGCTTGAGGAAAGCGCGGCGATTGGCCAGGTTGGTCAACAAGATCGGTCTGCGCCAGTTCCAGGACCCTGCTTGTTGGCCGCCTCGAGGCGAAGGGCATGGCGGATCGAGGCCCACATATAGGCGAGCAATGCGCCGAACACCAAGATGACGTCGCTAAGACGAGCCAAGCCCGGTAGTAGCTGATCAACCCCGCTTCTGCTCGGCACGACGACAAAGTTCCAGCTTGCGTCGCCGGCTTTCAGCGTCGCGCTCCACGACGGGAGCTCGGCAAGCGCCTTTTGCGGCTTCTCCTTGAGCGGCTGTTCGCGGCTCGCGGCCCCGCGCAAATAGACCGGCATTGCATCCGGCCCCGCTTCTGCCGGGTAAAGATAGAGGTCGACGTTTTGCGGCAGCGCCACGCGATCCAGGATGGCATCGAACAGTGCTGCTGTCTGGAACGCACCAACGATCACGCCGAGCGTATTGCGGCGTCGTTCGTCCAAGCTGTTCAGTTCGGTGTCGTGGCGATAGATCGGAACCAGAGCGATGAAGCCCTCGCGTTGTCCGCCGATTGGATTGCGGAGCTGTATGCCCTGGGCGGTCGCCATGAAATTCCCCTCGCGGGCGCGACGGATCGCCTCGGCGCGGACGGGTTCGGAATTGAGATCGGTGCCCAAGGTGGCAGCCCGTTCAGACGAGACGGTCGAATAGGCAATGGGGAAGTACTCATCGCGATCGGGTGAGACCGCCATCGGATTGGCGAGAGACCAAGTCCTGATCGAAAAATCGGGGTGACCCCGTTCTCTCGCCTTGCGCTCGAACTCGGTTCGCTCATCGCGGGTAATGCGCGGCGCCCAGACGAGCCGCATGGCGTCGTCGTACCCGGCTAAAATCTGGCTGGTGAACAGATCGAACTCATCCGGATCGACCTCGACGGAAGCATCGTAGAAGGCGCGCACCGCATGGATCTTGCCGAGATACTGATCGAGACCGTTTTGCAGGACGGTCGCATAATCGCCCGCGACGTTGGTGAACTTCGTTTTGGCGAGCCGGTCCTCCCACGCCGAGACCACGATCCAGGCTGCGACCGCGACGGCAAGTCCAACGCAGGCAGCGCCGATCAGCGGCAAAAGAGGCCTGATGGAAGGCCACCTTCTCTTGACAGGCGTTGGCTCCGTCATGCGAGCATGGGGCTCCTTGGGGCCCGAGAATGGCCACGTGCGGCGTTCGGTCGATGAAACAAGGGGGACCCAAGACGGCGGCTCAGGGAGACGCTTTCCTCCAACCCCGCGAATGCCATAAATTGATTGACGCGGGATTAGTGGGTAACCGCAAATCCAACCCAACCGGCGGAGAGAAAAGGGCTTTTGCTGGCGGCCAAGCTGGGCTCCCGAGCCACCCACGGTCGCCTTGTGCTGGTGGCGCGATTGTTATACGCAAGCGCTTCCTCGGGCGACTATGGCGGCCCTTAGGGGCTTGGATGAGGGCCGGACCAGGCCCCGAAAGCGTGTGGGACCGATGACTTACGTCGTCACCGAAGTTTGCATCAAGTGCAAGTACATGGATTGCGTCGAGGTCTGCCCCGTGGACTGCTTCTACGAGGGCGCCAACATGCTGGTAATTCACCCTGACGAGTGCATCGATTGCGGGGTGTGCGAGCCGGAATGCCCGGTCGACGCCATCAAGCCCGACACCGAGCCGGAACTTGACCGCTGGCTGGAGATCAACCGGCAATATTCGGAAACCTGGCCGAATATCACGATCAAAAGGCCCGCCCCGGCGGATGCCGACGCCTTCGTGTCCGAGCCGGACAAATTCGCCAAATACTTCACCCCCGACCCGGGTGAAGGCGACTAGCGAGTTCAAGGGGTTAAGCGTTAACCCTATGGTCAAAATGCCGCATGTTGCGGTGCAAAAAGGGCTGGCTTGCGATCGGGGATGACTTTCGGATTCACTAAAATTGTGTTATAGTCATGTCGGAATGGCGCGGACGATAGGCGCATCAAGCACCCGAGAGGCGTCCCCGTTTGGGCGCACTTTTTTTTCTGATTTGAGGGAGGTGGCGCGATCAGGCTTCTGATCGGCGGCTCATCTTGTGCCCACGGCTCCGTCAGGCATGGCGGGGGTCAGTAAGCGAACCTGGCAAAACGTGGGCAAGCTCATGTCACAAGGCATTAGCGCTCGCAAGGCACTTTGAGAGAGTGAGACGAGAGTATGGCTGACAAGAAGAAACCACAGCAAAGACACGGCTTTCGTACCGGCGAGTATATCGTCTATCCGGCCCATGGCGTCGGCCGGATCGTGAGTATCGATGAGCAGGAGATTGCCGGCGCGAAGCTCGAGCTGTTCGTCATCAACTTCGAGAAGGACAAGATGACGCTTCGAGTGCCGACCGCCAAGCTGGCAAGCGTCGGCATGCGCAAGCTCGCCGAAGAAAAGACCGTGAAGAAGGCGCTTGGCACGCTCAAGGGCAAGGCGCGCGTGAAGCGCACCATGTGGTCCCGGCGCGCCCAGGAATACGAGGCGAAGATCAATTCAGGCGACCTCGTCTCCATCGCCGAAGTGGTGCGCGACCTCTATCGCTCCGAAGCGCAGCCCGAGCAGTCCTATTCCGAGCGCCAGCTCTACGAAGCCGCGCTCGATCGCATGGCTCGGGAAATCGCCGCCGTCGAGCGGCTGGACGAGGCCAGCGCCATCGCCAAGATCGACGATGTGCTCGCCAAGACCGCCCGCCACGCCAAACTTGCCGCCGAGACCGAGGCGCGGACCCGCGCGGCTTAAGGCACCGCCTCCAGCCAAGGCTTCACCTCCACCGTCGAGCAGCCGAGAGCTGCTCGACGCCCTGGCTATAAGCAACCGATCTGTCCCATCAGAACCCTTAGCTCGAGCGCTTCGGTGTGGGCCTCGATCTCGACGCAGAGTTCGAGCGACTGGCGCAGCTGGCGGCAGGCTGCCTCGGTGTGCCCGCGCATATGCGAGAGTACGGCGAGGTTCCGCATTTGCATGGCGATGCCCCGTCCCTCGCCGGCATCATGCGCGGCGTCCAAGGCGACGTTGAACTCCGCCTCCGCGTCGTCGAAGCGGCCGCTGTCCAGATAGACGGCACCGAGATTACCCGCTGCCTTTGCCACGCCGGAAGCATCGTTCGCCCCCATGAAGAGATCGACGGCCCGGCGGTAGGAGGCCTCGGCTTCGGCAACATGCTTCAAGCCACGGTGCGCATTGCCGAGATTATAGACGGCGTTGGCGGCATGGTCGGGGAGACCAAGCTCCAGGTAGAGACGCAGGCTCTCCTTGAAGTAGGCGATGGCCTCGTCGAAGCGGGCTTTCTCGAACAGGATCGTGCCGAGATTGAGGTTGGCCCGGGCGACCCCGTCTTTGTGCTTCAAGCGCTCTTCCAGCTGCAAGGCCTGGCGCACCATTTCCTCGGCACGGTCGAGGTCTTGGGTCTCGCGATAGAGCAAGCCAAGATTGCCGGCGGCAACGGAAGCGATGGCGATTTCCTCCAGCCGGTCGGCCACGGTAAAGCTCTTGAGCAGCATCTGCTCCGCCTCTGAAAACTGCCCCAGGCTTTGCAGCAATAGGCCGAGATCGGCGTAAAGCTGGGCCAGGCCGAGTTCGATAATTGAACTTGGTGCAGAGCGTCGCCGCCTTGTTGTAATTGGCAAGCGCGCGATCGAGTTCGCCGGCCTTCATTTGCGTGCTGGCCAGCGCCATCATCGCATCGACCAGCGACTTGGGGTCTTCGCGCGCTTCGAAGATGCGGCTGGCCGCTTCGAACCTCTCGCACGCTTCCTTGAGGCGCCCGCGCCGGAGATGCAGAACCCCGGCAAACATGTCGATTATGCCGGCGATGTCATCGCGCCCCTCCCGGCCGGCGCCCCCCGGCGCCTGTTCCATCAAGGCCTCCATGCTGGGGAGATCGCCGAGCCTGAACAGCACCAGAGCGACGGCGAGGAGATTTTCGGCATTGGTCGGGTCGACTTCGAAAGCCCGCTGGAACAGGTCAAGCGCCTGTTGCGGATCCTTTGGCAAAGTGAGCGCACCTTGATGACGCAACGCGGCGGCGGCTTGGTGTGACGCACGCTCGGCCTCGTCCAGTTTGGCATGCGCCATCTCGGCGAACATCTCGGTCGCGAGGGCGCTGTTGGCCGATTTAAGTTGCCTGACGGACCGCCGAGCCTTTTGGGTGTCCTCGGCATTGAGCGCCAATACCGCCTCGGCGATCAGGGTCGCGATGCTGTTGCCCTCTTTCAGCGAGAAATGATCGCCGTCCTGCTGCGAACGGGCCATCATCTCCCCGGCAATAAGAGAGGCGAGCTGGTCGGCGACCGCTCGGCTTCGCTCCTCCTGCCGGCGCAGCGCCCGCCGCCGAACAAAGGCCAGCAGCACCAGAACTACAATGAGGACCCCGACCACCGCCGCGACGGTCTGGACCGTAGTCCAGTCGAGCGGAAAGACACGGGAGGACGACTCCATGGCGCTGGTTGGACACTCCCCGTTGGCCGGCATCAGCACGCACGACGACTATGGCACTCCTCCGGCTATAGAGCGATAGCCGGTCCCGGCTGCGGCGGCGGCTGCGCTTTCTGGTGGGGGCTCGCCGGCAGCAGCTCAATCTGCTCAGGATGGCTCGCTTCGATCATGGGTCCGTTGCGCCAGGCCAGGAAGCCTCGCGCGCGCAACCGCGTGCCGGCGAGCTTTTTGAGGTCGATGCCGGCAGCGGCGAAGGCACTTGCATCCTTGCGCTCGACGCTGATGGTGAAGTCGCTCCGCCAGTCCGGCGCGAAATTGAGATAGAGGCGCCCGCCGCCCTCTCCGACCGCGGCGACGGTGCCCCGACCAGCTGGTAGGAATGGATCAGGCGCCCCAGACGCTTCACGTCGAGCGCCTGTTCGATGCGATAGGCGTAGGACGCCCACACGCCGAGCCGCTTGGCCCTCGCCTCGCGCTCTTGCGCGCCAACAGCTCGCCGACGCAGGCCCGGTTGTCGGGGAAGGAATAGACCCGGGCGAGGCCTTGGGCGACAAGCTGCTGCTGGAGCCAGAGACGGCGCTCGCCCTCGACCACGAACACCTGAGCGAGCGCATAGCCGTGCCGGTCGGTGCGGGCCCGCCAAATCGCAATTCGACGGCTTTGCCGGCGGCAAGCAGGGACAAGGCCGCCTTGGCCTCTTCGACCAGGGGCCAAGGGTCGTCGCCGCGCCAGCCGAGCGGCGGCATCGGCGCCTTGGCGCCGATCAGCCTGACGATCCTGCCATCGCTGAGTTGGAGCGTTTCGCCATCGCGCGCGGCCGCGACGGTGCCGGTCTCCGGCGGCGGCAGATCGCAGGCCTGGGCCGCCAAGCACAGGCTCCCGAGCCAAGCCGCGCCGGCAAACGCCACGATGTCGCTGGCCCCCCTGACCATGATGCATCTTAAAGATGTAAGCCCGCGACTCACAAGCGCCCGAATAGGATCAGACCAGCACGAGATTGCCGATAATGACGATCAGGCACAGCGCCACCTGCCAGAAAAAAGGCCTGGCCCGGAGCGACCCGGCCGTGGTCTTGAGTTCGCGCAGGATCAGATAGCCGCCCATGCCCCGCCGGAACCAACCGGTGGCCTCGCCTTGTTGGTCCAAATGCTTCGGCACGCGCTTCCAGCCGGCGAACAGATTGCCGATCAGGCCGAGCATGGAGCGGAAATCGACCGCCATCAGCCCGGTCTTGTCCTGGAAGATGACGTCCTCGCCGGCAATGAAGCCGGGGTTCACCCGGCCGATGGCCTTGCCGTCGAGACGCACCGGCCGGCCGCGCACGGGCGAGGCGCCGGGATCGCCCATCAGCGCCATGACGCTCGCCGCTTGCGGCGTACGGAACGGATAACGGAGCGGCAGTGTCGCCAGCACGCCGATGGCGATGGCCGCAGGCACAAGATGCCAGGCGCCGCCGAGGCCAATCAGCAGCCCAAACAGCAGCGGCGCGGTGAGCAGCAGCAGCTCGCCCAGGAACTGGAGCCAGAGCTTGCCGCGGCTGAGACTGCACCCGCGCGGCGGCGGCCTCGATGTCGTAGTCGGCGAAGGCTTGGCCCTTCGCTTTAGCGATCTCGCCGAGATGGGCGATGCGGCGCCCGGTCAAAGGATGGGTGGAGTTGAGCTGAACCAGCGCGGCCCAAGGGTTGTAGGTGTCGAACAGCATGGCCTCGGCGGCGGCGCCGGCCCGATCCGCCGGTGCTTTCGGCCAGCAGGCCGGTGTAGCGCGCATTCTTGACGTCGATCACGCCGAGATGGCGCGTCGAGCGCAGCAGGCTCTGCGTCGCTTCGGTGTCCTCGATGGCGACGATGCCGTAGGCGATCTTGACGAGCCCGCTCGCGAGATGCCGCGGCTCGACGCGATTGGCGGAGAAGGCGTCGGCCAGATATTCGCGGGTGCGGCTGAGATAAAGCAGAAGGTAGATGCCGATATAGTAGCCGATCAGCGCGGCGAGCCCAATGAGGGCGCCATAGCCCTTGCGATCGCTGCTGCTGCTGCGCGTGCGCACCAGCGCCGCGTAGATCTGATAGAGGATCTGCACCAGCATGCCGGCCATGGTCATCAGGATGAAATCGCGATTGACGATGTGGCCGAGCTCGTGCGCGACCACGGCGCGCTGCTCGTCCTCGCTCAGGAACTCGAAAATGCCTTGGGTGACCACGATGCGCGCATTGGAGCGCAACAGGCCATAGGTGAAGGCGGTCGGGTTGCGGTCGGGGATGAAGCCGATCCTCGGCGCCTTGAAGCGATAATCGTCCGCCACCTGGTGGATGATCTGGTGGATACCGGGATAGCGCTGTTTGACGACAGCGTCGTCGAGGAACTCGAGCTTGTTGAGCCAGCGCAGGGTCAGGTCAGAGAGCCATGGGCTGATCAGCCAGATCAGCAAATTGATCACCACGGTCAGGGCGATGGCGAATGTGAGATTGACCTCGCCGGCGGCCACCATGGCGGCGAGCACCAGGCCGACCACCATGCCGACCAGGATGCCGAACGTGATCAGCGAGGCGAAGACGAGACGGGCCACGGCGATCCCCCCAAGAATCCAAAAGCGGCGAGAGATTAGCGTTAGCAGAGGCGTCCGCGCCGCTAGATTCGCAAAGCTTGGGAGCGAGCGCCTTACTCTTCCGCGGCGCGGACGAATTGGGCGAGCTTGTCGCCGGCGGCATCGAACAGGATCAGCGTGGTGTCGGTCTGCTCGAACATCGAGGCCGCCTGGAGCGTCGCGAACAAGGTGGTTTCCGCGCGCAGCAGCCCCGGACAGCCTTTACGCGTCGAGGCCAGCGGGCCGATCTTGATGTGATTGCCGGAGACGGTGTAGCCGCCGAAGAAGCGGTTGCAGCCGCCGGTGCCGGTGATCTTGCCGTCGGGCTGGAACTCGACCTGCGATATCAATTCCGGCGCGGCAGCTCCGCCGCGCTGATGAAGTTCGGCCGCCACTCGCTGCCGGCGAGATCGACGCCCATGGTCAGGCCGGCCGTGCCGACCGCCAACACCAAGCCAAACAGCGACATGTCGACCTCGTTACGCGCGCGCCCAAAGGCGGGGTTTTGTTCGGGCGCAGCATATCGGCAGGCTGTCGGGGCCTGCATTAAATCTTTGCAAGAACCGGGACAGCCGCCGTTACAATCGGGGGAGGCGCGTGACGAAACAGAAGCGCTTAACAAAAAGAGCCTATATAAAGCCGGAACGAAGCCGAGGCTTCAGGGACCCCGTAGCTCAGTTGGATAGAGCACCAGATTCCTAATCTGGGGGTCGCGCGTTCGAATCGCGCCGGGGTCACCATTTTGGACTGGGCTGCGCCGCGTTCGGCCAATCCAGCCGTGACCCTTGGCGGGAAAGAGGCTAGCTCGCCCTCCGTGGCTCAACGGGGCACATCAAGCTTGGGCGCGAAATTTTGATGGCGCCGGAACAATCGAGCGCAATGGCTCGCGACATTTCTCAGTCGCTCACCATCATTTCCGTGGCTTTCCCGGATTTTGGTCTTCTGGAGAAGAACATTGCATTGACGATGCATCTGAATTCGCGACTTGGGAGTCGATGGATCGCCGTCGACAATACGCTCACGGGATCGGCTGACAGAACTTTGGTCGCGAGCGGTGCGAGATCCTGCCGGGCGCTGCGCGACCCCGCACGCGCGACAAGGGAAGCCTGCATCATGCCATGGCACTCGAGAAGGCGCTGCAAGAGGTGCGAACCCGGTTGCTGTTGATGGATCCCGACTTCTTCGTGCTCCGAAAGGACTGGATCGACACCCTGCTGACACATGTCTCCGCGCAAAATATTGGAATTTTCGGCTCGGTTTGGCATCCACGCTGGTTCTATCAATATCGCGATTTCCCGTCGGTCCACTTCATGCTGGTCGACCTGCACCAGATCCCGCTGACCGAAATCGATCTCAAGCCTCTGATCAGCGAGGATCGCTGGTGGCAAATCATCAATCGCAAGCGCACGCCGTGGCCAGCCGTCCTGCGCGATACGCTGAAGGCACAGCGCTGCCGCGATACCGGCTGGCGGTTGTACCGCCGTTATTATCGCGACCCGACCGTCCGACTGGAGATGCTGCTACCCCATTACATTCCCCCGGAGAACGCCCGTTACCGGTGGGAGAACGACGCTCGCACCGGTATTGCCGGCTTCCTGGCGCAAATATCCTTCGGACGCGCAAAGTTTCACGGAAGAGAGCTTCTTGAGACAACCGTGGGCGGACGCCTACCGGCAGGGCTGGGAGGAATTCTTCTGGGAGGGGTCGCCATTCGCGGTTCATCTGCGATCGGTCGGACGCTCGATGTTGCCCGCGCCGCCGGCGCGCGACGAGGCATTGCTCGGGGATTTCCTGGCGCAGTTCGTAAACCGGGGCAATTAGCCAGTGACTGCGGCAAAGGCTGACGTCATTGTTTTCCTGGCGCATGTCTTCGATGAGGAGATCGAGCGCCGTTTCTTCAAGCTCAAGCAAGAATGTTCTGAGCTTTGCGATGTCGTCGTGCTTGCCGAACAGGGGTCAACCATCCCGCCGAACGTCGCCCCGTTCACCCGGTTCTTCGACTTTTCCGCTTTGAAGCAGATGGCCAAGTCCGTCATCGGGAGCGGAATCGTACCGGGCAACTGCCACTTGCGATCAATCGATTTTTACCGCCGCTTTCCCAACTACAGGTTCTATTGGTTCATCGAATATGACGTCGTCTACACGGGGAATTGGGCTGCCTTGATATCGAGCCTGGCCGAAGATCAGTCCGACCTTCTCGCCGCTCACGTCCGGACTCTGGCGGACGACCCGGACTGGTTCTGGAAAGAGTCGCTCAAGACAGAGCCCGATAATCTTCGCTGGGACCAATGGATTTTTGCTTTCTTGCCCGTCCATCGGATCAGCGCGCGCGGCCTCGAAGCGGTAGCGGAAAAGGTGAGAGATGGGTGGACAGGCCATTTCGAAGCCTTGGTTCCGTCGTCGCTCGCTCATTGCGGCTTGCGGATTTCCGACATTGGCGGAAGCGGGGCATGGACGCCGAAGGATCGGATTCATCGGCACTATGTCGACTGGCGTAAGGGGCTTCACCACGGCTATGGCGGCTCGCTTCAGTACCGCCCGCCGATAAGCTGCGCTTGATAAGAAACAAGCTCTACCACCCATGCGGAACGAAGGCGCACCCGAGAAGCCGGAACAAGTCGCGAGGTACCATCCTCGCCCAGCTGAAAGCACCGCACGTTTTTGTGCCGTATTGGTTTCGCGTCATTTGGCTGGCGATAGCGTCGCGCCTGCCGCGAGTCACGAGTCGGCGCAGACCCTAGCGGGTCGGCATCGGCTTCTCGCCGCGATAGTCGTAGAAGCCGCGCTTGGTCTTGCGGCCGAGCCAGCCGGCTTCGACATATTTCACCAGCAGCGGACAGGGCCGGTACTTGGAATCGGCGAGGCCCTCATACAGCACCTGCATGATCGACAGGCAGGTATCCAGCCCGATGAAATCGGCGAGCTGGAGCGGCCCCATCGGATGGTGCGCGCCGAGCCGCATGGCGGTGTCGATGGCGTCGACCGAACCCACGCCCTCATACAGCGTGTAGACGGCCTCGTTGATCATCGGCAGCAGGATGCGGTTGACCATGAAGGCCGGGAAGTCCTCCGACACGGCAACCGTCTTGCCGAGCGTCTCGACGAACTCCCGGGTGCGGCCGAAAGTGGCGTCCTCGGTGGCGATGCCGCGGATCATCTCGACCAGCTCCATCACCGGCGCCGGATTCATGAAATGCAGCCCGATGAAGTGCTCGGGGCGGTCGGTCGAAGCGGCCAGCCGCGTGATCGAGATCGACGAGGTGTTGGTGGCGACGATGGCGTCGGGCTTGATGAATGGACACAGCGACACGAAAATCTTGCGCTTGACCGTCTCGTCCTCGGTGGCGGCCTCGATCACCAGATCGGCGTCGCCGAAGCCGGCCATGGTCTCGGCAAAGGTAATGCGGGCGAGCGCCGTCTGCTTTTCGTCCGCGCTGATCTTGCCGGAGGCGACCTGGCGGGTGAGGTTCTTGTCGATGGTGGCGATCGCCGCATCGACCCGCTCCT
Organism: uncultured Alphaproteobacteria bacterium; assembly: GCA_963772925.1. Classification (GTDB taxonomy): domain Bacteria; phylum Pseudomonadota; class Alphaproteobacteria; order Rhizobiales; family Methyloligellaceae; genus Methyloceanibacter. Next base: position 73,252 of record CAVYZG010000002.1, read on the forward strand.
TGGCGATGTCGTGCATCACCACGTCGTAGCCGGAGAGCGCGACGACATGGGCGATGCCGCCGCCCATCTGGCCGGCGCCGATGATGCCGATCTTGCTGATAGGGCCCATGCGATGCTCTCCCTGCGCGGCTGCTTCGGGGCGGAGCCCAGTTCCTTGAACTATGTCGTCCATGGTCATTCCTCTGAATCCGCTTACGCTAGTAGCCCGCCTTTTTGAGCTCGGCGTCGAGCTCGGGCAGGACGGTGAACAAGTCGCCGACGAGGCCATAGTCGGCGACCTGGAAGATGGGGGCGTCGGCGTCCTTGTTGATGGCGACGATCACCTTGGAATCCTTCATGCCGGCCAGGTGCTGAATGGCGCCTGAGATGCCGATGGCGATATAGAGCTCGGGCGCCACCACCTTGCCGGTCTGCCCGACCTGATGATCGTTGGGCATATAGCCGGCATCGACGGCGGCGCGGGAAGCGCCCACCGCCGCGCCGAGGCGATCGGCCAGCGGCTCGATCAGGGTCTTGAAATTTGCGCCCGACTGCATGCCGCGGCCGCCCGAGACGACGATGCGGGCGGCGGTCAGTTCGGGCCGCTCGCTGACGCTGATCTCCGAGCCCTCGAAGCTGGAGAGCGAAACGGGGGCCGTGGCCTTGACCTGCTCGATCGGGGCGGAACCGCCCTCCCCGGCACTGGCAAAGGCGGTGGTCCGCACGGTGGCGACGACGGTCTTGTCGGATGTCTCGACCGTTGCGAGCGCGTTGCCGGCATAGATCGGCCGCACAAAGGTCGTCGGCGACTTGACCTCGATGATGTCGGAGATCTGGGCCACGTCGAGCATGGCGGCGACCCGCGGCAGGACGTTCTTGCCCATGGTCGTCGCCGGCGCGAGCAGCACGGTGTAGTTCGCCATCAGCGGCAACACGACGGCCGCCGTTTCCTCGGCGAGGCGTTGCGCGAGATGGGTGCCTTCGGCGAGGAGAACCTTGCGCACGCCGTCAAGCTTGGCGGCTTGCTCGGCGACGGTCCGGCAATCCTGGCCGATTACGAGAATATCGATGTCGCCGCCGAATGCCTGCGCGGCCGTGAGCGCCTTGGCGGTCGCCGGCGCGAGGGCCTTGTTGTCATGCTCCGCCAGCAGCAGGACCGCCATCTACAGCACTCCCGCTTCGTTTTTCAATTTGTCGACCAGCGCGGCGACGCTATCCACCTTGATGCCCGCCTCGCGGGTCTTGGGCTCGGCGACGGACAGCACTGTGAGGCGCGGCGCAATATCGACACCGAGTTCCTCGGGCGTGGTTTCGTCGATCGGCTTCTTCTTCGCCTTCATGATGTTGGGCAGCGAGGCGTAGCGCGGCTCGTTCAGCCTTAGATCGGTGGTGACCACGGCGGGCTTTGACACAATGATGGTCTCCAGGCCGCCATCGACTTCGCGCACCACTTTGAACTTGGCGCCGTTGAGATCGATCTTGGAAGCGAAGGTGCCTTGCGGCCAGCCGAGCAGACCGGCGAGCATCTGGCCCGCCTGATTGCAGTCGTCGTCGATCGCCTGCTTGCCCATGATGATGAGATCGGGCTTCTCGTTCTCGGCCACGCGCTTCAGCAGCTTGGCCACGGCGAGCGGCTCGACGGTCTGGTCGGTCTTGACCAGGATGGCGCGGTCGGCCCCCATCGCGAGAGCGGTGCGCAAGATGTCCTGGGATTTGGCGCTGCCGATCGACACGGCGACGACCTCGGTCGCCTCGCCCCGCTCTTTGATGCGGACGGCTTCCTCGACGGCGATTTCGTCGAACGGGTTCATCGACATCTTCACGTTGGCGAGGTCGACCCCGCTCCCGTCCGACTTGACGCGGACCTTGACGTTGAAATCGACGACCCGCTTCACGGGAACGAGAATTTTCATGCGGCCTGTGTTCCCCGCACGCTCATGGCCGGCCCCCCTAGCCCAGCCATCTCGCACTTGCGAAATGGCGGCGAACGTACTGCCGGACCCCGCCTAAGTCAATGGTTTCTGGGCATTTGGGCAGGGCTTCTACGCGCCGCCTCGGGTCCGGTCGAACAGGACTACACCGCGCCGCCGCATGAACAGAATCAGGGTCGCCCCGGCCAAAAGTCCGCCGATATGGGCCCACCAGGCCACGCTCTCCTCGCTCTCGAACAGCAGATTGCCGAACTGCGCCGCGATCCAGATGCCGAGCGCCCAGGCCGCCGTGATCCTGATCGGAATCCGCCACAGCGCCAGCACCCAGACCTTCACGTTGGGGTGCAGGATGATATAGGCGGCGATGACGCCGGCCACCGCGCCGGATGCCCCGATCAGCGGCAGTTCGGAGGTCGGGTTCATCCAGGAATGGAGCACGGCGGCGAAGATCCCGCACATCAGATAGAACATCACGAAGCGCATGTGCCCCATGGCGTCCTCGATGTTGTCGCCGAACACCCACAGGAACAGCATGTTGCCGAGCAGGTGGACCCAGCCGCCGTGCAGGAACATGTAGCTGATCAGGGTGAAGCGCTCCGGCATGAACGCGCCGGTGGCGAACACCGTGCTCTGCTCGGGACCGCCGGCCATCAGCTTGGCCGGAATGACGGCGAACGCGGCGGTGTTCTCCGCATCGAGCGGAATGAGCCAGCCGGTCTCGAAGATCGCAAAGATGGCGACGTTGAGGGCGATCAGCGCCACCGTCACATATTGAAAGCGGATGCGCTTCAGCGGGTTGGTGTCATGGAGGGGTATGAACACGGATACACCGTTACCGCGTCAGCGGTTCTTGCCCGGCACCCAGGTGACGTCGCGCTTGCCCTTGTCGTTGGCGGAACGGGCCGCGACGAACAGAAAATCCGACAGCCGATTGATATAGCGCAGAGCCGCCTCGCCTACCGCCTCGCCCTGCCGCGCGGACAGCGCCACGATCAGGCGCTCGGCGCGCCGTGAGACGGTCCGGGCAAGGTGCAGATAGCTCGCGGCCGGGGTGCCGCCGGGCAGCACGAAAGAGCGCAGCGGCTCGAGCTCGCGGTTGAGCCCGTCGATCTCCTGCTCCAGCCGCGCCACCTGGGTGTCGGTCACTTGCAGGCGGCCGCGCGCATCCTTGGTCTCGTCGGGGAAGCAGAGATCGGCGCCGAGATCGAACAGATCGTTCTGAATGCGCGCCAGCATGGCGTCGAGCACGGGCAGGCTGTCTCTGGTATGGAGACGCGCAAGGCCGATGGTGGCGTTGGTCTCGTCCAGCGTGCCATAGGCCTCGACTCTGAGATCGTATTTGGCGACGCGCCGGCCCGAGCCGAGCGCAGTGGTGCCGTCGTCGCCGGTGCGCGTGTAAATCTTGGAAAGAACGACCATACCCATCCGCCTCAGCACGATCCCGAACGGCTACAGGCGTTCCGGACGGGTCATGCCGCCTTTTGTCATAGTCTAGCGCAGCTTGACCGCGAAGGCGATCAAGCCTTCGTCAGACGTGCGCTACTTGCCGGCCAGGTAGATTGCGGCCATCACGAGGCACAGGGCGACGAACTGCAACACCACGCGCCAGCGCATCAAGAGCTGGCTGGTGTTCGGGCTGCCGCCGCGCAGCATGTTCCATAGGCCCAGCACCAGCACGCTGGCGACCGCGGCCAGGGCGAGCGGAATGGCGTAGTTCCTCAATATTTCCATGACTGGCCCCCCTTCGGGCCCTCTCGCACTCTAGTTGCGCGCGGCAATGGCGTCGAGCGCCCGGGTCGGCAGGATGCGGCGCAGCCATGCGGCCGCGTAAGTTGGAAAGGTAACGTAATAGCGGGCCTTTGGGTTGCGGCTTTCCAACGCGTGGGCAAGCTTCGCGGCGACCGCCTCAGGCCCGAGCTTGAAGGTCTGGCTCGCCGCCCTCCTCCAGCCGCGCGATGCGGGTGCGGTAGATTTCGCTGTGCGGCGAGCCCTCGAGATCGATGTGGCGGCGATAGGCCTCCAGCGCGTGCTCGAGGAAGCGGGTGGCGATCGGGCCCGGCTCGATCAGCGACACGTCGATGCCGGTTCCGGCCAGCTCGATGCGGAGCGTGTCGGCGAGCGCCTCGACGGCGAATTTCGAGGCGCAATAGGCACCGCGATAGGGCGCCGCGATGAGCCCCAGCACCGATGAGCAGAACACGATGCGCCCCTGACCCTGCTCGCGCATGGCGGGGATGAGGCGGACGGTCAGATCGTGCCAGCCGAAGAAATTCGCCTCGAACTGGGCGCGGAGCACGTGCGGCTTCAGGTCTTCGACCGCGCCGGGCTGGCCGTAGGCGCCGTTGTTGAACAAAGCGGTGAGCCGCCGGTTCGTCGCCTGCAACACATGCTCGGCGGCGGCTGCAATGGAGTCCGGCTCGGCATAATCGAGATAGAGGCTGTCGAACCCTTCCCCCTTCAGGCGGGCGATGTCCTCGGGCGTGCGCGCCGTGGCGAACACGCGCCAGCCGCGCGTGTTCATTTCGCGCGCGGAAGCGAGGCCGATGCCCGACGAGCAGCCGGTGATAAGAACCGACCGTTCGCGCATCAGCCGTTCAGCAACCAGATCGCGGAATTCAACCCGGTGGCGAAGCACACCCAGAGCGCGAGCGGGACCAGCAGCAGGGCGGCGGCCCGGCTCAAGCGATCGAACAGCACAATGGTGATGACGATGGCAATGAGGAAGGCCATGATCACGCCGAGCCCCAGAGCGGGATTGTGCAGCCAGAAGAACGCCACCGACCACAACACGCCAATGACGAGCTGGATGAAGAACCAGATCGTCGCCAGCCGGCGGTCCGACTCCTTGCCCCGCGCGTGCCAGACGAACCACATGGCGACGGCGCTCAGGATGTAGAGAATGGTCCAAGCGACGGGAAACGCACCGTTCGGCGGGGTGAAGCCGGGCTTGGTCAGCGTCGCATACCAGTCGAGATTGGGCCGCGTCAGCGCGCCGCCGATCACCAAAGCTGCCAGACAGCCCAGAGCCGCGAGGATCGGAACGACATAGGTCGGTGCGTTGCGCGTGGCCATTCGCTTAGCCCTCCAGCAGGCGACGGGCGATGACATGAGCCTGGATCTCGGCGGCGCCCTCGAAGATCGACAGGATGCGCGCGTCGCACAGGACCCGGCTCACCGGATATTCCAGGGCAAAGCCGTTGCCGCCGTGGATTTGCAGCGCGTTGTCGGCGGCGGCCCAGGCCACGCGGGCGGCGAGCAGCTTGGCCATGCCGGCTTCGAGATCGCAGCGGCGGCCCGCATCCTTCTCGCGCGCGGCGAAATATGTGAGCTGGCGCGCGAGCAGGATTTCCGCCGCCATCATGGCGAGCTTGTCGGCGACGCGGGGGAATTCGATGATCGGCTTGCCGAATTGCACCCGCTCCACGCCATAGCGCAAGCCGAGATCGAGCGCCGATTGCGCCACGCCGATGGCCCGCGCCGCGGTCTGGATGCGTGCGGCCTCGAAGGTCTGCATCAGCTGCTTGAAGCCCTGGCCCTCGACGCCGCCGAGCAGATTGGCAGCCGGCACGGCGAAGCCGTCGAAGGAGATGTCGAACTCCTTCATGCCGCGATAGCCGAGCACCTCGATCTCGCCGCCGGTCATGCCGTCGGCCGGGAAGGGATTAGTCGTCAGTGCCGCGCGGCTTGGGCGCCAGGAACATCGACAGACCGCGATAGCCCTTCTCGTTCGGGTCGGTGCGGGCCAGCACGGTCATCAGGTCGGCGCGGGCGGCGTGGGTGATCCAGGTCTTCTGGCCGGTGATGCGATAGACATCGCCGTCCTTCACCGCACGGGTGGTGAGCGAGGCGAGGTCGGAGCCGATATTGGGCTCGGTGAACACCGCGGTCGGCAGAATTTCGCCGGAGGCGATCTTTGGCAGCCATTCCTGCTTCTGGGCGTCGGTGCCGCCGTTCAGGATCAGCTCCTCGGCGATCTCGGAGCGCGTGCCGAGACTGCCCACGCCGATATAGCCGCGGGAAAGCTCCTCGGAGACGACGCACATCGCCTCCTTGCCGAGGCCGAGCCCGCCATAATCCTCGGGCAGCGTCAGCGAGAACACGCCGAGCTCGCTCATCTGGGCGATCAGCTCCAGCGGCACATATTCGTCCTTCAGATGCCAGTCCTGGGCATGCGGCACCACCTCGGCTTCCGAGAAGCGGCGCATTTCGTCGCGGATGGCTTGGAGCGTCTCGTCGAGGCCGGTATCGCCGAAGGTGGCGTTGCCCTGGCTGTCCTTGATCAGCTCGACCACGCGGGCGCGGGTCTCGGGCGTTACGCCGTTGATCAGCGAACGCACCGCCGGGGTGAGAAAAGCCGTCTGGTCCGCCTCTTTGACGCCAAGCTCGTGCAGGCGCACCATTTCGCCCTGGCTCATCATCACGCCGCCGGAAAGCTGGGCGAGAAGCTCGGCCGCGCCGATCCGGGCGAGCAGGCTCTCCATCTCGCCGAACCGGCCGTCGCCGTCCATGCGCCGGGCGTAGCTGGCAAGCTGGCGCAGCGCCTCGACATAGGTGGCGATCCAGGCCAGGCCGTGGGCGGCGTGCTGCTCGCGCTCGAGCGCCGCGCCATCGATCTTGCCGCCGGCGGCGACCTTGGCCGCGACGGCCGAAATGGCGCGGTCGCGCAACTTGGTGGCGGCCTCGGCGGCTTGATCTAGCAGGGGAAGAAGCTCGGGCGCGCTTTGTGTCCCTTTGGCGGTCAGGGTTTCGGCAACAGTCAAAGTCGGGGCTCCTGGGCATGAAAACGTTGATTCTGCCCACACGGAAGCGTGCCTCGGAGCGGGAGTCAAACCTCAAATCGCCGGCATAGGCTGGCGAGGCTAGGACGCCCTGGCCGCGTCGCCCTCGATCACCGATTCCTGGACGATGCCGGACCAGGTTCGTCCACTATCGCCTTCAGGCTCGACCGGCGCGGCGGTCTCGGCCTGCTGCCTCGGGGTTTCGACCACCGTGGCCTCGACGATCTCAAGCGGCCTGATGGCGGCGAGAAGCTCGTCGAGCTTGTTCAGCGCCACATAATATTTGTTGGCCTGAAGCTGCTTCTCCACATCGGCGCGCAGCTCCAGGATCGCGTCGACCAAGTCCCTCTTGACCAGCGGGTTTGACATGATTGGCCCCTCTTTCACAGCCCCAGCATACGCCCGTACCGGTACGGAGCTGCCAAATCCCAACTATCGAAGGCTGCAAGGGTTCCTGGCCCGCTTCATTCACGATCGGTTCGGTTGCTTTGCGCGGTCATGGCCGGAGGGCAGCGATCGGCGCTCAGCAAGGTCAATGAGCGGCCCGGTGACGGACCTATCGTGCCGGGGAGATGCCGCTCGCAATCGCGAGCTTCCGGGCGACCGCCATGGCGTCAACGAAGGGATCGGAGCCGCAGACGAACACGTGCTTGGGAGCTTGCGGCAGCCTGGTCGAGAAGCTCGAGCCAGCATGCGCGGCGTCGACCCGTCGCGCCATAGATCGCGCGCCCGCTTGGCCGGCTCGCGGGTGAGCGCAAGCGCAAGCTCGAAACCGTCGCCGCGCTTATCGCGTGCGAGCAGCTCATCGCGAAACAGCACGTCGCCGAAGGTCCTGGCGGAGAACAGCAGCAGGGTGGGGATGGCGTGAGCCCTGACTTGCGCGATGGCGGATCATCGCCATCAGCGGCACGGCGCCGGAACCGCCGCCGAGCAGCAAGAGCGGGCCGCCGTCGGCGACCTCCCAGACAAAATGACCGCCAATGGGCCCGCGCAGCTCGATGTCGTCGCCGACTGCGGCGACGTCGTGAAAGAAGGGCGAGACCTCGCCATCGTCGAGCCGCTCGATAGCGAGCTCGAGGCTGCTCTGCGCCTCGGGCGCCGACGCGATCGAATAGCTGCGCTCAGCCTGATAGCCGTCAGGCGCGGTCAGTCGCACGTCGACATGCTGTCCGGCCCGGAACGAGAACGGGCGGGAGAGCTCAAAGAAGAAATTCTTGACGCGCGGGGTGTCAGAAACGATGGCGGTGATTTTGGCCGGCTGCCAGCGCAAACCGCGCTCGCTCGATAGATCAGCCGGCGATTCAGTCACCGGTGAAGCGCTGCTCGCGCCAAGGGTCGCCATAGATGTGGTAGCCCCGCAGCTCCCAAAAACCGGCTTCGTCGCGCTCGGTGAACTGAAGCCCGCTCACCCATTTGGCCGACTTCCAGAAATAGAGGTGCGGCACCAACAGTCGCGCCGGCCCGCCGTGATCAGGCGGGAGCGGCGCGCCCTGGTAGCGGAGCGCGATCATGGCTTTTCCGCCAACCAGATCGGCGGTCGGTACGTTGGTGGAATAGCCGTCAAACGAATGGGCAAGGGTGAACGGGGTCGGCGGCGCAGCGAGCCCGGCCGCCGCCAGGATGTCGTCGATCAGCACGCCCTCCCAGGGCGTGTCCAGCTTCGACCATTTCGTCACGCAATGAATGTCGCGGGTCTGCTTGGTCTGAGGCAGCGCGTTGAATTGCGCCCAGTCCCAGCGCGCCAGGGGCTTCGGCCCCACCTTCACCGCGAAGGACCAGTCCTCGGTACGGATGTGTGGCGGAGCGTCTTAGCCGGTTGGCGCGAAAGTGATCGGACCGCATGGAGCGGCGAGGACAGCGGAGCAGGCGCTCTCTGCCAGCGATCCGTCATGGCCGGGCTTATCGCCGCGCCGTCCCTGTCTTTGACAGATGGACGAGATTCGAGGACGCCCGGCGACCAGCGCCGAGATGGACCGATGCCGAGCTCGATCAGAAGTCGGATCGCGGGGTAGCGAGCGGAAAACTGCCTGAGCAACGACGACAGCGTGTGAAGATCGAAATATTCCGGTGCGCCGATCCGGACCAGGCCGAAGCTGTCGCGGCCAAGGCGCTGCTCGGCTTCCTTGTACAGAGCAAGGATGCGCCGCGCGTAGGACAAAAGAATCTCGCCCTGCTCGGTGAGCCGCACGCCGCGTGCGTTGCGTACGATCAGGCGCGAGCCGACCTGATCCTCCAGACGCTTGACGTGAAGGCTGACCGCCGACTGGGTGAGATTCGACCTCGCGCGCCGCCTTGGTGAAGCTGCCGGAGTCGCAGATGGCGACGAAGGTTCGTAACAGGGCGGTGTCGTAAAGCATCAGCCTATCGCCGCACCGCGTTCATCGGAAGCGCTAGCCGCCGTGCATCTCGCGGCTGGCCTCGAGCACATCCTCGAAGGTCCTAAGGCCCGTGCACGGCGCGCTCACCAGCACCGACATGTTGCCGGGACGGTGCTCGTTCTTCCACATCCGCATATGGGCCTTGGGAATCTGCTCCCAGGGAAAGACCTCGCTCATGCAAGGATCGATATGCCGCTCGATGACCAGCTTGTTGGCCTGGCTCGCTTGCAACAGATGGGCGAAATGGGAGCCCTGGATGCGCTTCTGATGCATCCACACATAGCGGGCGTCCATGGTGAGGTTGTAGCCGGTGGTGCCGGCGCAGAACACGACCATGCCGCCGCGCTTCACCACGAAGCAGGAGACCGGGAAGGTGGCCTCGCCCGGGTGCTCGAACACGCAGTCGACATTCACGCCCTTGCCGGTGATGTCCCAGATCGCCTTGCCGAATTTCCGCACCTCTTTGTTCCAGGCGTCGTATTCCGGCGTGCCGACTTTGGGCATCTGGCCCCAGCAATTGAAGTCCTTGCGGTTGATGACGCCCTTGGCGCCGAGCGACATGACGTAGTCGCGCTTGTCGTTCTCGGAGACGACGCCGATGGCGTTGGCGCCGGCGGTGGCGCAGAGCTGCACGGCCATCGAGCCGAGGCCGCCGGAAGCGCCCCACACCAGAACATTGTGACCCGGCTTCAGCGTGTGCGGCCGGTGGCCGAACAGCATGCGATAGGACGTCGCCAGCACCAGCGTGTAGCAGGCGGCCTCTTCCCAGGTGAGATGCTTCGGCCGCTCCAGCAGCTGGCGATCCTGCACGCGACAGAACTGGGCGAAGGAGCCGTCAGGGGTCTCGTAGCCCCAGATGCGCTGGCTGGGCGAGAACATCGGGTCGCCGCCGTTGCACTCCTCGTCGTCGCCGTCGTCCTGATTGCAATGGACGACGACCTCGTCGCCGACCTTCCAGCGTTTGACCTTGGAGCCAACCGCCCAGACGATGCCGGACGCGTCGGAGCCGGCGATATGATAGGGGTTCTTGTGCACGTCGAGCGTCGACATCGGCTGTCCGAGCGAGGCCCACACGCCGTTATAATTGACGCCGGCGGCCATCACCAACACCAGCACCTCGTGGGAGTCGAGCTCCCAGGTCGGCAGCACCTCGACCTGCATGGCTTCGTCGGGCGCGCCGTGACGGTCCTTGCGGATGGCCCAGGCGTACATGTTCTTCGGCACATGACCGAGCGGGGGGATTTCGCCGATCTCGTAGAGATCTTTGACCACGCCCGCAGGCGCCGTTGCTTGAGACACTGCGGCTAGCGACATCTCATTCATCCGGTTATTCCCCCCGTCCGACTGTTCGGTGTTTTTTTGCACTGCGGTAATTGTGTTCCATTCATCTCGCGTCTGCAACATGTTTACGGGCGGCACACTTAACACGCAAAAGGGCCCCAAAGGCGCCCTTTCGTCACCCAAAAATCATCACCTTTCGGTCGAGGCCGGCCGGCTGGGCAGAGCGTTAGCAAAAACCCGCGGGGCTGCCCAGGGTCAAAATCACGATCACGTGGCCCGGTAGGAACCCCCCGTTCGGCCGCACGTTCCCCCTTAGTCCGATCGCGCCAGCGGCAGACCGATAACGACAAGGCCGCGGCGCTTCGGCTTCCCCAAGATCTCTGCCCTAAGGAGAGTTCAATGACCTTGAAACTAACCCTGTTGACGACTGCCCTGGCCTTCGGCCTCGGCACCACCGCCGCGCTCGCCGAGCCGGCCACCGGCGCCACGAGCGACATCACCATCGTGGAGAATGGCGGCGCCAACGCCGTCCCCGGCAGCAAGGCCGAGGGCAAGGCCGACACTGAGGCTCCCGGCGCGCTGTCGGCGCCTGAGACCGACCCCGCCGGCAATCAGCCGAGCGGCACCGGCGGCATGAGCGACGATTCGGCCGCCAATGTGCCCGGCGCGGATGCCGACGGCGACAGCTCGATCGAGAACCAGGGCGCCCTGTCGGCACCGGAAAAAGACTCCAACAAGATGTAAGCTAGCCTTGCAAGCTTGACTCAACGAGGCGGTGCATCGCGCACCGCCTCTTTTTTGCGTTCGCCGCCGGCAATTGCCGAAATGCTCCTTGGTGCTTAATTAGGACTCGCGGCCCTAGGTTGCCCCGAAACGGCGGGCGTGCTTCGATGCCAGCCAAGCCAAGCATTCGAGCAAGACCATGAGCGGAACGTCATCCAAGCGGGACAAGCCCTGGCTGTTCCGCACCTATGCCGGCCATTCCACGGCCAAGGCCTCCAACGAGCTCTACCGCCGCAATCTCGCCAAGGGTCAGACCGGGCTTTCGGTCGCCTTCGACCTGCCGACCCAGACCGGTTACGACCCCGACCATCCGCTGGCGCGCGGCGAGGTCGGCAAAGTGGGCGTGCCGATCTCCCATCTCGGCGACATGCGCGCCCTGTTCGAGGGCATCCCGCTGGCCGAGATGAACACCTCGATGACCATCAATGCGACCGCGGCGTGGCTGCTTGCCCTTTATGTCGCGCTGGCCGAGGAGCAAGGCGCCGACCATGCCAAGCTGACCGGCACGGTGCAGAACGACATTCTCAAAGAATATCTGTCGCGCGGGACTTACGTGTTCCCGCCGGCGCCTTCGCTGCGGCTGATCAAGGACGTGATCGTCTACACCAACCGCGAGATGCCGAAATGGAACCCGACCAATGTCTGCTCCTACCATTTGCAGGAGGCGGGCGCGACGCCGACCCAGGAGCTCGCCTTTGCGCTGGCGACCGCCGAGGCGGTGCTCGACGAAGTGCGGAACTCGGGCGAGGTGCCGGCAGACCGGTTTCCGCAGGTGGTCGGCAGCATGAGCTTTTTCGTCAATGCCGGCGTGCGCTTCATCACCGAAATCTGCAAGATGCGCGCCTTCGTCGAGCTGTGGGACGAGATCGCCGAGAAGCGCTACGGGGTCGAGGACCCCAAGCTCCGGCGCTTCCGCTATGGCGTGCAGGTCAACTCGCTCGGGCTCACCGAGCAGCAGCCCGAGAACAACGTTTATCGCATCTTGCTGTCGATGCTGGCGGTCACGCTGTCGAAGAACGCGCGGGCGCGGGCGGTGCAGCTGCCGGCCTGGAACGAGGCGCTCGGCCTGCCGCGGCCGTGGGACCAGCAATGGTCGCTCAGGCTCCAGCAGATCGTGGCCTACGAGACCGACCTGCTCGACTATGGCGACATCTTCGACGGCTCGGTCGAGATCGAGCGCAAGGTGGCGGAGCTCAAGGACCAGGCCCGCGCCGAGCTCGCCAAGCTTCAGGCCATGGGCGGGGCGGTCGCCGCGATCGACTACATGAAAGAGTCGCTGATCGCGTCCAACGCCGCCCGGGTGGAGGCGATCGAGAAGGGCGAGCAGGTGCTGGTCGGCGTCAACAGCTATACCGAGACCGAGGACTCGCCGCTCTCGGCGAGCGGCATCGAGGGCATCATGACCGTGCCGGAATCGGTCGAGATCGGCCAGGTCGCGGCGCTCCAGGCGTGGCGGCAGAATCGCGACGAGAAGGCGGTGCGGCAGGCGCTGGTCGACCTCAAAGCGGCCGCGGCCGAAGCGCGCAACATCATGCCGCCATCGATTGCCGCCGCCAAAGCCGGCGTCACCACCGGCGAATGGGGCCAAGTCCTGCGCGAGGTGTTCGGCGAATATCGCGCGCCGACCGGCATTCACGCCAAGCATCCGATCGACACGGCGCGGCTCGAGGACGTGCGCCGTCAGGTCGAAAAGCTGTCGGGCAAGCTCGGCCGCACCCTCACTTTCGTGGTCGGCAAGCCTGGGCTCGACGGGCATTCCAACGGCGCCGAGCAGATCGCGGTGCGGGCGAGCGATGTCGGCATGGAAGTGGTCTATGACGGCATCCGGCTGACCCCGGCCGAGATCGTCGAACAAGCCAAAGAGGCACGCGCCCATGTGGTCGGCCTGTCGATCCTGTCGGGGTCTCATGTCTCGCTGGTGCGCGAGGTGGTGCAGCGGCTGCGCGAGGCGGGCCTTGGCGACGTGCCGGTGGTGGTCGGCGGCATCATCCCCGCCGACGACGTGAATATCCTCAAGCAGTGCGGGGCCTCGGCGGTCTACACGCCAAAGGACTTCCAGCTCAACGACATCATGGCCGGCATCGTGCAACTGGTCGACGCCAAGGCCGAGGCGCTGGTGGAGCAGAGCGTGCCGGTGCCGCCGCAACGGGCGCGCGAGAAAGTGCCGCTTTAGGCCCTCTATCATCGCTGAGTGATGGTGGCGGCGCCGCTTTGCCGCTATTCTCCCCGAGTTCGCGCTCATCTCTGGCGCCTGGCTACGGGGGGACTAATGAATATTCGCTTGAGCACACCGCGGCGCGAGACATTCCTCGTCTCCGCCGTCATCGCCGCTCTGGTCGTCATCGGCATGATCGTGCCGCTGCCGTTCTTCACGGCCTACGGCCTCGGCCTGCTGCTGATCGCTTATCTGATCCTGCTGGCCGGCGTGCTGCTGGATAATCTCTAGGCTAGGCCGCGTCGTTCGACGCTAGCCTTTGACCAGCCGGAGCACGGGCTCTTCCTTGGCGCCGCCAAGGAACGGCGCCAGCGCGGCATAAAGCTCGCGGCCGCGGATCGGCTTCGACACATAAGCGTCCATGCCGGCGGAGAGATAAGCGCCACCGTCGCTGGTCAGGCCGTAGGCGATCAGGGCCACGATCGGCACATGCGACGACGGCGCGTGCAGGCTGCGGATGCGGCGCGTGGTCTCCACGCCGTCGAGATCGCGCATGGCGGTATCCATCAGCACGAGGTCATAGCTCTTGGAGGCGAGGCTCATCACCGCGGCCGCCCCGCTGTCCACCACCTCATGGGTCAGGCCGAACTCGTCGAGATAGGTGATGATCAGCATGCGGTTCACCGCGTTGTCCTCGACCACGAGGACATGGCCCGACAGGCTCGCTTGCGTCGCGTCATTGCCGGACGTGGCGACCGGCAGGGCCGCGCGCGCGCGTCCGGCCGGCAGCGTGAACCAATAATGGGTGCCCTGGCCGACCACGCTCTCGCAGCCGATCTCGCCGTCCATCAGCAGCGCCAACTTGCGCGCGATCGATAGGCCAAGCCCGGTGCCATGCTGGGTCGGGGCCGGACCTTCGAGCTGGAGGTAAGGCTGGAACAGCCGCTCCTGCACGGCCCGGCTCAAGCCGACGCCGGTGTCGGTCACGTCGAAACGGAGCTCCAAGCGCCCCTCGCTCTCGCGGGCGCTGGCATGCAGCCGCACCGCGCCCATGGCGGTGAATTTGAGCGCGTTGTCGACCAGGCTGATCAGCACTTGGCGCAGCCGCGCCGGATCGCCGACGATGAATTGCGGGCAATTGGCCCCGATATCGACGCCGCCAGTGAGACCCTTCTCGTTCGCCCGAGTCTGCAATAGCGCGCCGACGCCCTGGATCAGATCATGCAGGTCGAACGAGACTTGCTCGAGCTCGAAGCGGCCGGCCTCGAGCCGGGAGAAGTCGAGCACATCATTGAGCACGCTCAGCAGGCTCCGCCCCGCTTGATAAAGCGTCTCGCTGTAGCGCGCCTGGGTGGGGTCGAGCGGGCTGGCCAATAGCAGCTCGGTCATGGCGACCACCGCCTCCATGGGGGTGCGAAGCTCATGCCCGATCATGGCGAGCAGGTCGGACTTGGCCTTGTCGGCAGCTTCGGCGGCTTGGCGCGCGGCGCGCTCGGCCGCGAGACCGTCGACCAGACACTGGATCTGCGCAAACAGATCGTCAGGCTGGAAGTCCTCAGGTTGCATGACCATTTGCCCACCTCTGGTCCAAAGCTGGGCGACAGGATCGCAGACATCACTTAAAAGTCGCCTAAATTGCCTTGACGAAATCGAGCTACGCAGCACGGAAACCGGCGAAATCGGCCATGCGGACGATCAGAACCACCGTCGATTTGAAGGAAGGCGTGGCCGCTTTGGTCGGGTCCTGCGGGCACCTGGCGCGAGTCCATGCGGTTGCCGGCGACCCGCCATTGCGCCGCCGTGCGGCGGGTTTCAAGGGGCTTGCGCGCGTTATCGTGGGTCAGCAGCTCTCGGTGACGAGCGCCGGAGCGATTTGGGGGCGGCTTGAGGCGATCGCTCAGCCATTCACCCCTGCGTCGTTCGTTAAGCTCTCGGAAAAGGACTTGCGGCAAGCCGGCTTGTCGGCCGCCAAGATCGCCACGCTGCGCGGGGTTGCCGCCGCGATCGAAGCCGGCTCGCTCGACCTCGACGCTTTGACTTCATGCGCCTGAGGACGTCGTTCATGCCAAGCTCACCGCTCTGAAAGGCATCGGTCCCTGGACCGCCGATATCTATATCCTGTTCTGTCTGGCGCGCGTCGATGCCTGGTCACCAGGGGATCTGGCGCTCCAGGTCGCGGTGAAGGATGCGCTGGCGCTCAAGGATCGCCCGGGACAGCCACTGATGATCGAAATTGCCGAAGTCTGGCGCCCCTGGCGAGCGGTCGCGGCGCGAATGCTGTGGTCCTATTACGCCTTGCGCCGGAAGCCGCTTGACGCGCCCGCATGATCGTCTGTTCCTGTTCCATCATCACGTCGAAGGACATCGCCGACGCGGTCGCGGCGCTGCGCACCAACGACCCGTTCGTGGTGCTGACCCCGGGCCTCATCTATCGTCAGCTCGGCAAGCGGCCGTCCTGCGGGAGTTGTCTGCCGCTCATCACCGAGCTGATGGTCGCCTATGACGAGGAGGGGCCGAGCTCGGGCGCGGGCGTGCCGCAGCGGTCGCCCGATGAGGACTCCTAGCCGGAACGCCAAGAACAGGCCATGATCGCCGCCAAAGGTCGAGAGGAGGACGGAGCATGAAGGGCAACCCCAGGGTCATCGAATATCTCAACAAGGCGCTCACGCACGAGCTGACGGCAGTGAACCAGTATTGGTTGCACTACCGGCTGCTGGACGACTGGGGCTTCACCCGCCTCGCCAAGAAGGAGCGCGCCGAATCGATCGAGGAGATGCAGCACGCCGACAAGCTGGTGGACCGCATCATCTTCCTCGAAGGCTTCCCCAACATGCAGCATATCGACCCCTTGATGATCGGCCAGAACATCAAGGAGGTGCTCGAATGCGACCTCAAGGCCGAGTACAGCGCCCGCGCGCTCTACATGGAGGCGCGCGCCGCCTGCCGCAAAGAAGAAGACTATGTGTCGATGGATCTGTTCGAGACGCTGCTCGGCGACGAGGAAGGCCACATCAATTATCTGGAGACGCAGCTCAACCTCCTGAACGAGATCGGCATCCATAATTACGGCCAGCTCCAGGCCCACTCCGCCGAGAAGCTCGAAGACGGAGGCGGCGCTGACTAGTCACCGTCTCTCGCTCCGCTGATGGCCATGCCCCTGCTCGACGGACCGCGTCTGCCACCGGCGGCCGGCGGCGCGCCGCGCCAGCTGGTGGTGTTCCTGCACGGCTATGGCGCCGACGGCAACGATTTGATCGGCTTGGGCCGCGAATGGGCAAAGCTCCTGCCCCATGCCGCCTTCGTGTCGCCGAACGCGCCCGAGCCGTGCGGCATGGCGCCGACGGGCCGGCAATGGTTCAACCTCACCTTCCGCGAAGCGGGCGAGCTGGTCAGCGGCGTCAAGCATGCAGCACCTTCGCTCGAGGCGTTTCTCGACGCCGAGCTGAAGCGGCACAATCTCGGCCCCCGCGCGCTGGCGCTGGTCGGCTTCAGCCAGGGCACCATGATGGCGCTTGGCGTCGGTCTTAAGCGCCACCCCGCGCCGGCGGCAATCGTCGGCTATTCCGGCGCGCTGGCGACCGTCGAGGCGTTGCCGACGGACCCGGGATCGGCGCCGGCCATTCTGCTGGTGCATGGCGACAGCGACGAGGTCATCCCGGTCGACGCCATGTTCATCGCCCGCGAGCAACTGGCGCAAGCGGGGCTCGCCGTGGAGTGGCACGTGGCGCAAGGCATCGGCCACGGCATCGACGCCCAGGGCCTGCATCTCGGCGGGGCGTTCTTGAAACAGGCCTTCGCCTCGACGTCTCAGCTCGCTCAAGGGTCATAGCCAAGCAGCAAACCCACTGCATCTAGGGGCCTTCACATTCGTGACATGCCTCTATAGTATCCGCCCCGGTAAGGAGGACGGTCCCGAGTGCGACGGGCAAGAGGAAGGACTTCTCCGCCTTTGAACGTCGCCACTGCATCGGCCGCCCCCGGCACCTTTCCCGCGCTCGTGCTGAACGCCGACTACCGGCCGCTCTCGTATTATCCGCTGTCGCTGTGGGGCTGGCAGGACGCGGTGAAGGCCGTATTCCTCGACCGCGTCAACATCGTCTCGGAATATGACCGCGCGGTCCGCTCGCCCTCCTTCGAGATGAAGCTGCCGAGCGTGGTGTCGCTCAAGAATTACGTGCGCCCGGCGCTCTATCCCGCCTTCACCCGATTCAACGTGTTCCTGCGCGACCGCTTCACCTGCCAATATTGCGGCGACGACCAGGACCTCACCTTCGATCATCTGGTGCCGCGCTCGCGCGGCGGCCTGACGCGGTGGGAGAACGTGGTCACCGCCTGCGCGCCCTGCAATCTGCAAAAGGGCGGCAAGCTGCCGGCCGAGGCCAAGATGCATCCGTCGCAGAAGCCGTTCCGGCCGACGGTGTTCGAGCTCCACCGCAACGGGCGGCTGTTCCCGCCCAATTACCTGCATGAGAGCTGGCTCGATTATCTCTACTGGGATACCGAGCTCGAGCCGTAGGCCTGCTCTTTTCCAACATTCCTCGTCATGGCCGGGCTTGTCCCGGCCAGCCACGTCTTTTTCCTTGCCGCCAATTCGTGGATGCCCGGCACTTCGGCCGGGCATGACGAGCCAGGGGAGATTGCATCATTAAAATTTGGTCGTGAGTTCGGTCAGCCAGGCCGGCGAGGCGTCGACCAGGACGGTCTCGAGCCGCTTGTCGAGATTGGTGGCGACCAGCAGCCCGACCGCGATCAGCAGCACGCCAAGCAGCGTCTTGCCGACGCTGCCGGTTTCCATCAGGCGGCCGCGCCAGCGCATCATCGCTTCGCGTGACACGAATCCGAGCAGCATCAGCGGCAAGGCCGCGCCGATGCCGAACACGAGCATGGTCAGCGCCACTTGCGCCAGATCCTCGCCCTTGGCCGCCAGCACCGACGCCGCCCCGAGGGTCGGACCGACGCATGGGCTCCATACCGCGCCGAGCAGAAGGCCTAGCCCGAATTGGCCGGCGAGGCTGCCCGGGGTGAAATTATCGGTATAGCCGCCGGCCCAATTGCTGACCGGCGCGGCGGCGAGCGCGAATTGCTCCTGCAATTTCGGCACCAGCAGCACCAGGCCGACGCCGATCAACAGGATGGCCGAGATGGTGCGGAACACGCCGGTGTCGAGTCCGGCGGCGAAGCCGATGGTGGCGACGAACAGGCCGATGACGGTGAAGGACAGGGCCAGGCCGATGGCCAGAGCGACGGGGCCGAGCCGGTGAGCGCTGGCCGCGGTGCCGAGCACGATCGGCAGCAGCGGCAACACGCAAGGCGACAGCACCGAGAGCACGCCGGCCAGCAGCGCCAGCCCTAAGGTTGCGACCGACATCGCGCGCGCCCTAGAGCGCCTGGTCGAGCAAGGCCGCGATCGAGGCTGGGTTGGTGTCGCCGACCGAGCGCTGCTTTTCGGTCTCGCCCTTGTAGACGATCAGCGTGCTTTGCGAGGTTGCCTTCACCGCCCGCACGGCGTCCTTCTGGTCATCGAAATCGATCTTGAACACGACCATGTCGTCGAATTTCGGTTCGCGGGTCAGCTGGGTCAGGATCGGGTTCTGCGCCCGGCACACCGGGCACCACGCCGCAAAAATATCGACCAGGATCGGCTTGCCGTCCTTCTGGGCCTGAGCGAAGGCGGCGGCGTCGAAGGGCTTCCACTCGGCCGCCGACGCGGGCAGCGCGCCGAGCAGCGCGACCGAAGCGACGATGGCAAGGACGAGAGAGCGACCAGAGATCATCTTTTCGATCCTTCAGTGATGTTGAAGCAGGCTTAGGCCGCTATAGCAGCCGGACGACGAAGCTCGCCAATCACGCTCGCTTGAAGTTGACGTGAGTTAACGCCGCCGCGTCGCCCCATAGCAGGCGATGGCCGCGAGGCAGGCCGAGACCACCGCGTTCCAGCCGGCGAAAGAGAGCCCAAGGAAGCGCCAGGAGGCCTCGTCGCAGCGGATGATCGGCGTGTCGACGATACCGCCCTCGCCCCATTTCAGCTCGAACGCGCCGGAGCATTCGCCGGGACCGGGCCACCATTTCCACTCGATGCCGGAATGGTAGATGCCGAGCCCGGCATTGACGATGAAGCCGAGCGCGATGAGGAGCAGCAGGATGCGGGCAAGGCCGGGCGACTGGCCCCGCGCCAACAGGAGGGCGACGGCGCTGGCCGGCACCGCGAAATAATAAGCGTAGCGCTCCTCCAGACAGAGCGGGCACGGCGCATAGCCGCCGAGATGCTCGAAGGCGAGCGCGGTCAGGATGGTCGCGAGCGCGACGACCAGCACGAGGGCGCTCGCCTGCATCAACCGGCTGGGCGGCCTGGCGATCACCGGCTTCGCGGACGCAGCCATGTCAGAAGGCATATTTGGCGATGAAGAAGCCGCCGACAATGGCGGCGAGGAAGCCGGTGGTGACCAGCGTCAGCCGCTTCTCGATGAAGCCGCGGATCGGCTCGCCATAGATGCGGAGCAGCTCGGCCTCGAGGAAGAAGCGCGCGCCGCGAGTAATGGTCGACAGCAGCACGAACATGAAGAAGTCGTAGCCGGCGAAGCCCGAGGCGATGGTCACGATCTTGTAGGGGATCGGGGTCAGGCCCTTGATGAGGATGATCCAGGCGCCCCATTTGGCGTAGGCCGCGCGGAAGGCATCGATCCCTTCGCCATAGCCATAGGCCGAGATCAGCCAATGGCCGACCGTGTCGTAGAGGAAGGCGCCGATGGCATAGCCGAGCATGCCGCCAAGCACCGAGGCGATGGTGCAGACCAGGGCATAAAGCCGCGCCTTTTGCGGCTGGGCCAGGGCCATGGGCACCAGCACCACGTCCGGCGGCACCGGAAAAAACGAGCTTTCGGCGAAGGAAACCGCGGCCAGCGTGGTGAGCGCGTGGCGGCTCTCGGAAAGCTTGATGACCTTGTCGTAGAGCGCGCGCAGCATGGCGATTGCTTAGCGGGGGAAGCGGTTTTTGTCCATCGGGTCTCCGCAAGGCTCGGTTGACCGCGCGGCTGGCTTACCCCATGTTCCCGCGCCAAAGCCCCAGTGGCGGAATGGTAGACGCGACAGACTCAAAATCTGTTATCCGCAAGGGTGTGCTGGTTCGAGTCCGGCCTGGGGCACCAAATCCCGCTAAACCGATAATGCGCCGGGAAGAAGCAGTTTGAAGCTCGACCGCGAAGCAGAAGCGCTGCTGTATTGGGCGTCCGCCGCGACGGCCACGCCGCTTTGGACCATCTCGCCCGAGGCCGCGCGCGACGAATATCGCCGCACCCTGGCCAAGACCGAGATCGCGCCGCCGCCGATCGGCGCGGTCGGCGATCTGGACGCGTCGGGTCCCGCCGGCCCGTTGCGGCTGCGCAAATATGTTCCGGCCGAACCCGGGCGCGAGGCCGAGGCCGCGATCCTGTTCATGCATGGCGGCGGCTGCGTGCTCGGCGACATCGAGACCCACGACATCTTCTGCCGCACATTGTGCCACGACACCCGGGCGAGCGTGTTCTCGCTCGACTACCGGCTGGCGCCGGAACACCCGTTCCCGGCCGCGGTGGAAGACACTGTCGCCGCCTTGACCTGGCTGTCGCGCGAGGCGGCCGGTCTCGGCGTCGACCCGGAGCGGATCGCCATTGCCGGCGACAGCGCCGGCGCCGGGCTTGCCGCGGTCGCGCTGCATGAGACCAAGGGCCGGCTCGCCGCACCGGTGCGCGCTCAGGCGCTGATCTATCCGGCGCTCGATCTGCGCGGCCGATTGCCGTCGCGCACCGATTTGGCCGGCCAATTTCCCATCCCGCATGACATGATCCAGTGGTTCTTCCACCATTATTTCGGCAGCGCCTGGCCGTTCACCGACCCGCGCGCGATCCCATCGCTTTACGACGATTACACCGGCCTGCCGCCGGCCCTGATCATCACCGCAGGACACGATCCCTTGCGCGACGAGGGCGCGGACTATGCGAAGACGCTGGAAGCCGCCGGCGTGCCGGTCGCATATGAATGCCGCGAAGGGTCGGTCCACGGCTTTATGAATATGGGGCGGGTGCTGCGCAGCGCGCATGGCTGGGGACGGAAGCGACTGGCCGCCTGGATCGCCGAGCGCCTGCACAGCGAGAAATAGATCGTTAGCCCCGGTCCTTCGCCGACGGTTAACCCACGGCGATCTAACAATGCGCGGTGACATTAGCGGGATTCCCCATGCGGATCGTTGTTCTCGCGACATTCCTGATCGCTCTCGGGGGAGCGGCACTCCGCGCCGAGCCAGGAAAGCCTGTGGTCGAGGGCAACATGATCGAAGGCGTGCGCAACGCCCGCTATTGCGAGATCATACCCATCGTCCGCACCGGATTGCATCTCACCGCCACGGTCTACAACACGCTCGGCCTCAACGACTGCCCCGCTGCAGCGTGGGACACCATCACCGAAGACGCGATGAAGCAGCGCTTCGATGCGCTCACCGTGCTGCTCAACGGGCCCCGCTATTTCATCATGGATTCGATCGCGGCCAGCGGCGCCACCAAGTCCGGCGAGACGATCGAAGCCGGCGGCCTCAAGCTCACCGAGCGTGCCACGATCGATGTCGGCCTGCTCGATCTTCTGCACCGGCCTTATCGCGAGCAGACCATCAACCGCGACACGCTCTATACCTTCAAGGCCGGACAACCGGTGTTCCTGCTCGAAGCGGCGGACGGCAACCGCTATGTCATGCAGGCCTATTCACAGATCGTCGACAAGACGCTCAGCTATGACGATCTTCCCACACTCGGTGCGCGGCTCAAGCTGCCTTCGGGCTGGCGCTATTCGGCCATGGTGCCGGACAAGGACTTGGTGCTCGGCGCACAAGGCACGGCGACCGTGGTGCAGGACGAGCTTGAGAACACGTATCAGAAGATGGACTGAGTGATGCCTATGGCGTAGGCGCGCGGCTGGCTGCGATCTCTATCCGGGAACGGAGCAAGTTGATACTCTCATTGCCGCGGGTTGGGCCTTTCGCCCCGGCGGCGATCCGCGAGCGGACCGGAGAAAGGCTCATTCATGGCGTCCCCCAACCTCACGACTCTAATCTTTTGCCTGCTGGCAAGTGCCGCAGGCCTGTCATCGCTTGCCACCCGCGCCGCCGCGCCGCGGACGCCATGGAGTGGCAATTCTTCCAGGCCGCCGATCCCGGCTATAAGACCACGCGCCTCGTATATGGCGTGCCGGAGACCGACAATATCCAGGTCAGCGGCGCTTGCGTGCACAGCTCGAGCATCGGCGCAAATTTCTCCATCGTCACGTTCGGCGCCGATATCGGCGATCTCGAGACCGGCAAGGATACCGAGCTGCGCATGTCCGGCGGCGGCTTCGACCATGTGCTCAAGGGCAAGATCATTCGCGCCACCGGCGAGGAAGGCTTGAACGGCGTGGAGCTGGATATCGGCAATGACGATCCGCTGTGGCGGGCTTTTGCCGAGAAGGACTCGCTCGATTATCTGGTGCCGGGCTACAGGGCCGCCTCGCTCGATTTCAGCCGCGGGCGCGACAAGATCCAACAATACGTCAAGGCCTGCGAGACGTTCGCCGAGGCAAGCCCGCCAGCGGCGAGCGCTACCTCTGGTTCCGGAGGCGATGCCGAGAAGGAGGCGTTCGACAGCGCCAAGGACCTCGGCACGGTCGAGGCGTGGGAGGCGTTCGTCGCCAGTTATCCGTCGGGGTTTCATGCCGACTTGGCCCGGGCCTATGTCAAGAAGCTCGGCAGCGCGACGCCGCCCGTCGAGACGGCGCCCCCCAGCGCCGAAACGCCGAGCGGCCGACCGTCCGTGAAGCCGGCTAAGAAGGCCACGACGAAAAAGTCGGGCTGCGGCCAAGGGACAGATCACCGTCGACGGCAAGTGCATGAGCAGGAACCAGGCCGTTGGCTATTGCGGACCGGGCTTCCACGCACAGAACGGCAAGTGCCTGCCGGGCTATGTGGCGCCCAAAGGTCCGCGGCCGTCAACGCATGGATGCAAGCCGGGCATGGCCTGGAGCCCCGAAGAAGGCTGTCATGAGGACGACTAGCCTCTTGCCGGGAATTTCAATGCGTCGCTTCAGCCTCGTCATTCTCGCCTTCGCGCTCGCCGCGGCGTCGCCTCTGGTCCAGGTCGACAACGATCCGGTGACGCTGATCACCGCGCTCTACCAGGAGCTACACCGATGTCGGCCATGGCGAGGACACCATGCCTGGGCTGCCCGGCGTTTACAGCAAGCGCCTCCAGGCCTTGATCGACAAGGACGCGAAGGAGACGCCGGAAGGCGAAGTCGGCCGGCTCGACTGGGACGTGATCGTCGACGGTCAGGATTGGGAGTTGACCGCGCTCGAGATCGTGCCGGTTTCACAAGACGCCGCGCGGGCGGAGATACGGGCGACGTTCAAGAATTTCGGCGAGCCGCGCGACCTGCTCTACACGCTCGTGCCGGAGGACGGCCATTGGCGCATCGACGACATCCAGGAGACGCTCAAGCCGCGCTGGACCATGTCGAAGATCTTGCTGGATGCGCCCGACGCGTTTCCGGATGCCGAGCCGGACGAGCAATAAGCGAAGCGGCCCGAGGACGGGATCCTGGGCCGCTTCAAGCCTGTGCAAATCGGAAGTCTAGTTGCCGAGATCGCGCCAGCTCTTCTCGTGCAATTCGACGCCGTAAAACCGCGCCGCCGCCCTGATATTGGCGAAGGCGAGATCCCGATCCGAGTCGGAGACGCCCTCGACCTGATCGAACCGGGCGAGTGCGTTTCGCACATGGTCCGCATCGGTCAGCGGCTCTTTGCGCTGCCGCGGGAAGGCGAACACGCTGTCAGGCAGCTCTGCCCGGTTGTGAATCACACCGCTTTCGGTGCTTGGCATCCAAGTGGTTTGCATAGCCTCATTCCTCCTTGGTCACTTGCGGTCTGGAGTTCGCTCCCTGCCTGTTATTGGGGCGTCAGCTCTTGCGCTTGCGCAAGCGACTGACGTCCGGAACGTCCTCGCCGAGAGCCGTGGCCAGATCGATCTGGTGGTCCTGCTCCTGCACGAGAATTTCTCTGATCTGCTCCGCCATGGCGAACTCGCCGAGAGCCTCGCATTGGCGAATCCGGTCCTGGTAGTTGAGAATGGTTACGTTCTCATTATCCAGGTCGAATTTCAGCATGTCGCGAGCCTTGTCCGAGGTTTTCACCGGCTTGGGCGTGACGCTCGGCATCTTGCCGAGATAGTCGATCTGCCGCGAGAGGGTGAGCGCATGCTGGAGCTCCTGATGGGCGTGCTCTTCGAGCTGGGCGGCGATGCTCATATATTCGGCACCCTTAAGCACCTGAGAATAAACGACATATGCGATGATCGCTTGATATTCGCGCGACAGGTCCTCGTTCAAAAGATCGGCCAATTTCTCACGGGTAACTTCCTGCCCAGCCATTCGTTTCCTCCTTCATTTTGACTGCGTCGTCACGTCGCTTTCGGCTGTTCCAGTTAGCATTTGGTGAATATGTGGATCGCCAACCATACCGTCGGCGGCTCGTGCTCAGTCCACGCGACTCGGTGACGGCAATGCGCCGGAAGGAAAATGAAATCGCCCGCGCCGAGTTCCCGGTCCTCAGTCTCGCCGTCGATGCGGAGCCGCGCGCGGCCCGTCACCACCAACACCCATTCGTCGCTGTCCTGATCGTACCACTGGCCTTCCGGCGTGACCTGTCCGGTCGAGACGATGCGCTCGATGCGCAGGCCTGGCCGCTCCAGCAGCGTCTCTACCGCCTCGCCGCCAAGCCGCCGCGACGGCAGGCCGCTCAGCAGGCTTCCGGCTTTCACCGCCACCGGCGACGTTCCGCGTCAGCCGGCGAGCGGGGCGAGACGCCGCCGCATATGCTCGCGGAGCGGCTCGTTGGTCTTGGCCATCAGATCGGCCGACAGCGCGCGGAGCTCCTCGGCTTGGCGAACCATCGCCTTCATGCGCTCATCCCAGTAGCTCACCTGCAACTGCATGATCTGCATCGGGCTCGAGGCCGAGGCCAGTCTGATGGCGAAATCGAAGCTCGACGACATATTGGCCCGCGCGAAGTCGATCAGCTTGCAATTGACCGCGACGGTGCCCTGCCCCGCGGCCTTGAGCGAGCGACCCAAGCTGTCGACGGCCGTGTCGAGCAGCTGAGCCGGCGGCGCGGGCGCCTTGTCCGCACCGATTTTTTCGACGACCGCCGGACTGGCCGGGGCCTTGTCCTTGACCGAGCTCTTTCGCGACCACGGGACGGGGCGGGGCCTTGTTGACGAGCTCTTTCGCGCTTGCGGGGCTCGCCGCTTGCGGCACCGGAGCCGGCGTCGCGCGCGGCACCGGAGCAGGCGCCGGACGCTGAGCGGCCGCTGGCACGGGCTCGGGCGCCATGTCCTCACGCATGACCGCGGCCAATTCGGCGGCGACCGTCTTGTCCTTCGGCTCTCTCCTGCCGTTGGACCTCTGCTTCTTGTCACCTGGGGGCTTAAGGCCCGAGGTTTTGCGATGTTTGCTCATTGATCTTCCCCTTGTTTGCCGCATCAGGGGCGTGGCCCGCGCCTAATCTCTAGTCACCGCCGCCGCGCGCGTGGGTGGAAATCGGGCGCGGAACATCCGGACTAGACCGGCCTCACGGCCATTTTACGGCGCGCGGGACCGCTTGCTCGATGGACCAACGGGACGTCTTGCAGGATGCGTGCCGCATCGCCGCCACGCGTGGATTGCCCCGCCTGACCGGGCAACCCGCCAGCGGGAGCTTCGTTCGCGATCAGTGCTTGCGGCGGTCGACTTCGGCTTGGCTGACCTCGCCCGACTGCACCAGCGCCTTCACGCAGGCGCTGGACAGACTCTTGCCCGCCCGGTCCATGCAGCTGCGCAAGGCCGCGCTTTCGAGCCCATATTCGCCGCAATATTTGTGATAGTCGGCGGCACAGAATTTCGTCACCGCCTTGCTGTAGGAATTGGCTTGGGCCGCGCCGGCGCAGCCAAGGACGGCAAGGCAAGCAACCAGCCAGGTCGCGCATGTGGTCCGCATCGGAAAATCCCCCCGGTCTCGACTCAAGTTGGGAGTGTAAACCGAAACGGCGCGATCGTTCCCCTTGCCGGGCAGCCGCGGGCAAAAAGTTGTGAACATTGGCTTTTGCGCAACAGGGTGCATACCGAGTTGCGCACCCGCGCTTCGCGCAGCTTGAGCGCCGGAGGCGATGACCCTCCCCTTTTTCGTCATCGCCGGGCTTGTCCCGGCGATCCAATCGCGACTTCCGCAAGACGCTTTGCGCGCCCTATTGGATGCCCGGAACAAGTCCGGGCATGACGAGAGGAGGAGACATCGCGGCGAAGCCTCGGCCGCCTTGCGCCAGGCCGAGAAGGAAGCCAATTCCTCGCTCTGCTCCATTTCGCTCTTGAACTCATCGAAGGAGAGGCCGGCATATTTGGCGGCCAGCAGCGCCTCGAAGAACTCGCGCGCGCCGTCCGGCACGGCGCCGAAATTGCGCTTGGCGCAGAGATGGGCGCGGCCGCGGCAGCTTTGCGCGCGCCGGCAGGATGGGTTGGCGCAGAGCCGCCATAGACACAGCATATCGGCGAAGCGGCGAAGCGCCTCAATGTCATTTCGGGCGTTTGGGCCGTCAGTATCAGTCATGAGATCCTCTCTTCATACCTCCCCCTTGTGGGGAGGTCCGGCGTCGCTTTGCGACGCTGGGGTGGGGGCTGTTGCACTCGAGTAGCGAAGCGATAGCGCATACGAAAACTCTCACCCCACCCGGCGCGCTCGAAGTAGCGCGCCCCCCTCCCCTTCGAGGGGAGGGATGGAGTATGTGCTCGGTCTACGACCAGGCATACGGGCGCCTTGCCGCGGCGCGTTCGCGTCCGGTTGATGACTCTTGCGCCTCGATCCTTCGAGACGGGCCTTTGGCCCTCCTCAGGATTCCTGCGGTCATCGCCAGCGCGCACCCGACCGAAGGCTGGGTCGAGAACGGCGTTCTCAGCACGGAAAGCTTCGTCGCAAACTGCAAGACCGTTTTGGACTTCGTTGCGTTCGCCCCCGCCAAGAGTTCTCCGTCGTCGCCGAAAGCACCGACTCCATAGCCAGACGCTATTGGGAATGCGCTCTCCTTGGGCCCACCTATCTGGTGTTCGAACGGCACATTTGGCCAGCCGCCGAATGTCAGATCAACCGGCCAGACCCTAAAGGAGAACCATCATGAAGAAGCTCATCCTCGCCGTTGCGCTCGTCGTCGCCTCTGCCGCGCCCGTGCTGGCCGAAGGCTTCCCGAACAGCTACATGACCCGCTAAAGTTTGCTGGTCTCATGACCAACAATCTCTTCCTCCTCCCTTATTGGGCACCCGCTTTGCGGCGGGTGCCCATACCGCTCGAGGCGCTCAACCAAGCCTATGCCGGCGGCGAAGGCGGGCGCAGAAACGCGCGCCGGACCGAGGGCGCCGCTTGGCAGATGCCGTGCGGCGACCGGCGGCCGAGCCAAGAGCTCATCCCGCCCCGCTGATTAGTGGCCGGCCAGCTTCTTCTGCTGATCGACATATTCCTGGGAGGTGTCGCCCGCGGCGATGAGCGCGTCGACGCAGGGCTTGGACAGCTTGGGGCCGTTTTGCTTGAAGCAGATATCGAGCAGCTCGGAGCCGATCGCATATTGGCTGCAGAAATTGTGGTAGTCCCACTCGCAGTCCTGTTGCACCGCAGGGGTGATGGTCACCGACTCCGCTTGCGCCGCGCCGGCGAAGCCGAGAATCACGGCACCGGCAATCAGCTGTTTGGCGATATTGAGTTTCATCGACTTTTCCCTCCCATTGTGATCTTCGGCCAGCCGGCGAGGCCGGCGCCGAGGCGGCGGCACTCAACGGCCTCGGCGCGGCCAGATTATGGCTGAAGCGGGGGTTGCGCGGTCCAGGGCCGCAGAAGCATATGCGGAAACGGGGTCGCCCAAGCTCGGCGACCCCGTCCTACGCACTGTTCAGCTGGAGGCTTGCTACTCGGTCGAGCTGTCCTGATCCGGCTTGTTGCTGTCGGCGCCAAGCGTCGGATTGGGCTTGGCGGTATCGGCAGCAGACGAGCCTGGAGGCGCCGAGCTTTGCTCCTTCGCGCCGCCGGACGTGTCGGAGCTCTGGCCCTCGGTCGACTTCATGGCGCTGGCGGCACCTGAGGATGGAGGCGCCGAACTCTGCTCAGCGGCGCCGCCGGAGGTGTCGGCCGAGCCGGCGTCAGGCTGGGTCGCCTGCTTGGCGGCTTCGGGGGAAACGCCGGCGCCGGTCGGAGGCGTCGCGGAGTCTTCCGCAGCGAGCGCCGGGGCCAGACCAAGCACCAGCGCGACGGCCGTGGTGGCGATCAAACGGTTCATGATGGACTCTCCTTGGGCTTCCGAGCGTGTGTCGAGACACGGATCGGATCGGTTGGATGAGCCCCGTCCCATCTAAAAAATGCTTCACGCGGTGATTTGGTTCCAGGCAGATGCGTGCGCACCGCTAGCGCTCGTCGATCTCCTCGCGCACCTGCGCGTAGCTCAGCACCGCGAACAGCAGCGTGCCGCCAAATACATTGCCGGCCAGCGTCGGCAGGAAGAAGCCGAACACCACATGCATCAGGCTGTCATGGCCGGCGAGCCAGAGATAGAGCGCCTCGGCCGAGCCCGCCACCACATGGGTGAAGCCGCCGAGCGCGATCAGATAGGTGATCAGCGTGATAACGAAGATCTCGGTGCCTTCGGCCGAGGGCAGCATCCACACCAGCGCCGCGATCAGCCAGCCGGCGACGATACCCTTGGTGAACATTTCCAGGGGCGTATTGGCCATCAGCTTGGCGCCGATGGCGTGCACCGAAGCGGCGAAGTCCGGCGTGAGCGCGCCGGAATAAGCGAGGAAGCTGGCGAACAGCAGACAGCCGACGAGATTGCCGAGCAGCACGATGCCCCATAATCGGAGCATGACCCATACCCGGCTCCATTGCCGGCCGGCCATGACCGGCAGCACCGCGGTCAGGGTGTTCTCGGTGAACAATTGCTGGCGCGACAGGATGACGATCAAGAAGCCGACCGAGTAGCCGATATTCTCGATGATGGCCGCACCCGGCACTCCGGGGAGATAGGATCTGAGCAGCGCCTGGGCGAGCACGGAAAACCCGATCGATAGCCCGGCGGCGAGCGCCGACCACCACAACGCGGAGAAGCTGCGAGCGAGCTCGCCCTCGCCTTCGGTTCGGATGATCTCGTAGACCACCGCGGCGCGGAGCTTGCGGCGCTTGGCCACCGAGCGGGTCTCCTCGCGCGTCAGGCCTTCCGGCGGCGCGGGGAGATCCTCCGGCTCGTCGGGCTTCTTCGCCATGGCGTACGCGCCTGGCGCTGGCCGCTAGCCCATGCCCATGGCGGCGGCCTTGTTCAGCAGCGCCTCCGCCTGGCGGATGGAGGCGATGTCGATCAGGCGCCCGTCGAGCGACACCGCGCCCTTGCCTTCCTTGGCGGCCTGCTTCATGGCCTCGACGATGCGCTTGGCCTTGGTCACTTCGGCCTCGGACGGCGTGAACACCTGATTGGCGAGGTCGACCTGCGAGGGATGGATCGCCCATTTGCCCTCGAAGCCGAGCACGGCGGCGCGCTTGGCGGCGGCGAGATAGCCGTCGGGGTCGGAGAAATCGCCGAACGGCCCGTCGATCGGGCGAAGCCCGTAGGCGCGGCAGGCCACCATCATGCGCGACAGCGCGTAATGCCAGGGATCGTTCCAGTAATAGGTGCGATTCCCTTGCGGGTCCTTGTCGGACAGGATGCCGTAGTCCGGATGCGGCGCGCCGATGCCCATGGTGCGGGCCCGCGTCGAAGCGGCATAGTCGGCGACGCCGAAGCTCATGGCCTCGTTGCGCTTGGAGGCGGTGGCGATGGCCTCGACATTGGCCATGCCGAGCGCGGTCTCGATCAGCAGCTCAAGGCCGATCTTCTTCTCGCGCTTCTTGAACTGCTCGATCTGGGTGACCAGCATGTCGATGGCGTAGACGTCCTGCGGCACGCCGACCTTGGGGATCAGGATCATGTCGAGCCGCGGGCAGTTCTCGACCACGTCGACCACGTCGCGATAGGCGTAATGGGTGTCGAGACCGTTGATGCGGATCATCATGGTCTTGCTGCCCCAGTCGATGTCGTTGAGGCCCTGAATGATGTTCTTGCGCGCCTGCTCCTTGTCGTCGGGCGCGACCGCGTCCTCGAGGTCCAAGAAGATAATGTCGGCGCCGCCTTTGGCCGCCTTCTCGAACAGCGACGGGTTGGACCCCGGCACGGCAAGCTCGGAACGGTGGAGACGCGGGGTCGCCTGTTGGATCAGGGTAAAGCTCATTTCAGTCCTCCCTCCTGTTTAGCCTGTGGCGCCGAGACCGGCGGCAACGGTGTTGATGGATAACAGCAATGCGGATTTGTAAGCCTCGCGCTCGGCCTCGGTCGAGGCGCCGCGGAAGCGCCGCAGCAGCTCGACCTGCTCGCGATTGACCTCGTTGACGGTGGGCAGCCGCGAGGCGAGCATGCGGCGATATTCGGGAAAGCGCTCGGCGATCTCGCCGCCGCCCGACACTTTCAGCACCATCTCGCGGGTCAGCGCAAGCTCTTGCTCGATCATCGGCAAAATGGTGGCGCGAACGCCGTCGTCGGCGAGCAGGCTGGCATAGTCGCGGGCGATGTCGAGATCGACCAGCAGCAGCGTCTTCTCCACCTCATCGACGATCAGGCGGAAAATGCGCGAACTCCTGGAACAGCCGCGGCAGCAGCGCCTCGCCTTGCTGGCCGCGCACCTGGAGCAGGCTATGGATGGCGCTGCCGACGCCATACCAGCCGGTGATGATGTGGCGGTTCTGGGCCCAGGCAAACACCCACGGGATGGCGCGGAGATCGGCCAGCGACTGCGCCCCGAACCGGCGGGCCGGCCGCGAGCCGATATTGAGCAGGGAAATCTCCTCGAGCGGGCTGGCCGCCTGGAAATATTGGACCAGGCCGGGATGGGAGACGAGGCCGGTATAGGCGGCGCGAGAGGCGCCCGACAGCGCCTCCAAAATGTCGTCGAATTCGCGCTTGGGCTTTAGCGCCTCTTCGCGCTCGGATTTCAGCGCATGCTCGAACACGCTCGAGGCGAGCAGCTCCATTTGATAGAGCGCGGTGCCCTTATTGGCATATTTATATGACACCACCTCGCCCTGCTCGGTGACGCGGAAGCGCCCGCGGATCGAGCCGGCGGGCTGCGCGGCGATGGCGCGGCCGGTGGGCGCGCCGCCGCGTGACACCGAGCCGCCGCGGCCATGAAAGAAGGCGATGGCCGTGCCCATCTCGGCGCCGACCTTGGTCAGCTGCGATTGCGCCTTGGCCAGCTCCCAGTTGGAGGCGACGAAGCCGCCATCCTTGTTGCTATCGGAATAGCCGATCATCACCTCTTGCACATTGCCCTGCCAATGGGTGGAGCGGCGGATCAGCGGCACCGACAGCGCTTCGCTCATGATGATCGGCGCGGCCCTGAGATCGGCGATGGTCTCGAACAGGGGCACGATGGGGAGCGCGCAAATCTCGGTGCCCGCGGCGTCGAGGAAGGCACCGCCCTCCTTGGCCAGCAGATAGGCGCCGAGAATGTCGTCGACCGAGCGGGTCATCGACAGGATGAACGAGCCGAACGCGTCGCGATCCAGCTCGCGCCTGGTTTCCGCCACCTGGCCGAACATGTCGATCAGTTCGGTCGCTTCGGCGGGAAGCTCCGGAATCAACCGCGGGCCGGTCAGCGGCCGCGCCAGCTCGCGGAACAGCCATGCCCGCCAGTCACGGCTGCCGAGCTCGGGCGGGCTGTCGTCACCATGCCCGGCCGATGTCCACCACAGCGCCTGAAGCGCGGCCGTGGTCTTGGTGGTGTTCTCGCGAAGATCGAGCCTGACGGTCGAGAAGCGGAAGATCTCGACGGCGCGGCGCACCGGCTTGACGATATCGGCGGCAATCGAGGGGCTGCTCGCCTCCTCCAGAGCGGTCTCGATCACGCGCAAATCCTGGATCAGCTCATCCGCGTTGAGATAGGGCGCGCCGGGTCCGCCGATATCCATGCCCTGCACGCGGGCAATGGTGGCGTCGAGCTTGCGCAGCATGATGGAGAGAAATTGACGGTAGGGCTCGCCGGGGTTGCGCTTCCTGATGGCGTCGCCCTCGCCGCTGCCCTCGAGCGCGCGGCCGAGCTCGGCTTGAAAGCCGGGCGGAACCGGCAGCGCGCGCTCGGTGATGGACAGGGCCCGGGCGAGCCCGACGATGCGGGTGCTGTAATGGCGCAGCGCGGCCAGCGCGTTCTGGCGCAGCGTCCAGGCGGTGACCTGCGTGGTGACGGACGGATTGCCGTCGCGGTCGCCGCCGATCCATGAGCCGAATTGCAGGAACGGGGGAACCTCGAAGCTGGTCCCCGGATAATATTGCTCGAGCGCGCTGTCGATCAGCTGAAGCATCTGGGGCGCTTTTTCGAACAGCGCCTCGTCGAAGAAGTGGAGCCCGCGGCTGACCTCGTGCTGCACCGTCGGCTTCTCCAGATGCAGCTCGCCGGTCATCCACACCAGCTCGATCTGGTCGCGCAGATCGCCGATCAGGGCGGCCCGCTCGCGCTCGGTCCAGCGCGGCTGCTCCAGCTCGCGGAGCAGGAGATAGATCCGGCGATATTTTTCCAGCACGGTGACGCGCTTCGACTCGGTCGGATGCGCCGTGACCACCGGCCTGATGCGCAGGCCCGACAGCAGCGTCTGGATCTCTTGCGGCGCGATGCCGTCGCGGGCGGCCTCGGCCAGCACATGGTCGAAGCTGCCGCGCAATGCCTCACGCCCGCGGGTGCGCTCGATGTGCCGGCGCCGGCGCATGGCGGCGTTCTGCTCGGCGATGGCGAAAAGCTGAAACAGGATACCTTGCGCCTGAAGCGCGCGCGCCATCAGCTCGGGGGTGAAGTCGGAGATATTGGCGCCGCCGCGCAAGGCCGGCTCGATCTCAGGCTGGTGGCGGCGCACCACGTCGAGCAGGAGCTGAAGCAGGAGGTCGCTCGCCTCCTTAGCCGAAATGCCGCTGATCACGGCCGAAGGCGGCTCGGTGTCGGCGCGGGTGGGGGTCAGATCCTCGTTCATGGCGACGCAAGACACTCGGTTTAGAACGGCATTGGCGGCGCGCAAGGGCGCCCAGGCACCAGCGCCCCTTATAGCGCACTCCGTCCTGATTGAATCGTCATGCCCGGCTACTCGGGTCCGGATGGCCGGGACAAGCCCGGCCATGACGGTTGTTAGAGTAGCGCGCCGTTCAATTGCAACGCGCCTGCTCACACGGCCGCCCGGCGCTCCGGACGCGACCCCAAGACGCCCGCCACGGTCGAGCCGAACTCGCTCGGATTGGGCGCCACGGTGAGCCCGCAGGAGCGCATGATCTCGGCCTTCTCCGCGGCGCTGTCGCCGGCGGCAGAGATGATGGCGCCGGCATGGCCCATGCGCCGTCCCTTTGGCGCGGTAAGCCCGGCGACGAAACCGATCACCGGCTTCGACATATTGTCCTTGATCCAGGCTGAGGCCTCGGCCTCTTGCGGGCCGCCGATCTCGCCGATCATCAGCACCGCCTCGGTCTCGGGGTCCTCCTCGAACAGAGCGAGGTGATCGAGGAAGGAAGAGCCGTTGATCGGATCGCCGCCAATGCCGACCGAAGTGGTGATGCCGATACCCTTGGCCTTCATCTGCGATGCGGCCTCGTAGCCGAGCGTGCCCGAGCGCGAGATCACGCCCACGCTGCCTTGCAGATAGATGTGGCCGGGCATGATGCCGAGCATGGCTTTGCCGGGGCTGATGATGCCGGCGCAGTTCGGCCCGACCATCATCGGCCGGCGATCTTTGGGATAGCGCATCAGATAACGCTTCACCCGCATCATGTCCTGGGCCGGAATGCCGTCGGTGATCGAACAGATCAGCCTTATGCCGGCGTCCGCCGCTTCCATGATGGCGTCGGCGCAGAAGGCCGGGGCCACGAAGGTGATGGAGGTGGTGGCGCCGGTCTCCTTGACCGCTTCCTTCATGGTGTTGAACAGCGGGCGGTCGAGATGGCTGCCGCCGCCTTTGCCGGGCGTCACGCCGCCGACCACGTTGGTGCCGTAGGCGATCATCTCCTTCGCGTGGAAGGTGCCCTTGTCGCCGGTCATGCCCTGCACGAGGACCGGCGTGGTTTCATCGATCAGAATGCTCATGTGTTTACTCCCGGTCCCGCATCACGCCGCAAGCTTGCCTTGGCAGGCCGCCACGGCCTTCTCGGCCGCTTCGGCCAAAGTCTCGGCGGTGATGAGCTTTAACCCGCTCTCCGCCAAAATTTTCCGGCCCTCTTCGACATTGGTGCCGGCCAGCCGCACGATCAGCGGCACCTTGACGTCGACCGTCTCGCAGGCCTGGACCACGCCCTTGGCGACCCAGTCGCAGCGATTGATGCCGGCGAAGATGTTGACCAGCACCGCGCGCACCTTCTGGTCGGACAGGACCAGCTTGAGCGCGGTGGCGATGCGCTCGGGCGACGCGCCGCCGCCGACGTCGAGGAAGTTCGCGGGCGTGCCGCCGGCATGCTTGATCATGTCCATGGTGGCCATGGCCAGGCCGGCGCCATTGACGATGCAGCCGATCTCGCCGTCGAGCCCGATATAATTGAGATTGTGCTCGGCGGCCTGCGCCTCGCGCGGATCCTGCTGCGAGGGATCGTGCATGTCGGCGACGTTGTGGCGGCGGAACAGCGCGTTGTCGTCGAACGACATCTTGGCGTCGAGCGCGACCACGCGGTCGTCCTTGGCCACCACCAGCGGGTTGATCTCCAGCATGGTGGCGTCGCAATCGCGGAAGGCGCGATAGGCGTTCATGATGGTCGAGACCGCGCTTTGCGCCTGCTTGATGCTGAGGCCAAGCTGGAAGGCGAGCTCGCGGGCTTGAAAGGCCTGCAAGCCGACCGCGGGCTCCACCACCACCTGGAGGATGGCCTCGGGCTCGTCCTTGGCGATCTCTTCGATTTCCATGCCGCCGCGCTGCGAGGCGATGACGCGGATGCGCTCGGCTTTGCGGTCGAGCACGTAGCCGAGATAAAGCTCGCGGTCGAACGGCTCGGCCACCTCGATATAGACCCGCTGCACCGGCTTGCCCTCGGGGCCGGTCTGGATGGTGACCAGACGCTTGCCGAGCATGGCGGCGGCCGCATCGCGGACCTCGTGATAGGTCTTGCACAATTTGATGCCGCCGGCCTTGCCCCGCGCGCCGGCATGGATCTGCGCTTTCACCGCCCAGGCCCAGCCGCCGAGCTCGGTCGCGGCGAACACCGCCTGATCCGGGCTGAAGGCGATCGAGCCCTTGGGCACCGGCACGCCGAAGCTGGCCAGCAATTCTTTGGCTTGGTACTCGTGAACGTCCACAGTCTCCTCCCTTATTGGGTGCGGCGGGGCTTGGCGCCCCATTGCGTCAGCTCAATTTGCTTTTCACGACTCCATAGGCTTTCTCGGTCGCCACTTCGGCTCCGGCCAGCAGCTCATTCACCTCTTTGAGCTTAGCCTCTGCGAAAGTCCTATCGGTTATCATTTTTGCATTGGTGAAAACATTCAGCGCCGCGCTTCGCAGTGCAGCATAAGCGGCCAGCGCCCCGACCCCGGCGTCGGAGATCACGTTGAGATTGCCCTTGTCGGAGGCGATTGCGGCCAGGTCGATCACCTCGCGCGCCGCGTGGCAGCAGCGCAGCGGCACATCGGTCGCCTGCTTGAGCGCCGCCTGGATCGCCTCGCCGCGCGCGGCCTTGTCGGCGTCGGTCTCCTTGGCCATGCCATAGGCGGCCATCACCGCGTCGAACGCCTGCACGTCATCCTCGATCATGCCGGTCAGCCGGCGCCTCAGTTTTTCGGCCTTGGCGAGCACGCCCTTCAGCTCGGCCTCCACGTCGGCATATTTCTTTTTGCCGATGGTGAGGTTGCAGATCATGCTGACCAGCGCCGCGCCCATGGCGCCGATGATGGCGGCCGCGCTGCCGCCGCCCGGCGTCGCGCTATTGCTCGCCAGCGCGTCGAGAAACGGCTCGATCTCGGTGTCTTTGATCGCCGCCATCAGGCCATCTCTTTCGCCAGCGCGTAGATCTCCTCGGCGTCGAACACGCCTTCGGAGCTTTGGAACAGCTTGCCGATGCAGGCGCGGTGCAGCTTCAATTTGAGGCCGCCAATGCCGAGCGCGCCGAAGGCAAGCTTGCCGTCGCGGTCCTTGCCCTTGTCGGTGGCCTCGATGCCCTCGATGCCGAGCGGCGGCTGGGCGTTCACGTCGGCGAGCAGTTGGATATTCTTGTTGTCGACCCAGGCGGAGGCGGGCAGCAGCTGCGCGCCGATGGCGCCGGCCGCGTAGACGATGTTGGCGTCCTTGACCGCTTCGCTCCGCTCGTTGTCGTCGGCGCCGGCAACGCCCTTCACCTTGACGCCGAAGCGGGCCTCAATGGCCTTGGCGGCGGCTTCGGCACGCTCCTTGGTGCGCGAGGTGATGGTCACTTCGGCGCCCTCCTGAGCGAGGAAGGCGGCGGCGCGCATGCCGACCGGGCCGGTGCCGGCCAGCACCACGGCCTTCTTGCCCTTGAGCTTCTTAGCCTTGGCGAGCAAGGCCACGCCGGCCGCCGCGGTGGTGTTGGAGCCGTTGGAGTCGAGCATGACGGAGACCTTGAAAGGCCCGAAGAAGCGCTTCTTCACCGCCTTGAGCAGTGCCTCGCCCTTGTTCATGTCGCCGCCGCCGACGAAGATCGCGGTGTTCTGCTTGTCCTTGCCGCCGCGGGTGAAGATCGTGCCGTCGACCAGTGCGCCGACATTGTCGGGGGTGACATTGGCATAGCCGGTGACGCGGTCGGCGCCGCCATCATAGGCGACCACGGTGTCGAACACGGCTCGCGTAAGCATCGGTGTCGAACAGGAACAGCAGCTTCTTCATCGCTTGGCCTCTTTACTCTTGGACGACGTTTTGCGGCTTGCCGGCCACGAACGCCTCGATGTTGTCGATCAGCTGATCGGCCAGGATCTGCATCGCCTCTTGGCTGGCCCAGGCGACGTGGGGCGTGATGATGAGATTGGGCAGCTTGAGGTCGAGCAGGATGTTGCCGTTCTTGGGCGGCTCGACGGTCAGCACGTCGAAGCCGGCGCCGGCGATGGTGCCGTTCTTCAAGGCTTCGGCCAGCGCCGCCTCATCGACCAGGCCGCCGCGCGCGGTGTTGATGAGGATGGCGGTCGGCTTCATCATCTTGAGCTGCTTGGCGCCGATCATGTTCTTGGTCTCGGGCGTCAGCGGCACATGCAGCGTGATGATGTCGCTGTCGCGCAGGATGGTGTCGAAATCGACCAGGCCCGGCTGCGGAAAGATATCGTAGGGCAGCACCTTCATGCCGAGCGCCTCGGCGCGCTTGCCGATCGACTTGCCGAGCGCGCCATAGCCGACAATGCCGAGCGTGGAGCCGGCGATGTCGCGGATCGGGTGAGTCGAGGAAGCAGAACTGGCTCGACTTGTTCCACACCCCGTTCCTGCGTGTCCTCGACATAGGCAAACAGGTTGCGCCGCAGCGCGAAGATCAGCGCCAGCACATGCTCCGGCACGGTGTTGAAGGCGTAGTTGCGGATATTGACGACGGTGATGCCGTTCGCCTTGCAATAGGCCTTGTCGACCACGTCGGTGCCGGTGGCGGCCACCGCGATCAGCTTGAGCTTGGGCAGCTGCTTCAGCGTGTCGGCCCGCATCGGCACCTTGTTGATGATGGCGATGGTCGCGTCCTTGAGGCGCGCGACCACATCCTCAGGCGACCAGGTCGACTGATACTCCTTATAGCTATGCGGGAAATTCGGCCTGCGGACGTTGGCGTCGACCGACTCTCGATCGAGAAACACGATCGCGTGCTGCACGAACTAATCCCCTACTCCAGCGCGCGGCGGGGAAGCCCCTGACGCGCGCAATGCTTCACCTTCCCCCGGCACCTAGCTGAAAAAGGCGCCGGCGGTCTTGACCAAAATCAAATCGGGCGAGACCGGCGTATTCGCCGTTAGCCCCGCGTTTCCTGCCCTACTCGGCGGCGATTTTCGTTTCCTTGGCCTGCTCCGCACCGCGGAACTGCGCCTGGGCCGCCGCCACTCCAGAACCAAGCTCGACATCGATGCCGACATCGTTCATGGCCATCTCCGCGCCGGCAATGGCGCCGAGCAGCATCAACTCGTTCAGATCGCCCAAATGCCCGATGCGGAACAGCTTGCCCGCCATCTGCGACAGCCCGGCGCCGAGCGCGAGATTGTAGCGGCGATAGGCCCGGTCGATCACGTCGGCGCCGTTGAACCCGTGCGGCACCATGATCGCGCTGACGGTGTCGGAATGCCATTTCGGCTCCTTGGCGCACAGCTTGAGGCCCCAGGCCTTGACCGCGGCGCGCGCACCGGAGGCGAGATGACGGTGGCGCGCGAACACGTTCTCGAGCCCCTCCTCGTCGAGGATGGCGAGCGCCTCGCGCAAGCCGTGCAGCAGCGGCAGAGCCGGCGTGTAGGGGAAATAGCCGGTGGCGTTGGCCTTCATCTGGTCGTTGAAGTCGAAATAGGCGCGGCGGCACTTGGCATCCTTCATCGCGGCCAGCGCCTTCTGGCTGGCGCACACGATGCCGAGACCGGCCGGCAGCATCAGGCCCTTCTGCGAGCCGGTGATGGCGAGATCGACGCCCCACTCGTCCATGCGGAAGTCGATGCTGGCGATCGAGCTGACGCCGTCGACATAGAGCAGCGCCGGGTGCTTGGCCGCGTCGATGGCGCGGCGCACGGCGGCGACATCGCTGGTGACGCCGGTCGCGGTCTCGTTGTGGACGACCATGACGCCCTTGATCTCGTGATTCTTGTCCTCGCGGAGCGCCTGTTCGATGCGCTCGGGATTGGCGCCGGTGCCCCACTCCTCCTCCTGGACGATGACCTCGAGCCCGTGACGGCGGGCGAGTTCGATCCACAGATGGCTGAATTGGCCGAACCGGGCGGCGAGCAGCTTGTCGCCGGGGGACCGGGTGTTGGTGAGGGCGGATTCCCAGGCGCCGGTGCCGCTCGACGGGAAGATGACGACATGGCCGTCCCTGGTCTTGAAGACTCGTTTCAGGTCTTCGTAGAGGGGCAGCGTAAGCTTGGGGAAGTCGGGGGACCGATGGTCTTCCATCGCTGCGTGCATGGCGCGCAGGATGCGATCAGGCACATTGGTCGGTCCCGGCACGAACAGAAAATTGCGCCCGGGCCTTCTTGCTCCAGCCATTCGTTTCTTCCCTTAAACTATTGCCGACTTTGAGTCGGGTTGGGCATCACTCGCGGACAAGGGTGTTAGCGTTCGCAGTTGAGCCTTGCAACCTCTTTCCTCGGCTAGAATAAACCGGTAATTCGGCCGTCGGGGGCAAGCTCGATATTGTTCGCCGCCGGCACCTTCGGCAGGCCCGGCATGGTCATGATGTCGCCGCAGATCACCACCACGAACTCGGCGCCGGCCGAAAGCCGGACCTCCCGGATCGGAATGAGGTGCCCGAGCGGCACGCCCTTGGCGTCCGGGTTGGTGGTGAAGCTGTATTGGGTCTTGGCGACGCAGATGGGAAATTTGCCGAATCCGGCCTTCTCCAGCTCGGCGAAGCGGTCCAGCACGCTCTTATCCGCGGTGATGTCCTCGGCCCCGTAGATTTCCTGGGCGATGGTGCGGGTCTTGTCCAAGAGCGACATGTCGTCAGGATAAAGCGGCCGGAAATCGCTCGGCTTGGTGTCGATGGTGCGGACCACGGTCTCGGCCAGCTCGACCGCGCCTTCGCCGCCTTGCGCCCAATGGTCGGCCATCACGCATTCCGTG
This sequence comes from uncultured Alphaproteobacteria bacterium, assembly GCA_963772925.1. GTDB lineage: Bacteria > Pseudomonadota > Alphaproteobacteria > Rhizobiales > Methyloligellaceae > Methyloceanibacter. Next base: position 113,377 of record CAVYZG010000002.1, read on the forward strand.
CCGATGGTGGAGCAGAGGCGCTTGAGCAGCGCAATCTCGGCCTCGCTGTCGCTGGAGAAGCGGTTCGACCGCGACGACCACGGGCACGTGATATTTGCGCACGTTCTCGACATGGCGCTCGAGATTGGCGAAGCCTTTCTCCAGCGCGTCCAAATTCTCCTTCTTGAGGTCATCCTTGGCCACGCCGCCATGCATCTTCAGCGCGCGGATGGTGGCCACGATCACCACGCAGTCGGGCTTCAGGCCGGCTTTGCGGCATTTGATGTCGAAGAATTTCTCGGCGCCGAGATCGGCGCCGAAGCCGGCCTCGGTGACGACGTAGTCGGCGAGCTTGAGCGCCGCCTTGGTGGCGATCACCGAGTTGCAGCCATGCGCGATATTGGCGAACGGGCCGCCATGGATGAAGGCCGGGTTGTTCTCGAGCGTCTGCACCAGGTTCGGCGCCAGCGCGTCCTTGAGCAGAGCCGCCATCGAGCCTGCCGCCGACAGCTCCTTGGCGGTGACCGCTTTCTTGTCGCGCGTCTGGCCGATCTGAATCTGGCCGAAGCGGCGCTGGAGATCGGCAAGGTCGGAGGCGAGACAGAAGATCGCCATGACCTCGGAGGCCACGGTGATGTCGAAGCCGGCCTCGCGCGGGAAGCCGTTGGTCGACGCCGCCGAGCGAGGTGACGATCGAGCGGAGCGCGCGGTCGTTCATGTCGACGGCGCGGCGCCAACTGATGCGGCGGGTGTCGATGTCGAGCTTGTTGCCCCAATAGACATGGTTGTCGATCATCGCCGCGAGCAGATTGTTGGCGGCGCCGATGGCGTGGAAGTCGCCGGTGAAGTGCAGGTTGATGTCTTCCATCGGCACGACTTGCGCGTAGCCGCCGCCGGCCGCGCCGCCCTTGACGCCGAAGCACGGGCCGAGGCTCGGCTCGCGGATGCAGATGATGGCTTTCTTGCCGATGTCGTTCAGCGCATCGCCCAGGCCCACCGTGGTGGTGGTCTTGCCCTCGCCGGCCGGGGTCGGGGTGATGGCGGTGACGAGGATCAGCTTGCCGTTGGGGCGGCCGGCGAGCGAGGCGATATAGTCGAGCGAGACCTTCGCCTTGTAGTGGCCGTAAGGGATAAGGTCCTCGGCCGGAATGTCCAGCTTGTCGGCCGCCACTTCGAGGATCGGCCGCATCACAGCGGCCTGGCTGATCTCGATGTCGGATTTCGGGTTCTTGTGCTGGTCGTGGGAGCGCTTGCCCGGTTTTTCGGCATCTTCACGCGACTGAACTGACATAACGCCTTGGCCCCCAGGACTTGCGAGCTGATCTGCAAAAGGAATGGGCAAGGTAATTCATTCGCTTGCCTTCTTGCAATCGTCTGTGCAGGTTCAACGCCCTAAAGCGCGAGGGACATCCCAACAATGACGCCGCCGGAGCTGCTAAAGGCCATGTTCCAAGCCGCGGTGGAGGCTGCCCTGCCCTCTATCTGCGTGCCGGCGCACCTGCCGGCAAGGCCCAAGGGCCGCACCGTGATCATCGGCGCCGGCAAGGCCAGCGGCGCAATGGCCAAGGCGCTGGAGGATGCCTGGGACGGGCCGCTCGAAGGGCTGGTGGTCACCCGCTACGGTTATCGCGTGCCGACCAAGCGTCTCGAAGTGGTCGAGGCGGCCCATCCGGTGCCCGACGCGGCCGGGCGCAAGGCGGCCGAGCGCATCTTGCAGCTGGTCCAGGGACTGACCGAGGACGATCTGGTGCTGTGCCTGATCTCCGGCGGCGGCTCGGCCCTGCTGGCGCTGCCGCCCGAGGGGCTCAGCCTCGAAGACAAGCAGGCGGTCAACAAGGCGCTCCTGAAGAGCGGCGCGACCATCGCCGAGATGAACACGGTGCGGAAACATCTCTCGGCCATCAAAGGCGGCAGGCTGGCGGCGGCGGCGGCGCCGGCACGCATCGTGGCGCTGATGATCTCCGACGTGCCCGGCGATGATCCCTCGATCATCGCCTCGGGGCCGACCGTGGCCGACCCATCGACCAATGAGGACGCGCTCGCCATCATCGCGAAATACGGCATCGAGGTGCCGTACGCCGTGCGCATGCGGCTGCGCCATGCCGACGAGACGCCGAAGCCCGGCGACAATCGTCTGGCGCGGGTCGAGAACATCATGATCGCGACGCCGCAGGCCTCGCTCGAGGCCGCGGCCGAAGTGGCGCGCCGCGCCGGGGTGACGCCGGTGATCCTCGGCGATTCGATCGAAGGCGAGTTGCGCGACGTGGCGCTGGTCCATGCCGGCATCGCCCGTCAATGCGCCATGCGCGGTCAGCCCGAGCAGCCGCCCTGCGTGCTGATCTCCGGCGGCGAGACCACCATCACGCTGAAGGGCAAAGGCAAAGGCGGCCGCAACACCGAGTTCCTGCTGGCGCTGGCCATCGCGCTCGACGGCATGGCCGATATCTACGCGCTGGCCGGGGACACCGACGGCATCGACGGGTCGGAGGACAATGCCGGCGCGCTGATCTATCCCGATACGCTGGCGCGGGCGGCCAAGGGCGGGATCAACGCCAAGGCCATGCTGGCCGACAACGATCCGTGGACCTTCTTCTCTCGGCTCGGCGATCTGCTGGTTACGGGTCCGACGCTCACCAATGTCAACGACTTCCGCGCCGTGCTGATCGCCAAGAACTGAGCCCGGCCGGCGTGTTGTCGCGGGCCACGCTGCGGCCAATTTCGCAGTTGCGAATTGGCATAAGCGCGCTACTCTCCGCCGCTGATGCGGCTTAGCTGAATTTCGCGATTCGACTGGAACGAAGCCGCTCGCTAACGGCTCCCATTTGGCCCGTGCCATGGAACAGTCGAATTTCGATTCACTATGGGGGTCGGGCCGATCCGTGGTGCCGGGGGGCTACCACCGTTTGGGGTTCGACCCGGCCGTTCGCGCGAACCGGCGCTGGCTAAAAGCGCGACACGCGCTCAAGGGGGATGAGGGAATAGCATGATGCTGCGGCGCGCCGGTCTTGGCCTCCTGATTGGAGCCGTGTTGGCGGCCCCGTCAGCCGCTGCGGCAGGCCCGGCGCTGGTGTTCGAGCCGTTCAACGGCACCGTGTTCTACGCCGAGGATCCCGACGCGCTGTGGTTCCCCGCCTCGCTGACCAAATTGATGACCGCCTATGTCGCGTTCCAGGCGCTGAAGGCCGGCACCGTCAAGCCCGACACCAGCGCCGTCTGCTCCAAGAAGGCAACGGAGCAGGCCCCGAGCAAACTCTGGTTGAAAGAAGGCGAGTCGATCCCGCTCGACACCGCGCTCAAGGTCCTGATCGTCAAGTCGGCCAACGACGTCGCGGTGATGATTGCCGAGACGGTCGCCGGCAGCGAGGAGGCATTCGTGGCACGCATGAACGAGGCGGCCCGGCGTCTTAATATGACGCGCACCACCTTCGCCAATGTCAACGGCCTGCCCGACGAGCGCCAAGTGACCACCGCCCGCGACCTGGCCAAGCTCGCGCGCGCCATCATCGTCGAATTCCCCGAATATGCCGATTTCTTCACCGCGATTCAGGTTCAGGTCGGCAAGCAGATGGTCCGCACGCATAACGGCATGCTGGTGAGCTATCCGGGCGCCGACGGCATGAAGACCGGCTTCATCTGCGATTCCGGTTTCAACATCGTGGTCAGCGCCACCCGCGATGGCCGCAAGCTGGTCGCCGTCATTCTCGGCGAGCCCTCGATCGCCTCGCGCCGCGAGCGCGCCGTCGATCTGCTCGACAACGGCTTCAAGCGCTATTTCTGGAAGTCGCTGTTCGGCACCAGCATCGACGGGCTTGCCATCCAGGCGTCGATGGATTCGCGGGCCGACCCATCTTCGCGACAGCGTGTGCGGGGCCAAGCCCACCGTGAAGAAGCGGGTCGTACGCAAGAAATCGAAATCGCGCAGCACGTCTGCCCGCTAAATTGAGCCTCCTCACTCCCAAAATTCTCCGTGTCGCGCTGCCGGCGCTGGGCATGCTCGGATTGGCGCTCGCGCCGGCCCGCGCGGCCGAGCCGCCCGACAATATCGCCGAAGCGATCGCCGAGGCGGCGATGTCCTGCAAGAACATGGATGGCACACCGAACATGGACGCGGTGCTCAGGGTCGAAGATCTGAACGGCGACGGCGGCGAGGACTGGATCGCCGATTATGCCAAGATGAAATGCGACGGCGGCCTCAATCCGGTCTGCGGCGCGGCCGGCTGCATGCTGCAGATTTACTTCTGGGACGGCGGGACGGCCTGGGACGTCGTGTTCGAGGATCTGGTGAAGAGCTACAAATTCGGCAAAAGCGGCGGCAAGCCCATGCTCTATGTCACCACCTCCGGCGTGCCGTGCAACAAGCCGGTGGCGGAGACCTGCCAATATACCTACCGCCTGGACAAGGACGCCGTGGTCCCGGTCAAATGACATCGCGGCCGCATCTCGATCCTAGCCTCAAACTGATCTAGTCTTGCCCCGTTAAGTCCTGGGGACGTCATGGCCGCAGAGGGTCAAAATCCGAAGATCATCGTCTCCTATCGGCGGTCCGACTCCGCCATGGCGGGGCGCATCTTCGACCGGCTGGCCCAGCATTTCGGCAAGACCAGCCTGTTCATCGACATCGACAACGTCCCGTTCGGCGTCGATTTCCGCAAGCATATCGACGATGCGCTGAAGGCCAGCGATCTGATGATCGCCGTGGTCGGGGAGAAATGGCTCGGACCGCGGGCCGGCGGCAAGCTCCGCATCATGAACGAAGCCGATCCGGTGCGGGTCGAGCTGGAGACCGCGCTCAAGCGCGACATCACCGTTCTGCCGGTGCTGCTCGACGGAACGTCGATGCCGGACCCGGCCGATCTGCCGGAGGCGATAAGAGACTTTGCCTATCGCAACGCCCTCGAGGTCGAGTCCGGGCGCGACTTCAACATGCATATCGAGAGGCTGGTCCGCGCCATCGAGCAGATCCTCGGCGTCAAGGGCAAGGCGCCGGCCGCCCCGGTCTCACCCCTGATGGGCCCGGTGCCGCCGGCGAAGAAGACCCGGCTGAAGCCGCTCACCCTCGGGCTTGCCGGCCTCGTCGTCGTGGCCGGACTTGGCGCGGCGGGTTGGTATTGGCTGGCGCGGAGTCCTAACGTGATCGTCGGTCCGAACGGCCGCGCCGTGCCGCAGGCGTTTTGCGGCGACCTCGGGCGGGTCGTGGACGCGGCGAAGACCAAATTCGTTTCGATCCTGGGACCGAAGAGCTCCGAGATTTGGACGGCGCGAATCCAACTGCCGGGCTTCGAAGACTGCACGGTTCGCGACTGGACCTACGAGGGCAAGATCAGGCGCTATTACAGCTGCCTGCTGTCAGGCTTCGCCAGCATCGCCGAGATGGACACCATGGCGACCGCGCTCCAGGTCTATCTCAAGCCTTGCCTCGGTCCGAACTGGACGGAGAAGAGAAGCACATTTTCGGATGGGACCAGCGACCTGACCTATGTCATGGGACCGGACGACCCGTTTGTCCGGGTGCGCGAGGCCGCCTACGACAATCCCAAGGAGTGGATCATGCGGCTCGACGTCGAAAACCAGCCCGAGCCGGTGGCGCAATGAGCCGCTAAGAGGCGCCCGAACCATTCGCCGCGATGGCCGCCTCGATCACCGCGACCGCCTCCGGCGAGGCCCAGTCGGCCGGGCCGATCAGACGGGCGATCTCCTTGCCGTCGCGGCCGATGATCAGGGTGGTCGGCATGCCCACCGCCTTCAAGGTCGCGAACAGCTTGCCGGTCGGGTCGGTATAGAGCGCCAGATGCGTGGCGCCGGTATCCTTCAAGAACGCCGCAGCCTTGTTCGGATCCGCCTTTGTCGATATTAACCGCGACGACCGCGAAATCCTTGCCGCCGAGCTTGGTCTCGAGTTGGTCCAGCGCCGGCATCTCCTCGCGGCAGGGCACGCACCAGGTCGCCCAGATGTTGAGCAGCACGATCTTGCCGCTGAAATCGGCCAGGGATTTGGGCTTGCCGTCGGCGCCGGCGAAGGTAAATGCCGGCAGCTCGAGCGGCTTCGACCGGACCAGAAGGGGCGCCATGGCGCCATTATTGAGGCCGGCGAGAGGCCCCGTGGCGGCCTCTCCACCGGTCCCCGACCCCTGTCCGGCCGGGCCTGACATGTCGGTTCCGTCCCCGCGGCCATTGTCAGAGGGGGCGAAACTCACATATACCGTGCCGAATCCGGCGATCGCCGCAATAAATGCGGCGACGAGATAGATGGCCGGCGGCGCGGCGCGTTTGCGTTCGTTGCGTTTGCTCACGTCTTCCCGCTCACCCTCGTCTGGCCCAGGCTCGACTGCGATGACCAACACCATGTGGGGCGGCCGCTTTGCCGCAAGTCCATCGGAGATCATGGAGGAGATAAACGCCTCCATCGACTTCGACAAGCGGCTGTGGCGTCACGACATTCTCGCCTCCAAGGCGCATGTCGCCATGCTCGGCGCAACCGGCATCGTCAAAGCGTCCGAGGCAGACGAGATCGCGCGCGGCCTCGACACCATCCTGGCCGAGATCGAGGGCGGCACGTTCACCTTCTCACGGTCGCTCGAGGACATTCACCTCAATGTCGAGAGCCGGCTGCGCGAGCTGATCGGCCCGGCGGCCGGCAGGCTGCACACGGCACGCTCGCGCAACGATCAGGTGGCGACCGATTTCAGACTCTATGTGCGCGACGAGATCGGCGCGCTCGACGGCGCGCTCGGCGTGCTGCAGCTGGCGCTCGCCACCAAGGCGCTCGAATTTGCCGGCGCGGTGATGCCTGGCTTCACCCATCTCCAAACCGCCCAGCCGATCACCTTCGGCCATCATCTGCTGGCTTATGTCGAGATGCTCGGGCGCGACCGCGGCCGGTTCGCCGACGCGGCCAAGCGGCTGGCCGAGTGCCCGCTGGGCGCGGCGGCGCTGGCCGGCACGTCGTTCCCCATCGACCGGGAGGCGACGGCCAAATCGCTCGGCTTCGACCGGCCCGCGGCGAACTCGCTCGACGCGGTGTCCGATCGCGACTTCGCGCTCGAGACTCTGGCGGCGGCGGCGATCGCCGCCATGCATCTGTCGCGGCTGGCCGAAGAGGTGGTGAACTGGACCTCGCCGCAATGGGGCTTCGTGCGGCTGTCCGACAAATTCACCACCGGCTCCTCGATCATGCCGCAAAAGCGGAATCCCGACGCCGCCGAGCTGGTGCGGGCCAAGACCGGGCGCATCGCCGGCGCCTTCCAGGCGCTGCTGATGGTGATGAAGGGGCTGCCGCTCGCCTATGCCAAGGACATGCAGGAGGACAAGGAGCCGGTGTTCGATGCGCTCGACGCGCTGAAGCTCGGCATCGCCGCCATGACCGGTATGGTCGGGGATTTCGAGCCCGACCTCAAGGCCATGAAGCGCGCCGCCGGAGCCGGCCACTCGACCGCAACCGACCTCGCCGATTGGCTGGTGCTCAAGCTCGGGCTGCCGTTCCGGGAGGCCCACCACATCACCGGCAAAATCGTGGCCCTGGCCGAATCACGGGGCGCAGAGCTCAAAAAGCTGCCGCTTTCCGACCTGAAAACGGTCGAGAAGCGGATCACCGAGGAGGTGTTTTCCGCGCTCGACGTCGCCGGATCGGTCAAAAGCAGGACCAGTTATGGCGGAACCGCCCCGTCAAACGTCAAACGGGAGGCGAGGCGGTGGATAAAGCGTTTGGAGAAGGACGGCCAAACGCGATAAAAGGATAAGTGAAGAGCCGCTAACAGGCTTGAGGACAGGGACACGACCATGGGAAGCGCGTTGCGCATCCTTTTATCGCTGGTGTTGGTGCTGACGATCGGGCTATCGGCGTGCGGACGCCGCGGCTCGCTGGACCGGCCGAAAGCGACTTATCCTGAGGCCGCCGCCGACAAGTCCACCAAAATGTCCCGGGCTCCGGCGCGGCGCCTGTGGATCGACAAATTGCTCGAATAGACCCATTTCTCTCCGATGCATCATTTCGCCTACCGGCCCGGCGTGTCCCACAACAACGTGCTCCACGCCGAGGAGGTCGATCTTGCCGATCTCGCCGCCGCGGTAGGAACCCCGTTCTATTGCTATTCCAGCGCGACGCTCGAGCGTCATTACCGCGTGTTCGCTGACGCGTTCGCCGCCGCGCCCGGCACGCTGGTCTGCTATTCGGTCAAGGCCAATTCCAATCTCGGCGTGCTCGCCACGCTGGCCCGGCTCGGCGCCGGCATGGACGTGGTATCCGAGGGCGAACTCAGGCGCGCGCTTGCGGTCGAGGTGTCGCCGGAGCGGATCGTATTCTCGGGCGTCGGCAAGACGCGCGCGGAAATGGCGTTTGCGCTCGAGGCCGGCATCTTCGCTTTCAACGTCGAGTCCGAGGACGAGCTCAGGGCGCTGAGCGCAGTCGCCGCTGCGAACGGACGCAGCGCGCGCATCGCCATTCGCGTCAATCCCGATGTCGATGCCAAGACCCACCACAAGATCGCCACCGGCAAAGCCGAGAACAAGTTCGGCGTGCCATTCGCCGAGGCCCCTGCCCTGTACGCGCTGGCAATCAGCCTGCCCGGCATCGCGCCCTCCGGCGTGCATATGCATATCGGCAGCCAGATCACCGACCTGGCGCCGTTCCGCAACGCCTTCGCTCTGCTGAAGGAGCTGGTCGGCAATCTGCGCGCCGAAGGGGTCACTATCACTTTCGTCAATCTCGGCGGCGGGCTCGGCATCCCCTATCGCCAGCGACCAGCCGGCGCCGCCGCTACCCGAGGATTATGCCAAGCTCGTCGCGGCTGAAGTCGGCGGCCTCGGCGTGCGGTTGCTGTTCGAGCCGGGCCGCATGATCGCGGGCAATGCCGGCATCTTGGTTTCACGCGTGCTGTATGTGAAGCGCGGCGCGTCGAAGACCTTCACCATCGTCGATGCGGCGATGAACGATCTGATGCGCCCCACGCTGTACGAGGCCTATCACGAGATCCTGCCGGTGATGGAGCCTGCGCCGGGAACGCCGACCATCGTTACCGACGTGGCCGGGCCGGTGTGCGAGACCGGCGATTACCTCGCCCTGGCCCGGACCTTACCGGAACTTAATGCGGGCGATCTCATTTCCGTGATGACAGCCGGCGCCTATGGTGCAGTACTCGCCTCGGAGTATAACTCAAGGCTGCTCGTGCCCGAGGTGCTCGTGGCCGGGACCCGTTATAGTGTGACAAGGCCGAGGCCGAGCTACGACGACATGCTGGCCAAGGAGCGACTGCCGAACTGGCTGTGAGCTTGGAAGCTCCGGTTAACGGGCCTCGCTTTCGCCCGCTTCGCTCCCCAAATTGACCGTCGTTGGCCATGCCCCGTGTAAGATGAAGACGATGCGATCCGAACTTCGCCCAAAGGAGCCCTCACCCAAGGGGGCTGAGGATAGCGCGCTCGCCAGGCGCTTCGAGCGCAGCGTGCGGCTGAGCTGGCTTGCGCTGTTCGCCGAGCGCGTCTGGGAGGGGCTGCTGTGGCCGTTCCTGGTGATCGCGGTCTTTCTGGTGGTGTCGCTGCTGGAGCTGTGGAGCTTGCTGCCGCCGCTGATGCATCGCGTGGTGCTTGGCGGGTTCGCCCTGGCGCTGATCGTCTCGTTCCTGCCGCTGGTCAGACTGTCGCTGCCCACCCGCCAGGAGGCGTTGCGGCGGCTCGAGCGTCACGCCGGCATCAAGCACCGGCCGGCCTCCTCCTATGAGGACCATCTTACCGCCACGCAGGCAAAAGAGACGGCGGCGCTGTGGGCGGTCCACCGCACGCGCCTGTCGCGCCTGATCGCCAGGCTCAAGCCGTCATGGCCAAAGCCCCGCACCGACCGCGAGGACCCTTATGCGATCAGGTCCGCCCTCGCTGACTCACCGTGGTCGCCGCTTTGATCGCGTCGGGCGGCAATGGCTGGGATCGCCTGCGCGCGGCTTTCACCCCCGGCGCCTCGATCGCCCCGGCGCTGCTCAGGCTCGACGCCTGGGTGACGCCGCCGGTCTATACCGGCGTCGCGCCGATCGTGCTGGCCGACGGCAGCGAGAAGGTCGGCGCGGGCGCGGAGTTGTTCCGCGCGCTGTCGGTGCCCGAGCGGAGCGAGCTGATCGTGCGCACCCACGCGCCGCAAGGCGAGACCGTCAGCCTGACCACCAGCCAAGACGGCGTGGCGGAGGCCAAGACAATCGAGCCCAAGACCGGCGGCAGCGAAGGGCTGGTCGAGTTCACCGTGCCGCTGACCGAGCCGCTCAGCGCCGATGTGAAGATCAGCGGCCAGACCGTGTCCAAATGGCGGTTCGAGTTGATCAAGGACGAAGCGCCGACCATCAATCTGATGGGCACCCCGACCGCCACGCCGCGCGGCGCCTTGCGCCTGGTGTTCCGCGCCGACGACGATAACGGCGTGGCCAGCGCTCAGGCCCGCTTCGCGCTGGGCGAAGGCGAGGAACGCAATCTGGCGCCGGTGCCTGCCGAGGCCGCCGCCAAGCTCGACGCCGATCCGCTGCTCGAGCCGCCGGTGATGCCGCTGCAATTGCCCCGCGCCAATGCCAAGCGGGTCGACGGCAAGGCCACGCAAGACCTGACCGCCCATCCCTGGGCCGGGTTGAAGGTGCGCATGACCCTGATCGCCCGCGACCAAGCGGGGCAGCTGGGCGAGAGCGTGCCTTATGACTTCGTGCTGCCGGAGCGGGTTTTCACCAAGCCGCTGGCCAAGGCGGTGGTCGAGCAGCGCAAGCACCTGGTGCGCGACCCGACCGCGCCCGAGGGCGTCGCCGGCGCGCTCGAGGCGCTGACGCTGGGCGGCGACAAGGTGATCGAGGACAGCACGGTCTATCTTGCCTTGCGCAACGCCTATTGGCGGCTGCGCACCGATGCTTCGCGCGAGAGCGTCGCGTCCGTGGTCGAGCAGTTGTGGCAGACGGCGCTGCGCATCGAAGAGGGCGACCTGCCCGAGGCCGAGCGCGCCTTGAACGCCGCTCAGGACGCGCTGCTGGAGGCCTTGAAGGAAGGTACGACGCCGGAGGAGATCAAGCGTCTGGTCGACGATCTCCGCGCGGCGCTGTCGCGCTATCTCCAGGCGCTCGCCTCCCAGCAGCAAGACAAGGGCAATATGACGCCGCAGAGCGCAGCAGGACGGCGATCAGCTGGTGTCGCAGCAGGACCTCGATAAGATTCTCAAGAACATCCAGAACCTGGCCCAGTCGGGATCCAAGGAAATGGCCGAGCGCATGCTGTCGGAGCTCAAGGACATTCTCGAGCGGCTGCAAACCGGCAATTTCGCCGAGAACGCGCAACAGCAGCGCAGCAGCCGCATGATGAAGGATCTGAGCGACATCGTCTCCAACCAGCAGAAGCTGCTCGACGAGACTTTCGCCGCCAAGCGCGAGCAGGGCGGCAGCGGCAGCGACAGCCAGCAATTCGAGGTGAGCCCGCCCGGCCAGCCGATGGAATTCGGCCCCGGCATGAGCATGGCGCCGCTGTTCGAGGATTTGCCCGGCGAGGCACAGCAAGGGTTCATGAAGGGCCAGGGCGAATCGGGCGGCCAGGGCTCGCCGCGCCAGCCGGGCCAGCTGGAGATGGGCCAGCAGCCGCAGCAGGGTCAGCCCTCAGGCCAAAATTCCAAGCTCGGCGAGCGTCAGCAGGAGCTGCGCGACCGGCTGCAAAGTCTGATCGACCGCTTCCGCATCGAAGGCGGCGACGCGCCGGAGGATTTCATGGGCGCCGAGGAAGCCATGCGCGACGCCAAGGACGCCATCGGCGAAGACAATCTCGAGCGCGCCACGCAGCAGCAGAGCCTGGCGCTGGATCGCCTGCGCAAGGGCGCCCAGTCGATGGCCGAGCAGATGATGGAGAACGGCGACGCGCAGGCCGGACAAGGCCCCGGCAATAACGGCCGCGACCCACTCGGACGCCCCGACCGCTCCAACCGGCCCGATCTCGGCCTGTCGGTGCAGATTCCCGACGAGATCGATGTTCAGCGCGCGCGCGAGGTGCTTGACGAGCTGCGCCGGCGCATCGGCGATCCGTCGCGCCCCGCGGTCGAGCTCGATTATCTCGAGCGGCTGATCAAGCCGTTCTGATCGTCGTCAGCGGAAATAGGTGACGAGGTCGATCAGGCTCACGGCGCCCAGCGCGCCGAGATAGACCCCGACCAGCAGCCCTTCCGGCCAACGGTCCGCCGCCTTGCTGCGCAGCGCCTGGGCGATCACCACCGGCGGGATCAGCGCGCCCAGCACCGCGGCGATGAGGGTGAGCGTCGTCATGGTCTTAGCTCGCCGATGAAGGGCAGCTCACGATAGCGGTGAGCGAGGTCCATGCCGTAGCCGACCACGAAGACCGGCTTGCAGCGAAAGCCGAGAAAGTCGGGCACGATCGCCGCCGCGCGCGGGACTTGCTTGTCGATCAGGATGCAGGTCTTGACCGAATGCGCGCCGCGCCCCTCGAGCAGCGCCTTGGCGAAGGCGAGCGTGCGGCCCGAATCGAGAATATCGTCGACGATCACCACCTCGCGCCCGGCCAGATCGGTTTCCACGTCGCGCAAAATCTCGACGACGCCGCCCGACACGGTGCCGGCGCCGTAGCTCGCGAGAAAGATAAAGTCGATCTCCGGCTTGAGCCCTTCGCGGTGCAGCGCCCTGATGAGGTCGGCGGCGAAGATGAAGCTCCCTTTCAGGATGGCGATGATGATGGGGTCCTGGGGCGAGGATGCGGCGATCTCGCTGGCCAAGGCGTCGACCCGCGCGGCAATCTCAGCGGCGCTGAACAGCGGCGTGATGGTGTGGTGCCGCCGCAGCTTCAGCCATTGCTACTCGGCCTTGGCGAAGCGCACCTTGACGCTGCGGACATTACTCGGCGGCGACGGGATCTGGCGCAGGAACGGCGCGTGCTCGCCGGCGGCAAGCTCCTCCTCACCGATCTCGGTGGTCCATTCGGAGATTTCCTCGCCGCTCTCGTCGCGCAGCGCGATCACCACGGTCGGCACGTCAACCGCGCTCGAGGTGAGGTTCACCACGTCGCCCTGCACTTCGAGCACGGTCTGGCCGCCGTCATTGGTCCAGCCATAGCGCACGCCCTCGAAGGCGAGACCATGCGCGCCGACCGGCACGCCAAACAGGGCGTAGAGACGGGCGGCGCCCGGCAACACCGACATCACGGCCGACGGCGCCAGCGCCAGCGCGCCGATCACGCTGCCCACGATGATGGCCAGCAGCAGCCAGCCGATGGTGACGACGGAAGGAATGCGGCGCGGCCCGTGCTCTTCGGGCAAAGCCTGCGCGGCCAAGGCCGGGTCGATGCCGAGTTCGGCGTCCAGACCGGCATCGCCCAAACCGTCGCCCATGCTGGCATCGGCCATGCCGTCGCCCATCGAGGCGTCCATCATGGGCGGAGCGGCGAGGCCGGCATCGCCCATGGCGGCATCTTGCGGCGGGGGTGGCGGCGGCGCAGCAGACCTGCCGGACAGCCGGGCGAATATTCCGCCACGCTTTTCGGGCGGGGGCGCCACCGGCGCATCGGCCATGGCGTCGGCATTGATCTGGGCCACCTGCGCGGCGAGATCGGTCTCGGCAGGGGGCGGGGCGTAGCGCGGCGCGGGCGCCGGGCCGGCGATGCCGGCAAAGCCGGCCATCCCCACATTGACCGTGGGCGCGGGCGGTGGCGAAGGCGGCGGCTGAGGCGGCCTGGCCGCGGGAGCAGGTTGCGGCGGCGGTGGCGGCATCTTCACCGCAGGCTCCGGCATCGTGACCGGCTGCGCCTGCCATACAAAGCTGCACTTCGAGCAACGGACCTTGCGGCCCTCAGGCGGGAACACCGCCTTGGTCTCGTAGCGCGTATCGCAATTCGGGCAGATAATCAGTGTTGCCATCGGAACAGCCAAAACGGCCTTGTATCCTGGATTTGCCCCGGGCCCCATGCCTTCGCCCAAATCCATTGATACCGGACACGGAGTTCAGCATAAAGAGCCAGTCCTCCGCAATGTTAAGAGGCCTAGGGAACACGGGTGATTCGCTTTGACAATGTCGGGCTGCGCTACGGCTCGGGCCCGGAAATCTTGCGCGATGTCACCTTTCACGTGCAGCCGGGGTCCTTTCACTTTCTGACAGGGCCCTCGGGAGCCGGCAAGACCTCGCTGTTGCGGCTGCTGTTCATGTCGCTCAGGCCAACGCGGGGGCTGATTTTCGTGTTCGGCGAGAATGTCTCCGAAATCTCGACCAATGGCCGCTCGGCGCTCAGGCGGAGGATCGGCATCGTCTTTCAGGACTTCCGGCTGCTCGACCATTTGACCACCTGGGAAAATGTGGCGCTGCCGCTGCGGGTAATGGGCAAGCGCGAATCGGACTACCGGGACGACGTGACCGATCTGCTGCGCTGGGTCGGCCTCGGCGACCGCATCGACGCCTACCCAGAGGTGCTGTCCGGCGGCGAGAAGCAGCGCGCGGCCATCGCCCGCGCCGTCATCGCCCGGCCCGAGCTGCTGCTGGCCGACGAGCCCACCGGCAATGTCGATCCGGCCATCGGCAACCGCCTGTTGCGGCTGTTCGTCGAGCTGAACCGGCTCGGCACTTCGGTCATCATCGCGACCCACGATTATGCCTTGATGGAGCAACTCGACGCCCCGCGGCTCGTGCTCTACGACGGCCATTTGCAGGTGCAATGAACGCCATGACCCTGCTCTCGGGCATCAGGGACTATCCGTGGACCAGCCTCCTCACCGGGATGCTGCCGGCGCGGCTGGCCGCGTTGCTGCCGGCGCGGTTCCAGACCACGGCCGCCCAGATCGTGCCGTCGGCCTCGATCGCCGGCAATGCGCTCACGGTGGTGATCGCCATCATGTCGTTTCTCGCCTGCCTCACTGCCGGCGCGGTGTACATGGTCAACCAGTCGGCCAATGCCTGGGTCAACGATATCGCCAGCGAGATCACGGTCGAGCTCGACCCCGTCAACAGCGCCGATATCGAGAAGAAGATGACGCTGGTGGCGCTGTTCCTGGCCAAGCAGAAGGGCATCACCCGGGTCAAGCCGCTCACCGCCGACGACAGCATGAAGCTGCTCGAGCCGTGGCTCGGCCAGATGAGCGCGCTGCAAGCATTGCCCATCCCGCGCCTGATCGCGGTCGAGATCGACCGCTCCAATCCTCCCGACATGCAGCTCATCAAGACCGCTCTGTCGCAAAATTTCGAAGGCGTCACGCTCGACGACCATCGCCGCTGGCAGGCGGAAATCCGCACGCTGACCCGCTCGGCCGCGCTCGGCGGCCTGGCGGTGCTGTCGCTGGTCGCGGCGGCGACCATCGCCGTGATCGTGTCGGCGACCCGGAGCGCCATGGCCTCCAATCGCGAGATCATCGAGGTGCTGCATTTCGTCGGCGCCAATGAGCGCTTCATCAGCCGCGAGTTCGAGCAGCATTTCTTAGGGCTCGGCGTGCGGGCCGGGCTGATGGGGGCGCTCGCCGCCGCGTTGGCCTTTCTGATGCTGCCGCTGATGACGCACATGCTCGGCGGGGGCATCGTCACCGCGGCGGAGACCCAGCGGCTGATCGGCTCGGGCGAGCTCGATCTCAAGGGTTATCTGCTGTGCGTGCTGGTGGTCGTGGTGGTGGCCTGTTTGTGCATGATCACCTCGCGGCTCGGCGTCATCCGCGTGCTCAAGACCTACGCGTGACAAGGCTGCGCGGCTCGGCGACGCCGGCCGCAAAGCTGGGTTTCATGAGCGCGCGATTTATGCCTATTCTTGCCCCCGCCTGGTAACGCTGGAGTAGACGGTGAGGGAGGTAACGGAACGAAAGCCAGGCAGGTTCAGCGGCTTCCTGGGTGGGGTAAGGCTCATCTTCGATGCCCTGCTCCTGCTCTTGGTGATGCTGTTCATCGGCTTCATCGTGTTTGCCAACAGCATCGGCCGGGAGCAGCGTGAGCCGCAGCGAACCGCCGACGGCATCGCCGTGCTGACCGGTGGGGTGTCCCGCATCGATCAGGCGATAAAGCTGCTTGCCGCCGGCAAGGCCAAGCGCGTCCTCATCACCGGGGTCAACCGCACCACCACCGTCGATGAGCTGAAGGAACTGGCGAGCCAGGGCGGCCAGTATTTCACCTGCTGCGTCGACATCGACAAGGAAGCCCGCAACACCATCGACAACGCCACCGAGACCAGCGAATGGGTGGCGCTGCATCGTTACGGCTCGATCATCGTGGTGACGTCGAATTACCATATGCCGCGCGCCCTGGCCGAGCTGGCCCGCGTCATGCCGGGCGTGACCCTGATCCCCTACGCGGTGGTCGACAACAATGTGCATCTCGAGCGCTGGTGGACCTATCCCGGCACGACCAAACTCTTGATGTCGGAATATCTGAAATATCTGCCGGCGCTCGGGCGGCTCGGCGCGACCGACCTCGTGCGCATGATGCTGACCGGCGGCACCGTCGTATCCGCCGACGCGCCCGAGCCATAGGCCGGATGGCCCGCTCGCTCCTGTTCAATGTGCTGTTTTACGTGACGACGGCCTTGTTCGTCGTGCTCGGCAGCCCGCTGCTGCTCGGGCGGCGGCGCTGGGCGATGGCGGCGCTGGCGCTCCATGGCCGGTTCGAGCTGTGGCTGCTCAAGACCATCGTCGGCACCAAGCTCGAAGTTCGCGGCGCCGAGAAGCTGCCCGCGGGCGCCTGCCTGGTGGCCTCCAAGCATCAATCGGCGTGGGAGACCTTCGCCCTCATTCCGCTGTTCCGCGATCCGGCGCTGCTGATGAAGCGCGAGCTGTTCTGGATCCCGTTCCACGGCTGGTTCTCCTACAAATTCGACATGATCCCGGTCGACCGCGACAAGGGGCCCTCGGCGCTGCGCCGCATGCTGCGCGAGGCCAAGAAGCGCGCGGCGGCCGGGCGCGAGATCATCATCTTCCCGGAAGGGACCCGACGCGCGCCAGGGGCCCCACCCGACTACAAGACCGGCGTGGCCCTGCTCTACGAATCACTCGGCGTCCCGTGCGTGCCGGTGGCGCTCAATTCCGGGGTGTTTTGGCCGCGGCGGAGCCTGACGCGCCGCCCGGGCACCATCGTGGTCGAGATTCTCGATCCGATCCCGCCGGGCCTGGCGAAAGCGGCGTTCATGAGCCGCCTGGAAGACGCCATCGAGGGCGCTTCCGCGAGGCTTTTGGCCGAAGCAAAGACCAAGGAACCCGACATTGGGCAGCCCGTTAACCTTTGAATGCTTGACTGGGGCTGGGCACACGTTCTATCTTTGTTCTTCAGAAGTCGGGCCACCGTCTTGAATTCGTCACCGCGGAACCCATTTGACAGAGCGATCTACTGGTTAACGGGCTGGGATCCTATGTGGATGCGCAAAGTTGAAGTTGAAACGCCCCAATGGGGCCCGGCCGACGAGCCGGCGCTGGTCTGTTCGGAGGCTGCCTTCGCTCAGGCCTTCCATTATTGGCGTGGGGCTTCGGGCCGCCGCTATCTGCATAGCGTCTATTCCCTGATCGGCTGCCCGGCTTTGCCGCGGGCCAACTATATCCTGGTGCGCCGTTACGAGGATGGCAGCCGGGTGGCGCTGTCCTTCGGCCAGACCAAGGACGACGCCGTGACGCTCAATCTTGCCCATCTCCGGCACGAGGGCGCCAAATGCGGGGCCAACGAGGTGCATATCCACCTGCTGGCCGAAAATGCCGACGCCCGCCTGCTGGTTGAGGCCGATCTGGTCGCCGCCCATACCCGCAGGCTCGCCGCCGCCAACGCGGCTTAAAACCCACTCCAGGCGTCAAAACGCCGCCGCCCGAATAATCTCGGGGCTTCCCGGCCGACATGGCTTGAGGCCGCAAGGTTCTTTGCTATGGTCCCGGCTTCGACCGGGCTGGCGGTCGGTCCTCAACGGGGTAGCAGTGGCGTCGCTTTGGAAGATTCCGTGGGTGCGGGCGCAGAGGGTGCGCTTGCGGCGCCCGTTGCAGATCCTCGATCGCGCCGATCGTCATCAACTACATCAAGCTGGTGGTGAAGACCTCGACCATCGTCGCCGACCCGGCCGACTATGTCGGCCGCGGACATGAGCATCACCCCTCGATCATCGCGCTGTGGCACGGCCAGTTCTTCCTGCTGCCGGCGATCTATCCGCGGGAGATTCCGGGCCGCGCCATCGTCGCCAAGCATGACGACGCGGAGGCGCTGCGCCGCATTCTCAAGCATTTCGGTCTCGGCCTGGTGCGCGGCGCCGGAGCCGCCGGGCGCAAGCGCGATCGCGGCGGCGCCGAGGCGGCGCACGGCTTGATCGCCTCGCTGCGGGAAGGGTTCAGCATCGCGCTGACCGGCGACATCCCGCCAGGCCCGGCGCGGAAATGCGGCGTCGGCATCGTGCTGATCAGCAGCCGCTCGGGACGCCCCATCCTGCCATTCGCGGTCGCCACCTCCCGCTACGCCTCGGTGAATTCGTGGAGCCGGATGACCATCAACCTGCCGTTCTCGCGGCTCGGCATCGCCATGGGCGAGCCGATCTACGTGCCGAGCGACGCCGGCCCCGCGGTGCTGGAGACCTATCGGCAACGGGTCGAGGCGGCGCTGAACGAGGTGACCGCCAAGGCCTATCGCTTGGCCGACGCCGACATGACGCGGGCAACGCCGCTGCCGCGGCCGGCGCGCTCGTCGCAATCAGGCTAGGCCCAACTCGTCCCTCGCCGGCGAACACAGATCCTCGGCAAGAGAGGTCCCGGCGCGATCCCGGGCTTTTGAACCAAATTCGCCCTCGTCTCGTCCAAAGGGAAGATTGGCGCTCAGGCCGATCCGACCAAAGAGGACCACACCATGAAACCCCACATTTCGCTAACCAGCGTGCTTGCCGCTGTCATGCTGTTCGCCGTTACGGCGGCAATGCACGAGACGGCTCGGGCCGATAACTCTCTGTCGCAGGGCATCACCCCGGTGGCCGACCGACTGGTCACCAAGCACGTGAGGAAGCCGCTCGGGCTTAAGAGCTCCGGCGGGATGTCCCGCGCCGAAAGTTGCACGCACGGCACGAACGACATCACGGTCTGTAGCGACTGCAACTCCGACGGGGTCTGTGTCGTGACGAGATGCGTCGACGGCCGTACCGGGCGGGGCCACAGACTGTCCGTAAGCATGCAAGAGGCCACGTCTCATGTTGCGGAGCCCCGCGTCCTTAACGGCGCGGGGCTCTGTCGCAATGCCGGGTTGCTTGCCGAGGAATGAAGTGGCGCGCCCGAAGAGATTCGAACTCCTGACCCCCAGATTCGTAGTCTGGTGCTCTATCCAGCTGAGCTACGGGCGCGTCTTGCCTGCATGTGAGGCGAGACCCTAACACGGCCATCCGCCTCGGGGAGGCGGCCTTGGGCGCGTGGTTGGGCCAAAAACTACCTAAGCTGTCACCGGCGCGATGGCAAGGCTAAGGAACTATCAACAATTGCGTGCCGTTTTATAGGCACGCAAACCCAAAATTGGAGGAAGCGAACCATGCGTACCGGTTTCTTCGCCAAAGCCACCGCGGCCTTTGCCGCCATTGCATTTGCCATCGTTCTGACCAGCGCCGCGGGATTCGCCGCGGAAGGATTCGTCGGCAAGTACAAAACCACCGACACCGAGGGCAAGACCTTCACGATCTGGCTCTCCGATGACGGCAAGGCCAAAGGCGACCGCGCCAACGAGGGCCTGGCCGGCATGTGGAAGGAAGAGGGCAACGCCGCGGTGATCACCTGGGATTCGGGCTGGGTCACCAAGATCACCAAGGACGGCGACAAGCTATACCGAAGACCGCGGAGAAGGACGGCAAGCCGGTGGGCAGCCCGTCGAAGGTCGAAAAGACCGAGTAGCAGGCGGCTTCAAGCGCGGCGCTGCCGGGCGCGTTCCAGCTCGACCACCACGTCGGGAATGGTGACGCGGAAGGTGGCGCCGCCTTCGTTGTTGACGAGCAGCGATCTGGCCGCCATGGGCCTGCACCAGCTCATGCGCGATGGCGAGCCCGAGGCCCGATCCGCCTTTGCGCGACACGCTCTGGAACGCCTCGAACAGATGCGCGCGCGCCCTCTCCGGCACGCCGGGCCCGGTGTCGGACACTTCGATGATGGCGACCGCGCCCTCGCGCCGCGCGGCGATGCCGATCTCGCCGCCGCTCTCGCCTTCGCTTTCCAGCGCCTGCACGGCGTTACGGCACAGATTGCTCAACACCCGGTAGAGCTGGTCGCGGTCGGCGTCGACCTCGAGCCCCTCCTCGACCTCCACGGTCCAATCGAGCCTCTGCGCGCGGCAGCCCAAGGCTGTCGCCGATCTCGGCGAGCAGCGGCGCGAGCTGAAAGCGCTTCCGGCGCGGCGGCATCTCTTGCGCCTGGCCGAAATCGAGCGTGCGGGCGCATAGCCTGATGGCGCGGTCGAGCGAGGCGATCAGCTTCGGCACCAGGCGCTGCACGGTCGGGTCCTTGACCGTGATCAGGCGGTCGGACAGGAGCTGCGCGCTCGACAGCATGTTGCGCAGATCGTGGCTGATCTTGCTCACCGCCAGGCCGAGCGCGGCGAGCCGGCTCTTTTGCGACAGCGTCTCGGCGAGCTCCTTCTGCATCGAGGACAGCTCGCGCTCGGCGGTGCCGATCTCATCGCGGCGGGTGGAGGGCGTGATGACCCTGGTCGGATCTTCGGGGCGCTCGGAGAAGCGCACGATGTTCCAGGTGAGCTTGGTCATCGGCTTGACCAGCAGCGCATCGAGCGAGAGATAGACCAGCGCCGCGGTGATGATCGAGATCAGAATGGACAGGCCGAGAATGTCGAGGCCATAGCGGATCATCGCCGCCTTCAGCGGCTGCTCGCCCATCACCACGTCGATCATCTCGCCCTCGATGGAAGCCGGGGTCGCCGATCACCCTGATGACGCGGTCGTCGGGCGCGAGATAGACCATGAGCGCATCGTTGATCAGCGTGAACCACGAGGCGTCCTGCAGGTCGAACGACGCGTCGACTTCGGCCGGCATGTCCATCTCGATGATCAGCACGCGGGAGCCGGCGCGCTTGACGGCGATGGCCTTGACCTGGGCCCGCTCCAGCAGCTCGTCGCGCAGCATCGACGGCAAGCTGGCCGCCCGGCGCCGCCTCGGCGGCGAGCGAGGCGATCTGCGCGGCCGCCAGCCGCTCCATCAGCCATTGCCGGCGGAAATTGGACACCGAGGGCACGAACACGAGCACCTCGGCGAGCATGACGAACAGAATGGTGAGCAGCAGCAGCTTGGCCGACAGTCCCGGCACGTAGCGGGACATCCGCCGCCTTGCGGTCAGCTGCGCCTGAGGCTCGTCCTTCACCAGCACCACTCGATACTCAAGAGATCGCGGGCGTTCCGCTTCGGCCGCTATCCTAAGCGGCGCAGGAAACCAATGATGCTACGGAGCCAGCCTTTCGTCAAAGTGGGCAAATAATAGGTGTAGGCCACGCGTTTGGAGAGCTCGGAAAGGGTCGGATAGGGCAGCACCAGGGAGGTCAGGTCGCCGATCTTGATGTCCCTGCGCCATGGCCACCACCCAGATCTGAAGCAGTTCGCCGGCCTCGGCGCCGACAATGGTGCAGCCGAGAATGGTGCCGTCGGGCCTGGTGATAACCTTGATGAAACCTTCCGTCTCGCGCTCGCATTGGGCGCGGTCGTTGTCGGCGTAGGGCCAGCGATAGATGCGGATGCGGCGATAGCGCTTGCGCGCCTCGGCCTCGGTCAGGCCGATCTGGGCAAGCTCGGGGTCGGTATAGACCACGCGCGGGATGATGCCGGCGCTGGCATCGGGCTTCAGCCGGAACAGCGCGTTCCGGATGACGATGCCGGCGTGATAATTGGCGAGATGGGTGAAGGCCGGCCCGCCGATCACGTCGCCGATGGCGTAGATGCGGCGGTTGGTGGTCTTGAGCTGGTCGTTGACCTTGATGCCGTGCTCGGTAAAGGCGACGCCGGCGCGGTCGAGGCTGAGCGACTTGACGTTCGGCTTGCGGCCGGTGGCCACCAGCAGATGGGTGCCCTTGAGGCATGGTGGGCTCGCCGTTCTCGGTGAAATGCACGGCGATGCCCTGCACCGAGCGCTCGACGCGCTCCACCCGCGTGTTGGGATGGAGCATGACTTGCGTGTCGGCCAGGCGCTTGAGCAGGACGGCGGCGGCTTCGGGGTCCTCGCGGGCGAGGAAGCTGTCGATGTCGAACACGCTGACATGGGAGCCGAGCATGCGGTGCGCCTGGCCGAGCTCGAGCCCGATCGGACCGCCGCCGAGCACGATGAGATGCTGGATGCGCTCGCTGACGTCGAAGATGGTCTCGTTGGTGAAATAGGGCACCTCGTCGAGGCCGGGGATCGGCGGAATGGTCGGCGTGGACCCGGTGGCGATGACGAATCGGCGGGCGCGCACCAGCACGCGGCCGGCCTCCACCGTGAACTTGTCGAGGAAGCTCGCCTGCGCCTGGATCACGCGCACGCCCAAGCCGGTCATGCGCTCGATCGAATCGTTCGGCGCGATCGCGGCGATGACGCCATGCACGTGATCGTGGACGCCGCGATGGTCGATCTGGGCCTCGATCACGTCGATGCCGAAGGTGGAGGCGGTGCGCACGGCGTCGGCGCGCTTGCCGGCGGCGAGCAGGGCCTTGGACGGGACGCAGCCATAATTGAGACAGTCGCCGCCCATGCGCCCCTTCTCGATGAGCACCACGGGCACGCCGAACTGGGCCGCGGCGGCCGCGACCGACAAACCTCCTGAGCCCGCGCCGATGACGCAGAGGTCGGGCTTCAGCACCTCTTCCATGATCGCCTAGTCCCCCATAACCACACGGCTCAGGCGCGCCTGCGCCTGAACCACTTGACCGCCACCGGAATGAGCGCCACGAGCCCCAGCGCCACGAGCCCGGCAATCAGCTCCGGTGTCAAAAGCGCCCCTGGATCGAGCGCATACGGGCAAGACTCTTGGCCTCCCGGTCCCATCTTGGCAAGGCAGGATTGGTGCGCCGCCTGCTGCGCCCGGATGACGCTGTCGAGGCCGCTGCCGGCCAAGCGAATAGGCAAAGGTTCCCGGGATGATGCCGAGGAAGGTGGTGGCGACATAGGTGACGAAGCCGACGCCGAGCAGCGCCGGGGCGAGGTTGACCAGCCAAAACGGAAAAATCGGCACGAGCCGCAGGAATAGCAGATAGCTGAAGGCGTCGTCCTGAAATCCCTGGCGAAAGCGGGAAAGCCAGGGACCGGCCCGCGCCGCCAGGAATTCGCCGAGCGCGCTCCTGGCGATGAGAAACACGATCGACGCGCCGATCGTGGCGCCGACGATGGAGGCCAGCCCGCCCAACAACCAGCCGAACAGAAAGCCGCCGGCCATGGTCAGCACCGCGCCGCCCGGCAGCGACAGCGCCACCACCGCGGCGTAGAGCGCGACGAAGGCGAGCAAGGCTGAGCAGCATGTGGGCGTCGATGAAAGCCGCGCAGCGCCTCCCGGTTCTCGGCCAGCGCCTCCGATGCGTGAGATAGCGGTGCCAGCCCATGGCGAAGACGAGCGCCATCGACGGCGATCAGGGCGAGGAGCGGCCAGAGCCGCTTGAGCCACAGCGCGGTGGCGTCGTGCGCTGTTCCGGCGGAGACTTCGTGCTCAATGGGCCACTCCCTGTCGGGCCGTCTGGAGCGATTAAATTGGCACGTGTCCGGCCCATGCGGAACGGCCCTTCGCGCCATTGTGATGCCGCGTCACCATGCGCGCGGCAGAACGGCGTTATGGTCGCACATTGGCGCTGGCGCATGCTTCGAGACTGGCAGACCGGACGCGAGGGGCCTGAACCGGCAGGGTCTCCTTATGATTAGCCGACTTTTGCGCAAGGCGACAACTCTCGCTGGATTCGAAGAGCGTAACATTAAGGCAGCGTCATGCCAGGCTGGCCCGGCAGACCCCTGCCCAGCATTGACTTCGGCGGCTGCCGCACCCTATAAGCCCCGGGATCGCCGATGCGAGCGCTTGCAAGCGCGTCCCGCTTCGGCACGATCGAGCCAGGAGATGCTCCCTTGAAACGCACCTACCAACCATCGCGGCTCGTCCGCAAGCGGCGCCACGGTTTTCGCGCCCGTATGGCGACGGCGGGCGGCCGGAAGGTGCTCGCACGGCGCAGAGCCAAGGGACGCAAGCGCTTGTCGGCGTAAGCCGGCAGCGCTTCACCGGTGACGGCGATCGGACGTCTCAAGACACGCGCGGAGTTCCTGCATGTGAGGGGTGGCGCTCGCTTCACCGCGCCTTCGCTCGTGCTCCAGGCGCGCAAGCGCACCGGCGGACGGACGACGCCGACAGGTCGCCCGCTTCGGCTTCACCGCCACCAAGGGCCTGGGCGGCGCGGTGGTCCGCAATCGGGCGCGGCGGCGGCTCAAGGAGGCGGTGCGGCTGGCCGGCACCGGACCACGCCGTGGAAGGCTATGATTATGTTTTGATCGCGCGGGAGGGCACGGTACAACGGCGCTTCGCCGAGCTGATCAAGGACCTTGAACGTGCGCTCGCCAAGGTCCACGCGCCCTCCCCGGCAAAGAAGCGCTGAACGAAAAATCCCGGACTTAACCACTCGCGCGACGGACCCGATTGCGGGCCTTGAGCTGAAAGCGACATGGACGAGAATAACCGCAACTTCATCCTGGCCATCGTCCTGTCGATCGGCGTCCTGTTCGCCTGGCAGTATTACTTCGTGCCGAAGCCGCACCAGGCGCCGGAGCGCCGACGGCCGAGAAGCAGCAACAGCAGCAGGCCGAGCAGGGTCCGCCGCAGCCGCAAGGCGGCGAGACGCACTCAGGCGGCGCGCCGCAGCCGGGCGCCCCGGTCGCCGCCACGCATGACCCGCGAGGAGGCGCTCGCGCAAAGTCCGCGCATCGCCATCGACACGCCGAGCCTCAAAGGCTCGATCGCGCTGAAGGGCGGGCGCATCGACGATCTGACGCTCAAGGACTATCGCGAGACGGTCGAGCCCACGAGCCCGCTATGTCGTGCTGCTGTCGCCGGCCGGCGGCCCGCACGCCTATTACGCCGAGCATGGCTTTGGTGCGAGCGGCCGGCAAGGCGACGATCTGCCTGCCCACCGCGACACGCTGTGGACGGCCGAGACGCAAGGACCGCTGACGCCCAAGCTCGCCGGTGACGCTCACCTACGACAACGGCAAGGGGCTCAAATTCACGCGCACCATCTCGATCGACGACAAATACATGTTCACCGATCGACGACCAGGTGGCCAATACCGGCGCCGAGACGGTGACGCTCTATCCTTACGCGCTGGTGTCGCGCCACGAGACGCCTCACGTGCAAGGCTTCTACATTCTGCATGAGGGCCTGATCGGCGTGGTCGACGACGGCGGGCTCGAGGAGATCAGCTACAAGAAGGCGATCGAGAACCCGGCCGACCACCTTCAAGAGCCAGCATGGCTGGCTCGGCATCACCGACAAATATTGGGCGACCGTGGTCATTCCGGAGCAGGGCAAAGGCTTCGAAGGCAACATTCGCCGGCACCAAGCAGGGCGAGGGCCGCGACCGCTTCCAGACCGACTACCTCATGGATCGCCGCTTGCGATCCCGGCCGGCGGCACCGGCGAAGCGCAAGGGCCAGGTGTTCGCCGGCGCCAAGGAGGTCAACATCGTCGACGCCTATGCCGAGAAATACGGCATTCCCAAATTCGACCTGCTGATCGACTGGGGCTGGTTCTATTTCCTCACCAAGCCGCTCTTCTTCGCGCTCGACTTCTTCTACAAGCTGGTCGGCAATTTCGGCGTCGCCATTCTGATCGTCACGCTGTGCATCAAGCTGGTGCTGTTCCCGCTCGCCAACAAATCCTACGTGTCGATGAGCAAGATGAAGCTGCTCGCGCCGGAGATGCAGCGCATCAAGGAGCGCTTCGGCGACGACCGCATGCGCCAGCAGCAGGCGATGATGGAGCTGTACAAGAAGGAGAAGGTGAACCCGGCCTCGGGCTGCCTGCCGATCCTGGTGCAGATCCCGGTGTTCTTCGCGCTCTACAAGGTGCTGTTCGTCACCATCGAGATGCGGCATGCGCCGTTCTTCGGCTGGATCAAGGATTTGTCGGCGCCCGATCCGACCAGCCTCTTCAATCTGTTCGGGCTGATCCCGTGGGACCCGCCGCATTTCCTGATGATCGGCGTTTGGCCGCTGATCATGGGCATCACCATGTGGGTGCAGATGAAGCTGAACCCGGCGCCGCCCGATCCGGTGCAGCAGAAGATCTTCGCCTGGATGCCGGTGTTCTTCACCTTCCTGCTGGCCTCGTTCCCGGCCGGGCTGGTGATCTACTGGGCGTGGAACAACACGCTGTCGGTGATCCAGCAATCGGTGATCATGGCGCGCCAGGGGGTGGAGATTCCGCTGCTTGAGAATCTCGGCATCAAGAACAACAAGAAGAGCGCCAAGGGCGAGACCAAGGGGTGATTGCTCCTGCCCATTCTCTGAAATCGTCATGGCCGGGCTTGTCCCGGCCATCCACGTCTTTAAGGTCGCTCACTGAAAATCGTGGATGCCCGGCACGAGGCCGGGCATGACAGAGTGTGGTTATGGGCTCAACTCAGACAACCGACTTCACCGCAGGCCGACATCGCGCGCGGCGAGGCTCTGTTCAAAGAGCCGTGCACTTTCGTCAAAGGCGTGGTCGAGCATCGACGGGCTGCCAAAGGACGGCACGCCGGAGATCGCCTTTGCCGGCCGCTCCAATGTCGGCAAGTCGAGCCTGATCAATGCGCTCACCGGGCCGCACCAGCCTCGCCCGGGTGTCGGTGACGCCGGGGCGGACGCGCGAGCTCAATTTCTTCACGCTCGGCCCCTCCCTTTCGGGGGAGGACGGCCTGCGAGGCTGCCGGAGGGGGACAAGCCCGTCGCTCTATCTCGTCGACATGCCGGGCTATGGCTATGCCAAGGCGCCGAAGGCGCAGGTCAAAGGCTGGACGCGGCTGATCGGCGATTATCTGAAAGGGCGGCGCGAGCTGAAGCGCGTGTTCGTGCTGATCGACGCGCGCCACGGCATCAAGCCGAACGACCAGGAGACCATGAAGCTGCTGGACGAGGCGGCGGTCTCCTATCAGGTGGTGCTGACCAAGGCCGACAAGCCCAAGGCCTCGCGAGCTTGCGGCGGTCCAAGCCAAGGTCGCGAGCGATCTCGCCAAGCACCCGGCGGCCTACCCGCAAATGCTCATCACTTCGTCCCGCTTCGGCACCGGCATCCCCGAGCTCCGCGCCGCGATCGCCATCGCCGCGCTGACGCTCTAGCCGATCAAGCTCACAAAGCGCGCCCACAGCGCCGCGATCCAGACCAGCGCGGCCAGCGCCAGGGCGAAGAACACCGCCGCCGAGGCGAGATCCTTGGTGATGCGGATGGCCTCATGCCGGCCCGGCTGGATGTGGTTGCACAGGCGTTCGATCGCCGTGTTCATGAACTCGACCGACAGCACGAAGAACAGGCTCGCGATCAGCGCCACCCAGGTCCACAGATCGCTGGCGACGAAGAAGGACAGCGGCACCAGCAGGCAGGCGATGGCCACCTCCTGCTTGATCGCCGATTCGGTCGCAGAGCCCTTCCCGAAGGCCGCCCAGCGAGTTCCAGAAGGCGGCCACGATCCGCGCCAGGCCGCCTCGTGCCCGGCAGCGCCGATTGCGGCTGCGGCAGGCCGTCCCTCGACCGCCTCCGGATGCCGATCCCCGCGCCGCTTCGGCTGCATCGATTTTGCCTCCATGACGGCCCGATATGACCCGGGCGGGCCGCCGTTTCGGGGAGGTATAGTCGAGCGGCGGCGGTCTGAACAGATCGGGCTTACGCTTGTACCTCCGCCCCTCGCGCCGCTATAAGCGCAAGGTGAGCAAGACCAAATCATCCCCGGTAAAGGCCAAGGAACGCCGGCGGCCAAAACGGCCGCAGCCTCGGGCGTGGTCGATGTCCTCGCCACGGTGCACGCCAAGGCCAAGATGCTGTCCGAGGCGCTGCCTTACATGCAGCGCTACGACCGCAAGACCGTGGTGGTGAAATATGGCGGCCACGCCATGGGCGATCCTGAGCTGGCGGCCGACTTCGCCCGCGACATCGTGCTGATCAAGCAGGCCGGGCGTGAACCCGATCGTGGTCCATGGCGGCGGCCCGCAGATCGGCTCGCTGCTCGACCGGCTCAATATCAGGAGCGAGTTCAAAGGCGGCTTGCGCGTCACCGACCGGGAGACGGTCGAAGTGGTCGAGATGGTGCTGGCCGGCTCGGTCAACAAAGAGATCGTCACCGCCATCAATAACCAAGGCGGCAAGGCGGTCGGCATCTCCGGCAAGGACGCCAATCTGATGCGGGCCAAGCGGCTCGAGCGGCGCTGGCGCGACCCCGTCCTCCAATATCGAGCAGATCGTCGATCTCGGCTTTGTCGGCGAGCCCGCCTATGTCGATACGCATATCATCGACGTGATCATCAATTCCGACCTGATCCCGGTGGTGGCGCCGATCGGGGTCGGCGCCGACGGCGAGACGCTCAACATCAACGCCGACACCTTCGCCGCGGCGCTCGCGTCGGCGCTCGAAGGCCAAGCGCCTGCTGCTCCTCACCGACGTCGAGGGCGTGCTCGACCAGAACGGGCAGCTGATCAAGTCGCTCACCACCGCCGAGGCGCAAGCTCTGATCGACGACGGCACCATTTCCGGCGGCATGATCCCCAAGATCGAGAGCTGCATCGACGTCATTGCCGAAGGGGTCGAGGGCGTGGTCATCATCAATGGCCGCGTGCCGCACGCGGTGCTGCTCGAATTGTTCACCGAGCATGGCGCCGGCACCCTGATCGAACGGCGGCGGCGCAACGGGGTCGAAATGAAGACATGACGCCGATCGGCTTCGGCTTCGCCCATGTCGAGACCTGGGTGTTCGATCTCGACAACACGCTCTACCCGGCCGACTGCGATCTGTTCGCCCAGATCGACCAGCGCATGGGCGAGTTCATCGCGCAACAGCTTCGGCGTCCCGCTCGACCGAAGCGCAGAGCATGCGCGAGACTTATTATTACGAGCACGGCACCACGCTGGCGGGGCTGGTGCGGCACCACGGCGTGTCGCCCGATGAGTTTCTCGACTATGTGCACGACATCGATCTTGCGCCGTGCTCCCCTCCCCGGAGCTGGCGGCGGCGCTCGCGGCGCTGCCCGGACGCAAATTCATCTTCACCAACGGCTCGCGCCGCCATGCCGAGGCCGTCACGGAGCGGCTCGGCGTGACCGGCCAGTTCGACGATATTTGCGACATTCACGCGCTCGACTACATCTACCCCAAGCCCATGCGGGAAGCCTATCGAGCGCTTCGTCAGCGCGCACGGCGTCGCGCCGAGCCGGGCCGCGATGTTCGACGATCTGCCGCACAATCTCGAGACCGCGCACGCGCTCGGCATGACCACGGTGCTGGTGCACGGCTTGACCGATCACCCCGAGCATCAGGCGATCGCCGGCTGGACCGAGCTTCCGGCCCATATCCATCACCGCACCGACGCGCTCGCGCCGTTCCTCGCCGCCATCGGCGCGGCGCTGGGCCAGAGCCGAGCTCGTCCGCCGCCAGGCCCCTGCAAGCGCAGTTCTGCCTCACCTGATCCGGCCCGCCATGACCCATGATCATCTCAAGACCTTCATCGACAGCGCCTATGAGCATGCGGTCGAGATCACGCCCGAGACCAAGGGCGTGGTGCGCGACGCGGTGGAGGAGGTGCTCGACCTGCTCGACAAGGGCGAGCTGCGGGTGGCCGAGAAGCGCGACGGCCACTGGGTGGTGCATCAATGGCTGAAGAAGGCGATCCTGCTCTCGTTCCGCCTCAACGAGCCGCACAAGGTCGACGGCGGTCCCGACGGCGGCGCGTGGTGGGACAAGGTGCCGACCAAATTCGCCAAGTGGAAGGCCAAGGACTTCAAGGAGGCGGGTTTTCGCGTGGTGCCCGGCGCGGTGGTGCGCCGCTCGGCCTATATCGCGCCCGGCGTGGTGCTGATGCCGTCCTTCGTCAATCTCGGCGCGCGGGTCGAGTCCGGCACCATGGTCGACACCTGGGCCACGGTCGGCTCCTGCGCGCAGATCGGCCGCAATGTGCATCTGTCGGGCGGGGCCGGCATCGGCGGCGTGCTCGAGCCGCTCCAGGCCAATCCGGTGATCATCGAGGACAATTGCTTCATCGGCGCGCGCGCCGAAGTGGCCGAAGGCGTGATCGTCGGCGAAGGCTCGGTGCTGTCGATGGGCGTCTATCTCGGCCAGTCGACCAAGATCATCAACCGCGCCACCGGCGAGGTGCTGCAGGGCCGCGTGCCGCCTTATTCGGTGGTGGTGTCGGGCGCCATGCCGGGCCGGCCGCTGCCGGGCGGCGCGCCGGGGCCGTCGCTCTATTGCGCCGTGATCGTCAAGACGGTGGACGAGCGCACCCGGGCCAAGACCTCGATCAACGAATTGCTCCGGGATTGACCGGGTGGCGTTCCGCGGCCGGCGCAGATAGCCCCTTTCGCAAACGGGCCGTTCGGCCTTACAAAGATAACAGGCTGGCTAAAGCCCGGCCGCAGAGGGAGGGGACCGATGAATTTGGACTTCCAATATCTCTTCACCTCGTTCGAGGGGCGCATCAACCGGGCCAAATATTGGGCCGGCACCATCATTCTCGCAATTATCAGCATCGTACTCGGCTTCCTCATCGGCAGCATTTTCGGAGCCTCGACCTTCGGCGCCATTCTGGTCATCCTCGTCACGCTGGGCCTGTTCTATCCGGGTTACGCGGTGGCGGCGAAACGCTTCCAGGACCGCGATAAGCCGGGCATCACCGCGCTGTACGGCCTGGTGCCGGTGTTGATCGCCAGCGTGCTGCAAGCCTTCGGCCTCACCGGCACGCCGCAAGAGCCGAACGCGCTCGGCTGGATCTGCACCCTGGTCACCATGGGCGTCGGCCTGTGGTTCCTGATCGAGCTCGGCATTCTCAAGGGAACGCCCGGGCCGAACCGCTTCGGCGGCGATCCCTTGGCCGCCGTCCGCTAGGTTTAGCCGCGCAATAGCATCGTTGCGGCGGGCCCAGGCGAGCTTGCAACGCCGCGCGTCTATCGTCATGGTGCTGAGCCATGACCGCGCTCGGCGATAAGGCTGTTCAACTCGCGCAAGGCTTGATCCGCTGCGAAAGCGTCACGCCGGCCGATGCCGGCGTGCTCGACGTGCTGATCGAGACGCTGAAGCCCGCGCGCTTCACGTTTTGGCGGCTCACTTTCAAGGACGAGGGCACGCCGCCGGTCGACAATCTCTATGCCCGCGTCGGCGACGGGCCGCCTCATCTCTGTTTCGCCGGCCATGTCGATGTCGTGCCGCCGGGCGACGTCGCGCTGTGGAGCCATCCGCCCTTCGCCGCGGAGATCGCCGGCGGCATCCTCTACGGCCGCGGCGCATCCGACATGAAGGGCGCCATCGCCTGCTTCACCGCGGCGGCGCTCGACTACGTCAAGTCGCGGGGGCGGGAGCTTGACGGCTCGATCTCGCTGCTCATCACCGGCGACGAGGAAGGGCCGTCCATCAACGGCACGCCCAAGGTGCTCGCCTGGATGAAGGAGCAGGGCGAGCGGCCCGACCATTGTCTGGTCGGCGAGCCCAGCAACGCCAAGCGCATCGGCGAGGCGATCAAGATCGGCCGGCGCGGCAGCCTGAGCGGACGGCTGAAGGTAACCGGGGTGCAAGGTCACGTCGCCTACCCCCACCTCGCCAGCAATCCGGTCAAGGGCCTGGTGAAGATTCTCGCCCGCCTCTACGACTCCCCGCTCGATTACGGCAGCGCGCATTTCTCGCCGTCCAATCTGGAAGTGACCAGCATCGATGTGGGCAACCCCACGGTAAACGTGATCCCGGCATCCGCCGAAGCGCGGCTCAACGTGCGCTACAACGACAAGCACTCAGCGGACGCGCTGAAGGCGCTGTTGCGCGAGCAGGCGACGGTCGCGCTGTCCGGCACGGACCTCACCGCGAGCATCGAGTTCGAGCCGGCGAGCAATTCCTTTCTCACCGAGCCGGGGCCGCTCGATGCCCTGCTGAGCGAGGCGGTGCGCGAGGTTACCGGTATCACGCCGTCGCTCTCGACCGATGGCGGCACCTCGGACGCCCGGTATCATCAAGGATCTATTGCCCGGTGGTCGAGTTCGGGCTCACCACCGCCACCATCCACAAGGTCGACGAGAACGCTTCGGTCGCCGATCTCGAGCTGCTCACCGCCGTCTATCGCCGCTTCATTTCGCTTTATTTCGAGACCTTCGGGGGCGCGGATGCCGGGTGATCCCCGGCCGATCGGGGTGTTCGACTCCGGCATGGGCGGGCTCACCGTCCTCCGCGCTCTGGTTGCCGAGCTCCCCCATGAGCGCTTCGTTTATCTCGGCGACACGGCGCGACTGCCTTACGGCACCAAGAGCGCGGAGACGGTGCAGGCCTATGCGCTCCAAGCGACCCGCCTGCTGCACGACCAGGGCGTGAAGATGCTGGTGATCGCCTGCAACACCGCCTCGGCAGTGGCGCTGTATCTGCTGCAAGAGGCGTGGGCGCCGATCCCGGTGATCGGGGTGATCGAGCCGGGCGCGCGGGCCGGGGTGGCGGCAACCCGCAATCGCCGCATCGCCGTGATCGCCACCGAGGGCACGGTCAAGGGCGGGGCCTATGCCCGCGCCATTCAACGGCTGATGAGCGAGGCGGAGGTGGTGCAGCAACCCTGCCAGGTGTTCGTGGCGCTGGCCGAGGAAGGCTGGACCGATTCACCGGCCACCCATGCCGCCGCCCGCCATTATCTGAGCCCCCTGTTCGCGAGCCCCAGGGCGCCGGACACGCTGGTGCTGGGCTGCACTCACTTCCCCGTGCTCGCCAGCGCCATCCGGGAGACGATCGGCGCAGACGTGGCGTTGGTCGATTCGGCCGAAACCACCGCTTTGGCGGTGGCCGAAGCCTTGGCCAAGGGCGGCCAGGCCGCCC
The DNA here is from genome assembly GCA_963772925.1 of uncultured Alphaproteobacteria bacterium. Classification (GTDB taxonomy): domain Bacteria; phylum Pseudomonadota; class Alphaproteobacteria; order Rhizobiales; family Methyloligellaceae; genus Methyloceanibacter. The sequence goes on from CAVYZG010000002.1 coordinate 146,280, forward strand.
CATCCGGCGACGGGGCGGTGCGCTTTTTCGCCACCGATGCGCCGGAGCGCTTCGCCCGGGTGGGTGCGATCTTCCTCGGCCGCGCGATCGACCCCGGCTCGGTCGAGCTGGTCGATCTCTTGGCCCCGTAGTTACCCTTTCGGCGGCGGATCGTTGTCGGGCAGGGCCGACGAATCGTCGGTCGGGTCGGCCTGGTCGAGATCGGGCGGCGCCTTGGTATCGGCGGCGACGCTGACCTCGCGCAACAGACCCATCAGCCAGTGCCGCCCGAGCAGCAAGTACACCGCCAGGCCATAGGTGATCGTGCCCGCCACCAGCAGCAGCGCCAGCATGGTCTCCTCGCGGAAGTGCGCCATGCCCGCCAGGACGCGCTCGAGACCATAGGCGCCGGCCAGCAACGCGGCGGCGAGCACCAAGCCGGCGATTAGGAGCTTCACCACCGGCCTGCCAATGGCCGCGCCGGACACGGCGAAGCCCTGGCGGCGCGCGAACAGCGCCAGCAGGCTCAAATTGATCCAGGCGCCGGCGCTGGTGGCGAGCGCCAGGCCGACTTGGGCCAGATGCCCCATCAGCAGCACTTTGAGCAGGATATTGACCGCGGCGGCGAGCAGCGCCGCCTTGACCGGCGTGGCGGTGTCGCCGCGGGCATAGAACGGCGCGGTGAAGCTCCTGAGCAGCACGAAGGGCAATAGCCCGATCGAATAGGCGGCGAGCGTCGCCCCGGCGGCGGCCGCGTCAGCGGTGGTGAAGGCGCCGCGCGCGAACAGCGCGCGCATGATGAGATCGGGGATGATGATGGCGCCGGCGGCGCAGGGAATGGTGAGCAGCAGCGCCAACTGAATGCCGCGGGCTTGGGCCGAGGCCGCGCCCGTCACGTCGCCGGCGGCAAGCCGGCGCGACATCTCGGGCAGCAGCACGGTGCCGACGGCGATACCGACCACGCCGATCGGCAGCTGATTGATGCGATCGGCGTAATAGAGCGCCGACAGCGCACCGGTCGGAAGGTACGAGGCGATCAGCGTGTCGGCGAACAGCGCGAGCTGCACGCCGCCGGCGCCGATGATGGCAGGGCCCAGAGCTTTGAGGAATCGGCGGGTGGGCTCGTCGAGCCGCGGCATGCGCAGCCTGATGCCGTAGCCGTGGGTCTCGGCGTCGCCCCCGACCATCAGCACGATGACGACCCCGGCCGCGAGCACGCCCCAGGCCGCGGCGTGGCCGGCATCGGCGAAGAACGGCGTCAGCAACAGGGTGGCGATGATCGAGAGATTGAGGAAGATGGGCGCGCCGGCGGCCGCGGCAAAGCGGTTATTGGCGTTGAGGATGCCGGCGAACAAGGTCTCCAGCGACACCAGCGCCAGATAGGGAAAGGTGATGCGGGTCAGCGCCACGGCGAGATCGAAGCGAGTGGGGTCGAGACCGGGGGCAAGCAGGCTGACCACCTCCGGGGTGAAGATCATGGCGACGGCCAGCAGCACGAGATTGATGGCGATCAGCGCCGCGGCGATCTGGTCGGCGAACAGCTTGGCGGCAGGCAGACCCGCCTGCTCGAGCGTACGCGCATAGGCCGGCACGAAGGCCGCGGCAAACGCCCCTTCGGCGAAGATGGCGCGGAAATGGTTGGGCAGCCGGAAGGCGATGAAAAAGGCGTCGGCCATCGGGCCCGCGCCCAGCACCGCCGCCATCACCACGTCGCGGACGAAGCCCGACAGGCGCGAGACGAGGGTCAGCCCGCCGACCGTGGCGATGCGCCGGATCATGTTCGATTGCGGGTCGTCATCTCCCCTCCCCGTTCGCGGCTGAGAGGTAGATGAATTTCAGCGACTTGACCATGCTTCGCTTATTCGCAGGCCTCTTGCGGCCCCCTCTCCCCTTGTGGGAGAGGGCTTTCCGCCGCGATCTTGCGCGAACGAAGCTCTGCGCAGGTCGCATGAGGGGTGATCATTTTGACGCGACTTCGTCGCTTACCCCTCACCGCGCACCAAGTGGTGCGGGTGCTCTCCCATAAGGGGAGAGCGGGGAGCTTGTTGTTGCGCTTGGTCTAGACATGCGACTCCGTTACGCTGAAGTCTTCTTTGGCGTCCTCAGCTATATTGGCGCACAGGAGGAGGTTGATGGTCAGCCACCCTTAAATCGCCATCGGGTCGATCGAGGCACAGGTAGCCGTCTGCCCGCAACCGCTACCGATGGTTCGACCACAATTTTGACAGTCGCGCCCCCCGGCGGACGCTGCATCGGTGGTCGATGCGATCGGTGCTGTATTCCTCAAGGACCTCCATGACCTTGGGCGTTTCCCTATCCCGCGGCTCGAATACGCTGGTGGGAGTTCTGCATTGAATCATTCTTGTGAGTATATCGGGCCGCATGGTGACTCCGGACATGACGCGTTCAGCGGCGCAAGCATGGCGGGGGCATGTTGTCGATAGCTTGCGCCGAGCAGTCGATCGAAGACCGCGTCTGGTCACCTTCATCACAGCCATCCTGTCGCTCACTTTAGTCGCAGGCTACACTTTTCGGCGCGCCACCACGCCGTGGTCGGAGCTTCCCGATAACGATTATTGGAGCAACATAAGAGGGCTCATAACCGAGAATGGGGTAACCATCAATCTGTGGACCCTGTTACGTCACAACAACGAACACATCGTCCTTATCCCCAAACTGATTTACGCGGCCAATTACGCTCTCACTTCTGGCAACAATGTCGGGCTGGTCGTCTATTCCATTCTTGCCGGCGCGGCTTGCGCGATTATCCTGCTCTTGCTCGCGAAGGATCTGTTGCACGATACGCCGGCGCGCTGGGCCTTTTGCGCCGTCCTGTTCCCGCTCGCGATGTTCAGCGGAAAGCTTAGCCACAGCTATTATTTTGGCATGAGCGGCGCCATATGGCTCACGGCCGACATTTTTGTCGTCTTGAGCGCGGCAGCAATGGCCAAGGCTGCTCAGGCTGAGAGCACGAGATGGTTGCTCGCATCCCTGCTAGCGGCACTACTCGGCGTCCTTTCTTACAGCACGGCAATTTACTCGCTCCTGGTGCTGCTCATATTCTGCGGTAGCTTCCTATTGGTGCCGCGGTTTCGTGGCCGCATCCCTTGGCCAGCGCTTGTGGGCGTGGCGGCTTTCATTCTCGTAGTTCTTGCGGCGTGGTTGATCCATCGGCCTCATCCGCAAGGACACCCGCCGCTTGACTTCGACCCCATCGGGCTCGCCGGCTTCGTGCTTATCTATTTGGGCTCGGCGCTCTCCGAAGGCTATGCGGCACCTTTCGTCGGCTTGGCCATTTGCGCGGTTGCAGTCTTCGCTATTCGTCGCCTCCTCGCCGAAAAGCGCGACATTCTCCTCTGGATCACGCTCCTTCTGTTTGCGCCCTTCAATGCCCTGATGACCGGCATCGGCCGCTTGGGTTTCGGCATGAAGGCTGCGTTTAGCAGTCGCTATCAGTCTGTCACCGTCCTCAGCCTCATTGCGTTGATGGCGCTTGTTCTAGCCGCCTTGCCCAGGGACAACACGCGCGGTTCGGTTCGGGTAAGGTTTATTGGCCTAGCTGTTCTTGTTGCCGCCGCTGTGTTCTTCGTTACCAACAATAAGACCATCAAAATGTATGCGACGCGCCTCGAGGGCAAACCTGTCGCCGAGCTAGCCATGCGTTTGGATGTTGCAGGCGATCGGCACATCCAAGCCGCGACCAAGTCCATAAACCAGTTCCACGCGGTCCTCCCTGCCTTGCGCGCAACGCACCACGTTCCCTTCAACACACGTTCGCGTTGCGAGAAAATGTTAGGGCAGCACCTAGTCGCGGCGGCGAACATTCCGGTAGGCGCGATTGACAAGCTAACTGTCTATACGGTGTCGCATGAGACGCGGACCGCTATCGAACTCTCCGGCTCGGCAGCTCAGGCAGTAAACCCGGCCGAATGCATCGCCATCGTGGACGGGACTGGAGTTGTGATCGGAGCCGGGATATCCGCGAGCCTCCATCCTGGTCCATTTAGACAGAGATCACGCCGCAGCGGATGGAAGGCTGTGGCAAGCTATCCCCGAAGCATGCCCGTCTGCGCAATTGCTTTGTTTCCCAACGGGGACGCCTGGTTTCCGCTTTCGAACTGTCAAACTGTCATACCCTGAGACAGACTGAGCGCTCCCTAACGTCCGTGCTGTGTCCGTGGAGCGTCTGATTTATGATAACTGGGCGTCATGTTCAGCAGCGCAGCGGATTGATGACGGTGGAGCGACCTAAAAAGGCTACGACCACTATATCGCCCGACATGACCGCGACCGGCGCTTCCGGATGTACAAGCGTTTACTCCCGTCGTTCTAATCTCTTTGCCTTAGCGAGTGTGCTCGGCATTGCCGTTACATTCGTCGGGATATCTCTGCAGATCATCGACTTTCCGTTAGCAGCACATGCCGACGAAGGATCCAAGGTCCTGCAGATCCAACAAAGCTCGTACAACTACAATCACCCGCTACTGATGTTGGAGCTCGCCCACGTGGCGAATGCTGCAGCAGGGTTGTCAAACCCGCAGTCGGTCGTTGAACTCGGAAGAACTCTTTCCGTCATAGCGGGAGGGTTCGCGATTTTCGCCACCTTCTTGCTGGCATGCGAGGTGCTGCCGCGTCTGGCAGCACTTGCGGCAACCCTTACCGTAGCCGTCGTTCCAGCCCTAACCGTCCATGCCCGCTATTTCAAGGAAGACATCTTCATGTTGCCGTTTTTGCTGCTTGCGCTGGTGGTCCTTATCAGGATGTTGAAGGCACCAACGCGCTCTCGCAGCATCATACTTGGAGGGTTGATCGGCTTGGCGGCGTCCGCCAAATATGTCGCAATCATCGTTCTTCCGTTCGCCCTCGTCTTGCTCCTGCTCGAGGATGTTTTGAACCAGGAATGGTGGAGCCGCTTGACCTTCGCGGGTCTCGCTACGCTGTCGACGCTCGGCGTAATGATCCCTGATTCAAATTCCCGCTCTCCTGGATTTCACCGCCTTTGGTTCAGCCTTTGCCGGCGACGTTGCCAGCGCCGTTGCAGGCCAGGAGGTCCGACTGCCGGTATCCCGCACCCTCGGCGTCTTTCACTTGACGAACAGCCTATTGCCGAAGTCTCGGGCTGCCGCTCTTAATTCTAGGACTTGCCGGTTTGGCGACCCCGTGGCTTGTGCCATCCGAACGGCGCCCCCCACTGCTTGTCATCGTTCTCTTCGCGCTTCTTTGGTACGCAGTTCACGAGCTCTCGCCGTTCAAACCATACCCTGACTTTATGCGTTACATGGTGCCACTTGCGCCGTTGCTCATCATTCTAGGCAGCGCTTTCGTATATGAGCTCGGGAGACGCGCCTTGTCCGGTCCAGCAAGCGTGGGGCTCGCCAGCGCCGTTATTCTCGCGGCCGGTATCCCCGCGTTGTATTTGTCACTGCGCATCAGCGCGCCTGCGCAGGAAGATCCACGCCGGATAATTTCCGACCTGGATTTTGACAATCCGACGCGTACCGCGTTTGATCGATATACGCGATACGTTGGGCCGCTTGGCATAACCGGCGCGCACCCGGCTACAGCGGACATCTTTGTGACCTCCAGCTTCACCTACGATCGTTTCGGGGCCATAAGCACTCCACATGGGCAGTCGCGGCGCACACGTGAGAGGCTCTCTTTCTATGCCGCGCTTTTCAACATGCCATATCTTGACGTAACGAATGGCCGGCCACCCTATGCTTACTTCAATCCAATTATCCGGATTGTCGCGCTCGATGGGGACGCCGGGCGACTTGTGCCCATTGCGGCGGCTCTACGCAGGGCAGCGCCAAGTTTTAGCGTCCGCTTCGTCAACACACCGCCTTAACTGGCGAGAGCGGACAAGCTCGGCGCCGGCATCGAGGTCCGCTAAGTGCCAAAGCCGACAACACCAGAATGTCGAGGTCAGTTCACGGTGTTCTTGTAAATCTTTCCGTCTTTCATGATGAGTTTGAAATTCTTGCCCGGGTCGCCGACGAGATCGAGGTGCTCCAGCGGATTGCCGTCGACCAAGATCAGGTCGGCCAGCGCGCCTTCCTCGACCACGCCGAGCTTGCCGGGATAGGGATTGCGCAAGCCCGATAGCGACAGCAATTCGGCATTGGCCGATGTCGCCATGACTAGGGCTTCGGCCGGCGTGTACCAGCGCGTGAGCCGGATCAGCCAATTGCCCTGCTGCTCCGCCGCGGCTGCGGAAAACAGAATGTCGGTGCCGAACGCGGTCTTGAGATGGTACTTCTTCGCAAGCCGGTAGACATTATCGGTGCCGTCGATCACTTGCTGCATCTTCGCCTGCTCCGCCGGACCGAGCTGCGCCGCGCCGCCCTCCTCGCCCTCGTCGAGAAACGGCTGCGTGCTGAGCCAGATGCCCTTCTCCGCCATCAGCTTCGCGGTTGGCTCGTCCATCAAGTGCCCGTGCTCGATGCATTTCACGCCGGCCGCGATCGAACGCTGGATGGACTCCGGCGTATAGGCGTGGGTGGTGACATAGGTGCCCCAATTGCCCGCCGCTTCGACCGCGGCGCGAAGCTCCTCCTCGGTAAAGGTCACGACATCGAGCGGGCTGAACGGCGACGCGACGCCGCCGCCGGCGGTGAGCTTGATTTGCGAGGCGCCTTGCATCAGCTGCTCGCGGGTGCGTTTGCGAACCTCATCCGGACTGTCCGCGACGGCGGCTGCGCCCATCTGCTCGACGCGGGACAGCGTTCCGAGCGTCCGCGGCAGCTCCGACAACGCGCGAAAATCGCCATGACCGCCGGTGATGGTGATGACCGCGCCGGACGGATAGATGCGCGGTCCCGGCAGCAGCCCTTCGTCGATCGCACGCTTCAGGCCGAACACCGGTCCGCCCATGTCGCGGATGGTGGTGAAGCCGCGCAGCAATGTCGCCGTCGCTTCGGCGCCGGCCAGCAGATTGAGATAGCCGATGTCGCTCTGCAACGCCACGACCGGATTGGGGCGCGCCAGCATGGCGTGCCAATGCGCGTCGATGAGGCCGGGCATCAGCGTGCGGCCGCGACCGTCGATCGTGGTGACGTCGGCGTTGTCGAGGGGAATAGGCTCGATCGAGATTTTCTCGATCGTGTTGCCACGCACCAGCACATTCGAAGGTGCGGAAAGCGCGGCGCTCTTGCCGTCGAAGATGCGGACATTCTGGAACAGAACCGCGGACGGCGGCGCTGATGGGCCGGGCTCGGCCTCGGCTCTGTTGGGGAGGTGGGAAGCGGCCAGCAGCGCCGCGAGCGCCGCGATTCCTACGCGAGACCACATGGTAACCTCTCAATGACTTCGCCGCGGTCGCCGGCTAGTTTTCGATGTTCTTCACGAGGCCCTTGGCGCAGGCGTCTTCGAACTCAGCCTTCGAGATGTCCCCGCTCCCGTCTTTATCGACCTGCGCGAAGTTGACGATGAACGGCGCGGCGGCTGATTGAGCCAGCAAGTCACCCGATGGGACAGCATTATTCCATATCGCTTCGCACTGCTCAGGATTTAGAGCAGCAGAGGGGCGGCCGGACGTCATGCTGTTCGCCTGTGCGAGCGCGCAGGTGGCGGTTAATGGCAGCACGACGAGGGAGATGATGGACGCTTTGAACATTTGTCTCCTCCTGGTTCTTGCCAAGTTCACCCTACCAAACAAAACTTCAATCAGCCTCGCCCAACGGATCGTGGGTGATCAAGCCCAAAATCTCGTTCGAGGCGAAGCTCAGCGACATCGGCCGCGTCACGCCCGGCACCACGCCGACATCGTAGAGCTCGCCCACCGGCCCATCGATGCGGAACCAATGCACGCAAGCGCCGCTGTCGAGGTCGATCACCTGCACCCCGCACCACGGCTCCGAATCCGCCGCGACGAGCTTCTGGTCGAGCGCCAACCCCTCGAAGCGCTCATAGCGGGGCTTCGACAGCCCGACGAAGGCAAATTTGCCGTGGAAGGCCAGTCCGCGCACAAAGCCCGGACAGAACGCCACGACATGGAACTTGGCGTCGCCCGCCTTGGCAGCCGGCTCGATCCAGCCGAGTTCGCCGGTGCCCGAGTTCAGCACCCACAACCTGCCGGCATAGACCCGCGGCGAATGCGGCATGTGACGAGCGCCGCCGATCACGATCTTTCCGGTCTGCACGTCGATCACAATACCGCCGTCGAAGCGCCGGTCGCGCCAGCCGTCGATGGTGTCGGACTTGCTCACCGCCGTAACGTAACGCGGCACGCCGTCCGCCATAGCCAGCCCGTTCAGATGGCAGCGGTCCTCCTTGAGCGATCTTCGAGATGAACGGCGGCTTCCAGATCGGCGTGAAGCTGTGGCGCGCCGACGGCGTCGACGAGGCAGTTGTAGAGCGTGTTGACGAACACAATCCGTCCGTCGGCAAGCTGGCCGATGTCGTGGGCGTCGAGTTCGCCGGTGACGAAGATCGCGCGCGGCACGAAGCAAGCGTCGAACACATGGTTGACCTGCTGATCGGGCCCGAGCACGTTCTTGAACTTCGACTGCGCTGGAACAGCGTGGCGAGCAGGATGGTGTCCTGGTCGGGCACCGCGATACCCATCGCCTTGCGAAAGAAGCGCTCGTCGACCAACAGCCCGCCATTCACGTTCTGCCCGAGCAGATAGAACTTGCCCGACGATAGGAGGAGACGGCGAGGCCGATCCGGTTCGCGCCGAGGAAGGCCGAGAGCCCCGGCGACATGGAATAGGTGATCTTCTGCTCTGCAGGCACCTGCCCTGCCGAGCCGGACACCGCGCCATTATCCTCCTCGGCCTGCTTTGCCGGCGTTGGCGTTTCGATGTCGCTCTCGGTCATGCAATTCCCCTTCCCGGCGCACTTCAGCAACCCGCGCGGAAGGCGAATACAGCCGCCCTTAACGCCGTCTGCGGCCACGCTGCCGTTCTAGTTGTCCTGCGCCAGCGTCCGCGACGGGTCAAAAGCGGACAATCCTAGGAGGGACGGGAGCCTGCCGGCCTGGACGGTTCTAAGGCGAGGCGCTCACCCTGCCCGGCTCTTTCGGGCCGGATGCCTCGCGATCGGCGGCGCGGGAATTCGGCAGCACTTCGTCGGGCGCCAAGGCGCCGAGCGCGGCCAGATGTTTGCGCGCCGCGGCCTTGGCCTTGTCGTCGTAGATCTGGCGGCTCTTCAGCGACAGCGCCGTGCGGTACTCGGCAATGGCCTGGTCGCGGTCGCCCTTGAGCTCATAGGCGCGGCCGCGATCGGCGTGGGCGCCGGCCAGCGCCGGGTCGATGGCCAGCGCCCGGTCGAAATCGGCCAGCGCCAGATCGAGGTCGCCCTTGTTCATGTGAATCCAGGCCCGGGTGTGGATGGCGTTCGGCTCATCGCCGAGCAGGGCCACGGCGCGGTCGGCATCGGCCAGCGCCTTGTCGAGCTCGCCTTTCTGGGCGTAGCCCCAGGCGCGGCCGTTGAGCGCCCGGCCGTCGTCGGGCCGCGTCGCCAGGATCTTCTCGTATTCGACGATGGCGCGGTTGAAATCGCCTTTGTCGTCGAAGATGGCGGCGCGGTCGTTCAGCACGTCGATATTGTCGGGCTCGATGCGGAGCGCGGCGTCGAGGTCGGCCTGCGCCTTGTTGAGATCGCCCTTCGTCCAAAAGACCCAAGCACGATTTTGCAGCGCGTTGAGGTGATCGGGCTTGATGGCGAGGGCGGCGTCGAAATCGGCGATGGCGCGATCATATTGCTCGATCTTGAACAGCGACAGGCCGCGGTCGCTGAGATTGTCGGGATTGCCCGGGGCCAGCCGGATCGCCTCGTCATAGGCGGCGATAGCCTGTTCATGCTTTTCCTGTCGCGCCAGCGCCCAGCCGCGATTGGCGTGACCGAGCGCATAGTCGGGCTTGAGCGCGACCGCCTGGTTGAAGTCGGCGAGGGCGCGGTCGATATCGCCGAGCATGGCGAAGGAGTTGCCGCGACCGTTGAACAGGTCAGGGTCGTCCGTCACCAGCTGGATGGCGCGATTATAGTCGTTGAGAGCCCGGGCGTGATCGTCCTTGGCGGCGTAGGTCCAGCCGCGGTCGTAATAGATGTTCGGGAAATCGGCTTTGAGCTTGATGGTCTGATTGTAATCGTCGATGGCGAGGTCGTAATCCCCGGACTGGGCGAAGGAGTAGCCGCGGGCGCGATAGACGGCCGGGTCCGAGGGGTTGAGCCTGAGCGACTGATTGAAGTCGGCGATCGCGTCCTGGTGCTTGCCCTTGTTCTGATGGGCAAGACCGCGATCGTAATAGGCGATGGCGATGTTGCTCTTGGATTCCTCGTTGCGCGCCGATGATCTTGCTGCAGCCGGCGAGGCTGACATCGGGGTCGCTCGAGGTGCAGTCGGCCCAGTCCTGCGCGGACTCGGCGTGCGCCGCCGGCGCGAAGGCGAAGGCAGTGAGGAGGCAGAATGCGACGGCCCGCATTACCAGTCTCCGTCCGAGCAGCAGAAATCCGCGGCGATCTTAGCCCGATACTCCCGCCAAGCGAAGGAAAGAGGCGGCGTTCCTCAGTAATCGACCTTGGCAAGGTAAAGGCCGAAAGCGGGCGCCACCGGGCCGCAGGCGCCGCGATCGCGCGCATCGAGCGCCCGGGCGAGGTCGGCAGTCCGCCACTTGCCCTCGCCGACCAGCTTGAGCGAGCCGACCATGGAGCGCACCTGATTGTGCAGGAAGGAGCGGGCCGACGCCTGCGATGGCGATCGCCTCGCCGGCACGGGTCACGTCGAGGCGGTCCAGCGTCTTCACCGGCGAGGCCGCCTGGCACTCGGCCGAGCGGAAGGTGGTGAAGTCGTGGTTGCCGACCAGGGCCTGCGCCGCCTCGTGCATGGCGGCTTCATCGAGCGCGTGCACCACCTGCCAGGCCCGGTTGCGGTCGAGCGCGAGCGGGCTGCGCCGGTTGACGATGCGATAGACGTAATGACGCGCGGTGGCCGAGTAGCGCGCATCGAAATCGCCGCCCACTTGCTCGCAGACCAGCACGCTGATCGGGTCCGGCCGGACTTGCGCGTTGAGCGCGTCGCGCACTTTGTTGGCAGCCCAGTCCTTGGCGAGATCGAAATGGGCGACCTGGCCGCTGGCATGAACGCCGGCATCGGTGCGCCCGGCCCCGCGCGGGACGGTGTCCTCACCGGAGAAGGCCTTGATGGCTTGCGCCAGACGGCCCTGCACCGAGAGGCCGTTGTCCTGGAGCTGCCAGCCGACGAACGGCGTGCCGTCATATTCGAGAATGAGCTTGTAGCGGGGCATGGCGTCTAGCCGAGCGCCATGCCGGCAGGCAGTTTCACGCCGCGCAGGAACTCATCGGCGCTCATCGGCTTCTTGCCGGCGCGCTGAACCTCGGTGAGCCGCACCGCGCCCTCGCCGCAGGCGACGGTCAGATGATCGTCGAGCAGGACGCCCGGCGCGCCGGAAATCTCGACGAGGGTCGAGCCGAGAGCACGCACCCGCTCCTTGCGGCCGTTGAGCTCGATTTCGAACCATGCGCCCGGAAACGGCGACAGGCCGCGGATCATGTCATGCAGCTTTGGCGCCGTCTGGCTCCAGTCAATGCGCGTTTCGCCCGGCTCGATCTTGGCGGCATAGGTGACGCTGTCTTCGGCTTGAGCGCGGCAGTCGAGGCTGCCGACTTCGAGCTTGGCGAGAGCCGCGGCCATCAGCGCCGCGCCCTCGGCGGCCAGCGCGTCATGCAGCGCGCCCGCGGTCAGGTCGGGGCCGATCGCGACGCGCTGTTGCAGGCAGACCGGGCCGGTATCGAGGCCTTCGCTCAGCCGCATGATCGAGATGCCGGTCTCGGCATCGCCGGCCATGATGGCGCGGTTGATGGGAGCGGCGCCGCGCCAGCGCGGCAGCAGCGAGGCATGGACATTGAAGACGCCGAGCCGAGTTGCGTCGAGAACGGGTTTGGGCAGGATCAGCCCATAGGCCACCACCACCGCCACATCGGCGCCAAGCCCGGCGAAGCGCTCGTGCTCCTCGGCGCTATTCAGCCGCGCCGGGGTGAACACGGGCAGACCGGCCTGCTCGGCCGCCTGCTGCACCGGCGATTTCCGCAAAGCCAAGCCCCGCCCGGCCGCGCGCGGCGGCTGGCTATAGATCGCCACGATTTCGTGGCCGGCCTCGATGAGCGCGCCAAGCGCCGGCACGGCGAAATCGGGCGTGCCCATGAAGACAATGCGCAAGGTCATGCCTCCTTATGTCACCCGCGCGGGTAAAGGGGCAATTACACCCTGTCGCGATAGAGACCCCAGAGGGCGATGAGTGCGCTCGCGCTCGCCACCAGAAAGAGCACGGAAAGGATGCCCTTCTCAACCTCCCAGCCGAGCAGGCGCCCCATGTCGTAAAGGACATAGATCGCGAAGGTCAGCGCCAGGCCGTAGAGATAGGGCCGGCCTTTGCTTGCTGCGAGCGCCGCGATCACCGCAACAGCGAGTTCAAGCGCGATGGAGACGATGAGGAGCGTCATGGCTAAAGCGCCTCGGTGCGCTTCTGCTTGGTGAATTTCCGTACCACCATGTCGCGCTTCAGCCGCGACAGATAATCGATGAACAGCACGCCATTGAGATGGTCGATCTCGTGCTGCACCAGGGTCGACCAGATGCCTTGAAGCGCCATCTCCTGGCACTCGCCCTGCGGGTCGATGAAGCTGACGCGGGTGGTGGCCGGGCGCTCGATCTCGGCGGTGAAGTCGGGGATGGAGAGGCAGCCCTCCTCATGCAGCCGCATCTCGTCGGAACGCTGGATGATCTCCGGATTGACCATGATCACCGGGGTTCGCGGCGCCTCCTCCTTGGCCGGGTCCATGACGATGAGCCGGCGCGATACGCCGATTTGCGGCGCGGCGAGCCCGATGCCGGGCGCGTCGTACATGGTCGCCAGCATGTCTTCCATCAGCTTGCGCAGAGCGTCGTCGACCCGCTCGACGGGCTTCGCCTGCTTGCGCAGCACCGAATCAGGGAGGGTGAGGATGCGACGGATGGCCATTGAAGGGCTGAGATAAGGTTGCCCGGCCAAGCGGTCAACACGGCAAGACTCGGCTCGCCGCCGCGCCCCTCTCCCCCTCGGGGCGGAGGCAGGGCTTGATGTTCCCCTTTTGGTCTAAAGGAACGAATCGGGCTATAGGTTCTCTCCATGGCCATGGAGCCCATCAGGGTCGGGAGCGTTACGCTCGATCCCGTCCTCGTTTTGCTTGTGCTGGCAGGGCTTGCCGTCCTGGCGCTGATCGCGCTCGCCATCGCGCTGATCGTGCATATGAAGGGCCGCCGGCGCGAGACCCAGGCGCATTCGAGCGAGCTGGTCGAGCTCAAAGGGCGACTGCAAACCTTCGCCGAGATCAGCGTGGCGCGCCAGGGCGACGTCGCCCGCGCCGTCAATGAGCGGCTCGACCGCATGACCCATCGGGTCGGCACCGACCTCAACGAGACCTCACGCAAGACCCATGAGTCGATCGCCAAGCTCAACGAGCGGCTGGCCGTGATCGACACCGCGCAAAAGAATCTGACCGACCTCTCCACCAACATGGTCGGCTTGCAGGAGATTCTCGCCAACAAGCAGGCGCGCGGCGCGTTCGGCCAGATGCGGATGGAGACCATCGTCCAGGACGGCCTGCCCAAGGGCGCCTACAGCTTCCAGGCCACGCTCTCGAACGGCAAGCGGCCGGACTGCCTGCTGCATATGCCCAATTCGACGGCCGGCGTGGTGATCGACGCCAAGTTTCCGCTGGAAGGCTTCGAGGCCTTCCGCGTCGCGCGCCGCGACGAGGAGAAGAAGGACGCCGCCAAGCGCGTGCGCATCGATGTCGGCCGCCATGTCGACGCCATGGCCGAGCGCTATTTCATCGTCGGCGAGACCCAGGACACCGCGATTTTGTTCGTGCCGTCGGAGGCGATCTATGCCGATCTCTGCGAGCACTTTACCGACCTGGTGCAGAAGGCGCATCGCGCCCGCATCGTGATCTGCGCGCCGAACATGCTTATGCTGGCGGTGCAGACCATGCAGGCGATCCTGAAAGACGTGCAGATGCGCGAGCAGGCTCACCTCATCCAGGGCGAGGTGGCGAAGCTGATGGACGACATGGGCCGCTTCCGCGAGCGCGTGCTCGACCTTCAGCGTCATTTCGGCCAGGCCAACCAGGACATCGAGAAGATCCTGACCTCGTCGGAGAAGATTGCGGCGCGCGGCAACAGAATCGAGACTTTAGACTTCGCGGAGCCGCAGCCGGCCCCGGAGATCGAGCAGCGCAACGGCGCGGCGCAAGCCCCCTTGCCCCAGCCCGCTTCGCCCAGGCGCGAAAGCGTTGAGCGGCGGCGCAATGGCGGGGCGCGCCAGCCAAGTTCTCTCCCCGGGGAGTAGATCAAGCGATGCAGGAGCAAATCCTCGTCGGCGGGCTATGCTGGGCCCGATCCTGGTCGGGGGCGTCACCAGCCTGGTCAATCTCATCATGCACGCCGTGCTGCTCGCAGGCGTGGTATGGACCGTCTCGCGCCAACGACGTACGCGACAAACTCATTTGACTCAAATCGAAAGCACATCTGTGACCTGATTTTTGGATTCGCGGCGCGAGCGGGACTTGCACCAGCAAGACTAGCCGCCGAATGCATTCGACAGGCTGCTCTAACCGAGCGCTGTTTTGACTGCCAATAATAATTTGGAAATCATGCAAATCGATAAGTACGAGGCAAGGCAGGAGTGTTTACGGGCGGAGACTAGTGTGGCCGCCGTAAAGAGGAGTTTCGGACTATGGTCGAGGTTAGCCAGCAGGACAGGCGGAGGTTGCCGCGCCGGCGCACTCTCAAGACAGGACATATTATTTGTGACGAGCGTCAATCACCGATTGAATGCCTCGTGCGCAATTTGTCGTCAAAAGGAGCGTTACTCCAGACGCCGGGTGTCTTCAGCATACCCGACAATTTTGAACTCCAGGTTGATGGCCAGACAAAGGCCCATACCGTTAGCGTCGTTTGGAAACGCGACGACAAAATGGGTGTGGAGTTTGGTCCGGCGTCGAGCGCAAAGCTTAAGGCCCTTACCGAGGCTGGCTTTAGATGCTCTGTGCCAACATGTAGAAGCATTCTTTTGGGATTGTATCCTGTTGTTCAGATCGATGAGAATCGGGACGATGATGCATTCAATCTTGTTGCCCTTTGCCCGACCTGCGATGAGGCTTATCGGCGGGGAACGATTTCCAACAAAGCTCTGTGCACCTATAAGTCAGTTCTTACGGCGCTGAGCTCGGCGTTTGATATCTGCACCACCGATCTCTTATTGTTCATGGCAGAAGCGGGGCGAGATTCCGTCCTTGTTTCAGGCGATGGCGTTCTCAATTTCGCGGGCCTAATTGCGTCGGGGTATGCAGAGGCTCGCGTGGCATCGAACGATGGGAACCGATACGCTGTCAACGTCACTCCAATGGGCAGACTCTTGGTTGATGCTTGGAAAGCAGGAAATCCCCAACCCCTCAGGGTGCGTTGACTCGATGAAGCCCCCGCCTCCAATGAACGGGACTTCGTTCCTTTAGCGTTTCTTCTTTTTGCTGGCGGCCCGCTTGCGCGCCGCCTGTTCGTGGCGCTCGCCATATTTCATGCCTTCGAGCTTCATGCCGTCAGGATCGAGGAAGAAGATGGCGTAATAATCGTCGTAATATTCGCCGGCCGGGTCGACGATCTCCACGTCGTGCGCCTGGAGGTAGGCTTGGAGCGCGTCGACGTTTTTGCGGCTGCTGAGGCGGAAGGCGTAGTGATGAAAGCCGATATCGCCTTTGCGGTATTCATGCTTCTTGCCTTCCGAGTCGGCTGCGGCGATCCAGAACAGCGTGTTGCCGTTGGACCAGCCCATCATGCCGTCATATTCAGCCTCCACGTCGAAGCCCAAGAACGCCATCAGCGGCGCATAGAACGATTTCGACTTGTCAAAATCGCCGACGCTGACGGTCAGATGATCGATCCCAACCACACGCACCATGCTGGTTCTCCTTTGTCATGCCCGCGCAGGCGGGCCTCCCGTATCCTCGGCCTTGGTTACCTAACGTCCATCGGTGGTTACTGGATCGCCCGGTCAAGCCGGTAATGACAATAAGGCGCGGAAAAGTGCAGTGCATGACGCCGAGGCGGCAGCCTGCTATGTAGCCGGGCAATGACAGGGACTGAGGGAGCCACCGAAACACCTGAAGCGCAGCGCAGTTGGACCGAGATCCTGTTCACTCGGAAGATGCTGACCTGCATTTTCCTGGGTTTCAGCTCGGGAATGCCCCTCTATGTCCTGATTTCCCTGGTGCCGGCCTGGTTGCGCAGCAATCAGGTGGACCTTGCCACCATCGGCCTGTTCGCCCTGATTGGGCTGCCCTATACCTGGAAATTCGTGTGGTCGCCGCTCATGGACCGATACAAGCTGCCGTTCCTCGGCCGCCGGCGGGGCTGGGCGCTCCTGACGCAGCTGGTGCTGCTGCTTTCGATCGGCGTGTTGGGCCAGTTCAATCCTTCCACCTCGCTCCAGGTCATCGTCGCGGTCGTGTTCGTGGTCGCCCTGTTCGGAGCCAGCCAGGACATCGTCATCGATGCTTATCGGCGCGAGTTGCTGGCCGATGACGAATTGGGAACCGGGACGTCCATCTTTGTGAATGCATACCGTCTTTCCGGATTGGTGCCGGGTTCGCTGGCATTGATCCTGGCGGACCATCAACCCTGGACGGTGGTGTTTTGGGTCACCGGCCTGTTCATGTTGATCGGCATCATTACCACTCTGATGATCAAGGAAGTGAGCGATGACGCGTTGGCGCCGCACAGCTTGCGGCAGGCGGTGATCGATCCCATTCGTGGAGTTTTTCAGCCGCGACGGGGTCATGGCTGGGTTAGCCATCCTGGCCTTCCTGTTTCTCTACAAGTTGGGGGACAACATGGCCACGGCGCTGGCGACGCCCTTTTACATCGATATGGGTTACAGCCTGAGCGAGATCGGTTCCGTCGCCAAGGTGGCCGGCCTGTGGGCCAGCATCGCCGGTGGCGTGCTTGGCGGCATCCTCATGCTCAAGGTGAGCATCAACCGGGCCCTGTGGCTGTTCGGTTTCGTGCAGCTGTTCACGATCCTTCCGTTCGTTTGGCTGAGCCAGGCAGGGCATACGCTGGCGGGGCTGTTCGTCGTGGTCAGCGCGGAGTATCTGGGGGTTGGCCTTGGCGCGATCGCACTGACAGCCTTCATGGCCAGGGAAACCAGCAAGGCCTTTACCGCCACTCAATTTGCCCTCTTCACCAGTTTCATCGCCATTCCGCGCACGGTGGCCAACGCATCGACCGGTTTCATCGTGGAAGCCGTGGGGTGGACACAGTTCTTCGTCCTTTGCTGCATCGTGGCGATTCCCGGCATGCTGTTGCTGTTAAAGGTGGCGCCCTGGACGGACAGGCGCCCGGCTAAGCTGGGGGTTTAGATTTTGCGGCTGTCATAGGCCCAATGCAGCAGCGCCTGGCGCTGCCGCGGCCGGCAGAAAATATCGCCGCGCTCGCAGTTTCGTTCGATCTGGCTGATGTGCCGGCGCATCGCCTTCCAGCGCTTGATCTGGCGGGCGTCCTCGTCCGGCAGGCGGCGCCCGCGATAATAGCGGCAATACCACTGGAACCAGCCGCGCGGGTCGTCGGGATGAATCCAGCCTTTGCCGCGCCAGACGGACAGAGGCTGGCTCGCGTCGACGCCGAAGAAGTTGAGCGAGCAGTCGCGCTGCCGGGGCGCGAGCTTGGCGCCGCCGAACCAGCTCGCGGGAAACTCCTTCCGGGTGTCGGTCATGTACTTGCCGCCAGAACACGCCGAGCCGCAGCATCTCGCGCGGCGTCAATTCCGGCTTGAACTCAGGATCGAAGTCGCAGCCGGCGGGCGCGCTCAACGCGTAGCGGTAGCCCTGCTGCATCTTGTCGTTCACGACGACGCTGCGCTGGCGCATCCTACATCGTCTTGCGGGCTTTGACGGCGGCGGCCAGGGTGCCTTCGTCGAGATAGTCGAGCTCGCCGCCGATCGGCACGCCATGCGCCAGGCGCGAGACGGTGACATTGCAGTCGAACAGCTGGTCCATCAGATAATGCGCGGTCGACTGGCCTTCGACCGTGGCGTTGAGCGCGAGCAGCACTTCGGTGACGTTCGGATCGCGGGCGCGCTCGATCAGCGTGGCGATGGCGAGATCGTCCGGGCCGATACCGTCGAGCGGCGACAGCGTGCCGCCCAGCACATGATACTGCCCGTTGAGCACGGCGGCGCGTTCTAGCGCCCAGAGATCGCCCACCTCCTCCACCACGCAGATCAGCGAGCGGTCGCGCACCGGGTCGCGGCATAGCGTGCACGGGCTCTGCGTATCGATATTGCCGCAAGTCGCGCAGGTGAGGATGGTGTCGCGGGTCTCGGCCAAAGCGGAGGCCAGCGGCTCCAGCAGCTGCTCCTTCTTCTTGACGAGATGCAGCGCGGCGCGGCGCGCCGAACGGGGGCCGAGCCCCGGCAGACGCGCCAGCAGCTGGATCAGCCGCTCGATCTCAGGCCCTGCGGCGATTCGTGCCATCCATCAAAACAGTTTCAGGCCGGGAGGAAGCGGCAGGCCGCCGGTCAGGCTCTTCATCTTGTCCTTCATCGCCTCCTCGACCTTGGCCTTGGCGTCGTTATGGGCGGCGACGATCAAATCCTCGAGGATCTCGGCATCCTCAGGCTTGACCAAAGAGGGGTCGATCTTGACGCCGGCCATGTCGCCCTTGCCGGTCAGCGTCACCACTACCATGCCGCCGCCCGAGCGGCCTTCGATCATGGTGCGCTCCATCTCGGCCTGCAGGTCGGCCATGCGGCCCTGGAGCTGCTGCGCCTGCTTCATCATCTCGGCGAAATTCTTCATCTAGTTGGTTCCGTCTTCTTTGAACTCTTCCGGCTCGTCCTCGCCTTCGGCAGGCGGCGCGGGCTCGGCTACCGGCCGCACGGCAGCGATACGCGCGCCGGGGAAATGCTCGAACACTTCTTTCACCGACGGGTGCTCGCGAATGGAGGCGATGGCGCGGGCGTCCTTGTCGCGGCGCTGAACCCCGAGCGGCACCGCGCCCTCCTGGTCGCTGACCGCGACCATCCACACCCGCCCGGTCCAGGCCTTGAGCTTGCGCATCAGCTCCTGGCCGAGTTCGCGGGGCGCGTGCGGCAGCGGATTGATCTCGATAGTGCCCGGCTTGAACTGAATGAGCCGCACCTGCTCGAGCAGCGCGTGTTTGAGCTTGAGGTCGCGTTTGGCCTCGGCCAGCGCCACGACATCCTCGAAGCTTTTCAATTCAGGCAAAGGTGCGGGCGGCGCGGGCGATTCATTGTCCTCGGCGGGCGGCGGCGCGGCAGGCGCGGCTTCGGGGTCGGCGCGACGCGCCTCGGCCCGGGCGGGCTCGGGCCGGCGCGAGCCTTTCGGCGCCGGGGCTCCGCCCGCGTCCGCGCTTCCTCCGGCGCCTTCGGCCAGGCGGCGGGCCAGGTCACCGGGCGACGGCAAATCGGCAGCATAGGCCAGCCTGACCAGAACCATGTCGGCGGCGGCCTGCGGGCGCGGACTGCCGCGCACTTCCTCGTAGCCCTTGAGCAGCATTTGCCAAGCGCGCGCCAGCGCCGGCATGGGCAGCCGGCTCGCCAGATCGGTGGCGCGGGCGCGCTCGGCTTCGCTGGCGGCAGGGTCGGCGCTGGCCGCGCCGGCGGCCTTGACCAGGGTGACGGCATGCACGGCGTCGGCCAAATCGGCGATGACCTGGCCAGGCTCGGCGCCATCGCGGGTCAGCGCATCGAGCTGGGTCAGCGCGCCGCCGGTATCGCCCGACAGCACCGTCTCCATCAGATCGAACACGCGGCTGCGGTCGGCCAGGCCAAGCAG
Organism: uncultured Alphaproteobacteria bacterium; assembly: GCA_963772925.1. Classification (GTDB taxonomy): domain Bacteria; phylum Pseudomonadota; class Alphaproteobacteria; order Rhizobiales; family Methyloligellaceae; genus Methyloceanibacter. The sequence continues at coordinate 166,113 of CAVYZG010000002.1, forward strand.
GCCGCGCACGGCGTCGGCCTGCACCTCGTTGCCGCCAAAGGCGATGGCGCGGTCGAGAATGGAGAGCGCGTCGCGAACCGAGCCTTCCGCCGCGCGGGCGATCAGCGCCAAAGCGGGGCGCTCGGCGCCGGCGCCTTCCGCGGCGGCGATGCCGGCCAGATGCGCGATCAGCGCTTCGATGTCGATGCGCTTCAGGTCGAAGCGCTGGCAGCGCGACAGCACCGTCACCGGGACTTTGCGCACTTCGGTGGTGGCGAAGATGAACTTCACATGCTCGGGCGGCTCTTCCAGCGTCTTGAGCAGGCCGTTGAAGGCCTGCTTCGACAGCATGTGCACCTCGTCGATGATGTAGACCTTGTAGCGGGCGATGTTCGGCTTGTAATGCGCGCTGTCGATCAGCTCGCGGATGTCGTCGATGCCGGTATGGGAGGCGGCGTCCATCTCGACCACGTCGAGATGCCGGCTCTCGAGGATGGCGCGGCAATGCGCGCCCTCCTCGGTCATTTCGAGAGTGGGGCCGTCCGCGCCTGGCGCCTCGTAATTCAAGGCGCGGGCGATCAGCCGGGCGGTGGTGGTCTTGCCGACGCCGCGCACGCCGGTGAGCATATAGGCCTGGGCGATGCGGCCCGAGGCGAACGCATTCCTGAGCGTCCTGACCAAGGCCTCCTGGCCGATCAGCTCGCCGAAGACTTTGGGACGATATTTCCGCGCCAGCGCGGCGTGGCTCTCAGGCTGGGAGGACAAGGCGGCCTCAGCCTTGCCCTTGGCGGGACGCTTCGCGGCGCGCTTGTCCTGATGTTCGGCGTCGGCCATGGACGGGCAGAACTTTCACGCAAAAATGGCTTCGACTGGCGGGACGAAAGCGCCCGCGACACACGCAACGCTGGGCGAGGTGGGAGGCTGGACGAGCAACCCGCGAAACGCTCGTTAGGGCTGCTTCCTTCCGGACCTGACCCGGTTGGCGAGGCACGCGCCTGCTGCCAACCTCCCTGCCAGAGTATATCGGGGATAGCGCCCCCTGTGGCAACCCACCTGCACTCGGCCCGTTTCCGGGGAAATCAGCCTTCGAGCGCCTTCAGGGCGGCGCGGAACGGGCTGGCCGGATAGATGCCGAGCACCGTCACCTCGGTCGAATAGAAGTGCAGCTCCTCCATGGCGAGCTTGACCAGCCGCTCGTCGGGATGGCCCTCGATATCGGCATAGAACATGGTGGCGTTGAACGAGCCTTCGAGCTGATAGGATTCGAGCTTGGTCATGTTGACGCCGTTGGTGGCGAAGCCGCCCAGCGCCTTGTAGAGCGCGGCCGGCACGTTGCGCACGCGGAACACGAAGCTGGTGATGACCGGGCCGTCGTCCTTGCGGACGCGCACCGGCTTGGCGGCGAGCACGACGAAGCGCGTGGTGTTGTGCGCGGCATCCTCGATATCGGCCTTGGCCACCTTGAGCCCGTAGATCTCCGCGGCGAGGCGCGATGCGATCACGGCGGCGCTGCGGTCGCCGGATTCGCGCAAGTGACGCGCGGCGCCGGCGGTATCGGCCTCGATCACCGGCGTCAGCTTCAGCGCGCGGATCGCCTTGCGGCATTGGCCGAGCGCCATGACGTGGCTGTGCACGGTCTTGAGCTCGGACAGCTTGACGCCGGGAATAGTGAGCAGCTGGTGGCGCACCCGCTCGAAATGCTCGGCGACGATATGGAGCCCGGAATGCGGCAGCAGATGATGGATGTCGGCGACGCGCCCCGCCACCGAGTTCTCGATCGGGATCATGGCGAGCTTGGCCGCGCCGGTCTTAACCGCGGCCAGCGCGTCCTCGAAGGTGGGACAGGCAAGCGCCTCCATGCGCGGATAGGCGTCGTTCGCGGCCAGGTGCGAATTGGCGCCCGGCTCGCCCTGAAAGGCGATGTTGTTGCTGCGCGATGCGGTCATGGTGTTTAGGGAACGCGGGCTCAGGCTATTGGCGGCGGGATTGAAGCAGCTCACGCGCCCGCTCGAGGTCGGGCGGAGTATCGACACCGAGCGGGACAGTGTCAACGAGCCCGACATGGATGCGCATGCCGGCTTCCAGCGCCCGCAATTGCTCCAGCCTCTCCCTCAGCTCCAGCGGCGAGGGCGGCAACGATACGAAGCGCTCGAGCGCGCGCCGGGTATAGGCGTAGAGGCCGATATGGTGAAAGAGCGGGCCGTCGCCGTAAGGTGCGGTGGCGCGGGTGAAATAGAGCGCGCGCAAGGCCGAGCTTCCCCGGAGCGGCGTGCCGATCAATTTCACCACATTGGGATCGGTGCGCTCCTCGTCGCGGGTGATCTCGGCGGCGATGGTGCCGATATCGGCCTCCCCCTCGCGCAGCGCGGCCAGGCAGGCGCGGACCAGGGAGGGCGCCAGGGTCGGCAGATCGCCCTGCAGATTGACGATGGTGTCGAGCTTCGCCGCGGGATCGTGGGCCAGCACCGCCTCGAATACCCGGTCCGACCCGCTGACATGGTCCGGGCGCGTCATCAGCGCTTCGCCCCCAGCGGTTACAATGGCGTCGCGCACCGTCTCGGAATCGGTTGCGACCACCACCGCGCCACAATCGGCCTCCACCGCGCGCCGCCAGACATGCACGATCATCGGCTCTCCGCCGATGTCGGCCAATGGCTTATCGGGAAGCCTTGTCGCTTTCAGTCTGGCGGGTATAACGATGAGGCAGGACGTCATGGGACCGTCAGTTAGCATGGCAACAGGTCTCAAGGCGACAGCCAGGCGCAAGCGAATGTGTCAGTTGCAACAAGCGTATAGGCCCTATAGTCTCACGCACCGCCGCAAGAGCTACATGAAGTAGCCTCTGCTTCTCGGGGGGATTCGTCGCACCATGAAGTATTATCGTTTCAATCAGATCGCCATGGCGGTGCTCGGTGCACTGCTGCTGTTCTTTGGCGCCAAGACCATCATCAACATCGCCTATGAGGAGCATGAGCCGGAAAAGCCCGGCTATGAAGTCTCGGGCACCGAGGAAGGCAAGCCCGGCGGCGGCGAGGTCAAAGCCGGCGGTCCGCAGCTTGCGACCCTGCTGGCCAGCGCGGATCCTGCGCGCGGCGCCGACGTCGCCAAGAAATGCGCGATCTGCCACAATTTCGATAAAGGCGGGCCGAACATGATCGGCCCGAATCTTTATGGCGTGCTCGGCCGCAAGATCGCCAGCCACGAAGGCTACGAATATTCCGACGCGCTGAAGTCGAAGGAAGGCAACTGGGATTACGAGCAGATCAACCACATGATCGAGCACCCGGACGTGTTCGCGCCGGGGACCAAGATGGCGCTGTTCCCGGGTCTGCCCGACGCCAAGCAACGGGCCGACGTGCTGGTGTTCCTGCGCACCAAGAACGACAATCCGCCGCCTCTGCCTGAGGCCACCGCCACCGAGGAGAAACCTGCCGGCGAGGCGAAGCCGGGCGGCGAAGGGACACCGGGTGGCGGCGAAGCGGGTGACGCAGCCTTCCTCGCCCTCATCGCCAACGCCGATCCCAAGCAGGGCGAGACCGACGCCGCGTTGTGCAAGGTCTGTCACAGCTTCGAGAAGGGCGGCCCGGCCATCGTCGGCCCCGATCTCTACGGCGTGGTGGGGCGCAAGATCGCCTCGGTCGAGGGCTTCAATTACACACCGGCGCTGAAGGCGCATGAGGGCGACTGGGCCTATCAGACGCTCGACGTTTGGCTGAAGAATCCCCAGGCGTTCGCGCCGGGTACGATGATGGCCTTCCCCGGCGTGGCGGACGACAAGAAGCGTGCCGCCATCATCGCCTTCTTGCGGGCGAATGCCGACACGCCGGCGCCGCTGCCTGAGGCGGCCGCGGGCGGCGAAGCCAAGCCCGAGGAGAAGGCGACCGAGGCCCCGGCAGCCGAAGAGGCTGCACCGCCGGCCGCGGAAGCACCGGCGGCCGAGCCGGAGACGCCGACCGCACCGGAAGCGGCCGCACCTCAGGAAGAAGCCGCGCCGGCGGAGGAGCCCACGGCGCCGGCAGAAGAGACCATGGCGCCGTCAGAGCCGTCGACCGGCGAGCCGCAGCCCGTTGTTCCCGAGGACATCGAGAGGGTCATCGAAGAGACAGAGGACAATCCGCCCGCAGCCTCGGAAGGAACATCCTCGGAGCCGTCGACGGGCGAGGCTCCGTTCGCGAACCAGCCGCAGCCGGTTTATCCGGAAGGGGAGCCTGAGGGCGCCGAGTAGGTCCGGCGGCGGGTGTTGGCCGGGCATTGCCAGCGGCGCTAGAGACAATCTGCGCGTCTCTGGCGGGCGCGACATGACCGATAATTCATTTAGTCGCGGGCCTTGCCATGCTAGGCTTTGGCGGCCTTTTTGCGCCTGGGCCGACGGCTCGTAAGCCGCGCCTCGGCAAGCTTTTTTCCCGACAGATGGAGCTCATGTCGCCGGTCATGACTTTGCTACGCCTCGCCCTCCTCCTTGGTGCCGTTAGCCTCCTCACCGGCCCCGTCTCCGCCCAGGATGCGCCCATCCACCGTCATTCGCTGTCGCTGATCGGCGAGCCGAAATATCCCGCGGACTTCGCCCATTTCGATTTCGTCAATCCCGACGCGCCGAAAGGCGGCGTGGTGCGCATGGCCGATATCGGCAGTTTCGACAGCCTCAATCCGGTGCTCTACAAAGGCGAGACGGCGGGCGGCCTCGGCCTGGTGTTCGAAAATCTGATGTCCGACAGTCTGGATGAGCCGTCGACCTCCTACGGGCTGATCGCCGAATGGGCGTCCTACCCGCCCGACTATTCCTCGGTCACCTTCAAGCTTCGCGATCAGGCGCGCTGGCATGACGGCACGCCGATCACGCCCGACGACGTGATCTACAGCCTCGAGGTCAACAAGGCCGCCAATCCGCGCATGGGGCTCTACTACAAGAACGTATCGCGGGCCGAAGCCACCGGGCCGAACGAGGTCACCTTCTATTTCGACGTGAAGAACAATCGCGAGTTGCCGATGATCATGGGCCAGCTCACCATCCTGCCCAAACATTGGTGGACCGGTAAGGACGCGAGCGGCAATCAACGCGACCCGATGAAGACCACGCTCGAAACGCCGCTCGGCTCGGGCCCGTATCGCATCAAGGAGGTCAAGCCCGGCCACTCGATCGCTTACGAGCGGGTCAAGGACTATTGGGGCAATGACCTGCCGGTTAACCGCGGCCAGTGGAACTATGACGAGATCCGCTTCGAGTATTATCGCGACGAGACCGTGGCGTTCGAGAGCTTCAAGGCCGGCAGTCTCGATTATTGGCAGGAGACCAGCGCCAAGAACTGGGCCACGGCCTACGACTTCGCCGCCGTGCAAAACGGCTTCATCAAACGCCAGGAAGTGCCGGTCGAGCGGACACAATCAATGCAGTGCTTCGTGCTCAATCTGCGGCGCCCGCAATTCGAAGACCGCCGCGTGCGCCAGGCCTTCGGTCTCGCCTTCGACTTCGAGTGGGCCAACAAGAACTTGTTCTACGGCCAATATGCCCGGGTCGGCAGCTACTTCGAGGGCAGCGAGCTGGCCGCGCCGGCGGCGCCGCCCGAAGGGCGCGAGCTCGAGATCCTGAACGAGGTGAAGGACGGCCTGCCGCCGGAGGTGTTCACCGAGGTGCACCGCAATCCGGTCAATGACAGTCCCGACGACATGCGCGGCAATCTGCGCAAGGCGGTGACGCTGCTCAAGGAGGCCGGCTGGGAGGTCAAGAACGGCGTGCTGACCAACGTCAAGACCGGCCAGCCGATGAAGGTCGAGTTCCTGCTGGTCTCGCCGTTGTTCGAGCGCATCGTTCAGCCTTTCCTGCGCAATCTCGAGCGGCTCGGCGTCAAGGGCTCGATCCGCATGGTGGACTCGGCGCAGTACACGCGGCGGCTCAACGTGTTCGACTATGACATCGTGATCGGCAATTTCGCCCAGTCCGAACTCGCCCGGCAACGAGCAGCGCGATTTCTGGGGCTCGGAAGCGGCCGATCGCGAAGGCAGCCAGAACCTGATCGGGGTCAAGAGCCCGGCGATCGACAAACTGGTCGATCACGTCATCTTCGCCAAGGACCGCGGCGAACTGATCGCCGCCACCCACGCGCTCGACCGCGCCTTGCTGTGGAGCGAGTTCGTGGTGCCGCAATGGTATTCGCCGAATGTGCGCATCGCCTATTGGGATCGCTACGGCCAGCCCAAGACGCTGCCGGGGCTGACGCCGGGCTTCCTTCAGGTGTGGTGGTTCGACCAGAACATGGCCGCGCGGCTGCCGGGATCGTCGCAGCTCTGATGGCGCACACCGGGCGGCCTTGGCGATCGATCGCTTGCGGCGCGACTCTGGTTCTGGCGCTGGTGGCAAGCGCCGCCGCGGCCGAGCGCCGGCACGGACTGTCAGCCTTCGGCGACCTCGCCTACCCGGCCGATTTCGACCATTTCGCCTATGCCAATCCCGAGGCGCCGAAAGGCGGCATGTTCTCGCTGATCGGCTGGGGCGGGGTCACCACCTTCAACAGCCTCAACAACTACATCCTCAAGGGCGACGCGGCCCAGGGCCTCGAGCTGCTGTTCAACTCGCTGATGGTGCCGGCGGCGGACGAGCCCGACGCGGTCTACGGGCTGGTGGCCGAGAGCGCCGAGGTGGCCGACGACGGCAAGTCGGTCATTTTCCATTTGCGGCCGGAGGCCCGCTTCTCCGACGGGACGAAGCTCACCGCCGACGACGTGGTGTTCTCGTTCGACACGCTCAAGACCAAAGGGCCACCCGCTCTACCATCAGACCCTGCAAGATGTGGTCAGCGCCGAGGCGCTCGACCCGCGAAACGGTGCGCTACAGTTTCACCGGCGAGCTGGTGCGCGACCTGCCGCTGACCGTTGCCACGCTGCCGATCTTCTCCAAGGCCTATTACGCAAGCCGGCCATTCGATGAGACCACGCTCGACGCGCCGCTCGGCTCGGGCCCGTATCTGGTCGACAGTCTCGCGCAAGGGCGCACCATCGTCTATCGGCGCAATCCCGACTATTGGGCCAAGGACCTGCCGGTCAATCGCGGGCGCTGGAACTTCGACAAGATCCGCTTCGAATATTTCCGCGACCGCACCGCCGCCATGGAGTCGTTCAAGGCCGGCTTCTACGACTTCCGCGAAGAGTTCACGTCGAAAGTGTGGGCGACGGAATATGACTTCCCGGCGATCCGCGCCGGCAAGGTGAAGAAGGAGATCCTGCCCGACGAGACACCGTCCGGCACGCAGGGCTTCTTCATCAACACGAGGCGCGACAAATTCAAGGACCCGCGCGTGCGCGAGGCCCTCGATCTCGCCTTCGATTTCGACTGGACCAACCGCAACATGTTCTATGGGCTCTACGACCGCACCGAGAGCTACTTCGAGAACTCGCCGATGAAGGCGGTCGGCGAGCCTTCGCCTGCCGGAGCGAGCGCTGCTCGAGGGTCTCGGCGTGACGGTGCCTGAGGCGGCATTCGAGGCGGTGTATGTGCCGCCGAAGAGCGACGGCTCGGGCCAGGACCGCACGCTTCTGCTCAAGGCCGGCAAGCTGCTCGATGAGGCCGGCTGGACCATCAAGAACGGCGTGAGGGTCAACGACAAAGGCGAGCCGCTCAAGGTCGAATTCCTGCTGTACGAGCCGGTTTTCGAGCGGGTCGTGGCGCCGTACATCAAGAACCTCAAGCTGATCGGCATCGATGCCCGCATGCGCATGGTCGATGCCGCGCAATATCAGCAGCGGCTCAAGGATTTCGACTTCGACATCACCGCCCAGCGCTACACCATGCGCAACACGCCCGGCGTCGAGCTCCGGAGCTATTTCGGCTCGGCGGCGGCCACGATGGACGGCTCGCTCAACCTGGCCGGCATCGCCGATCCGGCGGTCGACGCGCTGATCGAGCGGGTGATCGCCGCCAAGAGCCGCCAGGAACTGACCATCGCGGCGCGCGCGCTCGACCGCGTGCTCAGGGCCGGCCATTATTGGGTGCCGCACTGGTACAAGGCCTCCAACAACGTGGCCTATTGGGACAAATTCTCGCGCCCCGAGCAGAAGCCGCGTTTCGACCGTGGCATTCTCGACACCTGGTGGTATGACGAGGCCAAAGCTGCCAATCTGGCCAATGTCGCCGCAGGTCCCGCGCCGGCCGATTCGACCTCGCGGCGCCCGCTTCTGATCCTAGCCGCCTTGATTGGGCTTGTGCTTGCGGTTTACTTCGTCCTGCGCTTGAGAAGGTCTGCCCGAACCGAATGACCGCCTATCTCCTTCGCCGCATCCTGCTCATCCTGCCGACCATGTTCGGCATCATGCTGGTGACCTTCGTCATCGTGCAGTTCGCGCCGGGCGGCCCCGTCGAGAAGCTGATCGCGCAGCTGACCGGCACCGATCCCGGCGCCACCTCGATGTTCAGCGGCGGCGGCAGCGATTTCGCCGGCAAGCCGGGCCAAGGCGCCGTGCCGGGCGACGTGTCGGCGCCATCGAAATATCGCGGCGCGCAAGGGCTCGACCCGGAATTCATCAAGAGCCTGGAAAAGCAGTTCGGCTTCGACAAGCCGGCCTATGAGCGCTTCGGCATGATGATCTGGAACTATCTCCTCTTCGATTTCGGCGAGAGCTATTTCCGCGACACCAGCGTGCTCACGCTCATCGCCGAGCGGATGCCGGTGTCGATCTCGCTCGGCCTGTGGATGACGCTGCTGTCCTACGCCATTTCGATTCCGCTCGGCATCCGCAAGGCGGTGCGCGACGGCACGCGCTTCGACATCTGGACCAGCACGGTGGTGGTCATCGGCTACGCCATTCCGGGCTTTCTGGTCGCCGTGTTCCTGATCGTGCTGCTGGCCGGCGGATCGTTCGTGCAGATCTTTCCGCTGCGCGGGCTGGTGTCGGAGAACTGGTCGGAGCTGCCCTGGTACGCGAAGATCCTCGACTATTTCTGGCACCTGGTGCTGCCGATGATCGCCATGTCGCTGTCGGCGTTCGCCACCACCACCTTCCTCACCAAGAACTCGTTCCTGGAGGAGATCAGGAAGCAATATGTGACGACGGCGCGGGCCAAGGGCCTCACCGAGCATCAAGTGCTGTACGGGCATGTGTTCCGCAACGCCATGCTGATCGTCATCGCCGGCTTCCCCGGCGCGTTCATCGGCGCGTTCTTCGCCGGCTCGCTGTTGATCGAGACCATCTTCACGCTCGACGGGCTCGGCCTGCTCGGCTTCGAGGCTATCGTGAACCGCGACTATCCGGTGGTGTTCGCCACGGTCTACATCTTCTCGCTGCTCGGCCTCGTCATCAATCTCATCTCCGACCTCACCTATACCTGGGTCGATCCGCGCATCGACTTCGAGACGCGCGAGGTGTGACGTCATGGATGCCCCCACCGACATCGCGATCGTCGAGGAGGTAGCGGCACAGGGCATACCGAAGCCGCGGCCGTGGCTGTCGGTGCTGCAACGGCGGCGCTGGGAGACGTTCAAGGCCAATCGGCGCGGCTTCTGGTCGTTGTGGATCTTTTTGTTGCTGTTCGTGCTCAGCCTGTTCGCCGAGTTCATCGCCAACGACAAGCCGATCCTGGTGAAATACGAGGGCCAGCTATTACTGGCCGATCTTCAAGTCCTATCCGGAGACCGATTTCGGCGGCATCTTCGAGACCGAGGCCGAGTATCGCGACCCCGCGGTCAAGACGCATGATCGCCGACGGCGGCGGGCTGGGAGCTGTGGCCGCCGATCCGCTTCTCCTACAACACCCAGAACAAGAACCCGCCGATGGCCTTTCCGGTGAAGCCGACCTGGCTGCTCACCGACCGAGGACTGCAAGCTGGCGGTCGAGCGCGGTTTCCACCCCTGCAATGCCAGCCTCGAGTGGAACTGGCTCGGCACCGACGACCAGGGCCGCGACGTGATCGCAAGGGTCATCTACGGCTTTCGCATCTCGGTGCTGTTCGGGCTGATGCTCACGCTGTTTTCCTCGCTGGTCGGGGTGGGCGCCGGCGCGTTGCAGGGCTATTTCGGCGGCTGGACCGATCTCTTGTTCCAGCGCTTCATCGAGATCTGGACCAGCGTGCCGCAGCTCTATCTGCTGATTATCGTGGCGGCGGTGATCGAGCCGAGTTTCTGGATCCTGCTCGGCATCCTGCTCGCCTTCTCCTGGGTGGCGCTGGTCGGGGTGGTGCGCGCCGAGTTCCTGCGCGCCCGCAATTTCGAATATGTCACCGCGGCCCGGGCGCTCGGCCTGTCCAATATCCGCATCATCTTCAAGCACCTGCTGCCGAACGCCATGGTGGCGACGCTCACCTTCATGCCGTTCATCTTGAACGGCTCGATCACCACGCTGACCTCGCTCGACTTTCTCGGCTTCGGGCTGCCGCCGGGGTCGCCGTCGCTCGGCGAGCTGCTGGCGCAGGGCAAGGACAATCTCCAGGCGCCGTGGCTCGGGCTGACCGCGTTCTTCGTCATCGCCATCATGCTGAGCCTGCTGATCTTCGTCGGCGAGGCGGTGCGCGACGCGCTCGATCCGCGCAAGACCATGGTGTGAGCACGATGCACGGATCGCATTCCCACGATCATGGCACCAGCCACGAAGGCGCCCTCGCCAACAACGAATGGCGCATGGGGCTCGCCGCGCTGATTACCGGCGCCTTCATGTTCGCCGAAGTGGCCGGCGGCATCGCCGCGGGCTCGCTCGCGCTGCTCGCCGACGCCGGCCACATGCTCACCGATTTCGCCTCGCTGTCGCTCGCCTGGTTCGGATTCAGACTGTCGCGCCGCCCGGCCGACTGGAGAGCGCACTTACGGCTTCGACCGCTTCCAGGTGCTGGTCGCGTTCGCCAACGGGCTGGCGCTGTTCGCCATCGCCGCGTGGATCGTCTATGAGGGCATCGAGCGGCTGATGACCACGCCGCAGGTGTCCGGCGGCATCATGGTGGTGGTCGCGGTGCTCGGGCTGCTGGTGAACATCGCCGCCTTCGTCCTGCTGCAAGGCGCCGACCGCGACAATCTCAATATTCGCGGCGCGGCCATCCACGTGCTCGGCGATCTGCTCGGCTCGGTGGCGGCGCTGATCGCCGGCGGCGTGATCCTGCTCACCGGCTGGACCCCGATCGACCCGCTGCTGTCGATCCTGGTGGCGGCCATCATCGTGCGGAGCGGCTGGCGGGTGGTGGCCGATGCCGGGCACATTTTGCTGGAAGGCGCGCCCGAGGAGCTCGATACGCGGGCGATCGGGCCCGACCTCGTCGCCAATGTCACGGGCCTCGAGGAGCGTGCATCACCTTCATGTCTGGTCGATCACCCAGAGCCGGCGCATGGTGACGCTGCATGCCTGCGTCGGCGACACGTCGGATTCCGACCAACTGGTCAAAGACATCAAGGCGCGGCTCAAGGAGCGCTTCGGCCTCGACCACGCCACCATCGAAATCGAGCGCGGCGAATGCGCCGACGCTCCGCCGGCAAAGCGCAAGGCGTGACCATGAACGAGGCCAACGGCACCCCGCTCATCGCGGTCGACGATTTGTCGGTCGATTTCCGCTCGGGCGACGGCGTCACCCACGCCGTGCGGCAACGTGTCGTTCGACATCGGCAAGGCCGAGACCGTGGCGCTGGTGGGCGAGTCGGGCTCGGGCAAGACGGTGACGGCGCTGTCGATCCTCAGGCTGCTCCCCTACCCCGCCGCCTCGCACCCGTCGGGCAAAATCCGGTTCAACGGCGAGAATCTCCTGGACGCTGTCGGCGGGCGCGCTCCGCCAGGTCAGGGGCAACAAGATCTCGATGATCTTCCAGGAGCCGATGACCTCGCTCAACCCGCTGCACACTATCGAGCAGCAGGTCGGCGAGGTGCTGAAGATCCACCGTGGCATGTCGGACAAGGCGGCGCGCGAACGCGTGCTCGATCTGCTCGACAAGGTCGGCATCGACGATCCCAAGGGGCGGCTCCAGTCCTATCCGCATCAGCTTTCCGGCGGCCAGCGGCAAAGAGTGATGATCGCCATGGCGCTCGCCAACGAGCCCGACCTGCTGATCGCCGACGAGCCGACCACCGCGCTCGACGTCACCATCCAGGCGCAGATCCTCGATCTGCTGCTCAAGCTCAAGGACGAGTTCAACATGGCGATGCTGCTGATCACCCACGATCTCGGCATCGTGCGCAAGATGGCCGACCGGGTGTGCGTGATGAATAACGGCGAGATCGTCGAGCGGGGCACGGCGCGCGATATCTTCGCCCGGCCGCAGCACCCCTACACCAAGCACCTGCTGGCGTCCGAGCCCAAGGGCTCGCCGCCGCCGGCCAACGCCAAGGCGAAGACCATCCTGGAGACCAAGGATCTGCGCGTGTGGTTTCCGATCAAGCGCGGCTTCCTCAGGCACACGGTCGGCCATATCAAGGCGGTCGACGGCATCGATCTCGCCGTCAAGGAGGGCCAGACCCTCGGCGTGGTCGGCGAATTCGGGTTCGGGCAAGACCACGCTCGGGCTGGCGCTGCTCAGGCTGGTGTCGAGCGAAGGGCCGATCGTCTATCTCGGCAACCGCATCGACGGCTTCGATTCCAAGCAAATGCGCCCGCTCAGGCGGCATATGCAGATCGTGTTTCAGGATCCCTACGGCTCGCTCTCGCCCGCGCCTCTCGGTCGGGCAGATCATCGAGGAGGGTCTCGGCATTCAGAATCCCGGGACTAACCCGCACCGAACGTGATGCGCGGGTGACGCGGGCCCTGGAAGAGGTGGGGCTCGATCCCACCTGCCGCGACCGCTATCCGCACGAGTTCTCCGGCGGCCAGCGCCAGCGCATCGCCATTGCCCGCGCGCTCGTGCTCGAGCCGAAATTCCTCATTCTCGATGAGCCGACCTCGGCGCTCGACGTCTCGGTGCAGGCGCAGATCGTCGATCTGCTGCGCGACCTGCAACGCCGCCACAAGCTCGCTTATCTGTTCATCAGTCACGATTTGAAGGTGGTGCGCGCGCTGGCCAACTCGATCATCGTGCTGCGTTACGGCAAGGTGGTGGAGCAAGGCACGGCGCGGACCGTGTTCGCCAAGCCCAAGACCGATTACACCAAGGCGCTGCTGGCGGCGGCGTTCGAGCTCGAGGCGACGCGCGGCGACGCCGTCGCCACTTAGTCCGCGCCGGAACTCCCAGCGGCTTCAGACGTTGTTAGGAGATATCACCCCCGTAAGAACGGAGTCACGGACCATGCGCGGAGTTTTGTTGTGGCTGATCGGAATTCCGATCCCGATCATCATCTTGCTGTATCTGTTCGACGTGCTTCTAGCGTTACAGCGTCAAGCGGCTGCAGGCTGCCGGGACCTCGGCAGCCGCCGCACCCTCTCACCTCATAGCCCGCCGCTTGATACGCCGCCTCGCCGCGGCGAACGGCTCGACTTCGACCGCCATGTGGAACGCATTGGCGTGCAGGAAGTCCTTGCGCGCTGGTCATGATGCCGACATGGCCCTCCCAAAACACCAGATCGCCGCGGCGAAGCGCGAGTGCTCGGGCGCCAGTCGAGGGCGCGGCCGAGCTCTGCCGCCTGCATGTCGGCGTCGCGCGGGGCGTCATGGCCCGCCGCTTCCAGCGGCAAGCTGCACCAGGCCCGAGCAGTCGAGCCCGATGCTGGTGCGACCGCCCCACAGATAGGGCGTGCCGAGAAACGCCTCGGCCACCGCGACGAAATCGGGTTCGGCCTTGCCGCCGGCGCCGCATGGCCGGCGAACACATAGCCGCCGCCGGCAAGGGCGAGGAACTTGCCCTCGGTCCCTGCGACGGCGACGCGCGCGTTCAGGCTGAGCAGCGCGAGCGGCGGGGTCTTGCCGTCCGGCTGCGGGTAGACGTAAGTGCGCAGCACCGAGATGCGATGCGTCGGCGGCGACGACATCGCGGTCAATCCCTCGCTCGGCATGTAGCCGACATAGCCGTCGCGGGCGAGCTGCACCCAGGCCCAGCCCTCGCTCTCGTCGTAGAGGGTCACGGTCTCGCCGAGCAGAGCCTCGGTGTCGAGCGTGGCGTCGAAACGCGGCTCGCGGCGCAGCGGCAAGGACGGCGCGCCGACCTGGCGAGGCTCACCCTTGGCATAGCGTCCGGCCTGGACCAGCCCACGCAAGCGACTCTGCCGCCAGGTCCGAGCGGTAAGCGTGGCGGCGCGGGTCAGGCAGACACGTCGTTGCTCACGAGGTTCCGAGCTCTCGGCGGAAGAAATGGAAGAGCGCGCGCGCCGCCTGCGGCTCGCCGCCTTTCGGACGTCCCGGCTGGTCGCGCGGCACCCAGCCGAAAATGTCGAGATGAGCGAAACGTTTGGCGTCGCGGACGAAGCGCTGGAGAAACAGAGCGGCGATGATCGAGCCGGCAAAGCCGCCTTCGGCGATATGGTTGACATCGGCGATGCAGCTCTTGAGCAGGGCGTCGTAGGGCGCCCATAACGGCATGCGCCATAGCGGATCGCCCACGGCGCGACCCGCGGCGAGCAGACCCGCGGCCAGGTCCTCGTCATTGCTGTAGAGGGGCGGCAGATCGGGCCCGAGCGCGACGCGGGCCGCACCGGTGAGCGTGGCGATGGTGATGAGATAGTCCGGCGCCTCTTCGTCGGCCAGGCTGATGGCGTCGGCCAGCACGAGGCGTCCTTCCGCGTCGGTATTGCCGATCTCCACCGTCATGCCGTTTCGGCTCGGCAGCACGTCGCCCGGCCGGAAGGCATTGCCGGCGATCGCAGTTCTCGGCGGCGGGGATCAGCACGCGCAGCCGCATCGGCAGCTTGGCGCGCATGACGAGATGGGCGAAGGCAAGCGCCGAGGCGGCGCCGCCCATGTCCTTCTTCATCAGCGCCATGCTGCTTCCCGGCTTGATGTCGAGGCCGCCGGTATCGAAGCAGATGCCCTTGCCGACGATGGTCACCTTGGGGGCGTGCTCCGATCCCCAACGCAGATCGATCAGCCGGGGCGCCCGGTCGCTGGCGCGGCCGACGGCATGGATCATGGGGAAATTGTCGGACAACAGCCCCGATCCCTCGGTGACCTTGATGCCGGCGCCAAAGGCGGTGGCCAGCTCGCGCGCGGCGCCCTCGAGCTCGGCAGGGCCTAGATCGTTGGCCGGCGTGTTGATGAGATCGCGGCCGAAGATAAAGCGCCTCGGCCAGAGCGAGAACCTGGTCCTTGCTCGCGCCGTGCGGCAGCACCAGGCGCTTGGGCTTGGCGCCATCGGCCGATTTGTAGCGGCTGAAGCGATAGCTGCCGGCGAGAAAGCCGAGGGCGGCCAGCTCGGGATCGGGAAGTGGCGCGGCGAAGCGATAGTCGCCCGCGGGCAGCGCGCCCGCCAGGACACCGGTGAGCAGCGGGGCGTGCGCCGGCCCCGTCCTTGCCGCCGGTGCCGAGCAGGGCACCGCCGATACCGCCCCGCCCGTCCGGCAGGACCAGCACCGATCCTTGCTTGGCAGCCCAGCCTTGCGCCGCGACCCAGCTCCGCTCGGCCTCGCTCAGATCCTTGAGCGCGGGGTCGTCCGCGGCGGCAATCAGATAGATCGGCAGCGCCTCGGCGCCGGCCGGGAGGAGCAGTTCGTCCAAGGCGCGGCGCGTGGTCTCGAGCGTCATGGCTTTGCTGGGCATGGGCGAAGGTCTAGAACCTGGGCTTGAAGGCGGGGCGCATTAATGGCAGGGGAGCCTCGGCATGACAATGGCGGAAGACGCGACATGACGACGCGAGCGGTTACACGCTGGTGATCGGCGACAAGAACCTCTCGTCGTGGAGCTTGCGGCCCTGGCTGGCGCTGAAACAGTGCGGCATCCCCTTCGACGAGGAATGCATCAGGCTGCGGCAGCCCGACTCCAAGGCCGAGATCCTGCGCCATTCGCCGTCGGGCAAGGTGCCCGCGCTCAAGACCAGGACCGGTGTGGTGTGGGACAGCCTGGCCATTCTCGACTATCTCGCCGAGCGCCATCCCGAGCAGAAACTCTGGCCGGACACCGAGGAGGCGCGGGCGGCGGCGCGCAGCATCTCGGCCGAGATGCATTCCGGCTTCGCCACGCTCCGCAACGACATGCCCATGGACCTGCTGAGCACGCTTCCCTGCCCGCCGATCAGCGCGGCGCTCGAGGTCGATATCAGGCGGATCGCCGCCATCTGGAAGGACACGCGGGCGCGCTTCGGGCAAGGCGGTCCCTACTTGTTCGGCGGCTTCTCCAACGCCGACGCCATGTATGCGCCGGTCGCAACGCGGCTTCCGCACCTATGGCGTCGATTTGGCTCGCTACGGCGACGACGGCACCGGCGCCGCCTATCAAAAGGCCATCCTGGGGCTCCCGGCGATGGCCGAGTGGACCGCGGGCGCCAGGCAAGAGATGCGGCAGCGCTCGGTTGCCTGACCGGCTTATGGTTAATCCTTTTTTGACGGCTGTCCCACATCCTTACACCCAGGAAACAGAGAATGCCGGGCGCTCGCTCTCGGCCGGTAAGGATTGGTTAAGTAATGGCTCAGCCCCACCGTCTGCCGCGCTCGCGCCGCTCGATGGCGCTCGCGCTTCTCGCCACCACGGCCGTAGGCGCTGGTGCTCGGCGGCTGTAACCAGACCGGCCCGTTCGCGCGGCTTTCCAACGAGCCCAAGCTCGCGGCCGCCGACCAGATCGGAGCGATCTCGCAATGGAGCGCCGCGTACGCCAAGAGCCCGCAAGACCCGAAAATGGCCGTCGGTTACGCCGCTGCCCTCAAGGCCATCGGCTCGCGCGATCGTGCGCTGGAGGTGCTGACGGCGGGATACCGCGCCAACCCGGACAATGGCGAGATCGCCGCCGAACTCGGGCGCCTCGCGCTCGACATGAACAGGCTCGATATCGCCTCGCAGACGCTGAAAGTGGCCGAGGCCGAAGGCGTGAGCGACTGGAAGACGCTATCGGCGCAAGGAACTTTGCGCGCCAAGCAAGGCAAGCACGCCGAAGCCCAGCAATATTACCTCGCCGCGCTGAAAGAGCAGCCCGAGGCCGTGTCGGTGATCAACAATCTCGCGCTCTCCTATGCGCTCGACGGCAAGGCCGATCAGTCCGAGGAACTGTTGCGTAAGGCGGTCACCAGCGGCAAAGGCGACACTCGCGTACGGCAGAACCTTGCAATGGTGCTCGGCCTCCAAGGCAAGTTCGAAGAGGCACGACAGGTCGCCTCCGTTGACATGACGGAGCAAGAGGCCAAGTCGAACATGTCCTATCTCCGCAACATGCTGTCGAACTCGACGCAGTTGGCCGCAGCCAAACCCCGCTCGGGTGACGGCGCGGGCGTTGACTGGCAACCCTTTGCCTCCAACGACGCGACCTCGAGTGCCCTGCCAGGTGCCGCGCCAAAGGTCCAGATGGTGACAGCAGCCGAGAAGGTCGAGGCGCCGTCTGCCGCCCCGCTAGCCAGTGCGGCACAACCCGCATCATCTGCCGCTTCAGCCAAGCCCAGCAAGGTGGCCGGTACGCCAACGCTGATCATGCCGGTCAACGCCACGACCTCGCAAGTTTTGGCCGCCGCACCCACTGCTTCTGGCGCTCAGAGCAGCCCTGCGGATCTCCTCAGAACCGACACCGACTGATTTAGAAAATCAGAAACCGGTCATTGACACATTTCATCGTGCTTCTCCACAATTGCTGCCGTCGACCGCTTCCACACAGGCATTGTTTTGGAGGTGGATGCTGTTGGCGCCGAGCGGGACGCCCTACCGTCAGTTACTGACCCACAGCGGACCATCGCGGGGCCATTTCTCGAGGGACTAGAACAGCCAGGTGAAGCGGCCTTTGACGGCGTTGTCGGCGACGCCGTCGCCAAACTGGCCTGAATAGGACACGCCGGCCGTGGTGTTGAGACCGAGGCTTAGGTCGAGGCCGGCCTCGATCAAAGCGGTATCCTCGGCGAGTGGCACGCCGGTGACATCGAAGCCGATGCCGGTCGAGGCGAAGACGAGCGCCGCGTCCGGCGTCACATCGTCGAAGGCATGCTGCCACGCAGCGGAGACATGCGGCGTGACCATCACGCTGTTCCACGCCATGATAGCAGCGGCACGTAACCCAAGGGTCGAATACCCGACATCTTGATCGAAGCCGCGGCTGTTGAGCGCGGCCTCCGCGCCGTTCTCTTTGAAGCTGCCGGTGTCGATCGCGACAAAGGCCAGCCCGGCGAACGGCTCTAGCGCGGTGCGGCCCATGGCGATGGGGTATGCCGCTTCACCGAATAGCTGGCCGGTATCGGCGTCGTAACTCGCCTTCTCGCGCTCGAAGAAGCCGGGGAAGATCACCGCGCGGGAGGTGTCGATGTCGTTCCAGGTCCAGACCCCGCCGCCGCGCAGCGCAAACGGACCGGCCATGCCGCCGGTATAGCCGGCGAGGTGGAAGCTCTCGACGTTGGCGGCGCTGTGGCGATCGGCGACCGAGACATTCGACTGCGAATAGCCGGCGCCGAGTCCGGCCCGCCAGGCGACGCCCACCCGCGCATCCATGCCGGAGACGAAGCCGCCGAGATCGCGGGAGGCGTTGGCGGCGTTGCGGTTGCCGTCGAAATTACCCCAGGCGCCATAGGCGCGGGTCCAGAAGGCGAGGCTGGGCGTCGCCGGGGGCGCGAAGGATTTGTCGTCATAGCCGAGCGCCATGGCAGAAGAGTTGAGCGAGGCCAGTGAGGCGCCGCCGGCGTCGAGCGAGCCACGCAGACCTGCATTGTTGGTGTAGGCCGCTTGGATCAAGCGTCCTAACACCGCTTCGCGCACATAGCGGCTATCGTCAGCCAGAACGCCTGACACGGTCGCATGGATCTCGCCGGACAGCGCATCGAACGCCTGACGGGCGCCGTCGACGGTCTGCGTCACCAGGGCGCTAAACAGGGGATTGTCGACTGGGAACTGATCAAGCGCCTCGGCCACGTTACAATGGTTGACCGTCTTCGCCACCGAGCAGAAGTCAATCACATTGTTGGCCAAGGTCATTGTCAGCCCCACGTCATTGCCATCGCCGGCGTCATACACGACGAAGGGGGTGAGAAAGGCGAGGTTCGTGGTCAAGGTCGAGAAGGTACCGATCACCTCGTCGTCATCGTCGTTGTCGATGATGAGATAGGTTGTGCTGGGGTTGTAAGTGCCCTTCTCGGCAAGCACACGCAGGATCGAGCCCGTCAGGTTCACGCTGCCGTTGACGACCACCTTGTCGCCTTGTCCCGCCGGGTTGACTTCGACGTCATAGAATGCCCCCAACTCGAGCTTGAAATTGCCGTTGACCGTCATGGTGCCGATGGAGTTACCTGGCGCATAGATGCCGCCAGTGGCAACGGTGAGATCGCCGACCGCTCCCGTGCCTTGCAGAGTGGCGCCGGTGTTGACCGTGACCGCCGAATTGGCGGTCGAGCCGTTCACAGCGAGCGTCCCGGCGCTGATCGTGGTCACACCCGTGTAGGTGTTGGCGCCTGACAGCGTGAATGTGCCAGCGCCGACCTTGGTCAGGCCGGTCACTCCCACGCCATCCTGGATGATGCCTGAGAACGTCGTCGGCGTAGCGTTGCCGCCGGTCGTAAGGACCGCGGCGGCAGCGCCCGCGTTGGTCACCGTGCCGGCGCCGGCGAGCGAGCCGATGGTCTGATTGAAGCCGAAGAGATCCATGAACGCGCCGGAGGCGACCGTGTGGGCGCTGCTCTGCGCAAAGGCATTTGTTGCTCCAGCCCGCAACGTCCCGGCGCTGATCGTGGTCACACCCGTGTAGGTGTTGGCGCCTGACAGCGTGAATGTGCCAGCGCCGACCTTGGTCAGGCCGGTCACTCCCACGCCATCCTGGATGATGCCTGAGAACGTCGTCGGCGTAGCGTTGCCGCCGGTCGTAAGGACCGCGGCGGCAGCGCCCGCGTTGGTCACCGTGCCGGCGCCGGCGAGCGAGCCGATGGTCTGATTGAAGCCGAAGAGATCCATGAACGCGCCGGAGGCGACCGTGTGGGCGCTGCTCTGCGCAAAGGCATTTGTTGCTCCAGCCCGCAACGTCCCGGCGCTGATCGTGGTCACACCCGTGTAGGTGTTGGCGCCTGACAGCGTGAATGTGCCAGCGCCGACCTTGGTCAGGCCGGTCACTCCCACGCCATCCTGGATGATGCCTGAGAACGTCGTCGGCGTAGCGTTGCCGCCGGTCGTAAGGACCGCGGCGGCAGCGCCCGCGTTGGTCACCGTGCCGGCGCCGGCGAGCGAGCCGATGGTCTGATTGAAGCCGAAGAGATCCATGAACGCGCCGGAGGCGACCGTGTGGGCGCTGCTCTGCGCAAAGGCATTTGTTGCTCCAGCCCGCAACGTCCCGGCGCTGATCGTGGTCACACCCGTGTAGGTGTTGGCGCCTGACAGCGTGAATGTGCCAGCGCCGACCTTGGTCAGGCCGGTCACTCCCACGCCATCCTGGATGATGCCTGAGAACGTCGTCGGCGTAGCGTTGCCGCCGGTCGTAAGGACCGCGGCGGCAGCGCCCGCGTTGGTCACCGTGCCGGCGCCGGCGAGCGAGCCGATGGTCTGATTGAAGCCGAAGAGATCCATGAACGCGCCGGAGGCGACCGTGTGGGCGCTGCTCTGCGCAAAGGCATTTGTTGCTCCAGCCCGCAACGTCCCGGCGCTGATCGTGGTCACACCCGTGTAGGTGTTGGCGCCTGACAGCGTGAATGTGCCAGCGCCGACCTTGGTCAGGCCGGTCACTCCCACGCCATCCTGGATGATGCCTGAGAACGTCGTCGGCGTAGCGTTGCCGCCGGTCGTAAGGACCGCGGCGGCAGCGCCCGCGTTGGTCACCGTGCCGGCGCCGGCGAGCGAGCCGATGGTCTGATTGAAGCCGAAGAGATCCATGAACGCGCCGGAGGCGACCGTGTGGGCGCTGCTCTGCGCAAAGGCATTTGTTGCTCCAGCCCGCAACGTCCCGGCGCTGATCGTGGTCACACCCGTGTAGGTGTTGGCGCCTGACAGCGTGAATGTGCCAGCGCCGACCTTGGTCAGGCCGGTCACTCCCACGCCATCCTGGATGATGCCTGAGAACGTCGTCGGCGTAGCGTTGCCGCCGGTCGTAAGGACCGCGGCGGCAGCGCCCGCGTTGGTCACCGTGCCGGCGCCGGCGAGCGAGCCGATGGTCTGATTGAAGCCGAAGAGATCCATGAACGCGCCGGAGGCGACCGTGTGGGCGCTGCTCTGCGCAAAGGCATTTGTTGCTCCAGCCCGCAACGTCCCGGCGCTGATCGTGGTCACACCCGTGTAGGTGTTGGCGCCTGACAGCGTGAATGTGCCAGCGCCGACCTTGGTCAGGCCGGTCACTCCCACGCCATCCTGGATGATGCCTGAGAACGTCGTCGGCGTAGCGTTGCCGCCGGTCGTAAGGACCGCGGCGGCAGCGCCCGCGTTGGTCACCGTGCCGGCGCCGGCGAGCGAGCCGATGGTCTGATTGAAGCCGAAGAGATCCATGAACGCGCCGGAGGCGACCGTGTGGGCGCTGCTCTGCGCAAAGGCATTTGTTGCTCCAGCCCGCAACGTCCCGGCGCTGATCGTGGTCACACCCGTGTAGGTGTTGGCGCCTGACAGCGTGAATGTGCCAGCGCCGACCTTGGTCAGGCCGGTCACTCCCACGCCATCCTGGATGATGCCTGAGAACGTCGTCGGCGTAGCGTTGCCGCCGGTCGTAAGGACCGCGGCGGCAGCGCCCGCGTTGGTCACCGTGCCGGCGCCGGCGAGCGAGCCGATGGTCTGATTGAAGCCGAAGAGATCCATGAACGCGCCGGAGGCGACCGTGTGGGCGCTGCTCTGCGCAAAGGCATTTGTTGCTCCAGCCCGCAACGTCCCGGCGCTGATCGTGGTCACACCCGTGTAGGTGTTGGCGCCTGACAGCGTGAATGTGCCAGCGCCGACCTTGGTCAGGCCGGTCACTCCCACGCCATCCTGGATGATGCCTGAGAACGTCGTCGGCGTAGCGTTGCCGCCGGTCGTAAGGACCGCGGCGGCAGCGCCCGCGTTGGTCACCGTGCCGGCGCCGGCGAGCGAGCCGATGGTCTGATTGAAGCCGAAGAGATCCATGAACGCGCCGGAGGCGACCGTGTGGGCGCTGCTCTGCGCAAAGGCATTTGTTGCTCCAGCCCGCAACGTCCCGGCGCTGATCGTGGTCACACCCGTGTAGGTGTTGGCGCCTGACAGCGTGAATGTGCCAGCGCCGACCTTGGTCAGGGACCCCGAGCCGCTGACTACCCCGTCATAGCTACCGGTGCGGTTGAAGATGAGGGCACTATTGTTGACGATGTCGCCGACCACGCTACCAGTGGCGCCGCCATTGCCGAGCTGCAGCGTGCCGGCATCGATCGCGGTGCCCCCGGTGTAGGCATGATCCGCGGTGAAGACCGTCGTGCCAGTGCCGTTCTGCACAAATCCACCCGTCCCCGAGATCAGGTTATCAAAGGTGAAGATGTCAGAGCGGTTGATGGCGAAGGTACCGTTGTCGACGACATCGCCGAGGATGCTGCCAGTGGCGCCGCCATTGCCGAGCTGCAGCGTGCCGGCATCGATCGTGGTGCCCCCGGCGTAGCTGTTGTCGCCGGTAAGGATGAGCGTCCCGTCATTTGTCTTGGTCAGGCCCGCCGCGCCGTCGAGGACCGAGGCGATAGTTGCGTTCCAGGTCGGTGCCACGCTGACGAACGGGCTGATACCTCCCAAGGTGAGCGTGTTGCCGGTTACGATAGAGCCGCTGGTGGAGTCAAAACTAAAATTAAACGTAAGACTATTCGCCGTGATCGGAACGACCAGCATTACGGTGCCGGTGGTTCCATCGAAGACGGCATCATCGAGAGTGGCGTTGTCCCAGTTTTGAAAGGTGCTTCCATTGAACCAGCTGGCAGTGGATGTGTTCCAGATGCCGGTGCCCCCCGGAGTGGTGCCGTCGGCATACCACTCCAAGGAGCCTGCGTTGGCGCCATTGGCCCCGAAGGCAAATGCGATACTGGCAACGACAATGAGGAG
Organism: uncultured Alphaproteobacteria bacterium; assembly: GCA_963772925.1. Taxonomy (GTDB): domain Bacteria; phylum Pseudomonadota; class Alphaproteobacteria; order Rhizobiales; family Methyloligellaceae; genus Methyloceanibacter. The sequence goes on from CAVYZG010000002.1 coordinate 189,031, forward strand.
AGGCAGCCCCGTCTTCGGCGGCGGGCAAGCCGGCGAAGTCGAGGCAGCACTGGCACGGAAGAACCGCTGCCAACTCACCCCTTCGCCCATTGAGATCTACCTTTCGCTGCGCACTGACGCCAAACGCGTTGAGCGTAGGATTTGAAGACATCCGGCAGTGAATTCTCATAGTATTCTGGACAGAAGTGTTCTGCTATTCTGTCACTTATGGTAAGAATACTCAGACTCTGGAGGAATGTTATTCATCGAGCAGAATTCAACCTAACAAGAGTTTGGTTAACAATTAGCTAATGAGGATAATTATCCGAGACGGCTGCACGGAGCTGCTTGCAGGGATGTGATCCTGAAAGGCTGCTGGCACATGAGTGCCATGGATGTGGCTGTTAATGCTCCCACGAGTTGGAAGAGCCAACATGCAAACGGTCACAACCTTCGGTCTCGATATCGCAAACTCGGTATTTCAGGTCCGAGGCATCGACGCGGATGGCAAGGTGCTCATCGCCGGCAGTTGGCGCCTCTACGTCCTGGCGTTCTTCTAGAAGCTGCAGCCGTACGCGGTTGGGATCGAAGGCTGCGCCACTCGCATCATTGGTCGCGCGAGCTCAAGGCCCACGGGCTTACCATGCGACCTATTTCAAGCGGCAGAGCGGGCGGCTCAATGCGATCCCGGGCGTTGGCCGGCTTTAGCCACCGCCCTGGTCGTCAGCGTCGCCGATCCGAAAGCATTCCGTTCGGGCCGGCATTTCTTAGCCTGGATCGGGCTCGTGCCAAAGGCAGCACACGAGCGGGGCAAGAATAAACTCGGCAGCATCAGCAAGCAAGGCAACACATGGCTGCACCGACCAATGCTGCGACGTGAAGTTTTGAGCTTGCAAACCGGGAGCCGTCCACACATGGCACAAAGTGGACAACACCATCGAGCGTCGCGAGGCCGCTAACAACCTAAGAGAGACGTACGCCTTTGACAGCTCGCCTGTCGATTGTGGGTCAACCCTAAAAAATCATCGGGATGAGGCGATAACGCACACGGGCCGTATAGTCTCTATAGCTCGGATCCTGACGAAGCAGTAGCTCTTCCCTCAAAATCCTGGCGATTTGGATCGTCAACAGGGCGGAATAGAGAATGACATTCCATAACGAGGGGAAGCTTAGCAGGAACCCCACGTGAATAATTGTGTAACCCGCATAGATGGGGTGACGCACGATCCGATAGGGGCCCGTCACCTTGATGCCGCGGTTCGCAGCTATCACACCAAAGCTGCGCCCCAAGATCAGTTTGGCCGATATTTGCACGCAAAAGCCGATCAACATGATCGCACCACATACACCTGCCGGCAAAAGCGCGCCGGCGGCTACCGGCAAAGCCAGAAGCGGAAGAATTGACCCCGTAAGGCCTAGGAGCCAATCCACTGCCTTGTTGGACATAGCCTTGGACTGTCGGCGAGTGAGAACCAGAAAGACTGGAAGGCTTTCCGACGCAACCAAAATAGCTCCTAGGATATTGGCCGACCCCACTGGTGCGGTCAGCATGACAAACGCGAAGTGGCCGAATACGAGCACTATTACCGCGCGCTCAAAAACATCCAGCAACATCACCCGCGATAGTCTGCGCGTCGATAGCCAGGACAGAGTGGTCTCAAACGAGGTGGACAGATAGCGCAGTGCGCCTGCCCCGCGAGCAACAAAGTGCTCGCGTGCGCCGTCACGCTCGAGAGGTTGCAACAACTCATTTCGTTTCATGCTGTAGCCCGCAGCGCGAAGGCGGCTTCTTAGTAGATCATCGGGGACCTTAGCTAAGGGTGCCTTAAATTTTTCCACACAGACATGTCTGAAGTTTAAATAAAAGCGTCTCTCAGCACGTCGGAAAGACCCTTACTGGCAAAAGAACGGACAGGGTAAGCAGATCTGCTGCGCGGTGCGCTGAACACCCGGCGGCTACCAGCTCCCTTCGCCCGGCGACAGGACGCAGAGCGACTCGGTCTTCAGGTAGGGGATGAGTCATCGACCCGATCTGCCCTTGAAGTTCGTCTAAATGTTTATAGAGACTGACTGGAATATTAGAGAGGATTCTTAAAATTATGGCTCTAAAGGTCACTCGTCGCTGAGGCGATTAAATGAGATCAACGGAGAGTCAGATGAAGACATTGCTAGTACGTTTGGTGAAGGACGAGTCGGGCGTCACGGCAATCGAGTACGGCCTCATTGCTGGGCTGATTTCGGTTCTTATCATAGCCGCAGTCACGTTGATCGGCACTCAGCTCCAAGCTGTGTTCGCCGCGATCGCCGCGGCTCTTGCCGGCACGTAAGCCGAAATACTCCGGATAAGGAACTAGGCGGGGGGCCTTGAACTTGGGCTCCTTGCTAGCTCTTGGTGACCAACGAGCGCGGGCCGGCTCCGCTGAGGGGCCGGCCCTACGTCTGGGTCGGCGCCGTTAAAATCCTCTTCCTAGGCGTAGCCAACCGTTAGATTGCGGCGATGGCCTCCTTTCTCCAAGCTCCCGCAGCGCTACCGATCGGGATGGCTTTCGACACGCTCAAAGCCGCGCTCGCGCCGCTCGCCCTACGGGGAAAATCGTGATACTCAGGGATGCCCTTCATACCGCCAACAGTTCGCCTCACGCGAATGCCGAGGCTACCGCTACCCGCCGGATGTGAGGCCTTGAATTGGAAAGTCTGCTAGCCGCCACGGATGGCCATGACCTGAATTACGGCCGGCCCCAGGATCACGATGAACAACACCGGTAAGAAGAACAGGACCATCGGCACGGTGAGCTTTGGCCCCAAGGCTGCCGCCTTTTTCTCGGCCTCGGCCATGCGCATTTCGCGGGTCTCCTGGGCTAGCACCCTGAGAGCCTGGCCGATTGCCGTGCCGTAGCGCTCGGCTTGGATTAAGCTCGTCCCAACCGCCTGTACCACAGCGAGCCCGGTGCGCCTCCCAAGATTTTCGTAAGCTTGGCGCCGCTCCGGTAGATAGGACAGCTCCGCCGTGGTGAGGCTAAACTCCTCGGCAAGCTCGAGCGATCGGGAACCGATCTCGTTGGCAACCTTGTTCATCGCCGACTCGATCGACATACCGGCCTGAACGCAAATGAGCATCAGGTCGAGAGCATCGGGAAAGATGCGCTTGATGGCCTTTTGGCGGCGGACGATCAGGTTGGCGATGAAGATATTAGGCAGATAGAAGCCCACATAGGCCCCGATGATGGACAGACAGACGTTGATAAGCGGAGCAAGATGGTAGGCATTCAGAAAAACGAGATAGAAGAAGGTCAGCCCGAAGGTCGCGACCGGCAGAACGGCGCGGAAAAAGAGGAAAGCGACGACCGGTGCCTGACCGCGAAGACCGGCCATCCTCAGGCGCTCGCGTGTTGCGTCGGTTTCAAGCGCCTTGCGTAGGTTGAGCTGCTCGACGACCCGCTTCATGTAGGTCTTCGGCTCAGTCTTCAGTTTTCCCTGATATTGCCTTTCGGCCAAGCGCGTCATGCTCGCTACGCGCAGGCGGTCGCGTTCGACGGCCGCGTATTTCATCCGCGAATGGAGTCGGTCGCCCGTCAGAAGTGGCAGCACGAAGGAGGTGATGGTGGCGAAAGCGGCAACCGCCGCAAGCGCCATGACGACGAATTGCGGGTCGAGCAGGTATCGCAGGAGCCAGGTCATAAGCGCCCTAGTAATCGAAGTTGATCATTTTGCGCATGACGAGGACGCCAAAGGACATCCAGATCGCGCTACCGATGAGCATTATGTTGCCGAGCTTATCGTTCCATAGAATTGAGATGTATTCTGGTGATGTGAAGAAAACGGCCAATATCACGCAAGGCGGTAGCGCCCCGATGATAATTGCTGAAGCCTTCGCCTCAGCGCTGAATGACCTCACCTTGGCCTCCAAACGATAGCGGTCGCGCAGTACCTGGGCGAGGTTGGAGAGCACCTCGGCGAGATTGCCGCCTGTTTGGTGCTGGATAGCGATGACGATGGCGAAGAAATTGACTTCCTGAAGCGGCATGCGTTCAAACATGCGCTCGAAGGCGCTCGACAGCGGAACGCCGACCTTCTGCTGCTCGACGAGGTCGGCGAACTCGCTCCGCACTGGCTCCGGTGATTCCCTGGCGATGATCTGAATGCAGTCAGAGAACGCGAGACCAGACTTGATGCCGCGCACGATGATGTCGATGGAGTTAGCGAACGCAAGCAGGAATTTGGCCTGCCTGCGTTTCACCATGCGCGCGAGGATCCAGCGCGGCAAGCCAAACCCGCAGGCGAAGGCCGCGAGCAGAGATACGAGCGGCGAAGAGCCGGTGACAAGCACGATGAAACCTCCCAGCACCCCGGCAAGGCAGGCTAAGAGATAGTAGGTGCTCGGCTTCATAATGAGGCCGGCGCGGATCAAGCGGATGCGAAGCCGCACCCGGTTTTTCCGCTTTTGTTTGTCCTCGATGTTTTTGAGGCTATCCTGCACCTTCTGCTTGCGTATTTGCAGGGATCGTGGCGCCCTGGCCCCGTTCGACACCCCTTGCGCCACGCTGCCGACGCGCTTACTAGCTTTGCGCTCACCGGTCATGTACGGCATCACCAGCACATACACGACCCCGCCCACCGCGATGCCGGACAACGCCATGGCTGCCAGTTGAGCGAATTCAGGACTGAGCAATGCGCTCTCCTAACGGTCGCCCGTGCTCGTCGAGCACTTCGCTCGCCGATAAAATCTCGCTCAGGCGCTTTTCCTCGCCGAAATAGCACGCCCTCTCCCAGAAGGCCGGCCGGGCGATTCCGGTTGAGCGATGCCGCCCGGAAATGCGCCCATTGGCGTCCTCGCCGGAGATTTCGTGGATAAACAGGTCCTGTAAGGTGACGACTTCACCCTCGAGCCCGACCACCTCGGTGACGTGTGTGATCTTGCGCGAACCATCGCGTAGGCGAGCGGCTTGGATGATCACGTCGACCGAAGACACGATCATCTCGCGAATGGTCTTTGGGGGAAGATTATAACCTCCCATCAAAATCATGCTTTCAAGACGACTGATACATTCGCGTGGCGAGTTGGAGTGAAGCGTTCCCAAAGACCCATCGTGGCCGGTGTTCATGGCCTGCAGAAGGTCGAACGCTTCTGGACCGCGCACCTCGCCCACGATGATACGGTCAGGGCGCATACGGAGGCAGTTCTTGACGAGATGGCGCATGGTGACCTCGCCCTCCCCTTCAAGGTTCGGCGGTCGCGTCTCAAGACGGACTACATGCGGCTGTTGTAGCTGCAGCTCGGCCGAGTCCTCACATGTGACGATGCGCTCATCGTCGTCGATATTGCCGGTCATGCAGTTGAGCAGCGTCGTCTTGCCCGAACCCGTGCCGCCGGAAATGATGACGTTGCAGCGCACGCGGCCGATGATGGCGAGAAGGGTTCGGCCCTCGGGCGTGATCGTGTCTAGTTCCACGAGCTGATCGAGCGTCAGCCGGTCGCGTTTGAACTTGCGGATGGTGAGCGTCGGACCGTCGATGGCGAGCGGCGGGACAATTACATTGACGCGGCTGCCGTCAGGCAGGCGCGCGTCGCAGATGGGGCTCGATTCGTCAACGCGGCGGCCGACCTGACTCACGATGCGTTGACAGATATTCATTAGCTGCGCATTGTTGGCGAAGCGAACATCGGTGGGCGTGACCTTACCCTTGACCTCGATATAGGTCATATCGCAGCCATTCACCATGATATCGGAGATTTCGTCGCGGGCGAGAAGCGGTTCGAGTGGCCCGTAGCCGAGGACGTCGTTGCAGATGTCCTGTAGCAGCTCCTCCTGCTCGGCGATTGACATCACCACGTTCTTGATAGCGAGGATCTCGCTGAGAATGTCGCGAATCTCCTCTCGCGCCGTTTGGGGATCGAGCTTAGAGAGCTGTGTCAGGTCTATGGTATCGATCAGCGCGTTGAAGACGGTGGTCTTGACGTCGTAGTACTCCTCGGGACGCGCGCGCTCGATAGGCTTACCCTCCGCCATGGCGACCACGGCCTCGGGATCTTGTTTCCGACCGGCGAGCAGTGACGGGGCCAAGCCGCGCGGCTGCGGGGCAGGCGCCGCCGGCACGACGGGCCGCGGTGATGATGATGCCTTGGATGTACTCCGTTTACCGAACATAGCCTTACGCGCGCGTTTTCGTTAGCCTGAGGCGGGCGAGGATGGGGGCCAGAATCGACCGGCGCTCGCTCTTCTGCACGGACCGGTCGGTCAGCACGTTAGCGAGGCGGCGGAACCCCTCGGCCGCCTTTGACTTGTCGGACACCTCCTCGATCATCTGCCCGTTATTCGCCGCCGTGCCGAACAGCTGGGCATCGAAATCGATGACAATCTTTGGATCGAGCTCTATGGCATAGCCAAAATCCTTCACCGAGATTTCTGGACGCTTGGGCACGCCGACCTGGTTGAGCACGAGCAAAGGCGGCCGGTCGTTAGGCCGTGATCCCTGTAGCTGATCAACCAGATTCTTGGTGTTGCGCAAATTGGCGAGATCGGGAGCCGCTGTGATCACCACATAGTCGGCATTGAGCACAACCTGTTTGGCCCAGGCCGTCCATAGATGCGGCACGTCGACGGCGGTCCACAGCACATTTTCGCGCACCACGTTGAGTACCGTGTCGCAGGAGGAGGGATTAAGATCGTAATGGCCTTCAAGCGTGCTGGGGGCAGCGAAAAGGCTCAAATGATCGGAGCAGCGCGACAGCAATCGGTCGAGCACCATCTCGTCGAAGCGATCTGGCGAAGCTAAAGCATCGGCAATCCCGTTCAGGGGATCCTGGTTGAAATCGAGGCCGGCCGTGCCGAAGGGAAGATCTAAATCGGCGATTACCACGTCGCTCCTGAGCGCAGAAGCCATCGCAAAGGCAGTGTTGTGGCAGACGGTGCTCGAGCCGGAGCCCCCTTTAGCTCCGACAAAGGCAATGATCTGGCCCACCGGCCCCGTCTCCGGACCGGTGTAGATGGCCGAAATGCCCTCTATGATCTGCATCACCTCGACCGGGGCCACAACATATTCGCTAACACTTCGCCGCAAGAGTTCGCGATAGAGCAGCACGTCGTTGACATGGCCGATAACGACGACCTTGGTTCCGGGATCGCAGACCTCGGCAAGACGGTCGAGTTCTCCCAGCATTTCCGTTCGGCCGAGCAGAGATTCGATGATGATTAGGTTGGGCGTAGACGTGTTGCGATAGAAGGCTGCTGCCGCCTGCGCACCGCCCATCTGCACCGCAACGTGCGCCTTTGCCAGGCGCCGGTCTTGCGATGCCTTCTCAATTACCGCGGCCGTTTCCTGGTCCTCGCAAAAGGCCTGGATGTTGACGCGCGGGACGGGCCGTGCGCGGGGCGCCTCCGCCGAAGCTTCACGGATGCGATCGAAGGCTTGCTCGCTTTCGGCGCGGGAACTACCCAGCGAATATGCAGCATCGCTAATCATAACTATTCCCCGATCGGACTAATGTCGCTCGCATTGGCGTGTTCCGAAGGAGCCCGTTTGGAGATGGTTGGCTCACCAGCGATGTACTTGCCCCACACCACATCGCGGCGTTCGCCCGGACGCGGCGTCTCGCCGCGCGGACCGAGCAAGTCTCGTGCATCGGCAACCGAAGCGGCAAGATTGCGCTGCGTCGCACAGCCCTTGTTGGGCCAAGGCGTGTTCTGCGGATCGCGCCCGATATCCTCGGACCAATCCGGGCAATCAGGGGGCTGGGCGACAAATTCGAGGTAAGAGATTCGCAAGGGCGCGGCCGGATCGGAATTGGCGAAATAGGGCTCGAGCGCGACCGCAGCAGGGTCGATGCCGGCAGCGCGCAGCGCGCTGCGGATCTCGTCATAGGCGCGCTGGGCGGCCGTCTCGTTGGCGCCACCTGATGGCGCTCTAATTAGCAAGCGCTCAGCGCCCTGAGACTTGTAATCCCGAAGGAAGGAATAGAGCTGAGCCCTCTGGGAGGGATCGAGGCCCGAGGCGCCGCGATAGACGGCCAAGTCAAGCGTCACCTCGCCCCGCTTTACGGCGATCGGATGCCGCTCGTTGGGATTGGCGAGGGTAAAGGGGGCCTGGAGCCTGGGGCTTCTCCAACAACCGCCCATGGAGGTTGCTACGAGAAGGATTCCTATGAGGATCAGTGCAGGTCGTGCGGCGGAACGAACGCGCGGACCTGAAAGTGTTGAGATCATGATCGTGTTACCCTCTATCCTTACTCTACGATAAAGCCGACATCACCATCGAAGCGGCCGACTGGCGCACGCTCAGGATTGCGGCCATAGACGCGATTTATTTGCCCCAGAAGGTCCGTATTAACGTCGGATGCCCAGCCGAATCCGTCGTCGGGTTGCGCGAGCTCCTGGCGGGAAACGGGCTTAACTACGTAGGGCGTGACCAGAACGACGAGCTCGGTTTCGTTTTTCAAATAGTCGCGGCTGCGGAAAAGCGTGCCGAGGATCGGCAGGTTCTTCAGTCCGGGATAACCGCTCAGCGCCTGTTTCGACTGATCGGAGAGCAGGCCGGCCATAACCAGGGAACCGCCGCTCGGCAACTCGACCACAGTCTCGGCCCGGCGCACCTTGAGCGCCGGAATTGTGATGTTCGATAGAACGACTGCACCCTGATTAGAAAGCTCGCTGACTTCCGTCGAAACTTTCAAGCTGATGCGCCCCTCAGACATGACCACAGGAGTGAAGGCGAGGCCGATTCCGAATTTCTTGAACTCTACCGAAATCGTGCCAAACTGCTGTGCGATGGGAACCGGAAACTCGCCGCCGGCAAGGAAGTTCGCGGTCTCGCCGGAGATCGCCGTCAAATTCGGTTCGGCCAAGGTGTGCAGCAATCCGTCTTCCTCCAGCGCACGGAGTACGCTTTGAACGTGGCTTCCGCCGCTCTCCCACTGCACGCCACCGCCCGACGCATTCTGCGCTATACCTTCGGGAAAGGGGGCGAAGACTCTGCCAGTTGAGCTGATCGGGAAGGGGAGCTTGCTTAGCGCGGCGAAGGCGAAATTGCCGGTGTTAATCAGCGCATTCAGGTCAACGCCGAACTGCTTGATGATGTTACGCTCCATCTCCACAACCGAGACCTTGAGTAGGACCTGTTCCCTGCCCTCCACGGTGAGCATGTTAATGAGCTTACCGGCTGCCGTAGGCGCGGTTGTCGATTGGGTGCCGGAAGCCTCCCTGCCGGTGATGCCCTCGCTGGAACTAGAGCTGGAAGTGGTCGTTGGCGGAGCGTTGAGAGTCGATGCCGATTACCTGTGTGGCAATTTGGCCAGCGCGCGTGGCATCAATTGCATTTTGAACGGTACCGGTGAGGATCACGCTGCCACTCACGGTCTCGACGTGAATGTTGGCCCCTCGGATAAGACGATTGAGCAGGCCCGCCAGCGCCGAGAGGTCGCGCTCCACGGTAACCTCGAGCGTCACGACTTGTCGGCCGCCTTTGTCGATGAAAATGATGTTGGCTTCGCCCGGCGCCTTGCCGATCAGGTAAGCACGCGTCGAGGTTTGCAGGACTGCTTCCATCTTGTCTGGATTCGAGATCATGACCTCGCGTACCTCGCGTGGCAGCTCGATGATCATCGACTTGTTCAGACCGAGCGTGATCTGACGCCCTGTCCCATCTCCAGTCTCGCCAACGCGCAAATAGGAGTTATGCGGCTGGTCCGCCAGCGCGGCCGAAGGCACGACGACGACACAAAGAGCAAGGCTAGCGGCGGCAGGCGCGACGAGCGCAGCTAGCGCGAAGCAGAAGCGACGCATCGGGTTGCCTTTTCCATTGTCGATCTCGCCCATCACCTCAATTGACGCCAATTGCGCGGGATGGCACGCCGTATTTCAAGAACTTGACTGAGTTGCCGTAGCTATCGCCGATCTTGGCGGTGGTCTCAGACTGACCGGGAGTGGCGTCGGTGAGGCTGCGCAAGGAGAGCGAGATCTCGCCCATCGACTGCGCCAAAGCGAGGATCTCCGCTTGCCGCGGGGTAAGTTCGAGCGTGGCAGTCTTGCCGGTGGCTACTTTCTCGCCGTCCTTATTGTCCATCTCTTGTCCGATGGCGAGTACCCGCACGTTGCGTAGTACCGCCTCGCTCACTGGCTCGTCCTTGGAGCCCACTCGCATCTTGTGCGACAAAATGACATCGACACGATCGCCGGAGAGAATGAAATTGCCGGCAGAGGTTTCCTCGCGGATAGGCGTGGAGATGGCCCTCATGCCGGAGGGAAGAATGGCAGCCATCGGGCCGCCTTCAGAGATTATGACCAGCTTCTGCTTGTTGATCGGCTCGCCAGCGATGAGGGGCGCGCGCGCCACCGCTCCGGAGAACTCGGTCGGCGCATCCGGCTGGCCATTGCGGGTGATGAGGCCGGGGGTGACGCCCTCGACGGGCCATTGCTGCCATTTGAGATTTTCGGCACCGACCCGATCGCCGATATTGATGGCGGTCGCGGCAACGAGAACGTCGGTAGCGCCAATGGTCTTCTCGACCGTTTCCACCTCACGCGGACCAGACACGAACTGCCTAGCAACCAAGGCTGCGCCCAAGGCCGCCGTAAAGGCGATGGCGAGCACGATGACTCTTGCTCTCTGCATAAATGACTCTTTCTTTCCGCCGCCAACATCCGCGAAGAATGTTCACTCACTTTGGGGGTGAAATCTCAACGCCGAGTTAATAGCCGTGCCAAATTGACGGGCCAGCCGGAAAATAGGGGCGAGCGCGGCGGGTTGGTCGCCGCGCCTGAAACGGGGGCAAGAATTAGGACCTGGAAAGCGCTGGAGAGAGTTTAGACGCCGAGCGCGGCCATAAAGGGAGTCTCGCGATAGACCAACAAGCCGGCCACGGCGAGCGCGATGCCATAAGGCACCCCCACCGTCGGACTATGCAGCCGCATCAGCCAGCCTTGTGAGGTCAGCATCGAAGGAAGCGGCAAACCCCGCCAGACGAACAGCAGCAGCGTAAGGGCTCCGCCTAAGAGCGCGCCATAGACGCCGTAGGCAGGGATGGTCTCGGGGCCAAGCCATAGGCAAGTGGCGGCGAACAGTTTGGCGTCTCCTCCGCCGATCCAGCCGAAGGAGAAGAGAGCGAAAGCAAAAGCGAGCGCGGCAAGGGCGAGCGCCATGTGAAGTTCGATATCGGACCAGCCAAGGCCGGCCAGGGGCGCCACCACGAAGAAGCCTGAGGCGAGCGCGAGCACGAGTCGATTAGGGATCGTCATGGTGAAAAAATCAGCCGCTGCCGCCAAAGCCATGGCGCCGGGAAAAATTGTGACTATGAGAATGTCTTTGATCATTTGCCCGTGAAGCTTCGCTCGTAGAGTTGGCGCGGAGTGTTACCCCAAAAGCCTGAAGGCTGCGTTAATCTGGCTCGTAGCTTCTTCCGAGCCGTCCTGCAGCGGTTCACGCGTTTGCCAATCCTTCACTTTTTCGGAGTGTCATGGATCAACCAACTCTAGAGGGACATGAGCGAATATGGTTTACCTGTTGAGCTCAAAGCTGCCGCAGCGCCTGCTCGTTGCCGCCGCGCTTGTTACGGCTAGTGCCAGCCAGTCGGCGGAGGCCGCAAGCAAAGTTGTTCAAGTCCTCGTCGACCAGGCAACGCTCGTTCGGCTTGATACTCCAGCCTCGGAAATTGTGGTCGGCAACCCCTCGATTGCGGACGTCTCGGTGCAGAGCAGCAAGGTGCTAGTGGTCACCGGCAAGTCATTCGGCGAGACCAATCTCATCGTCATGGACGCCGACGGCAAGGTGGTCGCCAATCAGCAGCTGATCGTGCAGGAACCCCGCACTGGCTTCGTGACGATGTATCGCGGCGCCGCAAGGCAGACCTTGCATTGCGCGCCGTATTGCACGCCGCCGCTCGTGATAGGTGATACGCCGGACATCTTTAGCGCTATTGCCGGTCAGATCACGACGAAGCAGTCAATCAGTCAATCCGCAGCCGAGGGCGAGAAGCAGCAATAGGCTGCTACTGTGAGAACTCGCAGCTCCGTAATATCCCTGCCAATCGCGTTGAAAGCGGCCAGAAGTTCCGAGTTAGTACCAGGTGCGAAATATTTGTCTGCATCGGAGGCGCAACTATTAAGCAAATCGAGCGCACCCGCTTGGTCACCGGGTATTTGAAAAGCCACCGTATAGATGATGATTCCGGCTGCCTTGATGTTGTCGCAAATCTGCAACGTCCGCTGGTCCATAAATTGGGTCAGAGTCGAGGCGTTGGTCGAGGTCGTGCCAAGATGGTTGCGCACCACGTAGCCATAGATATCGTACCATGACTTCAGAAATTTGCTGTTCGGATAGTAGGTGTTCTGCCCATCGGTCATCAGTACCAAGACCTTGGTGTTGTTATCGGTATGGTAAGCGCGCCCGCCAGTAAACGGTTCGCCCGGCGATAGAACACGCCAGCCCCACGCGGCCCCCTCGTTAACGCCGGTAGCGCCCTGGGCCACCATGGCGCTTATCGCGTTTTTGATAGTTGTTTTGTCCGTCGAGAGCGGCAGGACGGGTGTGCTTGTGCACATGAAGTTCGGACCCCCGGGGATGCCGCCGACGGTGATGTTCGCCACGGTCGCCTTCGTGGCAGTCGTGCCGTATTTGCAAAGAGCGCTATTGGTAAGGACGGCGGGACTGGCGAATCCGATTTCCTCGCTCTGGCCGACAGACTTGCCACTGCTGCCGCTGCGAGCGCAGTTCGGGGCGCCGCTCCGACAGGTATAGGCGTTGGCGATAAAATGGGTACCTGATTGGCTGCCGCTCGTGTTAACGGCGCTGCCCCCGTTCGTGGTGGAGACCCTGAAAGAGTTTGTCGTCAGGCCCGTCGAAAGAACGTAGTACCTCGTGTATTTCGTCAAGCCGGTTGGCAATGCCCCGGTCGTGGTGAACATAACCTGGTCGCCAGCGACGAAGCCATGGCTGTTTTTGGTAATTACCGCCGGAGAGGCGCTGGTGACGGTTAAAGTATTGCCGCAGGTGTTGGAATCGCCAACATCAGGCAGATAATTGTTATAGCTGAACGAGCCCGGGGGAGCGCCATTGAAGACGAGCGTTGAGCTTGAGGAGCTACAGCTGCTGCCGCCGTCCGCGCAGGCGAAGGTGCAGTTGTTGGTGTTGGTGCAATTGCTCGTGGTTGCCGTCCAGTTGTCCGGCTCATCAGGCGCGAACATCGGCACGAAGCGCGTCGATGGATTGCTCGGAGCGTCGTCGGTGACATCATAGGGCATGGGTCGCGCCTCGACACAGCCCCCCCAAGTCACCGCAGCGCCGCTGGAAGTCTTTAGCGAACTGAGCAGCGTGAAATTGTTGGTCGTCGAAGGCGCGCCATAAGCCTTTTGCGCATCGGCATGATACGGGTTCTGGTTCGCGGTATCCATCCAACTCGCGCTAGCATTTTGCGATCCGACATTGACCCCCGCTGCGAAAGGAACAACCGCGATCTTAATGGGATCCGGCTCCACGCTGTGCTGACCAGCAGCAAACAACGTGTCCACTAAGTCGTTTGCCGCGGCTTTAAGCCCATCGATTTTGCTGCCGACCATGGAGCCCGAATTGTCGAGCGCGATCGCGACTTCCACCGTGCCCATGCCCATCAGCACTGTAGTTGAGACACCAACGTCGACGTGATCGATGTTCACGATTCTCATGATCACCGTCGGCACCGATGCTGAAACGCTTACAACAATCTTGTTACCGCTGACCGATAAATTCAAAGGAGATACGGTGCCAAAATGATTAGAGGCGGCGGGATAGTTTGCGCTGAAATATACCTGCGCCTTTTGCTTCATTTCCGCATCGCTGAGGCCAGGCCACGAACCAACAGCTAGTGTCGCAGCGTCGAGTGAACTCTGCATGCGCTCGCGTACCAGGAGGGCTCGCCCGTAGTCGACAGCGACCCCCACACCGAGCGCGACGGGAATAATGCCAAAACCGAACAGAATGGCCACATTGCCGCGAACGTCCCGCATGAAACGCTGACGATTTGGCCTCGTTATTCGCAACATGAGCATCTCCCGCCGATTGCCGAGTTCGAGCTTGGAGCTCCTCTCGAAGCCGATCCCGAGACTAGGCGTACAACTTCTCATGCTTGATAAGTCGGTTTACTCGACTCCTCTAGACCTTTTCCCGAATATGTTTACCTATATATTTACCTTACTCTCTATTAATCATAACTTTTCGAGCATTCCGGTGTATCAAACCTACATGAGCGTGGGTAGCAAACACCAAGGGGAACGACGAACTCGGTCAGCGCGGATTGACCCGTTGGAAGAGCTTCGGCCGCGCCTCTTCCGGGGCCGCGGCGCTGGAATTTGCGATAGTCGCTCCCCTTTTTCTCCTGCTGCTGTTCGGAATTATCGCAGTGGCGCTCGTCTTTGCCGGCAATATGACCCTAGAGAATGCAGTTGCACAGGGTGCACGGATGATCCGCACCGGGGAGGCTCAGAGCCAGGGTTTCGACGCCGCAAAGTTCAAGAGCGAAGTTTGCAAATTTCTCACCGCTCCGCTCTCCTGCGGCGGTCTCAAGCTCGACGTCCGCACCTTTTCGAGTTTTGGAAGTTCGGACCTCACCAATCCGCTCGATAGCAGCGGTAATCTCAAGTCTGAATTCAACTACCAGCCGGGTGTCGGTGGCCAAGTAGTTCTCGTGAGGGCGTTCTACGAGTGGGATCTTCTGGCCGTGCTGCCGCAGGCGATTCGTCCAGTCTCAGCAACATGCAGGACGGGAATCGACTACTCGTCGCAACCATCGCCTTCAGGAATGAACCCTTCAAGTAGGTAAGAGCCATGGGCGTAACGAAGCCGCTTTTTTCAGAGAGAACGAGGAAATCGCCGCGAACCTGCGGAATTTGGCACGACCAGCGCGGCGCGTCGGTGGTCGAATTCGCCTTGCTGGTGCCTGATACTCATCCTGATGTATATGGGCACCGCCGAGCTAGGCAACGTGCTCACCGCGGACCGGCGCGTCGAGACTGTCGCCTCAACTGCTGCGGATCTGACTGCGCAAGTGAAAAAGGTCTCCAACGCGGACTTGGCCGACATCGTGGCCGCGTCGACCAGCATTCTCACCCCGTACAACACGACGCCGCTCAAGGTCGTTCTATCGAGCGTCGTCGCCGACAAGGACAACGTCACTAAGGTGGATTGGAGCTATTCAAGCAGCGGATCTGGTCGTGCTGTTGGCTCGCCATATACGCTGCCAACGGGTACCACCGTAGCCTACTCGAGCGTGATCGTCGCCGAGGTCACTTACGCCTTCAAGCCAATGCTCGACCCGTGTGCGATCGTGGAGACCCAGACAACCGCCGACCCCTGCTTTAGCCCCGGCGCGTTCAACCTGCAGCGCACCTTCTATGCGCGGCCGCGCAGAAGTCTCACTGTGGCCAAGAACTGACTGGGAGCGATACGGACGGCATAGGCCCGCTAAGCGACATCAACTCGCGCCCTGCTCGAGCCCCAAGGGACGTGCCCAAAGATCATATTCGCTGCTGTCCTCGACGGTGACCATTAACCGATCGCCCGGTTTCAGGGAAAGATTAGTGGTGATATAGACGTTTCCATCGATCTCGGGCGCATCCCAGTGGGACCGAGCGACCGCCTCCTCTTCGTCGACCTCGTCAACTATGACCTCGATAGTCTTGCCGACCCGGGCTCTTGAAAGCTTGACGCTAATAGACTGCTGATGCTGCATTAGGCGATCGTAGCGCTCGGCCTTAACCTCCTGCGGCACATGCCCGGGGAGGCTGTTGGCCTTGGCGCCCTCGACATTTTCATATTTGAAGCAGCCCACACGTGACAGCCGCGCTTCGCTCAACCAGTCGAGGAGCAAGGCGAAGTCTTGCTCGGTCTCGCCGGGGAAGCCTACGATGAAGGTCGAGCGGATGGCGAGGTCCGGACAGATCTCGCGCCAGCGGACGATACGCTCCAAGGTCTTCTCCTGATGCGCCGGGCGCCGCATCGCTTTCAACATAACCGGGCTTGCATGCTGGAAGGGAATGTCGAGGTAAGGCAATACGCGCGCCTCAGCCATCAGCGGAAGCACGAGGTCGACATGGGGATAGGGATAGACGTAGTGGAGACGGACCCAAACGCCGAGTGAGGCGAGCGCCTCGACGAGGCTCAGAAAACGAGTCTCGTAGTCCTGCCCGCGCCAGGTGCTCTTGTCGTATCCGAGATCGAGGCCGTAGGCGCTGGTATCTTGCGAGATGATGAGAAGCTCCTGCACGCCGGCAGCCACGAGCCGCTCCGCCTCGCGCATGACGTCGCCGAGCGGCCGGCTGCTGAGCTTGCCGCGCAAGGCCGGGATGATGCAGAAGCTGCACATATTGTTGCAGCCTTCCGAAATCTTGACATAGGCGTAGTGGCGCGGCGTGAGTCTCACGCCGTGCGGCGGCACCAGGTCGACGAATGGATGGTGCGGCCGCGGCACCGCCTTGTGCACCTCCTCGACCACGGCTTCGTATTGGTGCGGGCCGGTGATAGCGAGCACGCCAGGGTACGCCGCGCGGATGCGGTCGGCCTCGACGCCCAGGCAGCCGGTGACGATGACGCGACCATTTTCGGCCAAGGCCTCGCCGATGGCTGCAAGCGACTCCTCTTTAGCGCTGTTCAGGAAGCCGCAGGTATTGACGACCACCGCGTCGGCGCCTACGTAGCTTGGCGACAGCTCATAGCCCTCCGATCTGAGCTTGGTGACGATGCGCTCGGAGTTTACGAGGGCCTTGGGACAGCCCAGGCTAACAAAGCCGATCTTTGGGACACCTGCCATTTTGGGGCTATCAATCAGAGGGCCTATATGCCCTTCCCTCAATCTTTAGACAAAAATTGCGCTGTCGGCCGGGCCGCTACGACAATTTCGCAGCCAACCATGCTGCACCGCAAAAATTGGGTTCGTTTTGCAATATAGGCCCTTGCGTTGCGCTCTCCCGGCGAGCTCGACTTCAGACGAGCAGTCATTGTTCGGACTTACCTTTGGGCTTTCGCCCCTGGCGGGCGCAGCCTTGAGGGCGGAGGAATGGAAGCTCAACCTAACTGACTAAGATTCTGGAAACAATTTCACTGGTAGGATGACTCACCGTCCGACACTCCCAAAATCAGACGGTTCATCTAAGGGGCGGACTTGGGGGAAACGTCCCGAGTGCCGCCCCTCTTTTTTAAACTCGCCATTATGCTCCTTAATCCGAAGATGGTGTGTCGTGTCTGCCGGCGGCGGCCTCGGCGCGGTCCAGGTTGGTATGCTGCGGCCGGTGGTAGCAAGTTGCGTCAAGGCAGCATGGTGGTGGGCTCCAGCGTCGGCGCCATGAACGGCGCCTATTACGCCGGCGCGCCGGCATCTGCAGGCGTCGAGCAGCTGGCTACGATCAGGCGAGGCCTGCGGCGGCGTCGGGCTGTGCCGGATGGTCCATAGCCATCTTCCGTACCGCAATCTGGACGACGCGAAGATTCCGCTGCATCTCGTGGCGACCGACCTGCTGTCGGGCGAGCCGGTGGTGCTGTCGCGCGGCGACGCAGCGCAGAAGATCGTGGCGAGCACGGCCATTCCCGCCGCCTTGGCCCCGGTCAAATTCGAGGAACGCTATCTCGCCGACGGCGCCATCACCAACTGCCGGTCCTCGAACAGGCGCGACCGGCCTGATCGTCTTGTTCACTATCTCGCGGCAGATCAGGGGCGAGCTCGAAAGCCTCGACGAGTCGATCAACTTTCATGTCGCGCCGCCGCACTGCCCGCTGCTGGGTTCGCCTTAGGACGTCTCGCAGACCGCCGGCTGATCGAGCGGGCGGCGACATGGACCGATGAGTAGATCGCCGAGGGCGGGCCTGAGCGCCGCGAGATCCCGCACGAAATGAATGCCCATAAGCACAGCTGACCGGGACATTTGGGAAACGCGGCGGACTGTTGATGACTCCCGTTTCCCTGCTAGGCTGAGATGTAATGCAGCACGGTTCCAGATGCGCCATTGTCGCGGCAGCGCTCGTTGTCGTTCTCGCGAGCGGGGCTTCGGCGCAGACCGGCGACAATGCCGCGCCCGGCGCCGCGGTGCCCAAGCCGGCGGCCGGCGCTCCCGCCAAAGCGCCCGCGGCGAAGGTTGCCGGGAATTTCGGACAATGGTCGCTGGTTTGCCCCGAGGCCGACGCCAAGGACGGGAAGCCCCCTTGCTCGCTCGTCCAGGCCCTAATCGAGAAGGACTCGCAGAAGCTCGTGTTCCGCGTGACGGTGACCTATGGCCCCAAGGGCAATCTGGTGTTGAAGATCGACGCTCCCACCGGGGTCGCGCTGCAAAAGGGCCTCGAATTCTCTCCCGATGCGGTGAAGATCTACCGGCTGCCGTTCCAGACCTGCCTGCCGCGAGGCTGCAGCGCGGTGCTGCTGGTCGAAGACGATCTCAAGCAGGATTTGCAAAAGTCCGACAAGGGCTCGATCACCGTCTATGCGCTCGACGGCCAAGCGGTAAGGGCGGTCACCGAGCTGACCGGGTTCGGCGATGGGCTGGCGGCGCTGGACAAGCGCCGGGCCAAGCCCTGATCCTTAGCGCAGGATGCTGTCGATGTCGGGATCCTCGGGCTCGGCGTTGTCGCCTTGCTCGCTGTCGTTGGCGCTCGGAGGCGGATTCGAATCGTCTTTCTTGGAGCGCTTGCGGTTGCCCCGCGGCTCGGCCGCGCCGGCGTCGTCGCCATGAGGACCGATCTGGACCTTGCCGAGGAAGCGGCCAATTGCTTCGCCCATCGGCTTTCCCTTGAACTTCTTTTGCAGCGCCTCGCCGATCTTGTTGACCGCCTTGCCAGCCTGCTCGGCGGAAATGCCCTTGAGCTCGGGCTTGATGGTGGGGCGATCGAGCGGACCTTGGATGCGGACCGGCACGGACAGCCCGGCCAGATCGTTGGCGCCGCCCTGCCCCGACGGGCCGGCGACGATCTCGGGATTGGCCACCATGTCGATCGTGCTTTGCGTCAGGTCGACCGTTCCTGACGCCGCCACCTTGAGCAGCGGGCTGGTAATCTGGAGATTATCGGTCTGGGCAATGCCGTTGGTGATGGTGAAGGTTCCGCCAAGGTCGTTGAAGGCCGTCTTGGCGCCAGGGCCCTGACGCAGATTTGGAATCTCACCCGCGCCGAGCTGGCTGATCATCTCGGTGATGTCGACGCCCTCGATCGCACCGTCGCTCACGGCGAGGCTGCCTTGTCCCATCAGCGAGGACTTGATCGCCTCGGCGCTGGAGCCGGCGCCGCTGATCTGGAGCGTGAGCTTGGTGTGACCTTCGAGCAGGCTGATCTGCGCCGCATCGGACAAGAGCGGCTTGGCCTGGACGCCGTCGAGCTGGAAGTCGCCGGTGAAGGAGGGAACAGGTTTGGCGGCGTCGAGCACCAGCTTGCCGCTGGCATGGCCGTCATACAACTCCATGCCGCCGAGCGTTGCGTTCAATATGCCGTCGCGGAAGGCAAGGCCGAGCGAACTCGGCCCGATCTCGAGATGGGCCACGCGGGTCTTGCGGATGTTGAGATTGACGTCGGCGTCGAAGGAAGCGGGTGAGGCCCCGGGCGCCGGCCCGGCGGCGACCGGAGCCTGATCAGGCGCGGGTTGGGCTGCTTCTGCCGAGGATTGTTCAGGCGTCGTCTCGTCACCGTCAGCGCTTTGCCCGTCGTCAGACTTACCGAACAAATCCTGATCCTGGCCAGTCGCGGCCGGCGGACCCTCGCCCGCGGGCGATTGGCGCGGCACGGCGGTTTCGGCGTGAGGCGCGGCGTCAGGCTGGGCGGCCTTCGGCTTGCCGCCGGCACCGGCCGCTTTCGCCCGACCAGCCGGCAAGAACGGGTTGAGGTCGAGATAATCCAGCGCCAGCGCCGCCCTGACATGCGGGCGCGGCGATCTCAGCGTCACCACCGCCTGGCCCTGCCCGGTGGCGTGTTCGAGCGCAAAGCGCGCGCCGCTCAAGGTGATCTCGTCCTTGGTCCAGGCGACGTGGCTGGCCAGTTCGCCGTCGCCGATGGCGGCCGAAGCAGTCGGCTTCTCCCGCATCCAGGCCAGCAGCGAGGGTATCGAATGAGCCTTGGCGGACAGTTCACCCTGGCCGGTGAAGTCCGGCTTGGTCAACAGGCTGCCGTCGAACCGAACGGCGATGGCTGGCGTATCGATACCCAGCACCAGTTTGGCTGGGCGCTTCTCGCGGAGATCGGCAAGAGAGGTCAGCTCGAAACTGAAATCGACCGTCTGCTCTTTCCAGTCGAGCTTGCCGGTGCCGGTGAAGGGCGCGGTGAGTGTCGGCAGGCTGAGATTTGCGGCGATGTGCTCGACGCGCTTCTCCGTGCCCTGGTCGTCATAGATGATATTGACGGTGCCGTCCTCGATGCGCACATCCTTGAGCTTCATGTCGCGGCGGGGCTTCTCGCCGGCGGCTTTGACCGCGTCGCGCTTCTTGTGCTGCGCTTCGCGCCGATCGTTACCGAGGCGGACGGTCAGCACGGGTTTTTCCAGCACCACGCGCTTGGCGTCGATCTGGCGGCTCAGGAAATCCATCAGGCCGAGATCGATCACGAGCCGCGCCACCGAAAAGTCCGCAGTGCCGGCTCGCGCTTCCGGGTCGACGAAAGTCGCGTCGGTGATGAGGATATGAGGACCGGGCATGAACAGCAGCGCGGTCGTGCCGTTGACCTTGAGCTCGCGGCCGGTCTGCTCCTTGATGCGGCTGGCGACGCGGTCGCGCACCCAGTCCGCCGAGATCAGCAGATTGAGGGCGACGAGCGCCAGCACGGCGACGCCGACGATCGCGCCGGCAACGATCAGCAGCAATCTGGCGCGCCGGCTCAACCCGGTCCGCGGCGGGCGCGCGGATGCGGGCGCCTGGGAATGGAGGTGTGGTGGCGGCGTCTGGGGGTGCTGAGGGTGCTTGGGGCTCTGCATGGGCTCGCGACCAAAGTCTCCGGACTCTAGCTCGATAAATAAGGTGAGAATAGGAATTGAGCCGTGGCCCGGGGGCCCGGGCGAGCCTCTCAGCGCACCAGAATGGCGTGGTTATCCCACTGAAAATCCGACGCCTGACGGGACATGGCGCCGCCCGCCTCGGCGGTGACCAGCCAGCCGTCGCCGCTGGTCAGGAGGAAGCTCGCGCTGCGATGGGTCGGCGCCAGGCCGCAGCCATCGCTCAGTTCGCAAGCACCGAGAAACCGCCGGCCGGCCACGTCCCAATAGGTGACCAGGCCGCCTTTCGGCGCCGAGGCCGCGACGATGCCGCCGCTCCGGTCGGCGGCGACCGAGCCGATATAGTTGCGCAAGCCGACTTGCGTCGCGACGGGCGCCGCGACGATCACCGGCATCTCGCCCCGGCGGTGAAAGCCGACCAGCGCCGGAGCGTCTTGTTCCGGACCGCGATACTGGCAGCCGAAAGTGATTGCATCGTCGGCCCCGACGGCAAGATGGCGGATGGACAGTTGATGCAGCTCCGGCGCCAGGCGATGCTGCTCCAACAGATCGCCGGTGGCGATGTCGACATAAACCAGCGAGGGCTGCATGTCGGCGAGATTGAGCTCGTCGGCGCCGCGATCGGGGTGAGTCTGAATACCGCCATTAGCGATTACCATGGTGCGGCCGTCGCCAAGGAGCGCGATATCGTGCGGCTCCATACCGTGCGCCGGGAACTCGCCGATCTGCCGGTAGCCATCGGTCGCGTCACGCACGCCGATCATGCCGGCGGCGTGCGCGTAATCGTTTTCGGTGGCGTAGAGCAGTTTGCCGTCGGCGGAGAACACGCCGTGGCCGAAGAAATGGCGCCCAGGTTGTGAGGCGAACCATATCGGCGGCCGCGATGCGCCCGACATCGCCACGCCGAACCGGCCCGGACGGCGCGCGAACGCGACCCATTCGTTGCCGCCCGGCCTCAGCGCGATATCGTGACCGCGCCCCGGCAGCTCGACCGTCTGCACGTCGCCTTCCAGCGTGAACAACGCCGCCGAAAAATTGCCTCGGTCATCCCGGCGCGACGCGGCAAAACGCTCGGGCGCGAAGGCCGCGCCGGCGCACTTGGGAAGCGTCAGCATGGCCGCACTCGAGGCGAGGCTGGCCAGCAGGGCGCGGCGGTCGAGCTCCATCGTCAATCTCCATCCATGGCGTTGAACCCGAATGCGAGGCCGGCGCCCCGCGAGATCATGTCGCCGGCGGTCTGCGCCGCGCCTTTCAGCGCGACGCGCAACGCCTCGATCTTGGCGCGCAAATCGTCGTTCGCCACCACTTCGGCCATCGGCTGGTCGATGCCGCGCAAGACCTCGATCGCATGGTCGAGGTCGAACAGGATGGAGTTCTCAACGCCCGCCAACTCGCCGGCCACGATCTGGGCGAGGCCGCCTTTGGCAAAAAGGACGCGCACGCCGTCGAGATTGCCGGCGGCATTAGCGAAGCTCAGGCCGCTCCGCCAGAACGCGGCGAGGCGGGGCTTGGCGTCCTCGGGGCTCGGCCCAAGCGGCTTGCCGAGCTTCTGGTCGCGCACCAACTCAATGCCGGCGGTGAAGGACTTGAACAGGTCGAGGGTGACCTCTTTCGGCGCGTGGTAGATCGGGTCCTCGGGGACGGGACCGAGAAAGGCCTTCTCGTAAGCCGAGCCTTCCCGCCAATCCTCGACCACCGACCGGGCAATACGGTCGACATTGGTGGCGACGGCAAGCGCGAAGGCGCAGCGAAACGCGCCTTCGGTGTCGACTTCCAGCGGTGTTTCGCCGCTGCCGACGACCTTCCGCTCTTTGGCGAGGGCGTCAGCGCCGTCGCCATAGAGGAGAAATTCGAGCGCCGGGAGGCCTTGAAGCGCGACGCTCTTGTCGGCGAGCTCGTCGGGCAGAGTGGCCGATTGATCCTGCTGGACGAGCGTGTCCTGCACCTGTTTGAGGCCGATCCCCTTGGGGTCGGGCCAGTAGAACAGGCGCTCATAGCGATGGTCCTGGGTCACCGGGCCGAAGCGGAGAATCTCGACCTTGCTCCACGCCGCGACCGTTGCAGCGAAGGCGGATTTGGCCTCACCGAGTGCAGACGCCGACGGTAGCAGGCACAATGTGTCGAGTTGATCCGAGAGGGCCCCCGTCGCTTTGGCCAGCGCGGCATAGCCTGGGCGGATGACCGCGGTGAGCGCAGCGCGGGCTATCGCCGCCTGGTCCACCTCCGCATGCGATGGCGGCGGCGCGCTGCCACATAGGAGTGGCATCGCCAAGACCAGCACCGCGCTTCCAGCGAACCTCATCCTTCTCCTCATAACGAATTCACGAAGGCCAACAGCGCATCGCGATCGGCCTGGGAGAGTTCGGCGAAACGGTCACGCGCGGCCTCCGCCTCGCCACCATGCCAAAGGATGGCCTCAGTCAGATTGCGCGCCCGCCCGTCATGCAGAAACAGCGTGTGCCCACTGACAGTCTCGGTGAGCCCGATGCCCCATAGCGGCGGCGTGCGCCATTCGCTCCCGGTCGCCGCGCCCTCGGGCCTGCCGTCGGCAAGACCCTCACCCATGTCGTGCAGCAGCATATCGGTATAGGGCCAGATCAGCTGATGCGACAAATGCGGCTGGCCCTCCACCTCGCCGGTCACGAATTTGGGCTGATGGCAGCTGGCGCAGCCGATATTGTAGAACACCTCTTTGCCTTTCAGCACTTCGGAGTCGTCGGGCTTGCGGCGCGCGGGCACTGCCAGGTTCTGCGAATAAAATGCCACCAGCTTGAACAGCTCGTCGCCGACCTCGACGTTCTGATATTTCGGCGAGTTGCCGTTCGGCGCGTCGAGGCAGGTCTTCTCCTTCTCGGTGCAGTCGCCCGAAGGGTACGGCATCATGGTGGTGGCGAGCCCGATATCGCCGGCAAAGGCTTCGGCCGCCTGCTGCGCGATGGTGGGCACCCCCGCCTTCCAACCGAAACGGCCGAGCATCACGTTGCCATGCTCGCGCGACCAGACGCGGTTCGGCTTGCCCGAGATGCCGTCCTTGCGCGCATCATCGGAATCGGCGTTGGCGAGGATTTGCTCCTCGGGCACCGCTTCGAGCAGGCCAAGGCCGATCATCGGGGGCGCGACCCGCGGCGAGATCATAAGGTCGGGGCTGGCGGGGCCATAAGCGAGTTCGGTCAGCGAATAGGTCGGCACACGCAGCGAGACGCTTTCGCCGCCCGGAAGTTCCAACTTGCGCTCTTTATAGTCGATCTTGAGCTTGCCCTCGGCGTCGAAGCCCTGGATGGCAAAGTCCTGGAGCTGGCCGCCATAGGTCGGGTCGGGGATCGAATTGACGCTATGGGCGGCGAGCTTGCCCTTCGCTTCGTCGGTGGCGGCGGGAACCGACAGCCTGACCAGCATCGAGCCCGAATCGTCGGGCACGTCGGAGGACAGCGGCGGATGGCCGCGGCCGTCCTTCAGATGGCAGTTCTGGCAGGCGCGCGCGTTGAACAGGGGACCAAGCCCGTCGGAGGCGTCGGTCGATGACGGCGCCGACACCCAGCTCTTGCGGAAGATGCCGTTGCCGACCTTGAAGTCGAGCTCGCGCTTGAAATCGAGATTGCCGGAGGAGAGCGAGAAGGCATTGGCGGTGCCGGTTGAGCCGCGCGAAGTGGCGCCCCCGCCCGGCGCCTGTTCGCCTGGCTCGAGCTTGGTGAAATCGGACGTCGGCCGCACCAGGCTCGGCACGGCAGCGCCCGAATCCTCGCCATAAGTCTGAGCCGCGCCGGCAAGCAGCGGCAGAGCCGCGCCAAACAGGACTGCGCCGGCAAGACAGGCTAAGCGCGCCTTGCCCGGCGACGGTTTTTGTGACGACTCTGCGGAACTGTGGAATTTGAAATGGGGTGAGTGCACTCGTCCTTCGTCAGAAGCTGATACTGCTGCGTGCCCCCACGACAGTTGCGTCCTTTTGGCCGGCAACGTTGCCGCCCGGCTGGAAGATGTATTGGAAGTCGGGCTGCAACGTCCAGCCGGACTTGATCTCGAACGTATAGCAGATTTCGATCAGCGCCTCGTAATTGCGCGCCACCGGCTCGCCGAAATCGACGTCGTAGGCATGAACCTGGTCGGAGATGCCGGTATAGGCGAAGCCGACGGCCAGCGCGTCGTTGGGCCGGTTGCGGAACATGCCGGTGAAGGTCACGCCGCTGTCGAAATAGAAGTCGACCAGGTTGCGGTCGGACGGGGCGCCGATGACGCGGGCGAACACGCCCACACCTTGCGCCTCCGCGCTGCCCGGCACGCGCCAGACGAGCTGGTCGATGATGCCGTAAAGGCCCCAATCGTGATCGAGCGGGCGTCCGTCATTGCCGGTGACGGCGATCAGCGCACCGCCGGAATCGAAGCGCTGATGATTGAAGGTGCCGAAATGATTCCAGCCGCCGAGCTTGACGGTGCCGGCGAGGCCATTTGGGCGGTAGCTGTACTTGCCCTCGGCCATCAGCAGCGGCGGATCGTCGAGCTCGAAATCGAGGCCGTGCGGATTACAGACCTGCGGGTCGTCGCTCCGGCAGTTCGGAGCGGGATCGCCGTTATAAACGGCGATCATAAAGCCGAACTTGTCGTTCGGGTTGACAGCGACGCGCACGCCGGGCGTGGCAAGCGGATAGGCCGGGCCGCCGCTCGGCAGATCGGCGGCGGTGATCGAGGGCCAGCCCCACGTGCCGTTCAGGAAAAACCCGCCGCCCTCGCTGATGATGAACTCGGCATCGGCGGCCAGCTGGCCGAATCTGACTGCAACCTTCTCGTTGAACATGGTCTGCTCGAACCACAGCTCGAACAGGCGGGTGGCATCGGTCGCTTCGAGATTGGAGACCGGCATCAACGCGCCGATATTGGCGGCCGTGATCGAGTTGCCGTGGATCTGGTAGCCATTGGCGAAGAAACACAGGCCCTTCCACAGGCCGAGCTTCTTCATGTCGGCATAGACGTCGATCTCGAGCACGCCGTCATATTCGCCGCCCTGATCGAAGCCGCCCCAATTGTAGAAGGTCTCGCCGTAATAGGCGCCGCCGACGGCAATGCCTGCCTTGGCGAAGACTTGGCGCACGCCGCCCGGATCGAGCTTGTAGGCGGCCTCGTCAGAAATGCCGCTGTCGGTCACGCCGCAATCGGCACTGGCATGGTCCGGCAACCCGAACAAGGCGGCGATCATGGCGAAAGCGCCAAGGGCCAGGCCGTTGCGAGACTTGGGTCGCCCCTCTGGTGATGTCTCAGGGTCGCGCGGTGCGATCCGGCAGTTCCTCATAATCTTCAGCCCCCCGGCTATTCTTGTGTTGGTACCAAGTCGAATTCAATTTGTTATGTTATAACATAGCCGCGCGACAGCCATGGTCAATTCGGTTTCGCCTCCCCCTCGCTCGCGGCGGCGCTGTCGCCCTGCACCTTGCCCGGACTATCGAGGCTGTCGGAGCCTTCGAACTCGATCGACTTGAGGTCGAGAGCGGCCACGGCGCGCTCGATCGACTTGGTCTGATCGAGCAGAGCCTCGATCACGCGCTCGACCACCGCGTTGCCGGCATCGTTCCCCTCGCCGATCATCTGGTCGTAGGACTCGGTGGTGAGCGCGCGCAGATACATCGCGTTCATGGCGTCCATGGTGGCGTCGAGCTTGGCCCTGACCTCGGCATCGACCTCCGGCGCCTTGGCCTTGACCAGATCAGAGATGCTCGGCCCCGCGACCAAGGATCGA
Organism: uncultured Alphaproteobacteria bacterium; assembly: GCA_963772925.1. Lineage (GTDB taxonomy): Bacteria > Pseudomonadota > Alphaproteobacteria > Rhizobiales > Methyloligellaceae > Methyloceanibacter. Next base: position 215,649 of record CAVYZG010000002.1, read on the forward strand.
TCGATGCGGCGATAGGTGCCGAGATAGACGTTGCGAATGCCGAGAGCGTCGAAGAAGTGGGAGGCATGGGTATTGTCGGAGAAGCAGTCGTGCTCCTCCTCGGGATCGTGGATCATCAGGCCGAGCTTCATGCGCTCGCCGGCCAGCTCGCCATAAGACAGGCTGCCGAGCCCGGTCATGATGGCGGTGAGCCCGGCTTCGTCGCTACCGTCAGCCAACGGCTTGCGCGCCTCGCCTCCGTCCGCCCACTGCGCCGCCATCCACGTCAGATCGTCGACCAGTAGATCGGTGACCGCGTGGAGATATTGCGCGCGACGGTCGCAATTGCCGTTGGTGCAGTTCTTGGTGTCGAAATCGCTGGCGGGACGGGCGCCGTTGCCGGGGCCGGTGCCGTTCAGATCCTGGCCCCAGAGGAGAAATTCGACGGCGTGATAGCCGGTGGCGACATTGGCCTCGACCCCGCCCGCCTCCTGCAGCGTGCCGGCGAGCAGCTCCTTGGTGATCTTGCTGGTGTCGAGCTTCTTGCCGCCGATGGTCAGCGTGGGATTGGCGATGACATTGGCGACGTAGAGCGCATTCTCGGGCGAACTCGGTGCCATAGGACGAGGCGACATAGTCGATCAGCCCCTCGTCGAGCGGCCAGGAATTCACCCGGCCTTCCCAATCGTCGACGATGGCGTTGCCGAAGCGATAGGCCTCGGTCTGCATGTAAGGGATGCGGGCGGCGATCCAGGCGGCGCGTGCGGCGCGCAAGCTGTCCTCGGTCGGCTTGGCGAGGAAGGCATCGACTGCGAGCATGAGCGTCTTGGCGGCGTCGCGGGAGTCGGTATAGCCGGCCTGCGCGATATCCGCGTAGGTGGCGATGACGTCCTTGGGCGCGGAATCGGCGGCGGCGGGCGCGCTCGCCAGGCAAAGCCCGATCGCGAGCGGCGATCGGCGACGGCAGTCCAGGATCGTCCCGTCATCAGTGCCCCTTAAACTGACCCGATCCCGGCCTATTTCTCGATTTTTTGGCCGGACTTCACCGGCAAACGCACAGGAAATGCGGCGGCCCTCCAGCCCAAGACCTTCGAGCCGCCGCAAGGCTGAGATGAGGAAACATCCGCAAGCTTGAGCTCGTGGAGGTCTCAGGAATCCGGGCTGGGCAGCCGGATGCCTTGTCATGACCCTAGCGCAACCGGTAACATGCACGAAGTGAACTCTTTTCAGCAGAATTAGTGAACGCCATGCATTTAAGGGAAGTCGACGCCAATTTGCTGGTGACGCTCGACGCGCTGCTGGTCGACGCCAGCGTGACCCGCGCCGCCGTGCGGCTGGGGCGCAGCGCCTCGGCCATCAGCCATGCGCTGGCGAAACTGCGCGAGATCTTCGCCGACGAGTTGTTCGTGCGCGCCGGCCAGCGGCTGGTGCCGACCGCCAAGGCGCTGGAGCTCGCCCCCACGGTCCACGTCATCCTCGCCGGCATGGAGAGCCTGCTGCGGCCGAGCAAGCCGTTCGATCCCGTCGCATTCCATGCGCGATTTCGCGGTGGCCGCGAGCGAAGCCGGCGAGCTCATGCTGCTCCAGCCGCTGCGCCAGCGCTTGCGGCCGCAAGCGCCCAAACGTGCGCGTGGACTGGATGCCGTCGCATCGCGGAGGACAATACCGACGCGCTGCGCCACGGACGGTGCCATTTCGTGATCGACATCGAAGGGTGCCGCGGCTCAGGCGCCCGACATCCGCGTGCTCAAGCTGTTCGACGACAAGCTCGTCACGCTGGCGCGGCACAGCCATCCGTTGGCGAAGCGGCGGGCCAAGGCCGAGCAGTTCGCCGGGCGCCGACCATATCGAGGTGAACTCGCTGCCGGCGATCGCGCTGATCGACCGCAAGCTCGAAGCCGACAAGCTCGCCTGCAATGTCTCGTCGCGGGTGTCCTCGGTGCTGGTCGGGCTGTTGCTGGCGTTGAACAGCGACGCGCTGCTCACGCTGCCGGCGTCGCTGGCCTCGATTCTCGAGACGCAATTCGGGCTGGTTCGCATCGCTCAGCCCTCCGGCACCATCGCCTTTCCGTTAAGGCTGATGTGGCATTCGAGCTATGACCGCGACGAATGCCATGCATGGGTGCGCGGCAAGTTTGCCGATCTGGCGCGGGCGATGGAAAGCGCCAGTAAAGAGGAGCGACATGAGCGTGATGCCGCGGGGCGTTTTCCGCCCTCTCCGCCCGCTTGCGGTTCTGCTGCTGCTTGTGCCGGGCGCCGCCGCGCTCGCCGCCGAGCCGTCCGCTCTCGAGAGCGGATTGACGATCTCGGTCGACGGCAGCGAAAAGACGCTGACGCTGGCCGAGGCGATGGACGCGCTCAACGTCCCCTCGGTGAGCCTGGCGCTGATCGATCGAGACCAGGTGGCCTTGGCGCGCGCCTATGGCGCGGGCGTCAACGCCGGAGACACTGTACCAGGCGGCATCATTGTCGAAACTGGTGGCGGCGGTCGGCGCCCTGCGCCTGGTCGACAGGGACGGCTCAACCTCGACGCGGACGTCAATGCGCGCTCACCTCATGGAAGGTTCCCGACCAACGGTTTCGACCAGGGCCACAAGGTCACCTTGCGCGGCCTGCTCAGCATGACGGCCGGAATCAGCGTGCCCGGTTTCCTCGGCTATGAGTTGGGCGCGCCGTTGCCGAATCTGACGCAGATTCTCTATGGCGTCCCGCCCGCCAATTCGCCGCCGATCACGGTGATCGCCGCGCCCGGCAGCGGTTATCACTTATTCCGGCGGCGGCTACGAGATCGTCGAGGCGCTGATGCAGGACACCACCAAGGCGCCCTTCCCCGAACTGATGGCCGAGCTGCGTGCTGAGCCCGGCGGGCATGACCCGCAGCACCTTCGCGCAACCGCTGCCGGCCTGATCTGATCGGCCAGGCGGCAGGGGGTCACGACGCCGACGGCAAGAACCTGCCCGGCGGCTACCACGTTTTCCCCGAGCATGCGGCGGCCGGGCTGTGGTCGACGCCCACCGATCTCGCCAATCTGCTTCTGCTGATGGCCCGCGCCTGGCGGGGCGAAAGCCGCCTCTTTCTCAAGCCCGAGACGGCGCGCCAGATGCTGACCCGGCAAAATGGCGGCCCGTATGGGCTCGGCGCCGCCGTCGGCGAGGCGGACGGCATCGCTGGTCCTGATGAAACGCGGCCAGAATGTCGGCTATCAGGCCTATCTGATCCTGCTGCCCGCCGAGGGGAAGGGCATGGCGGTGATGACCAATTCCGACCACGGCTCGATTCTGGCCGACGCCTTGATCCGCCGTGCCGCCGACGCTCTATGGCTGGCCGCCGCTGGGGCCTCTGGCAGATTAAATTTGCGGTCTGATCGCGGTCGGAGCCGGCGACCCCCTGGCTTCCGTCACAAGGCTCGATTACGATAGGGGCCTGCATCCCGTCTGCCGAGAACGGGTCCCCGGAGGACATCGATGTTCACTTGGTTTCGCGCCGGCCTGTTCGCCGCGCTGTTCGTTTTTGTCACCACCCCTTCCCCCGCCGCCGAAAAAACCTTCCAAGACGACGCCTTCGACGACGCGGCGATCACGCTCGAGGCCGACCTCAAGGATGAAGCCGGGACGGTCACCAAGCCGCCTGCCAAGCTGAAGCAGGAGGCCGAGGCGCTGTTCAAGAGCCAAGATTTGGCCGGCGCCGCCAATATCTATGTGCAGATCGTGACGGTCGCGCCAAACGACGCAAAGGCCTGGCGCCGACTGGCCGATATCTGGCTGCTGATCCCCGCGACCGAGGAAGATGACGGCTCGACCCGCAGTCGAGCGGGCGCGCACCGCGGCCTATATCGCCTATCAGCGCTCGACCACGCCCGAGGACGAATCCGCCTCGCTGGTGACGCTGGCCACGGCCTTGACCAAGCGGGAGGAGTGGCGGCAGGCGCTCAACGCGCTGAAGCTCGCGCTCGCCCTGCATGAGACGCCGGAGCTCAAGGCGAGTTACGAGGGCTTGCGCGACAAATACGGCTTCCGCGTCACGAATTTCAGCGTGGACTCCGATGCGGCGTCCCCGCGCGCCTGCTTCCAGTTCAGCGAGACCTTGCCCAAGCGCACCGACTTTTCGCCTTACGTGTCGGTCGCGGACGAGGACAAGCCGGCGCTGTCGGTCGACGATCAGCAGATCTGCGTCGAAGGGCTGAAGCACGGCGACAGTTACGCCATCACGCTGCGCGCCGGGCTGCCTTCGACGGTCGACGAGGCCCTGCTCAAGGACGCGTTGTTCAATATCTATGTGCGCGACCGCAGCCCGTCGGTCAGGCTCTCGGGCAAGGCTTATGTGCTGCCGCGCACCGGCCAGCAGGGCATTCCGCTCATCACCGTCAACACCGACATGGTCAAGGTGACCATCTACCGGATCGGTGACCGCAGCTTGATCGAGAACGTGCTCGGCTGGGAGTTCCAGCGCAATCTTTACAGCTACAGCCTCGACGAGATCGCCGATCAGAAGGGCGAGAAGGTCTGGACCGGCGAGCTCAAGGTCGAAAGGGAGCTCAACCAGGAGATCACCACCGCCTTTCCGATCATGGAGGCGGTGCCGACGCTCGAGCCCGGCATCTATCTGCTGGCGGCGCGGCCCGGCAATGTGCCGGGCGACGACTATGGCGAGCGCACCACCCAGTGGTTCGTCGTCTCCGATCTCGGGCTGACGGCCTTCTCCGGCACCGACGGCATCCATGCCTTTGTCAATTCGCTGGCGAGCACGGCGCCGCTGGAAGGCGTCGAGATCCGCCTGGTGGCGCGCAACAACGACGTGCTCGCGGTCAAGAAGACCGACGCCAATGGCGGCGTCGCCTTCGCGCCTGGGCTCGCGCGCGGCGAAGGCGGCCTGTCGCCGGCGCTGCTCATCGCCTCGGTCGATGGCGGCGATTACGCGTTTCTCAATCTCAAGCAATCGGCGTTCGATCTGACCGACCGCGGCGTCGCGGGGCGCGATGTGCCGCAAGGGCTCGATGCGTTCGTGTTCACCGAACGCGGCGTCTACCGCACCGGTGAGACCGTCTATTTGACCACGCTGCTGCGCGACGCGGCCGGCACCGCCGTTCCCGGCGTGGATTTGACCATGGTGGTCGACCGCCCCGACGGGGTCGAGTACCGCCGCGTCGTCGTACCGGACCAGGGGATTAGCGGCCGCTCGCTCGATGTGCCGATCCTCTCCTCGGCGCCGACCGGAACCTGGCGCGTCGCCGTCTATTCCGATCCGAAAGGCGCTGCCATCGGCGAAGTGACGTTTCTGGTCGAGGACTATGTGCCGGATCGGCTCGAGTTCGACCTGACCACCAAGGCCACCTCCATCGCGCCCGAGGTCCCCGCCGCAGATCTCAGCTCGACGGCCGCTTCCTCTATGGCGCGCCGGCGGCGGGCCTCGACCTCGAAGGCGAGGTGACCATCGCCAAGGCGACCGAGCGGCCGGGCTTCGCCGGCTATTCATTCGGCCTCGACGAGGCCAGCGACGAGGAGGAGCCCGGCACCGAGAGCATTCCACTGGCCGATCTGCCGGAGACCGACACCGCCGGCAAAGCCAGCTTCACGGTCGCGCTCGACCAGGTGCCGTCCTCAACCAAGCCGCTCGAGGCCAATGTGGTGGTGCGGCTGGCCGAGCCGGGCGGCCGGGCCATCGAGCGGAAGCTCACCCTGCCGATCGTGCCAAGCGCGCCGATGATCGGCGTGAAGCCGCTGTTCACCGGCAAATCGCTCAGCGACAACGACAGTGCCAAGTTCGACGTGGTCATGGTCGCGCCCGACGGCCAGCAACTGGCCGCCACCGGACTCAAATGGCAGCTGCTCAGCGTCGACACCAAATATCAGTGGTATCGCAGCGACGGCTCTTGGAGCTACGAGCCGATCAAGCTGACGCGCCGCGTGGCCGACGGCACCATCGACGTTTCCGCCGGCACGCCGGGCAAGATCGAGGTGCCGGTTACCTGGGGCCGCTACCGGCTCGAAGTGACAAGCCCGGACCCGCAAGGGCCGGAGACCACCATCGGCTTCGATTCCGGCTGGTATGCCGAAGCTTCGGCCGACACGCCGGACCTGCTCGAAATCGCCCTGGATAAGCCGGGATATCAGCCTGGCGACACTATGACTGTGGCGGTTACGGCGCGCAGCGCGGGCAAGATCACGCTGTCCGTAATCGGCGACCGGCTCATCACCCAAACCAGCGCCGAGGTCGAGCCAGGCCTGGTCAAGCTGCCGCTGACGGTGGGCGATGATTGGGGCACCGGCGCTTACGTGCTGGCCACGCTCAGGCGTCCGCTGGATGAGGCCGAGAAGCGCATGCCGGGCCGCGCCATCGGCGTGCAATGGTTCAGCGTCGACAAGAACGCGCACATGATCGACGTGGCGCTGGACCTGCCCGCGTTGATCCGCCCGGAAACGACGCTGCGCATACCGGTCAAGCTGGCTGGCCTCGCCCCGAACGAAGAGGCGCGCGTGGTGGTCTCGGCGGTCGATGTCGGCATCCTCAACCTCACCAATTATAAGGTGCCGGCGCCCGACGACTATTATCTCGGCCAGCGCAAGCTCTCGGCGGAGGTGCGCGACCTATACGGCCAGCTGATCGATGGCATGCAGGGCACCAAGGGCCAGATCCGCTCGGGCGGCGATGGCGGCGAGGGGGCGTTGCAGGGCAGCCCGCCGACCCAACCGCCGCTCGCGTTCTATTCCGGCATCGTCACGGTCGGACCCGACGGCACCGCCGAAGTCAGCTTCGACATTCCGGGCTTCTCCGGAACGGTCCGGGTGATGGCGGCGGCGTGGAGCAAGGACAAGGTCGGCCATGGCTCGGGCGACGTGGTGGTGCGCGATCCGGTCGTGGTCACGGCCACGCTGCCGCGCTTCCTGCTCACCGGCGACCAGAGCACGCTTCGTCTCGATCTCGACAATGTCGAAGGCGCCACCGGCGACTATCAGATCGCCGTCACCGCCGACGGACCGCTGAGCGTCACAGGCGGCGACAAGACCATTACGCTCGATGCCAAGAAGCGCGGCGCCGTGACCATGCCGGTCTCGGCCACCGGCGTCGGATCGGGCATGGTGGCGGTCGCCGTCAGTGGACCCGAGGGCTTCACGCTGGCGCGCCAATATCCCCTGACCGTGCATCCGGCGACGCAGATCCTGGCGCGCCGCACGGTGAAGCCGCTCGAGCCGGGCCAAAGCATCACGGTCTCGGGCGACGTGTTCGCCGACCTGGTGCCCGGCACCGGCAAAGTGGCGCTGTCGGTGACGCCGACCGCCGCCCTCGACGTGGCGACGCTGCTCGCCGCGCTCGACCGCTATCCGCTGGGCTGCACCGAGCAGATCGTCAGCCGGGCGCTGCCGCTGCTCTACGTCAACGAGCTGTCGCTCGGCGTGCAGCTCGCGGTCGACACCGGCGTCGACGAGCGCGTCGCCACCGCCATCGCGACGGTGCTGGCGCGGCAAGGTTCGGAAGGCGCGTTCGGGCTGTGGTCGCCGGGAGGCGACGATGCCTGGCTCGATGCCTATGTGACCGACTTCCTCACGCGGGCGCGGGCCCGCGGCTTCTCGGTCTCCGACGACCAGTTCAAGCTGGCGCTCGACCGCTTGCGCAATTACGTCAGTACCGCGCCCGACGTCTCGACCGACGGCGGGCTGGCGCTGTCCTACGCGCTCTATGTGCTGGCCCGCAACGGCATGGCGCCGGTGGGCGACCTGCGCTACATCGCCGACGTCAAGATGAGCGCCTTGGCGACACCGACGGCCAAGGCCGAGATCGCCGCCGCGCTGGCCATGCTGGGCGACCGCGTGCGAGCCGAGAAGGCGTTCGACGCGGCGCTCGGCGCGCTGCCGGAGGATGCCGAACTCGCCGGCGGCCGCCCCGATTACGGCTCGCCGCTGCGCGACGCCGCGGTGGTGGTCACGCTGGCCGCCGAAGGCGATGCGCCGAAATTGATCCTGGTGAGCGCCACCGAGAAGATCGAGACGGCGCGCAACAAGGTCACCTATACCTCGACCCAGGACGAAGCCTGGCTGGTGCTGGCGGCGCGCGCGCTCGGCCGGCAGAATGTGAGTCTGACCGTCAACGATGAGGGCCAAGAGGGGCCGCTCTATCGCAGCTTCACCGAGGACCAGCTCGCCGCCGGCCCGCTGTCGGTGGCGAATAGCGGCGACGTGCCGCTCGACGCCGTCATCTCGGTGAGCGGCGCGCCGATCACGCCGGAGCCCCCCGCCGAGCACGGCTTCACGCTCGAGCGCAGTTTCTACACGCTCGGCGGCGAGGAAGCCGACGCCAGCCACGCCAAGCAGAACGATCGCTTCGTGGTGGTGCTCACGGTCACCGAGCCGCAACCGCAATTCGCGCGCGTGGCCCTCACCGACTATGTGCCGGCCGGCTTCGAGATCGACAATCCGCGGCTGGTGTCGTCGGGCGACACCGGCACGCTCGACTGGATCGAGCATGCCGGCACGCCGGTCCATACCGAGTTCCGCGACGACCGTTTCGTCGCGGCATTCGAGCGGCGCAAGGACGATCCGACCACCTACAGCGTGGCCTATATCGTCCGCGCGGTCGCGCCGGGGAGCTATGTGCTGCCGCAAGCGGTGGTCGAGGACATGTACCGGCCCGACCGCTTCGGCCGCACGGAAACGGGCGCGGTCGAGGTCGCGCCGGCAAAATGAACACGCGAACTCGCCCGTGGCACGGCCTCGTAAGTGGCGCCCTCACCTCAACCCTCTCCCCGCTCGGGGAGGGAGGGCTCAGGCCGAGTCGTGGCGGCGACGTGCCGCCTATGCCGCGATCGGCGCGGTGTGGATCGTCGCCGCGCTGGCCGGCGGCATCGTCGGCGTGTTCGAGGCGCTTGGGCCGCCGTCGCTCGGGCGCGATCTCGAAGTCTCGCGCGTGGTGCTCGACCGTCACGGCGAGCTGCTCAGGGCCTATCTCACCAGCGAAGGGCGATGGCGGCTGCCGGCCACGCGCGCGCAGGTCGACCCACGCTATCTCGACTCGCTGCTCGCCTATGAGGACAAGCGCTTCTTCGAGCATGGCGGCATCGATCCGCTCGCCATGATGCGCGCCGCTTTCCAGCTCGTCACGCATGGCCGCATCGTGTCCGGCGGCTCGACCCTGACCATGCAGGTCGCGCGTCTGCTCGAACCGCGCCAGACAGCGGTCGCTCGACGCCAAGATCAGGCAGTCGGTGCGCGCGCTCGAGCTCGAATGGGCGCTCAGCAAGGAGGAGATCCTCGAACTCTACCTCACGCTCGCGCCTTATGGCGGCAATCTCGAAGGCGTGCGAGCGGCCTCGCTCGCCTATTTCGGCAAGGAGCCGCGGCGGCTGACGCTCGGCGAAGCGGCGCTGCTGGTGGCCCTGCCGCAATCGCCCGAACACCGCCGGCCGGATCGCTACCCTGACGCGGCGAGGAGCGCACGCAACCGCGTGCTCGACCGGATCGCGGACCACGTGGCGTTCGACGCGGCCGAGATCGCGCACGCCAAGACCGAGAAGGTGCCGACCGCGCGGAAATCGATGCCGCTATCGGCCCCCCATGCCGCCGATCAGGCGGTCATGGCCTCCCCGCAAGAGCCGATGCTGCGGCTGACCATCGGCGCCCGGCTGCAACAAACTCTGGAGAGCCTGGCCCGCGACCGCGCGCATATGCTGGGTCCGGACATGTCGGTGGCGATGGTGGTGATCGACAACGCCACCGGTCAGGTCCTGGCGCGGGTCGGCTCGCCGGACTATTTCGACGAGCGCCGCGCCGGCCAGGTCGATCTGACCCAGGCGATCCGGTCGCCGGGCTCGGCGCTCAAGCCCTTTATCTATGGGCTCGGCTTCGAGGACGGGCTGATCCATCCCGAGACGCTGATCGAGGACCGGCCGATCCGGTATCCCGGCTATCAGCCCGAGAATTTCGACCTGACCTTCCAAGGCACGGTCACGGTGCGCCGGGCGCTGCAACAGTCGCTGAACGTCCCGGCCGTGGCGGTGCTCGACCAGGTCGGGCCGAGCCGGCTGATCGCCCGCCTCGGCGCCGCCGGCGCGAAGCTGGTGCTGCCGCGAGGCGAAGCGCCGGGTCTTGCGCTCGGCCTTGGCGGCGTCGGGGTGCGGCTCACCGACCTGACCATGCTCTATGCCGGACTGGCGCGGCAGGGCACCGTGGCGCCGCTGGTCGAACGGCTCGGGGCGGCGCCGCTGCCCGGCCAAGCGGCTGATTGAGCCGGTGGCCGCCTGGTATGTCGCCAATGTGCTGATCGGCTCGCCGCCGCCGGAGAACGCCGCCGGCGGGCGGATCGCGTTCAAGACCGGCACCAGTTACGGCTATCGCGATGCCTGGGCGATCGGCTTCGACGGCAAGCGCACCATCGGCGTGTGGGTGGGGCGGCCCGACGGCGCGCCGGTCGCCGGCCTGGCGGGACGGGTCTCGGCGGCGCCGATCCTGTTCGATGCGTTTGCGCGGTTGGGGCAACCCTTGCAGCCGTTGCGGGCGGCGCCGCACGGCGCGATCGTCGCCGCCACCGCCAAGCTGCCGCCGCCACTGCGGCGCTTTGCGTCACGCGGCAGCGCCGGCGAGTCCATGACGCCGAAGGTGCGCATCGTGTTTCCGCCAAACGGCGCCAGCCTCGAATTGGCGGGTGGAGACAACCCCGACCCGATCGCCATCAAGATCGCCGGCGGCACCCCTCCCCTCAACGTGCTGCTCAACGGCATGCCGCTGACCGCCAAGAAGACGGCGCGGACCATGTTCTTCGAGCCAGACGGGCCGGGCTTCGTGCGGTTAACCGTGACCGATTCGACCGGCGCGGCCGACAGTGTGCTGGTGCGGCTGCAATAGGCGATCCCGTTCGCGCTTGGCTCGGCACGGCTTTCCGGGTAACGCCTCATCATGGCCGCGACATCTACGCTCAAGAGCCTTGCCGTGCCGCTCACCATCGAACCGATGGAGGCCAAGCTCGTCACTGAGCTGCCGGAGGAGCCCGGCTGGCAGTTCGAGCCGAAATGGGATGGGTTTCGCTGCCTCGCCTTTCGCGCCGGCACAGAAATCGATCTCAGGGCGAAATCGGGCAAGCCGCTTACGCGCTATTTCCCCGAAGTGGCGGCGATGCTGGCGGCGCTCAAGCCGAAGCAATTCGTGCTCGACGGCGAGCTCGCCATTCCAAGCGGCGACACGCTGTCATTCGATGCGCTGCAAATGCGCATCCATCCGGCCGAGAGCCGCGTCACGAAGCTGGCGGAAGAGACGCCGGCGATCCTCATTCTGTTCGACATGCTGCTCGACGCCAAGGGCAAGAGCCTGATCGAGGCGCCGCTCACCAAGCGCCGCGCCGCGCTCGAAAGCTTCTACAAGACGGCCGGTGAAACCAAACGGCTGAAGCTGTCGCCGTTCACGCCGGACCGCGACAAGGCGCTTGCGTGGCTCGACGACGATGCCGGCGCGATTGACGGCGTGGTCGCCAAGCGCAGCGACGGGGCGTACCTGCCGGGGACGCGCGCCATGCTCAAAGTGAAGCGCCTGCGCACCGCCGATTGCGTGGTGGGCGGCTTCCGTTACGAAACCGGAAGCCGCGAGGTCGGCTCGATGCTGCTCGGTCTCTACAACGCGGAAGGCAAGCTCGATCACGTCGGCTTCACCTCGACCATCTCCGACAAGGAGCGGCCGGCGCTCACCAAGCTACTCGAGGGTCTCATCGAGCCGCCCGGCTTCACCGGCAACGCGCCGGGCGGGCCGAGCCGCTGGAGCACCGAGCGGTCGGGCGAATGGGAGCCGGTCAAGCCCAAGATAGTGGTCGAGGTGCGCTACGACCAAGTCACCGGCGACCGGTTCCGCCACGGCACCAGGCTCATCCGGTTCCGTCCCGACAAGGCGCCGGAGCAGTGCACCTTCGACCAGATCGAACCGGAAAACTTGCCGAGAAACGTCAGGCTGCTGCTCAAGTGACATGCCCGCGTCGGGATGCCGCGCCCGCCGCGGCGCAGAGTGCCAGCGGCGCCTGACGCGTGGTTCGCATCACGGCAAGTTCGGCCTCGGTCAAGGCCTTGGCGCCGTCTCGCGAATCGCGCCGGCAACCCAGTCGCGCAATGCTGTCGCGCGACGCTAAGTCCCGCGACATTCTCGCGCGGCACTCGGCCAAACGCCCGCCTGAAAAGTTTAGAACGCTCCACCACCTTGGAGAGGAAATCTTCAAGGAGGAGATGTCTCAACCCTGAAGGAGTGACCCATGAAGAAATATGTGATTGCGGGCCTGTTGATTGCCGGTATGGCAACCCCGGCGCTTGCTGCCGAATATTATGTCGCGCAGAACACCAACAGCCATAAGTGCTCGATCGTGGCGCACAAGCCCGACGGCAAGACGCTGACCATGCTCGGCGCCGACGGCTTCAAGACGAAGTCCGAAGCCCAGAATGCGCTCAAGGGCATGACCGAGTGCAAGGCGTAAGCCTGACCCCCGGGACGCGGACGCCCGGGCCTTAAAGCCAGAGCGCCCGGTCCACTAAGCCGCCTCAAAGCCCCCTAGATTGCGACGTCCCCAAGGGCTTTGAGGCGGTCTCACTTTATCAGCTTGAAGATGCTTGGCTAGCCGCCGGGGTAGAGCCGGTAGCGGCGCGGGCGCACGGCAATGCGGCCTGAGAGACTGAGCCTGTAATCGGCGGGAAGCTCGATCTCGATGAGGTCGCGGCCCTCCCCGACCTCAAGCTCGACGCGCCGGGCGCCGCCGTGGCGCCGGAGTGCCGAGACGACACCGTTAATGGCGCCGGGCAGGTCGCTGCCAACCTCCACGTCGTCCGGGCGGAAGAAGAGTTGCGCCGGACCGTTGGGGATTTTTCCCGAGGTGACGTCGAGCGGATGCTCATCAAGCCAGACTTTGCCCTGCTCGACCTTGACCGGCAGCACGCTCAATTCTCCGATGAAGGAGAATACGAAGGGCGAGTTCGGCTCGTCATAGATCTCATCGGGCGTACCAATCTGCTCGATCTTGCCTTGACTCATCACCACCACGCGATCGGCAAGCTCGATCGCCTCTTCCTGGTCGTGAGTGACGAATACGGTGGTGTGTCCGGTCTTGTCATGGATCTCGCGCAGCCAGCGGCGAAGATCGCGGCGCACCTTGGCGTCGAGGGCGCCGAACGGCTCGTCCAGCAGGAGCACGCGCGGCTCGATGGCGAGCGCCCGGGCGAACGCCACGCGTTGGCGCTGGCCGCCGGAGAGCTGCGAAGGATAGCGCTTCTCGAAGTCCGGAAAGCTGCACGAGATCGAGCAGTTCGAGCGCGCGCCGCCTGATCTCTTTGCGGCTTGGGCGGCGGGCCCAAGGCCGCACGCGCAAGCCGAAGCCGACATTCTCGAGCACCGTCATATGACGGAAGAGCGCGTAGTTCTGGAACACCAGCCCGACATTGCGCTCCTTCACCGTGAGCTTCAGGGCGTCGTCGCCATCGAACAGGACGCGGCCCGAGTTCGGAAAGTCGAGACCGGCAAGAATTCGCAAAAGCGTGGTCTTGCCAGAGCCCGAGGGCCCAAGCAGCGCGACGAGCTCGCCGGGACGAATGTCGAGCGAAACACCGTGCAAGGCCGGCGTCGTGCCAAACGTCCGCACGACGTTTTCGATAGATACCTGCATCGGCTTATCCCAGCGCGTTCCCCCCGTGAGCGGTGATGAGCCCACGGCCACGTAGTTCACCTCATTTGCCACCAAAGCGTCCATGAATTTTTCCTAGTGCCGGCCCGATGCGGAGATATGGTCGGCGAAGCGCCATTCCAGCGCCACCTTGACAATGAGGGTGACGAGAGCAAGCAGGGCGAGCAGTGAGGCCACGGCGAAGGCCGCAGCGAAATTGTACTCATTGTACAGAATCTCGACATGCAGGGGCATGGTGTTGGTCTTGCCTCTGATATGGCCCGACACCACCGACACGGCGCCAAATTCTCCCATGGCGCGGGCGTTGCAGAGGATCACGCCATAGAGCAGCGCCCATTTGACGTTGGGCAGCGTCACGAGCAGGAAGGTCTTCAATCCCGAGGCTCCGAGCGAGAGCGCAGCCTCCTCGTCCTGCGTGCCCTGCTCCTGCATCAGCGGCACGAGTTCGCGCGCGACGAAGGGAAAGGTGACGAAGATGGTGGCGAGCACGATGCCCGGCACGGCGAAGATGATCTGGATGTTTTCGCTTTGCAGATAGGCCCCGAAATAGCCCTGGAGCCCGAACAGGAGCACGTAGACGAGACCGGAGATCACCGGCGAGACCGAGAATGGCAAGTCGATGAGCGTGTTGAGCACGCTCTTGCCGGGGAACTCGAACTTGGCGATGGCCCAGGATGCGGCGAGACCGAACATGAGGTTGGCCGGCACGGCGATCGCCGCGACCAGCAAGGTGAGGCGCATCGCGGCCACGCGCGTCAGGCTCGCTGATGGCCCGCCAATAGCCACCGAGCCCGGCCCGAAGCGCTTCCGAGAAGACCGCGACGAGCGGCAAGAGCAGAAATATCGTCAAGAACGCCACGGCGATGAAGATCAAAGCGCGCCGCACCGGACGCCGCTCGGTGGTGACCGACCGGGCGCGGTCCTCGGTGACGAAATCGAGACCATAAGCGGCATGTCGCTCATGGCCCGAACCTCCGCCGCTGCCAGGCCTGGATGAGATTGATGAAGAGCATGATCGCGAAGGCGATCATCAGCATCGCGGCGGCGATGGCCGTCGCTTGCGGATAGCTGAACTCCTCCAGCCTGATGACGATGAGGAGCGGCGCGATCTCCGAGACGAAGGGAATGTTGCCGGCGATGAAGATCACCGAGCCGTATTCGCCGACCGCGCGGGCGAAGGCGAGCGCGAAGCCGGTGAGGATGGCCGGCATGAGCGCGGGCAGCATGACGCGGAACACGGTCTGCCGCCGGTTGGCGCCGAGCGAGGCCGCGGCCTCCTCGATCTCGCGGTCGAAATCCTCGAGCACCGGCTGCACGGTGCGCACCACGAAGGGCAGGCCGATGAAGATGAGCGCGACGCCGATGCCCATCGGCGTATAGGCGACCTTGATGCCGAGCGGCGCGAGCCAGCTGCCGATCCAGCCATTGGGCGCATAGATGGCGGTCAGCGCGATGCCGGCCACGGCGGTCGGCAGCGCGAAGGGAAGATCGACGATGGCGTCGAGCAGGCGCCGGCCCGGGAAGCGATAGCGAACCAGCACCCAGGCGATGATCACGCCGAAGAAGACGTTGACGGTCGCGGCGATGAAGGAGGTGACGAAGCTCAAGCGGAGCGCGGCAAGGGTGCGCGGCGCGGTGACCATGTCCCAGAAGCCGCCAAACCCCAGCGTCGCCGACTTGAGCACAAGCGCGGCGAGCGGGATGAGAACGATCAGGCTCAGATACGTTAAAGTGAAACCGAGCGCCAACCCGAAACCCGGGATGGCGCTCGGTCGCTTCAACGCAAGGCCGCGGGCGCCGGCCATGTGCGTTACCCTCTTAGTTGGTCGATTTCGGCTGATAGACCTGGTCGAAGATGCCACCGTCGTCGAAGTGCTTCGGCTGCGCCTTCGCCCACCCGCCGAACAGAGGATCGTCGATCGAGACGAGCTTCACGTCGACGAAGCGCGCGAGATCCTTCGGATCGGCCGACTTCGGGTCTGACGGGCGATAGTAGTTATGGGCGATGAGCTTCTGCGCTTCCGGCGTGTAGAGGAAGTTCAGATAGGCCTCGGCCACTTTGCGCGTGCCTTTGGCGTCGACCACCTTGTCGACCACGGCGACCGGCGGCTCGGCCTTGATGGAGAGCGACGGCACGACGATCTCGAATTTGTCGGCGCCAAGCTCGTCGAGCGCGAGGAAGGCCTCGTTCTCCCAAGCGAGCAGAACGTCGCCGATGCCGCGCTGGGCGAAGGTCGTGGTCGAGCCGCGCGCGCCGGTATCGAGCACCGGCACATGCGCGTAGAGGTCCTTGATGAACTGCTTGTTCTTGTCCTCGTTGTGACCGAACTTCTGGTCGGCCCAGGCCCAGGCCGCGAGATAGTTCCAGCGCGCGCCGCCGGAGGTCTTCGGGTTCGGCGTGATGACCTCGACACCGTCCTTGATCAGGTCACCCCAATCCTTGATGCCTTTCGGGTTCCCTTTGCGGACCAGGAAGACGATGGTCGAGGTGTAGGGCGATGAATTGTTGCCGAGGCGCTTCTGCCAATCGGCGTTGATCAGGCCGGCCTTGGCGATCTGGTCGATGTCGCCCTGAAGGGCGAGCGTCACGACATCGGCCTGGAGGCCGTCGATGACGGCGCGGGCCTGCTTGCCGGAGCCGCCATGGGACTGCTCGATGGTGACGTTGTCGCCGCCCTTGGCCTTCCAATCCTTGATGAAGGCCTCGTTGACGGCTTTGTAAAGCTCACGGGTCGGATCGTAGGAAACGTTGAGAAGGGTGGTGTCGGCGAGCACGGCGCTCGCCGCGAAGGCTGTAAAGATAAAGGCCGCGCCGGCGGCAAGGGTGCTGCGAAGTCTGGTCATAACTCGATCTCCTCTTGGATAACACCCGAAACTCTATCTATTTGGTAGTGTTTATCAAGGGGCGACCATACCATAATTTTCCCGCGCAGAAAGACCCCGGCCTAGAGAACAACCGTCCGGGGAAAATTGTTTCCACGAAGGCGCGCAACGACCGGAAATTGGAGTTTGAAGCCCTAGAAGCGCGCGCTAGCGGCCCCAGCCTTCACCCGCCTCAGGCGCGGCGATGGCGTCGGCGATGGTGGTGCGGTCGAGCACCTCGCGGGCCGAGATCGTCACTTTGGCAAAAACATGCCTGATCTCGCAGTCTTCCTCGGTGCGGCAATCGGCGCAGCGCCGGTAGGCGATGCGGCTCAGACAAGGCAACGGCGCGAGCGGGCCGTCGAGAATCCGCAAGACCTGGCCGAAGGTGATCTGGTCCGCCGGCATCAGCAGCATGTAACCGCCGAGCTTGCCGCGCTTGCTCATGACGATGCCGTGGCGCTTCAGCTCGAGGAGGATTTGCTCGAGGAATTTACGGGGAATGCGCTCCTGCGCCGCGACCTCGCCGATCATCATGGACTCCCCGGCGCGGGCGAGCGCGACCAGGGCGCGGAGAGCATATTTTGCTTTTTGCGAGATCACCTTGGGAAAAACGGTTCCCTAAACTCTATCTTATTGATCGGGTAGATAGCTGCTTTGCCCCCCTAACGCAATGCGGCGCCGCCATTAAGTCATACGGTGCTCCCTTGACGCGGGCGGCACGCGTGCTCAACAAACGGAGCTTGGCTCAAGCCTCCCAGAGATCGTTGTCCAAGAAGCTCCATATCAAGACCTTCGGCTGCCAGATGAACGCCTACGACTCCGAGCGCATGGCCGAAGCGCTCGAGCCGGCAGGCTATGTCCTGACCGAGGATCAAGCCGAGGCCGATCTCGTCATTCTCAATACCTGCCACATCAGGGAGAAGGCGGCGGAGAAGGTCTATTCCGAGCTCGGCCGCGCGCGGCTTGCCAAGGAAGAGCGGCGGAGAGAGGGCCGCGACACGCTGATTGCCGTCGCCGGCTGCGTCGCGCAAGCCGAGGGGGCCGAGATCATGGCGCGCGCGCGGACCGTCGATATCGTGGTCGGCCCGCAGAGCTATCATCGCCTCGCGGCGCTTGTCGCCGAGGCCACAGCCACCGGCAAGAAGGTGCTCGCCACGGATTTCCCGGCCGAGGACAAATTTGCGCATCTGCCCGAGCGCTCGCCGGGCGAAGGTCCAGATCTCGGCCTTCGTCACCGTGCAGGAAGGCTGCGACAAGTTCTGTACATTCTGCGTCGTGCCCTATACGCGCGGCGCCGAATTCTCCCGCACGCCGTCAGAGATCGTCGCCGAGGTCGAGCGGCTGGCGGCAAACGGCACGCGCGAGATCACGCTGCTCGGGCAGAACGTCAATGCCTATCACGGGACCGGCCCCGACGGGCGCCCATGGACGCTCGCCAAGCTGTTGCGGCGGCTCGCCGAGGTGCCGTCGATCGAGCGGCTCCGCTTCACCACGAGCCACCCGCTCGACATGGACGACGAGCTGATCGCGCTGTTCGGCGACGAGCCGAAGCTCATGCCTTATCTGCATCTCCCCTTCCAGTCTGGCTCTGATCGCATCCTCAAGGCGATGAACCGCAAGCACACGGCGCCGAGTACGAGGCGGTGATCGGCAAGGTGCGCGAGGCGCGGCCCGACATCGCGCTGTCCACAGACATTATTGTGGGCTTCCCGGGGGAGACCGACGCCGACTTCGATCAGACCTTGGCGCTGGCCGCCCGCGCCCGCTTCGCCCAGGCCTTCTCCTTTAAGTATAGCGCGCGGCCGGGAACGCCGGCGGCAAGCCTCGAACATCAAGTGCCCGAGGCGGTGAAGCGCGAGCGGCTTTACGCCTTGCAAAGCCTGATCGACGGCGACCGCCACGCGTTCGATCGGGCAACGGTCGGGCGGCGATTGGACGTGCTGTTCGAGGCACGCGGCCGGAAACCAGGACAGATCGCCGGGCGTTCACCTTATCTACAGGCGGTGCATGTGGAGGGACCCGAGACGCTGATCGGCCAGATCGCCGCGGTTGACATCGCGGCCGCGAGCCCGAACAGTCTCACCGGTGTCATGAAATCGGGGTTTGAATGGCGCGAGCCAGTTCAGGCGGCCGTGTGACCAGCAAGGCCAGCATCCGGAAAGCATCATTGGCACGCGGGCGGGGAGCGGCGCTGAAGCGCTCCCACGCCGCGGAGGCCAATGGCGGCGGCGAGCCGACCGTCGTCTATTTCGACGACATCAGGCTCGTGCGCGATCTGTTGGGCGATTATGACGCCAATCTCGCCGTGCTCGAGGACCGGCTCGGGGTCGAGGCCGTGGTCAACGGCAACGCCGTCAGCCTGCGGGGATCGGAAGCCTCCTGCGCCACGGCGAAATCCGTGCTCGAGCAGCTTTACGAGAGGCTCGCTCAGGGCGAGATGATCGGCGTCGGCGAAGTGGTCGGCGCCATCCGCCATGCCCGCTCCTTCGAGCCTGACGAGAACGGCGAGCCCGGCTCCGGCGTGCCGGAGGCGCAGCAGATCCGCACGCGGAAGCGGCTCATCACCGCGCGGACGCCGATGCAGAGCGCCTATCTCGCCTCGCTGCAACACAACGATCTCGTCTTCGCCACCGGCCCCGCCGGCACGGGCAAGACCTATCTTGCCGTCGCCTTCGCCGCGGCCTGCCTGGAGAGCGGGCGATGCGACCGGCTGATCCTGTCGCGACCGGCCGTCGAGGCGGGCGAGCGGCTCGGCTTTCTGCCGGGCGACATGCGCGAGAAGGTCGATCCTTATCTGCGGCCGCTCTACGACGCGCTTTACGATGTGCTGGCGCCGGAGCGGGTCGAGCGCGGGCTCGCCACCGGCGTGATCGAGATCGCGCCGCTCGCCTTCATGCGCGGGCGCACGCTCTCGCATGCTATCGTCATCCTCGATGAGGCGCAGAACTGCACGCCGGTGCAGCTCAAGATGTTCCTGACCCGGCTCGGCGAGGAGAGCAAGATGATCGTCACCGGCGACCCGACCCAGGTCGACCTGCCGCCGGGCAAGGATTCGGGCCTGCTCGAAGCCATCAATATTCTGCAAGGGATCGACGAGATCGATCATATCGCCTTCACCCGCGCCGACGTGGTCCGCCGGGAGCTGGTGGGCAAGATCGTCGATGCCTATGAATCCGCTCCCCCCAAAGGTGAGCGCCATGGCTGACGGTGGCCCTAGTCGCAAAGACGCCGCTGCTTCGGGCGTGACGCTCGAGGTCGAGATCGAGCGTCACGGGGATGCCTGGCGCGAAGCCGAGTTCAATCGCGGCCTGATCGAACAGGCGGCGCGTGCGGCGATCCGCGCCGCGCCGCCGCTCCCCCAAGGGACATATCAGGTCACCTTCGTTCTCACCGACGACGCCGAGATGCGCGCGCTCAACCGCACCTGGCGCGGCAAGGACGCGGCGACCAACGTCCTCTCCTTTCCCGCCCACGAGAAGGGCAAGGGCCGGGGCTGCTCGGCGATGTCGTGCTCGCTTATGAGACGACGCTCAAGGAAGCGCGCGCGCAAAGCATCGCGTTGGACGATCACGTCGCGCATCTCGTGGTGCACGGCGTGCTGCATCTCATCGGCTTCGATCACCTCGAGGATATCGAGGCCGAGCGGATGGAAGCGATCGAGCGAACCGCGCTCGCCTCGCTCGGGATCGCCGATCCTTACGCCGACGCGATGCGGAGGCGTCGCGATGAGCAACACCCCCACCGCCGAAGACGACGTTCCGGTCGAGCGAGCAGCGCCAGTCCGACGAGGAGGCATCCTGGTTCGATCGCCTGCTTGCAGACCTTCGGTCTCGGCGAGGAGCCCGATCTCCGCGAGCTGATCGAGGACGCGCTTGCCCGCAGCAAGAGCGACACGCTGAGCGCGCAGGAGCGCGGCATGCTCCGCCGCATCCTCCGCTTCGGCAAGCTCACCGTCGAGGACGTCATGGTGCCGCGCGCCGACATCATTGCCGTCGACGACAGCGTCACCATCGATGAGCTGATGCGCGTGTTCCGCCAGGCCGAGCATTCGCGCCTGCCGGTCTATCACGAGACGCTCGACGATCCGCGCGGCATGATCCATATCCGCGACCTGATGTCGTGGATCACCGCGCAGGCCGAAGCCGGCGACGGCGGGCGCCTCAATCTCGGCAAGGTCGATCTGCAGCGCTCCATCGGCACCATGAACATCACGCGCGATCTGCTTTACGTGCCGGACTCCATGTCGGTGCTCGATCTTCTGCTGAAGATGCAGACGACGCGGCTCCACCTCGCGCTGGTGGTCGACGAATATGGCGGCACCGACGGGCTCGTCTCCATCGAGGATCTGGTGGAGGAAGTCGTTGGCGACATCGCCGACGAGCATGACGTCGAGGACGAGCCGCTGATCCGGACCGATCCGAGGCTGGGCTTGATCGCCGATGCGCGCATGCCGATCGAGGATCTGGAGAAGCATCTCGGCGTGAGCTCGTCTCCGAGGAGCAGGAAGAAGACATCGACACGCTCGGCGGGCTTGTGTTCTCCATCGCCGGCCGCATCCCGGCGCGCGGCGAGCTGGTGCGTCACCCGAGCGGCATCGAGTTCGAGGTGCTGGAAGCCGATCCGCGGCGGATCAAGAAGCTGCGCATCCACGTGCCGCGCAAGAGGCGGGACGAAGGCCGAGAGCGAGGCGTGAGATCGGCGCGCTCGCGGGCTGGGCGCTACCCCTCCCCGCGCGGAGCGGGTCGAGACGCAGGCCGTCTTGCCGCTCGAAGCGGCATGATCCGCGCCGCCACTTGGGTCGCCGGCCTCAAAGGCACGCGCCGCGCGCTCTTCGCCGTGCTGATCGGCGCCCTCTCGGTGCTCGCCTTCGCGCCGATCCATGCCTGGCCCGTGCTGTTCCTCACTTTCGGCGCGCTGGTCTGGCTGCTCGACGGTTGCCACGCGCGGCACGCAGAGGCTCGGGGCAAAGGCTGAAATGCGCCGGAATCGTGGGATTTTGGTTCGGTTTCGGCTATTTCCTCGCCGGGCTTTATTGGATCGCCGAAGCGTTCCTCGTCGAGCCCTGGCGGCACGGCTGGCTGATCCCGTTTGTCATGACGGCGATGCCGGGCGGCATGGCGCTGTTCTTCGCCGCCGCCGGCGCGCTCGCCATGCTGCTCTGGCAGCCGGGAGCCGGCCGGGTCTTCGCGCTCGCCATCGCCGTCGGCACTCGCCGAGTATGCCCGCGGCCATGTGCTGACCGGCCTTCCCTGGAATCTCGTCGGCTACGGACTTCTCGCCACGCTGCCGCTGATGCAGCTCGCGGCCCTGCTCGGCGTCTATGCCTTGAGCCTCCTCGCCGTGCTTCTCTTCGCCAGCCCTGGCGATTTTCGCGCCGCCAGACTCTCGGCTTGGCGGAGGCAAAGGACGGCCGCGCTCGCGTGCTCCTGCTGCTGCTGCTCGGGCTTGGCTATGTGTGGGGCGAACGGCGGCTCGCCGGCGGCGCCCCAGGCCAGCACGGATATTCGCTTGCGCATCGTCCAAGCCAATATCGACCAGGCCAACAAATGGCGCCCCGAGAACAGCGCCGAGATCTTCACCGACTATCTCGACCTCACCAAGTCAGGCGAGCTTGCCGGCATCGATATCGTCATCTGGCCGGAGACGGCGGTGCCGTTTCCGCTCGCCGATTCTCCCGACGCGCTGCTCGCCATCGGCGCCGTGCTGCCGGAAGGAACGTCTCTCGTCGTCGGCTCGGGCGGATCGTCGAGGACAGCGACGCCGAGACCGCTCACCCAGCGCATCTATAACAGCCTGCTGGTGATCGACGATCAGGGCCGCGTCACCGGCAGCTACGACAAGATCCATCTCGTGCCGTTCGGCGAGTATCTCCCGTTCCAGGATTTCCTGGAGAGCCTCGGCGTCATGCAGCTCACCGGCGTGCGCGGCGGCTTCAGCGTCGGCCCAGGTCCGCGGCGTCTCACCGTGCCGGGCGCGCCGCCGGCGCGCCCGCTGATCTGCTACGAGATCATCTTTCCCGACGAGGTCACCGAGAAAGCGGCGCGGCCGGGATGGCTGCTCAACGTCACCAACGATGCGTGGTTCGGATCGAGCGCCGGGCCCTATCAGCATTTCCATCAAGCGCAAGTCCGCGCCATCGAGCAGGGCTTGCCGGTTGCCCGCGCCGCGAATACCGGCATCTCGGCGGTGATCGATCCCTACGGACGAATTCTCGCCGAGATCGGTCTCGGCGAGAAAGGCGTGATCGACGCGGACTTGCCCAAAGTGGGCCCGACCGACTCCCTTCGTGCAGTTCGGAATCGTTCTCGAAATCTCGGTGTTAATGCTTGCGTTTTGCAGGCTGGTTCGCCTGCCGCGTGCATCGGTTACCGTGAACCGGGGCAGCGGAACCGGAGTGCGGCTCCAGCATGCTTGACGGGGGTAAACCACACCCCTATGAACGACGCGGAGGGAACAATTTCTCATCAAGGGTAACTTAGCGTCTTCATTTTTCGAACCACATGACCATCACGAGTGAGCGAATGGCAGGCAAGAAGCCTAACCCGGTCGATGCACATGTCGGAAGCCGGGTGCGATTACGCCGAATGTTGCTTGGCATGAGTCAAGAGCGTCTCGGCGAGAGCATGGGACTGACGTTTCAGCAGGTACAAAAATACGAGAAGGGCGTGAACCGCATCGGCGCGAGCCGGCTGTTCCAAATCTCGAAGATCCTCGATGTCCCGGTACAGTTCTTCTTCGAGGAAGCGCCGCATATCGGTGGCGATGGCAAGCCCGGCGCGCGGCATGGCCGAGCCGAACTCGGAAGCCTTCATCCTCGAATTCCTCAACAGCCGCGAAGGGCTTGAGCTGAACCGCGCCTTCGTCAAGATCGCCGACCCCAAGGTCCGCAAGAGCGTGGTCGATCTGGTGCGGGCCTTGAGCGCCAGCAGCGGCACTCCTTAAATCGAAATCGGTTGAGCGCGGGGTTGACCTCCGGCTCAATGGTTGTAAGAACCGGGCGCGTCCCAGACCGCCCGGTCTTCCGTCATTTGAACAGGGGGTGCACAGTGTCCCGCACAAACTACCTCTTCACCAGTGAATCGGTGTCGGAAGGCCATCCCGACAAAGTGTGCGACCGCATCTCCGATGCGGTGGTCGATCTCTATCTCGCCGCCGATCCGCTTTCGCGCGTCGCGATCGAGACCCTGGTCACCACCAACCGCATCGTCATGGCGGGCGAGGTGCGCGGGCCCGAGAGCGTGACGCCCGAGCTGATCGAGGCGGCGGCGCGGCGCGCGGTGCGCGAGATCGGCTACGAGCAGAAAGGCTTCCACTGGGACCTGGCCGAGTTTCAATATTACGTGCATGAGCAATCCGCCGACATCGCCCGCGGCGTCGATGCCGATGTCGAGAAGCGCAGAAGGAAGAGGGCGCCGGCGATCAGGGCATCATGTTCGGCTTTGCCTGCCGCGAGACCGAGCCGCTGATGCCGGCGCCGATCTTCTATGCCCACCGCATCCTGCACGAGATGGCCAAGGCGCGGCATACCGGCCGCACGCCGGAGCTCGGTCCCGACGCCAAGAGCCAGGTGACGCTCGCTTACGAGAACGGCAAGCCGGTGCGCGCCGATGCGATCGTGGTCTCCACCCAGCATGGCGAGGACGTGAGCCAGGAGCGGGTCAAGGAGATCGTGCGCGGCTTCGTCGACGAGGTGATGCCGAAAGGCTGGGTCAACGGTCGCACCAAGTTCTACGTCAATCCGACCGGTCGCTTCGTCATCGGCGGTCCCGACGGCGATACCGGCGTCACCGGGCGCAAGATCATCGTCGATACTTATGGCGGCGCGGCGCCGCATGGCGGCGGCGCCTTCTCCGGCAAGGACCCGACCAAGGTCGACCGCTCCGCCGCCTACGCCGCCCGCTATCTCGCCAAGAATGTCGTGGCGGCCGGGCTCGCCGACCAATGCACGCTGCAGCTCTCCTACGCGATCGGCGTCTCGCAGCCGCTCTCGCTCTATGTGGACCTGCATGGCACCGGCAGCGTCGCCGAGGACGAATCTCGAAAAGGCGCTGCGGCAGGTGATGGATCTGAGCCCGCGCGGCATCAGGGAGCATCTCAAGCTCAGCCGCCCGATCTACGAGCGCACCGCCGCCTACGGCCATTTCGGGCGGCAGCCCGACAATGACGGCGGCTTCTCCTGGGAGCGGCTCGACCTCGTCGAGCCGATCCGCGCCGAGCTTTCGTAGGGTGGGCAAGGCTCGCCGCTCGAGCGCCGTGCCCACCCTTTTCAGACGTGGGCAACGGCCAAATGCGTCGCCCACCGCTACGGTCATGACGGTCAACCATGACCGAGACGGCGCCAGCTCAGATCCTATGGCCGGCGCAAGGGCAAGCCCTTGAGCGCGCGGAAGGAGCGTCTGATCGGCGAACTGCTGCCGCGTCTCCGCCTCGACCTGAAGCGCGCGGCGCCGTGCCGCTTGGCCAGAGCTGTTCGCCGAGCCCGTCGGCGAGGTGTGGCTCGAGATCGGCTTCGGCTCGGGCGAGCATCTGCTCTGGCAGGCCGAGCACCATAGAGACGTCGGCCTCATCGGCTGCGAGCCCTTCATCAACGGCATGGCGACCCTGCTTGGGGCGATCGAGGATCGTGGCCTCAAGACGATCCGCGTCCATGACGGCGACGCCCGCGACGGTGCTGGCCTGGCTCCCGGACCGCTCGATCGGCCGGATTTTCCTGCTGTTTCCCGATCCCTGGCCGAAGAAGCGGCAGCTGAAGCGGCGGCTGCTTGTCGCCGGAGACGGTCGAGGCAGCTGGCGCGCGTGCTGGTCCCCGGGCGGCGAGCTCAGATTTGCCTCCGACGACGGCGACTATGCCGCCCAAGCGCTTCTTCTGATGCGCCAAAGCGGGGTCTTTGACCTGGCTGGCGGCGCGGCCGCCGATTGGCGGGAGCGCCCGGCCGACTGGCCGGAGACCCGCTATGAGCGCAAAGCGCTCGGGCGAAGGCCGCAAGTCGATCTATCTGCAGTTCGAGCGGATCTGAGCGCGTCACGGGCGACGCCGGACTCTGCCAAACCCGCTTGAAAGCTCGGAAAAAGCTCGTATATTAGCGTCGAACTCATGATTGGTTTGATCAGGAGTGGGCCCCTCGCCCGCTCCTTTTTGTTAGGCTCATCGCTTCCTCGCTTCAGGCGAGGATCACGGCCCGCAACCGATGTCGAGCGCTAGCGCCAACGCCGATCAACGATTTGCCCGCGAGACGGGACCGGCGCGGACGATCGCCGACCTCGCCGAGCCGGTGCTCGAAGAGCTCGGCTTCCGGCTGGTCAGGGTCAAGGTCTCGGGCCGCGACGGCGGCACGGTGCAGATCATGGCCGAGCGGCCGAGCGGCGAGATGACGATCGAGGATTGCGCGACCATCAGCCGGAGGCTGTCGCCCGTGCTCGACGCTTACGACCCGATGCCGGGACAGTATCGGCTCGAAGTTTCGTCCCCCGGCATCGACCGGCCGCTGGTCAGGCCGAGCGATTTTGCGTTATGGGCGGGTCATGAAGCCAAGGTAGAGCTGAAGGAGCTGGTCGACGGGCGCAAGCGCTTCAGGGGCGTGATCGAGGGCGTGGCCAAGGACGAGGTGCGTCTCAACATCGAGCTCGAAGGCAAGGCCGAGACAGTGGTGATCGGCCTTCCCTTCTCGCTCATCAGCGAGGCGAAGCTCGTGGCCGGTATGGCGAGCTTCAAGGCAGACCTTTCGGGCAAGAAGCCCGCAACACATTGAGATGAGCGCGGGGCGCACGCATCGAGAAGCGCCCGACCCCGCAACCCAGTAACGATTGGAGGCTAGAGAGATGGCTCAGGCAGGCGTCAGCGCCAACAGGCTGGAGCTCTTGCAGATCGCCGACGCGGTCGCGCGCGAGAAGTCGATCGACCGCCAGGTGGTCATCACCGCCATGGAGGACGCGATCCAGAAGGCGGCGAAATCCCGCTATGGCAGCGAGAACGAGATCAAGGCCGAGGTCGATCCCAAGACCGGCGAGATCAGGCTCGCCCGGCTGCTCGAAGTGGTCGAGGACGTGACCCTGGAAGCGACCCAGGTCTCGCTCGAGGAGGCGCGCCGCCGCAATCCGGCGGCGCAGGTCGGCGACTTCATCGCCGAGCCCCTGCCCCCGCTCGATTTCGGCCGCGTCGCGGCGCAGAACGCCAAGCAGGTGATCGTGCAGAAGGTGCGCGAGGCCGAGCGCGAGCGCCAGTATGACGAGTACAAGGACCGGGTCGGCGAGATCGTCAACGGCATCGTCAAGCGCGTCGAATATGGCAACGTCATCGTCGATCTCGGCCGCGCCGAGGCGATCGTGCGCCGCGACGAGACCCTGCCGCGCGAGAATTTCCGCTATGGCGACCGCATCCGCGCCTATGTCTATGACGTGCGCCGCGAGCAGCGGGGCCCGCAGATCTTCCTGTCGCGCACCCATCCGGAATTCATGGCCAAGCTGTTCGCCCAAGAAGTGCCCGAGGTCTATGAGGGCATCGTCACCATCAAGTCGGTGGCGCGCGATCCGGGCAGCCGCGCCAAGATCGCGGTGGTGTCGCGCGACGCCTCGATCGATCCGGTCGGCGCCTGCGTCGGCATGCGCGGCAGCCGCGTGCAGGCGGTGGTGAACGAGCTGCAGGGCGAGAAGATCGACATCATCCAGTGGTCGCCCGACGCCGCGACCTTCATCGTCAACGCGCTGGCGCCGGCCGAAGTGGTCAAGGTCGTGCTCGACGAGGATGCCGAGCGCATCGAAGTGGTGGTGCCGGATCAGCAACTGTCGCTCGCCATCGGGCGCAAGGGCCAGAATGTGCGGCTCGCTTCCCAGCTGACCGGCTGGGACATCGACATCATGACCGAGGCGTCGGAGTCGGAGCGGCGCCAGGCGGAGTTCGCCGAGCGCTCGGCCGACCTTCATGGAAGCGCTCGACGTCGACGAAGTCATCGCCCAGCTGCTCGCCTCCGAAGGGCTTCAGCTCGGTCGAGGAGGTCGCCTTTGTCGAGCCGTCGGAGATCGCCTCGATCGAAGGCTTCGACGAGAACACCGCGGCCGAGATTCAGACGCGCGCGCGCGAATATCTGGAGAAGATCGAGGCCGAGCTCGAAGCCAAGCGCAAGGCGCTCGGCGTGGCCGACGAGCTGCTCGAGGTGCCGGGCATCACGACGGCGATGCTCGTCACGCTCGGCGAGAACAACATCAAGACGGTCGAGGATCTGGCCGATTGCGCCACCGACGATCTGGCCGGCTGGAGCGAGCGCAAGGACAAGGAGACCATTCGCCATGAGGGCATTCTCGACGGCTTCGGCCTGACCAAGAACCAGGTCGAGGATCTGATCCTGGCGGCGCGCGTCAAGGCCGGATGGATCACCGAAGCCGATCTTGCGCCCGAGCCGGCCGAGGACGAGGGCGAAGAGGGCGAAGACGGTGCAGCCGCCGATGCGGGCGCCGAGACCGGCGAGCCGGCGACACCAAGCGGCGCGAGCGCCTGATGAGCCGGCGAGGAGATCATCTTTGCGGCAAGCGGCGGCTGAGCAGGAACACGATGGCGATGACGGCGCGGACGACGCCGTTCGCCGCTGTGCGCTCACCCGCGCGCGGAGGCCCAAGGACGAGCTGATCCGCTTCGTGCTCGGCCCGGACGGGACCGTGGTTCCCGATCTCAAGGAAAAGCTGCCGGGCCGCGGCGTGTGGCTGACCGCGGCCCACGATGCGGTGGCCGACGCGGCCAAGCGCAACGTGTTCGCCCGGGCGCTCAAGACCGAAGCCAAGGTTCCCGAAGGGCTTGCGGATCAGGTCGACCGGCTGCTGGCCGAGGCGGCGCTGTCGGCGCTGTCCCTGGCCAACAAGGCCGGCGAGGCGGTGTTCGGCAACGCCAAGGTCGAGGAGGCCATCGCCAAAGGCCGCGTGCTGGCCCTCGTTCACGCCCGGGAAGCGGCCGACGACGGTTGCCGCAAGCTTGACGGCAAAGCCCGCGGAATGCGGGACGGCAGCCCGATTCCCGCGGTCCGCGCCTTCGGCGCGGATGAATTGAGTTTGGCATCGGGTAGGACAAATGTGATACATGCTGCCCTCATCCAGGGCGGAGCGGCTCGGAACGTCCTCGCGGCGGCCTCGCGCTTAGAGCGCTACCGCAAGGGCAGGGCCGCATTTGCAACCCTGAATGGATCGGATACGGAGAAGAATGAGCGAGACTAACGAGACCGAAGGCAAAGCCGCTCGCGGAGGGCGCAAGATGACGCTCAACGTGCGCCGGACGGTGGAATCCGGCCATGTGCGGCAGAGCTTCAGCCATGGGCGCTCGAAGTCCGTTCTGGTCGAGAAGAAGAAGCGCCGGGCGATCGGCTCGGGCGGAGCGGCCGCAGCCCGTCGAAGAGGCGGCGGCCAAGGCCCGCCCCGCGAATCGCCGAGACTCCCGCCCCCAAGCCGCAAGCCGAGAGGCGCAAGGGCGCCGCGTCGGCGTCGTGCTGCCGCAGCTCTCCGAGGAGGAGAAGGACGCGCGCATGCGCGCGCTGGCCGATTCGCGCCAGCGTGAGGCGGTCGAGCGCGAGAAGGCCAAGAGCACCGCGGCCCTCCAGTCGTCACCGACGAGCAGCGGGCGAAGGAGCGCGAAGAGGCCGACGAGCGCAAGCGCAAAGAGGACGAGCGGCACGAGGCCGAGGCCAAGGCGCGCAAGGTCGGCGAGGAGACCGCCCGCAAGCACCTCAAGGAGGAGGCGGAAGAGCCCGCCCGCCCGGCCGACGCCCGTCACAAGAAGAGCGTCACCGCGCCCGCGCCGCGGCGAGGAGCGCCGGGTCCGCGGCCGGCTCACCATCATCAATGCGCTCGACGAGGAGCAGCGCCAGCGGAGCCTTGCCTCGCTGAAGCGCCGTCAGGAGCGCCAGAAAAAGCAGATTACCGGCCCGCAGGCGCAGGCGAAGATCCAGCGCGACGTCGTGATCCCCGAGGTCATCACCATCCAGGAGCTCGCCAACCGCATGGCCGAGCGCGGCGTCGACGTCATCAAGTTCCTGATGAAGGACGGCGAGATGCACAAGATCACCGACGTGATCGACGCCGACACCGCCCAGCTCGTCGCCGAGGAGTTCGGCCATACCGTCCGGCGCGTGTCCGAGGCCGACGTCGAGGAAGGCTTCATCGGCGAGGAAGACCACGCCGAGGACCTGCAGCCGCGCGCGCCGATCGTGACCATCATGGGCCATGTCGATCACGGCAAGACCTCGCTGCTCGACGCCATCCGCACCACCAATGTGGTAGTCGCAGGAGGCCGGCGGCATCACCCAGCATATCGGCGCCTATCAGGTGGTGACGCCGCTCGGCAACAAGATCACCTTCATCGACACGCCGGGCCACGAGGCCTTCACCGCCATGCGCCAGCGCGGCGCTCAGGTGACCGACATCGTGGTGCTGGTGGTGGCCGCCGATGACGGCGTCAAGCCGCAGACGATCGAGGCCATCAATCACGCCAAGGCCGCCGGCGTGCCGATGATCGTGGCCATCAACAAGATCGACAAGCAGGGCGCCGACCCGCAGCGCGTGCGCACCGAGCTGTTGAGCCAGGAGATCGTGGTGGAGAGCCTCGGCGGCGATACGCTGGAGATCGAGGTCTCGGCGTTGAAGAAGACCGGCCTCGACAAGCTGCTCGAAGCGATCGCGCTGCAGGCCGAGGTGCTGGAGCTCACCGCCAATCCCGATCGCCCCGCCGAGGGCGTGATCGTCGAGGCCAAGCTCGAGCGCGGACGCGGCCCGGTCGGCACGGCGCTGATCCAGCGCGGCACGCTGCATGTCGGCGACCTCGTCGTCGCGGGCTCGGCCTATGGCCGCGTGCGCGCGCTGATCAACGAGCTCGGCGAGCAGGTGACAGAGCGCCGGTCCTTCGGTTCCGGTCGAGGTGCTCGGCTTCGACTCCGCGCCCGAGGCCGGCGATCAGTTCGCCGTGGTCGAGAACGAGGCGCGCGCGCGCGAGATCACCGACTATCGCGTGCGCGAGCGGCGCAAGCGCCTGGCCGTGGCCGGCGCCCGCGGCAGCCTCGAGCAGATGATGACCAATCTGAAGGCCGCCGGCACCAAGGAGTTCACGCTGCTCGTCAAGGGCGACGTGCAGGGCTCGGTCGAGGCCATCGTCGCGGCGCTCGACAAGATGGGCACCGACGAGGTGCGCGCGCGCATCGTCCATGCCGGCGTCGGCGGCATCACCGAGTCCGATGTGGGGCTCGCCGCGACCTCGGGCGCGGTGGTGCTCGGCTTCAATGTGCGCGCCAACGCGCAGGCCCGCGAGGCCGCCGAGCGCGACGGCGTCGAGATCCGCTATTACGCCGTGATCTACGACCTGGTCGACGAGGTGAAGCAGGCCATGTCCGGCATGCTCGCGCCCACGCGGCGCGAGACCTTCCTCGGCAATGCCGAGATCCTGGAGGTGTTCACCATCTCCAAGGTGGGCAAGGTGGCCGGCTGCCGCGTCACCGAGGGCAAGGTCGAGCGCGGCGCCCAGGTCCGGCTGATCCGCGACAACGTCGTGGTCCACGAAGGCAAGCTGTCGACCTTGAAGCGCTTCAAGGACGAGGTGCGCGAGGTGACCGCCGGCCAGGAATGCGGCATGGCGTTCGAGGGCTATCAGGACATGCGGCGGGCGACGTCATCGAGTGCTTCGAGGTCGAGCACGTCCAGCGCAGCCTGTAAATCCGCGATTGGCCGGGCTGAGCCGGCCATTATTTCAAGAGCCAAGCACATGGTCGCGCGCGACAAGGGCAAGACGCCCTCCCAACGCCAGTTGAAAGTGGGCGAGACGATCCGGCACGCGCTTGCCGAGATCTTCTCCCGCGGCGAGATCGTCGACGAGGTGCTGAGCCGGTATTCGCTGACCGTGCCCGAGGTGCGCATGACGCCCGACCTCAAGCTCGCCACGGTCTATGTGATTCCCGCTCGGCGGCGAAGGGGCGAGCGAGGCAGTGGCCCATCTCGACAAGCACAAGCGGTTCCTGCAGGGGCGAGGTGGCGAAGCGGGTCAGCATGAAATTCATGCCCGAGCTCAGATTCAAGGTCGACACCTCGTTCGAGGCCTCGGCGCGGATCGACGAGCTGCTCGCTTCGCCCAAGGTCGCCCGCGACCTCGACGACTAGCACATAACAGGCGGGCAAGAGAGCGATGGCGCGGCGGCGCAAAGGCCTACCGGTCCATGGCTGGCTCATCTTCGACAAGCCGCAAGGCATGACCTCGACCCAGGCCGTCGCCCGGGTGAAGCGGCTCTACGAGGCCGCCAAAGCCGGGCCATGCCGGCACGCTCGATCCGCTCGCCACCGGCGTGCTGCCGATCGCGCTCGGCGAGGCGACCAAGACCGTTCCGTTCGTGGTCGAGGGCAGCAAGGAGTACCGCTTCACCGTCCGCTTCGGGGTCGAGACCGACACCGACGATGCCGAGGGCAAGATGACGGAGAGCAGCGATCGCCGGCCGACCCGCGCCGAGATCGAGGCCAAGCTTTGCCGACTTCATCGGCGAGATCGACCAGGTGCCGCCGCGCTACTCGGCGCTCAAGGTCGACGGCGCCCGCGCCTACGACCTCGCCCGCGACGAGGAGGATTTCGAGCTTGCGCCGCGGCGCGTGTCGATTGTCCGGCTGGACCTGGTCGACCACCCCGACCAGGACCGTTGCGTGCTGGAGGCGCAGTTGCGGCAAGGGCACCTATGTGCGGGCGCTCGCCCGCGACCTCGGCCGGGCGCTCGGCTCGTTCGGCCATGTGGAGGCCTTGCGCCGCACCGCGTGTCGGCGCGTTCGGCGAGGCGCGCGCCGTGTCGCTCGCAGACCCTCGAAGAGACTGGCCGAAAGCGGCGGCCACGAGGCGCTGGCGACCGCGCTCGAGCCGGTCGAGACGGCGCTCCACGACATTCCGGCGCTGGCCCTGTCCGGTCCGGATGCCGATAGGCTGCGGCGCGGGCAGCCGGTCCTGTTGCGGGGACGCGACGCCCCGATTGTCGAGGGCACGGTCTACGCCACCTCGCGCGGCACGCTGGTCGCGCTCGGCGAGGTGAGCAAGGGGGAGCTCAAGCCCCGGCGCATCTTCAATCTGCCGCAGCGCGGCGCTTCACGGTAAGGGAGGGGTTAGTGACACGGATGGTGATTGCGGCCATGGCGCTGCTGGTTTCCGCAAGCCTCGCCAGTGCGACGGACGGGGAACGTTGCAAGGTGACCGACCCGACCGGCACGCCGCTCAATGTGCGCGCGAGCCCCAACGGCAAGATCATCGGCACGCTGGCCAATGGTGCCGTTCGTGGCAATTGTCGAGTCCAAGCCCGCCGCCAACGGCAAACCCTGGGTCAAGGTCCAGGCCTACGACACCAAAAAGCCCATCGGCTGGGTCTTCCGCGAATTCGTTTCCTGCTTCTAGAAGCGGTTAACCTCGCGAAATTCCGCTGGCCTCGCGGCGGATTATCCCTATAGTGCAGCGGTTCGCGCGGCCGCCGCTGTTAGCGGCTCGCTCGCGCGTTCTAGCCGACCGTGCTGGACGACATCCCGGCCCGGCCCAGACAAACCCTCAAACAGCAAGGATCATCCGATGTCGATCAGCGCTGAGCGCAAGCAAGAGCTCATCCAGGAATATGCGACCAAATCCGGCGATACCGGGTCTCCCGAGGTCCAGGTCGCCATCCTGACCGAGCGGATCACCAATCTCACCGAGCATTTCAAGACGCACGGCAAAGACAATCATTCGCGCCGCGGGCTGCTCAAGATGGTCAGCCAGCGGCGCCGACTGCTCGATTACGTCAAGTCGTCCGACGAGGACCGCTACCAGAAGCTCATCAACCGGTTGGGCATTCGCCGGTGACGGCAATCGTCATGGCGGGTCCGCCCGCGATCGAGCTTGCGCATGATGTGAATTGGCCAGCCCTAGCGCCCAAAGGCGACAGGTGCGGCCCCACCCTACCCACGCACGCATTGGGAAACCAACATGTTTCATAAACACACCGTAGAAATCGATTGGGCGGGACGCCCGCTCACGCTTGAAACCGGCCGCATCGCGCGGCAGGCCGATGGCTCCGTGCTCGCCACCTATGGCGGCACCACTGTTCTCGCCACCGTCGTGGCCGCCAAGGAGGAAAGGGTCGGCATCGACTTCTTCCCCCTGACCGTGAACTATCAGGAGAAGACTTTCGCCGCGGGCAAGATCCCGGGCGGCTATTTCAAGCGCGAGGGTCGCCCCACCGAGAAGGAAACCCTCACCTCCCGCCTGATCGACCGGCCGATCCGGCCGCTCTTCGCCAGCGGATTCAAGAACGAGACGCAAGTCGTCATCACCGTGCTCTCGCACGACATGGAGAACGACCCCGATATCGTCGGCATGGTCGCGGCCTCCGCCGCACTGACGCTGTCGGGCGTGCCGTTCCTCGGGCCGATCGCCGCCGCACGGGTCGGCTTTATCGGCGGCCAATATGTGCTGAACCCGATGATCGACGACATGGCAGAGAGCTCGCTCGACCTCGTGGTGGCCGGCACGGCCGACGCGGTGCTGATGGTCGAATCCGAGGCCAAGGAGCTGTCGGAGGACGATCATGCTCGGCGCCGTGGTTTACGGCCAGAAGCACTTCCAGCCGGTGCTCGACGCCATCGTCAAGCTGGCCGAGCGCGCCGCCAAGGAGCCTTGGGACCTAAAGCCCAAGGATGACGGCACGAATGTCGAGCGCGTGCGCAAAGCTGCCGAGACCGAGCTGCGTGAGGCTTATACCATCGCCGCCAAGCATGAGCGCCGCGACCGGGTGGCCGCAATCAAGGAGAAGGTGCTCGCCGCGCTGGTGCCCGCGGATGACGACGGTACGATGGCTCCGAAACTGGCCGGCGCCTTCAAGGCGGCGGAGAAGGACATCGTCCGCTCCAGCATCCTCAACACCAAGCGGCGCATCGACGGGCGCGATCTGACCACGGTCAGGCCCATCGTGTGCGAGGTCGGCATCCTGCCCCGCACCCATGGCAGCGCGTTGTTCACCAGGGGCGAGACCCAGGCTCTCGCCGTCGCCACGCTCGGCACCGGCGAGGACGAGCAATATGTCGACGCGCTCCAGGGCACCTATAAAGAGACGTTCATGCTGCATTACAACTTCCCGCCTTATTCGGTCGGCGAGGTTGGCCGCATGACGGGCCCGGGCCGGCGCGAGATCGGCCACGGCAAGCTGGCCTGGCGGGCGATCCATCCGGTGCTGCCCGACCGCGACAGCTTCCCCTACACCATCCGCATCGTGTCGGAGATCACCGAGTTCGAACGGCTCCTCGTCGATGGCCACGGTGTGCGGCTCGTCGCTCGCCATGATGGACGCGGGCATTCCGCTCAAGCGGTCGGTGGCGGGCATCGCCATGGGCCTGATCAAGGACGGCGACAAATTCGCCGTGCTGTCGGACATCCTCGGCGACGAGGATCATCTCGGCGACATGGACTTCAAGGTGGCCGGCACGTCCGAGGGCGTCACCTCGCTCCAGATGGACATCAAGATCACCGGCATCACCGAGGAGATCATGAAGGTCGCGCTCGATCAGGCGCGCGACGGCCGCATGCATATCCTCGCCGAGATGAACAAGGCGCTCAACACGGCGCGGCCTGAACTCGGCGAATATGCGCCGCGCATCGAGACGATCCACATCCCGGTCGACAAGATCAGGGAAGTGATCGGTTCGGGCGGCTCGGTGATCCGCGAGATCGTCGCGGAATCAGGCGCCAAGATCGACATCTCCGACGACGGCACGGTGAAGATCGCCTCGGCCAATGCCGAATTCGATCCGCGCCGCGATCGCCCGCATCAAGGGCATCACGTCGGAGCCCGAGGTCGGTACGATCTATCAGGGCAAGGTGGTCAAGGTGATGGAGTTCGGCGCGTTCGTGAACTTCTTCGGCCCCAAGGACGGGCTCGTGCACATCTCGCAGCTCAGCCGACGGCCGGCCCAAGGCCGTGACCGACGTCGTCAAGGAAGGCGACCAGGTCTGGGTGAAGCTGCTCGGCTTCGACGACCGCGGCAAGGTCAAGCTGTCGATGAAGGTGGTCGACCAGACGACCGGCAAGGAACTGGAGAAGGCCCAGGCGAGCTAGGAACCGGCTCGCGGGTTCAATTCGACTGATCCGAGGGCGGCGCGTTGCCGCCCTCTTCGTCTTTCGCGCATTTGGTCGCGATGACGAGATAGTCCTTGTGCTGCCTTCTGCCACGCCTCGGACGTGTCCTTGGCCTTGCCGGTGCAGCTCACCACGTCTTCGGCGGTCACTTCCACCAAGGGAATTTCCTGGCAGGTATTGGGCGGAGCCGCGAGGCAGGCAATGAGCACGAGATGGACAGCCATGTCCGACTTTCCTTCTTTGACGTTCCGGGGCCTGAGCAATCCTAGCCAGGCGGGATTCTAACAACAAACTCCGTATCTTAAGCCTAAGCCGCCCGACCTATTGCGCGGCTTCGCGCGGGGCCTTCTCGACCGGCGGCTCGGCCTCCTCGGCCTGCTCCATCGTCTTGAGCACGTTCAACGGTCGGCATGGCGATGGTCGAGTAGCCGCAATCCACGAAATGCACCTCGCCGGTGACCGCGCCGGACAGGTCCGACAACAGATAGAGCGCGGCGCCGCCGACCTCGTCGAGGGTCGGCGAGCGGCGCATCGGCGCGTGGCGCTGCTGATAATGCAGCAAGGTCCGCGCATCGGAGATGCCGGCGCCGGCCAAAGTGCGCATCGGCCCCGCCGACAGCGCATTCACCCTGATCCCTTGCGGACCGAAGTCCGAGGCGAGATAGCGCACGCTGGCCTCGAGCGCCGCCTTGGCGACGCCCATGACGTTGTAGCAGGGAATGACCCGCGTCGAGCCGCCATAGGTCAGCGTGAGCAGCGAGCCGCCATTCGGCATCAGCTCGGCGGCGAGCTTGGCGACCTCGGTGAAGGAGAAGCACGAGATCACCATGGTGTGCTCGAAATTCTTGCGCGTGGTGTCGCAATAGCGGCCCTTCAGCTCGTTGCGGTCGGAGAAGGCGAGCGCGTGCACGACGAAATCGAGCGAGCCCCATTTCTTGCGGATCACGTCGAACACACGCTTCACGCTGTCGAGATCCTCGACGTCGGCCTCCTCGATGATCTCGGCGCCAATGGCCTGAGCCAGCGGCACGGCGCGACGTCCGAACGCGCCGCCTTGATAGGAGAAGGCAAGCTTGGCGCCCTGTCCGTGCAGCACCCGGGCGATGCCCCAGGCGATCGAGCGGTCATTGGCGACACCCATCACCAATCCCCTCTTCCCGGCCATCAACGGCGCGGGCTCAGCGATATCTTTTGTTGTTGCCATGAATCTTACTCTGGTTAGGGGGTTGAACCCGCATCGCTCCCGTTTCTCTCAACCATCCAAACGACGAAATACGAGTGTGGCGTTGGTGCCGCCGAATCCGAAGCTGTTCGACATCACGGCGTTAATGGCGACATTGTCCCGGCGCTTGCGCACGATCGGCATGTCGGCGACGGCGGGGTCGATGGTGTCGATATTGGCGGATTCGCAAATGAAGCCGTTATTCATCATCAGCAGCGAGTAGATCGCCTCATGCGCGCCGGCGGCGCCGAGCGAATGGCCGGTGAGCGATTTGGTGGCGCTGATCGGCGGGCAGTTGTCGCCGAACACCTCGCGGATCGCCTCGATCTCCTTGAGGTCGCCGATCGGGGTCGAGGTGGCGTGCGGGTTGATGTAGTCGACGCCGCCATTGACGTTCTTCATGGCCATGCGCATGCAGCGGACCGCGCCCTCGCCGGATGGCTGCACCATGTCGTAGCCGTCGGAAGTGGCGCCGTAGCCGACCAGCTCGCCATAGATGCGGGCGCCGCGCGCCTTGGCATGTTCGAGGTCCTCGAGCACCACCACGCCGGCGCCGCCGGCGATGACGAAGCCGTCGCGGTCGGCGTCATAGGCGCGGCTGGCTGCTTCGGGGCGGTCGTTGAAATCGGACGACATGGCATTCATGGCGTCGAACAGGACGGACAGCGTCCAGTCGAGCTCCTCGCCGCCGCCGGCGAACACGATGTCCTGCTTGCCCAACTGGATGAGCTCGGCGCCGTTGCCGATGCAATGGGCCGAGGTCGAGCAGGCCGATGAGATCGAATAGCTCACGCCCTTGATATGGTAGGGGGTGGACAGCGTGGCCGAGTTGGTCGAGCACATGGCCTTCGGCACCTCGAACGGTCCGACCTTCTTGGGCCCCTTCTCGCGGGTGGTGTCGGCGGCCTGGACGATGGCGCGGGTCGATGGTCCACCCGAGCCCATGATCAGTCCGGTGCGCTCGTTGGAAATGTCTTTCTCCTCAAGCCCGGCATCGCGGATCGCCTGCTCCATGGCGAGGTAGTTCCAGGCCGCGCCCTCGCCCATGAAGCGGCGCACCTTGCGGTCGATCATGCCTTCCCAGTCGAGCTTGGGCGCGCCATGGACCTGGCAGCGGAAACCGAGCTCGGCATATTTGTCGGCCTTGACGATGCCGGATTTGGCCTCGCGCAAGGAGGCGAGCACCTCCTGGGCGCTGTTGCCAATGGAGGACACGATGCCCATGCCGGTCACGACCACACGTTTCATCGGGTCTAGATCCTAGGAAGCCTTAAGCCGCTTCGCTCGATAGGAGGGTCATGACTCCAGCGGGGGCGGCTTCGCCCGCCTGGAACAGGCCGACCCTCAAATCCTTGGCCGTATAGATGGTCTCTCCGTCGGCCTTCAGCCAGCCATCCCCGGTGCCAAGGGTGAATTTCCGCCGGATCACGCGCTTTAGCTCGACGATATATTCGAGCTTGCGCATGGTCGGCAGCACCATACCCGAGAACTTGACCTCGCCGACGCTTAAAGCGCGGCCTTTGCCCGGGGCCCCGAGCCACCCCAAAAAGAAGCCGAGCAGCTGCCACAGCGCGTCGAGCCCGAGGCAGCCGGGCATGACCGGATCGCCCTTGAAATGGCAGGGGAAGAACCAAAGGTCGGGCTTCACGTCGAGCTCCGCCACGATCCGCCCATAGCCGTGCTCGCCGCCCTCCTCCTGAACCAGCGAGATGCGGTCGAACATCAGCATCGGCGGGAGCGGCAATTGCGCATTGCCGGGGCCGAACAGCTCGCCCCGCGCGCAGGCGAGCAGAGCCTCGTAGTCGAAATTATCCCGCCGCTCAGACATTGGTTTGTTCGAATTCTCCCGGCCCGTAGAACTCACGAATTTCGGGGGTTTCCTAACACAGACGCGAGCCCTTCAAAAGCCCGCGTGCGGGCTCTGCCTTGGGCCCTTTTGAAGCTTCCCTGCAGGCCCATCCCCCTTGTTCCGAGGGCCGCGCTGACCTAGATCAAGGCGGCGCGTTGCGGGAAGGGTAGGTTTCTGCCTATATTTCTCGGAGATTATCGGCCATGGTCAGCACAGATGTTCAGGTCGCCTCCGGGCACGCATAAAATGCCAACAGAGACAACCCCAGCCGAGGTCGCCAAGCTGTTGCGCGGCGCCGGCCTCAGACCCACGCGGCAGCGCGTGGCGCTGGCCCATCTCCTATTCACCGGCGGCGACCGTCACGTCACGGCGGAAACGCTGCACGAGGAGGCCCTGGAGCGCAAGGTGCCGGTGTCGCTCGCGACCGTCTACAACACGCTGCACCAATTCACCGGGGCCGGCCTGTTGCGCGAGGTCGCGGTGGAGGGCGCCAAGACCTATTTCGACACCAATACGTCCAACCACTACCATTTCTTCTGCGAGCATTCGGGCCGGCTCTTGGACATCGCGACCGGCGCCATCAGCATCGAGGGATTGCCCGAGGCGCCGGAGGGCATGACCATCTCCCGCGTCGATGTCCTCGTGAGGTTGGTGGAAAAGCCCAGCCGCTAGCGCGGCTACTTGACCTCTTCGCCCTTATAGACGCCCCACAGCTTGTCCTGCTGCACATAGCCGGAATAATCGTCGACCGAGATGTGGCACCACTCGCCGTCGCAGGACATGACATTGCCGAGCACGCCGGACTGGAGCTCGGCCACGGCGCGCGAGCCGGTTGAATCGGAGTTATAGAGCGGGACGCGCTCATCGCCCTTCGACCAAGGGGTCACGAGCGCGGTGCGGCGTGCGCTGAGCAGGCTGTGGAACACCCAGCCGTCGGCGCCTTCGCTGTCGCGCACCCGCCGCCAATTGTCCGATTCGGCGATGATCTCCACCGGCAGGCCGGCGCGCGAAAACACCCAGACGATCGACTGGTCGGTGCTCGGCCCTTTGCGGACGTTCACCTTATCGGATTTGAGGCTGACGAAGCGCGGCACGGGCAGCGACGGCTTGCCCGGGGCATCGACCGCGGCCTGCTTCACGCTGTCCTCGGCGGCCTGCCCCTCGAAGCCGGTCAACAGGATCAGCGCCAAGGCTGTTGCGAGCCCGATCGATACGCGATGCCTCACCGTTTCACCCCGCGTGGCGCCTCGCGCTGCGACCCTGAAAACGGGCCGTCCCCCAAATCGGCGCACCCTTACCGCCCCTGGATGACTGAGAAAAGTGAAAGGATCGTGGCCCTATGCCAAGATGACGCTTTATCTCGCAAAGCCGGTTCTGTTACAGAAAGCGGCGCGCATCTCAGGAAGCGCCTCAAAATGACGCGGGAGACCCCCTCCCGCCCCAATCCTAATTGGACGAATAATGGCTGAACGCCCAATCGTTATTGTCACACGTAAGCTTCCCGATGTGGTGGAAACGCGCCTACGGGAACTGTTCGACGCACGGCTCAATCTCGAAGACAAGCCGTTTACGCGCGATGAGCTGATCGAGGCGGTCAAGACCGCCAATGTGCTGGTGCCGACCGTTACCGATCGCATCGACCGGGGGGTGCTGAGCCAGGCCGGGCCCGATCTCAAGCTGATCGCCCAGTTCGGCACCGGCGTCGACAATATCGACCTCGAGACGGCGCGGAACCGGTCGATCCTGGTCACCAACACGCCGGGCGTGCTCACCGAAGACACCGCCGACATGGCCATGGCGCTGATCATCGCGGTGCCACGGCGGCTGACCGAGGGCGCGACGCTGTTGAAGAACGGCGCCAATGGCTGGCAGGGCTGGTCGCCGACCTGGATGCTCGGCCACCGCATCTACGGCAAGCGGCTCGGCATTGTCGGCATGGGGCGCGTCGGCCAGGCCGTGGCCAAGCGGGCCAAGGCGTTCGGGCTGCAGATCCACTATCACAACCGGCGCCGGGTGGCGCCCGAGGTCGAGACCGCGCTGGAGGCGACCTATTGGGACAGCCTCGACCAGATGCTCGCCCGCATGGACATCATCTCCATCAACTGCCCGCACACGCCGGCGACCTACCATCTGCTCTCGGCCCGCCGGCTGGCGCTGCTGAAGCCGTCCGCCTATGTGGTCAACACCGCGCGCGGCGAAGTGATCGACGAGAACGCGCTGGCGCGCATGATCGAGAACAACGAGCTGGCCGGCGCCGGTCTCGACGTGTTCGAGCACGAGCCGGCGGTGAACGCCAAGCTGCTCAAGAGCAGCAAGGTGGTGGTGCTGCCGCATATGGGCTCGGCCACGCTCGAAGGCCGCGTCGACATGGGCGAGAAGGTCATCATCAACATCAAGACCTTCCTCGACGGCCACGCGCCGCCCGACCGCGTTCACCCGGCGATGTTCTAGGACTCAGCGCCAGCCCAAACTCGTCATTGCCGGGCTTGACCCGGCAATCCATTCCATTGGCGCTTCATCGGTCTGAGACGTAACGGCATGGATGCCCGGATCAAGTCCGGGCATGACTATGTGTGATTTCCGGGGAATGCACATGCTCGGGGCGAAAGCCCATGCCGATGAGCCGCGCCGGAAATCGCCGTAGGAACGCAAAGCGGTTGAACAACGTCACCACGAGCGGCGGCCGCGGACGACCGGTCATGCTCAAGACATTGCTGATGACGCGCTTCTGAATGAACAGCTGAACCGCCTGCATCATCCTGGTCGGCCATTCGCGGCGCGCTTGCACCTTGGCGAGATCCTCGACCGAAACCGAACCCTGGCGGAGCGCCTGCCACAGGATGTTGGCGGCGGCGACTGCGTCCTGAATGGCGAGATTGATGCCGACGCCGCCGATCGGCGACATGGCATGGGCAGCGTCACCGATGCATAGCAGCCCCTGGCGATACCATCGCTTGAGGCGATCGACGGTCACGGTGAGAAGCTTCACGTCGTCCCAGGACGCGATTTCCTTGACGCGGTCGGCAAAAGACGGGTTCAGGCTGACGATGGCCGCGCGAAAGGCCTCGAGCCCCTTGGCGCGCAGCCGGTCGAAGCCGCCTTTGGGAATGACATAGGCGCATTGCCAATAATCGCCGCGGTCGAGCGTGACGAACACCACGCCCGCCTGCATGCGGCCGAGCGTCTGCTCGCCGTCCTCATGCCGCTTGGAGAGCCGGAACCACAGCACGTCCATCGGCGCGCCGAAATCCTCGACCTCGAGGCCGGCTTGCGCCCGCACGTCGGAATGACGGCCGTCGGCCCCCACCACCAGATCGGCTTTGATTTCGATCGGCCCATCCGGCGTCTCGGCTCGCAGGCCGACCACCCGCCCCTGCTCGACGATGAGATCGGTGACCCGCGCCTGCATTCTGAGGTGGAAGCTCGGATAACGGCGCGCCTGGTCGGCGATAAAATCGAGAAAATCCCATTGCGGCATCAGCGCGATGAACCGGCACCGGGTCGGCAAGATGGGAAAAATCCGCGATGACGATGCGCTCGTCGCCGATCTCGCCGGCGAGCTCGCGCACCTCCTGATGCGGGCGCTTGAGGAAATCGTCGAGGATACCGAGCTCGTACATGACCTCGAGCGTCGAGGGATGGATGGTGTCGCCGCGGAAGTCGCGCAGGAAATCGGCATGCTTCTCCAGCACCACGACATCGACACCGGCGCGGGCGAGCAAAAACGCCGAGCATCATGCCGGCCGGGCCGCCGCCGGCGATGGCGCATTGGGTGGTAACTGTCTCCGCCGCCATCTTAACTTGACGCGTCATGCCCGGCCTTGTGCCGGGCATCCAATTCGGCCTTCGCGCGAACTCGGACCAAAACAACAACCTCCCCATTGGATGGCGGGACAAGCCCGGCCATGACGAAGGATAATTGGAACAGGCTCACCCGCTTGCCTCGACCATAGCGTTGCGGTGATGGGACAAGTCGTGAAGAAGCTTGGCCCGGCCGTTCAACGGATTTTCGGGATCCCAGCCATAGGCCACAGTGCTGAACCGCGCCTGAAGGGCGTCGTAGAGCAGCAGCCGGCCGACCAGGCTCTCGCCCAGGCCAAGCAGCTCCTTCACCACTTCGACCGCGGCGAGACAGCCGATCACGCCGGCCACGGCCCCCAGAATGCCGGCCTCGGCGCACGGGGCGACCGTGCCTTCGGGCGGCGGCTCGGGGAACAGGCAGCGATAGGACGGGCGCGGATTGCCGGCAGCGTCGGTCTCGAAGGCGCGGAAGGTGGTGAGATGGCCGTCGAACGGGCCGAGCGCGGCGAACACGAGCGGCACCTTGGCGAAGTAGCAGGCGTCGTTGACCAGATAGCGCGTGGCGAAATTGTCGGAGCCGTCGGCGACGATGTCATAGCCGCCGATGATGCCGAGCGCGTTCTCGGCCACCAGCCGCGTGGTGTAGAGCCGGGTTTCGACCTGCGGATTGAGGCGTTCGGCGGTTTGCGCCGCGCTCTTGGTCTTGGACCGGCCCACGCTTTTGGTGTCGTGAACGATCTGGCGCTGGAGATTGTCGAGGCTGACGCGGTCGCTGTCGATGATGCCGATCTGGCCGATGCCGGCAGCGGCCAAATAAAGAATGAGCGGTGAACCCAGCCCGCCGGCGCCGACCACCAGCACGCGGGCGGCTTTCAGCTTCTGCTGGCCCTCGCCGCCGATCTCCTTCAGCACCAGCTGGCGCTTGTAGCGCTCGATCTCTTCGGGTGTGAGCATGATGGCTTGAACTTATGCCTTCCCCGCGTTCACTGCCAGTTGCCTAGCCACGCCTGGAAGCGATCTCCGTCCCTCCCCTTGATGGGGAGGGTGGCTCGATCCCGACTTGTCCGGGGCGAGCCGGGTGGGGTGAGCGCTTGAGACACCCCCCACCCGTCGCGCTTCGCGCGCCGACCTCCCCACGAGGGGGAGGTATGGGAGCAAGCGGCAGAGCCAAGGCTTCAATCCGAGATCAGCCGGTGGAGCCGAAGCCGCCATCGCCACGCTCGGTGGCGCCAAGCGCCTCGACCTGCACGATCTCGACATGGGCGGCGGCGGCGATCACGGCTTGGGCGATGCGGTCGCCGCGCTGGACCAGGAACATGTCGCTGCCGAGATTGACCAGCAGCACCATGACCTCGCCGCGATAGTCGGCGTCGATGGTGCCGGGGCTGTTCAGCACGGTGATGCCGTGCTTGAGCGCCAAGCCCGAGCGCGGGCGCAGTTGCGCTTCGCAGCCCTGCGGCAGCTCGAGCACGAAGCCGGTGGGGACCAGCGCGCGGGCGCCCGGCAGCAGCTTGACCGGCTGCTCGCGGGGCACGGCGGCGACCAGGTCTAACCCGGCGGCTTGCGCCGACTGATAGGACGGGAGCGGCAGGCCTTCGCCATGAGGCAGGCGCAGGACACGGAGCGTGAGGCTCATTCAGCGGCCAGAGGCAAGGCCGTGAGCGCGTCGGCGGCGCGGGCGAGGAGTCGGGCCGCCGTCTCGTCCTTGCTGAGCGGAGGCCAATCCTCGACGCCCGCCGAAGTGATGAGATGGATTTGCGTATGGTCGCCGCCCATCGCTCCGGTGCCCGGCCAGACATCATTGGCGACGATCCAGTCCGCCCCCTTGGCCCGGCGTTTCGCTGTCGCGTTCTCGACCAGATGCTCGGTCTCGGCGGCAAAGCCGATCACGAGACGCGGGCGCTTCGGGCCGGCCTTTGAGATGGTGGCGAGAATATCGGGGTTCAGAGCGAGCTTGAGCTCGGCTTCGACCTGGTTTTGCTTCTTGAGTTTCTGCGGCGCTTCGTCGGCGGCGCGCCAATCGGCGACGGCGGCCGCACAAATGGCGATGTCGGCGGGAAGCGCGGCCAGCGTGGCGGCGAGCATCTCATGCGCGGTCTCGACCTTGACCATTGTCACGCCTTGCGGATCGGGCAGCGCGACGGGACCGCTCACCAAAGTCACCTCGGCGCCGAGCGCGGCGGCGGCTTTGGCCAGAGCATGGCCCTGCTTGCCGGAGGAGCGGTTGGCGATATAGCGCACGGGGTCGATCGGCTCTTGTGTGGGGCCGGAGGTGATCAGCACGCGGCGGCCACGCAGTGGCGCGCCGAGCGACTTTGCCGGCGCGCGTTTGCTCATGCTGCTCTGCTCGGCGAGCAGGCTCTCGATCGTT
The DNA here is from genome assembly GCA_963772925.1 of uncultured Alphaproteobacteria bacterium. Lineage (GTDB taxonomy): Bacteria > Pseudomonadota > Alphaproteobacteria > Rhizobiales > Methyloligellaceae > Methyloceanibacter. Next base: position 260,460 of record CAVYZG010000002.1, read on the forward strand.
TCCAAGATTGCTTGCGGCTCGGCCATGCGGCCCGGCCCATATTCGCCGCACGCCATCTCGCCCTCGTCCGGGCCGACCAGTTCGATGCCGTCGGCCTTTAACGTCGCCAGGTTCCGCTGGGTGGCGGGATGCTGCCACATGCGCACATTCATGGCCGGCGCAGCCAGCACGGTCTTGTCGGCGGCCAGCAGAACGGCGGTGGCGAGGTCGCCGGCCAAGCCCTGCGCCATCTTGGCCAGCAGGTCGGCGGTCGCCGGCGCCACCACGATCAGATCGGCCTCGCGCGACAGGCGGATATGCCCGATCTCGGCCTCGTCCTTGAGGTCGAACAGATCGGTGAAGACCTTGTCTTCGGTGAGCACCGAGAGCGAGAGCGGGGTGACGAACGCGGCGCCGCCTTTGGTCAGGATCGCGCGCACGGACGCGCCGCGCTCCTTCAAGCGGCGCACCAGCTCGAGGCTCTTATAGGCGGCGATGCCGCCGCCGACGATCAACAGGATGCGCTTGCCTTGCACGTGTCTCTCGTCCTTACCGCTTGCTCGTCATGTCACCGGCTTGCAAGCCGGGCATCAGTGCACGTACTTGCGAACCAGATAACTGCATACCGAATATGCGCGGCGTCGAGGCATCTGAGTCCAGGGCATATGGCCCAAGTCACCGGCGCAATGACAATGGCAATTGCAGGAGCCTCACGGTCAATCATCAAAACAGCAGCGCCAGGGCGATGGCCGCCAGCGCGATGGCGCCGACCCAGATGCCGATGCGGCTCGACCGGTTTTCGCGCGCTTGCGCCTCGGCCAGGCGCTCGACGGTGTGATCGTCGAGCCTGACGCCCTCATCGAAGATGGCGGTCAGCGCGTCGGCGGTGCGCTCGGCCTGGCCGAGCAGCTTGGGGATGTCGCCGACGAAGCGGCCGACGGATGCGGCGCCTTCCGCCGCCGCCTCGAACTGGGCGCCGGCGCCGAATTGGCTTTCCATCCACTCCTTCACCACCGGCTCGGACACGACCCACATATTGAGCGCGGGATCGAGGCTGCGGCCGACGCCTTCGACCACCACCATGGTCTTTTGCAGCAGCAGCAGCTCGGGCCGGGTCTGCATGTCGAACACTTCGGTATATTGGAACAGCTGGCCGAGCAGCTGGGCCATGGAGATCTCGCTGGCCGGGCGGTCCATGATCGGCTCGCCGATGGCGCGTAAGGCTTGGGCGAACTGCGCCACCGAATGCTTGCGCGGCACGTAGCCGGCATCGAAATGGACCTCGGCGACGCGGGTGTAGTCGCGGTTGAGGAAGCCGTGGAGGATCGCGGCGAGGAAGCGCCGCTCCTTCATGCCGAGCCGGCCCATGATGCCGAAATCGACGGCGACGATGCAGCCGGTGTGGTCGACGAACAGATTGCCGGGATGCATGTCGGCATGGAAGAAGCCGTCGCGCATGGCGTGGCGCAAGAAGGCCTGCATCAGCCGCGCGCCGAGCGCCTTCACGTCGTGGCCGGCGGCGGCAAGCCCATCGAGGTCGGAGATCGGGATGCCGTCGACCCATTCGAGCGTCAGCACCCGGCGCGCGCTCCGGGTCCAATCGACGCCCGGCACGCGGAAGCCCTCGTCGCTCTTGGTGTTCTCGGCCATCTCGGAGATGGCTGCGGCCTCCATGCGGAGATCCATCTCGATGGCGACCGATTTCGCCAGGGTGTCGACCACGGCGATCGGCCTTAAGCGCCGTGACGGCGGATGGAAGCGCTCGATGGTCCGCGCGGCGAAGAAATAGGAGTCGAGGTCGCGCTGCAAGCGTTGCTCGATGCCGGGGCGCAGCACCTTGACGGCAACCGGCTTGAGCGTCCCGTCCGGGCCCCTCACCTTGGCCTTATGCACTTGGGCGATCGAGGCGGCAGCGACCGGCGGCCCGAACTCGGCAAACAGCGTGTCGATCGGCGCGCCTAGCGCGTCCTCGACCGCCGCCCTGGCCTCTTCTTGCGAGAAAGGCGGCAAACGGTCCTGGAGGGTGGACAGGTCACGCGCCAGCTCGCGGCCGATGAGGTCGTCGCGGGTGGCGAGGAACTGACCGAGCTTGATATAGGACGGACCGAGCGAGGTCAGCGCCTCGGACAGCCGCGTCTCATTGCCGTCGCCGGCGCCGTTCTGGCGGAGCGGCGCCGTCACGCGGGCGAACAGCGCCAGCGGCGCCGGCAAATTGGCCTGATCGGGCATGACGCGCGCGCCGGACCAGGCGATCACCGCGCCCGCCTTGGTCAGCCGCGCCATATTGGCAATCGCGCTCATGGCAAGACCCCGCGGCCGCATGTTCGGCCTCATCCCTCCCCTTGATGGGGAGGGCAGCGCGCACTTCAGGGCGCGCCGGGTGGGGTGAATCCGCGCCCACCCCCCGACGCCGCCCTAGGCGTCGTCGGACCTCCCCGCGAGGGGGAGGTATGGGCTCCGTGCCAGGGTAAGGTGCCACAAACATCATATCCGCCAAGCCGAATGGATCGCCGCTATCCCGCCGGTGAGATTGCGATAGCGCACCCGCTCGAAGCCAGCATTCTCAATCAATCGCGTGAAGTTTTTCTGATCGGGGAAGCGGCGGATGCTTTCCACCAGATAGCGATAGGACGCGCTGTCGCCGGCGACCAGCCCGCCGAGGACGGGAATGGCGTTGAAGGAATAGGCGTCATAGAGCGTGTCGAGCAGCGGCACCTCGACGCTGGAGAATTCGAGGCAGAGAAACCGCCCGCCGGGCTTCAGCACGCGATAGGCCTCGGCCAGCGCCGCCTCCAGATGGGTCAGGTTGCGCATGCCGAACGCGACGGTATAGGCGTCGAAGCGCGCTTTGGCGAACGGCAAGGCCTCCGCATTGCCGCGCACGAAGCTCAGCCGGTCGCCGCCGCCCCTGCCGCGCCCGGCCTCGATCATCTCGGCGCTGATGTCGCAGATCACAGCCGAGGCGCCGGAGCCCGAGGCCTCGAGCACCCGCAAGGCCACGTCGCCGGTCCCTCCGGCGACGTCGAGAAGGGCGAAAGGAACGGCGCTTTTCGGCGGCGCCAGCCAGGCCACGAGGTCGCTTTTCCACAGCCGGTGGAGGCCGCCCGACATCAGGTCGTTCATCAGGTCGTAGCGGGGCGCGACCTTCGCAAAAACGTCGTTCACCAGCCCTTGCTTGGCGTCTTCCGCCACGCGCGCGTAGCCGAAGCTCGCTTCGGGCTTTGCGGCAGCGGGGCTTTTGAGAGGTTTGGCCATGTGCGCGGGACAATAGCGCAAGCCCCGAGTTCAGGCTATTGTTGCGGTGCAACGAGCGTCTTCTGCACTGCGGTAATTGAGCCAAATCACATGCCGGAGCTACCCGAGGTCGAGACCGTGCGACGAGGCTTGGAGCCAATCCTGGTCGGCAACGCGTTTGCGTCGGTCGAGCAGCGCCGCGCCGATCTGCGCTTCCCTCTGCCCAAGAATTTCGGCCTGCGGCTGTCGGGGCGGAGGATAGAGGCGCTCGACCGCCGCGCCAAATATCTGCTCGCCCGGCTCGACGACGGCGAGGTGCTGGTGATTCATCTCGGCATGACCGGGCGCTTCCGCATCGACCGCGCCAATGGCGTGCAGGCCGAAGCGGCGCAAAAGAAGACGCCGAAGCATGAGCATATCGTGTTCCATCTCGATGACGGCACGGCGGTCCGCTACTCGGACCCGCGGCGCTTCGGGCTGATGGACCTGATCCGCACCGAGCTGCTCGAACAGCACGCGCTGTTCAAGGGCCTCGGCGTCGAACCGCTCGATTCCGGCTTCACCCCGCAATGGCTCGCCGGCCGGCTCAAGGGCAAAACCACTTCGATCAAGGCCGCGCTGCTCGACCAGAGGCTGATCGCCGGGCTCGGCAACATCTATGTCTGCGAGGCGCTGTACCGCGCGGAGATTTCGCCCACCGCGCGCGCCGGCTCGCTCGCCACCAAAACCGGCAAGCCGACCAAGAAGACGGGAGCGCTGGTCGCCGCCATCAAGGCGGTGCTGGCCGACGCCATCAAGGCCGGCGGCTCGACGCTGCGCGATTACAGCCAAGCCGACGGCCGGCTCGGCCGCTTCCAGCATCGCTTCAAGACTTACGACCGCGAGGGCAAGCCGTGCCCCAGAAAAGGCTGCGGAGGAACCGTACGCCGCATCGTCCAGGGAGGACGCTCGACCTTCTATTGTCCAACCTGTCAACGCTAGGGGACTCGAACCACATGTCCTTGAATGCCTTCACCGCCAGGGAACCCGAACCCGAGGAGGCGCCGAAAAAGAATGGCGCCTACGAGACCATCCTCGTTACCAGCAACGGCAAAGTCGGGCTCATCACGCTCAACCGCCCCCATGCACTCAACGCTCTCAACACGCAACTCATCAGCGAACTCAACCGCGCGCTCAAGATATTCGAGGCGGAGCCCGGGATCGGCTGCATCGTCATCACCGGCAATGACAAGGCATTCGCCGCCGGCGTCGACATCAAGGAGATGCACCAGAAGACTTTCGTGGAGGCCTATGGCAGCGATTTTCTCGCGCCGTTCGACAAGATCAGCACAGCCCGCAAGCCGATCATCGCGGCGGTGGCAGGCTACGCGCTGGGCGGCGGCTGCGAGCTGGCCATGGCCTGCGACATCATCCTGGCGGCGGATACTGCGGTGTTCGGCCAGCCCGAGATCACGCTCGGCATCATGCCGGGCAATGGCGGCACGCAGCGGCTGACCCGCGCCGTCGGCAAGGCCAAGGCCATGGAGCTTTGCCTCACGGGTCGGCGCATCAATGCGGCGGAGGCCGAGCGCTCGAACCTGGTGAGCCGGGTGGTGCCGGCGGAGGAGCTGCTCGACGAGGCGTTAAAAGTGGCCGACAAGATCGCCAATCTGTCGCAGCACGCGGTGATGATGATCAAGGAGGCGATCAATCGCGGCTTTGCCACGACACTGGCCGAAGGCTCGCGCTTCGAGCGCGGACAGTTCTATTCGCTGTTCGCCACCGAAGACCAGAAGGAGGGCATGGCCGCCTTCATCGAGAAGCGCAAGCCTGCGTTCCGCAACAAGTGAGCGCCGCTGCTGTCGCCGCGCTACCGGTCCGACGGGATCACTGCCGGTCCCGTCGAGGGCGCTGCGGGCATCGCTTGTATGGATCCTGACGGCAGCGTCGGCATTAGCGACGGCGTGGCGGCGTCGTTCGACGCGGCTGATCCGGCGAGCCCCTGCTGAGAGCCCCAAAGCCTTGACGGATCGGTGATGATCGCCTGATTGGACTGTTCAGCTTTGACCGCCATTGACGCCGGCGGTGACAGCATTCAGGGCCTCTTCGATCTTGGCCTTGGAGCTCTTGTCGGGATTAAGGGCAAGCGCGGCGGTCAAATCCTCCTGGGCGCGACGAAGTCGCCCTTCGCGGCATAGACGGCGCCGCGGTTCCAGAACGCGTAGAAATTGCTGGAATCGACGCGTGCGCCTCGTTGAGATCGGCGAGGGCCAATTCAAGCTCCGCCCTTCTGCATGCGCAAGAAGCCGCGATCGCTGTAGAGATAGGACAGGTTGCGTCCGTTGAATTTGCCCGCGGCGATGGCGCGGCCGCAGGCTGCCATGGCGTCGTCGCCCGTCTCCGTCTCGCAGGTCTGGAAATCCGTGTCGCGCCCGGCGAGCCCAAAGACGCGGCCGACTTGGCTGCGATCCTTGCGGCGCCTGGCTGGCCGCCGATGGTCATCGGTGTCGCCGGCTGGATGCCCGACGCTTGCTGTTCCGACATAGGGCCGGAGCAGGGACTTTCACGACTGCAACGGCCGGACATCCGGCCTGTCCGTTTGCCAATCCGGCTCGGTCATTAGGCTGGGATCGGCATCCGACCGCCGGTCGCGTCGGCCAGAAGAGCCGAGTCCCGCGCCAAGGACGAGAAGCACCGCCGTCGCCGCGCCCAATGGCAATTGGCCATGTCGGGAACCTGCGCGATGGCTGATCTTCGCCCGGTCGGCGTTCGCCGGCGGTGCGCCGCCCTCCTCCTCGGCAAGCAGATCGGCGAGGCGGCCGACATGGGCGCTGAGCCTGCCGGGGAAGGCGTCGATCCATTGCGTGCCGGAGATGAACAATTCGAGCGACGGCGCCGGCTGGACGTCGGCGATGCGCACGGCGAAGATCGGCTTGTTCTTGCTGACGGCGCGCTCGACCTCGCGGGCGACGAAGGCAAAGTCGTTGGATGCCTTCGACAGCACCAGAACGAAGCTGCGCGTGCTCTCGATGCCTCTGATGATCTCGTCGCCATAGGAGCGCCCGGGCTTAACGTCGCGCGGGGCGATCCAGCATTTAAAACCCCGGGCTTCCAGCGCCTTGGCGATCGCGTCGGCCTTTTTGTCATCGGCCTTGGCATGGCTGATGAAGGCCGAGGAAGGGGGTCGTGCTTCGACTGTTTGGCCGCCAAGGGCTGGGCTCGCTGGTTGAAACGGGGGGCCGAAGGCGATCATGGCCCCCCTGCCCGCCTTGTCAACTCAACAGCAAAGCCGCTCTAGACCCGGTAATAGTCGCGGTACCAGGCAACGAAGCGCTCGATGCCCTGGTCGAGCGGCGTCGCGGGCTGGAATCCGGTCGCCTGTTTGAGCGCCTCGACGTCGGCATAGGTCTCTTCCACGTCGCCGGGCTGCTGCGGCAGCAGCTCGAGCTTGGCCTTCTTGCCGAGGGCGTTCTCGATCGCGGCGATATAGTCGAGCAGCGCGACGGGTGAATGGTTGCCGATATTGTACAGCCGATAGGGGGCCGACGAGGTGGCCGGGTCCGGCGCCTCGGCCGCGCCAGTCGGGATCGGGCGTGGCGATGGTGTCCAGGCTGCGCACGACGCCTTCGACCGCGTCGTCGATGTAGGTGAAGTCGCGGGCGTGGTGGCCGTAGTTGAACACCTTGATCGGCTGGCCGGCGAGAATGTCGCGGGTGAACAGAAATAGCGACATATCGGGCCGCCCCCACGGGCCATAGACGGTGAAAAATCGCAAGCCCGTCACCGGCAGCGCAAACAGATGGGCATAAGAATGCGCCATCATCTCGTTGGCCTTCTTGGTCGCCCCGTAAAGGCTGACGGGATGATCGGTAGAGTCGCTCACATCGAAGGGCAGCTTGCGGTTTGACCCATAGACCGCGCTGGTCGAGGCATAGACGAGATGCTGCACGCCATGGTGGCGGCAGCCCTCGAGCACATGCAGAAAGCCCGTGATGTTCGAGTTGATATAAGCGTGCGGGTGGTCGAGGGAGTAGCGGACGCCGGCCTGCGCGGCGAGATGGATCACCCGCTCAGGCTTCTCCTCGGCAAAGGTCGCCTCGACCGCATCGCGGTCGGCAAGATCGGCCTTGATGAAGCGGAAGCGCTCGTGCTCCTTGAGGCGTTTGAGCCGGGCTTCCTTCAGCGACACGTCGTAATAGGGGCTGAGATTGTCGAGGCCGATCACCTCGTCGCCACGGTCGAGCAGGCGGGCCGCCGTGTGATAGCCAATGAAGCCGGCGGCGCCAGTAACCAGAACGCGCATTATGCTTGCTTTGCCCCTTTGCCTCTGCCAATGCCGCGACAGGAGAGCCACCGGGACCTTGTCATGTCAATTGCAACCGGCCCTGGGCGGCCCGAGGCGCTCCCGGCGCGGTTGACGGTTCTCGGGGCGCTCGCTATAGAGCAACCCGACCATCCGCTAACATTCCCCGCGCTTTCTCGCTCAATCGCAGGCCAAAGCGCGCTCTAAGGATCAATCCATGGCCAATACGAAATCGGCGAAGAAAGCCGCTCGCCAGTCCATTCGCCGCACCGGCGTCAACAAGACCCGGCGCACCCGGCTCAGAAGTTCGGTGCGCAAGGTGGAAGAGGCGATCGCCTCGGGCAACAAAGAGGCCGCAGCCGCGGCGCTCAAGGAAGCCGAGCCCGTGATTGCCCGCACGGGGCAGCAGGGCGTCGTCCACCGCAAGACCGCCTCGCGCAAAGTCTCCCGTCTCGCCAAGCGCGTTGGCGCGATGGCAACCCCCTAACAACAAAAAAACCTCTCCTGTTGTTTCGCGGCAACAGACGACGGGCCCAAGCGCGCGGCGGTCGTGTCAATTCAACGAATATTTCAACCGCTTGTCGCCGGGGGCGATGCGGCTGAGACACAAGGCGGCCAGCCACGGCCGCAGTTCCGAAAAAAAAATCGTGCGCCAATGCCGTCGCCGCAGCCTCGCTTTGCCCAACTGTCATGGCTCCGGTGTCGGGGAATCAGTCTTGCGAGACAGTGGCTTGGCAAGCTCGGCTGAAGACTCTGTCGACAGGTTATTCGACTTGGCGTTACTCTGGCCCCTCGCTTGATCAGCGGGTGAGGCATGTGTATAGTCCAGTCATCCGAACGGGGCGTTCCCCTCCTTCACAATTGAGTACCTTAGACCCGGTGGTTGCCGGGAAAGGTTTTCGTTGTCTTCAGTGCAAGGAGAGTGGACAACTTGTGGACCTTAATGTGTATTCTGTGGGTGGTCGTGGTCTTTTTCGCCGGGTAGCCACTACCTATTGTAGCCAACACCAAATTTGTTCTTACGTCGTACTCTTGTAATCAGGGGAGGACGTTTCCTTTGAGCGCACAGACCGACGATAAGGCGGTCGATGATGTCGACGTGGAGACGGCTTGGAAGGCCCTCCAGTCAAGTCCTCGGTCGCAGCTCGTCGATGTGCGTACGCGCGCAGAGTGGACCTATGTCGGAATTCCAGATCTAGGGCCTGTCGGCAAACGGACTGTCCTCGTAGAGTGGCAGACCTTTCCCGATCAGGCAGTCGATCCGCGGTTTGCGGAGCGTCTGGCTGGCGAACTCAAAGCGCTCGGGGTGGAAATGGGCGACGACCTCTTCTTTATTTGTCGTTCGGGAAGCCGGAGCCTGGCTGCGGCCAAGGCGATGGCGGCGATGGGATATCGTGCCTGCCACAACGTCGCTTGCGGTTTTGAAGGACCGCTGGACGACGGGAGGCATCGCGGCGACCTCGCGGGGTGGAAAGCGGCTGGCCTGCCCTGGCAGCAAAGCTAGGGTTGGAGGCAAGTCATAGGGACGGTCATGACTGTCCGCGTCGATCTTGTTGACTGCTCATGTATGAGGCGTGCGGTGCGTAACGGCGCGAACCAATAAGAATGGGAAAGAGCAGGAACCGTGGCACAGCAAGAGCAGTGCGCGCCAGGCGATGCTTGGGCGAGGGTCAAGAGCCGGTTACGCGCTGAGCTAGGAGAGGACGTATTCGCCAGTTGGTTTAGGGGAGTGGAGGTCGAGCAAGTAGACGGCGAGGTCGTGCACCTCACCGTGGCGACCCGCTTCCTCCGCAACTGGCTCCGCTCGCATTATTACGACTTCGTGCTGCGGCTTTCGCGCGGCGAATGGCCGACGGTCGAGCGCCTCGAATTCAAGGTCAGGCAGCCGCATTTCGGCGTCGAGACGCCCAAGGAGGCGCCGCGGCTTAGGCGAGAGCCCGGAAGCGCAATCCGGCGCCGAAGCGGCGCCGCTGCCGATGCCGCTGCGCACCGGTTATGGCGGCTTCGAGGGCTCGCCGCTCGATCCCAGGCTCAGCTTTACAGAGCTTCGTGGTCGGCGCCTCGAACCGGCTCGCTTATGCCGCGGCGCAAGAGGTGGCCGGCGCGTTCTCGGCTCCGCAGCCTCTGTTCAACCCCTTGTTCGTGCACGGCAATGTGGGCTCGGCAAAACCCATCTGCTGCACGCCATCTCGTGGGAGGTGAAGCAGCGCAAGCCCGAAGCGCAGGTGCTCTATCTCACCGCCGAGCGCTTCATGTCGGGCTTCGTGCAGGCCTTGCGCGCGCGCGACGCGCTCGCCTTCAAGGAGAAGCTGCGCAAGATCGACGTGCTCGCTGATCGACGACATGGAGTTCCTGCAAGGGCCGACCATCCAGCAGGAGTTCTGCCACACGCTGAACTCCCTGATCGACGGCGGGCGGCAGGTGGTGGTCGCCGCCGACCGCGCGCCGACCCAGCTCGACAAGCTCGACATGCGCATGCGGTCGAGGCTGGGCGGCGGCCTGGTCGCCGAGATCGGCGCCATGGATTACGAGCTGCGCCACAAGATTCTCGAGAAGCGGGCGACCGAAGCCTGCACCGAAACCAGGGGGCTCGATATCTCCGACATCGTGCTCGCCTTCCTCGCCGAACGCTTGACCGAGAGCGGGCGCGAGCTCGAAGGCGCGGTGCATCGCTTGCGCGCAAGCTTCCAGCTCACCGACGAGCCGGTGACGCTGGAGACCGCCGAGCAGATCGTGCGCGATCTGATGCGCGGGGCGGAGCCCAGGCGGGTGCGCATCGACGACATCCTGCGCACGGTGTCGAAGCATTACGGCGTCAACCGCGGCGACCTGTTGTCGGGGCGGCGCAATCGCTCGATCGTGCGGCCGCGCCAGATCGGCATGTATCTGGCGAAGCTGCTGACCTCGCGCTCGCTGCCCGAGATCGGCCGCAGGTTCGGCAACCGCGACCACACCACCGTGCTGCATGCGATCCGCAAGATCGAGCAGCTGATGAACGACGACAACCAGCTCCGCGAGGAGATCGAGCTTCTGAAGCGCTTGCTGCGCGAATAGGGGGAAGGCGGGCGGGGGGCTTGGATCCCAAGCCAAGGCGTCCCCCCGCCCGCTCTTGCAAATTGCCCGCTATCGCGTCAAGTTCGAGCCCTTAGGGTACTTTCATCACGCCTTCGCCTGGGGTCGGACTGGAGCCAACAAGCGCTTCGGCCAGGGTCGAACATACCGGCGGGAAACGTTCATTTTTCGGGGCATCGGGCAACCATGCGGCTCACCATCGACAAACCCGGCCTGGCCAAGGCGCTCGCCCATGTGGCGAGCGTGGTCGAGCGCCGCAACACCATCCCCATCCTGTCCAACGTGCTGCTCACCACGGCCAAGAACGAGCTGAAGCTCACCGCCACCGACCTCGACATGGAGCTGGTCGAGACGGTGCCGTGCAAGGCCAAGGGCGAAGGCGCCACCACCGTGCCGGCCCATATGTTCCACGACATCGTGCGCAAGCTGCCCGAGGGCGCCGATATCGAGCTGGTCCGCGACGGCGAGCAGGGGCGGCTGACGCATCACCAGCGGCCCGGCCCAGTTCTCGCTGCAAACGCTGCCGGCCGACGACTTCCCCGCGCTCAGCGTCGACGATCTCGGCCACAGCTTCGCGCTGTCGGCGGCCGACCTGAAGAAGCTGATCGACAAGACGCGGTTCGCCATCTCGACCGAGGAGACCCGCTATTATCTGAACGGCATCTATCTCCACGCCACGCAGAGCGGCGGCAAGCCGATGCTGCGGGCGGTCGCCACCGACGGGCACCGGCTCGCCCAGGTCGAGCTGCCGCTGCCGTCGGGCGCCAAGGACATGCCGGGCGTGATCGTGCCGCGCAAGACCGTGCTCGAGCTCGCCAAGCTGGTCGAGGATGGCGAGGGCGAGGTCCGCATCGAGCTGTCGCCGTCGAAGATCCGCGTGTCCACCGCCCGCGTGGTGCTCACCTCCAAGCTGATCGACGGCACCTTCCCCGATTATGAGCGGGTCATCCCGCAAGGCAACGACAAGAAGATGGAGGTCGACAACACCGCCTTCGCGCAGGCCGTCGACCGCGTCTCGACGCTGTCCAGCGACAAGGGCCGCGCGGTCAAGCTCACCATCACTGACGGCAAGCTCATGCTCTCGGTCAACAATCCCGATAGCGGCAGCGCCACCGAGGAGCTGGCCGTCGACTATGGCTTCGATCCCGCTGGAGATCGGCTTCAACGCCCGCTATCTGCTCGATATTTCGCGGGCAGCTCGAAAGCGGCACGGCCGAGTTCCAGCTCGCCGATGCCGGCTCACCCACCATGGTGCGCGACGGCAAGGATGTGTCCGCGCTCTATGTGCTCATGCCGATGCGGGTATGAGGGCGGATCGCACGGGACGGGGCAAGGCTGAAGCGATCGCGGGACGACCCCGCCGAGGCGCGGCTGTTCGTCCGCACCCTCAAGCTCACCGATTTCCGCAACTACGCGCGCGCCGAGCTCAAGCTCGATGCGCGGCCGGTGGTGCTGATCGGCGACAACGGCTCGGGCAAGACCAATCTGCTCGAGGCGGTTTCGCTGCTCGGTCCCGGTCAGGGCCTGCGCGGCCGTCCCTATAGCGAGCTGTGCCGCAACGAGGGGGCCGGCGGCTTCGCCGTGGCGGCCACGGTGGTGTCGCGCCAGGACGAGGTCGAGATCGGCACCGGATTGCCCGCCGGCAGCGCGAGGAGAGCGCGGGCCGGACCGTGCGCATCGCCGGCAAGGATGCAAGCGCGGGCGCCCTGGCCGAGTATGTCCAGCTGGTCTGGCTCATCCCGGCCATGGACGGATTGTTCACCGGTGCGGCCTCGGAGCGGCGGCGCTTCCTCGACCGGCTGGTGCTGGCGGTCGATCCCAAGATGCGCACGCCGCTCGGCCGCTACGACCGCGCCATGCGGCAGAGGAACCGCCTGTTCCAGCTGCGGGAGGGAAGCCGCGCATTGTTCGAGGGGCTCGAGGAGCAGATGGCCGAAGCCGGCACGGCCATCGCCGCGGCGCGGCTCGACGCCGTCGGGCGCCTGGCCGGGTTGATCGAGCGGATGCGGGCGGCGCGCGGCGAAGGCCCCTTCCCCTTTGCCCTGATCGCGCTCGAAGGAACGCTCGAAGAGGCGCTGACCCGGCAGCCCGCGACCGAGGTCGAGGACGCATTTCGCGCCCGCCTCGAGCCGAGGGCCGCGAGCGCGACCGGGCCGGCTGCCGGGCCCTTGAAGGACCGCATTTGAGCGACCTAATAGTGACTCACGGCCCCAAAAACACCCCTGCGCCGCTCTGCTCCTCGGGCGAGCAGAAGGCGCTTTTGATCGGTCTCATGCTGGCCAAGGCGGAGTTGATCAAGGAGCTTGAAGGGGCCGCTCCGCTGGTTCTCCTGGACGAGGTGGCGGCCCATCTCGACCAAGGCCGCCGGGAGGCGCTTTTTGGCGAAATTCTGCGGCTTGGCGCCCAGGCCTGGATGACCGGGACCGACCGGGAATTGTTCGACGCCATGGCACAAGACGCCCAAATTTTTGCTGTGAATCGGGGTAAGATCGGGGCCTGATTCACGGACGGCGGCTAGCCCCGCCAACAAGACCAACAAACGCTACCGGGGAACGATGACACCAGCTTCCAAACGCAAAGTCGACGCCGCCGCCGAGTACGGCGCCGAGTCGATCAAGGTGCTGAAAGGCCTCGATGCCGTGCGCAAGCGGCCGGGCATGTATATCGGCGACACCGACGACGGCTCGGGCCTTCACCACATGGTCTATGAGGTGGTCGACAACGCCATCGACGAGGCGCTGGCCGGCTATTCCGACGAGATCGTGGTCATGCTCAATGCCGACGGCTCGGTCACCGTGGAGGACAATGGCCGCGGCATCCCGACCGAGATCCACAAGGGCGAAGGCGTGTCGGCCGCCGAAGTGATCATGACCCAGCTCCATGCCGGCGGGAAGTTCGACCAGAACTCCTACAAGGTGTCGGGCGGCTTGCACGGCGTCGGCGTGTCGGTGGTCAACGCGCTCTCCGCCACGCTCGATCTCACCATCTGGCGCGACGGCAAGGAGCATTTCATGCGCTTTGCCGACGGCGTGCCGGAGAAGCCGCTCAAGGCGGTCGGCCACGTCCGACGGCAAGACCGGCACGCGCATCACTTTCGTGCCGAGCCAAAAGACGTTCACCATGGTCGAGTTCGACTACGCGACGCTGGAGCATCGGCTGCGCGAGTTGGCGTTCTTGAACTCAGGCGTCCGCATCGTGCTGTCCGACCATCGCGGGGTCGAGCCCAAGAGCGAGGAGATGAACTATGAGGGCGGCCTTCGCGCCTTCGTGCGCTACCTCGACCGCACCAAGCACCCGCTGATCAACGAGCCGATCGTGGTGGAGAAGACGCGGGCGGAATCACGATCGAGGCCGCCTTGTGGTGGAACGACAGCTACCACGAGAACGTGCTGTGCTTCACCAACAACATCCCGCAGCGCGACGGCGGCACGCATCTGGCCGGGTTCCGCGCGGCGCTGACCCGCACCGTCAACACCTATGCCGCCTCCTCGGGCATCGCCAAGAAGGAGAAGGTGGCGCTGACCGGCGACGACGCGCGCGAGGGGCTGACCTGCGTGCTGTCGGTCAAGGTGCCGGACCCCAAATTCTCGAGCCAGACCAAGGATAAGCTGGTCTCCTCCGAGGTCCGCCCGGTGGTCGAGAGCACCATGGCCGACGCGCTTGTCGGGTTGGTTCGAGGAAAATCCGGGCGAGGCCCGCAACATCGTGCAGAAGATCGTCGAGGCGGCGGCGGCGCGCGAAGCCGCGCGCAAGGCCCGCGATCTGACCCGCCGCAAGGGCGCGCTCGACATGGCCTCCCTGCCCGGCAAGCTGGCCGACTGCCAGGAGCGCGATCCCGCCAAGTCCGAGCTGTTCCTGGTCGAGGGCGATCAGTGCCGGCGGCAGCGCCAAGCAGGCGCGCGACCGCGCCTTCCAGGCGGTACTGCCTCTGCGCGGCAAGATCCTCAATGTCGAGCGGGCGCGCTTCGACAAGATGCTGGGGTCGCAGGAGATCGGCACCCTCATCACCGCGCTCGGCACCGGCATCGGCCATGACGAGTTCGATATCGCCAAGCTCCGCTACCACAAGGTCATCATCATGACCGACGCCGATGTCGACGGCTCGCATATCCGCACGCTGCTGCTGACCTTCTTCTTCCGCCAGATGGTGTCGCTGATCGAGCGGGGCCATTTGTTCATCGCCCAGCCGCCGCTCTACAAGGTCAAGCGCGGCCAGTCGGAGCGCTACCTCAAGGACGAGAAGGCGCTGGAGGATTATCTGATCGGCGAGGGATTGGAGGACGCGGTCCTCTCCACCGGCGACAATGCCGCGCGCGGCGGCGGGGATGTGCACGACATCGTCGAATCCGCGCGGCGGATCGCCGGCATCCTCAAAGGCCTGCACAACCGCTATCCGCGCTTCATCGTCGAGCAGGCGGCGATCGCCGGCGTGCTCAATCCCAAAGTGCTGAAAGACGTCAAGCAGGCGCAGGCGGCGGCAGCCTATATCGCCAAGCGCCTCGATGCGCTCGCCGACGAGACCGAGCGCGGCTGGCACGGCGAGGCGCTGCCCGAGGGCGGCTTGCGCTTCTGGCGGGAGCTCAGAGGGGTGATGGAATCCCACCTGATCGACGGGCCGTTCATCGCCTCGGCCGACGCGCTCAAGCTCGACAGCTTCGCGGCGCATCTGCAAGAGGTTTATGCCAGGCCAGCCATGCTCAAGCGCAAGGACATCACCCTGGTCGTGCATGGGCCGAGCGATCTGCTCGATGCGGTGATGACGGCGGGCCGCAAGGGGCTGACGCTGCAACGCTACAAGGGTCTCGGCGAAATGAACCCGGATCAGCTGTGGGACACCACCCTCGACGTCGACACCCGTACCCTGCTTCAGGTCAAGATCAAGGAAGGCGAGGACGCCGCCGACATTTTCTCCCGGCTGATGGGGGACGAGGTCGAGCCGCGGCGCGAGTTCATCCAGACCAACGCGCTCCAGGTCGCCAATCTCGACGTGTGACCGACACTCAACAAGCACAGCAGCAGGGAGTCTAAATGGATTTCTCGGTCATCGATCTCGCGCTGGTGGCGAAGCTCCTTCTGCTGTTGCTTGTCGGTATGGGGCCCAAAATTGCGCTCGTGCCGTTCCTGGAAAAAACCAAGAAATTCGATGCCGAGACGCAGCGCGCCGTGGGCCGGCGGATGGTTGTGACGGCCGTCGCTACGGCGCTTGTCCTGTTCGCCTTGGGGGGATTGCTCATGCGGCTTCTCCACATCTCCGGCGGCGCCGTGGCGGTTGGCGGGGGGATCATCCTGGCGATCCTGGCGATCAACATGGTGTCTGGGCCGGGCAAGAAGGCCGAGGAGGAAATTGGCGTTCAGGAAGACCCAAAGCATCTCGCGGTCTACCCACTGGCCGTACCGTATCTGCTGAACCCGGTCGGCATCACGATCCTGATCATTGCTTCTGACGAGGTCGTGTCGGTCGCGAGCGTCGGCTTGGTGTTGGGGCTGGTGCTATTGGTTGGGGCGTTCGACTATGTGATCTTCGCCAATATCGACAAATTGGCGAAGCGCCTAAACCCCAGTGGCCTGGTTATCTCTGAAGTCGTGTTCGGGATCCTGTTGACCGCGGTTGCGGTCCAATTGGCGGTGAGCGGGCTGGGTTCGCTCGGGATCATCGCCGCCACCCCTACCCACTAGACCTGAAGCGAGCGCTTAGGCGATGACAGCGACGAGCGACGACAAGAAAAGCGAGGCCCCGCGAGACCCCGTCCGCCGATGGACTTTGATCGTTCTCGGCCTAATCGTGGTGCTGTTCCTCTATTCGATGATCGCCGACCGGGTGACGCCTTACACCTCGCAGGCGACCGTCCAGGCCTTTGTCGTGCGGATGGCGCCGACGTTGCCGGGCGGGTGATCGAGGTCAATGTCATCGACAATCAGACGCGTGAAGGCCGGGGAAGTGCTGTTCCGCATCGACCCGCAGTCCTACACCATCGCCCTTCAGGAAGCGGACGCCAGATTGGCGGGTGTCGGCCAGACCATCGGCGCGAGCACCGCGGGGGTCAGCTCCGCGCAGGAACGCTTGGTGACGGCGCAAGCGAAGCGCGCCAACACGCGCGAGCAAGCAAGTCGCGTCCTACAACTGGTCGAAAAGGGCGTTTACGCCAAAGCCAGGGAGGACATGGCCAACAAGGAAATCGAGGTCGCCGAAGCCGGCGTTCGCGAGGCCGAGGCCGAGCTCGAACGCGCCAAGCAGGAACTCGGGCCGCAAGGCGCCGACAATCCGCAATTCCGCGAGGCGCTTGCTGCGGTCGAGAAGGCAAAGCTTGATCTGCTTCGCACGACCGTCGCGGCCCCGTACCGACGGGGTGATAACCAACCTGCAGCTGACCGCTTGGGCAATTCGTGAGCGTGGGGCAGGCCGCGCTCACCTTCATCGACACTCGTGACGTCTGGATCACCGCCAATTTCCGCGAGAACAGCTTGGGGAACATCAAGCCCGAGCGCACCGGTCGAGGTGATGCTCGATGTGCTTCCCGGCCGCATTTTCCCCGGCAAGGTCCAAAGCGTGGGTTGGGGCGTATCGCAGGGCTCGATCGATCCCGGAAACGGGGCTGCCGAAGATCAGCGAGCCGATGGGGCTGGTTCGCAACCCGCAGCGCTTCGCCGTCAGGGTCGAATCTTGACGAGAGCAAATATGTCCCGGGCATGCGTCGTTATGGCTCGCAAGCCAACGTGGTCGTCTATCGCGACCGGCAATGCCGTCGTGAACGCGCATCGGGGCCTTGTTGATCAGGCTCGTCGGCGATTCTGACCTATGTCAGCTGACCGTTGACCCGCGCCAAAATTTCGCCTGTAAAGGCTTAGGCTGAAAAACGCGAGGAGAGCGGTTCATGCCAATACGCCCACCACTTTTTCTAGCGCTGTTCCTAGTTGCGAGTTCCCCGCTAAGCGCGCAAGTCGTAATAGACGTGGCAAAGATCAGTTGTAACCAATTCGCGACATATAAAATTGCGCATCCGGATCGTATCGCCATCTGGCTAAATGGCTACTTTCATGGCAAGCGCGGGGACCTCGTCGTAGATACCCAGGAGCTCGCCGGGAACACAGACAAAGTCCAAGAATATTGCCTCAAAAATCCAGACATACCGCTCATGCAAGCGGTTGAAACGATTTTTGGGCCGGCCAATTGACGTGCATGCTCGGCGCAGTGCCGTAAGAGGGATGGAGAACGCTATGGTCGAGAGAGTCCGGACAAGCCCTCGAAAGGGCTACCCACCGCCCAAGAGGTGATGGAGAAGCTCGCTTTGGCCGAGGCCGAGAAGGCATCGATAGCAGCACGTAAGCATGCTGCGGCCGAAGCGGAGAAGAAGGCGCTTATCGACAAGATCTCCAAGCCGTCGGGCGTTTCCGACGATGAGGCCTTGAAGCGCGTGGCGGCCATCGTTGAGCGAGCGGTCGCAAACGGGCTGACAGAGGTTCAGGTCTATCGCTTTCCCAACTCGCTCTGCACCGACCTCGGACGCGCCATCAACCAGGGGGAACCCGGTTGGGAAACGACGCTGACCGGCCTGCCCAAGGAGATGTATGAGTTCTGGGACAGACAGCTTCGCCCGCTCGGCTACAAGCTCAGGGTCCAGATCATCGACTTTCCAGGCGGGATGCCAGGAGATGTTGGTATTACCCTGAAATGGGCGTGAGCTTTTTCGCTCGCTAGAATTTCTCCTTGATCCAATTCCGGTCTTTGATCGTAGCTTCGTCGTCGTAGGCGTTCTTGTTGTCGCGCGCGGGCAGCTTGATCTTGTCGCGCTTTGGCGCTTCGTAAGGGATCAGCTTTAGAAAATGCGACAGGATGTTAAGGCGCGCCCGCTTCTTGTCGTCTGAGCGCACGATATGCCAGGGGGCAAAATCGGTATCGGTGGCTGCCAGCATCGCGTCGCGGGCGCGGGAGTAATCGTACCACCGCTCGCGCGACGGGAGGTCGATGGGGCTCAGCTTCCACTGCCGCAAGCGATCGTCGATGCGCGCCTCGAACCGCCGCTTCTGCTCCTTATTGCCCACCTCGAGCCAATATTTGATCAGGCGGATGCCACTATCGACAACATATCTCTCAAACTTGGGGCAGATTTCCAAGAAGTCCCGGTACTGCTTCTTCGTGCAAAATCCCATGACATGTTCGACGCCGGCGCGGTTGTACCAACTGCGGTCGTAGATCACGATTTCTCCGGCCGCCGGGAAGTGGGCCATATAACGCTGGACGTACATTTGCGACTTCTCGCGGTCGGACGGCGCCGGCAACGCGACGAGCCGAAAGGTGCGCGGGCTGACGCGCTCGGTCATCGCCCGGATCGTTCCGCCCTTGCCGGCGGCGTCGCGGCCTTCAAATATGACGATGATCCGCTCGCCCGTCGCCTTCACCCAATCCTGCAACGCGCAAAGCTCCGTCTGTAGCTTGCGGAGCTCCTTTTCATATTCCTTGCGTTTGACCTTATGCGTCCCGGCGTCTTTCTCATCGGCAGACGCCGATGCGTCGGGCTGATCGTTCGCAGAACTCGGCTGATGTCCCATTGGCGGATGCCTTCATGAACTGGGTGTGCGTTCCTCATCCATGATACACTAGAATAAGTCGCCAGAATAAGTCGCCGCTGGTCCGGATGAGGCTCGTCGCCGTTCTGAGCTATGTCAGCTAACACCGCAACCGTTCAGACGGGGGCCGAACAAGCCGGCGAGGCTCACGCGCTGGCCTTCAGGATCGCTTTTGCCGCCGCCGTGGGTCTCACGCTCGGCGAGGTGTTCGGCTGGGATTTCCCGTTCTTGCCGGCCATGCTTGCCGTTCAACTCTTGGCTGGGCCTGGGGGCATCAGCGTCAAGCAGGGTGTCGCCTTTGTCGCGGTCGTGGTGGCCGCCTGCGCTTTCGCCGTGCTGGTCTCCCAGATTTTTGCCGATAGCCCCCTCGTCCTGCTGCTCGTGGTCTCGCTGGTGACCTTCCTCGCATTTCTCCTGCTAGCCCGCGGCCAGGCGGCAGGTGTGGCCGCGATGTTCCTCATCACCACAGCCGTCGTTCCGCTGCTGGCAATCGAATCTGTAGTCCGTAGCGTACGGGTTCATCTATTCGCTGATTGCCGGAAGTGCGCTCGCGGTCCTTTTGACGTTTGCGGCTCAGGCTTTTTTCCCCGTGCGGGCGCCAGCCGAGCCCGCTTCTGCCCTCGCGCGGCCGCAACCAGACGTCGTCGGCCTCGCGCTCGCCAATGCCGCGGTGCTGATGAGCCTGGTGATCTATTTCATGCTGACGCTTTCGCCGGTAAGCATCGTCGCCGTCTTGACGGTCATTAGTATCTTGCGGCAGCCGGCCGATCTCGGCGGTGGCACGGCGACCGGGTTGATCCTGGGCAACGTCGTCGGCGGCCTCGCCGCGACCGTCGCCTATGTTCTCGTCACGCTGCTGCCTACCCCTGCTTTTCTTCTGCTGGTGGTCTTACTGGTGGGGCTCGTGTTCGGCGACCGTATCGCCCGCGGCGGCGCGTTGGCGCCGACCTACACAGCAGGCCTCATGACCTTTCTCATCGTGCTGGGCCTCGGGCTCTCGCCCTTGCCTCAGGACAGCGGCACCCTGTTCATTGCCCGCGTGTTCGACGTTATGGTGGCGGCCATCTACGCCATCGGCATGGCCAGCGTCCTGCGCGCTCTGTTTGGCGCACGCTGAGCGAGGCTTGGTGCTTCAATCCTTTAACATTGTGTCAATCCGGAACGCCTAGGCTGGACCGCTCTGGGGGTCGCCTGACGCCGTAAGGTTCCGGCGGCGCTCGCTGTTGCTTGATCGGGGCGGGACCATGCAAGGCGCGCGGCGTAGCGTGAAGCCCGGCGCTAAAGTGCAGCGCCGCAGCGAGCCGAATTTCGGCGCCCGCCGCGGCGCACCGCGCGGACCGCGCAAGCGGCGCCGGCCGTCCGGCCTGAAGCGCTGGACCCTTCGCCACCCCTGGCTCTATGGCGGCATCAGATTTTCGCTCCTGGCGGGCATGTGGGGCGGGATCGTGCTCGGCCTGGCGGTGATCTATTTCATCGCCAGCGTGCCGGACCCGATGATCGCCGCGCTGGACGACCGGCCCCCCAATGTCACCGTGCTGGCGCAAGACGGCACCGTGCTGGCCGAGCGGGGCCTGCGACGCGGCCATGTCCGCCTCGACGTGCTGCCGCCTTATCTGGTGCACGCCGTGCTCGCCACCGAGGATCGCCGATTCTATCAGCCATTTCGGCGTCGATCCGCTCGGCCTGGTGCGCGCTTCGTTCCGCAACGCCTCGGCCGGCACCGTGGTCGAGGGCGGCTCGACCATCACCCAGCAGCTCGCCAAGAATCTGTTCCTGAGGCCCGACGCGCACCGTACATGCGGAAGCTCGAAGAGGTGGTCTATGCGGTGTGGCTCGAGCAGCGCTTCTCCAAGGACGAGATCCTCGAGCTCTATCTCAATCGCGTCTATTTCGGCGGCGGCACCTATGGGGTCGAGGCCGCATCGCGGCGCTATTTCGGCAAGTCGTCGCGCTTCGTCACGCTGCCGCAGGCGGCTCTGCTGGCGGGGCTGCTCAAGGCCCCGTCGCGCTACTCGCCGCGCCGCAGCGTCAAGCTCGCCAGCGCCCGGGTCGACGAGGTGCTGGAGAACATGGTCCAGGCCGGCTACCTCTCGCCCGAGCAGGCGCGCGGCGCCAGCCAGCAGCCGCTCAAGCTGTCCGCCATAGGCGACGACACCGGCTATCCCTATCCGGTCGACTGGGTGGCCGAGCTGCTGCCGGAGCTGGTCGGCGAGCACGACGGCGATTTGATCGTCGAGACGACCATCGATGCCGGCTTGCAGCGGGTGTCGCAGCAGGCGCTCAGGCTCTGCTCGACAGCGAGGGCGCCGAGCGGGCCGCGCGCGACGGGGCGGTGGTGGTGCTCGATCCCATCGGCGGGGTCAAGGCGCTGGTCGGCGGCCGCTCCTATTCGTCAAGCCCGTTCGACCGCGCGCTCAAGGCGCATGCGTCAGCCCGGCTCGGCGTTCAAGCCGTTCGTCTATCTCACCGCGCTCGAGAGCGGCTATTCGCCCGAATTCGGTCGCCTATGACGGGCCGACCACCGTGGCCGGCTGGTCGCCGCGCAATTATACCGGCGTCTATCAGGGCGAGATCAGCCTGCGCGATGCGCTGGCGCAATCGGTCAATACCGTGGCGGCCAGGCTCGCCGCCGAGGTCGGGCCGTGGAAAGTGGTGCGCACGGCGCGGCGGCTCGGCATTCACTCCAAGCTGCACACCGATCCCTCGATCGCGCTCGGCACGGCCGAGGTCACGCTGCTGGAGCTGACCGGCGCCTATGCGCCGTTCGCCAATGGCGGCCAAGGCGTGCATGCCCCATATCATCACCCGCGTGCGCAACGGCGACGGCGTGGTGCTCTATCGAGCGGCAGCGTTCGACCACCGGCCAGGTGGTGGCGCTGCAATATGTCGGCGCCATGAACGACATGATGAATGCCACCATGATTCGCGGCACCGGCAAGACGGCGGCGATCGAGGGCCAGATGACGGGCGGCAAGACCGGCACGACGCAGAGCTACCGCGACGCCTGGTTCATCGGCTACAGCGCGCATTATGTCGGCGGTGTGTGGATCGGCAACGACAACGGCGCGCGCATGCGCAAGGTCACCGGCGGGTCGCTGCCGGCCGAGCTGTGGCACGACATCATGACTTATGCCCATCGCGACCAGGCGCCGCTGCCGCTGCCGGGCACGCAGCGCGCCGTGGCGCGATCGCATCGCGCGGCTGCCGTGGCACGGGACCCAGGCGAAGCAAGACGACCAGCCGCTCTATCGCCGGATGTTCGGCCTGTTCGCCGGCCAGTAGGCGCTATTCGATGCTGCGCTTGGGCGAGTAGCGCGAGGACGGAATCATGCCCTCGGCGCCGTAGCGATGCAGGCTGGCGCCATGCTTCTTGAGCCAGGCCCGCGCCTCCTCGTGGCGGGGCATGGTGCGCGCCACCAGCGCCCAGAAACGCGGCCCGTGATTCATGTGGCCGAGATGGGCGACCTCGTGCGCGGCGAGATAATCGAGCACGAAGGGCGGCGCCAGCACCAGCCGCCACGAGAACGACAGCGCGCCCGAGGTCGAGCACGAGCCCCAGCGCGTGGTCTGGTCGCGCACGAACACACGCTGCGGCGTAAGGTTGAGACGCCTCGCGTGCAGATCGACGCGGGTGTTGAGATCGAGATGGGCCTGGCGCTTCAGCCAATCGAGCAGACGGCGCGGCGCATGCTCCTCCTCGCCCGAAACATAGAGACGCGGCAGCCGCCTGACGCCGACGCGTGCGCCCTCGGGCCATGCCGGCGCGGCCTTGGCGTCCTCGGCGGCTTCGACCCACACCACGCCGCGCCGGCGCACCGCGCCCGCGAAGCGGAGCACATGAGCGAGACCGCGCAGCGGCACGATCGCGCCATGGGTGAACGGCACCGGCTCGGCCATGCCGGCCACGCGCTCCTTCAGCCAATCGAGATGGCGCGACAGAAATTCGTCGGCGTCGGCGAAGCTGGAATAAAGCGGCATGGTGAGCACGGCGCCGCGGCGCGCTTCGCTCACTTGCAAACTGAATCGCCGCGCCCGCGCGCTTCGTCTCAGCACCATGGGAATATTCAGGCCGCGGATCTTGACCTCGATGGTCTCGCCACGTGCGAGATTGAGCCGCTTAAGCATGTTTTACGCTCCCTACTGCCGTCGGCCCCCGAAGTCGGCGGCGACAACAGTAGCACAGGGTTTTGCGGGAGCGCTCGCCTCTGCTTTAGGCAGTCCAGGCGAAGGCCCTCGCCAAGGCGCCTTTTCGGCGCTGGTGGGTGGCGGTAAAATCGCGGATTTTCGGCGCTATTTCGGAGCGGAAACGGGATCCGTTGAACACGCCGTAATGGCCGACGCCGGGCTGAAGATGGTGGGCGCGGAGCCCCTCGGCAAGATTGGTGCACAAAGTTTGAGCAGCTTTGGTCTGGCCGATCCCGGAAATGTCGTCCTTCTCGCCCTCCACCGTCATCAGCGCCACATTGCGGATTTTGCTGGGGTCGATCAGGCGGTTGCGGTGGACCATCTGGCCCTTGGGCAGCTTATGCTCGAGAAAGACCGTCTCGATGGTCTGGAGGTAGTACTCGGCGGTGAGGTCCATGACGGCAAGAAATTCGTCGTAGAACTCGCGGTGCTTATCGGCGGAATCGCCATCGCCCTTGATCAGATTGTGGAACAGCTCGCGGTGGGCGGTAACGTGGCGGTCGAAATTCATGCCCATGAAGCCGCTGAGCTGCAAAAATCCTGGATAGACCCCACGCATCACCCCAGGATAGGGCCACGGCACCTGGGTGATGACATTGCGCTCGAACCAATCGATGCTGCGGCCCCGGGCAAAACGATTGACCTCGGTCGGGCTTTCCCGCGCGTCGATGGGGCCGGCCATCAGGATCATGGAGAGCGGGCTCGCGCTATCGCCCATGGCCTCCATCAGCGACACGGCGGCGAAGACCGGGACGGTCGGCTGGCAGACCGCCATCACATGCACGTTCCCCCGGAAAAACCGAAGAAACTCAATGATGTAGTCGATATAGACGTCGAGGTCGAACGGGCCTGCCGCGCGTGGCACGAAGCGGGCGTCCTGCCATTCGCTGACATAGACCTCGTAGTGCGGCAGGAGGTCGCGGACCGTGCCGCGCAGCAGCGTCGAGAAATGCCCGGCCATGGGCGCCACCACCAGGATCTTGGGGTCCCGGAGCCGGCGCCAACGCGACACTTCGCGCTCGAAATAGACCAGATTGCAAAACGGCTTGGAGACCAAGGTGCGCGCTCTGACGGCGACCTTGCGGCCCTTCACCTCGGCATGGTCGATGCCCCAGGCGGGTTTGCGGTAGCGCCGCGTGGTGCGCTCGAATAGCTCCAGCGCCGCCGCGGCGCTGCGGCCGAGCGGGGTGTGATAGGCGGGATTGAGCGGATTGCGGAACAGCAGCCGATAGGCCTCCGCCGCGGCCCGCGCCGGGCGAAGCGCCGCCTGGTTCAGCTCGTAGAGATGGTACAACACGAATCGACCCTCCCGTCCGACATTACACGTAAATGCTGCATCGCGGAATCACATGGTGATTCTATGTTGCAGTGCAACGACATCGTGTCGCGGGGGCTGATAGGCCGCACGTCTAAAGGTAGCGGCGCAGAGTCTCGGTTAATTTGGCCACCGGCGTGCCATAGGCGAAATGGGTGAGGTATTCGCCGTTCTTGCCCATCAAATAGACCAGAGCCGAATGGTCGATGCTGTAGTCCTCGGGCTTCGCCCCGTCCTCCTGAAACTTCGAGAAGGCGACGCGATAGGCCTTGGCCGCTTCGGCGATTTGCTCGGGCGAGCCGGTGAGGCCGACAAAGCGCTGGCTGAAATTCGCCACGTAGTCGGCGACGACCAAAGGCGTGTCACGCTCGGGATCGAGGGTAATGAAAATCGGGATGATTTCGTTGGCCTTGGGGCCGAGCTCGTCGAGCGCGGCCGCAATCACCTGGAGCTCGGCCGGGCAGATGTCGGGGCAATGGGTGAAGCCAAAAAAGACCAGCATATATTTGCCGCGGAAGGCCTGATCGGTGACCGGCTTGCTATCCCTGCCGACCAGAGTGAACGGCCCGCCGATCAGCGCCTTGCCGCTGGTCGCCACGCTCTGATCCGCCGGCGCCCGGGTGAGAATGAGCGCGGCCGCGCCGGCCAGCGCGCCGATCAGGAAGCCGGCGACAATGACGGTCACGAAACGTCCGCGCATCTATTCACCCAATCTCAGCAAGGTGCCGTTCACCCGCGCGCTGGCGAGGAACCGGCTGAAGGTTATATAGCCCGCCGCCAGATAGACAGCGTTCAGTCCAAGCGCCCACCACAGCTCGTTGGCGTCGAAGGTGTGGTGCAGCAGGATCGAGCGCATGCCTTCGAACACGTGCGTTGGGGGCAGCGCCAGCGCGACCGGCTGGAGCCAGTCCGGCAACACCGACACCGGATAATACACGCAGCAGATCGGCAGGAGCAGAAAGGCCAGCGACCAGGCCAGCTCCTCGGCGCCGAGCCCATAGCGCAGGATGACGCCGGCCGAGATCAGCCCGAGCGACCAGCTGGTCAGCACCAGCACGGCGAAGAACGCAACCAGCGGCAGGCCGAGATCGAGCAGGTTGAAGCCGAAGAAGAAATAGGCGGCGACGGCGACCGGGACCATGCTCACCGACAGGCGGATCACGCTCCACGCGGCCAGAGCGGCGACCAATTCGTAGGGCCGCAATGGGCTGATCAGCAGATTGCCGAGATTGCGCGACCACATCTCCTCGATGAAGGTGGTGGAGAAGCCGATCTTGGAGCGGAACAGAATATCCCACAGCAGCACCGAACCGATCAGCACGCCGGCGGCCTGCGCCAGCGTGCTGCTGGTCCCGGCCAGATATTTTTGCAGGAAGCCCCAGGTGAGCATCTGGAGGAAGGGCCAATAGATGAGCTCGACCAGCCTGACGCCAGAGCTGCGCAGCAAATAGGTATAACGCCGGACCAGCGCCCCGATGCGGCGGAGCGAGACGCCAACGCCGACCGGCGCGAACAGGATGGGCTGGGCGCCTTTCGTCGGCGCGCTGGTGGTGGTCATGACGCCTTCCGGGCCGGCGTCGCGCCCGCGACCGCACCTTCCGGCGCATGCTTGCCGCGCCCGCGGACCACGTCGAGGAACACTTGTTCCAGGGTGTCGCGGCCATGGGTAGCGATCAGCGCGGACGGGCGTCTCGTCCTCGATGATGCGGCCCTGATGCAGCAGGATGACGCGGTCGGCCAGCCGCTCGACCTCGGCCATGTTGTGGGAGGCCAACAGCAGGGTGGCGCCGCGGGTCTCGGCATAGTCCTTGAGCTTGCGCCTGACCCAGTCGGCGGTGTCGGGGTCGAGCGAGGCGGTGGGCTCGTCGAGCAACAGCAGCTCGGGCGCGTTGAGCAGGGCCTTGGCGAGGCCCACCCGTGTCTTCTGGCCGGCCGACAACTTGCCGGTCGGGCGTTCGAGCAGAGGCTCGATCTGCAAATGCTCGGCGATATAGGCGATGCGGTCGGCCGCGTTGGCGATGCCGTAAAGGCCGGCATAGACGGTCAGGTTCTGCCTGACCGTCAGCCGCGCCGGCAGATCGACATAGGGGCTCTGGAAGTTCAGCCGCTGGGCGACCGCGCTGCGATTGCGGCTGATATCGGCGCCGAACACGCGCACTTCGCCCGAGCTCGGCACGACCAGGCCGAGCAGCATGGCGATGGTCGTGGTCTTGCCGGCGCCGTTGCCGCCAAGCAGGGCGACCGTGGTGCCTTGCTTGAGGGTGAAGCTGATATGGTCGACCGCGGTGACCGTGCCGTAAACCTTGGTGAGGTCGCGCACCGCAACAGGCGCGGCGTCATCGGGCCGCACGATGCCAGGGCCGCCTTGCTCGCCCAAAATGTCGGTTCTGTCGTCCATAGCGTTTGCGCTGCGCGTCCGCTTTGTCGGAATTATGACTGTTCCGCCGCCGTGCTAGACTTCAGGTATGGCGACCGTCGACCATAGTCAAACGACCCCCCGCGCCACGGTGCCGGAGTGGCTCAGGCAGGGCGAAACCAGGCTGCGCTTGCAGACCATCGTCCGCTTGCGCTGGCTCGCCGTGCTCGGCCAAAGCCTGACCGTGATCGGCGCCTATTGGGTGCTGGGCATCGATCTGCCGATCGGCGGCTGCTTGGCCGTCATCGCCCTGTCGGCCTGGCTCAACGTGGCGTTGCGCATTCGCTACCCGGCGAGCCAACGGCTCAAGAGCGGCTATGCCTTCGTCATGCTCGGCTACGACATTTTGCAGCTGGCGGTCCTGCTCTATTTGACCGGCGGCCTGGAAAACCCATTCGCGTTCCTGCTGATCGCACCGGTCACGGTGTCGGCCTCGACCCTGCCGATCCGGATCACCGCGGCGCTCGGCGCGCTGACCATCGCCGCGGCCACTCTCCTCACCAGCTTTCATCACCCGCTGCCGTGGTTCCACCAAACCAACCTGCTGCTCCCGTTCCCCTATGTGATGGGGGTGTGGGCGGCGGTGGTCTCAGGCATTCTCTTCATCGGGTTCTATTCGTGGCGCACGGCCGAGGAGGCGCGGCGCATGGCCAAGGCGTTGGCCGCGGCCGAGATGGTGCTGGCGCGCGAGCAGAAGCTCTCGGCGCTGGACGGGCTGGCGGCGGCGGCGGCGCACGGGCTCGGCACGCCGCTCGCCACCATCGCCGTGGTGACCAAGGAGCTGTTGCGCGGCGCCAAGCCGTCCGATCCGCATTACGACGACATCACCCTGCTCAGAGCCCAGGCCGAGCGCTGCCGCGACATCCTCGCCCAGCTTGCCGGCGGCGGCGAGCAGCAGGACATCATCGTGTCCCGGCTGCTGTTGACCCATTTGATCGAAGAGGTGGTGGCGCCGCATCGGCTGGTCGCCGTGCCGATCGAGGTCAAGACCGGGGCGGTGCAAGATGGCGCCTCGGCATCGCCGGAGCCGGTGACGCTGCGCAATCCGGGCGTGCTCTACGGACTTGGCAATTTGGTGGAGAACGCCATCGACTTTGCCAACAACAAGGTCGACGTCGAGGCGCGCTGGTCGAAGGACGAGGTGACCATCGTCATCGCCGACGACGGCGCAGGTTTTCCGCCGCATGTGCTGGAGCAGCTCGGCGAGCCGTTCGTCACCACGCGGCGGGCTCAGCGCGAGCGCCACGAGGATTCCGACGAGCATGTCGGCATGGGGCTCGGCTTTTTCATCGCCAAGACGCTGCTCGAGCGGTCCGGCGCCCGGCTCGAACTGGCCAACCGGCTGCTGCCGCAAGGCGGCGCCGTGGTCACCGTGGTCTGGCCGCGGGCCAAGTTCGCGCACCCCGTGGCGACGCCCGCGCCGCGGCCCGAACCGGTCGGTTAGAGCCCAAAGCTTGGTTAAAATTGCCGGTTTTGCCGCCTCGTTGCGGCCATAGGCGCAGCCTAGCCTTGCCGATGGGGCCCGTAGTGCCTAGCTCTACGGCATCTGGTCGCAGCGCCCCCAACAAGATTTCTTCTATTCTAGGGAAGCGTACGCCTCGGGTTGGCCGCAACAGCGTTCACTAGGAGAGCCCAGAGATGGAAGCTCAACAGGCGATGCCCGTGTCCGAGGCAGATTTCGGCGCGCTCGCGGACAACACGCTCCTCATTGTCGATGACGACCGCGCCTTCCTCGCCCGGCTGGCGCGCGCCATGGAGACACGCGGCTTCGAGGTCGAGGCGGCGGCCTCGGTGGAAGATGGACTGTCCTCGCTCAGGCGGCGTCCACCCGCGTTCGCCGTGGTGGACATGCGGCTCGACGACGGCAACGGCATCGACGTCATCGCCGCGCTGAAGGACGTGCGTCCCGATGCGCGCGCGGTGGTGCTGACCGGCTACGGCAATATCGCCACCGCGGTCACCGCGGTGAAGCTCGGCGCGGTCGACTATCTGGCCAAGCCGGCGGACGCCGACGACGTCTATAACGCGCTGGTGGCCTCGACCACGGTCAAGGCGCCGCCGCCGGAGAACCCGATGTCGGCCGACCGGGTGCGCTGGGAGCACATTCAGCGGGTGTACGAGCTGTGCAACCGCAATGTGTCGGAGACGGCGCGGCGGCTCAACATGCATCGCCGCACCTTGCAGCGCATCCTCGCCAAGCGCGCCCCGAAATAACGTCGCTTCACGTCAGCCTTCGAGACGGCCGCGAGACGCGGCCTGCTCAGGGTGAGGCCTTGGCCGTCAAACCTCGAGCCGGCAATGCGGATCGAGGTGGAGCTGGAGCCTGAGCGCCGCGGCGCGGGCGAAATTGAGCATCATGGCCTTGCGCCGCGCCGCCGATAGCCGCGCCTCGACCGGCTCGCGCACCAGCTCGGCGCCGTAGCGATCGGCCAGGATGAGCCCTGCCTGGTCCGGAATGACGTCGCAGGGGAAGTCGGAATTGACCGCGAAATAGAGCCGGTCGCAAAATTCCAGATAGTCCTGCCATTTGCCGTCGGTCTGATAATCGAGCAGGCAGGATTTGATCTCGACGATCAGAACGTCGCCGCCGCCCGACAGCGCCACCACGTCGGCGCGGCGGCCATTGGCCAGCGACAGCTCGGTGACGACCGACAGGCCGAGCACGCGCAAGGCCCGGCACACGCCACGCTGCAACTCGGCGGCGACCGGCGATTGCCGCCGGTCGAACGGGATGACGTTGTCGTCTTTGCGATGCTCCTGCACGCGAAAAACTCCGGCAAAAGTCAAATTTCACTCACATGATTGTGCATGCTTAACCATTCCGCCTGCCGGAACAAGCTGCTAAATCTCGCGTTTCGGTGGTGCGGCGCGTCGGCTCGGCGGATCCGGGCATTTTTGTGTGACAACGGCCCGAGCCGAGGGAGCTGACGATGAATCTGCATAATGCCGCCCTCACCGTAGCCACGCCGAAGACCGAATCAGCCTCGTTGCGCGACCGCCTGGCGGAGACGCGGGCGCTGTCGAGCGCGCTGGCGGCGCCGCTGAGCGACGAAGATCAGGTCGTCCAGGCGATGGACGACGCCAGCCCGGCCAAATGGCATCTCGCCCACACCACCTGGTTCTTCGAGGCCTTTGTGCTGAAGCGCTTCCTGGCCGGCTACCGGCTGTTCGACGAGCGCTTCGAATATTGCTTCAATTCCTATTACGAGAGCGTGGGCCCGCGCCATCCGCGGCCGAAGCGCGGGCTGCTGACGCGGCCCTCGGCGCAAGAGGTGCGCGACTACCGCGCTCACGTCGATGCGGCGCTGGCGCGTCTCTGCGACGCCCCGCTCACGCCGGAGGCGGCCGCGTTGATCGAGCTCGGCATCAATCACGAGCAGCAGCACCAGGAGCTGCTGCTCACCGATATTCTGAGCCTGTTCGATTCCGGGCCGCTCAAGCCCGCTTATCGCGAGGCTGATCCCGGAGTCGGCGCGGGCGACGCGGCGACGCTCGGCTGGGTCTCCTTCGACGGCGGCATCGTCGCGGTCGGGCATGACGGCGCCGGCTTCGCCTACGACAATGAAGGCCCCCGCCACCAGCAGCTGATCCGCCCGTTCAAGCTCGCCGACCGCGGCGTGACCAACGCGGAGTGGCTCGCGTTTATCCAGGATGGCGGCTACGCCACCGCCACGCTGTGGCTCGCCGACGGCTGGAACATTGTGCGGGGCCAGGAATGGAACGTCCCGCTTTATGTCGAGCAGGCCGACGGCGGCATGATGCAGATGAGCCTGCTCGGCTTCCGCCCGGTCGACCCGGCCGCGCCCGTCACCCATATCAGCTATTACGAGGCCGACGCCTTCGCCCGCTGGGCCGGCTACCGGCTGCCCAGCGAGTTCGAGTGGGAGGTGGCCTCGGCCAGCGTGCCGGTCGAAGGCCGGGACCTCGGCGCCGGTCATCTCCGACCGATGGCGGCGAAGCCGGGCCCCGGGCTCAAGCAGATGTTCGGCGATGTGTGGGAATGGACGGCCAGCGCCTATCTGCCCTATCCCGGCTTCAAGGCCGCGCCCGGCGCCGTCGGCGAATATAACGGCAAGTTCATGTGCAGCCAGTTCGTGCTCAAAGGCGGCTCCTGCGTGACGCCGGAGGGCCATGTGCGGCGGACCTATCGCAATTTCTTCTACCCCCATCAGCGCTGGCAGTTCACCGGCCTGCGCCTCGCTCAAGACGCGTAAGCGGGCCCCCGCGATGGAGAGTGACATCCTGCTGAATGTGCCCGCGGGAGCCGCCGCTTCGGCCGCGAACCAGAGCGCCGAAGATGCGGCTGGCGGCGACGCGTTCGCGCAAGCCGTGCTGGAAGGCTTGGCGCGCGAGTCCCGCAGCATCGCCTGCCGCTTCTTGTACGACGCCAGGGGCTCGGAGCTGTTCGAGGCGATCACCAAGCTCGAGGAATATTACCCGACCCGGGTCGAGACGGCCCTGCTCGAAGCCTATGGCGAGGAGATCGCCGCGCTGGCGGGCCCGGGCGCATCCTGGTCGAGTTCGGCTCGGGGTCGAGCCGCAAGACCAGCCTGCTGTTGAGCGCGCTCGGCGACGTGCCGGCCTATATCCCGATCGACATCGCCGCCGAGAGCCTGAAAGAGGCGGCGGAGTGGCTGTCGGGCCGCCATGACGGGCTCACCATCCTGCCGCTGATCGCCGACTTCACCACCACGCGCCAATTGCCCCCGGTGGCGCGGCGCAAGCAGCGTCTCGGCTTCTTCTCAGGCTCGACCATCGGCAATCTGAGCCATGACGAGGCCGACGCCTTTCTCAAAAACGCCGCGCGCCTGCTTGGCCCGGGCAGCGTCTTTCTCGTTGGGGTCGACCTCAAGAAGCCGGTTTCGATCCTGCTGCCGGCCTATGACGACGGCCAAGGCGTCACCGCCGCCTTCACGCTCAACCTGCTCGCCCGCATCAATCGCGAGCTCGACGGGACGTTCGACGTCACCCGCTTCGCCCACGAGGCGATCTATAACGCGGAGGCCGGGCGGGTCGAGATCTACCTCAGGAGCCTCGCCGAGCAGATCGTGCGGGTTAAGGGCCGGTCCTTCGCCTTTGCCGAAGGCGACCGCATCCACACCGAGAACTCGCATAAATACACGGTGACCGAGTTCCAGACGCTGGCCGCCGCCACCGGCTGGCGCCCGGTCAAGGCCTGGACCGACGAGGCCGATCTGTTCAGCCTCCATCTGCTGCGGCTCTAGCTAAGCCCCGATCGCACGCGGCTCGCCGGGCACGCCGATGGCGCAGTCCAGCGCGGCGCGATCCCATTTCCCGAGCGACGCCGCGGCGTCGTAGGTGCTCATCAGGAAATCCATCAGCGCGCGTTCCGGGTTCTCGGCGTTGCGCACCGTGTCGTAGGGCAGGATATATTCGTGGAGGTCGCCGCTGTAGAACGAATCGGCGGGGCCGATGGCGGCTTGCGCGAAGCCGGGTGGCTCCGGATAGGCATAAGCGTAGAACGCCGGATACGGGATGACTTCGTTGCCGGGCCAGAAGCCCGCGCTGCTGACCTCGTGCGAATAGGCCTCTTGGGCCACGGCGTCGGGCAGATGCGGCACGCCGCCGGGATGAAGCGGCGCACGCCGCCCCGAGAAGCGCGTAACCGCCAGATCGAAGCTCCCCCAGAAGAAATGAACCGGGCTGCTTTTGCCGATGAAGGCGGTGCGGAACTCGAACAGCACCGGCTCGATGCGCGCCAGCAGCCGCCAATGCCGCGCGGCGAATTCGGGATCGTAGGACGCGTGGGTACGGTCCTGGCTGAAGCGGATCGGATCGGGCAGCTCGTTGGGCAGGTCGTTGATGCGGATCTCGATGCCGAGCTCGGCCAAAGGTCCGCATGAGCTCGGCATAGAAATCGGCGACGGTGCGCGGATGGAGGCCGATGCGCTTGACCGCGCCGTCGCCGGTCGATACCACCAGCACATGGTCGATAAAATCGAAGCTCGAGCTCGAAGCTGCGCTCGCCATAGGGGATGGGCGACGTGCGTCAGGCCGCGCGGCGACAGGTAGAGCACCACGTGCCAGGAATGATTGAGCCAAGGGGTCTGGACCAGCCTGATCTTGCCGGCGATCTGGGTCCACATATGCAGCGTGGCGTAGGTGTCCTTCCACGCTTCGTAGGGCAGCTCCGGCCAGGACTCGGTGCGCGACGCCATCTCAGCCTCCTGTGCGTTGGGCCAGGAGTGTCGCACATCATACGGACCCGCATGAAGGCAGGGCCGACAAATTGTGGAGCTTAGAAAGTCACTTTCCCGCCAAGCGTGAAGCCATGGATCAGGACTTCGTCCGATGAATTAGCGATCGTGGCGCTGACGACTTGGGTTTCACCAAGGCTCGAAGCGGCGGTCGGAATGTCGTCGATAAAGAGCACGCGATAGCCGGCCCGGAGCGAGATCGACGGGCCAATTCTCACGCCGACCGCGATCCCCCCTTCCGCGAGCAAGAGCCAATCTCCGGCGCTTCCGTTGGCGGCAAAAGCCGACCCGACGCCCTGTTTGACGCCAAAGCTGAGATCGCTGCTGCTGGTAAGCGCACCGATACGCCCGTCGCCTTCGACAAACAGCCGATCGCCGAAGCTGAACTGACCGCCCAATTGCGGGCCGATGGCGGCCGTGTCGGCCTCGATCGTGATCGTGGCGACGTTGCCGCCAAAATCAGCGACGTTCTTCAATTTGTCGTCCAGCACGATGCCGCGGAGGCCGACGAACACGGCGCCATGGTCGCCGAACAGCCTGGTCGCGTTGAGTTCGACCGAATCGAGCGACGTGTCGTATTGCGCGTTGACGTCAGCGGTGCCCAGCCCGAACAGCGGCGGATTGGTCGGGAAATTCTAAATCGGCGACGTCGTGGCCTTCTTCGTGTCATTGAACTCGAAGCCGCCGAAAAAGCGGAAGCCGACACCATAATTGCCGCTCGCCAAATTCAGGCGGGCGTCGACTCCCGGCTCCCAACCGAAGCCGAATTGGTTGCTGTCGAGGATCGTGTCGCCGGTGACCGTGTCTTCGATGATGACATGGTTGTCACCCAACTCGCGCGTGGCGTAGACGAAATCGACCGAGGCGCTGGTGGTGGCGGCCGCCGCAGACGGGGCCGATTGGTCGAGGTCGGCGGCGTTCGCCGGAAGTACGAGCCAAACCGCAATTGTCGCTATCGACGAAGCAAGGACAATTTTGCGCATACGATCCCCGCAAGACGAGCACGGAACTGCACTCAAGCCTATTACAGTCGGCCATTAGCGGTTGTGAGCTCTGGGCAACATCGCAGGGAAATTTCAGCGTTTTTCACAGATTGATGTGGAAGCGTTGCTGGCCCACCCCGTTATCCCCGGCCGCCAAACCTCCGTTACAATGCTGCCACCTCGTCCTCTGAAGGGGCGCATCATGAGGCGTCGTGAGGCGGGACGAGGCGCGGTGTCCCCGCGGGTTCGGCTTCGCACGCCGAACACTCGGGGCGGCGCCGGGCTCCCTCGGGTCCATTACGAGGCCCTGCCAGGAGCTAGGCCGTCAAGACGCGCCGCACACCAGGGCAATCGCGCCGCGGCGAGGAGCAGCCATGCCAGTGGCACGGCAAGCGCCGCCTCGCCAAGGCGAGCTCGGGACGGCGGCTAGACCAGGGTGCAAGGTCCAGGGCAGTGCCGCGCAGCACAAGGGTGAGGTTCGCGTGCCCGATCTCGTCTCCGGCAATGCGGTGATCGGCCAGTCCGGGGGCCCGACCGCCGTCATCAATCAGTCGCTCGCGGGCGTGGTCGAGGGCTTGCGCGCCGGGCTGGCCGCCACCGGCCAGGTGAAGCGCATCTTCGGCATGCGCCACGGCGTGCGCGGGCTGGTGCAGGCCCGGCGCCGAGGGCCTGATCGATCTCACCTCGAAATCGACAAGGCCAGGCTCGAGGCGATCGCCCGCACGCCGTCGGCGGCGCTCGGCTCGACCCGCGACAAGCCGGACGAGGCCTATTGCCAGCGCATCCTCGACGGCTGCCGGCGGAACGAGATCCGCTATTTCTTCTATATCGGCGGCAACGATTCGGCCGACACCTGCCGCATCGTCAGCGAGAAGGCGGCGCAGGCCGGCTACGAGCTGCGCTGCTTCCATGTGCCGAAGACCATCGACAACGATCTGTTGGAGAACGACCACACGCCCGGCTTCCCGTCGGCGGCGCGCTACGTGAGCCTCGCGCTGATGGGCGACGCGCTCGACAATGCGAGCCTCGGCGGCATCAAGATCAACGTCATCATGGGGCGGAACGCGGGCTTCCTCGCCGCCGCCGCCTCGCTGGCGCGCGGGCAAGCGGCGACCGGCGCCGACCCGGCCGACCGGCCGGCGCCGCATCTCATCTATCTGCCGGAGGTGCCGTTCTCGACCGATGCCTTCCTCGCCGATGTCGAGACGGTCTACGCCAAGCTCGGGCGCTGTCAGATCGCGGTGAGCGAAGGCATCCGCGACGAGACTGGCGAGGAGATCGGGCCCAAGCTGATGCGCGGCGCCGGCGAAGTGGACGCCCACGGCAATGTGCAGCTGTCGGGCTCGGGCGCGCTCGGCGACGGGCTCGCCGATCTGGTGAAGACGGGGCTGACGCCGAAAGGCGGCAAGGCGCCGCGGGTGCGCGCCGACACGTTCGGCTACATCCAGCGCTGCTGGCCGCATGCCTCGCCGGTCGACATGGCGGAGGCGCGCGCGGTCGGCCGCTACGCCGCCGAGCTTGCCGCCAAGGGCGACGCATCGGCCTCGGTGATCATCGTCCGCACGTCGAACGCGCCCGACGCGTACGCGCAGCGCTTGCGCCCGCGCCGATCTGTCGGCGGTGGCGCGGCGCACGCGCCATGTGCCGGCCGAGTTCATCTCAGGGTCGAACGACGTGAGCGCGGCGTTCCACGACTATTGCCGGCCGCTGGTCGGCGACCTGCCGAAGATGGAGCGGCTGTAGCCGCTAGCCCTCGACCAGCTCGCGGATATAGGTCGGCAGCGCGAAGGCGGCGACATGGACGTCGGGTCGCCAGTAGCGCGTCGGAAAGGCGCCGGCCTGTCTCGTAACGCCGCTCGATCTTCTTGCGGCGATGGTGCCTGAGCTTGGCATTGTCGGTCGCCCAGCCGATAGGACATGGGACCGCCGAAATAGCTCGGCGTGGTGGCGAGATAGGCAAACGCGTCGGCGAACAATTCGCGAAAGAAGCCGACGCTCTGCTGAAGCTCGCCCGCCTGCAAGAAGGGCAGCCCGTTCTGGGTGACGAGCAGGCCCCCGGGTTTCAGGCTGCGGGCGCAGTCGGCATAGAACTCGCTTGGTGAACAGCACGGCGCCCGGCCCGATCGGATCGGTGGAATTGACCATGATCACGTCGAAGCGCTCGTCGGTCTCGGCCACGAATTTGGTGCCGTCGGCGATGACGATCCTGGTGCGCGGATCGTCATAGGCGCCGGCCGAGATGTCGGGGAAATGCTGCGCGGCAGAGATCGATGACGCCGCGGTCGATCTCGCACAGCGTCACCTGCTCGAGCTCCGGATGCTTGAGCGCCTCGCGCAGCACGCCGCCGTCGCCGCCGCCGACGATCAGCGCCTTCTTCGCCCGTCCATGGGCGAACAGCGGCACATGCGCCATCATCTCGTGATAGACGAACTCGTCCTTGGTGGTGAGCTGGACGATGTTGTCGAGCATCATCACGCGGCCGAAGTCGTCGTTCTCGAAGATGATCAGTCGCTGGTGCTCGGTCTCGCTGTCGAAAAGGACGCGGTCCGCCTTCAGACGGACACGGAAGCCACGGTGGAGCGTCTCTTCGACCCAGCGTTCCATCGTTGCATTTCCTTGCCGCGCATATGCTCCTTGACCACCACCTTGCCGAGGCGAGAACGCCTCCTTCAAGACGTCGATGGCCGCTCTCGGATTGGTTTGGCCGCACATGAAGACATCGAGTGCGGCATAACCGTATTCCGGCCAGCTATGGATCGAGATGTGCGAACTCGGCGAGAACCGCGACCCCCGATACACCACCATTCGGCGTGAAGTGGTGAAGATGAATGTGCAGGAGCGTCGCGCCAGCAACCTCGACACATCGTCTGAGCGTATGCTCGATGTGCTCTAGGTCGTCGAGGCGATCGGCCCGAACGAGATCAATGATGAGATGAGTGCCGGCGTAGGCGACCCCATCCCGCTCACAAAAAAAGTCCTTGCGCCTCTCTCCGTCGGGAGAGAGGCACCGGGAAAGCTTTTCTTCCGTTTGGGCGGTGCTTGAACCATGATCCAAGTCCATCCCCAATTGGAAGAGGGCGTCACTGGACATGGCGTCCTCCCCAACCAGCAGATGTTCAAGTTAAACGAGGCGCTATTTACACCCAGTCGACAGCGATGCAAGCGATTTTTGGCCCATGAGGCAGAATGACCTCAAATGAGTTCCGGCGCGGAAGCCGCCCGAGAGCGCGCTCAAGGTGTCGCCACGGTCGGTTGGGAGCGAGCCGCGAGCGGCGAGGAGATTCGACATGGTGAGGCACCACCGAATGCTGCAGCGATCGTCGCGCGCTACGCGGCGCTGGCCCTCTCCGCACGGCCGGGATTGGCCGCCGAGGCGCTGCCGAAACTCGGCGCCGACCTCGCCGCCACCTCCGTCTCGGGGCTGTCGTCGGGCGCTTTCATGGCCGTGCAGATCGAGGTGGCCCATTCGAAGGACATCGTTGGGGCCGGCATCGTGGCCGGGGGGCCTTATGCCTGCGCCGAGAGCCAAGCGAGCCGGCTGGTGCCGTTCTGGCCGTCGGCGGTGCTGCAGAACGCCCAACAGGCGCTGTATAGCTGCATGAAGACCAGTTCGGGCGTTCCCGACCCGGAGGCTCTCGCCAAGCGCGCCGCGGAACTCGCCCAAGACGGCGCGATCGATCCGCTCTCCGGCCTCGCGCACGACAATGTGTATCTGTTCTCCGGCAACGAGGACCAAACCGTCACCCGGCCGGTGGTGAAAGCGGCGGAGAGCTTCTTCAAGGACGTCGGGGTGTCACCCGGCAATCTCACGCTGGTGAAGGCCGAAGGCGGTCATGCCTTCCTCACCGAGCAGGGCGGCGCCGCCTGCGGCATCTCCGAGCCGCCCCGTATGTCAGCGACTGCGACTACGACCAGGCCAAAGCCATCCTGAGCTGGATCTACGGCCCCCTCGCCGCCGCCTCGTCCGCGCCGCTCGGGAAATTCCTGATATTCGACCAACAGCCCGTTAGCGAGCCCGGCGACGGCTTCGCCGACGAGGGCGTGGTCTATGTTCCGCCCGCCTGCGCAGCAGCAGACCGGCTGCCGGGTCCACATCGCGCTCCATGGCTGCGCAGCAGTCGCGCGAGGCGGTCGGCGACGCCTTCATCAAGGAGTCCGGCTACGCCGAGATCGCCGACACCAACCGGCTCATCATCCTGTTCCCGCAGGCGAAGGCGGTCACCGGTATCAATCCCGAGGGTTGCTGGGATTGGTGGGGCTATACCGGCCTCGACTATCTCGGCAAGGAGGCGCCGCAGATCAAAGCCATCTGGACCATGGTCGAGCAGCTTGCCGCGACGCCATGAGCGCGACCGACGCGGACGAGGACGACATTCAGGTCGTCGCGGCGCCGTATCGGCTCGGACCTCTATCGCCAGGCCTTGGCGCTTGCGCGAGGCGGTCCTGCGAGCGCCGCTCGGACTGACCCTCACCGAGGAGGAGCAGGCCGACGATGCGCTCCGCCAGCATTTCTGCGCGATCTCCCACGGCGCGGTGGTGGGCTCCGTCTCGCTCAAGCCGCTCGACGACGAGACCGTTCAACTCCGGCAGATGGCGGTGGCCGAGGACCGGCGGCGGGAGCGAATCGGGGCGCGACTGCTCGCGTCCGCCGAAGACTGGACGCGCGGCGAAGGCTATCGGCTGATGGTGCTCAATGCCCGGCTCGGCGCCGAAGGCTTCTACGCGCGGTTCGACTACCTCGCCCAAGGCGAGCCGTTCGACGAAAACACCGTGCCCCATATCAGAATGACGAAGCTTTTGGCCTAGGAGGAGCAGACGATGGGCGTGAAGGTTGGCGACAAGGCGCCGGATTTCACCTTGCCGGCCGACGGCGGCGGCACGGTGTCGCTGACGGCGCTCAAGGGCAAGACGGTGGTGCTCTATTTCTATCCCAAGGACGACACCTCGGGCTGCACGGCGGAGGCCTGCGCCTTTCGCGATGCGCTGCCCGACTTCTCCAAGGTGAAGGCCGAGATCGTGGGCGTCTCGCGCGACCCGGTCGCCAGCCACGACAAGTTCAAGGCGAAATATCGATCTCCCCTTCCCGCTCGCGTCCGACGTGGACGGCAAAGTCTGCCAAGACTACGGCGTGTGGGTCGAGAAGAGCATGTACGGCAAGAAATATATGGGCATCGAGCGGTCGACCTTCCTGATCGACGGCAAGGGCGTCGTGCGCGCGCTGTGGCGGAAGGTGAAAGTACCCGGCCACGCCGAAGAGGTGCTCGCGGCCGCGGCGGCCCTGAGATGAAGGAGCGTCCGGGTAAAGGCGGCGAGGCCGCAGCGCGCGGCCTCGCCTGATCTACGGGTGCGCGGTTATTGCGCCGGTGGCTGATCCGCGGGCGCCGGCTGCTCAGCAGGCGCGGCCGGCTCGGCTGCCTTATCGCCGCCGCACGTATTGGCCGACAGACCGACCAGCGCGATCGCCGCGGCGGCCGCAACCATCAGAACCTTCCTCATGTCGTCCTCTCCATTCTTGGACTTGGCTTCCTAACCTGAAGCGTTACAGGCCGGAGCATACATCAATTTCAGGCCTTTTTTTGCCTGTGCGGGGCCCTACACAAGATTCTCTAGCCGCCGCCCTGTCTATCACTTTGGTCCTGCGCGATGTGGCCAAGTTCAGACGGCAAGTCCGGCGGCGGCGGAACGAGTAACGCAAAGCGCCGTTGACCACTGACGCCCGTCCGACTCTCGATCTGAATCCCGGAGCCGAACCCGTCCGTGCTTATGTCGAACTCGATCGCGAGGCGTACAGGTGGCGCACCCGAAGGGATTCGAACCCCTGACCTCTGCCTTCGGAGGGCAGCGCTCTATCCAACTGAGCTACGGGTGCTTAATGCCGGGACCCTAGTCAAAGGCGTGCGCTTAAGCAACGCCGGCCATGACGCGGTATCGAGTCGATATATAACCGATTTCCGCCATTGCGGGAGTGTCAGCACGGCCCCGGCGGAAATGGACGCGGCCGACTCCGGGCGCGGCGAAGCGTGACTTGACGCAGTGCAACATCGGCGTAGGTATGCCGGGGACAATAGACGCGAGACGATCAATGGAACAGACGGTGGCGAAGAAGAAGGTTCTGGTGGTAGGCGGCGGCTTCGGCGGCGTGTTCGCGGCCAAGGCGCTCGAACGGCAGGGCCGGGGCAAGCTCGACATCGAGTTGGTCAACGCCAATAATTATTTCGTGTTTCAGCCGCTTCTGCCCGAGGTCGCCGCGGCCAGCATCCATTCCTCCGACGCGGTCGTGCCACTGCGCCAACTGCTGCGCCGTATCCAGGTGCGGCAGGCCGAGGTCATGGGCATCGACTTCGTCAAGAAGAGCGTCATCGTCGTCCAAGGCACGCGGCGCATTCCCATTGACCTCCACTATGACGAGCTGGTGATCGCGCTCGGCACCGGGGTCGATCTCAAGCGCTTCCCCGGCCTGCCGGAGCACGCGCTCACCATCAAGGACCTGTCCGACGCGCACCGGTTGCGCACCCATGTCATCGGCTGCCTCGAGACGGCTGACGTGACCCAGGATGACGAGGTCAAGCGGCAGCTGCTTACGTTCGTGGTGGTCGGCGCCGGCTTCTCCGGCGTCGAGACCGTCGCGGAGATGCGCGAGCTGGTCACCCGCGCGCTCAAATACTATCCGAACATCAAGCGCGACGATGTCAGGGTCTATCTCATCGAATATGCCGATCGCATCCTGCCTACTTTCCCCGCCGACCTCGCCGCGTACGCCACGCAGCGGCTGCAAATGCACGGCGTCGAGGTTCTGACCGGCGTCGGCACCACGGCGGCGACCGGAACTGCGGTCGAGCTGACCGACGGGCGCATCATCCCGACCTCGACCATCGTCGCCACGATCGGCAACGGGCCGCACCCGATCGTCGCGACGCTCGGCCTCGATTTGCATTGGGGCCGCATCAAAACCGACCGCTTCATGCGCGTGCCGGGCCAGGACAGCGTGTGGGCGCTTGGCGACGCGGCGCTCATCCCCCTGATCGACGATCCCAAGGAAGACCCGGCCGATTACGCCACGCAGACCGCGCAGTTCGCCGTGCGCGAGGGGCGGCAAATCGCCGCCAACATCGTCGCCAAGCTCGACGGCAAGGAGCTCAAGCCGTTTGCCTACAAGTCCAAGGGCTCGCTCGCCTCGCTCGGCATGAGCAAGGCGGTGGCCGACGTCTATGGCATCAAGTTGTCGGGGACCCTGGCCTGGCTGTTGTGGCGCGGGTTCTACCTCTCGTTCCTGCCGGGCTTCGCCGCCAAATTACGGGTGGGCGTGACCTGGCTGCTCAACAGCGTGATGCCGACCAACATCGTGCAGATCCAATCGGACCGGCCGTCGACCCGCTACGTCCATTATCGCAAGGGCGACAAGGTATTCGAGCCCGGCATGCTGATCGACGGCTTCTATACGGTGACCAAGGGCTCGTTCCAGCTCACCATCGACAATCCGGAGACCGGCGAGCATTTCGAGAAAGTGTTCGGGCCGGGTGAGCATTTCGGCGAGCGGGTGCTGGTGCGCTCGGCGCTGCGGACCGGGCTGGTGGTGGCGCTGGAAGACGGCGTGCTGCTGTTCATCGAGCAGAAGGCCTTCACCCGCTTCGCCCGGGCCTTCCCGTTCTTGGACAATTATTTCAAGGACTATATCGAGCGGACCTTCGGCGGCGCCGACAAATCGTTCGCGCCCCGCAGCGCCAACCACAAATCCGAGCTCGAGACCCTGCCCTAGGCAAAAAAGGAACCCCGCCAAAAGGCGGGGCTAAGGCATTTCGCTGACGGTGGGAAGAGGTCAGCGAAGTCGCATGACACTGGTCTGGCCGTTGACGCTCGTGGTGCGCGGCTTGGCACCGTCCTTCTTGGCCTTCAGCAGTTTCAGCTTCGCGATCAGGTCCTTCTTGGCCTTGTCGGCGGCGGCTTTCTCCGCGGCCTTGCGGCGGCGCTCGGTCTCGGCGGCGGCCTTCAGCTTGGCCTTGGCGTCGCGGTCGATCTTGGCCTTCTTCTCGGCGTCCTCGACACGCTTGGCCTTGGCGTCGTCCTTGACCTTGCCGGTATTGACCGAGACGCCACCGGTGGGAGCCGTGGAGTTC
This sequence comes from uncultured Alphaproteobacteria bacterium, assembly GCA_963772925.1. Lineage (GTDB taxonomy): Bacteria > Pseudomonadota > Alphaproteobacteria > Rhizobiales > Methyloligellaceae > Methyloceanibacter. The sequence continues at coordinate 302,824 of CAVYZG010000002.1, forward strand.
TGTCCCGGCTTGGGTGGCGTGGTCACGTCGCCCGATGCCGGGTCAACCGCGCGCTTGACGCACTGGTAGTGGTGGGCCCTTCAGCGTGTGGACCTTGGGCTTGCCTGGGGCGACCGACTTCAGCACGCAATTGGCTTGCGTCGTCTGCGTGATGTCGAAGGTCACCAAGGCCGGTGCGACATAGCCGCCGCCCGGCTTCTCCGCTGTCGGCGCCACGCCGGAGAAATGCCCGTTGGTGCAGTCGAGCGAGTAATGGACGTTGTCCTTCACGCTCGAGCTGAAGTTGATCAGCGCCTTGACCTGGCGCGGGCAGCTCGTGCCGTTGTCGGCCAAGAGGCTGAAATCGCCCTTGAGCTGTTGCTGTGTCGGCAAGCCGTCATGCGGGTCCTCCGAGCCGGTGTCGGGTGCCAGCCCGCCGCCGCAATGGATGGTGATGTCCTTCCAGCCGGTATTGCCGCCCAACGGCGCGGTCGACTGCGCCATGTATTGAAGGTTCGTCGTGCTCTCGAATGATTCGCCCTTCTCGTAGCGGGCGTAGAACTTGCCCGAGCCGGGATCGAACTCGGAATTGACGGTGTGACTCGTCATGCCGCCGGGGAAGCGGTTCAAATCGAAGCTCACCGGGCCGGCTTTGTTGGTTTCGAACCGCACCGTGGTCTTGAGCGCCTTGCAGCCGCCCAGAGTGACGCTGTCGTTCTGGCCGTTGTGGTAGGTGGTCAGGAACAGTTTGGCCTCTTTGATGATCATCGGCGTGTCGCCGTGATCTCCGCCGCTCACCGTAACGTCGCCAGAGGCGCCTTGATAAGGCAAGCACTCGACCGGAACCGCGGCCGTGCCGTAGCCCGAATAAGGCGGATAGTTGTCGTCGTTGGTCATGTTGAAATAGCCGACCAGCTCCAGCTCGACGCCGTGCCAGAAATTGTGCTTCTGGTGGATGCCTTGGCCGACGTCGAGACGATCGTTGCAGGCGCCGAGGATGGTCAGGGCCTCGATGGCGAAGTTCTTGGTCGAACCCATAAGGTTCAGGTTTTGCTGGTGCGCGTTGGTGCCGGGAACCCATTCGCCGCCCTGGAAGATCGTCGTTGCGGCCTGCTTGATCTCATACGACGTCAGATAACCGCTGCTGATGCCGAGATAGATCTTGACCGGCATGGTCAGGTCGCCGTCGAGGATCTTGGTCCATTTTTTTCCGTCTTCGGAAACCACCTTGATCGGGCCAGAGCCGAAGCCGTCTTGCTCGATGGTGACCAACACATTCGCGTTCGCGCCGGCGATACCCAGCATCAGCGCCGAGGGCGCAAGCGCCAGTTTTGCCAAAAGCCGCTTCATGTCCGTTCTCCTTGCCTTGAGGGTCAGGGAGCGGCGGATTGCTGCGGTCCCAGGAACCGGCGGCATCCCGCCGCATATGTCCGCGGGACGCGGCGAGCCGGTTTGAGGTTCAAATTGAGTCGGGGGAAAGCGCCCGCCTCGGCTGACGGCAGCCCCGGCAATCCCTATATTCACGCCATCATGGCAGCCCCAAAAACCAAACCCCCCGCCGGCGGGAAAGCGGTCGCGCGCGGCGACCACGTCTATCTGATCGACGGCTCGGGCTACATCTTCCGCGCCTATCACGCGCTGCCGCCGCTCACGCGCCCCTCCGACGGTCTGCCGGTGGGCGCGGTGCACGGCTTCTGCGCCATGTTGTGGAAGCTCTTGCGCGAGACCGGCGAACTGGCGCCGCCCACCCATTTCGCGGTGATCTTCGATTATTCGGCCAAGACCTTCCGGAGCGATCTGTTCGACGGCTACAAGGCCAACCGGACCGAGCCGCCGGATGACCTTATCCCCCAATTTCCCCTGGTGCGGGACGCGGTGCGCGCCTTCAACGTCGCCTGCATCGAGCAGGAAGGCTACGAGGCCGACGACATCATCGCCACCTATGCGCTGCAGGCGGTCGAGGCCGGGGCCGAGGTGACCATCGTGTCCTCCGACAAGGACCTGATGCAGCTCGTCCAGCCCGGCATCGTCATGTACGACACCATGAAGAACAAGGTGATCGGCGAGGCGGAGGTGATCGAGCGCTTCGGCGTGCCGCCGTCCAAGGTGATCGAGGTGCAGGCGCTAATGGGCGATTCGTCCGACAACGTGCCGGGCGTACCCGGCATCGGCGTCAAGACCGCGGCGCTCCTCATCAACGAGTTCGGCGACCTCGAAACGCTGCTGGCGCGCGCCGCCGAGATCAAGCAGGACAAAAGGCGCGAGAGCCTGATCGCCTTCGCCGACCAGGCGCGGCTGTCGAAGACGCTGGTCATTCTCGACACCCAAGTGCCGGTCCCGGTGGCGCTGGCCGAGACCGCGGTGCAGGCGCCCGACACCGAGGCGCTGATGGGCTTCCTACGCAAGCTCGAATTCACCACGCTGGTTCGCCGCATCGCCGAGGGCCTCGGCGCCGATATTCCGGAAGGCGCCGCCCCCGCCCCGCGGCGCAAGAAGAGCGACTACGACCATCCCTTGCGGCGCTCGCCGCGCGGCGAGACCGGGCCGCCGCGCGAGCAGACGGTCCAAGGTGGCACGCCCGCGCAGCTTGCCGTGGCGCGCGCGGGCCGGCTCGAATCCATTCCGTTCGACCGCGCCAATTACGAGACCGTGACGGACGCGGCCAGGCTCACCGACCTGCTCGACGCGGCGCGCTATCAGGGCCATTTCGCCTTCAGGGCGAAGCTCAATACATCGGACCCGATGCAGGGCGAGCTGGTCGGCGTGGCGCTCGCGCTGGTGCCGGGACATGCCGCCTATGTGCCCCTGGCACATCGCGCCGGCGACGGGCTCGATCTCGGCGGCGACGCGATCGCGCAAATCCCGATGCGCGCGGCGCTCGATTTGCTCAAGCCCATTCTCGAGGACGAGAGCGTGCTCAAGATCGTGCAGAATGCCAAATTCGACATGGTGGCGCTAGCCCGCTACGGCATCGCGCTCACGGCGGTCGACGATCCCTGCCTGATGTCCTACGCGCTCGACGCCGGCCGCGCCGAGCATCTGCCCGACCAGCTCGCCGGGCGCCTGCTCGGCTATACCTGCCTCACCGAGAAAGAGGTGATGGGCTCGGGCCGCAACGCGGTCGCCTTCGACCGCGTGGCGGTCGTCCCGGCCACCGAATATGCCGGCGAGGAGACCGACATCGGCCTCAGGCTCTGGCTGGTGCTCAAGCCGCGCCTGTCGGCCGAGGCGGTGACCACGGTCTACGAGACGCTGGAGCGGCCGCTCTCCGCCGTGCTGGCGCGGATGGAGCGGACCGGGGTCAAGGTCGAGCGCGCCACGCTGGCAAGCCTGTCGCTGTCCTTCGCCCAGACCATCGCGCGGCTCGAGGACGAGATCACGGCGCTGGCCGGCGAGGCGTTCAATATCGGCTCGCCCAAGCAGCTCGGCGAGATCCTGTTCGACAAGATGAGCCTCTCCGGCGGCAGGCGCACCAAGACCGGGGCGTGGAGCACCGACGCGGCGGCACTGGAAGAGCTGGCGGCCGAGGGCCACGAGCTGCCGCGCAAGGTGCTCGACTGGCGGCTGCTGGCCAAGCTCAAGAGCACCTATACCGACGCGCTGCCGACCTACATCCATCCCGAGACCGGACGCGTGCACACGTCTTACGCCTTGGCCGCCACCACCACCGGACGGCTGTCATCGGTCGAGCCGAATTTGCAGAACATCCCGGTGCGGACCGCCGAGGGGCGCTCGATCCGCAAGGCGTTCGTGGCGGATAAGGGCAAGAAGCTGATCAGCGCCGATTACAGCCAGATCGAGCTGCGCGTCCTGGCCCACATGGCCGACACGCCGACGCTGCGCCAGGCCTTCGCCGACGGCCTCGACATCCACGCCATGACCGCATCCGAGATGTTCGGCGTGCCGATCCAAGGCATGGACCCCGGCATTCGCCGCAGGGCCAAGGCCATCAATTTCGGCATCATCTACGGCATCTCCTCGGTCGGGCTGGCCGCCCAGCTCGGCATCGGCCGGAGCGAGGCCGGCGCCTATATCAAGACCTATTTCGAGCGCTTCCCCGGCATCCGCGATTACATGGAGGCGATGAAGGCGGAAGCGCGCCGCACCGGCTTCGTCAAGACGCTGTTCGGGCGGAAGGTGCACTACCCCGAGATCAACACCAAGAACCCGAGCCTGCGCGGCAATTACGAGCGCGCCGCCATCAACGCGCCGATCCAGGGCTCGGCCGCCGACATCATCCGCCGCGCTATGATCCGCATGGGGCCGGCACTGGCTGAGGCGGGCCTCGCCGCGCGCATGCTGATGCAGGTGCATGACGAGCTGGTGTTCGAGGCGCCGGAGGACGAGGTCGACAAGACCATGGAGGTGGCGAGAAGCGTGATGGAGGGCGCGCCGGAGCCGGTCTTGCGCTTGAGCGTCCCGCTGAAAGTCGACGCGCGCTCAGGCGACAATTGGGAAGCCGCGCATTAGGACCTTAATGCTTCACCGGCTTGACCACGGCGATGATGTTGGTCTGCACCACGCCCTCGACCTTGGTGAGGGTTTCGAGCACCACCTTTGTGCCATCCTCCGCCGTCGCGCAGTCGAGCTGGGCGACGAGCTTCTCGCTCGACAGCACCACGACATTGGCAAATTTGCAGTTGGCGAGGCTGAGACCCTTGATGTGGTCGGCGACATCGGGGGCGCTGGCCGCGCGGATGAGCTCGATGAACAGATAGATATTGACCATGCTCGGTGTCCTCCCTGGACTGGCTCACGGCGCCTTTTTGCTGACGCAGGCGGGACTGTAAACTCATAAGCCCCAGAGGAGGTCCCATGCGCCGCCTTGTCCTTACCATCCTGTTAGTCGGCGTCTTTGCCGCGCCGGCGCTCGCTCTGCCGGCGCCGATGTCCAAAGAAGAGCTATTGACCAAGAGCGATCTGGTGGCGCTGGTCCGCATCAAGTCGGTGACTTGCGTCAGCTTCGCCAAGGACGAGCACGGCGGCGAGGAACTGCCGAGCTGGACCGCCGAGGCCGAATTGATCGAGGTCATCAAGGGCGAGGAGGTGAAGGGCGATACCGTCACGATCAGCTTCCATGCCATCCCCACCGGCCTGCTCGGCCCTTGGAGCGTCTATTATTATCCGGGCGAGATGGTGTGGACCCATCTCATCGGCAAAGACGGCCAATATACCAGCGCGTGGTGGAACGCGCGCGGCACCGTGGTGAGCAAGCCGGTCATCACCGAGCTGCCGACCACGCCCGGCGAGACGGCCGCAATCCCCAAACACGGCAAATGATCGCAGGATTTCGTCATTGCCGGACTTGATCCAGCCATCCAATCCATTGACCTCTCGTTGCGTGGCGCGGTAACGGCATGGATGGCCCGGTCAAGCCCGGGCATGACGGTCGAGTAAAAGGCGTCAAGGAGGACCCATGCGCCCTTTGAAATTTGTCAGCCTGTTGGTCTTGGCTTTCGTTACGACGTTGCCCGCGCTCGCCGTGCCGGCGCCGATGTCGGAGCAGGAGCTCACCGACAAGAGCGACCTGGTGGCGCAGGTGCGGGTGCTGGCGGTGACCTGCACCAGCATCACCACCGACGAGGCGACCGGCGAGGCGCTGCCGGGCTATCTCGCCCAGCTCAAAGTGGTGGAGGTCAAGAAGGGCGACGCCAAGCCGGGCGAGGTGGTGCTGGTGACGTGGCGCGCCATCCCCAAGAACGTGGACGGTCCGTGGACCGTCTATTACTACCCGGGCGAAGAGATGGTGACCCATCTCACCAAGCGCAGCGGCGGCGTGACCTATGCCTCGACCTGGTGGAACGCCAAGGGCGACGACACGAAGTCGCCCGACACCCGCGAGTTGCCGGTGACGCCGGGCGAAACGGTGGGACAGGTGGCTGAGCCCGAGCCGCAGACTCCGCTCTAAGTGAATCTCCATACCTCCCCTTGACGGGGAGGTCGGCGCGCATTTCGCGCGCCGGGTGGGGTGAATGATCCGCGGCTTTGGAAAGACCCCCCACCCGTCACGCCGACCGACTTGGCTTCGCCAAGATCGGGGCGTGCCGCCCTCCCCGCGTTGGGGGAGGGATGAAGTGTCAGCCTAGGCTGAGGCGCCGTCGAGCCAATCGTTGAACAGGCGCTGGCTCGCCGCATTGGCGGCGGGGGCGAAGCGCGCGGTGTCGGCGCGCATCTTGGCGAAATCCACCTTCGACGTCGACAGCTCGAGCGTATGGCCGATCAGCCAACGCTCGAGATCGCGCTCGGGCAGCTCGACATGGAATTGCAGCGCCAGCACCTTGGGGCCATAGGTGAAGGCCTGGTTCGGCGTGATCTTCGTCGAGGCGAGGCGCGTCGCGCCGACGGGCAAGTCGAACGTGTCGCCATGCCAGTTGAGCACGCGGACGCCCTCGATCGCGCCAAGCGGCGAGGACTTGCCTTCCGCCGTCAGGGTCATCTCGTCCCAGCCGAGCTCCTTTTGCTTGCCGGGATAGACACGGGCAGCAAGCACGGCGGCGAGCGCCTGACAGCCGAGGCAGATGCCGATCACCGGCACGGCCTTTTTGACCGCCGCCTCGATCACCGCCAGCTCGCGCTTGAGAAAGGGATAGCGGTCGACCTCGTAGATGCCGATCGGCCCACCGAGCACGACCAGGAGATCGGCGTCCTTGGCCGGCGTGAGATCGTCGACGCCGGCGTCGAGATAGTCGAGGGAAATGCCGCGCTCTTTCAGCACCGGCTCGAGCGTGCCGGCGTCCTCGAAGGCGACATGGCGGATGGCGATGGCGTTCTTCATGGCTCCCTCCCCGGCAGTCGCCCCATTTTGCGCCGGGCGCTGGCGCCTTGTTGACAATTAGCGACGCCTAATTGTCCGTTCGCGACATCAACGGCCGCTCATATGATCAGCGCCACGCCCTGGCGGCGCGGATCGCCCGCGCCCTCCACGCCGCCTTTGGCATGGCGGCGTGCGGCATGAACGCCGCCGAAGAACAGATTGCGCTCAGGCCAGGCCTTGGCCTGCTCGCCGAGCGCCCGAAACGCCGCGGCGGCTTCCTCCGGCAGGCCCGGCTCGAAGCTGACCGTGCCGTCTCGCTCGACATGAAGCCGTGGCGCCTCGATCGCGTCCTCAAGGCTCAGGCCATGGTCGAGCAGCGCGACCGCGACTTGCAGAATGGCGGTCCTGATGCGGTTCGAGCCGCCGGTGCCAAGCGCCGTCACCGTCCCGTCCGGCTCGAGAATGATGGTCGGCGCCATCATCGAGGACAGGCGCGTGCCCTCGCGCCATTGATCGAGGCGGCCGGTCGAGAGGTCTTCCTCGCCCAGCATGTTGTTCAGCATGAAGCCGAACCTGCCGACGATGACGCCGTCGCCCTCGCCGTTGGAGAGACTGACCGAAGCGGCGTTGCCCTCGGCGTCGATCACGCTCACCTGGGTGGTGCCGCGATAGGCCGGCGGATGGCGCTGCGCCTCACGCAGCTCCTTGGCCAGCACACCGCCGGCGAGGCGCTCGGCGAGTCCCTCGCCGTGCGTGGCCCGCGCTTCGTTGGTCGCCGCCATGGCTTGGTGCAACGCCTGCGCATCGATGGCGCGACCGCTCTCGGCCAGCGCTTCGAGATAGGCCAAGCCGAAGGCGATCAGCGCTCCGCTCGCGGCTGGTGGCGGGTTCAGCGCCACGGTGGCGCGTCCATGCCGCCAATAAAGCGGCTCGCGCCGCTCGACGCGGTAGCGCGTGAGATCGTCATAGCGCAGATGACCGCCGAGGCTCCGCGACTCGGCCACGATCGCCTGGCCGACATCGCCATCGACGAACAGGCGCGCGCCGTCCTCGGCCAGCCATTCAAGCGTGTCGGCCAGCTCCTCGTTGCGGAAGATCGCGCCCGCTTCCATCAGCTTGCCGCCCGGCGCAAAGATGCGCGCGACGCTTGGGCTGGCGGTGAGGATGGGGGCGATGACGGTGAACAGATAGGCCTGGAAGTCGCTCAGCGGAAAGCCCGCGCGCGCCGCCCGCACCGCCGGCTCGACCAGGCGCTTCATCGGCAGCCGGCACAGCGCCTCGTGGACGGCGAACAGGCCGGGCACCATGCCGGGCGTGGCGCTCGAGCCCAGCCCGATATGGAACTCCTGCTTGGCCGGGCCGAAATCGGCGTGGATCGGAAAGAACGAGACGTCGTTTTCGCCGCGGCGCTTGAGCGGCGTCTCAACGAAGAAGTCGAACAATGCCGCCTTGTCTCCGCCGACCTGCCGCGCCATGAGAAAGCCGCCGCCGCCGGGCGAAGCGAACACCGCCTCGGCGATGAACGTCATGAACGTCGCGGCGAGCGCCGCGTCGAAGGCGTTGCCGCCGTCCTCCAGGATCTCGGCCGCAGCCGAGGCGGTCAGTTCGTGCCCTGCGGCCACGACGCTTCGGGTGCTCCCCATGCGTGTTGCCTAAGGCGAAGCGCGACATAGGGCAAGCGTTCCCCGCTGAACCCTCTCCAGCGACGACAGTTTCTGGCGTGGCTTGCCCGACGGAGCCAAGGCTTGCGCCGCGGAATAATGTCCGGATACTGTCAATCGCCTCGCCGTGGGAGGTATGCCGCTCTATCGATTGAAGCCTATGGGCCCGAGATCGGCGTCCGCCGAAAAAATCAGACGTCGCATCGCCAATTCGAAGGAAGAGATCATGTCACTGAAAACCATCGTGCTGAGCAGCATCGCTTGCGCCATCGGGGTCGTATCGTTTTCACCACCAGCCGCAAGTGCTTCTTGCGGTCTCCTCTCCTATTCGGGATTTGGCCTCAGCGAGAGCGATGCGCTTCAAGCGGCCAACAACAAGGGCCTTGTCAAGGTACGCCAGCTCGACGCGAAGTATGGCAAGCGCGTGATATACGAAAAGGCCACCTGGAAATGCGCGGGCCGCGATCATGTCACCTGCACGATCACCCAGCGATACTGCATCAGTGGCAAATGACGGCGGTGCGCTGCGGTAGAGGCATCGTCCGTAGCGGAGAGACAGAGAATGTAGAACGGCCGCGCAGTGAGCCGCGCGGGCCGTTCTGTTTATCGTGTCGCGTGTCTGACACGCTTGGCCAGACACGGGAAATGAGACGCTGCCGCGATCAGGCTAGCCGCTTCTCGAGCGCGGCGAGCTCGTCGCTGAGCGCTTTCGGCAACTTGGCGCCGAACGTGGCGAAGTGCTCCTTGATCAGCGGGATTTCGGCCTTCCAGCCCGCCTTGTCCACGCTCGTCATTTCCTTCATGTCGGCGGGAGCGACCTTCACGCCCTTGACGTCGATCGCGCCTTCGGCGGGAACCTTGCCGATCGGCGTATCGACGGCGTCGGCCTTGCCGTCGCAACGGTCGAAGATCCATTTCAGCACGCGGCTGTTCTCGGCATAACCGGGCCACATGAACTTGCCGTCCTTATTCTTGCGGAACCAGTTCACGTAGAAAATCTTCGGCATCTTGGCGCCGCCCTTCTGGCCCATCTTCAGCCAGTGCGCGAAGTAATCGCCCATGTGGTAGCCGCAGAACGGCAGCATCGCCATCGGATCGCGGCGAATGTCGCCCTTCACCCCCGAGGCTGCCGCGGTCTTCTCCGAGGCCATGATCGAGCCCAGGAACGTGCCATGTTGCCAGTTGAGCGCTTCGGTGACGAGCGGCACCACGGTGGCGCGGCGTCCGCCGAATAGAATGGCGTCGATCGGCACGCCCTTCGGATCTTCCCACTCCTTGGCGATCACGGGGCATTGTGAAGCCGGCGCGGTGAAGCGCGCATTGGCGTGCGCGGCGGTGCGGCCGGAGGCCGGGGTCCAGTTGCGGCGCATCCAATCGACCGTGTGTTCCGGCGTCGTGCCCATTTGCTCCCACCACACGTCGCCGTCATCGGTCAACGCGACGTTGGAATAGATGCAGTTGGCGGCGAGCGTCTTCATGGCATTGGCGTTCGATTCGTTCGAGGTGCCGGGCGCCACGCCGAAGAAGCCGGTCTCGGGATTGATGGCATAGAGCCTGCCGTCCGCGCCGAATTTCATCCAGCAAATGTCGTCGCCGATAGTCTCGGCCTTCCAACCCGGGATGGTCGGGTTGACCATGGCGAGGTTGGTCTTGCCACAGGCCGACGGGAATGCGGCGGCGATGAATTTCGATTTTCCTTCGGGATTGGTGAGCTTGAGAATCAGCATGTGCTCGGCCATCCAGCCCTCGTCGCGGGCCTTCACCGAGGCGATGCGGAGCGCGTGGCACTTCTTGCCGAGCAACGCGTTGCCGCCATAACCGGAGCCGTAAGACCAGATCTCGCGGGTCTCGGGGAAATGCGCGATGTATTTGGTTTCGTTGCAGGGCCACGGCACGTCGGCGGTGGTGGGCGTGGAGAGCGGATAGCCGACGGTGTGCATGCCGCGCACGAAATCGTCCGAGTTGCCGAGCGCCTTCCACACCTTGTCGCCGACGCGGGTCATGATGTGCATATTGGCCACGGCGTAAGCCGAGTCGGTGACCATGACGCCGATGCCGGCGATGGGCGAGCCGACCGGGCCCATCGAATAGGGCAGCACAAACATGGTGCGGCCGGCCATGGCGCCGTCATAGAGCTTCTTGAGCGTCGCCTTCATCTCGGCCGGGTCGAACCAGTTGTTGGTCGGGCCGGCGTCGTCTTTGTTCTTCGCGCAGATATAGGTCTGGTCCTCGACCCGGGCGACGTCCTTGGGATCGGAGCGCACCAGGATCGAGTTCGGCCGCTTGTCGGGGTTCAGCCACATGGCCGTGCCGCCGTCGACGAGCGATTTCAGCAGCCGCTGATATTCCTCCTTGGAGCCGTCGCACCACACGACGTTCTCAGGCTTGAACAGCGCCTTGGCCTCCTCGACGAAAGCAAGCACTTTCGGGTTGGTGGACTTGGCTCCTTCAGGCGCAATCTTTGACTGTACGCTCATGCGGTGGGATCCCCGGCGAAGTGATGGATTGGGTGGGCGAAAGGCCGCCCCTGACCTAGCACTGATCGCGCGCGGCTTTCAAGGCACGGTCGGATGACAATTAGGTCCAAAAATCGGGGTTATTGCCGCCCGGCGCGGGCTTCGGCGGCGAGTCTGACCAGTTCGGTGCGCGCCTCGGCGGGCGTGACGACCGGCTGGGCGAACAGGATGCGCCGCGCCTGTCCGTCGAGCGCGATGTCGAAACCCTCGGGATCGATGCCGGCCATGCGCCACGCGCCGGGGCCCGCGTCGCCGAGGGCCGTGGCGTAAAGCTCGAGCGCATCGGCGTGGTCCTCGTTCATGTGCTCGATAATGCCCGGCTCGGCCGCAACGAGCTCATCGGCACCCTCGAGCGGCAGGAGGAGATCGCCCGGTTCGAGATTGAAGATGCGGCCGAAGCCGCCGATAAAGTGGGCGCCCTCAATCTTGAGCCGCCAAAAGCCGAAATCGGGAAAATCGGCATAGACCGCGGCTTCCGGATGCCGCGCCAGGAATCTCCGCCTGACCGCGTCATCACCGGTAGGCTCGGCCCGGCCGCGCAGCGTGAGCCGTGCGCCCTGCAGCGGATCAGCGAGCGCGCCGGTCTCGTCGATCAGCACCGAGGCGCGGTCGTCGACGGCAAGGTTCGCGGTGTGACGGGCGAGTTTCGAAATGAGAAAGACGGGGGCGCCGGAGGGGTCGGTCGCGAGCGTAATGAGCGAGACATATGGATAATTGCTGGCGCGGTCGATGGTCGCCAGCGAGCCCTTGAAGGCGCGGCGCATTAGGGCGCGCGCAGAGGCCGCAATGTCGGATTTTGCCAGCATTTCTGAAGACTTATTTACTTGCGCCATAGCGGTATTTGTTGCACCACGGTAGAGACGGGTGGCGGACCGCGCCCCAATGCTGCCATACTAAAACGCAGCCTAAGTCCCCTACACTCTTAACCACGTCAAGCGCCGCAAGGGCCCCCCAAATGCCAACAATCGCACTTGTCGACGACGACCGTAATATCCTCACCTCGCTGCGCATGGTGCTCGAGGCCGAGGGCTATAAGACCCAGACTTACAACGATGGCGCAAGTGCGCTGGACGGCTTCGCCGAGAGCCCCCCGGACCTCGCCATCCTGGATATCAAGATGCCGCGCATGGACGGCATGGAGCTGTTGCGCCGGCTGCGCCAGCGGAGCGAGCTACCGGTGATCTTCCTCACCTCGAAGGACGAGGAGATCGACGAGCTGTTCGGCCTCAAGATGGGCGCCGACGATTTCATCCGCAAGCCATTCCCGCAGCGGCTGCTGGTCGAGCGGGTCAAGGCGGTGCTCAGGCGCGCCCAGCCGCGCGATGCGGCCGCCGGCGTGGTCGAAGACAAGTCGAAGGTGCTCGAGCGCGGCAAGCTGAAGATGGATCCCGAACGCCACACCTGCGTGTGGGACAACCGGCAGGTCACCCTGACGGTGACCGAATTCCTGATTTTGCAGTCGCTTGCCGCCCGTCCCGGCGTGGTGAAAAGCCGCGACGCGTTGATGGATGCGGCTTATGATGACCAAGTCTATGTCGACGACCGCACCATCGACAGCCATATCAAACGCTTGCGCAAGAAGTTCAAGGCGGTCGACCAGAGCTTCGACGTGATCGAGACGCTCTATGGCGTTGGCTACCGATTCAAAGAGTAACGGGCGAAGCCGATGACCGCCGAGGCCGACAGGTCCTGGCAACGGCCTGACGCGGCCACGCTCAAGCAGCGTGCGCGCCGGGTCCTGCGGGTCATCCGCAACCGCACGCTGCGCGGCTTCGGCTGGCTCGCCGAGCACCTTCCCTTCCGCCACGGCTTCTCCAGCCTGACCCGGCGCATCGTCGTGCTCAATCTGATCGGGCTCGCGATCCTGGTGTCGGGCATCCTTTATCTCAACCAGTTCCGCGCCGGGCTGATCGACGCCAAGGTGCAGAGCCTGTTGACCCAAGGCGAGATCATCGCCCGCGCCATCGCCGCGTCGGCCGGCGTCGACACCAACGAAGTTCAACTCGATCCCGAGAAGCTGCTCGAACAGGAACAGGGCCAGGCGCAGGCCGACGACGACGCTCTTTCCAACTCGCTGGAATTCACCATCGATCCCGAGCGTGCCGCGCCGATCCTACGCCCGCTGGTGAAGCCCACGGGAAGCCGCGCCCGCATCTATAGTCGCGACGGCGCGCTGATCCTCAATTCCGACACCTTCTACTCGCGTGGCGAGGTGCTGCGCTACGATTTGCCGGCGCCCGACGTGGAGAAGCCCGACGTTCTGACCCGATTCTGGCAGGCGGCGAAGACACATATGCGGCAATACGATCTGCCGCTTTATACCGAGATCGGCGGCGCCAACGGCAAGGCCTACCCCGAGGTGGCGACCGCTTTGACCGGGACCTCGGTGCCGATCGTCAGGATCAACGACAAGGGCGAACTGGTGGTGTCGGTGGCGGTGCCGATCCAGCGCATGCGCGCCGTGCTTGGCGTGCTGCTGCTGTCGACGCGGGGCGGCGACATCGACAACATCGTCGCCGCGGAGCGCTGGGGCATCGTGCGGGTGTCGCTGTTTGCCGCCGCCGTCACCATCGTGCTGTCGGTGATCCTCGCCAACACCATCGCGGGGCCGGTGCAGCGGCTGGCGGCGGCCGCCGAGAGCGTGCGGCACAGCGTCAGAGCCCGCGCCGAGATCCCGGACTTCACCGACCGCACCGATGAGATCGGCCATCTGTCAGGCGCGCTGCGCGACATGACCACGGCGCTCTATCGGCGGATCGACGCCATCGAAAGCTTCGCCGCCGACGTGGCGCACGAGCTCAAGAATCCGCTCACCTCCTTGCGCAGCGCGACCGAAACGCTGCCGCTGGCCAAGACGGCGGAGTCGAAAGAGCGGTTGATGGAGATCATCCAGCATGACGTTAGGCGGCTCGACCGGCTGATCAGCGACATCTCCGACGCCTCGCGGCTCGATGCCGAGCTGGCGCGCGAGGATGCCAAGGCGGTCGACATGGCCGATCTGTTGCGCACCACGGTATCGCTGTTCAACGACATTCATCGGGGCGATACGCCCGACGTCGCGTTCGACATCGCCTACGCGCCGGGCGCTCATCCCTATCGCGTCACCGGCCATGACAGCCGCTTGAGCCAGGTCATCGTCAATCTGCTCGACAACGCCATCTCGTTCTCGCCGCCCGGCGGCAGAGTCGCGGTGGTGGCCCGCCGGATCGGCGCCGAGATTCAGATCGCGATCGAGGACGAAGGTCCCGGCATCCCGGCGGAAAATCTCGAACGCATTTTCGAGCGCTTCTATACCGACCGGCCGCAAGAGAGCTTCGGCCAGAACTCCGGGCTCGGGCTCAATATCTCGCGTCAGATCGTGGTGGCCCACGGCGGACGCCTCTATGCCGAGAACCGTCCTCCGGCCGTCATGTGGCGCGGCAAGGGGGATGGCGGCGACCGCGCCAGCGGCGGCGCGCGGTTCGTGATCCGGCTGCCGGCAACCTGATACCAGCGATCGAGAGGCATGTTTGAAAGAGGCGCGCGAGCTGGTCCATGGCACCTGCGTGGCATTCGGGCGGCGCGCTGCGCTGCTGCGCGGCAGGCCGGGCTCTGGCAAGTCGGATCTCGCCTTGAGATTTCTGGCGCTGCCCGGCGACGGCGCGCTGCAACCGCTGCTGGTGGCCGACGATCAGGTTTGGGTCGCGGCCGGCGCCAACGGGGCGCTGCTGGCGTCGCCCCCCACCACCATCGCCGGCAAGATCGAAGTGCGCGGGCTTGGGATCGTCGAAATGCCGTTCGCGGCGGAAGCGGCGCTGGTGCTGGTGTGCGACCTGGTCGAGGGGAAGGACGTGCCGAGAATGCCGCCGGAGCCGTGGGAGCGCACCGAGATCGCCGGGCTGCCCGTGCCGGCGCTGAAGCTTGCGCCATTCGAGCTGTCGGCGCCGCTGAAACTCAAAATGGCGCTTTTAGCGGCAACCCCCGACAATGCGAATTAAGGCAAGGTTCGCACTTGCACATGGCACCTCTCCCGACAAAGATAGCGGCCTTTGGCTGGGGACTTTGACCCAAGGGGCAACATGATCGGCGTCGTCATCGTCACGCACGGCAGACTCGCGCACGAATTCCGTGCCGCGCTTGAGCATGTGGTCGGACCCCAGGAACAGATCGAAACCATCTCGATCGGACCGGATGACGATCTCGACGTGCGGAGGAGCGATATGCTGACCGCTCTTGCCCATGTCGATTCCGGCGATGGCGTCGTCGTTCTCACCGACATGTTTGGCGGCACGCCGTCCAATCTCGCGATCTCGGCAATGGAGCGGTCCAACGTAGAGGTGATTGCCGGCGTCAATCTCCCGATGCTGGTGAAGCTCGCCAGCGTCAGGGGCGAGTGCGGGCTCGACGAGGCGATCACCCAGGCGCAGGAGGCCGGGCGCAAATATATCAGTGTCGCAAGCCAGATCCTTGCGGCGAACTAAGCGTGGCAAGGGTTCGCGATAACACGACAGAGCCGCGCGCCGGTCTCTGCTCCGCCGAGGTGATGATCCCCAACAAGAAGGGTCTGCACGCGCGGGCCTCGGCGCAGTTCGTGCGCTGCGCCGCCAATTTCAGCGCCCAGGTGCGGGTGACGCGCGAAGGCCATACCGTCGGCGGCACCTCGATCATGGGGCTGATGATGCTGGCCGCGGGCCAGGGCCACACCATCCTGATCGAGGCCGAAGGAACGGAAGCGCCGGCCGCGCTCGAAGCGCTGGTCAAGCTGGTGAAGTCTGGCTTCGGCGAAGAGGATTAGGGGCGCTTGTAGCCGGTCAGCATGGCGCGGACCAGGTTCTCGTGATGGGCGAAGCTGGCAAACACCACCGCAGCGACATGAGCGATGACCAGCGCCAGCGAGATGTTGGCCAGAACCTCATGCACGTCTTCCATCGACGCGCCGGTTTCCTTCGTGAACATCCCGGCCAGCGGCCCTGCCTGCTGGTCGCCGCCATAGACCACCAGTCCGGTCACCACGGTCGCGGCCAACAGCACCAGCAGCACCACCACCATGGCGCCGCCGCCTGGGCTGTGGCCGAGATGGCGTTGGGAGCGTAACAATAACAGGTCGCGCACGTAACGAAGCGCCTCGGCCGGCGTGGTGACGAAATCGGCGAAGCGGGCGTGGGCCGGTCCGACGAAGCCCCAGATCACGCGCGCCACGATCAGCCCGCCGACCAGGTAACCGGCCCAGACGTGAACGCTGAGCAGGTCGTCCTCGGTCAGATAGGCGACGGTGAAGGCCACGACCAAAATCCAGTGGAACACTCGCACGAACCGATCCCAGACATAAATCCGGGATGGCAGGACGCTGCTTCGGTCGGGATCGAGCATGAATAACCCTCGCCTTTAAGTTTGATCTCGGCCCTGACGTGAATCAAGCCCCGGTCCGTGGCAAGAAAATCGGGATGAAGGCCCCTCAAGCCAGTTCCCCAAGGTTGCGAGGGGCCTGGAAAACGTATAAAGACTTCTTTATATCCTTATAGTCACAGGCCAGGAATAGAGGCTCTCAATGAACTATCACGTCAAAGATATCGCCCTTGCCGATTGGGGCCGCAAGGAAATCGCCATCGCCGAGACCGAGATGCCCGGCCTGATGGCCGTGCGCGAGGAATTTGGTGCGCGGCAGCCCTTGAAGGGCGCGCGCATTGCCGGATCGCTGCACATGACCATCCAGACCGCAGTGTTGATCGAGACGCTGAAAGCGCTCGGCGCCGATATTCGCTGGGCCTCATGCAATATCTATTCGACCCAGGATCACGCCGCCGCGGCGATCGCCGCCACCGGCGTCCCGGTATTCGCCTTCAAGGGCGAGAGTCTCGAGGAGTATTGGGACTACACCCACCGCATCTTCGAATGGGCCGACGGCGGCACGCCCAACATGATCCTCGACGACGGCGGCGACGCGACGCTGCTGATCCATCTCGGCGTGCGCGCCGAGAAGGGCGACACCGGCTTTCTCGACAAGGCGACCAACGAAGAAGAAGAGGTCCTGTTCGCCGCGATCAAGCAGCGGCTGAAGGATAAGCCGGGCTGGTATTCGGAGATCGCCAAGAACATCAAGGGCGTGACCGAGGAAACCACCACCGGCGTGCACCGGCTCTACGAGATGCAGAAAAAGGGCACGCTGCTGTTCCCCGCCATCAACGTCAATGACAGCGTCACCAAGTCGAAATTCGACAATCTCTATGGCTGCCGCGAAAGCCTGGTCGACGGCATCCGCCGCGGCACCGACGTGATGATGGCCGGCAAGGTGGCGATGGTCGCGGGCTTCGGCGATGTCGGCAAGGGCTCAGCCGCTTCGCTCAGGAACGCCGGCTGCCGCGTGCTGGTGTCGGAGATCGACCCGATCTGCGCGCTGCAAGCGTCGATGGAAGGCTACGAGGTCACCACCATGGAGGACGCGGCGCAGCGCGCCGACATCTTCGTCACCGCCACCGGCAACAAGGACGTCATCACCATCGACCATATGCGGGCGATGAAGGACCGCGCCATCGTCTGCAATATCGGCCACTTCGACTCCGAGATCCAGGTCGCCGCCCTGAAGAACATGAAATGGGACAATGTGAAGCCGCAGGTGGACGAGATCGAGTTCCCCGACGGGCACCGCATCATCCTGTTGTCGGAGGGGAGGCTGGTCAATCTCGGCAACGCCATGGGCCATCCGAGCTTCGTGATGAGCGCCTCGTTCACCAATCAGACGCTGGCGCAAATGGAGCTGTGGGCCAATCCGGGCCAATACGAGAACAAGGTCTATACCCTGCCGAAGCAGCTCGATGAGAAGGTGGCGCGGCTTCATCTCGGCAAGGTCGGCGTCAAGCTGACCGCGCTCAGGCCGGACCAGGCCGAGTATATCGGCGTGCCGGTCGAGGGCCCCTACAAGCCCGAGCAGTACCGCTACTGATTATGACAGCAGCCGCGGCATGATTAACCAAAGCGCTCGCGGCTGTGGGCAAGACTCGGCGATGAAGCTAAGCTAACGCGTGATTCGCCTTGAGGCTCGCGGGGTCGATCGGACCGCGTTCAGTCTGTGGCAGCGTTTAGGCGAGGCGAGGCCATGGGCGGCAGCGTGGGAGCGAGGGACCATGCGGACCAGCGGGGGCAAGGCTGCACCTTCATCAAGGTGGCCAGTAGTGCTGTTCCGCGTCGTCGCCTGCTCAATTCTTCTGTCGCTTGCTCCGCTCGAGGCCGCGCTCGCCGCGAGCGAGGCCTCGATGTTCGACGCCCGCACCCTGCTTCTGCTCGGCATCAGTCTCGGCATCATCGCCTTTGCGGTCTGGACCGCGATCGCCTGTCTGCGCGCCACGGAACGGGCGCGCAAGGCCGAGGCTGCCGCCTATCTCGAGGCTGAGCGCTATCGCCTGAGCGAGAGCACGCTCGACACGCTGCTCGCGGCCGAGCCGCAGGCGCTGCTGACGGTGGCGGAGGGCGGCGAGGCGGAGCTGCTGATCTCCACCCTGCCGGCGGCGCTCGGCGTGCCGCGCGATACCAGCCGGACTACTCAAGTTCGCCGATTGGCTCGACGCCGCCTCAGCCGCGCGAGCTTGACGACGCCATCGACGCGCTGGTGGAGCGGGGCGAGCCGTTCAATTTGATGCTGCGCACGGCCCGCGAGCGCTATGTCGAGGTCGACGGC
Source organism: uncultured Alphaproteobacteria bacterium (assembly GCA_963772925.1). GTDB lineage: Bacteria > Pseudomonadota > Alphaproteobacteria > Rhizobiales > Methyloligellaceae > Methyloceanibacter. The sequence continues at coordinate 321,385 of CAVYZG010000002.1, forward strand.
CGCACCGCCGGCCGGACCATCGTGCTCAAGGTGCGCGATCTGGCCGGACGCAGGCTCGATCTGGCCGATGTCGCCGCCAGGCACCGCCAGCTCGAGGAGCAGGTCGCCTCGCTGCGCGGTCTGCTCGACGAGGCGCACAGGGCCGCGCGCGCCCCCGCCGAGCCCAGGCCGAACCTCGAGACGCGCTTCAGGAGCTTCGACCGGCTGGCCACGGCCTTCGCCGTGTTCGATGCCGAGCAGCGGCTCACCCATTTCAATCAGGCCTATGTGGAACTGTGGCAGCTCGAGCCCGAATGGCTGGCCACGCTTCCCCGCGACGGCGAGATCCTCGACCGGCTTCGCCAGGCGCGGCGGCTGCCGGAGAAGGCCGACTATCGCGCATGGAAGAAGGACTGGCTCGCCTGTTACGGGTCGGATGCGCCAGATCGAGGATCTATGGCACCTGCCTGACGGCCGCACGCTCCATGTCGTCGCCGACAGCGAGGGTGAGGCCGGTGTGACCTATCTCTACGAGAACGTCACCGAGCGGATCTCGCTCGAAAGCCGATACAACGCGCTGATCGAGGTGCAGCGCGAAACGCTCGACACGTTGCGCGAAGGCGTGGCGGTGTTCGCACCGAGCGGCCGCTTGCGCCTCTACAACCGCGCCTTCGCCACCATCTGGCGGCTGAACCCGCGCCAACTCGACGGCGAGCCGCATATCGACGACGTCATCGGCTGCTGCCGCGTGCTCTACGACGCGCCCGAGGAATGGGAGCGCATCAAGAACCGCGGTGACCGCCATCGTGGCCGAACGGCACTCCGATGAGCGGCAGTTCGACCGGGCCGACGGCAGCGTGGTCACCTCGGCGATGCTGCCGCTCCCCGACGGCGGAACGCTGCTCACCTATGTCGATGTGTCGGACTCGAAAAAGGCGGAGCGCGCGCTGATCGAGCGCGCCGAGGCGCTGGAGGCGGCCGACCGCCTCAAGACCGCCTTCATCAGCCACGTTTCCTACGAGCTCCGTACGCCCGCTCACCAACATCATCGGCTTCAGCGAGCTGCTGGCGAGCCCGATCGCCGGCCCGCTGACCGAGCGGCAGCGCGACTATCTCGGCGACATTCGCCTGTCGGGACGCACCCTTCTCGCCATCATCGATGATATTCTCGATCTGGCGACCATCGACGCCGGAACGCTCGAGCTGACGCTGTCGACCGTGAAAGTCCAGGACGTGATCGAACAGGCGGTGCAGGGGGTGGCGGAGCGGCTCAAGCAGAACGACGTCGAGCTCGACATCGCGATCGAGCCCGGCATCGATGAGTTCGTCGCCGACGTCACCGTCGGGTCACCCAGATGTTGTATAATCTTGCTCTCCAACGCCATCGGCTTCTCCGACGACGGCGGCAAGATCGCGCTTCGCTGCGAGCGGAAGAATTCCATGATCGCTTTCGCCGTCGAGGATCAAGGCGTCGGCATTCCCGAGGACTACCAGCAGACGGTGTTCGATCGCTTCGAGAGCCGTTCCCATGGCTCGCGCCATCGCGGCGCCGGGCTCGGGCTGTCCATCGTCAAGAGCCTCGCCGAGCTGCATGGCGGCACGGTGTCGCTCGACTCGGCGCCGGGACGCGGAACGCGCGTCACGGTGCTAGCTGCCGCTCAAGCAGGAGCCGGCGCGGCGAGACGGCCGAGCCCGACGAGCTGCCGCTACCAGTCAAGCCGCGACCGGATGACCGCAAGTTGGAGTCTCGACGATGTCGATCTCGTCCGGCTCGACATCTCTCGCCAGCCGTCTCGCCGTCACACTCAAAGCCGGCGACGTCATCGCGCTGTCCGGGCCGCTCGGCGCCGGCAAGACCACCTTCGCCCGCGCGCTGGTCACCCGGCTCGGCGGCGAGGGCGAAGTGCCGAGCCCGACCTTCGCGCTGATGCAGCATTACGAGACGCCGCGTCTCACCCTCACCCATTGCGACTTCTACCGCCTGGAGCCGACGCGAGCTCGACGAGCTCGGTCTCGACGATGCGGTGAGCGAGGGCGTGGTGATCGTCGAGTGGCCGGAGCGCGCCTCACGCTGGCTGCCCGAGGACCGCCTCGACATCGCCATGGACGAGACCGCGACGCCAAATTTGCGCCGGATCGTGCTGACCGGACATGGCGGCTGGGCAGGCGAGGCTTGCGCGCTCGCGCGCGCTGTCAGAGTTCCTCGACGCACACGCCTTACGCCGAAGCCGCCGCCCGCTATCTGCAAGGGGACGCCTCGACGCGGTCCTATGCGCGGCTGCGTGACCGGCGACCGGTCGGCCGTGCTGATGAATTCGCCGCGCCAGCCCGACGGTCCGCCGATCCGCGACGGCAAGCCCTATAGCGCGCTGGTGCATCTGGCCGAGGACGTGACGCCGTTCGTGGCGGTTTCGGCAGCGCTCCGGGAGCGCGGGCTGTCGGCGCCCGGCCGTCTTCGCCTTCGACCTCGATCGCGGCTTTCTCATCCTCGAGGATCTCGGCGACAGGACGTTCGGCAGCGAGGTGGCGCGCGGACGTCCGCTGGCCGAACTGTGGGGGCCGGCCGTCGACGTGTTGGTGGCGCTCGCCGATAACGGACGCGCCGGACCTGCTGCCGATCGAGGGCCACGCCCCCTACCAGCTGCCGGCCTATGACGCCGAGGCGATGCTGATCGAGGCCTCGCTGCTGATCGATTGGCTGTGGCCGGCGCTGCACGGCGAAGAGCGCCCCGCCCGGCCTCGGCCGACGAATTCGCGGGCCTGTGGCGCCCGCTGCTGGCCGAGGCGGAAAAGACCGATTTGGGCTGGGTGCTGCGGGACTATCATTCGCCGAATCTGATGTGGCTTCCGGAGCGGGAAGGTCTGCGGCGGGTCGGTATTCTCGACTTCCAGGACGCGTTGACGAGGCCCCCTCGCCTACGACCTGGTCTCGCTGCTCCAGGACGCCCGGCTGGAGGTTCCGGAAGCGCTTGAACGGGACCTGCTCGCTCGCTACTGTGCCGCCCGGGGCGCGCAAAACAAGCAACTTTTCGGGCGATCGATTTGTCTCGCTTTACGCGACGCTCGGCGCCCAACGAAACTCTAAGATCCTCGGCATCTTTGCGCGATTGGCGAAACGTGACGGCAAGCGCGGTTATCTCGCTCACATCCCGCGGGTCGCACGCTACCTCGAGCGCGACCTCGCCCATCCTGCTTTGGCGGAGCTCCGCCGCTTCTACGCGCGCGAGTTTCCGGCCGCGCAAGACCTCCCGCCTTTGGTGCTGTGAGAGAACGCGTCCATGACCGAAGCCAGGACCGCGATGGTGCTCTCCGCAGGGTTCGGCGAACGCATGCGTCCGCTGACCTTGCGCATGCCGAAGCCGCTGGTGCCACTGGCGGGCAAGACTCTCATCGATCACGTGCTCGACCGGCTCGCCGCCTCGGGAGTCAAGACCGCTGTCGTCAACGTCCACTATCTCCCCGAACAGCTCGAAGCGCATCTTGCCGCCCGGCAGGGCAAGCAACCTGAACATCCTGGTGTCGGACGAACGCGGCGTGCTGCTCGATACCGGCGGCGGCGCCAAGAAGGCGCTGCCTCTGCTCGGGCACGGCCCGTTCTTCATCCACAATGCCGATTCGGTGTGGAGCGAGGGCGCGACGCCAGCGCTCACCCGCATGCTGCGGAAATGGAATCCGGCGACGATGGACTGCCTCCTATTGCTCGCGCCAACGGCGACCAGCATCGGTTATGCCTTCAAAGGCGACTTTGCCATGGGGCCCGACGGGCGGCTCGCGCGCCGGGGCAAGGATGAGGTGGTGCCGTTCGCCTTTGCCGGCGTGTCGCTCTGCGACGAACGGCTGTTCAAGGATGCGCCGGAGGGGCGCTTCTCGCTGAACCTGCTCTGGGACCGCGCACTCGCCAAGGGTAAGCTCTACGGCGTGCGGCTCGACGGCGTCTGGATGCATGTCGGCACGCCGGAAGCCCTGACCGAAGCCGAGACATCGTTCGAGCGCGAAGGTGCCTGAGCCCTCATCAAAGGCGATCAGGCTCTACACCATCCCGCCTTCGGCGCCATTCCTTACCACGCTGGCCAGGGCCGTGCTCGACGGCGCCCTGCCCGCGCCGGGCGGGCCAAAGCCCGACCCGCTCACCCTGCCGCTGATCACCCTCTATCTTCCCACCCGACGCGCGGCGCGGGCGCTGCGCGAGGCGTTCCTGGCCGAGGCCAAGGGCGACGCGCTGCTCCTGCCGCGCATCCGGGCGCTCGGCGATCCGGACGAAGAAGCGGCCATCATTTTCGGGGGCAAGGAGAGTCAGCAAGACGACGGCGCTCGGCGCACCGGCCATCGGCGCACTGCCGCGGCGCCTCGCGCTGATGCGGCTGGTGCTCGCCTACAGCCACCTGCTGCGCGCGGAAGCGGCGGCCGAGCGTGGCGTCGAAGCCTCGCCGATGGTCGAGATGACGCCGGGACAGGCGTCCTATCTCGCCGCCGATCTCGCCAATTTGATGGACGTGGCCGAAAGCGAGGAGGTCGATCTCGCCAGGCTCGACGCCATCGTGCCGGAGGAATTCGCCGGACATTGGCAGATCACCGTCGAGTTCCTCAAGATCGTCACCGAGCACTGGCCGGAATATCTCGCCGATAATGGACTGGTGTCGCCGGTCGCCCGCCGCAATCGGCTGATGGCGGAGGAGGCCGAGCGGCTGGCGCGCGGCTCGCCGCATCCCGTGATCGCCGCCGGATCGACCGGCACGGTGCCGGCGACGGCGCGACTTCTCCAAGTGATCGCGTCGCTGCCGAACGGCGCGGTGGTGCTGCCGGGCCTCGATCGCTCGCTTGATGAGGAAAGCTGGGCGATGCTTGCCCAAGCATCCCGAGCACCCGCAAGCCGGCATGGCCGAGCTCTTGCGCAAGCTCGGCGCGACCCGCGACGAGGTTGCCTACGTGCCGGCAAGCGCGCCGGGCGGCGCCGCCCGCGCGCGGCTGCATCTCGTGAGCGAGGCGCTGCGCCCGGCCGAGAGCACGGATCATTGGCAGCGCTTTCTCGAAGCCGAAGAGCCTGGCAGCGAGGGCAGCGCGAGCTTCGCCAACGCGCTTGCCGGTATCACGGGTGGTCGAGACGCCGACCGCGCATGACGAGGCGGAGGCCATCGCGCTCATGCTGCGTTCGGCAATCGAGACGCCAGGCAAGACGGCGGCGCTGGTGACGCCCGACCGGGTGCTGGCGCGGCGCGTGGCGGCGCGGCTCAAGCGTTACGACCTGGCGATCGACGATTCGGCGGGCGTGCCGGTGGCGCGCACCGTGCCTGGCGCCTTTCTCGACCTCGTGCTCGGCGCGGTCGAGACGGATTTCGCTCCGCCTGAGCTGATGGCCCTGCTCAAGCACCCGCTCGCTCTGCTCGGACGCCGCCCCGAGGAGGCGCGCGGCGCAGCGCGGGCGCTGGAACGCGGCGTGTTCCGCGACATCTATGTCGGCCAGGGGCTCGCTGGCGCGCGGGCGGCGCTCGAGGCCACGTGCATCGACCGCAAGCGCGGACCCCTCGCACTGTCGCCGGAACACTATGCGGTAGCGCATAGCCTGGTGCAGGACCTAGAGACGGCATTTGCGCCGCTCACGGCGCTGGCCGGGCCGCTGCCCCATGACTCCTCGCGTCTGGCGAAAGCCCATGCCGCCGTGGCCGAGGCCCTGGCGCGCGATCGTGACGGCTCGACATCGGGCCTGTGGCAGGGCGATGCCGGCGAAGCGCTTTCGGTGCTGCTGGCCGAGTTGATCGACGCGGGCCACGGGCTTTCGCTCACCGCCGCCGATTATCCGCCCTTCTATCGGAGCCTCGTCGGCGGCGAAGTGGTGCGCCCGCGCGCGGCCCTGCATCCGCGTCTGTTCATCTGGGGCCCGCTCGAGGCCCGGCTGCAGCAGCCCGATATGGTGATCCTCGGCAGCCTGAATGAAGGCGTGTGGCCGCGGCATCAGGAGGCCGGCCCCTGGCTCAGCCGGCCGATGCGCGAGACGCTGGGGCTCAACCCGCCGGAGCGGCGCATCGGGCTCTCCGCCCACGACTTCGCCCAGGCGCTCGGCGCGAGCCAAGTTTATCTCACCCGCGCGCTGAAAGTGGGCGGCGTGCCGACGGTTCCCTCGCGCTGGCTCCAGCGGCTGTTGGCGCTGGTCAAGGCGACCGGTCTCGAAGCCAAGATCGAGCCCGAGCAGCCTTGGGTCGCCTGGGCCCGGGAGCGCGATCGCGCGCCCTCGTTCGAGCCGGTGAAGCCACCCGAGCCAAGGCCGCCGGTCGAGGCTCGTCCGCACAAATTGAGCGTCACCCGCATCGAGCGCTGGATCGCCAATCCGTACGAGATCTTCGCCAGGGACATCCTGACGCTGCAGAGCATGAAGCAGCTCGGCGCCGAGCCCGATCCCGCCTTGCGCGGCACGATCGTGCATCGGAGCCTGCACGAGTTCTTCGGCGCATTCCCCGACGAGCTCCCCGCCGACGCCGAAGCCAGGCTGATCGCGATCGCCAATGGACATTTCGACAGGCTCGGCCGCTCGCCGATCGTTGAGGCGTTCTGGCGACCCGCATTCCGCCGCTTCGCCCGCTGGTTCGCGGCCACCGAGCCGGAGCGGCGCGATGGCGTCGCGCGCATTCTGACCGAGGTCCAGGGCGCGCTGGATCTCCCCTCCGGCTTCCACCTCACCGCCCGCGCCGACCGCATCGACGTCGCCGAGGACGGCTCGGTGGTGATCTACGACTACAAGACCGGCAAGCCGCCGATACAAACGCAGGTCGACAAGCTCTACGCGCCGCAGCTTCCGCTCGAAGCGGCGATCGCTGCCGCCGGCGGCTTCGCCGACCTCGGCCAAGCCCCCGTCAGCGGCCTCGTCTATATCAGCGCCTCGGGCCGCAACGAGGGCGGCGAAGAGAGCGATGCGGCAAAGACCCCCGCCGCCGACCTTGCCGCGCTGGCGCTCATCAAGCTGATCGCGCTGGTCGCGCGCTACGACGATCCCGCGACGCCCTACGAGGTGAAGCGGCGCGGCGGCCCCTTCGCCAACGCCTATCGCTACGACGACTATGAGCAGCTCGCGCGGGTCAAGGAATGGCTCACGCAAGAGGCCGAGGAGGAGTACCGATGAGCGCGCCGGCGCCGTTGCCGCACGAGACCGATCTCAACCAAGCGCGGGCCTCCGATCCCGGCTCCTCGGCCTGGGTGTCGGCCAATGCCGGCACGGGCAAGACCGCGGTGCTGGTGAGGCGGTGCTTGCGGCTGCTGCTTGCCGGGTTCCGCCCTGAATCGCATTCTCTGCCTGACCTACACCAAGACGGCGGCGGCGGAGATGCAGAACCGCCTGCTCAAGGAGCTTGGCGAATGGGCGACGCTCCAGAACACGGCCTTGCGCGAGAGGCTGCAGGCGCTGCTCGGGCACGCGCCGGACGACGAAGAGCTCGGCATCGCGCGGCGGCTGTTCGCGCGGGCGCTGGAAGCCAGAGGCGGACTGAAGATCCACACCATTCACGGCTTCTGCGAGCGGCTGCTGCAGCGCTTTCCGCTCGAGTTGCAGGTAACGCCGCATTTCTCGGTGCTCGACGAGCGCAAGCAGGCGCTGCTGCGGCGCGCCGCCTTCGACGCCGTGGTCGCGCGCGCCGCCGACGAACAGCGAGAGCGCGCTCGGCCAGGCGCTGGCCAGGCTCATCGCCATCACCGACGGCGAATATTTCCGCAAAGTGGTCGATGCCGTGCTCGGCAAGCGCGCGGAACTCGCCAAGATGGTGGCCTATCACCAAGTCCCACGCCGATTGGGCGAAGGCCGAGGGCCTGGCGCTGAAGCAGTTGTTCGGCGTGGCCGAGGACACCGAAGAGGCGCTGACCGCAGCGCTGGCGGAGGTGCTTGACGATGCGGCGATCGATGCCGCCATCGCCGCTCTCGCCGCGCATGGCTCCGACACGTCAAGATGGACAAGAAGGCCGAAGCGGCCTTGCGCGAGGCGCGGATGAGCCGGGGCGAGAGCCGCGATGGCGACTCTGATGCCGATCTTGCATGACCGATGCGGGTACGCCGCGCGCCCAGATTTGCAGCAAGGGGTTCGCCACCGCGGCGCCCGAGATCGACGCCATGCTGTGCGGCGCGCAAGCCGAAGTTCGCCGCCCTCACCGAACCGGCTGGCGCATTTGCGGGTGGCCGAGGCGAGCGCCGCATTGCTCGCGCTCGCCGACGCCGTTCAGAGCGATTACGAGCGGCGCAAGCGGGGGGAAGCCGCGCTCGACTACGATGACCTCATCGTCAAGACGCAGACCCTCTTGCTGCGATCCGGCGCGGCATCCTGGGTGCTCTACAAGATCGACGGCGGCATCGATCACATTCTGGTGGACGAGGCGCAGGATACCAACCCGGCGCAATGGAGCATCGTCGAGAGCCTGGCGGCGGAGTTCTTCGCCGGCAGCGGCAGCAGCGAGCGCTTGCGCACGCTCTTCGCGGTCGGCGACGAGAAGCAGTCGATCTATTCCTTCCAGGGCGCCGACCCGGCGCGGTTCGGCGCGGTCGGCCGCGATTTCAGGCAGCGCGCCGCGGCGATGGGGCTCGACTGGCAGGAGGTGCCGCTCACCCTCTCGTTCCGCTCGACCAAACCGATCCTCGAAGCTGTCGATCGCGTGTTCGCCGCCCCGCCGGCCGCCGACGGGCTGAGTTGGCAGGAGGGCGCGATCATCCAACACCACGCGTCTCGCGTCGGCCAAGCCGGACTGGTCGAGCTGTGGGAGGTCGAGCAACAGGAGAAGCCTGCCGAGTCCGAAGCCTTCGAGCCGTGGAACGAGGCAGCGGCGGGGGCGCGCTCGGTCGATGAGCTGTGCAAACGCATCGCCACAACGATCAAAGGCTGGATCGGTACCGAACAGCTTCCGGCGCAAGGCCGCACGGTCAAGGCCGGTGATATCCTGATCCTGGTGCGGCGGCGCGAGCCGTTCATCACGCCGATGATCCGCGCGCTGAAGCGCGAGAAGGTGCCGGTGGCAGGCGCCGACCGCATGCTGCTCACCGATCAGCTCGCGGTGCAGGACCTCGTGGCGCTGGCCGACGTGCTGCTGTTGCAGGAGGACGATCTGGCGCTCGCCGTGGTGTTGAAGAGTCCGCTGTTCGGCTTCGACGACGACGCGCTGTTCGCGCTGGCGCATAAGCGCGACGGCTCGCTATGGGCGGCGCTCAAGGCCAAGGCTCAGGAGGACCTCCGCTTCACCGAAGCTTGGGACCGGCTGTCGGCCTGGCGATCACGCGCCGATCTGCTGCCGCCTTACGAATTCTTCTCCGAGCTGCTCGGCGCCGACGGACAGCGCCTGCGCCGGGCCATGCTGATCCGGCTCGGACCGGAGGCGGCGGAGGCGATCGACGAGTTTCTCGATCTCGCGCTCAACTATGACCGGGAGGCCGCGCCGTCGCTGCAAGGCTTCGTCAATCAACTTCGCGCCGGCGATGTGGAGATCAAACGCGACATGGAGCAGGAGCGCGACGAGGTGCGCATCATGACCGTGCATGGCGCCAAGGGCCTGCAGGCGCCGATCGTGTTCCTGCCCGATACGTGCATGGGGCCGCGGCCGCAAGGACCGCGGCTCTATCCAGTGGCGCGTGCAGGAGAGCCCGGGGACGAGGTCAGTCATCTGGTGTGGCCGCCCACGGGACATTCCGGGGTCGCCGGGATCGCCGCCGCCAAGGCCGACATGGATAAGGCCGACCGGGAGGAATATCACCGGCTGCTCTATGTCGCCATGACGCGGGCGAAGGACCGGCTCTATGTCTGCGGCTGGCAGGGCGTCAGGGGGCGCGATGCGGCGTCGTGGTACGACCTCGTCACGAGCGGCCTCGACGGCCATCTCGACGCCGGGCGAGGGTCCCGGCGGCCAACCGGTTCGCAGACTGGAGAGCGCTCAAACCAAGCCCGCGCCGAAGGTCGACGTGGAGCGTTCAGATCGGGCGCCGGAATCGCTGCCCGAATGGGCCGTGGCGCCGGCGCCGCCGGAGCGTGCCCGTCCGACGCTTGCCCCCTCGCGGCTTTCGCTTGGTCTCGAGGGCGGTCCGGAGGGGCTCAAGGAGCAACCGCCGCTGGGGCCGCTGGCACTGAGCGAGAATGGCCGCTATGCCCGTGGGCGGCTCGTCCACGCCCTGTTGCAGCATCTGCCGGAGGTTGAGCCCGAGGACCAGGAACGGGCAGCCCGGGCCTTCGTCGGCGCGCGGGGCGCCGATCTCGGCCAAGAGCTGAAAGACGAGATCATTGCCGAAACGCTGGCGATTGTGCGGGAGCCGTCCTTCGCGCCGCTGTTCCAACCGGGCAGCCTGGCCGAGGTCCCGGTAGTGGCCCGCATCGGCATCTACGACCTGGAAGGACAGATCGACCGTCTCGCCACGGTCGAGGGCGGCCTCATCATTCTCGACTACAAGACCAACCGGCCGCCGCCCCAGACGCTGGCCGAGGTCTCGCCCGCCTATATCGCCCAGCTGGCCGGTTACCGAACGGCGCTCAGGAGGTTGTTCCCGGGCCATCCCTTGCGCGCGGCGCTGCTATGGACCGACGGCCCCCGACTCATGGAGATCCCATCAACTTCGCTTGATGATGCCGAACGGCGGCTTTTGGAGCGGAGCTTCGAGCCTTGACGGCATGGTGGTCCATACCTAGTTTCCGAGTTCGACAAAAGGACCGGTCGTTCCGTGGCGCGCCGGCCGCTAGGAGATACAAATGGCAACTGAGAAAGTATCCGACGACACATTCGAGGCCGAGGTGTTGAAATCCGCGACCCCGGTGGTCGTCGATTTCTGGGCCGAATGGTGCGGCCCTTGCCGGCAGATTGCGCCCGCGCTGGAAGAGATCGCCAAGGAACTCGACGGCAAGGTGAAGAATCATCAAGCTCAATATCGACGAGAATCCGCGCACGCCGTCATTCTACAATGTGCGCGCGATCCCGACGCTGATCCTGTTCAAGGACGGCGAGGTCGCGGGCACGCTCAAAGGCGCTTATCCGAAGAACCATCTCGCCGCGTGGATCAACGGCACCATCACCGCTTAGCTCCGTTCCCCGGAATGCAATCGCGAGTGGCCGGGTCTGTCCCGGCCATCAACGTTTTGGCGGTCAGGCAATCAGGCTAAGCGCCGCCGCAAGAGTGCTGCGAGTTGGGCGCTTCCCAGGACTTCGCCGGTGCGGAGATTGGTGGCGCGATAGACCTTGCCGCGATCGTCGTCGGGCGGGCAATCCTCGGGCAGGCTGACCAGGCAGAGCTTGACCCCGTCGCCGACCTTGGAGCGATGAATCTCCGGAATCGTGTCGTAGGAAATCTGCACGCCACCATTGGCATAGCTGACGGCGCTGCCGGTATCGGGATCGCCGAGCCGGTAACCGATCTCGGCGATGGTGGTGTCGCTACAGGTCCCCGATCTCGGTGGGCAGCGGATCGGCCGTTCCACCGGCGACAAAGGCGAGAGACGAGAGTACGAACAGTCCTGCACCGATCAGATGTCGTTGCATCGATGCCTCCTACAGTTCACATCGTTCAGCCATGCAGCTTGAGGGCGAGGCCGGCAAGATAGAGCGAGCCGCAGATCAACACGCGGCCAGGCCCTTGCAGCGCCGCCTGAGACCGGGTGAGCGCGTCCGGCAGGCTCGCGGTCGCGACCACGTCGAAGCCTTCGGCTCGGGCGATCTCGGCGAGAGCCTCGGCGTCGAAGGCGTTGGGCTCATCGGGAATCGGCACGGTATAGATGCGTTCGACCAGGCCCTTGAACGGGGCGATGAAGGCATGCGCGTCCTTGGTGTCCATCATGCCGAAGATGAGATGGACGGGGCGCGGCACGCGCTCATCGAGCTCGGCCAGCGCATGGGCAATCACTTTGCCGCCGGCGGCATTGTGCCCGCCGTCGAGCCAAAGCTCGGTGCCATCCGTTACGTAAGCATGCAGCCCGCCGACTGCGAGGCGCTCGAGCCGCGCCGGCCACTCGGCGTGGGTGAGCCCGTGCTCGAGCGCGCGCGTGGTCAGCGCCTCGCCGAACAGCAGGCTCGCCGCGGCGATCGCAGTTCCGGCATTGTCGATCTGGTGGCGCCCGGTAAGGCGCGGCAGCGGCAGGTCGAGGAGACGGGTCGCGGTCTGGAACACCAAACTGCCGTGCTGCTCGTACATGTCGAAGTCGCGGCCGGCGACGTGCAGCGGCGCGCCGACCTGCTCGGCCCGGCGCTCGATCACCTCGAGCGCCTCTTGCTCCTGCCGGCCGACCACGCAGGGCACGCCGGGTTTGAGGATGCCGGCCTTCTCGCCCGCGATCTCGGTCAGGGTGTCGCCGAGAAAGGAGACGTGGTCGATGGAAATCGGCGTGATCGCCGTCAGTACGGGCTTGGCCACCACATTGCTGGCGTCGAGCCGGCCCCCCAGCCCCGTCTCCAGCAACAGCAAATCGGCCGGGGTCTCGGCGAAGGCGAGAAAGGCGGCCGCGGTGGTGATCTCGAACAGCGTGATCAGCTCACCGCCATTGGCCGCTTCGGCCCGGGCGAGGCAATCGACCAGCAGGTCCTCGCCGATCGGGGCCGAGCCGTGCGGCCCGGCCAGCACGATGCGCTCATGGAAATGGACCAGATGGGGCGAGGTATAGACATGCACGCCCTTGCCGAGCGCCTCGGCGATGGCGCGGGTGAAGGCGAGAAACGAGCCTTTGCCGTTGGTGCCCGCGACATGCAGCACCGGCGGCAGCTTCTGCTCGGGATGATCCAGCGCCGCGAGCAGGCGCTCGATCCGCCCCAGCGACAAGTCGATCGATTGCGGATGCAGTTTTTTCAGCCGCTCGAGCAGCGTGTCGCTCGACGCCGTCCGGGGGCGGCCCTGCGCGCGCCCCGCGCTGTGCGGTAAGGTGGTCAATCCCTCGAGCCTTTAGTCTAGACGCTGTGCGGCGGGTTAGGATTAGCGCCATTGCCAGCGCCGCCCGTCAAGGGCTCCTCGTCCTCCGTAACCGAGATATCGAGGCCGTTGCCGGAATGGCTAATGGCGGAGGAAGGGGCCTGATGCGCCGTCTTGCCGTCGAGTTCCTCGGCAAGGGCGATCTCGCGGCCTGGCCGCCGGTGGGTCAACAACTGGCAGATGCGGGCAAGCGTGCCGCGCAGCGCATGGCGATGCACAACCATGTCGACCATGCCGTGATCGTAAAGATATTCGGCGCGCTGGAAGCCGTTGGGGAGCTGCTCGCGGATGGTCTGCTCGATGACCCGCGGACCGGCAAAGCCGATCAGCGCGCCGGGCTCGGCGATCTGGACGTCGCCAAGCATGGCGTAGGAGGCCGTCACGCCGCCGGTGGTGGGGTGGGTGAGGACGACGATGTAAGGCAGCCGCGCCTCGCGCAGCTCCTGGACCGCCACGGTGGTGCGCGGCATCTGCATCAGCGACAGGATGCCTTCCTGCATGCGCGCGCCGCCCGAGGCGGCAAACAGAATGAACGGGGTGCCGCGCTTGACCGCGGCGCGCATGGCGGCGATCACCGCTTCGCCCGCGCCGGTGCCGAGCGAGCCGCCGAGGAAATCGAAATCCTGCGCGGCGGCCACGATCTTCTGGCCTTCGAGGCGGCCGGCGCCGGCCAGCACCGCATCGGCGAGGCCGGTCTTGCTGCGGGCGTCTTTCAGCCGATCGGTATAGCGGCGCTCGTCGCGGAACTTGAGCGGATCGAGCGGCACCTCGGGCAGCGTCAAGGACTCGTACTCGCCGTCGTCGAACACCGACCGGAGCCGCGCGCCCGCCGTCATGCGCATGTGATAGTTGGAGCCCGGGACCACGAACTGGTTGGCTTCGAGGTCCTTGTAATAGATCATCTGCCCCGTCTCGGGGCATTTCACCCATAGATTGTCCGGCATGTCCTTCTTGCGAAGGATGCTGCGGATCTTGGGCCTGACGACGCTATTGATCCAGTTCACGGTCTACGAAACTCTCAAATTGCAAAATCGCTCAGTTCTAACGTCGCCGCTACAGCACTGCCGCTTCGGCCGGGTGACGAAGCGCCGCCGCGAGACGCTCGACCAGGCCGAGCACTTGCGGCGCGGTGGCGCGCGTGGCTTTGCCGTCGTTATCGAGGCTGTTGGCGATCGCGGCGACCAGCGCCGACCCCACCACCACGCCCTCGGCGAGCTCGGCCATGGCGCTCACCTGTTGTTCCGTCTTCACGCCGAAGCCGACCGCGATCGGCAGGGCGGTATGCGCCTTGATGCGGCCGACATGGGCTTTAACGTCGGCCAAGTCGGGCGCCTTGGTGCCGGTAATGCCAGCGATCGAGACGTAGTAGACAAATCCGCTGGTATTGGCGAGCACGGCAGGCAGGCGCTTGGCGTCGGTCGTCGGCGTCGCGAGGCGGATGAAATTGAGACCCGCCGCGGTCGCGGCCGGACGCAGCTCGGTATCCTCCTCTGGCGGTACGTCAACCACGATCAGACCGTCAACTCCCGCTTCGACCGCGTCGGCTACGAAGCGATCCACCGGATATACATATATGGGGTTGAAATAGCCCATTAGCACTAGGGGGGTGGTGCTATCGATGGCGCGGAAGGCTTTGACCATGGCCAGGGTTTTTTTCATGGTTTGGCCCGATTTCAGCGCGCGCTGGGACGAGGCCTGGATCGCCGGGCCGTCGGCCATCGGGTCGGAGAACGGCATGCCGAGCTCGATGAGGTCGGCGCCCGCCTGCGGCAAGCCTTTGAGGACCGCGAGCGAGGTGTCGTAATCCGGGTCGCCGGCCGTGATGAAGGTGATCAGGCCGGCGCGGCCCCCCCGCTTCAGCTCCGCGAATTTCCTGTCGATGCGCGTCATACCGGCTTCCAAGTCGTCAGCGTGTCCGTCAATTCTTGGCGCTCACATAGTGGGCAACGGAGTCGAGGTCCTTGTCGCCGCGGCCCGAGAGATTGACCACCATCAAATGATCCTTCGGCTTCTGCGGCGCGAGGTCGAGCACGCGGGCAAGCGCATGCGCCGGCTCCAGCGCCGGGATGATGCCTTCGAGCTTGCTGCAGAGCTGGAACGCGGCCACCGCCTCGTCGTCGGTCGCCGAGAGGAATTTTACCCGGCTTCATGTCGTTGAGCCAGGCGTGCTCAGGGCCGATGCCGGGATAATCGAGGCCGGCGGAAATCGAATGCGCTTCCTCGATCTGGCCGTCGTCGTTCATCAGCAAATAAGTGCGATTGCCGTGCAGCACGCCGGGCTTGCCGCCGGCAATCGAGGCCGCGTGCTTGCCGCTGTCGAGGCCGTGGCCGGCCGCTTCCACGCCGTAGATCTCGATGCCGCGCTCGTCGAGGAACGGATGGAACAGGCCCATGGCATTGGAGCCGCCGCCAATGCAGGCAATCAGCGAATCCGGCAGCCGGTTCTCGGCTGCCAGCATCTGCTCGCGCGTCTCACGGCCGATGATCGACTGGAAATCGCGCACCATGGCCGGGTAAGGGTGCGGCCCCGCCACCGTGCCGATGCAATAGAACGTGTCGTGCACGTTGGCGACCCAATCGCGCAACGCCTCGTTCATGGCATCTTTCAGCGTTTTGGAGCCCGAATTCGACGGCGCGAACCTCGGCGCCGAGGATCTTCATCCGCAGCACGTTCGGGTGCTGCCGCGCCACGTCCACCGAACCCATATAGACGATGCAGGGCAGGCCGAACTTCGCGCACAAGGTTGCCGTGGCGACGCCGTGCATGCCGGCGCCGGTCTCGGCGATGATGCGCGTCTTGCCCATGCGCAAGGCCAGCATGATCTGGCCGAGCACATTGTTGACCTTGTGCGCGCCGGTGTGATTGAGGTCCTCGCGCTTGAGATAGATTTTTGCGCCGCCGCAATGCCGGGTGAGCCGCTCGGCGAAATAAAGCGGCGACGGCCGGCCCACATAGGTCGCGAGATGTCCGTCCATCTCCGCCTGGAACGACGGGTCGGCCCTGGCCCCGGCGTAAGCCTGCTCGAGATCGAGGATGAGCGGCATCAGCGTCTCGGCGACGAACCGGCCGCCATAGAGACCGAAATGACCGCGCTCGTCGGGACCGCCGCGATAGGTGTTCAGCGGATTTGGTTCGGTGCGCGCGCTCATGAGGCTTTGGCCCGGCTGTGTGCGGCAGCCGACTTTGCCGCCCGAATGAAATTCTTGACCAGTTCCGCGTCCTTGTCGCCGGGCGCACGCTCGACGCCGGAGGAGACATCGACCAGAGCGGCGCCGGTGAGCGCGATGGCGTCGCCGACATTGTCGGGGGTGAGGCCGCCGGACAGCGCGAATGGCGCGGTGAAGCCGGTGAGCGCGGTCCAGTCGAAGGCCACGCCGTTGCCGCCGGGCAGCGCCGCGCCGGGACCGGCCTTGGCATCGAACAGAATTTGGTCGGCACTCGCCGCGTAGGCGTTGGCTGCGGCGACGTCGCCCGCTTGCTCGACGCTCACGGCTTTGATGACCGGCAGGCCGGCGCGGGCCTTGATCGCGGCGACGCGCTCCGGCGTCTCGCTGCCATGCAGCTGAAGGAGGTCGGGCCGCACCCGCTCGATCACGCCGTCGATCAGCGCATCGTCGGGATCGACCATGACCACGACGGTGCCGATGCGGCCGCGGGCGATGGCGGCGAGGACGCGGGCCTCTTCCAGCTCGACATAGCGCGGGCTGCCCGGAAAGAGGACCAGCCCGACATAGTCGGCGCCTGCTTCCGCGGCGGTCTCGACAATGACAGGCGTCCGCACGCCGCAGATTTTGACCTTGACCGGCACGGCTCAAGCTCTCGGGTGAGGTTTTCGGCGGCCCTTGGGGCTCGCGTTGGCGCCACCCTATGCCAATCCAGGGGGCCAAGTCCATCGCACTGCAACATAAATGGGCGTCAGGGGCCAGAAATCACCGCCAAGAGAGTTTCCAGCCTGTTCCGGCTACTCGGCCGGGAGCTGGGCGCGCGGGGGGTAGCCGTGCACGGCTTCGAGCTCCTTTTCCAGCCGGTCGGCCTGACGGCGCCAATCGCGCGCCTGGCGGGTCTCCTCCCGCGCCAGGCGCCGCCATTTGCCCTGGCCGAACCAGGTGGCGATGCCGCCGACCACCAGCCCAAATGCAAACGCGCCAAGCAGGAACAAGAACAGCGGCGCTTGAAGCGAGAGGCCCGGTTCGGCGCCGCCGAAGGGATCGAGGATGAGCTGCGCCGGCTTGCGATTGACCACGGCCAGCGCGACCAGCACCACGCCGAGGGGAACGACAACAAGGACGAGGATGACCTTACGCCACACGGAAGTGGGCTTTCGTTCGCACCCGCTAGCGGCGGTGCCGTCAGGGTTCAGGCGCTCGCGCAGTTCCTTGCCGGTCTTGAAGAAGGGCACGTATTTGTCCTCGACAAAGACCGTGTCCCCCGTGCGCGGATTGCGCCCCTGCCGCGCCGCGCGATGCTTCACCGTGAAGGCGCCGAAGCCGCGCAGCTCCACCCGGTCGCCGCGCGCCAGCGCGCCGGTGATCTCGTCGAGCACGATATTGATGATGCGCTCGACGTCGCGATGGAAGAGATGCGGATTGGCGGCGGCCACCTTCTGAATCAACTCCGACTTGATCATGATAAGCCCCACCTGGCCGGGCGCCCTCGAAGGCGCGGGCCGACGTCCCCGCTACTCGGATGCAGGGTGCCAAACGGAAACCAGGCCGTCAAGCTTGAGGGTGGCCGAGATTTCGCCGGCGATGCCGGCAATTCTCTCGGCGGAAAGTCCAATAGAGCTGGCCATGGATTGCAGCAGCCAGCCGAACAGGCCGGCGCTTTCCTGGGCCGGCTGCCAATCGACGATTTTCAGCCCGGCGGGAACGTTGCGCTCTTCGGTAAGCCACTTCATCGCGGCCTTCTCGTCGCCGATCTGATCGACAAGTTTCAACTCCACGGCTTGCCGGCCGGAATAGATGCGGCCGTCGGTCAGGCCGGGAACGGAACTCGGCTCGATCTTGCGGCGATCGCTGACCAGGTCGAGGAACCAAAGCTTGGCGTCCTGCACCATCTCCTCGGCCACCGCGCGGCCGCGCTCGTCGGTCGGCTCGAACGGGCTGGGCACCGCCTTCAACGGGCCGCTCTTCACCTCCTCGACCTTGATGCCGAGCGTCTGGAGCAGCTCGGTCACGTCGGCCCATTGGAAGATCACGCCGACCGATCCGGTGATGGTGTTGCCGTAGACGAAGATGCGGTCGGTGGCGAGCGCGACGATATAGGCGGCGGAGGTGGCGAGCGTTCCGCACACCGCCACCACCGGCTTCTTCACGGCGAGGCGCCGCACCGCGTCATACATCGCCTCGCCGCCGGTGGTCGTGCCGCCGGGGCTATTGATGTCGAGGATGACGGCCTTGACCTGGTCGGACTTGGCGAGCTTGTCGATCAGCTCGTTCATCTTGCGGTCGTCGGTGATGATGCCGGACACGGTCACCCGGGCGACATGGGGCAGGATGCCGGCCGGGCCGCCGGCATTCTGGTCGCTCAGCAGCAATGCGCCGAGGAACAGCAGCCCAAGGACGACGGCGGCGATCCGCCACGCGGTCAAGCGCCGCTTGAGGCGGCGCCGGTCGATCACGCTTTCAGCGTCGAGAGCCATGGAACCTCGCGGCAGAACCTACCGCCTCAACCCGGCGTCAAGGTCGGAACGATAATTTTCGCTCACTCGTCCGGCGTGACGGTCGGCTCGTCGTCGCCCTTGGCGGCGCGCTTGCGCTTGGGCTTGGCGGCAGGCTCCTCGCCGTCGTCGCCCTTCACCTTGTTCAGGGCCGCGCCGAGAATATCGCCGAGCGACGCGCCGGAGTCGGTCGAGCCGTATTGCGCCACGGCCTCTTTCTCATCGGCGATCTCCAGCGCCTTGATCGAGACCGAGACCTTGCGGGTCTTGGCGTCGACCTGGGTCACGACGGCATCGAACTTCTCGCCGACGCCGAAGCGATCGGGGCGCTGCTCCGAGCGGTCGCGCGACAGGTCCGAGCGGCGGATGAAGGTGGTGACGTCGTGGTCGATCAGCTTGGCCTCGAGGCCGTTGTCCTTGACGGCAGTCACCTCGCAGGTGACGCGCAGGCCCTTCTTCAGCTTGGTGGACGGCGCGCCGGAGGCGAACGGATCGGGCGTGAGCTGCTTGATGCCGAGGCTGATGCGCTCCTTCTCGGAGTCGGCCTCGAGCACCACGGCCTTGGCGTTGTCGCCCTTCTTGTAGTCCTTGAGCGCCTCTTCGCCGGGCTTGGTCCAGTCGAGGTCGGACAGGTGCACCATGCCGTCGATGCCGCCGTCCAGGCCGATGAACAGGCCGAACTCGGTGATGTTGCGGATCTGGCCGTCGATGATGGTGCCGGGCGGATTGTTGGCGGCGAAGGCGACCCACGGATTCTCCTGGGTCTGCTTCAGGCCGAGCGAGATGCGGCGCTTGTCGGGATCGACCTCGAGCACCTGGACTTCGACCTCCTGGCTGGTCGAGACGATCTTGCCGGGATGGACGTTCTTCTTGGTCCAGCTCATCTCCGAGACGTGGATCAGGCCCTCGACGCCGGGCTCAAGCTCGACGAAGGCGCCATAGTCGGTGATGTTGGTGACGGTGCCCTTGAAGCGCGTGCCGACCGGGTATTTGGCGGCAATGCCCAGCCACGGATCGGCCTCGAGCTGCTTGATGCCGAGGCTGATGCGCTGGGTCTCCGGGTTGATGCGGATGATCTGCACCTTGACCGTGTCGCCGACATTCACGATCTCGCTCGGATGGTTGACGCGCCGCCACGCCATGTCGGTGACATGCAGCAGGCCGTCGATGCCGCCGAGATCGATGAAGGCGCCATAATCGGTGATGTTCTTGACCACGCCGTCGATGACTTGGCCTTCTTCGAGGCGGGCCACGATCTCGCTGCGCTTCTCGGCGCGAGTCTCTTCCAGCACCGAGCGGCGGGAGACGACGATGTTGCCGCGGCGGCGATCCATCTTGAGGATCTGGAAGGGCTGCGGCATGTTCATCAGCGGGCCGACGTCGCGGATCGGGCGAATGTCCACTTGGCTGCCGGGCAGGAAGGCCACGGCGCCGTCGAGATCGACGGTGAAGCCGCCCTTGACGCGGTTGAAGATCACGCCTTCGACGCGCTCGCCCGCCTTGTATTTCTCCTCGAGCCTGGTCCAGCTCTCCTCGCGCCGCGCCTTCTCGCGCGACAGCACCGCCTCGCCGGCCGAGTTCTCGACGCGCTCGAGATAGACATCGACCTCGTCGCCGACGGACAGCTCGGGCGGCCGGCCCGACAGGCCGAATTCTTTGAGGGGGATACGTCCTTCGGTCTTGAGCCCGACGTCGATGACCGCGACGTCCTTCTCGATCGCGACGATGGTGCCCTTGACCACACTGCCTTCCTGGAGCGCGGTTCCGGTCAGCGACTCTTCAAGAAGAGCGGCGAACTCGTCGCGGCTCGGATGGCTCATGCTCGTCTGCGGCTCGGTCATCTAGGCTCCTACTCGGCATCGCATCATACACGTCTCCTGCCTCCCTGGCTTTGCTGGAGGCCCTTGTTTCGTTCCGTTCGGCGCGGCAGGGATTGCGAAAGCTGGCGGGGGCCAGCCTAGGGCTGCCCTCTCCTCCGCTCGCTAACCCTCGCGGAAATCATCGAAAAATGATGCGCCAATGCAAAATGGGCACAGCCTCAACCGGCCTGCCCCGCACGGCCCATCGCAGCATCGATCAAAGCGATGGCTGCCTGTAACGCGGCGTCTATAGCCAAATTCGTGGTGTCGAGCAAGACCGCGTCTTCCGCCTGGATCAAGGGGGCCGCGGCGCGGTTCCGGTCGCGCTCGTCGCGGCGAAGGATATCGGCAAGGACCTCGGCCTCGGAAATGCCGTTTCCGGCCGCGCGCAACTCGCAATAGCGGCGCCTGGCGCGCTCCTCAGGGGCCGCGGTGACAAATAGCTTCACATCGGCATCGGGACAAATCACCGTGCCGATGTCGCGGCCGTCGAGGACGGCGCCGGGTTTTCGCCGGGCGAAGGCGCGCTGATAGGCGAGCAGCGCGGCGCGCACCGCGGGGTGGCTGGCGACGATCGAGGCGGCTTCGCCGAGCCGGCCGTCCATCAGAAAGGGATCGCCCAGCGTGCCGAGATCGAGCCCCTCGGCCGCCGCCAGGGCGGCGACTTCTTCGGCCGGGCTCGCCCCCGCGGCGAGCGTATCGCGGGCGACGGCGCGATAGAGCTTGCCGGTATCGAGATGGATCAGGCCGTAATGGGCGGCAATGCGCTTGCCGAGCGTGCCTTTGCCCGATGCGGCTGGACCGTCGATGGCAATGATCATGCGGCACTGCTCTGCGCGGTTTATGCCGGCGCGGATAAGCTCGGCGGCTTCGCTCGGCTCGGCCCAACGCTGGAGCTTCGACCATTTGCCCTTCTCGAGATCCTTGTAGTGCTCGAAGAAGTGAGCGATCTGCTCGATCACGATTTCGGGCAGGTCACGATAGCTGCCGACCCGCTTGTAGAAAGGGTGAAGCTGGTCGGTCGGCACGGCGATGATCTTTTCGTCGATGCCCTTCTCGTCCTCCATCAAGAGCGCGCCGATCGGCCGAGCCCGCACCACGACTCCGGTCGCCACCGGCGTTGGCGACACGACCAGGCAATCGACTGGGTCGCCATCCTCCGAAAGCGTGTGCGGGATGAAGCCGTAGTTGGCCGGATAGAACATGGCCGTGTGCAGGAACCGGTCGACGAACATGGCGCCCGATTTCTTGTCGAGCTCGTATTTCACCGGCGCGCCGCCTTGCGGGATCTCGATGATGACGTTGATCTCATGCGGAGGATTGTCGCCGACTGGGATCCTTGCGATGTCCATGGAGAGAGGCCTCGTTATGGGGGCTAAGAGAAATTAGCGCCGAGCTTCGTCATCAGCGTCATGAAGCCGGGGAAGCTGGTGGCGATCATGCTGACGTCGTCCACGGTGACGGGCGAGCGCGCGCCGAGCCCGAGCGTGAGAAACGCCATGGCGATGCGGTGATCCATCTGCGTCTCGACCAGGCCGCCGCCTTTGACCTCGCCCCCACCCTCGACGACAAGGTCGTCGCCAACGACGCGCGCCGAGACCCCGCACGCGGCGAGACCGGCGACGGTGGCGGCGAGCCGGTCGCTCTCCTTCACCTTGAGCTCGGCGAGGCCCTGCATCTCGGTCTCGCCCTCGGCGAAGGCGGCGAGACAGGCGAGGATCGGATATTCGTCGATCATGGACGGCGCGCGGCCGGGCGGCACGCGCACGCCTTTGAGCGCGCTCGACTTGATGCGGAGATCGCCGACGGGCTCGCCCCCTTCGTCACGACGGTCGAGCACGTCGATCTGTGCGCCCATCTCGCGCAGCGTCTCGATGAAGCCGCTGCGCGTCGGATTGAGCAGCACGTTCTCGATCACGATGTCGGAGCCGGGAGAGATCAGCGCCGCCGCGATCATGAAGGCGGCCGAGCTCGGGTCGCCCGGCACGGCAATGCGCGCGCAGTGAAGCTCGGCGTCGCCGCAGACGGTGACGGCGCGGGCGCCGGCCCCGCGATCCTCGGTGCGTAGCTCGGCGCCGAAATGGCCGAGCATGCGCTCGGTGTGATCGCGGGCGGCCAGCGGCTCGACCACGGTGGTACGGCCCGGCGCATGCAGTCCGGCCAGCAGGACCGCCGACTTGACCTGCGCCGACGGCACCGGAAGATCGTAGATGATGGGCAGCAGATCGCCGGTGCCGCGCACCACCAGCGGCAGGGTGGCATGGTCCTCGTCGGCGTCGGTTTGCAGACCCATGGCGACAAGCGGCGCGAGCACGCGCCCCATTGGCCGGCGCCGCAACGACGCGTCGCCGGTGAATTCGACTTGCATGTCGTGGCCGGCGACGACGCCGAGCATGAGGCGGCTGCCGGTGCCGGAATTGCCGAAGTCGAGCGGCTTGGACGGCGCGCGCAGGCCGCCCACGCCTTGACCCTTCACCGCGACCTCGCCGTTCGACCATTCGACCTCGGCGCCCAGCGCCGCCACGGCCTTGGCCGTGGCAATCACATCCTCGGCCTCGAGCAGCCCGGCGATCCGGGTCGTACCGGTGGCCAGCGCCCCCAGGATCAGCGCGCGATGGGAAATTGACTTGTCGCCCGGCACCCGGATGCGGCCGGAAAGGCGCGCGGAGGGGCTGGCGGTCAAAGGCTGCTTCATGGGGTCACAATAGGGCTTTTGGGGCGCTCGATAGCTTTTGACAGCACAGGTGCGGCGTGGCAATGGGGAGCGCAAATCAGGTCCAGCATCGAGGATTATCAATGTCGAAACCCGCACGGGGAACCAAGCGCGTTTGCCCGAGCTGTGGGGCGCGGTTTTACGACTTGAGCCGGACGCCTATCGCCTGTCCAGTCTGCCAAGCCGTCTATCAGGTGACGCCGCCGTCATCGCGCCGCAGCGAACGCGCCCAGCCGGTTGAGGTCAAGAAAGTGGTCGTGGAGCCCGAGGCCGAGGCGCCTGCGCTCGAGAGCGTAGACATCATCAGCCTGGAAGAGGTCGAGGAGGCCGGGGCCGAGGTCGCGGTCGAGGACGATGAAGAGATCGTCGATCTCGGCGACGACGCGCCGGAGATTCCGGCGGCTGACGACGAAAACGCATTTCTCGAAGAGGAGGAAGGCGAGGCCGACGTGACCGGCATCGTGAACACGCCGGGCGAGGAAACCTAACTTTCGACAAAGCGCGAGCCGGCAGGAATGCGGGTGCTTTGGCGAAGCGCATTTTCCTTGAACCGGTGAAACGCGCAGCCTAAGTCAAGTCTTCAGAAACCGGTCGCCCGGCTTCCGAATTCCCGGTGTTAAGGGGCCATAGCTCAGTTGGGAGAGCGCGTGAATGGCATTCACGAGGTCGGCGGTTCGATCCCGCCTGGCTCCACCAAATACCCCAAGACTTTGACATAGCCAGCCGGGCATTTGACCGGCCAAGCCAGCGCTTTGGCCGCTTTTTCGGCTAGGCTCGACCCCATCGGGACGATGAGATAGCCTAATATGGGGGAAGGCGGGGGGCCCATTCCATGTCCGACAGTGCAGCTTCAAACGGCGTCGAGACGCATAATTCCACTTGGTATCTCGCCAGGGGCGACCAGCAATGGGGTCCGCTCGCCGACCGCGAGCTGCTGCTGCTGGCCGAGCGCGGCGGCCTGAAGACCGACGACCTGTTGTGGCGGCCTGGCTTCGCCTCCTGGAAGCCGGTTCGTGAGGTTTGCGATGCGGGCGAGTTGCTCGGGAGCCGGTCCCCTCACCCGGCCCGCCCGGCAAGAGAAGCCACGAACGACTCCGCCGCCGCGGCAGCCGCCGCGCCGAACCACGAGAAGCCGAGCCTGCGCGCGAGACTCCTCAAGGAGCTAAAAAGCTTCCTCATCATGTTCTCTTATCTCTGGCTCGTGTTCTCCGTGTTTCTGGTTCACGAATGGAGCGTGCTCGCCAGCCACCAGATCGGATTCCGGTTCTACGGGCTCGCGGTCGTCAACGCGCTGGTGCTGTCCAAGATCATGCTCATCGCCGAAGGGCTGCATTTTGCACGCCGCTTCGAGGACAAGCCGCTGATCTATCCGATCGCTTACAAGTCGATTGCCTTCACCGTGCTGCTGATGGTCGCCTATATCGTCGAGGAGATCGCGGTCGGAATGTTCCACGGCAAAACCGCAGCCGAGAGCTTCCCCGATATCGGCGGCGGCGGTGTTATCGGCGTGCTCACCGTCGGCGCCATTATGGGCGTCGCCCTGGTGCCGTTCTTTTCGTTCAGAGAGATCGCCCGCGTCATCGGCGAAGCCGAGTTCCGCATTCTCATGCTTGGTCCGCCCCAAGAGAAGCGGGGCAGCGCGAGTCTTGAGCCGCAACCGGTTCATCCTTAGACGCGTTGCCGATCGGCGCTCAGTTCGACGCCGCGGAGGATCTGATGACCAGGAACAGGCGAGTACTCAGGCGGCAAAGTCTCGAACTTCCCCCGGTCAGCAGCCCGGCCGGAGCGTTCGGCGCGCTGGCGCTCGGCGCTCTTGCGGTCGGCGCTTTGGCGATCGGGGCGCTGGCCATCGGCCGCCTCAATATCCTGCGCGCGCGGGTTGAGAAGCTCGAACTCGGCACCGTCGAGATCGACGACTTGACGATCAAACGCTTGCGGGTGATCGAGACGGTGACGCCGGACGGCGCGGCTGAGTAAAACCACGGAGGGCAACGACCTGCATGAAAGCCGTGATCCTCATGGCCGGCATCGGCTCGCGGCTCGGCAGCACGATGCCCAAATGCCTGACGCCGCTCCGGCCCGGTTACACGATCCTGGATCATCAGCTGGAAAACCTGACGGCCTTCGCCGACGACATCATCGCGGTGGTCGGTTTCAGGAAGGATCTCATCGTCAAGCTTCATGCCGGGCTGCTGTTCGTCGATAACCCGCGTTTCCATGAGACCAACACGTCTCACAGCCTGCTCCTCGCGCTCGGTCAGATCGAGAACGAGGACGTGCTCGTCGTCAACGGCGACGTGGTGTTCGACGCGCGCATCGTCGCCGCCTTGCTGGCATGCGAGCAATCCTGCATGGCCCTGGTCAGGTGCCCTGTCGCGGACGAGGAGATGAAAGTCTCGGTCGATGCCGCGGATCGGATCGCGTGCGTCTCCAAGACCGTCGTGGAGCCGGCTGGCGAGGCGATTGGCGTCAATCTCATTCGCCGGCGCGATCTCAAGCTTGTCACCCTCGGTCTTCAGTGTTGCGGGCCGATGGATTACTTTGAACGAGGGCTAGAGATCGCCATCGGCAATGGTCTCAGCCTCAGAGCGGTCGACGCGACCGGTTTTCCGTGTGTCGAGGTCGACTATGCCGACGACCTCAGCCGGGCCAAGGAGATGATCGGTTCCTAAGCGCAGCGGCCAAGCGATGCCCGCTCTTTTGGCGCAGGCTTTCTCCGCCGTGCAGATGGCCCGCGTGCTCACCTCGCCGCGCAAGGTGCTGCTGATCCGTTCGCACACCGGGGATCTGACCGGGAATGCGCTCGGGCTGGCCCTCGCCGCCCAGGCATCGCCGGACTTCCTGCCCGTGTTCCTCGGGGAGCGCGGTGGACCTCTGGGGCTCGAAATTCCGATTTGGAAACCTAAGGGCCGCATCGCGCGGATTTTCTCCGGCGCGCCGATATTGTGGCTGACACCGGATATGGCCGGTCCAAATCCGCCACGGGCTCGCCCCGCGGGTTGCGCCTATTCCTGTGGCACGGCATGCCCATCAAGGGCATCGGCAAGTACGATCCGTTGTTCAAGGCGAACCGCCCGAGCGAGCGGTGCGACCTCGCCATCGCCACCTCCGGGCACATGGTGGAGATCATGTCGCAATCCTTCGACATCGCGCCTGAGAAGTTCGTGATCTCGGGCGAGCCGAAGACCGATGAATTGCCGACAGATCGCCCCGGCTGGAACTGGTGCGCGTCGCTTCGGCCGCATTATCGAACCATCGTCGGTTACTTCCCGACCTGGCGAGAGAAAATCGTGGAGACCGGCGGCCGGTCGCGGCGACGCGGCGATGACGCCGCGATCGGGCTCCTGCTAACTCAGTTGACCGGCGATGCAGCGCTTCGCCATTTGCTCGAGCGCCACCGGACGGCGTTCGTCATTCGGATGCATTCCTTCAATGCTGGGGCCGCGCCATCGCTGTCACCACCGTTCTTCGCCATGGGCGGCGCGCAGGGCGAGGCGACGCATTTGCTCCAGGAATGCGACGCCGTGGTCAGCGACTATTCCAGCGTCGCGATCGACGCGCTGCTGTTCGACCGCCCGCTGGCGCTGTGGTGCGAGGATCTGGACCGCTATGCGGCCGAGCGCCCGCTGCCCTATTTCGACTTTCGCGACACTTTCGGCTGGGCTCTGAAGCCGACGCTGGCACAATTGCGGGAGTGGCTCGCCGACCGCCTCGAGTTGCGGCCGCTCAATGTTTCAGTGCAAGACGGCTTTGCCCGCGCCCGAAGCTTGTTTCACCAGCATCCGCGCGGCGGCGCGGGCGAGCGCGTGCTGGAGGCGCTGCGGGAGCGATTGGCGCGCCGCCGGTCCGAGTGAAGGCTTCACTCGCCGCCGGCCACCGATACGACGATATTGGCGGTGCGCGCGGCGCTGACCCGCGCCGGAAGATCGGGGTCGTAGCTGCCCGGCGCGATCACCACGGTGTCGCCTGCTTTCGCCGCGGCGACGCCCTGGGCGAGCGTCTTGAAGGCCGTGCCGCCGGTGCGGCCGTCATTGGTCTCGCTGCCGGTCTTGGAATTGACGTACCAGATCATCGCTCGGGACTCGGGCCAGGCTCAGTGCGCCGCAAGCTTAATGCAAGCCGCCAGTACGCGGTAGGAGCGAAACACGAGCCGGTGATCGGCGCCGCGCTCTGCTTGAATTCGCTCGGCATTTTCCCCATATCCGAGACCGGATTTCGCATGGTTCGGCGCCCGCGGCGGGCCGAGCCGATCAGAGGCGCCGTCAGGGCCTCGCCAACGGCATGGCGCCGGCCGCTTAAGTGGAAGGGCTTTCGCTCGATGTCGCGTATGACACTTCTCGATGGCAGCCTGTGGTTGAGCCTTGCCGCTCCCCGTGCGCTCAGCACGGCGGGCAAGGCGGGCGACGCCGGCTACCCTCCTTACAATATCGAGCTGCTGCCGGACGGCGACAGGGAGCCGCAAGCCGTGCGCATCACGCTTGCCGTGGCCGGCTTCAGCGCCGATGAGCTTGAGGTCAGCATCGAGGACGGCGAGTTGACCATTCGCGGCAAGCAGCGCGAGGAGCAGACCAAGGAGTATCTCCATCGCGGCATCGCGGCACGCCAGTTCAAACGGAGCTTTCAGCTTGCGAGCGGCGTCGAGGTCAGCGAGGCTAAGCTCGATAACGGCCTTCTCGCTATCGAGCTGGTACGGCCGCACCAAGCCAAGCGTGTGTTGAAGGTCGCCATTACCGCCGCCGATTGAGACGACGAAGCTTCGCCAGCCCCTCTTGAAGGAGGACGAGACGAAACATGACTGAGTTCGAAAAAGAAGAAAAAGACCAGACGCCCGCGCCCATGACCAGGAGCGAGTTCGCGCAGCTTGGCGACGGCGAAGTGGCTTATATCCGGCAGCTCGACGCCGACGGTGCGGAGAGGCTGTTTCCGGCGCTGTCAGACGCGCCGAAGGGCATCGACCTTTTTGCCGTGCTCGGCGCCGACGGCACGCCCCTTGCCCTGACCGACAGCCGCAATGCGGCCATCGCCAATGCCATCGAGAACGATCTCGTCCCGGTAAGCGTGCACTGACGTCGATGGCTTCGGCGCTGGTGCCGCGCTAAGCGGCGTGAGACGACGCCTCGTCCTCGGTCAGCATCGCGTAGAGGGCGCTGGCATCCTTGGAGGCGCGCAGCTTCTCGACCGCACTGCCCTCGCGCAGCAACCGCGAGATGCGAGCCAGCGCCTTGAGATGATCGGCGCCGGCGCCTTCGGGGGCCAGAAGCAGAAACACGATATCGACCTTCTCGCCGTCGACCGCATCGAAATCGATCGGCTCGGCGAGCCGCGCGAAAATGCCGACGATGCGCTTCAGTCCCGCGAGCTTGCCGTGGGGAATGGCGATGCCGTGGCCGAGCCCGGTCGAGCCCAGCCGCTCGCGCTGCAACAGCACGTCGAAAATGTCGCGCTCCTGCAGCCCGGTGAGACGGGCGGCGCGCGCCGACAGGTCTT
This sequence comes from uncultured Alphaproteobacteria bacterium, assembly GCA_963772925.1. Classification (GTDB taxonomy): domain Bacteria; phylum Pseudomonadota; class Alphaproteobacteria; order Rhizobiales; family Methyloligellaceae; genus Methyloceanibacter. The sequence goes on from CAVYZG010000002.1 coordinate 349,981, forward strand.
GAAGGAGCTGCTTCTTGGTCTTCGCCTTGAGCGAAGCCACGACGGAATCGGGCGAGATGAAATCGCTTAGACAGCATCTGTCTACCCATCCGCTGGGCGCGGTAGCGACGACCGGGCGAAAATTCGCCTAGCCCCGCTTGCGCGCCTTCTTGGTCCGCTACGTGCGCGACCGCTTCGCCGCTCTGAGCGCAACGGCCCCGCGGGATCGATCCAGCCGATATTGCCGTCGTCGCGGCGGTAGACCACGTTGATCTCGCCGTGGCGTGCGTTGCGAAACACGACAAAGGTCCGATCGGATAAATCCATCTGCATGACCGCGTCGCTCACTGCCATTTCGTGTATCGGCGTTTCGGCTTCGGCGATAATAACGGGATTGTCCTCATCGCGTTCCTCCTGCCCCTCCGAAGCGGCCTGAATGACGTAGTCCGTCACCGGCGTCTGCTTGCGCGGGGTTTCCCCGCCACCGTGCCGCTTCAGTCTCCGCTTGTAGCGGCGCACCCGCTTTTCGAGCCGCTCGCAGGCGAGATCGGCGCTCTGATACGCGTCGGGCGCCACGCCATGAGCTTCGAACACTCATGCCCTGCCACAAATGGATGGTGCAGTTGGTCCGAAACTCCCCGTGCTCCTTCTCGATGCGCACGTGCCCGTTCGGTTCGCGTCCGATGAACTTCTCGACCGTGTGCACCACGCGCTCCTGGACGTAACTGCGCAACGCCTCACCGACGTCCAGGTTCTTTCCGGTAACTTGTATCGTCATTGCCCGTGGAAGACTGTCGAATGGCCCTTCCCACCGCGTTCCCGGGCGCATGCCGCTGAATTGCGGGACCGAATTCGCCAGGGCGGAGATTGCGTGCCCTGGGCCGGCTTCCACCGCGGGGCGGGAAGCTAGACCGCTCATCCCAAGGTGTCAAACCATCAATTTCCGCGCTGTCCTCTTTACACGATTCTCGTGGCCGGCCAGCGCGTTAGAGCCGCTTTACAGGCTCGCGCCGTGGGCCATGCGCTTGAGCCGGCGGCGCTGCACCGAGGACGGGATGCGCAACGCCTCGCGGTATTTTGCAACCGTGCGGCGAGCGATGTCGACGCCGTCGCCTTTCAGGCGCTCGACGATCTTGTCGTCCGACAGAACGTCGCGATGCGGGCTCGGCCTCGATCATGGCGCGGATGCGGTCGCGCACCGAATTCCGAGGAGTGGGCGTCGCCGTCGCTGGTCGCCGCGATGGCCGAGGTGAAGAAATATTTGAGCTCGAACAGGCCACGATTGGTCGCCATGTATTTGTTGGCGGTGACCCGGCTCACGGTCAATTCATGCATCGAGATCGCGTCGGCCACGGTCTTGAGGTTCAACGGCCGCAAATGCCGGACGCCATAGGTGAGGAAGGCGTCCTGCTGGCGCACGATCTCCTGGGCCACTTTGAGGATGGTGCGGGCGCGCTGGTCGAGGCTCTTGACCAGCCAGTTCGCGGTCTGGAGGCAGTCGACCAGGTAGCTCTTGTCCTCTTTGCGCGTGGTCGATTTGCAGACGGTGGCGTAATAGGTCTGGTTGACCAGACACGCGAGGCAGCGTGTCGCTGTTCAGCTCGACATGAAAGCTGCCGTCGGGCAGCGCGCGGACCAGCACGTCGGGCACGATCGGCTGCGTCGGCGCCGAGCCGTATTTCAAGCCCGGGCTTCGGGATTGAGCCGGCGCACCTCCTTGATCATGTCCGTGGAGATCTTCGTCGGACACGCGGGCGGCGCGGCTGCAGCGCGGCGAGATCGTGGACGGCAAGAAGGTTGAGATTGTCGATCAAGGCCGCCATCGCCGGGTCGCAACGGTCCTGCTCTTTGAGCTGGAGCGTCAGGCATTCGCGCAAGTCGCGGGCGAACACGCCGCACGGGTCGAAGCCCTGCATCACGGCAAGCGTGTCCTCGACGAGTTCGAGCGGCGCGCCGAGCAATTCGGCGAGGCCGTCGAGATCGCCGCGCAGATAGCCGGCCTCGTCGGTCATGTCGATGAGATGGTGGCCGATCAGGCGGCGCGCCGGGTCGGCGAGGGCGAGCATGAGCTGGTCGGTCAGATGATCCCTGAGCGTCCGCTCCTCGGCCACGTAGGATTCGAGATTCGAGTCCTCGTCGCCACTGGCGCGCGTGCCTTGGCCGAGCGTGCTCCAGCCGAAGTCCTTGAGCACGCCTGGCGAAAAGCCGTCGCCGTCGGGAAACACGTCTTGCGGCTCGGCATCGAGATCCTCGGTGCGGCTGGCGCCGGATCTCGAGGTCGACCCATTCGTCGCCGTCCGCCGCTTCGGCCTCGCCCTCGCCTGACTGCGGCTTCGGCGGATGCGGCGGAGCCGTCCTGCTCGCGCGCCTCCTTGGCGGCGGCCGCCACCGGTTCGACGGTGGGCTCCGCCGAAGGAGTGCCGGTCTCGTCGGGGTCGGCGCGCTCCAGCAGCGGATTGCGCTCGAGCTCGGTCTCGACGAAGCTTGCCAGTTCCATGTTGGAGAGTTGCAGCAGCTTGATCGCCTGCTGCAGTTGCGGCGTCATCACCAAACTATGGGTCTGCCGGAGTTCGAGCTTAGTGGTGATCGCCATTGTCGAACTCACTCACGCCGGCGGCTCAGATCTTGAACTGGTCGCCGAGATAGACGCGCCGCACGTCCTCGTTATTGATAACCTCTTGCGCGGTGCCGTGGGTCAGCACCATGCCGTCATGGATAATATAGGCGCGGCTGACAAGGTCGAGGGTCTCGCGCACATTGTGATCGGTGATCAGGACGCCGATGCCGCGCTGGGTCAGGTGGCGCACCAGCGCGCGAATATCGTTAACGGCGATGGGGTCGATGCCGGCGAACGGCTCGTCGAGCAGCATGAAGGACGGGACGCGTGGCGAGCGCGCGCGCAATCTCGACGCGGCGGCGCTCGCCGCCCGACAGCCGCATGGCGGGCGACGTCCGCAGGCGGGTGATGCGGAACTCCTCGAGCAGCGCGTCGAGCTGGATGTGGCGTTCGCGCTTGTTGGGCTCCACCGTCTCGAGCACGGCCAGAATGTTCTGCTCCACCGTAAGTCCCCTGAAGATCGACGCCTCTTGGGGCAGATAGCCGATGCCGAGGCGGGCGCGGCGATACATCGGCAGCTTGGTCACGTCGCGGCCGTCGATCTTGATCGAGCCTTCGTCGGCGGGAATGAGCCCCGTGATCATGTAGAACACGGTGGTCTTGCCGGCGCCGTTGGGGCCGAGCAGTCCGACCGCTTCGCCGCGGAACAGATCGAGACTGACGCCACGAACGACGGTGCGCTTCTTGAAGCTCTTGACCACGGCGCGAACGGTGAGCCGGCCGACGCCTGGATCGGCAGTGGCGCCGGGTCCATAGATGGGCTCCTCGGCAGGTGACGCGCCCGCTGGCGCGGCGACTGCTTGGTGGCCTGGGAACGACAGCAATTTGCCCACTACCCCTTCCGCTCCTCAGTCGTTGAAGCGCCGGCAGGTTAACATCTCATAAAGCCCTGGACTCAGGGCTGGGCGCCCGGCGAGAGCGGCCACGGGACATCGTCAGAGGACTCGTCCGCAGGCGTCTTGTCTTGCGCCGTCGCGGCAGGCGTGTCGCTGTCCTTCGACGCATCCTCGGCCGCGCCGCCAGGCTTGGCTTTGGCATCGCCCGCCTCGCCCTTCTTGGCGGCGTCCTTCGGCATGAACAGCGCACGGATACGGCCCCCGGCTGCGGGATTGCCCGAATTTTCGAACCGGCTCTCACCCGTCGTCAGATCGATGATGAGACGGTCTCCCTTTAGCACATTCTCGCCTTGGGTTAACACCACATTGCCGCCGACGGTGACCTGCTGCGCCGGCAGGTCGTAGATGGCCCAGTCGCTGGTGGTGGTCTGGTCCTTGTCGCTGTTGATGACCACGTCGCCCTTGGCCTCGATCTTGGTGATCTGGGCGTTGCCCCCGCTCTCGCCGCCGGCGCCGCCTTTGGCGTCGGCGACCTTGGTCGCGGGCGCGGACGCCGTCTCGCCGCCGCTGTCCTTCTTGGAACCCGGGGCTAGCTTGTCGCCGCCGATATAGTGCACGTTGAGTTCGTGGGCGCGCAGGATGGTGGTGCCCTGCACGGCTTTCACATTGCCCGTGAAGGTCGCGTATTTCTCCTTGTCGTGCACCACCAGCAGATCGGACTCGATGTCGATCGGGTCCTTGGAGCTTTCGGTCAGGCCGCCAAACGCATTGGTCAGGGTCTGCGCGGCAAGAGGCGCGGGCCAGAGCAGGCTGAGCCCGACACAAACCGATCCGGCGAGGATGCAGACCAAGCCGATGACGGGCCCGCGCGTTAAGCCGCTCATGGCGTGTCCGTCCTGAGCGCGCCGGTATCCTCCGGCAAGTCCGGCACCGGGGGCGCCGATTGTGCGGAAGGCGCCTGGTCCTTCGACTCGGGCTTGGCTTGTTTGTCCGGCTTCACGATATGGACCATCACCTTGCCGCGGAAGGTCAGCGTGTGCGCGGCGGACAGCAAGGTGAGCGCGTTAGCTTTGACGGTGCCGTTGGGCAGGATGAACGAGACCGGCTGATGCGAGCGGAGAATCTGGTTCTTGGTGTCGAGCGAGGCATGTTTCAGCTCGCCGGTGACGCCCGTGCTGGTGACGATGGTGATGCGGTCTTGCATCACCAGCCGCTCGGTCGTGCTGTCATACACGCCGCGGGTCGCCTCCATGCGCGACCAGCCGCCATCGGCGGCGGCGAGATCGGCCTTGATGGCGTGCAGCTTGATCACTTTGGGGTTCTTGATGTCCTGGTCGGCGTACTCGGCACCGATGAGATATTTGCCGTTCTTCTTGTCGGAGCCCTCCAGCTTGGGATTGGTCATGCGCAGATTGCCGTCGGCGACCTCGATGGCGCCGATGCTGGCGGTAACGTCGCCGACGCTGACGCTGAGCCGCGTGGAAATGAAGTAGGAGGCCAGCACGGCCACGGCGATCACGGGCAGCGCCTTGCGCAGGACGGCGACGACGCGGCTGTGACGCTCGGCCTTGGCAAAGGCGCGTACGCGTTCCTCGGCCGTGCGGACGCGGTAGCGCCGGCCGCCGGGAACGATATCCGCCTCAATCGTCATGGTCCCGCCTAAAATTCCCCAGCAACCGGCAGTTTACGCCAGACCCGGACAGCTAGCCGCAGGACTTTGATGACATTGCGACCACAAGCAATGGCCCGGGTCCCTGTTTTCGGCCCCTAATGGGCGAAGGGATCGATTTCGGACCAACCCCTGAGGTCGAGTTCGGCCCGGGTCGGCAGAAACTCGAAGCAGGCGCGCGCCAATCCCTCGCGCCCTTCGCGCCTCAGCATGGCGTCGAGTTTCTCCCTTAGGGCATGCAGATGCAACACGTCGCTGGCGGCATAGACGAGCTGCTCCGGGGTCAGCTCGGCCGCCCCCCAGTCGGAGGATTGTTGCTGCTTGGACAGCTCGATGCCGAGCAGCTCCCGGCACAAATCCTTGAGGCCGTGGCGGTCGGTGAAGGTGCGGGCGAGCTTGGAGGCCACCTTGGTGCAATAGACCGGGCCCGGCATCACCCCGAGATAATGCTTGAGCACGGCCATGTCGAACCGGCCGAAATGGAAGATCTTGAGCACGCTCGCGTCGGCGAGCAGCCGCTTCAGCTCGGGCGCGTGGTAGTTTCCGCTGAGCTGCACCAGCACGGCGCGGCCATCGCCCTCGGACAGCTGAACCAGGCAAAGCCGGTCGCGATAGGGGTCGAGGCCCATCGTCTCGGTGTCGATGGCGACCGAGCTTCCGCTGAAGCGGCCTGGCGGCAAATCGCCCTGGTAGAGTTCGACAGTCGGTGGCTGGCTCAAGCTGAAAGCGCTCCTTGGCGACCCATTATGGACGCACAGCGCTTAAAAAAGCGGGAATGGTGCCCAGGAGAAGACTCGAACTTCCACGCCCTTTCGGGCACTAGCACCTGAAGCTAGCGCGTCTACCAGTTCCGCCACCTGGGCTTAATGAGCCTCAACTACGATTGGCACCCGGCAAAGTCAATCAGTGGGCGCGCTTCACAGGGTTCGGCTCCCTCGTGTAATGCTGCGTTTGTTCCCTCCCCGGGAAGGGAGGCAGAAAGGGCAATGACGTGGCCATCACTCTCAACAACCGGGCGCTGATCACCATTTACGGCGGCTCGGGCTTTATCGGCCGCCATGTGGTGCGGGCCATCGCCAAGACCGGGGCGCGCATGCGGGTGGCGGTCAGGCGGCCAGAATTGGCCGGACATCTCCAGCCGCTCGGCGGGGTGGGCCAGATCAACGCCGTGCAGGCCAATGTGCGCTTTCCCGACTCGCTGCTGGCTGCCGCCCAGGGCGCCGACGCCGTCATCAATCTGGTCGGTATCTTGTTCCCGTCCGGCAAGCAGACCTTCGATGCGGTGCAGGACGAAGGCGCGCGCCATGTGGCGGAAGCCGCGCGGGCGGCCGGCGCGCAGGCGCTGGTGCATGTCTCGGCGATCGGTGCGAGCGCAGATGCTGCATCGGTCTACGCGCGCAGCAAGGCCGAAGGCGAGGCCGCGATGCGCGAAGTGTTTCCCGGCGCGGTCATTCTGCGGCCGTCGGTGGTGTTCGGGCCGGAGGACGATTTCTTCAACCGTTTCGCCGCGCTGGCGCGGATCGCGCCCGTGCTGCCTCTGATCGGCGGGGGCCAGGCCAAATTCCAGCCGGTGTTCGCCGGCGACGTGGCCAAGGCGGTGATTGCCGGCCTGACCGGCCAGGCAAAGTCAGGCGCGCTCTACGAGCTTGGCGGCCCTGAAGTGCTGACCCTCAAAGAGGTGATGCAGCGCGTGCTCGATTACACCATGCGCCGGCGCCTGATGGTGCCGGTGCCGTTCTGGCTCGCCAGGCTCAAGGGCGCGTTCCTGCAATTGCTGCCGACGCCGCCGCTCACCGTCGATCAGGTGCGGCTGCTGGAGAGCGACAATGTGGTGAGCGAGGCGGCCAAGCATGCCAAGCGCACGCTCGAAGGGCTGGGCATCGAGCCGGTGGCGGTCGCGGCCGTGGTGCCCGGTTATCTCGAGCAGTTCCGTCCGCGCGGCCAGTTCTCCACCTATCAGCCGAAACCCTGAGCGATCAGGTGTAGAGCAGCACCAGCAGGAACCCGCCCAGCACCATGCGATAGAGCACGAAGGGCAGAAAGCTGATGCGGCGGAGCAGACCCATCAGGAAGGCGATCGCGGCAAGACCGGCCAGGAAGGTGAGACCGGCGCAATAGACCGCATCCATGGTGACGGGCTCGCCGCTCGCCATCGCATCGCCGACCGTGAACACGATGGCGCCCGCCGTAGCCGGAATGCCAAGCAAAAAGGAGAAGCGCGCACAATCGGGGCGGTTGAAGCCCAGGAATCGCCCGGCGGTCATGGTCACGCCCGAACGGCTGGTGCCGGGAATCAACGCCAGGGCCTGGGCGATGCCGATGAGCAGCGCGCTGCCCAGCGTCATGTTGGCGATGGTCCGATCCTGGGGACCGACCATGTCGGCGATCAGCATGAGGATGCCGTAGAGGATGGTGTTCCAGGCCACCACGGCGACATTCCGCTCAAGATCGGCGAAGCCGTATTCCTTCAGGAAAATGCCGAAGGCGACGGCCGGAATGGTGGCCAGCACGATGTAGAGGGCAAGCCGCCCGTCGTCGGTGACCTTGCCCTTGAGCAGCTCGAATGCGCCTTTGATCATCCGCGCCACGTCGCGCCAGAAATAGATGAGGATGGCGAGCAGGGTGCCGAGATGCGTCATGACGTCGACGACCAGGCCCTGATCCTGCCAATGCATGATCTGGGGCACCAGAATCAGATGGCCCGAGGACGAAATCGGCAGAAACTCGGTGACGCCCTGCACCACGGCAAGGACGATGATCTGCTCTATGGTCATAAGTCCCTCGTCGGCCACGCTTGTTCGGCGCGCGAGCAGGTTCTATACGAGGCTCCAGTCTCGCGCGATTCATTTTGCAACGACTGACCAGCCAACGGGTCGATGGCAACTCTCCTGCATTATCCCTTATGCGCGTTTTCGCGGTCCGTCCGGCTCGCACTGGATGAGTGCGGCATCGAGGCCGAACTCGCCGAGGAGCGCCCGTGGGAGTGGCGGCCGGAATTCCTGGCGCTGAACCCGGCCGGTACGCTGCCGGTGTTCCTCTCCGACGAGCGCGGGCCGGTGGCCGGCGCCTATGCCATCTCCGAATATCTGGGCGATACCGCCGACGAGCGCGACGCCCGCCTGTTCCAGCCATTCCCGGGCGATGAGACCCAGCGGGCGGAGGCGCGCCGCCTGGTCGACTGGTTCCACCGCAAATTCCATGACGAGGTAACGTCCTATCTCGTGGATGAGAAGGTGTTCCGGCGGTTCGGGCCGCATAGCGCCTCGCCCGACATGGAGGCGATGCGGGCCGGGCACGATAATCTGCGCTATCATCTCGCTTATATCGGCCATCTGGCCGAGACGCGGAGCTGGCTGGCGGGCGACGCCATGAGCTTCGCCGATCTTGCCGCCGCGGCGCATTTGTCGACACTCGATTATCTCGGCGAGGTGCCATGGGAAGAGCATGAGCCGGCCAAGAACTGGTATGCGCTGTTGAAATCGAGGCCGTCGTTCAGGCCGCTGCTCCAGGATCGGGTCGCCGGCTTCAGCCCGTCCGGGACCTATGCCGACCTCGATTTCTGAGTTTTGATTTTTCAAACCGGCGAAAGCCGGTATCCAGAGTCCAAAACTCCGAGCAGGTTGCCCTGGATTCCGGCTTGCGCCGGAATGACGGAGCCAGATGAAAGAGACACTGAAACAAAGGATCGTCACTGAGGCCAAGGCGCTTGGTTTCGACGCCGTGCGCTTCGCCTCGGCCGACGCGGCGGAGGGCGCCGGCGCTGCGCTCGACATGTTTCTCGCCGAGGGACGGCAGGGCGACATGGCGTGGCTCGCAACCACCGCCGAGCGCCGCAAAGCGCCGCGCGCGCTGTGGCAAGAGGCCAACAGCGTCATCCTGCTCGGGCTGAATTACGGCCGGCCGGGCGATCCGCTGGCGATCCTCCAGGATAAGTCGCGCGGCGCCATCTCGGTCTACGCGCAAGGCGCCGACTATCACGACGTGCTCAAGGCCAAGCTCAAGCCGCTGGCCGCGCGGGTGCAGGAACTCACCCAGAGCGCGGTGAAGATCTTCGTCGACACCGCGCCGGTGATGGAGAAGCCGCTGGCCGCGCGGGCCGGGCTCGGCTGGCAGGGCAAGCACACCAATCTCGTGTCGCGCGAGTTCGGATCGTGGCTGTTCATCGCCTCGATCTTCACCACCGCGCAGATCGAGCCGGATATGGCCGAGCAGGATCATTGCGGCGCGTGCCGGCGCTGTCTCGACGTGTGTCCGACCAACGCCTTCACCGCGCCGTACCGGATCGATGCGCGCGCCTGCATCTCTTATTTGACCATCGAGCATAAGGGACATATCGCGCCGCGCTTCCGCGTGGCGATGGGCAACCGCATCTTCGGCTGCGACGATTGTCTGGCGGTGTGCCCCTGGAACAAATTCGCCAGCCTCGCGCATGAGGCGAAGCTGAGCGTGGCGGCCGCGAGCGACAACCCGCCGCTGGCTGAGCTGCTGACCCTCGACGATGACGCGTTCCGTGCGCGCTTTCGCGGCACGCCGATCAAGCGCACCGGCCGCGACCGCTTCCTGCGCAATGTGCTGATCGCCGCCGGAAATTCCGGCGATGCGGCGCTGGCGCCGCTGATCGAGGCGCGGCTCGAGGACCCCTCCCCGCTGGTGCGCGCCATGGCGGTATGGGCGCTGGCGCGCCTTTCGCCGCAGCGCTTTCACATGCTGCGCGGCGCGCGCTTCCCGGCCGAGCCCGACCCGGCGGTGCGCGGCGAGTGGATGGGAGAAGCGGCGTGACCCGGCTGTTCGCATTCGGCCTCGGCTTTTCCGCGCAGACCTTGGCGGAACGTCTCGCCCCCAAAGGCTGGCAGATCGCCGGCACCGCCCGCGACGTGGGCAAGATCGGCCAGCTGGCGTCGCGCGGGTACGAGATGGCCCAGTATTCGGGAGAGGCGGGTAACGCCGCGCTTCCCACCGCGCTGCAAGGCACCACGCATCTGCTGCACTCGATCCCGCCGGGGCCGGACGCCGATCCCGTGCTGGAGCATTATCGCGACCAGATCGCAGCGCTCCCGTCGCTCGAATGGATCGGCTATCTCTCGACGGTCGGGGTCTATGGCCACCAGGAAGGAAACTGGGTCGACGAGAGCACCCCGCCCAAGCCCAACAGCGCGCGCACCGAGGCTCGGGTCGAAGCCGAGCAAGCCTGGCTCGCCTTCGGTGAGGCGATTGGCGTCCCCGTGCAGATCTTCCGCCTGGCCGGCATTTATGGCCCCGGGCGCAGCGTGTTCGACAAGCTCAAATCCGGCACGGCGCGGCGCGTCAACAAGGACGGCCAGGTCTTCAGCCGCATCCATGTCGAGGACATCGCCGGCGTGCTCGAAGCCTCGATCGCCCGGCCGCAGGCGGGCGCAATCTACAATGTCGCCGACGACGAGCCGGCCGCGCCCGGCGAGGTGGTGGCCTATGCCGCGGAGCTGATCGGGATCGAGCCGCCGCCGGAAGTCGATTTCGCGCAGGCCGACCTCACCCCCATGGCGCGGAGCTTCTACGAGGGCAGCCGGCGCATCGGCAATGCCCGCATCAAGTCGGAGCTTGGCGTCAAGCTGCGCTATCCCACTTACCGCGAAGGCCTCGCCTCTCTACTTGCGTCCGAGGGGTGATCGGTTGCATAGGATTAGCGTGCACGTCTACGCCACCACATTGGGGTCAAAGTGGGTTCGGACTTCTTCCGGCGAACCGAATGGACTTGGCCGGGCTCCCTGCTCAAAGCAAAAGGCAACCGCTAGCGCGCCTTATTCCGTCGAGGCCGATTGGTCCACCAGAGCGGCGACGGTCGATTCGAGGCGGCGCAGATCCTGCGCGCGCGACTGGCGATGGTCGGCGTCCTTGATGAGGGTCAGCTCGACATCGTCGCAGCATAGGAGATCGACCAGGTCGAGCGCATGGCCCCACGGCACGTCGGGATCGCACATGCCTTGCAGGATGCGCACCGGCAGATCGAGACCGAGCGTCTCGACGCCGATCAAATGCTGCCGGCCCTCCTCGATCAGATGCTTGGTGATGGGATAGGGATCGCCATAGAGCGACGGCTCGTAATAGACGCCGTCGCGTTCGATCGTGGCTTTGATCTCGTCGCTCATATGATGCCACATCAGCCGCTCGGTCATGTCCCAGGCCGGCGCGATCAACACCAGGCCCGCCAGAAGCTCGAGCCGGCCGTGCTGCGCCAGATGCCGGGCCAGCAGCAGCGCGATCCATCCGCCCATCGACGAGCCGATCAATATGGTGCGCCGGTCGGCAAGGCGATCGAGCATGGCGGCCGCTTCCTCCAGCCAATCGCCGATCGAGGCATTCAGCAGATCCCCGTCCGACTGCCCGTGGCCGGAATAGTCGAAGCGGAGCATCGGCAAATTTCGGGGGCCGGCCCAATCGGCCAGAGCCAGCGCCTTGGTGCTCGCCATATCGGACAGAAAGCCCGGCAGCCACAGCAGCGCCGGGTCGCCGGCGGCGCCGGCAAGGCGATAGGCGATGCGGCGGCCTTTCCGCCCTTTGCCCACGACCAGGAATTGCGGTTCGTCAGCGGCCATCCTAAGAACCTTGGATCATGGCTGAGTTGACCATATTGCAAGTCGTGCCGCGCCTCGACTCCGGGGGCAGCGAGCAGGCGGCCGTCGAGATCGCCGACGCGCTCACCCGGGCCGGCGTGTGTGCCCTCGTTGCCACCGAAGGGGGCCGGCTGGCAACCGCCGTGGCCAAGGCCGGCGGCGCCGTCGTGACGCTGCCCATGGCGAGCAAGAATCCCATCACTTTGCTGGCCAATGCGCGCCGGCTCGCCCACCTGATCGTGGAGCGCGAGGTCAATCTGGTGCATGCCAGAAGCCGCGCGCCGGCGTGGAGCGCGCTGCTCGCCGCGCGCAGGACCGGGCGTCCATTCGTCACCACCTATCACGGCGCCTATGGCAGCGTGGCGCCGTTCAAGAACGCCTATAACAGCGTCATGGCCCGCGGCGACCGGGTGATCGCCAATTCGCGCTATACCGCCGGTCTCATCGCCGCGCGCCACCACGTGCCGCCCGACCGGATCCGCGTGATCTATCGCGGCGTCGACCTCGGCAAATTCGCGCCCGAGGCGATCGCGCCTCAGCGGCTGGCGCGGTTGCGGGCGGCGTGGGGGATCGGCGAACACCAGCCCGTGGTGTTGCAGGCGGCGCGGCTGACCAGCTGGAAGGGACAGCCCCTGGTGATCGAGGCAGCGCGCCAAATGCTGAGCGAGAACCGGCTCGGCGGGGCGGTCTTCGTGCTCGCCGGCGACGCCCAAGGGCGCGACGCCTACCGGCATGAACTCGCGCAGCTCATCGCCGCCTCAGGCCTTGAAGGCCGCGTCAAGTTGCCCGGCCATTGTGATGACATGCCGGCGGCGTTCGCCATCGCCCAAGTCGCCATCATCGCTTCGACCAGCGCCGAGACCTTCGGACGGACCAGCATCGAGGCTCAGGCCATGGGGTGTCCCGTCATCGTGAGCGATATCGGAGCGGCGCCGGAGACAATCATACCGGCGGGCGCGGACAGCCAAGACTATACCGGCTGGGTCGTGCCTTGCCGCGATCCCGCCGCCATCGCCGCGCGCACCACCGAGGCGTTGACACTGCTACCCGGGGCGCGGGCTGCGCTCGGCGCGCGGGCGCGACGTCATGCCGCCGCCAAGTTCGCCCTGAGTGAAATGCAGCAGGCGACGCTCGCGGTGTATGACGAATTGCTCGGCACAAGCCTTGCCGCGCGATTCGTGCGCCCTGCGCCGAGGGTCGCACGGACGCTTGGTGGGCGGCTTCCACCATCGCCATAGAAGTGCTATTGCTCCCGTGGGCTTGGGCATTGCACGGAAACTGCTCCAATCGGATGCCGGTAATGGCCAACTTCATTGTGCGTCGCGAATCCGCGATCATCGGCCTGCTGTTCTTCCTCGCCCCGTTCATGACGCTGGTCGCACCACTGACGACGGTGCCCGCAATCATCTTGCTCGCCGGCGTGAGCATCGGCGTGGCGCTCATCCACGGCCAGAACCTGACAGAGCTGCTCCGCTTCGACCGCGGGCTCGCCCTGTTTGCCGTGGTCACGGTCTATCTGCTCATCAATGCGTCCTGGTCGCTCGACTTGCCAAGAGCGCTGAACAAAGTGCTGTGGTTCGGCTTGGTCGTGGCCATGACCTTTGCCGCGAGCCGCGCGCTAGGCCGGTGGAACGAGCGGCAAATCAGGCTTGCCGCGACCGCGTTTCTCGTCGCGATGACGGCCGGTCTGGTGTTCATCTCCTACGAGCTGGCGACCCGTCAGGACTTCACGCGCCACCTCTATAACTGGCTGCCGGAAACCCGGCCCGACAGCCTCAAGACGCTGAGACTCAAGGAGGGAAAGGTCGTTGCGATCGCGGCGTTCGAGCTTAATCGCAATGTCGCGGTGACGCTGTTGATGCTGTGGCCGGCACTGCTCTGCCTGTCGCGCCTGACCAACGGGCGCCGCCGCGCCGTCGCCCTTGCGGCGCTGTTCGCGGCAACGGCCGCCGTGGTGTTCTGTTCGGAACACGAGACCTCGATGCTCGGTCTTGCCGCCGGCGCCCTCGTTTTCGTGACGGCGTGGCTATGGCCGAGGGCTGTCCGTGTCGGCATGCTGGCGATTTGGTGTCTGGCTTTTATCGTCATCATTCCCCTCTCCTCCGAATTGGCCAAGGAGGGCGTGCAACAAGTGCCGTGGCTGCCTTATTCGGCGCGGTCGCGCATCACCTTGTGGGCCTACACGGCGCAGAAGATCCCGGACGCCCCGTTGCTCGGCATCGGCCTCACCTCGACCCGCACGCAAAGCGCCGATCGATCGTCGCCGCGCCGCCAGGAGCCCCTCGCCGAGGGCGATAGCGGCGGACGGCCGTTGGCATGGAAAACGGGGCCGCATTCTCATAACGAGTTCTTGCAGACCTGGTATGAGCTTGGCGCGGTCGGGGCGATCCTGCTGCTCGCCGCGGGGTGTGCCGTAATTGCGTATATCGGGGGACTACCCCCCGCGCTCCAGCCGTTCATGCTCGCGCAATTCGTCGGCTTTTTCGCCATGGCCGCGTTCTCCTGGGGAATGTGGCAGAGCTGGTTGATGGCGCTCAGCGGGCTCGCGGCGCTCTATGGCGCCATGGCTGTCCGCTTCGCCGGGGCCGCGTTGCCGGTCGCCGACACATTGGCCCGCGCCGCGCCGCCGCCCTTGGCCTCGCCCGAGCGTGCGGCTTGACTTGTCAGCCGCATTTCCGTTCCTGTAGAAGACTGGACGTTTGTCAACTCGAACACGGGGCTCCGTGGCCTGTTTGGCCGGGATGGGCTGCCGTCGTTCGTAAAGAGGAGAGCAAGACATCGTAAGACGGCCGATGAAGCTTACCCCCGATAGGGGAGGCCCCCGTATCAACGAGGGCATCGACACTCCGAACATCCAACTCATCGACGCCACTGGCATCAATGTCGGCGTGGTCGCCATCGCCGACGCATTGGCGCGCGCGGTCGAGGCGGGACTCGACCTGGTTGAGATCTCGCCCAATTCCGAGCCGCCGGTATGCAAAATCCTGGATTTCGGCAAGTACAAATACCAGGCGCAGAAAAAGGCGGCAGAAGCGCGCAAGAAGCAGCGCACGGTCGAGATCAAAGAGATCAAGATGCGGCCGAACATCGACATTCACGACTACGAAGTGAAGATGCGGTCGATCGTGCGGTTCTTCGAGGAGGGCGACAAGGTGAAGGTCACCTTGCGCTTCAGGGGCCGCGAGATGGCGCATATGGAGCTCGGCACCAAGCTGCTGGATCGCGTCAAGCAGGACACCGTGACCATCGCCAAGGTGGAATCGGAGCCCCGGCTCGAAGGGCGGCAGATGGTGATGGTGCTGGCCCCGCGCTAGGCGAGTTGGCGCACCGCCAAATCGCCTTTGTCCGCGGCCGCTTGCTCCTGAAGAGCTTTTGTCGTTAGAGCCGCGCTCACCGGCATGCCAAAGAGATCGCCTTGACCGGTGTCGCAACCAAGTTGCGCGAGCCGCTCCAGCACATCGGCAGTCTCGATACCCTCTGCCGTTGTGTGCAGCCCAAGGGAGCGACTGAGACTTACGATTGCCTTTACGATCTTCGACTCATCTGCTTTGTCGAGCATCCTTGTCACGAAGGAGCGGTCGATCTTGATCACGTCGAGTTCGAGCTCGCGCAAATGATAGAGGCCCGAATAGCCGGCACCAAAATCGTCGAGCGCAACACGGATGCCGACATTTCTAAGCGATCGAACCACGACCTTGGCGTTGTCCAATCTCTGCACAACGGCATTTTCTGTGATCTCAACCATCAGCCGGTGAGGCGGAAAAGAACATTTGGCGAGGAGACCGAGGATCCTCGGCGCCAACCCCGCGTCCGAGATTTGCCGTGGCGAGATATTGATCGAGATAAAGATATGCGGGGGCCATTGCTTGGCGTCGCTCATCGCGCGTTCGAGAAGTTGGACGGTCATCTCCCCGATGGTGCCCGTGTCCTCAGCGATCGGGATAAACACATTCGGCGACAACACCCCCCGCGTCGGGTGCTCCCACCTCGCCAGCACCTCGAAGCCGACGGTCCTATACGTCCGAAGGTCCACGACCGGTTGGTAGTACGGGACAATTTCGCCCCAAGCGATCGCGCCCCCGATCGCTCCCTCAAGTTCGACACGTTCCTGCAACTTCTCATCCATGGTGCGATCAAAGAAGCGGTAGCGGGCGCGGCCGTCCGCCTTCGCCCAATACATCGCCATGTCGGCTTGGCGCAGCGCGGTTTGCACGGGTGTGCCGTCGCGCTGGGCCATAGCCTGGTTGCCAGTAAGGCCCGGGATCGAGATGGCAACGCCAACGCTGGCTCCGACCTGGAGGGATAGCGCGGCGAGCGGAATCGGCTTGGCGATCTCATGCACGATCCGCCGCGCCAGGCGTTCCGGAGCATCGCTGTTGCGCGGATAGCAGATAATCACGCCGAACTCGTCGCCGCCCAGCCGTGCCACTACCGCCCCTTCGGCCAACTTTGTCAGTCGCCGGGCCACCGTCTTTAACACCTCGTCGCCCAGCCGATGGCCGTAGACATCGTTGATCGGTTTGAAATGATCGAGGTCGACGACAAAGAGCGCGCACGCCTCGCTTGCTCGTCCTTGTTGGACCCATTTTTCGAAGTCCTCGATGAACCAGCGGCGGTTGGGAAGGCCGGTGAGCACGTCGAGGCGCGCCAGCTTGTAGGCCTCGGCCTCGGCCTTGCGCCGCTCGGCTACTTCGCGGTGCAAGTCGATGACGCGGCGAATGGAGAACACCATGGCGCCGATGCCGAGGCAGAAAATCAGGACGATGAGCCAGTCGAGCTCGTGGTTCTTGTGCTCGCTCGTCAGCTCGAGAACGAGGTGGAGCACCTCGTACCACATGGCAAGGACATAGATCGGGAAGCCGACCATACCGATGATGATCAGGTCCCGCATGACGCGGCTTTGCCGCATATACCAGGCGGAGAGACTATTCAGCGGTCGCGGCAACGTCATCGTCGTTCACACGCTTCCGGTTCGAAGCCGTTTCGGTGGTTCGGCTCCAAATAGACCACCGCCCCTAAATCCGGCTTAAGGCTCGTGGTTAAGAAACGCGAGAGCGCGGTCTCCCCCTTGCATTTCCGGCCAAATGCACCCTATAAGGCGCCATCAGGAGCCGCCCGGCAGGGCATGCCGTGGCGGCTTCCATGCTTTCCAAGAGTCGTCGATGGTCCGGTAACCAGCCCAGGGCCGCATAAAGGAAGCCAAATGCCCAAGATGAAGACCAAGAGCGGTGCCAAGAAGCGCTTCAAGGTCACGGCCACAGGCAAGGTCAAGTGCCAAGCCTCGCGCAAGCGTCACGGCATGATCCAGCGCCCCACCAAGTTCATTCGGAACGCGCGTGGGACCATGGTTCTGTCCGACGAGGACGCGAAGATCGTGAAGAAGTACTTCCTCCCCTATGCCCGCTAGGGCTCCGGGCGAGACCTCAAGCGAAGGAGCACCGTCATGTCCCGTGTGAAACGCGGCGTTACCACCCATGCCCGCCACCGCAAGGTGATCAAGCAGGCCAAGGGTTATTACGGCCGCCGCAAGAATACCATCCGCGTCGCCAAGCAGGCGGTCGAGAAGGCCGGCCAATACGCCTATCGCGACCGCAAGGTGAAGAAACGCACCTTCCGCTCGCTGTGGATCCAGCGCATCAATGCGGCGGCCCGCGCCAACGGCCTCACCTATGGGCGGCTGATCGACGGGCTGAAAAAGGCCGGGATCGAGCTCGATCGCAAAGTGCTGGCCGATATTGCCGTGCGCGAGCCGGAAACCTTCAAGGGCCTGGCCGAGGCTGCATCCGCTGCTGCGCGGGGCTAGCCCCGCGAAGCGGGCTTGGCCTCGCAGGGGGAGCCTGAGCCATGAGCGCGCTGGAGCTGTATAGCCTCAAGTCCGAGCTGCTTCGCGCCATCGCCGAAGCCGCCGACCTCGACAGGCTCGAGGAGGTGCGCATCGCCGCGCTCGGCAAGAAGGGCCGCATCTCCGAGCTGATGCAGGCGCTCGGCTCGCTGCCGCCGGACGAGCGCAAAGCTTACGGCCAGGTCGTCAACAGCCTGAAGACGTCCGTCGGCGAGGCGCTGGAAGCGCGGCGGCGGGAGCTGTCAAAGACCGCGACCGCCGAGAAGCTGGCGCAAGAGCGCGCCGACGTCACGCTGCCCGTGCGCGCAGGTCCGCTGCAAGAGGGGCGCATCCACCCGGTCAGCCAGGTGACCGACGAGATCACCGAGATCTTCGCCGATATGGGCTTCTCGATCGCCGAGGGTCCCGATATCGAGACCGACTTCAACAATTTCACCGCGCTCAACATTCCGCCCGAGCATCCGGCGCGGCAGGACCACGACACGTTCTATTTCGCGCCCGGGCCCGACGGCGCGCGGGCGGTGCTCCGCACCCATACCAGCCCGGTGCAGATCCGGACCATGCTGAAAGAGAAGCCGCCGCTGCGTATCATCGCGCCGGGGCGGGTTTATCGCTGCGACTCCGACCAGACCCACACGCCGATGTTCCATCAGGTCGAGGGGCTGGTGATCGACGAGGAGACCCATCTCGGCCATTTGAAATGGGTGCTGGAGGAATTCTGCAAAGCCTTCTTCGAGGTGCCTCACGTCAAGATGCGGTTCCGCGCCAGCCACTTCCCGTTCACCGAGCCGTCGATGGAAGTCGATATCGGCTACGCCAAGAAGGGCGACGAGATCAGGATCGGCGAAGGCGATCAGTGGCTCGAGATTTTGGGCTGCGGCATGGTGCATCCCAATGTGCTGAAGAATGTCGGGCTCGATCCCGAGCGCTATCAGGGCTTCGCCTTCGGCCTCGGCATCGACCGCATCGCCATGCTGAAATACGGCATGCCCGATCTGCGCGCGTTCTTCGCCGGCGATCTGCGTTGGCTCAATCATTACGGCTTCCCGCCGCTCGCCATCCCCACCCTCGCCGCCGGATTGTCCTGAGCCATGAAATTCACGCTCGCATGGCTGAAGGACCATCTCGACACCAAGGCCAAGGCGGCGGAGATCGCCGAGACGCTGACCCGCATCGGGCTCGAGGTCGAAGAAGTGTTCGATCCGGCCGCGCGCTTCGCGCCGTTCCGCGTGGCGGAAGTGGTGAAATGCGATAAGCACCCGAACGCCGACAAGCTCAGCGTGTGCGAGGTCGATACCGGCAAGGAGCGCCTGCAGGTGGTGTGCGGCGCCCCGAACGCGCGGGCCGGCCTGAAGGGCGTGTTCGCGCCGGTCGGCAGCTATGTGCCGGGCATCGATCTGACGCTGACCAAGGCCAAGATCAGGGGCGTCGAGTCGTTCGGCATGCTGCTGTCGGAGCGCGAGCTTGAACTCTCCGACGAGCATGGCGGCATCATCGAGCTCGACCCCAAAGCCAAGATCGGCAGCCCGGCGGCCGCCGCGCTCGGGCTTGACGACGCGGTGATCGAGGTCGCCATCACGCCGAACCGGCCCGACTGCCTCGGCGTGCGCGGCATCGCCCGCGATCTCGCCGCCGCCGGTCTCGGCCGAGCTGACCAAAGACGCGGTCAAGCCGATCAAGGGCAGCTTCGCCAATCCGATCGCCATCAAGCTCGAATTCGACAAAGAGAGCGCCGATGCCTGCCCGGTCTTTGCCGGACGGTTGGTGCGCGGCGTCAAGAACGGCCCCTCGCCCGACTGGCTCCAGCGCCGGCTCAAGGCGATCGGCCTCAGGCCGATCAACGCGCTGGTCGATATCACCAATTACATTTCCTACGACCGTGGCTCGCCCGCTCCATGTCTATGACGCCGACAAGCTCAGCGGCGCCATCCGCGCGCGGCTGGGACGCAAGGGCGAGCAATTCCTCGCGCTGGACGGCAAGAGCTATCAGGTCGACGCCGATATGTGCGTCATCGCCGACGACGCGAACGTGCTCGGGCTGGGCGGGGTGATCGGCGGCGCCGACACCGGCGTCACCGAGGCGACCACCAATGTGTTCATCGAGTCGGCCTATTTCGATCCCAGGCGCACGGCGCGCACGGGCCGCAAGCTCGGCATTCAGTCCGACGCGCGGTTTCGGTTCGAGCGCGGCGTCGATCCCGACTTCGTGGTGCCGGGGCTCGAGCTCGCCACCGACATGGTGCTGCAACTTTGCGGCGGCGAAGCGAGCAAGATCACCATCGCCGGCAAGCCGCCCAAAGCCGAACCGGCCGTTCAAATTCGATCTCGGCCTGGTCAAGCGGCTGAGCGGACTCGACCTCGGCGGCGGCGACATCAGGAAGCTGCTCGGCGCCCTCGGCATCGCGTTCGACGGCAAGGGCAAGCACGCCAAGGCGGCGCCGCCCGCGTGGCGGCCCGACATCACCGGTCCGGCCGATCTGGTCGAGGAGGTGGTGCGGCTGGTCGGCGTCGATCAGGTGCCGGCGACGCCCATGACGCGCGACGCCGGCGTGGCCAAGCCCGTGCTCACCGAGGCCCAGCGGCGGCAGCGGCTGACGCGGCGGGTGCTGGCGGCGCGCGGGCTGGTCGAGGCGGTGACCTGGTCGTTCGTTGCGCCCGAGCACGCCAAATTGTTCGGCGGCGGGCAGGCCGAGCTGACATTGAGCAATCCGATCTCGACCGAGCTGGCCGAGATGCGGCCGTCGCTGCTGCCCGGGCTGATCACCGCCGCGCAGCGAAATCGCGACCGGGGCTTTGCCGACGGCGCCCTGTTCGAGCTTGGACAAGCCTATCGGGGCGCCAAGCCCGAGGACCAATTCGTCGCCGCGTCCGGCGTTCGCTTCGGCCGCTCGACGCTATCGGGCTCAGGCCGCCATTGGTCGGGCGAAGCCCCTGACGCTGATCTGTTCGCCGCCAAGGCCGACGCCGTGGCCGCGCTCGCGGCGCTCGGCCTCGATCAAGCGAACCTGACGGTTACGCGCGAGGCGCCGTCATGGTTCCATCCCGGCCGCTCCGGCGCGCTCAAGCTCGGGCCCCAAACCGTGCTCGGCGTATTCGGCGAGTTTCATCCCGATCTCCTCGCCCGACTCGGCATCGATGCGCCGATCGCCGGCTTCGAGCTTTATCTCGACGCCGTGCCGCCGTCGAAGCGCAAAGGCGCCAGCAAGGCGCTCGACGCCTCGGACCTTCAGCCGGTCAGGCGCGACTTCGCCTTCTTGCTCGACGACGAGGTCGCGGCCGGCGAGGTGCTGCGCGCCGCGCTCTCCGCCGACCGCGCGCTCATCACCGAGACGCGCGTGTTCGACGTGTTCACCGGTCAGGGCGTGCCGGACGGCAAGAAGTCGCTGGCGATCGAGGTGACGCTCCAGCCGCGCGACAAGACGCTGACCGATGCCGAGATCGAGGCGGTGGCGGCGAAGATCGTGGCCGCGGTGAAGAAGGCGACCGGCGGCGAGCTGCGCGGCTAGAACTGGCGGAAGCCGCTCACGGGCGGCGCCGCCTGGCGCTGCGGCACGCGGCGCTTGACCAAAGCCGGCTTGTTGTAGAACGGCTTGTCCTCGCAGGCAGCTTCGATCTTGGCCGCGAGCTTCGGGTCGGGCTCGCCGGCATGCTGCCAGCCCTGGCACAGCGCGCCGATCTTGCCGCCGAGAGCGGAGGCGCCGTCGGCGCAATAAAGCCCCGAGCCGTTTGGCTGCGGGGTGAAGCGCACGCCCCGCGCGGCTTTGTCGTCGTCCAAGCCGGCGGCGAGATGATTGAGCGCATAGATGCGCTTCTCCGCCTCCTGCGCCGAGAATCGCGCCGGGCGCATTTGGGTGTTGGTCAGCGGGATCGCCTCGATGGCCTCGACCTTCCAGGCGCCGTCGATCCGCGCCAGATAGACCTTGGCCATCAATCCATAGTCGCGGCACAGCCCGAAGCGGGTCATCTCGGCGGTGCCGGGATGCAGGAAATTGCCGAGCCCGTAGAAGATCAGCGACTTGCCGTCGAGCTCCACCCCTTGGGCCACATGCGGGTGGTGGCCGACGATCAGATCGATCCCCTTCTCCTCGGCCGCGAAGCTCCGCCAATCGGCCAGCTGGCGCTCGTCCGGGATCACCCGGCCCTCCAGCCCGTAATGGATCGACAGGATGCGGTAGTCGACCGGCATGGCGGCGAGCTTGTCGACCGCCGCCTCGAAATCGGCGCGGTCGCGATAGGAGGCCTGGCCGGGACTGTCGGGGCCGGCGCGATATTGCGGCTGGTCGCCGGTGATGATGCCGATGGCCGAGAAACCGATTCTGGCGCCGTCGACGTCGAGGCAGCCGGGCTTGATCGCCTCGTCGAGATTGCTGCCGATGCCGGCATAGGCGATGGCGCGCTCGGCATTGGCCACGGCGAGATGATAGAGCGTCTCCTCGATGCCGGCGCCGCCATAGTCGAAGGCGTGATTGTTGGCGAGCGAGAACATATTGAAGCCGGCCGTGATCAGGGCCTTGAGCGCGAATGGGTGGCTCCTGAAGTGGAACGCGTCCTTGCCTTTGCCTTCCGCCGCGAGATCGTTGCGGTCGGTGACCACGGTTTCGAGATTGAGAAAGGCGAGATCGCCGTCCAGTCGCGGGCGATGCCGCCCAGCATGTAGGAGAACGCGGTGACTTGCTTGCCCTTGCGGAGGCCCTTGGCATCGACCTGGCGTCGCTGCGGATTGAAGCCGGTATCGCCGACCAGCACGATGGTCATGCGGTCGAGGGACGATGACGGCGCGGCGGCGGCTGGCTGGTCGCCGATCGAGGCGGTGAGCTCGGTCCGGTCGCATGGCGCCAGCCGCGTGGCGGCATAACAGCAGGCCGGCAGCCGGAACGAGCGCAGCGCCGGCCGCTGCCAAGTCCAAGGACTATGAGCCAGCCGCGTGCCATGGTCAGGTCACCCTCATATCAGGGCCTGGTCCGCCTCCTGGCGAACGCGCGAAGCCGTCATCGAACCCCAGATTGTGGTCGCGGGCAAGATGCACCATGGCCCGCTCGGCCAGGGCGGTGATGGTGAGGAGCGGATTGACGCCGATCGAGCGCGGAATGGCCGAGCCGTCGCAGACATAGAGCCCGGCATGAACGCTGTCCGGGCCCTCGCCGTCGAATACCTGGCATTTGTGGTTCACCACGCCGCTCCCCGCGTCCTGGCCCATGCCGCAGCCGCCGAGCGGATGGGCCGTTGCAGGTTTCGTGCCCATGTTGGTGGCGGCGAGCGGGCTCTTGATGTAGCGCGCGCCGACGGCCTCGGCGGCCTTGGTCAGGGCCGCGTCGACGCGGGCATAGACGGGCTGGTCGGCGACGCCGGGCCAATCGATTTGCGCCCTGCCATTCTCCAGCGTGATGCGCCCCTTCGCGTCGTCATGGGACACCACGAAGAAGGTGTGAAGATGGGACAGCGGGCCGTGATAGACGCCCTTGATCAGGCTTTGCGCGGCGCCGAGAATCCGGCCGCCCGAGATGAAGAACACCGGCAGCAGCGGCGCCAGCGCCGAAGGCAGCACGCCCTCTTGCAGGATCATGCAGCGGTCGAGGTCGTGCGCGTCGGGCAGCTCGATCTGCCCCGCCACGCAGGCGCCGATGGCATCGCCCACGAATTTCGGCGGGTAGCCGACGCCGACGCCGTTCACCCGCTCGCTGCCGCCCAGGGCAAAGGCGATGATGTCGCCATTGGCCGAGAAGCCCTCGCCCAGCCGGTCGGAGAGGCCGAGCCCGCGCTCGCGCGATCGCAGCAGGATCTCGGTCGAGCCGAGCGTGCCGGCGGCGAGCACCACGGTGCTGGCGTCGACGAAGCCGGGGCTGGCGTCGGTGTCGTCGGACGGCGTGAAATAGACGCGCCAGCCGCCGTCGCCCTTGGCGATGTGGCTGACGCTCAGTTCGGTGAAGATGTCGGCGCCATGAGCCTTGGCGTCGGGCAGATAGGTGACGGCGACGGTGTTCTTGGCGCCGACATTGCAGCCCGAGCAGCAATCGCCGCACAGCGTGCAGGCCGGTTGCGCGACGCCGGCGGGATTGACGATGTCCTCGAAGCTCACCACCACCGGCGCGGCCACCGGCGGCACGCCGAACGCGGCGCTCGCCGCTTCGAGCGCGCGGTATTTGGTGAGCGCGGGCGCGTTCGGGTAGCGCGTCGGCCGGAGCATGGCGGCGGCCCGCTTGAAGCCAAGCTCGAGCAGCCCGTCCTCGGCAAGCTCCTCGGGCCAGACCGGAATCGGCGAACACCCGGGCGTCGGGCTTGAGCGCAACGGCGGCATTGATCAGCGAGCCGCCGCCGAGGCCGCAGCCGACCAGCACATGAATGTCGGCGCCGAGCCTGAAATCGAACAATCCGGTGCGCGAGCCCGAGCGCATCTTGCCGCCGTTCAGCTGAAGCTCGCGGCGAAGCTCAGGCAGGCGGCTCGGAAACGAACCGGTGAGGAACTCCTTGCCCTTCTCGATGACGCAGACGCTCTGGCCGGCGCGCGACAGCCGCGAGGCGGCGACGCCGCCGCCATAGCCGGAGCCGACCACGACCACGTCATAGGCGCGCTTGAGATCGCCCGGCGGCGAGGGAGAGCGGCTGCTGCATGGTCTCTCAATAACCCAAATGGCCAAGTCCGCCCAAGCGCTTATCGGCAATCGGGCGGCATCACTTCAGTTCACGGTCGCGCGAGAGCCACTATGCCGCTTTCCCGCCGCTCCATATTGTGGCCGCCGGACCAGAATTGGGAGAGCTCCATGATCGCACGAATCGATCTGCGCCACGCTGACCGCCGCCTTCCTGGCCGCACTCATCCTCGCCTGCGGGTCGCATGAGACGCGCGCCGCCGAGACCGAAACGGCGATCTTCGCGGGCGGCTGCTTCTGGTGCATGGAGGCCGCCTTCGATGAGGTCGACGGCGTCACCGAGACGATCTCGGGCTATGCCGGCGGCACCAAGCCGAACCCCACTTACGGCGACCATGAGGGCTACAAGGAGGCGCTCAAGGTGACCTTCGACCCCGCCAAGGTGACCTACGCCACGCTGCTCGACCATTTCTGGCACAACATCGATCCGTTCGACCCCCACGGCCAGTTCTGCGACCAGGGCAGCGCCTATGAGAGCGCCGTGTTCGTCGCCAACGACGCGGAGAAGCAACTGGCCGAAAAGACCAAGCAAGAGATCGCCGCCCGATTCAAGCAAGACGTGGCGACCGTGATCGAGCCGGTGACCACCTTCACGCCGGCCGAGGACTACCACCAGAATTATCACAACACCAATCCGGTGAGTTACAAGTACTACAAATGGGGCTGCGGCCGCGCCCAGCGGCTCGCCGAGATTTGGGGCAAGCCGAGTTGAGGCCATTCGTAGCGCCGCGCGGAGCCTAGCGATGGACGCCCGACCGACCGATCCCGTCGACAAGGGCGAAGTGGTCTATCGCCATTCGGGCGCGGTGCGGGCCACGCATTGGATCAACGCGCTGGTGCTGCTCGTGCTGCTGATGAGCGGCCTGCAAATCTTCAATGCCCACCCTGCCCTCTATCTCGGCTCGAAGTCCGATTTCGACGCGCCGGTGTTGGCCATGCGGCCGATGATGCATGACAACAAGATCTATGGCGTGACGACCGTGCTCGGGTGGGACTTCGACACCACCGGCGTGTTCGGGCTGGGCCGCGACGGGAACGGATATGACCCCCGCGGCTTCCCGTGGTGGGCGACGCTGCCGGGCCATCAAGACCTGTCGATGGGCCGGCGCTGGCACTTTTTCTTCGCCTGGCTGTTCCTGTTCAACGGGCTGACCTATCTGCTGTGGAGCCTGGGGAGCGGCCATTTGCAGCGCGACCTGGCGCCGTCAGGCCGGGAGCTCAAGCATATCGGCGCCTCGATCTGGGACCATATACGGCTCAGATTCCCCAAAGGCGACGACGCCAAGCGCTACAATGTGCTGCAGAAGCTGAGCTATCTGATCGTGGCGCTGGTGCTGCTGCCGCTGATGCTCCTGACCGGGCTCGCCATGTCGCCGGGCATGGACGCAGCCTTTCCGGTGCTGCTCGACATCTTCGGCGGCCGGCAATCGGCGCGCACCATTCATTTCATCTCGGCGAGCCTCATCGTGACGTTCGTCGTGGTGCATATCGTCATGGTGCTGATCACCGGCGTTTGGAACAATCTCCGTTCGATGATCACCGGCCGCTACGTCATCGCGCCGGCGGAGAAAGAGTCATGAGCGGCGGGAACGGTCTCGATCGGCGCGGATTTCTCGCGCGCGGGCTGGCGGCGGCAAGCACGACCCTGCTCGGCGGTTGCGATCCCATGTCGGAGCAGCCCTGGGTCCGGCGCATTCTCGATTCGGCCGAAGCGCTGACCCGGGTCACGCAGCGCGCGTTGCTGTCGCCGTCGGACCTGGCGCGCGAATATGGCGAGGCCGATCTGAGCCGCGCGTTCAAGGCGAACGGCTCGACCGATCCCGACGACGCCGGCTACAAGGCGCATGCCGCGAGCGGCTTCGCCAATTGGAAGCTTCAGATCGGCGGTCTGGTCGGGGAGCCGCTTTCGCTCAGCCTCGACGAGCTTCGCGCCATGCCGTCGCGCACCCAGATCACCCGGCACGATTGCGTCGAGGGCTGGAGCTGCATCGGCAAATGGAAGGGCGTCCCGCTCAGCGCGCTGCTCGAGAAGGCGCGGCTCAAGCCCGAGGCCCGCTATATCGTGTTCTATTGCGCCGACGATCTCGGCGAGACCGGCACCGAGGACGGGCAAGTATTACGAGTCGATCGGGCTCGCCGATGCGTTCCACGCGCAGACCATTCTCGCCTATGAGATGAACGATCAGACCCTCCCCATCCCGCACGGCGCGCCGCTTGCGGCTCCGGGTCGAGCGGCAGCTCGGCTACAAGATGGCGAAATATGTGATGCGGATCGAAGCGGTGGAGAGCCTCGCAGGCATCCGCGGCGGTCGCGGCGGCTTCTGGGAGGATCTGGGCTATGAGTGGTATGCCGGCATCTGAGCCGGAAAATGAAAGGACCCGCGACAAGCGGGTCCCTTCTTCAAACCGACAGCAATCTACTTCTTCTTGAAGAAGTGATGCTTCTTGTGGGCCTTCTTGTAGGCCTGGTGATGCGCCTTGCAGGCCTTCTTGTTCTCGGCCTTGTGGCATGACATGGCCAGCCTGGACCGTAGCCGGCGCGATAGTCATCGTGGCACCAGCCAGGATCACGGCCGCCGCTGCAGCCAAAAACACTTTCTTAAGCATAAGGTTACTCCCGTGGGTGACTACGCAACGTTATGCGGAGGCGATAAAGCGCCAGATTAGGCGCCTCCGTCAACATTCTTCTTTCGCACGTTCGCCGATGCGACGAAACATTGTTGCTATTCGGTTGCTCCGTCGAAGTTGGGCGATCGCGCATTTGACCGCTGAGAGGGTCTCCCTGTGCCGGCAGACATAAGAAAGGGGCCAAACGGGCCCCTTCTTCGACAGTTGACGTCGGCAAAATGCGATTTTACGCCTTCTGCGTGGCCTTCCAAGTGCGCCTTGCAGTCCTTCTTGAAGGCGTGGCGGGCCTTCAGGTCGCCCGGGAATTGCACCTTGGCGGCGGCCTTGCAGGTCATGCCAGCGGCCGTGGCCGGCGTGAACTGAACCGGGACGCGCGACGGCGGCAACAAGGGCGGTCGCGACGGCGCCAAACAGCACTTTCTTCAGCATGGGTATCTCCGTTGATTGCGATTCCAATACCGGCACTGTCTAGAACTCAACGGCCACCACAATAGGGCGCTTCGTCTCACCATTTCGCCGCATTTGCTGAACGCCCGCTTGACCCTCTAGGGCTTGCTCCCGTACCAAGCCGCGCATGAGTCAATCCGAGTCGACGCCGCTCTCCCATATCCGCAACTTCTCCATCATCGCCCATATCGACCACGGCAAGTCGACGCTGGCGGACCGGCTGATCCAGCTCTGCGGCGGACTGACCGCGCGGGAGATGAAGGAGCAGGTGCTCGATTCCATGGATATCGAGCGCGAGCGCGGCATCACCATCAAGGCGCAGACCGTGCGCCTCGACTACCGCGCTCGGAACGGCCAGCTCTACGAGCTGAACCTGATCGACACGCCGGGCCATGTCGATTTCGCCTATGAGGTGAACCGCAGCCTGGCCGCCTGCGAGGGCTCGCTACTGGTGGTCGATGCGAGCCAAGGGGTCGAGGCGCAGACGCTGGCCAATGTCTACCAGGCGCTCGACAACCACCACGAAGTGGTCCCGGTTCTCAACAAGATCGACCTGCCGGCGGCAGAGCCGGAGCAAGTGCGCCGGCAGATCGAGGAGGTGATCGGGCTCGACGCGCATGATGCGCTCGAAATCTCCGCGAAGACCGGCAAGGGCATCGAGGAGGTGCTGGAGGCGATCGTGCATCGCCTCCCCGCGCCCAGGGGCGACGCCAAGGCGCCGCTCAAGGCGCTGCTGGTGGACAGCTGGTACGACGCCTATCTCGGCGTGGTGGTGTTGGTGCGCATCATCGACGGCAAATTGAGCAAGGGCCAGCGCATCAGGCTGATGCTGACCGGCGGCTCCTATCAGGTCGATCGCGTCGGCATCTTCCGGCCCAAGCAGGAGATGCGGAGCTCGCTGGGTCCCGGCGAGATCGGCTTCTTCACCGCCTCGATCCGGCAGGTGGCCGACACGCGGGTCGGCGACACCGTGACCGACGAGAAGAAACCGGCAGAAGCGCCGCTGCCCGGCTTCAAGCCGGCCCAGCCGGTGGTGTTTTGCGGGCTGTTTCCGGTCGATGCATCCGAGTTCGAGGATTTGCGCGAGGCGGTCGGCAAGCTCCGCCTCAACGACGCCAGCTTCAGCTACGAGATGGAGACCTCGGCCGCGCTCGGCTTCGGCTTCCGCTGCGGCTTTCTCGGGCTGCTGCATCTCGAGATCATCCGCGAGCGGCTCGAGCGCGAGTTCAATATCGACCTCATCGCCACCGCGCCGTCGGTGATCTACCGGGTGCACATGACGGACGGCACGATGAAGGAGCTGCACAATCCGGCCGACATGCCCGAGCCGCAGAAGATCGCCAGGATCGAGGAGCCGTGGATCGCGGCGACCATCCTGGTGCCGGACGAGCATCTCGGCGCCGTCCTCAAATTATGCGAGGACCGGCGCGGCCGGCAGAAGAACCTGACCTATGCCGGCTCGCGCGCCATGCTGGTCTACGAGCTGCCGCTCAACGAGGTGGTGTTCGATTTCTACGACCGGCTGAAATCGGTGACGCGGGGCTATGCCTCGTTCGACTATCACATCACCGATTACGAGGAAGGCGACCTGGTCAAGATGGCGCTGCTGGTCAATGACGAACCGGTGGATGCGCTGTCGATCATCGTCTATCGCGGTCGCGCCGAGACGCGCGGTCGCGCCATGGTCGAGAAGCTGAAGGATCTGATCCCGCGGCATATGTTCAAGATCCCGATCCAGGCGGCGATCGGCGGCAAGGTGATCGCGCGCGAGACCATCAGCGCGCTGCGCAAGGACGTCACCGCCAAATGCTATGGCGGCGACATCACCCGCAAACGCAAGCTGCTCGACAAGCAGAAGGCGGGCAAAAAGAAGATGCGGAGCTTCGGCCGGGTCGACATCCCGCAAGAGGCGTTCATCGCCGCCCTGAAGATGGACGGGAATTAGGACCGGGGGGTGATGGACCCAACAGGGGGCGCGAGCGTTCCTGATGGGTCGCTCCTGCTATCGACCTGGGGAGGTCCACATGCGCCATATTCTGATCGTGTCACTCATCGCCTTGGGCGCCGCGCTGACGCCCGCGCTGGCCGCGTCCTCGCTCCAAGGGCAGTGGCGGGGCTCCGGCACCGTCAGCCATCGCAACAACGCGGACAGGGTGAATTGCCGGGTGAGCTTCCAGCGGCTGTCCAACACATCCTTCTCGGTGTCGTCGCAATGCGCCACCCAGACCGGCCGCTACGACGTCACGGGCCGCGTGGTCGGAGGCGGCAATCGCTACTCCGGGCCGGTGCAAGGCCAAGGGGTGAGCGGCACGGCCGTGATCGTCCAGCAGGGCAATCGCCTGTCCGTCACCGTCACCAGCAAGCGAGGCTCGGCCAAGCTCAGCCTGTCCAGGCTTTGACGAGCGGGAACCGACGCGGGCCTTCGGCGTTGATCGCTTGGCCCTCATGCGCCGCTCGGGCGCGCGGGCCCGCTGGCTGTGCAATCCTGACTTCAATCGATGCAGCTTATCTGCTGTAACGATTAAGGTTTCGTTGGCTATCGCTGAGTAATGCGGTAGCCTTTTTCTTGCCATCTTCAAGTAAAATCTGGCAAGACTGCGGCAAGAAGGTGTTATTCTCCGGCATTATGCAGATGAGTACTTGACTATTGTTTAATTATCACGTTCCCTCTTTACCAGAGGATAGCAGCACGACCGGGGGACACGTCGCGCTGAGTTGGTTAGATCGGCACCGTTCTCCCGCAAGCACCATTTCGAGGCCGCCCCCGCATATCGCGCGCTCACGCGGGGCCGGCCGGCGTTCACGAGGGAAGCGCGCTCAAATAGAGGGACTTGTTCATGCGTATTCCCCTCGCGGTCGGACTCTGTCTGATCGCCATCGCCGCCGCCGCAGCCGCCCCGCGCGCCAAGGACCAGGCCAAGCCCGCCGCCAACACCGCCGTGTCCGAGTCAGAACATGCGCGAGAGCTTCCGCGCGCGCATCAATGAGAACGTGGTGACGATCATGGCCGGCAGCCCGAGCGGCACCGACCTCGCCATCGTCCAGGACCTCGCCTCGGTGCTCGACGACGGCGACGGCTTGCGGGTGCTGCCGATGGTCGGCAAGGGGCCGGAGCAGAACATCAAGGACGTGATGTTCCTGCGCGGCGTCGACATGGGCGTGACCCAGGCCAATCTGCTCAAGCATTTCGACAAGACCGGAGAGCTCGGGCCGAATCTCAAGGGCCAGATCGCCTATATCGCCAAGCTGTTCAACGAGGAGCTGCACGTGCTGGTGCGCTCCGAGGTCAACGACATCCATGAGCTCAACGGGAAATACGTGAATTTCGGCGTCGAGGGCAGCGGCGCCGAGATCACCGGGCGGCTGATCTTCGCCGCGCTCGGCGTCGATGCGCAGGAGGTCCATCTCAGCGACGCCGACGCGATCCAGAAGCTCAAGGCCGGCGACATCGACGCCACCATCGCGCTGACGGGCAAGCCGGCGCCGGTGCTGATTTCACTCAAGGACACCGCCGGGCTCAAGCTGCTGGCTGTGCCTTACGCCAAGGGGCTCGAGGACGAGTATTATCCGGCGACGCTGACCCATGACGACTATCCCGCGCTGATCCCGTCCGGCCAGCGCGTCGATACCATGTCGGTGTGCGCCGTGCTGGTGTCGTTCAACTGGCCGAGCAACTCGGTGCGCTACGCCAAGATCGGCAAGTTCGTCGATCGCTTCTTCTCCAATTTCGATGCGTTCCTGGCCGCGCCCCGCCATCCGAAATGGCGCGAGGTCAATTTCGCCGCGACGCTCGAAGGCTGGAAGCGCTCGCCGCTGGCGCAAAGCTGGATCGATCGCAGCAAAGCGGCGCCTCAAGACAGCGCCTCGCGCAATCATTTCGATGCGTTCCTCGCTCAGGCGAGCGGCGGCCGCAGCACGCCGATCTCCGACGCGGAGCGCGCCGATCTGTTCCGGGCGTTCCTCGAATGGAACAGGGGCCACAACCAGAACTGACGGAGGTCAACCGTCCTTACTCTCTTGTTGTTGTGATGCGTAGGAGGGTTTCATGCTCAGTCCGTCCGACATCGTCATTAGGCCCAGCCTGACCGACCGGCTGGCGGCAAAGGCTCAGGTCGAGCCGCCGCCGCTGCCCGAACCGACGCCGACCACCATGGCCGAGCGTTTCGCTCCCGAAGCGCAAAAGGCCGCGGCCGAAGCTCCGGTCCGGCCCATGATCGAACCCCGGGTGATGCCGGGTCTGGTGCCGCCGCCCCGCGCCGCGTCGGCCGGGCGCGGGCTGCTGCTCGCGTCGGTGCTGGTGTCGCTGGTGCCGACCGCGCTCATCTTGCTGCTGCTGTGGCAGGGGGCGATCAAGCTGCCGGGCCCGGCCGGGCGCAGCGAAGGACGCCGAGCCGGAGCGGTTCGCCGATAGCCGGCAGGCCTCGGTCGCCGCCGCGCCTATTCTGGCCATCGCGCCGCAGCCCAAGTCCGAGATCGTGCTGACGGCGCCGGGCCGCATCGAGGCCAGCACCGGCGGGGAGCTCGACTTCGCCATCGCCATCGACTCCGACGAGCCGCTGCCGGCGCGCAGCGTCATCGCCATCCGTGGCATGCCGACCGGCGCCGCCTTCTCGCAAGGCCGCCCCTACGGCACCACCGAATGGACCCTGCGGCCCGACGAGATCGGCGAACTCCGCCTGAAGCTGCCGGAGACGGCAAATGGCGGCTCCGACCTGCGCGTCGAACTGATGGCGGCCGACGGCGCCATCCTCGCCAGCGCCACGACCAGGCTCGACGTCGCCGCCGATCCGCGGGCGGCGCTGGTCCTGCGGGCGGAGGAGAGCGGCCGCGTCGCCGGTCTCATCGCCCACGGCCAGAAGATGATCTCGGTCGGCTATTTCGCCGGCGCCCGCGCCTATTTCAAGCGCGCGGCGGAGGCCGGCAGCGGCGACGCCGCGCTGCTGCTCGGCGCCACCTACGATCCGGACTTCATCAACCGGATCGGCGCCCATGGCATCAAGGCCGACCCCAAGGAGGCGCAGGCCTGGTACGAGCGCGCCAAGCAGCTCGGGGTCGAGGGCGCCGAGGCCAAGCTCAGGGCGCTCAAGGACGACTGGACCCTTCAGCAAGGTCCCAGCCAGGCGACCGATGCGGCGACTAAGCCGCCGGCGCTGGCGGAGGCCAAGCCCGCCGCCGTTGAACCCGATACCGCCGCCGAGCCCGTTGCCGCCGAAGAGGCGCCGGCCCCGGCCGATGCATCGAGTTCGGCCAGCGTGGCCCCGGCGCCGGAAGTGGCCGAAGCGCCGCGTCTGCCCGGCAATGGCGAGTGGGTGGCGCTGGTCAGCTACGTCAATGTGCGGTCCGCGCCGTCCTCCACCGCCGACACGCTGCGGATCGCGGAGAAAGGCGCCAAGCTTCGGGTGACCGGCCGCAAGGGCAACTGGGTGCAGGTCACCGACCCCGCCACGTCAGAGGCCGGGTGGGTCTATGCGCGCTTCATCGAGACGGCCGAGGTGCCCGCGCGATAGCGGGCGCCTCCGCCACGATGACGATCAGCTCGCGCGGACCATCCAGGCGAGGAAGGCCAAGGCTGCGCCCTCGCAAATGAGCTGAATGCCGAGCAGCACGCCGAGCACCCATTCCGAGCTGAGCGGCATGTTGGCCCACAGATAGGCGCCGAGCAGCAGGCCGACGACGCCGCTGAGCAGCACCCAGACCCAGCCCGCGAACGGCCTGATATTGAGCGCGAAGATGATCTTCGAGATGCCCTCGACGACGAAGAACACGATCAAGAGCACGGTCATGATCAGCAAGCCGGCATTCGGATTGCGGAGCAGCAACAGGCCGATCAACAAGGCGAGCACCGCGGAGACCAGCTGGAGCCAGAAATGCGGGACGTCCTTGGCGCCGATCAGGCCGATGGCCTGGAGGACGCCGCTGATGATGAGGATCCAGCCGAGCAGAAACACCAGGGTCACGGACGCGATGTGCGGATAGATCAGCGCCACTAGGCCGGCGATCATCAGCAACACGCCCTCGAGCAGATACCAGAGCGAATAACGCTTGACCGTCTCGCGCATTGCCTCGCGCATGGCGGCCGATGCTTGTGCCATTGTCATCGCCATTTTCTGTGTCCTCCCAGAGCAAATCGAATCAGTTTGCCGACGGGGCCAGAATACCCCAATGAGGGGCGCAAGGTTGCCACGCCGGTGCGTTCTGCCGTCGCTTCGACCCGGGCCTAGCGAGGACTGGCGACTACCGCCAGCCGCACACGCGGCGTCCTCTGTGCCGCCAACAGCGCCAGCGGCGATTATGATGGCGACGGCGAGAATGAACGTGAACCGTTACCCTGGCCTCCTCGACGAGGGGATCCGGCTTTGCGACCCCCGTCTTGACACCATCCAAAGGCAGGGACTGCGCGGCTTTGGGTATGACGGTCAAACCGACAGCGGCGACAGCGGCACCGCATAGAATTCCCGTAAGCACGTGGCGGCGATCAAATTCCGTCATTGGCTTGCTCCTTGTTGAAACAAAACGCGTGGCGGCAGACTATTTGGAGCACTTGGCTCAACGGCCCGCCGCTGCTCTGCGGCGGTCCACTTCCGCCTGAGAGACTGCCCCAGCGGCGATCAATCCCCTGACGCAGGCTTTGCTCAAGCGGTCACCGTGGCTGCGCATGCAATTCTGCAGGCCTCTGGTCTCAAGCCCCCATTGACTGCAGAACCGGCGATAATCTTCGGCACATTTTCTCTTCCCGGCCTCGGCCGCGCTGGCGGTACAGAGGATCACGGCAAAGACGATGAGCAGTGTTGCGTTCTTCATTGGCGTTCTCTTTCCCTTGGGTTGGTTTTGACGGAGCAAAAATCGTGGACGGCTTCGGCAAGAGTTAGATCGAGCGGCTGAAGCCGACATTGTCGCCAATGACCGTGGTCGGTCCGATCGGCAGTGGCTCGGGATTGGCGATGTCGAGCTTGTGGAATTCAATTCCGTTCTTCCACACCTTGCGCAGGAAATCCTCGAACACCTGGATGGTAAGCTGCTCGCCGGGACACCGGCGATAGCCGAATCCGAACGGCGCAAAGCCTGCGTAATCGCAGACCGGCAGCGGCTTGCCGTCGACAATGCCGTACACGGTGCCGAACCCGCTATTGCTCATCGCCGCCTTCCGTCCGTCGGCCACATCGAACGGCTCGCTGCTGAAGGGGCATTTGGCGAAGCCGATTTGCTCGCATTTCTCCTCGTTGATGTCGTGGCTGGTCGGCGCGCTCTTGTAGCGGTCCGGATTGAATTTCTCCGGATCCTTCCAGTGCACCGGGTCCAGACTCGTCGAGGTGTGCGGGCTCACCACATAGCCGTGCCGCTGATAAGGCGGCATCCGCATTTCTTCCATCGCCGATATGCTTCCGCCGTTCGGGGAGATCATGCGGAACAGCTCCATCACGAACCGCTCGAGCGGCGTGAAAGGCCTCGCCCCCAGCGTCGTCGGGATTCCCTTCCATGGTCTTCTTGAACCAGGCGCGCGTCTCGGGATCGCCGGTGTCGGTGGCGAGCTTGAGCATGATGTTGTACAGCGAATTGCCCCACTGGCTGAGCGCCACGAAATTGTGAAACACCTCGAACACCACATCCTTGTGGGCGAAATATTCTCCGTCGCCGGCGTTCTTGAGCCAGTACCAGGCGAAGGTCTTCTCGGGATTGGGCGTCTTGCCGTTCTCGAGGTCGGCGAGTCGGTCGTCGATCCACGATTTGAGGAAGGCGAGGTTGGCCCTGACCGTCAGGTAGTTGTCGTAGACAATCTTCTGGGTCGGATCGCGATAGGCCAAGACCGTGTTGAACGCCTGGCCAAGGTCGTGGACCTGTTGGGGAATCGCGTCGGGTTTGACGCCGAGATGCAAATCCCAATAGAGGTCGAAATAGTTCTCGAGATACGGCCGCATCAGCGGCTTGCCGGCGTTGGCGTCATCGAGCAGTTTGTCGAAGAAAGCGACGACCTTGTCGCCGTACATCGGCCGGTAGAGGTCGGGCGTCACCGCCGTCATGTAGATGCGCTTGCGGCGATTATGCGGCCCCCGCTTTTCCAGCCCCTGAAGGAAAACGGTGACGCCCTCTTCGGGAGCGGGTTTCCACGTCTCGCTCAACAGGCCCCACAGATCGTAAGGGAATCGCATTCTCCTTGGTGAACTCGACATTGATCATGGGAAGCCACAGACGTTCCCCGTCATAGACGCTCACCAGGAAATGCGGAACGATCACGTTCTCGACGTAGGCGGCATCGAATTCGGCAAGAAACTGCTTGCGTAGCCGGGCGACGGCCGCCTCGATGTCGCTCGGGGCCAGTGGTTGACCCGGAGGCGATTTCAGCAGCGTTGGCGAGGGACTGCGGAAGGGCAGGCTCCGCCACCAATGCCAACGGCAACCGCGGCACCGCCCCCGACTAAAAACGTTCTGCGTTCCATGGTGGCCTCCCTGATCTTGTTCGTCTGCGGACGGATTTTAGGGAGACTTCCCCCTCTGATGGCGGGATTTCTTCCTTCGGCGCAGGTATTTTTCTTGACCGGTTGGAATTCCTGGACTGCGCCGAGGGGCATGATAGAGGAACACGGGGGGAACGCGCGATGGGCCGGGACGAAGCGAGGCAATCGGCCATTGCCAAGGCCGGCCGCCGCCTCATCCCGTTTCTCTGCCTGTGCTACGCGGTCAGCTTCCTCGACCGGGTGAATGTCGGCTTCGCCGCGCTGGCCATGAACGAAGATCTCGGCTTCACGCCGACGATGTTCGGCGCCGGCGCCGGCATCTTCTTCATCGGCTATATCCTGTTCGAGATTCCGAGCAATCTCGCGCTGCAGAAATTCGGCGCGCGCATCTGGATCGCGCGCATCATGATCAGCTGGGGGGTGGTCGCCACCGCCATGGCTTTGGTCGGGGGCGAGCGCAGCTTCTACGCCATGCGCTTTCTGCTCGGCGTGGCCGAAGCGGGCTTCTTCCCCGGCATCATCCTCTATCTCACTTATTGGTTCCCGGCCGCCGAGCGGGCGCGCATCGTGTCGCTGTTCATGGCGGCGGTGCCGCTGGCGACGGTGGTCGGCGGCCCGCTGTCGGGCGCGCTGCTCGAGCTGCACGGGCTTGGCGGTCTCAAAGGCTGGCAGTGGCTGTTCGTGATCGAGGGCCTGCCGGCGATTCTGCTCGGCGTGGTCGCGCTCAAGGTCCTCGACGACCGGCCCGAGCAGGCCGACTGGCTCAGCCCGGCGGAGCGGCGGGCGCTCGCCGAGACGCTCGCGGCCGAGGCCAAGGCCACGCGCGCGACGGGCTATGCCGGGATCGGCGAGGCGCTGACCCGCCCGCGCGTGCTGGTGCTGGGGCTGCTCTATTTCTGCCTGGTGGTCGGGCTCTACGGCATCGGCTTCTGGATGCCGCAAGTGATCCAGGCCTTCGGGCTGGCGCCGCTCCGGATCGGCTTCCTCACCGCCATCCCTTATCTGTTCGCGGCCATCGTCATGGTGCTGTGGGGCGCGCGCTCGGACCGCGCCAACGAGCGCATCTGGCATGTGGCGCTGCCGCTGATCCTGGCGGCGCTGGCCTTCGCCTGGTCGGCCTTCACCGGCCCGCTCTGGCTGACCATGGTGGCGCTCACGCTCGCCACGATCGGCATCTACGGCGCCATCGGCACGTTCTGGTCGCTGCCGACCGCGATCCTGACCGGCAGCGGCGCCGCGGCCGGCCTGGCGCTGGTCAATTCGATGGGCAATCTCGGCGGGCTGGCCGGGCCGTCGATCGTGGGGGTGATCCGCGAGGCGACCGGCTCGTTCCCCGCGGCGCTGCTGTTCCTGGCCGGGGCGATGGCGCTAGGGGCCGCGATCGCGCTGCTGTTCGGCTCTTGGCAGCGCGCGCGGGTGCTGGCGCGAAGGCGATCTAGCCCCTAAAACCCCTCACCCCGGCCCTCTCCCGCTGAGAGAGGGACCATGCCCTCGCCTTTGGGAAGGACGACGATGAGTGATGAGACGCCGCGCCCGGACCGCCGCACGCTGCTGGCCGGCATGGCCCTGCTGGCCACCGCCAAGACCTTGCCGGCGCGGGCGGAAGGAAGCTCTGCCATGAACAATGTGGTGCTGCTCGGCGATTCGATCTTCGACAACAAGTCCTATGTCGGCAGCGGGCCCGACGTGATCGCGCAGCTCAAGGGCGACCTGCCCCCGGGCTGGACCGCGACGCTCGCCGCGCGCGACGGCTCGACCAGCGCCGACATCGCCGGCCAGCTCAAGGCCATGCCGGCGAACGCGACTCATCTCGTGGTGTCGGCCGGCGGCAACGACGCGCTGCAAGAGAAGGCGCTGATCGAGGAGAGCGCGCGCTCGGTGGCCGAGGTGCTCGACAAGCTCGCCAAGATCAAGGCGGCCTTCGCCAAGAGCTACGCCGCCATGCTCGACGGCGTGCTGGCGCGCAAGCTGCCGGCCGCGGTCTGCACCGTCTACGAGGCGCGCTATCCCGATCCCGACCACGCGCAAGATCGCGGCCGCCGGCTTGAGCCTGTTCAACGACGTCATCACGCGCGCGGCGTTCGCCCGCGGCCTGCCGGTGATCGATCTGCGGCTGATCATCGACGCCGATTCGGACTACGCCAACGACATCGAGCCGTCGGTCACCGGCGGGGCCAAGATCGCCAAGATCATCGCCACGCTGGTGACCACCCACGATTTCACGCGACGGCGCTCTGAGGTTTACGTTTAGCCTCGCCGCGCTTGGTCTTGTCGCCGGCGGCGGCGGGGCGCTTGCGTCGGCGTGCTCGCTGGCAAGCTCGCCCTTGGCGGCCTTGACGCAGAGCTCGACCGCCTCGGGCAAGGTGGTGGCATAGCCGTCGGCCTCGGCGGTCTCCAGCATCGCCTTGATCGCGGCCTTGTTGCCCTCATCGTGCCAATAGCAGACCACGATGGCGGTGCCTTGGGGCATGATGCGCCGCAAGCGCCGCACCACGTAGCGGATCAGCGCCGGGCCGGCGCCGAGCCCGAGATAAGACAGGCACACCAGCTTGGCCTCGGTCTTGGCCAAGGAGGCGATATGGCCGGCGGAGATGGCGTCGGGGTCCAGCGCCTTGGCGCCGAGCCCGCGCTTCTTCAGCACCTCGGCCAGGATGTCGGCCGCCGCCTCGTCGAGCGGCGAGCGCCCGCCGATGCACAGGATCGGCTCGTCGACCACCCAGCCCGGCGCCAGCTCCGAGCGCTCCACCACGGGAAAGGCCTTGTCCTGTTCCTCCTCGGCGGCGGCGAGCGTGGCGAGGCTGCCGGAATCTTCTTCTTTGTCGGTCTTGGCGGCGTCGGTCTTGCCGGTATCGGTCTTGCCGTTGTCAGGCTTCCGCCGCAGCTTGGCGAACCAGCGATGCGGCTCGAAGTCGGCGAGGTTGTCGAGCATCTCCTTGACCGTGGCGGCGACCCGCTCGGCCTGCGCGTCATCGAGGCCGCCGCGGCTGGCGTCGCGCTCGGCGAGCTTCAATCCGCTCAGCGCCACGGTGTCGAGATAGGAGGCGAGGCTCTCATCCTTGAGGCCCAGCTCGGCATGGTAGGTGGCCTCGGCGGCGTCGCCGGTCAGCGCGCGCTGGTAGAAGCGCTGCTGCGGCGTCAGCGCCGGCGTGTCGCCGAGCAGCACGTCGAAAAATTCCAGCCCCTCGACATGGCGACCGAGCACGGCGAGGACGACGGTCATCGGCGTGGCGAGCAGCAGGCCGAGCGGGCCCCACAGCCAGGTCCAGAAGATGGTCGCGGTGATCAGGGCGATCGGCGTCACGCCGGTGCCGTGGCCGAACACTTGCGGCTCGACCGCCTGGCCCATGGTCATCTCGCCCACCACGAACAGCGCCAACACCCAGAGGAAGGTGGTCCAGCCGGGATCGATGGCCGCGGCGATCAGCAGCGGCAGGGCGGCGGCGATATAGGCGCCGACATAGGGCACGAAGCGCATCAGCCCGGCGAGGATGCCCCAGGCGATCGGGCTCGGCACGCCGATCAGCCACAAGGCGCCGGCGATCATGCGTGCCATAGGCGAAGTTGATCAGCACCTGGCTCAGGAAATAGCGGCTGAGCCTGGTCGCCGCGTCGGTCATGGTCGAGGTGGCGCGCTGGAGGTCGGAGCCGCCGAACAGCCGGATCAGCCGGTCGCGCAGATCCTCGCGCTGGAGCAGGATGAAGATGACGAACAGCAGCACGATGCCGGCGGTGGCGAGCGGCGGCAGCAGCGTGCCGAGGATGTTCTGATAGAACGCCCAGCCGGTCGGGTCGGGCTCGGTGATCTGGACCGCGATCGGCTTGTCGTCCGGCTTGTCCGCCGAGGTTCCGACGCCGGGCTCGGGCGGCGCGCCGTCGGTCGGGGCGTTGAGCTCCGCTTGCAGGCCGCTCAGAACGTCGCCGGCCTTTTGCAGCACCTTCGATTCGCTGGTGGTGGCGCGCAGCGATTTGATCTTCTCCGACAATGTCGCCTGGTAGTTCGGCAGGTCGGCGGCGAGGTCGGTGGCCTCGCGCGACATCATCCAGCCCAGCGCGAAAATAATGCCGAAGGCGGTGGTCACCACGAGCGTCACCGCCAACACGCGCGGCACCTTGAGCTTGCGCAGCGCTAGCAGCGGCGGGGTGAGCACGAAGCTCAACAGGATGGCGAGGGCCAGCGGCAGCAGCACCTCGCGGCCGATATAAAGACCGGCAATGACGATGGCGCCGATCAGCAGGCCTTGCAGCGTGGCGGTGCGGGCGTCGGAGGAACTGGTCAGCAGCGGAAAGGGCGAGCGGGGCGGCATGTCGGGTCTCCCGGCACACCAAGACGCCCGAAGCTCAGCAAACGGCCCGGCCGGCGCTTGGTTCGCGCAGTGGCGAATCAGCCTTACAGGCTGAGCGAGCGCATAACAAGAAGCTGTCGGTTAAGTTCCGATGCAGTGCAAAAAGCGAAGGCCCCGGGGGGTTGCCCCCGAGGCCCTCAGTCTGGCGCAAACGCCGTACATGGCTACTGCCCGGCGCCCGCGGCCTGCTTCCCTAATTGGCGGCTTGCTTGCCGCGCTTGAGCGCAGCCGAGACATTGGCGTATGGCTGCCTGGTTCCTTCCATCTCGATGGTCGCGATCTCGCCCTTGGCGGCGTCGACCGCCTGTTTGAGATCGACCATGCGGATCGACTGGTCCTCACGGGTGCGGAAGTACCAGCGGAGATTCTTGAGATCGGCGACGCTGGTCCATTCGGTGATCTCGGGGGTCGGCTCGCCGACGGCCGAATTCATCACCGAGCCCTTGGGGATGTCGAACTGGTTGAGGATATGGAAGGCGGCAAACACCGCATCCTCGGCGGTCTGGTTGGGAATCGACGCCTGGCTGTAGACGACCGCGCGCACGAAGCGCGAGGGCGGGGTGAAGTCGCCGGGAAGGCCGAGCAAGCCGGTGCCCGCGCCGAAGGCCGGGATGGTGACGCCGCCGACCTTGGCCGCGTCGATGTCGTTCACCGACAGGTTGACGTAGTTGGCGAGATTGGTCATGTGCCAGTCATAGGTCGGCGCATTGGTGATCACGCCGAGCGGGGCGTCATGCACCTTGAGCGTGCCGTCGACCGGCTCGACCACCAGCGACTTGCCCGACTTGTCCTGCAGGAAGAAATGCGCGCCGGCGACCGCGCCTTGCGGGCTGCCGAGTCCGGGAGCGGGGGTCGGCACGACGACGATAGTCTTCACCGCCTCGCGCACCTCGTCGACGGTGGCGAAATTGGCCAGCGCCCAGGCGCCGAATTCCTGCGGCGCGATCGCCCGGCTCTTATTCTCGTCGGTGACCGCGGTGTAATTGGCGTAATTCGGGAAATAGAACAGGCCGACCGAGAGCCCCTGATCGTTCAGCCCATCGAGGATCACGGGAAGGTTGAGCGCGTTGGCGCCGATAAAGGCGTAGCGGCTGGTATAGATCAGGCCCTTGCCGCCGTCGGGCAGCGTGCCGCTCATCTCCTTGCCGGCGGGGACGACGATCACGTTGGACTGCATCGGGAAGCCGAACTCGAGCGTGCGGCCGCGAATGGCGGCGCCGTCGCCGGCTTTGAGGCTGATGCCGGTGCAGGCGAAGCTGGGCGTGGTGGCGAGGATGAGCGCGGCGCTGAGCGCGGCGACGGAAATCTTGCGGATCATGGGGGGTCTCCTCCCGGGTTGGGCGGAGTGTCGCGGCAAACTCTGAAATCCGCATTAAGCATCGGGGCGGTTTGCACGCGGTGCTTAAGCGTTAGTGGCCCGGTTTCCCCCGATTTGCGTCAATCCTGCGCGGGCGAGTCCCCGGATCAGCCCGGAATCACCGGAATTAAGTAGGCGCCGGCAGGGCGGCGCGCATGACGGCGGCTCGGCCGGTCAAATCCCCGAAACGTTGAACAGCGATCCGATACCGTAAGTGGCCGCCGCGGCCGCCGCGCCGATCAGCAACATGCGCGCGCCGCCGAGCAGCGCGCCTTTGCCCGAGAACAGGCTGAGCGCCGTGCCGACCACGAACAGCGCCGCGCCTGAGAGGCAGGCGGCGATGAGCACGCCCCGGTTCAGGCCGAACAGGAACGGAATGAGCGGCAGGCTGGCGCCGATGCAGAAGGCGATGAAGGATGAGACGGCGGCGCCGATGGGCGAGCCGAGATCGTCGGGGTTGAGACCCAGTTCCTCGCGGGCCAGCGTATCGAGGGCCTGCGCCGGATTGGCGATGAGTTTCTTGGCGATGTTGCGGGCCTCCTCGAGCGGGATGCCGCGCGCGGCATAGATCAGCGCCAGCTCCTCGGCCTCCTCGGCCGGATAGCGCTCAAGCTCGTCCTTCTCTTGCGAGATTTGATGTTCGAACATCTCCTTCTGCGACAGCATGGAGATGAACTCTCCGGCGGCCATGGAGAAGGCGCCGGCGAGCAGCCCGGCCACGCCGGTGATCAGTATAATGCCCGGCTCGACCGCAGCCCCCGCCACGCCCATGACCAGGCAAGTGTTGGAGACCAGCCCGTCATTCACCCCGAACACGCCGGCGCGGAGCGTGCCGCCGCCCATGGCGCGATGGCGCGCGCCCACCTCCTCAACGGAGGTGGGCCAGGGATGCCCCTCCGGCACCTTGCCGCTATAGACCGACACGCCCCTGACCTTGGAGGCCGACAGCACCGGGCGCATGGCGCGCGGACCGAATATGCCGATCAGCGATGCGGTCAGCCGCGACCGGAGCGACGGCTCGAACGCGGGGACCGGCTTGAGCTCTTTCGCCAAGATTCCGGCCTGCTGTTCGGCGGCATCGGCCATCTGCCGGAACAGCGTCGCGCGCTTGGGGTCCGGCTCCGCCGCTGCGACCGCGCCCGACAGAAAGGCGGCGGTCTTCTCCGAGCGCCAGCGCTCCAGCGCATCTTCCATCGCGCGATCCCGACGTCAGTTCAGACCAAACCGACCTTGCCGGTGGCGATGTCGTAGATGCCGCCGGACACGGCAATCTTCTTCGCAGCTAGCGCGTCCGACATGATCGGCGCGTCGTCGATCAGCCGCTTGACGTTGAGGCGCACATTTTCTTCGGTCGCGGCGGCGAGTAGATCGCTCGGATGTTTGGCATGGGCGGCAATCACCGCGGGCTCGATCGACTTGATCAGTTCAGGCAGGTGGCCCGGAAGCTCGATGCGCTCCTTGACGACTTTGATCGCAGCGGCGATGGCGCCGCAATTGGTGTGCCCGAGCACCATGACCAGCGGCGCGCTCAAGAAGTGAACGGCATATTCCAGGCTGGCAAAGCCGTCATCGTCGAGAAAATTACCGGCCAGGCGCACGACGAAAATATCGCCAGGGTTCTGGTCAAACAGAAGTTCGGGCGAGACGCGACTGTCGGAGCAGCTGAGGATCGCCGCAATCGGATATTGCGCTTCGGCACGCGCGGCTCGGCCGACCGAGTAGTCCTTGCATTCGCACTCGCCGGCGACGTAGCGGGCATTGCCTTGCATCAGCCGGTCGAGCGCCTCGGCCGGAGGAATGGCGTTCTGGGCGTCAGGCGCCGGCGGCTCGGCGGCGCGAAGGGACCCGGACGGGACGGCGCTCGCCGCCACGAGCGCCGCAGCGCCTGTCATCACTCCTCGCCGCGAAATGGTCTTACGCGAATCCGGGCATTGGTCACACATGGTGAATCCTCCTCAGGACCACCAACCTCTCCCGCAAGACAAGCAAGGGGTCAAGTCCGGATCGACGCTTTGGTGAGGCAATCGAAAACGCGGCCGCGACAATCGACGGCACCCCGCCCTAGGCGGCGCTCTGTTTCGGCTTGGAGAGGATCAGCCGGTAGCAATCGAGATTGCGGTGGAGGAATTCATAAGTCGCGCCCCACAAATAGAGGCGAAACTTGCGGAACTCGAAATCGCCGAACGTCCGCGTGACGTAGTCCTTGCTGGCATCGAGGTTCCGCGCCCATTGCCGGAAGGTGAGGAAATAGCTCCAGCGATCGTTGTGGATGACGTCCACCTCGAAATCGGTCTTCCACAGCTTGTTGAGAAAATCGTCGAGCACCAGGAAGGAGTGATTGCCGGGATAGATGTGGCGCACCATGAAGGTCGACAGCTCGTATTTCTTGCTCCAGGCGCTGCCGTCGAGGAACACGCGGCCGCCGGGCTTGAGCAGCGCCGAGAATTTCTTCAGCACGCGCTCGTAGTCGGGCAAATGCTCGATCACGCCCATGATGACGATGGCGTCGAACTTCTCGTTCGGCTGATATTCGTAGAAATCGGTTAGCTCGATGTCGAAATTGTCGCCGAAATTGGCGAGCTTGCCTCTCAGATAGCTCTGCGAAACTTCCGAGTTGGTGATGCCGGTGAAGCGCGCGCCGGCCTGCAAGGCATGTCCGGCGAAGGCGCCCCAGCCGGGGCCGATCTCGAGCACGCGCGTGCCCTTGCCGATGCGGCATTGCTCGAGCGCCCAGTCGAATTTGCGCTGGAGCGCCGTCGACAGCGCCTCGTCGTCATTTTCGTAAACGCCCTGGCTATAGGCGGGAAAAACGGGATCGAGGAAACTCAGGAACAGCTTGGGGTCGGCGTTGTAGTGCGAGGAGATCGCCCGCTTGTTGGTATAGACCTGTCCAAACAGCAAGGGCTCGACGAAGCGCCAGGCCGCGACCAGCGGGTGGCGGTCGTCGAGCGAAGCCCGAAGCT
Organism: uncultured Alphaproteobacteria bacterium; assembly: GCA_963772925.1. GTDB lineage: Bacteria > Pseudomonadota > Alphaproteobacteria > Rhizobiales > Methyloligellaceae > Methyloceanibacter. The sequence goes on from CAVYZG010000002.1 coordinate 394,352, forward strand.
CAAACGGCTTCAGCATGTCGCCTTCGAGATCGACGTCGCCTTGCAGATAGGCCTCGGCGATATTGCCCTCATCCAGGCTGCGGATGGCGCGGAGCGCCCGGTCGTTGCGCAGAGTGACTTCGAACTCGGGCTGGCCTTGGCCCACGGTCCGCTTCTCGCCGTCGGGCAGCTCGACAGTGAACGGTGTTTTGATGTGGCCGACGCGGTTGACCAAGGCGTCGAACGTGGCGGCTGCTGATGACATCGATTTTTCCCCACTATCAATGGCCCGCGGATGTCGATTCGCGGGCTGGCATTCCGATGCGTGAGGCGATTGTGCCCCGGATGAGTGCGGATTGAAATGGCCCAGATCAAGGCCGAAGCCGGGCTTAAGCTCTTGCCGAAAGACGGGTGGGTAGGGCTAAATCCCCGGCAAGTCAGTCAGGGGGTGGAATGTTCAGCATCGGTTTGTGCCTGCGTCTCGCGGTCGGGACCGCGCTCGCGCTCTGCGCTTCTATGGCCGTCGCGCATCAAGCTGCGGCCGAGGAGCCGGGCTCGATCATCCGGGTCTGGCCGCTTGAAGGCGGCGGACCCGGCAATAGCCAAGCCTTCCGCATTCTTTATCGCTCGACCGGCCTGAACGGCGAGCCCATCGAGGTCTCCGGCGCCATTCATTTCCCCTCCGGCCCCGCACCGGCGGGCGGCCGCAACGTGATCGCCTGGGCCCATCCGACCAGCGGCGTGGTCGAGCCCTGCGCGCCCTCGCTCATGCCCGACAATGACGGGATGATCTGGGGCCTACCCAACATGCTGGCGCAAGGCTACGTGGTGGTCGCCACCGATTATCCCGGGCTCGGCACGCCGGGAATCCATCCTTATCTCATCGGCATCAGCGAAGGACGCGCGGTGCTCGATTCGGTGCGCGCGGCAAGGGCGCTGCCGGATACGGGCGCATCGAACAGATTCGCGGTGTGGGGCCACAGCCAAGGCGGTCACGCGGCGCTCTATACCGGCGAGCTTGCCGCCAGCTATGCGCCTGAGCTCAAGATCGTCGGCGTCGCGGCCGCGGCGCCGGCCACCTATCTCGCCGCGCTGTTCGATGCCGACAGCGCCACCCCGACCGGCAAGGAGCTGACCGCCATGACGATCTACTCATGGTCCAAGCTCTACAATACGCCGGCCACCGCGCTGGTGGAACCCGACGCCATGGGCGCGTTCGAAACGATGGCGCATGACTGCATCGAGTCGGTGCCCGAGTTCCAGGCCATCACCGACGCGGAGAAGCCGCTCCAGAGCGTCAAATTTCTCAAAGCCAATCCGACCAAGACCGAGCCGTGGCAGGGCGTCATGCTGCGCAACACACCCGGTCAAGCACCGGCCGGCGCTCCGGTGTTGATCGCCCAAGGGACCGCCGACACCACCGTCAGGCCGCAAATCACCAAGCAGTTCGGCGAAGCGCTGTGCAAGCAGGGCGCGCATGTCGACTTCATCTGGCTCAACGGGGTCAGTCACACCTTCGCGGCGAAAGACAGCGCGACGCAGACGCTGGGTGGATAGGAGACCGCTTCAGGGGCGCGCCGCCGCCTTCGAGTTGCGGGCGCTGACGATCGGCGGCTCTCAGAAACGAGCTGGCCCGCGGCAAAGGCCAGGATCACGATCACGATAAAGATGACGAGGAAAATCAAGAACAGGAGCTTGGCGAGCTGGCCGGCGCCCCGCGCCAGACCGGTATAGCCGAACGCCCCGGCGACCAGCGAGATCAGCAGACAGATCAGCGCCCATTTCAGCAGGGTCATGCCCCCCTCCTTCGCTGCGGACGGCTCCGCCTGCCCTTGCCCCGCGACGATGCTACCGGAAATTGGGCCGGCGGTCTCCGCCTAGTAGCTGATCTGGATCACGGTGTTGCCGGCGCCGTGCCGCTGCACCAGCGAATAGAGCGCCGCGGCGTTGGACGGGTGCAGCCTGATGCAGCCATGCGAGGCGGGGCGGCCGAGATATTTGGTCTCGTAGGAGCCGTGGATGGCGTAGCCGCGCAGGAAGAAGATCGAGTACGGCATCGGCGAGCCGCTATAGATGGTCGAGCGGTGGTAGCGCACCAGCGCGGTCGGCTTGAACGTGCCGACGGCGTGCGATAGCCGGGGCGCGCGGTCGAAACCGGCCAAGTGTAGCGCGCCGCGCCGTCCACATAGACGTCCATGCGCTGGCTCGACAGATTGATCTTGGCGATGATCTGCGCCTGAGCGATGGCCGGAAAAGCGAGCAAGAGGCCGAGCAAGACGGCCGGTAGGACGGTGCGCCGCATGATGTTCTCCCTCGGAGCCGGCCCCCGCATGACGGCTCGTGATCGTGTCGATGTCGGTGGCTGAGCCATCCCGATCAAGACGGTTTGCGAGCGTATTCAGCCGCGTCTGAACATGTCCTGAACGGCGCGAGCTTCCCGCGATTCTCGCGCCTCAATCAATTCGAAAGTAGGGCCGGCTCCAATTCCCGCCATCATTTGTGTTAGGGTCGGAGCCTTGAGGGGCCTCATAAACGAGTTACATCGATGCGCAGGCTGATCTTAGGCCTCACGCTCTTGCTGTTATGTGGCGGCGTGGCCACCGCTCAGATGAGGGTCCCCGGCGAGGGATCGAAATCCGCGGCGGCAAAGCCTGCCGAGAAGCCGGCGGCCAAGAAGAAGCCGGCGCCGCCCAAGGGGCCGCCAGCCAGGGAATTGTTCGGCGCCGTGAGCGAGCCCGCGCCGCTCGCCGCCCGCGCCATCGGCAGCTATGCCAAAGGCTGCCTCGCCGGCGGCGTTTCGCTGCCGATCAACGGACCGGACTGGCAAGTGATGCGGACCTCGCGCCACCGCAACTGGGGCACGCCGCGCCTGCTCGATTATCTCGAACGGTTGGCGAGCGACGCCCGCGCGCTCGACGGCTGGCCGGGCCTGCTGGTCGGCGACATGTCGCAGCCGCGCGGCGGACCGATGCTGACCGGCCATACCAGCCATCAAGTCGGTCTCGACGCCGATATCTGGCTGACCCCGATGCCTGACCGCATCCTGTCCGAGCAGGAGCGCGAGGACATGACCGCGGTGTCGATGCTCAAGGACCCGTTCACGGTCGATCCCGAGATCTTCACGCTGCTCCATGTGAAACTGATCAAGCGGGCCGCCTCCTACCCGCAGGTGGCACGCATCTTCGTGCATCCGGCGATCAAGAAGGCGCTGTGCCAAATGGCGCCGCAAGTGGGCAAGGACCGCGCCTGGCTCGGCAAGGTCAGGCCGTGGTGGAACCACCACTATCATTTCCATGTGCGCCTCGCCTGCCCGCCGGGGATGGAAGGCTGCGAGAATCAGAATGCGGTGAGCGGCGACGACGGTTGCGGCCAGGAACTCACCAACTGGTATGCGATGCTGAAAAAGTCGGCCATCGAGATGGCGAAGCCGGGCGTGAAGCCGTGGGCCGGCAGGCCGCCGCTGACCATGGCCCAACTGCCCAAGGAATGCGGCACGGTGCTGACCTCGGGCGGCTTCGAGCCGCCGATCCCGGCCGAAGGCGAGGCCCTGGTCAGAAACGAGGCGGCGCTGGCGGCATTGGATACCAAGGACGCCGGTCCGCCGGTGCCGGTGCTGACCCCGGCGGCGCTCGCCGCCCTCACCGGCCAAGACGGCGGCATGCCCCTGCCCGACCGCAACCCGAAGCGCTGAGGCTTCACGCCAGCCCCGCTATCGGGCAGTATCGCCGCCATGCTGGAGCGGCGGGCAAATCCTCTCGAAGGTCAACGCAACGTGTATGGCGAGCCGCTCAAGAGCTGCTCCGACCGGCCGCTGACCGGCTTCTTCCGCACCGGCTGCTGTCACACCGGGCCGGAGGACGCCGGGCTGCATACGGTGTGCATCGAGGTGACGGCCGAGTTCCTCGCCTTCTCCAAGGCGCGCGGCAACGATCTGTCGACGCCGCAACCCGATTTCGATTTCCCCGGGCTCAAGCCCGGCGACCGCTGGTGCCTGTGCGCCGCGCGCTGGCGCGAGGCGCTGGAGGCCGGCAGCGCGCCGCGCGTCATTCTGGGGGCGACCCACGAGGCGACGCTCGAGATTGTCGAGATCAAGGACCTCAAGCGCTTCGCCATCGATCTCGCCTGACGGCCGCCGAGCCCGATTTTCCCTCCTGGACACTCCTGCTTTTGCTGATGGAGCATGGCCCTATGGCCAAGAAGACGCAGCCCGCCAAGAAGAAGCCCGAGACGCCCGCCGCCGCGCGCGCGCGCAAGAAGCGGCAGATCTTCGCCGAGGGCCATAAGCGGAAATTCCTGGTGGTGGTCGACGAGACGCCGGAATGCGAGAGCGCGCTGGCGTTCGCCGCCAGCCGGGCGCTCAGGACCGCCGGCCAGCTGGCGCTGCTCTACGTCATCGAGCCGGGCGTCGACTTCCAGTGGCTCGGGGTGGAGGACGTCGCGCGCGAGGAGGGGCACAACAAGGCGAAAGCGGTGTTCCGCCTGTTCAGCCGCAAGCTCAAGACCATGGGCTTCGAGGATTTGGTGCCCGAGGAGATCGTGCGCGAAGGCATGAAGGCCGAGGAGATCACCCAGCTGATCGAGGAGGACGAGGATATCGGCGTGCTGGTGCTCGGCGCCTCCAAGGACCCGTCGGGGCCGGGGCCGCTGGTCACCAATCTTGCCGGCGGCAAGCATGCCGGCAGCTTCCCGGTGCCGATTACGGTTGTGCCGGGCCACCTTTCCACCGAGGAGATTTTGGCTTTGGCGTAGAAGCCGCTATGCTGGCTGGCAGGGGCAGAATCATCAAGCGCCAGCCTGCCGCGATCAGCCCCATTTTGAGCAGGTTTCGGTGCTAGCGGTGATTAAGATTACTATCGATAGGGCGGTAGGGAGCAGACCATGAGATCGATCGCGTTGGGGCTGCTTGTGGCGGCATCCTTCAGCCTGCCCGGCGTGGCGGCTGAACCGGATGGACCGGCCACGCTGATCACGCCGGCCGAAGCGGTGAGGATTACCGTAACCGGCCTGCTGTCGGACAAATCCAATGCCGGCGCCGGCGCGACCCAGCGCGATGCGCTGATCGAATATTACTCGGTGCCGGATCAGCGCCTGCTGTGGGTCGACGACAAGGGCCTGACCGAGCGCGCCAAGATCGCGATGGCGGAAATCGCCAAGGCCGACGATTACGGCCTGCAAGCTTCAGACTATACCCTGCCCGACGCCGGCAACTTCAATGCCTCCGGGCCACAGGCCACCGAATGGCTGGCCGACGCCGAGGTCAAAGTCAGCTACGCGGTGCTCGGCTACGCCAAGGATGCGCGGGGCGGCCGGATCGACCCGTTGCGCGTGAGCAAGAATCTCGACCCGAGCCTGGCCCTGCCCAATCCCTCGGAAGTGCTCGACTCGATCGCCATCCGGTCCGATCCCGCCTCCTATCTGCGCAGCTTCCAGCCCGACCAGCCGCAATTCGAAGCGCTCCGGCAGAAACTGATCGAGCTCAGAGGCGGCAAGGTCGAGGAACCCAAGCCGGCCGTGGTCATCATCCCGGAAGGCCCGGTGCTGAAACTGGGCGTCGAGAATGAGCAGGTCGCCTTGTTGCGGACGCGGCTCGACGTGCCGGCCGGCAGCAACCCCGCGAAATTCGACGAGGCGGTGCTCGATGCCGTGCGGCAATTTCAATCCGCCAACGGCGCTCGCCCCGACGGCGTGGTCGGGCCGGGCACCAGACGGCTGCTCAATCAAGGGCAGCGGCAGCATGCGGTTAGCAACCCGGCGCGGGTCCAGCAGGTCCTGGTCAATATGGAGCGCTGGCGCTGGCTGCCCCATGATCTCGGCGCTTACTATTTGATGGTCAACATCCCCGAATTCACGCTGCGCGTGGTCGAGGAGGACAAGATCATCCACACCGCGCGCGTGGTGGTCGGCAAGCCCGACAAGCAGACGCCGATATTCTCCGATGAGATGGAAGAGATCGTCTTCAATCCGTATTGGAACGTCCCCAATTCCATCAAGAACGAGGAGATCGCGCCCTATTTCACCGCTGGCGGCGGGTTCTTCGGCGGCGGTACGGATACGTCGGTGCTGCGGCGCCATGGCTTGCGCATCCGATATGGCGGCCGCGACATCGACCCCGATGCGGTCGATTGGAGCCGCCAGAGCCTCGCCAATTTCGATCTGGTCCAGCCGCCCGGGCCGACCAACGTGCTCGGCCGGGTGAAATTCCTGTTCCCCAACAGCCATGACGTCTACATGCACGACACCACGCAGAAGTTCCTGTTCAACAACGCCGTGCGCGCCGAGAAGTCATGGCTGCATGCGGGTGCAGAACCCGGAACAGCTGGCGGAGCTGGTGCTCGCCCATGACAAGGGCTGGAGCGTGGCGCGCACCCAGTCCACGCTGAACGCCGGCGACGACAATCACATCGCGCTCGACCGCAAGATCCCCGTCTACATCTCCTATTTCACCTTGCGGGTGAACGACGACGGCTCGATCTCCACGTTCAATGATCTGTATGGCCACGATTCCAGAATGATTGCCGCGCTCAACGGCAAGAATTATTTCGGCGATGTGGTGGCCGAGGACAGCGACGTGGGCATGGCGCCGTGGAATGGCCGGAACGAGGACGCGGCTCAATGGAACAGCAGAGGCCAGGCCAATGGCAGGCGCTCGCGCCGGGGGCATGGCGACGTCGTCGATGGTTTCACCCGCTCGCTGTTCGGGTTCTAACCGGCCGGTTCCCCTGACTTAAAATCTCTGGTCCGACTGCCCTTCGCAGCAGTTCGTTTACCGCGTTGGCGAATTTTGCCGCCCGCGACAAGGCTTCCTTTCAGTCTCCGTGTGAATGCTCCTCCATAAGAACACGGAGGCGCTTTCATGAATCGGACTTCAGGGAACGTTCGCGCCGGTCTGGTCGGCATGACCACCGCGCTCTTTCTGGTTTCAAGCGTGGTCGTGGCGGCCTGCGGCTTTAGAGTGGCCGCCCCCGATTTCCCCGTGCTGAAACTCACCGACTCAACCCAGCCCGAGACCACGGCCAACGCGACCGGCGCGGCGGAATAGGGGTTGGCGGTGCGTGATCTGACGGCGGTCCCCGCCCACAGCTTCGGGGCGAGACGGGCATGAGGTGGCTGGTCGCTCTCCTCTCGCTCACCGTGCTCTGCGCGATCTTCGGGTCGGTCGGCGTGCTGGTGATGGGCAAGCCGTGGCTGAAGCTGGCGGGGCAGGTGGTGGTGAGCCTCGATGCCAAGCCGAGCCAGCCCGTGCCGATGCAGCGCGTGGCCGGCGAGCAGCCGAAAGTGCAAGGGCTATAGACTACGCGCGGTGATGGCCCGCCTGATCGGCGCTAGCGGGGCATCGTCGTTGAAGCTCACCTGGCGATCGCGCAGGGAGACGCCCAGATCGCGCCACAGCGCGTCGAGATCGGGGGCATAAGGCGCCGCCCGCATTTTCGCGTAAAGATCGGAGAGAACGGTGACGCCGGTGGCCTGATCGCCGACGCTCAAGATGCGTTCGATCGGCCAAACCTCCTCCATATTGCCGCCGGCGGCGGCGATGCCGCGCAAAGCCTGCTGCAAGCCGACCCGGTTGTTGGTCTGCTTGCGGATCTCCACGTCGGCCAGCAGATAGAAGATCGCGCCGCCCCAATAGGTCCGTCCCCAGGTCGGCGTGTAGTCGAGCCCGCGGTCGCCGGCCTTGGGCAGGCCTTGCGGCATGTCATGGACGAAATCGCCCCAGACCTTCTCCGCCGTCAGATCGCCGGCCTGTGCCCGCGCAATGGATTCGACATAGACCGCCAGACCCTCGGCCAGCCACAGATGCGGGTCCTCGACATCCGGCAGCGCCAGATGGGTCATCTCGTGGACGGCCATCCAGTCATGGGTGAGATCGGACTCGGTCGAGTCGCTCCCGACCGTCAGACGATTGGCCGCCCCGCGATAGCCCCAGCTGCGGCCGCTCTTCACGCCGCTGCCCGGGACCGGCACGATCAGAACCCGGTCCGAAGCGACCGGAAACTTGCCGAAATAGAGCGAGACCGCTTTCGCCGAGGTCTCGATCCACGCCATCAGCGCGCTGCGGGGCAGCGTGAACGCGCCCGGAGCAAATCCGACCTCGAGCGTGGCGCCGCCCACGGTGATCGGCGTGGTCGGCAGCCGGTCGAACGCGGCATAGGGCATCCGCTCGCCGGTGAAGTCCGATTGCGCGTGCGCGCCGGCGGCGGACAGGGCGCTCAACAGGAGCGTGGGCAGGCACAGCCAAAGGCGGGTTGTCATGGCCCGCTTACATGGGGATTGAAATGTGGCTGGGAAACGCCGGTGATTGCCCGCGGCTATCCCCGCGCTTCAAACCTCCGTTACAATGATCCCACCTCGTCCTCTAAGGGGCGTTTCTCGAGGCGTCGTGAGGCGGGACGAGGCGCGGTGTCCCCGCGGGTTCGGCTTCGCAGGTCGAACACTCGGGGCGGCGCCGGGCTCCCCCCGGGTCCATTACGAGGCCCTGCCAGGAGCTGGCTGACAACTCGCCGACCCATCCCAAACGCTGTCTGGCCCGTTAGACATGGTCTAGGCCGGGCAGCGGGGCAAGGTGCAGGAAAGCGGGGCCGGCCACCGCAAGTCATCGCCATGGCGCGCCGCGAGGCGCCCGCCGTGTCCGGCAACGGATGCGGAGCTACATGATTGCGTCTTTCGGCGCGCCATCCCCTCGGGGGAACCCGTCATAGGCCGGACGCAAACGCGCCGCGGCAAGGCGCCCGCATGCCTTGACTTTGGGGGTGCCGGGGCCAAGTATGGACTAGAATAATTCTAAGCTAAGCCGCGACCTTTCATCAGGGTCGCGCGTTGAGAAAGCCAAGAGGCATCATGTTCATTCAGACCGAAGCCACACCGAATCCGGCCACCCTGAAATTCATTCCGGGCCGGCCGGTGCTCGACCACGGCACGTTGGAATATCTCGATCCGGAGACCAGCAAGGCCTCGCCGCTGGCGGCGCGGCTGTTCGAGATCGACGGCGTCAAGGGCGTGTTCTTCGGCACCGACTTCATCAGCGTGACCAAGGGCGACGGCGAGTGGCAGCATCTGAAGCCGGCCATTCTCGGCGCCATCATGGAGCATTACCTGTCCGGCGAGGCGGTCACCGAAGGCGAGAAGTCGGGTTCGGAAAGCGCGCCCGAGAGCGAGTTCTTCGCGCCCGAGGACGAGGCGACGGTCAAGACCATCAAGGAGCTGCTCGAGACGCGCGTGCGCCCGGCAGTGGCTCAGGACGGCGGCGACATCACCTTCCAGGGCTATCGCGACGGCGTGGTGTTCCTGCATATGCGCGGCGCCTGCTCGGGCTGCCCAAGCTCGACGGCGACGCTGCGTCACGGGATTGAGAATTTGCTCCGGCACTTCATTCCCGAAGTGCAAGAGGTCCGCCCGGTTTGACGGACAAGCTGCCCAAATCCGCTCTCGACCAGCTGTTCCTCGAAGCCCGCACCCACAATGCCTGGCGCGACCAGGACGTGAGCGACGCGCTGCTGCATCAGATCATCGATCTGGTGAAGATGGGCCCGACCAGCGCCAATTGCAGTCCGGCGCGTTTTCTGTTCGTCAAGTCGCGCGAGGCCAAGGCGCGGCTCAAGCCGCTGCTGTCGGAAGGCAATCGCGACAAGACCATGAAGGCGCCGGTCTGCGCCATCATCGGCTACGACCTCGATTTCTACCAGCACCTGCCCAAGCTGTTTCCGCACGCCAATGCCAAGAGCTGGTTCGAGGGCGACGACGCGAAGATCTTCGACGCCGCGTTCCGCAACGGCACGCTGCAAGGCGCCTATCTGATCATGGCGGCGCGCGCGCTCGGGCTCGATTGCGGGCCGATGTCGGGCTTCGACAACGCCGGCGTCGATCGCGAATTCTTCGCCGGCACCAACATCAAGTCGAACTTCCTGTGCAGTCTCGGCCATGGCGACCCGAGCGTCTGTTTCCGCGGTCGCCGCGCTTCGACTTCGACGAGATGGCGAAGATCGTCTAAGACCTGACGATGAACATCCTCGCGCTCGACACCAGCATGGGCGCCTGCTCGGCGGCGGTGCTGCGGCGCGGCGGCGCGGCGCAGGTTCTGTTCGCCCGGCAGGAGACGATGGCGCGCGGCCATGCCGAGGCGCTGCTGCCGATGGTGGCCGAGGTCCTGGCGGAAGCCGGCCTTGCCGGCCGGCGAGATCGACCTGATCGCGGCGACGACCGGACCGGGCAGCTTCACCGGCGTGCGCATCGCCATTGCCGCGGCGCGCGGCCTGGCGCTGGTGACCGGGGCCAAATTGTTCGGCACCGACAGCTTGACGGTGATGGCGCGGGTGGCCCTGGCCGAGGATTTGGCCGGCGGACCGTTCGCGGTGGCGGCCGATGCCAGGCGGGGCATGATCTATTTCGGACTTTATGATGGAGCGGCGCGAAGGCTCGAGGGCCCTCTCCTGCTCGCGCCGGACGATGCCGCGAAATTGCTTCCGGCGACGCTTCAATTTGCGGTCGGCAGCGGCGCCGCCCTTCTCGCGGAGGCCGCGTCACGGCGTGGCGCCCAGATCGAGGCGAGGCTACCCGAGCTTCAGCCGAGCGCCCAAGCTCTCGCCGGGATCGCCGCTGCGAGCGGCGAGACCTCGCCCACGCTCCGGCCGCTCTATTTGCGGCCGCCCGACGCCAAGCCTCAGGCGCAAGACGCGGCAGCGAGGCGCTGATGCCGATCGAGCTGCACGTGTCGCGCGCCGGACCTTACGACGTCGCATCCATGGCGGCCATTCATCGCAGTTGCTTCGCCAAGGCCTGGGATGAGGCAGCGATGGCGCAATTCCTCGGCAGCCCAGAGGTGCTTTGCCTGATCGGGTCGGTCGCCGACAATTCGGGCGGCATCATGGGCGGCCTGCTGATCGCGCGGCAAGGCGGCCGACGAGGCCGAACTCCTGACCTTCGGCGTGGCGCCCGCATGCCGGCGCAGCGGGCTTGGCCGGGCGCTGCTCGACGAAGCGCGCAAGATCCTGCGAGCGAGCGGCGCTCGGCAGCTTTTTCTCGAGGTCGAGACGGGAAACGAGGCGGCGATTGCGCTCTACCGGGCGTCTGGCGCTGTCCCCGTCGGCCAGCGGCCGGGCTATTATGAGCCGGGCGCCGACGCGGCGATCTTCAGTCTTGCCCTTTGAGGCAGCCCCGCCGATGATGGCGCCGCCCTAGCAAGAGACCCTAACGGCAAGGCATCCCGATGCCCAAGATGGCCAAAGCGGAAAGCAGGCTAGAGCGTCTCTGCAGCCGAGCGGGGCATGCGCATGACGGGCCAGCGGCGGACCATCGCCAAGGTGCTGTCGGAGGCCGAGGACCACCCCGACGTCGAGGAAGTCTATCGCCGGGCGAGCGCGCGGGACCCGCGCATCTCGCTGTCCACGGTCTATCGCACCGTGCGCCTGTTCGAGGGCGCCGGCATCCTCGAGCGCCACGATTTCGGCGAGGGCCGCGCCCGTTACGAGCCGACCGGGGTCGGCCATCACGACCACCTGATCAACATGAACACCGGCGAGGTGATCGAGTTCAGCAACGAGGAGATCGAGAAGCTCCAGGAAGCCGTGGCGCGGGAGCTCGGCTACCGGCTGATCGGCCATCGGCTCGAATTGTTCGCGGTGCCGCTCAAGAACGGCAAATAACGGCAAATAGAGGCCGGTTTTGCTCAGGCCAGCCGGCTCCGTTTGACTTGAGCCTTCCGCCGCGCGAATTTGAGGGGCTTGCGAGAGCCAAACATAAGGGGGATGGCGATGGTTAAGCGTGTTGTGTTCGCGACCCTGGTCGCGATGGCGGCGGGTACGGTGCAGGCCGAGCATGCCGTTGCACCTGAGGGCGTGATGGTTCCGGCCGTGACCCGGGAAGTCTGCACCACCGGCGAGTGGGGCTTTGACGAAGTCCGCACCGATTGCCGGGTCGAGATGCAAGCCGCACCGAAAGCCAAACCCGGCCTTGAGCGGCATCTGCACCATCTATTACGGGCGGCGCACCTGCTATTGACCGTGACCGGGTCAGCGGCAATCCGGATGTCATGTCCGTGACGCGGCAATGAGGAGCTTGCGCGCGGTCCTGGTGCTGGGCGCCTTCTTCGCCTTGACCTTGCCGTTGATGCCGCTCCAGCTCCTGCTGCTCAAGACGGGCTCGCGTTATGCCCGCACCTTCCCGCATTGGTATCATCGGCAAGTGTGCCGGATCGTCGGTATCCGGCTCACCGTCGAAGGGGAGGTCGCCGCGGAGCAGGGCGTGCTGCTGATCTCGAACCACGTGTCCTGGCTCGACATCACGGTGCTCTCGGCGGTGGCGCCGGTGTCGTTCGTGGCCAAGCAGGAGGTCGCCTCGTGGCCGTTCGTGAGCTGGCTGGCCAAGCTGCAGCGCTCGGTGTTCGTGGATCGCAACCGGCGGAACCAGGTCGGCGACAAGGCGAACGAGATCTTGAGCCGGCTGGCAGACGGCGACCATATCGTGCTGTTCGCCGAAGGCACCTCGAGCGACGGCAACAGCGTGGTGCCGTTCAAGACCGCCTTGTTCGCCGCCGCCAAGCCTGCCGGGGGGGCCCCCATGGGGGCCAACGTCTCGGCGCAGACGCTGGCGCTGACCTATCCCAAGATCTACGGGCTGCCGCTGTGCCGCAAGGGGCGGCACGTGATCGCCTGGTATGGCGACATGGACATGGCAAGCCATGCCTGGCGATTGCTGGGCCGCGGCCCCATCGATGCGCATATCCGCATCGGGCCGCCGGTGCCGCTCGATGATTTCCCCGACCGCAAGGCGCTCGCGCGCTATGCCGAGGACAAGGTCCGCAAGGACGTGGTCGAGCTATTGCGCGGACGGCCCGCGGTCGCGAGCCTGCCCGCCGACGAGGCGTGATCGGGCAAAGGCCAGGGCGCTACCGCCGGAAATAGTCCGCGATAGCGCCCCGGCAAATTTGCGACGATTACATCGCCCGTCGAAGCCTGATGGTGTCGAGCACCGTGGCCGGCGCGAAGTTGCCGTTCGGCAGTTGCCGAATGAGGCCGGCCTTCACGATATTGATGAGCGTCGCTGTGCACGCCCCGATCGGCCGTGTCGGCGTCGGCGTAATAGCCCTCTTGCAGCGACAGACGCCTGAGATCGTCCCGCGACATGGCGCCGACCTCGTTCAGCTTGCGGACCAGGAAGTCGGCAAGCTGCGTTTGCGGCTGTTGCTGCGCTTGCGGCTGATGCGGCGGCTGATGAGCCGCATGCTGTGGCTGCTGGTGCACCACATGCTGAGGCTGCTGGTGGACCGCATGCTGCTGCGGCTGGTGCACCGCATGCTGCTGGGTCTGGTGCACGGCCTGCTCGCGGCCTTGCCCCCGCTGCGACGGCGCAGTGTCGATCCGGCGGAGCTCAAGCTCCATCAGCCGATTCACCGCCTCGAGCTCGGTCTTGAGATCATCGAGCCTGGTATCGTGCTCCCGCTTAAGCTGCTCGATCAGTTTGTCGAATTGCGCCTCGTGGGCATTGATCTGCTCTTCAAGCAGAGCCGCCCGGTCTTGCAGGTCCCCGCGAATATCACGCATTGCATGCCCCTCGTTCATGGCGTTTGCTCCAACGACCGAGCGGGCTGGCAGGTTCACGCAAGACCAATACGAACACTGCCTGGCCGCCGCGCCCGGCAAGTCTTCCAAGGTCCCGGTTACGCCTCTGCCGGAGTACCTCAGCGGCCTCATCTTAACCATAAGCAAAGGCCCTGTCTCGATCTTGCCGAACCCCGCAGAAACGCCGAGTTTAACGGCCGTGCCGGGCCGATTTCCGAGCCTTGGTCGGGCTTTGCCCTTGCCCGTGTCGAAGACGAGGCCAAGGTTTTTTCTGAACAAAAAAATCGTAGTCCAACGGGCCGAAGCCCTGATCTTGGCGAATGGTTGCCGGGCTTCGCTCCGCCCTCACCGCTTTGGTCTTGCCGCGCCTCTCGGCTTTGCCATCTCGGGCAGAAATGCTGCCAGCAGTCCGATCGCCGGCAGAAAAGCGCACACATGGTAGACGAAGGTGATGCTGGTCTGGTCGGCCAGCCAGCCGAGAAAGGCGGCGCCAATACCGGCAACGCCGAAGGCGAGGCCAAAGAACAGACCCGCCACCATGCCGACGCGTCCGGGGATCAGCGCCTGCGCGTAGACGATGATGGCCGGATGCGCCGAGGCGAGGATCAGGCCGATGATCACGCTCAGGATCGCCGTGCCGAGCAGGCCGACATAAGGCAGCGCGAGGGTGAACGGCAGCACGCCGAGGATCGACCACCAGATCACCCGCCTCGTGCCGATGCGATCGCCGATCGGGCCGCCGATCACCGTGCCGGCGGCGACGGCGAACAGAAACAGGAACAAATAAAGCTGCGCGCTCTGGATCGTCAGCCCGAAGGTGTGGATCAGGTAGAAGGTGTAGAAGCTAGTGAGGCTGACCAGGTAGAAATCCTTCGAGAAGGTGAGCGCCATCAGGATGGCGACCGACTTCCGCACCTTGCCGTGCGTCAGCTCGTGGATCGCTTCGCGCTCGCTCGGATGTGCCGGACCTTTGTTGAGCTTCAGCGTCTTGCCGTACCAAGAGCCGATGCCGGCGAGCAGCACCATCGCCAGCAGCGCGACGGCGGAGAACCAGGCAATGCTGCCCTGACCGTAAGGCAGCACGACGAAGGCGGCGAGCAGCGGACCGAGTGCCGTGCCGAAATTGCCGCCGACCTGGAACACGGATTGGGCGAGACCGTGCTGGCCGCCGGAGGCCAGCCGCGCCACGCGCGAGGATTCGGGGATGGAACACCGACGATCCCATGCCGATCAGCCCGACAGCGACCAGTATCAGGCCGTAGGTCGAGGCGAAGGCCGCAATGAGGAGGCCGAGCAGCGAACAGCCCATGCCGGCCACGAGCGAATAGGGCGTGGGGTGGCGGTCGGTCACGTAGCCGACCAATGGCTGGAGCAGCGAGGCGGTGAAGGTGAAGGTGAAGGTGATCAGCCCGATCTGGCCGAAGTCGAGCGCAAGACTCTCCTTGATCATGGGATAGAGCGCCACGATCAAGGATTGGATCACGTCGTTCAGCAGATGACTGACGCTGATGGCGGCAAGCACCGTCACCGCGGTCTTCTGCGCGGCCGTGGCGGCCGCCGTTCCTCTTGTTTCGATCGCCATATCGAGTCCGAATGCGCGAAGCTGCGGGAGCAGAATTGCGCTAAACCGGCTCCGTACTGCAAGATTTCATTTCTGCCTCTCGGCCGATAGCCGCGCCTTGGACGCGTTTCATGCACCCTCTTCTGCTCCTTGAGCTGTTGATCCTTCTGGCGGTGGCCAACGGAGCGCCGGTCATCGCCAAGAAAATTCTCGGCGATCGCCTCGCCCGCCCGCTCGATGGCGGGACCCGGTTTTTCGATGGCAAGCCGGTCTTTGGCCCCACCAAGACCATTCGCGGGATCGTGACCTCGCTGCTTGCCACCCCGCTCACGGCCTGGCTCATGGGACTTCAATGGGAGCTTGGCGTTGTGGTCGCGGCAGCCGCCATGGCCGGCGACCTCTGCTCCAGCTTCGTCAAACGCAGGATGACGTTGCCTTCAAGCAGCATGGCCCTTGGGCTCGATCATATTCCGGAGTCCTTGCTGCCACTGCTAGCGAGCCGGCTGTTGCTGCCGCTCAGCCTTCTCGATGTCGTGGCAGGGGTCGCGGCGTTCTGCGTGGGCGCGCTTTTGCTCTCTCCGCATCCTCTTCCGTTTCAACTTGCGCGACCGGCCGCATTGATCGGCGATCGCTTCAGCGCTGCAGGTGAAGATGATGCAGGGTGATCTCCGGCGGACAATTGAAGCGCACCGGGACGATGGAGACACCGGCGCCGGCCGAGGTGTAGCCGATCATGTCGTGATGCTGCCAAGGACCCGACCCCATGGAGCGCGGCAACACCGAATCGAGCGTGATCGGGATGCCACCGGGGAGGCAGATCTGGCCGCCATGGGTATGGCCGGCCAGCAGGGCATTGAAGTCGGCGTGGGCGGCTTGCCGGTAAATCTCCGGGGTGTGCGAGATAAGCACGGAAAACTCGTCGTTGGGGATGCCGGCCGCCGCCTTCTCGATATTGTCCACCCGGTAGAAATGGGCATCGTCGATGCCGGCGAGATGAATGCGCTCGCCACCGCGCTCGATCGCCTCGCTCTCGTTGAGGAGAATCGTTATGCCCATGTCCTCCAGTCCGGGGACGAGGCAAATCGTGTCGTGATTGCCGAGCACGCCGTAGACCGATCCTTTGAGCGCGGCGCGAAGCTTCGCCATTCCGGCAAGCGTCGCATCATAGGGGCCATAGGTCTTGCCGCGGTAGTCGCCGGTGAGCACGCAAAGGTCGTAGCTGATCCCCTCAAGCAGCGCGATCACCCGCTCCATCGCCGCTTCGCTCATATCGACATGGAGGTCGCTGAGCTGAAGAATGGTGAATCCGTCGAAGGCTCGAGGAAGGTGGGGCGAAGCGATGCGATTATGCCTGACCTCGACCTTTGCCGCATTGCCGACGCCGCGCCAATAAAGACCGGAGGCCATCAGCACCGCGCGGATCAAGGCATGCGACGGGGTGAGATTCTCGATGTGAAAGAAATTGATGCCGTGGCCGAAGACTTGCGCCTCGTGGTCCTTCTCGATGCCGAGACGCTGGCGCGCATAGCGGCGGCCGAGACGTTCCTCCAGTAGGTCTAGAATGAGGTCACTCGTCATGGTCGTACTACAGGGGTGGGGCGAGTTGAATGGCGGCAGACGTGCGCCAGATCAGACCGGAACTGCAAGGGCTAAGTTCGGCCTACAACGCCGCCAGTCTAGGTCTGAGGCGAGCCGAGGATCACTTGGGTCATGATGGGGGGTCTTTTAGGCGCCGTCGCGGCGGCGCGGAACGCGACTCCATGGCCCGAAGACCCAAGGCTCCGTCGATATCAGGCTGGCGGAGGGGAAGGCTGTTTCCCCGGCCTCTGATTTAACAGCGCCGAAGCAGCACCGGCGGAGTCGTTTCAAGCATCCGACAGGTGCGCGCGTGCGAAACCGGAAATGCTGCTCGCCGACCCTACTTTTTGGCGTGCTTGCTGGCGTGCCGCCGATGACCGGGCGTTGCGGGCGCCGAACAATAAAGTGCGTCAAAAGAGCCAGGCTCGGCAATGCAATGGCCATGACGCATGACGTGCGGATCGTAAATGCCTGTGGCAGACAATAGTGGCACGGACATAACCGCTAAGATCGTCCCCATCCTACCCTCCCCATTTGGCGTGGCTCACGCTTCAGCCAGAGTACCACTCGCGTCCAGGCTATCATGCCTCCAATGAAAGTCTTCCACTGAAAATGTCGCGAAAGAGCGCCCGCTGGCGGAGGGGGAGGGATTCGAACCCTCGAGACGGTTACCCGCCTACACACTTTCCAGGCGTGCGCCTTCGACCACTCGGCCACCCCTCCAGCAAGGCGCCGCACTATAGCGAAGCGACCCCCTCAAGCAAGCCGCCGCGCCATCACTCGCTTTTCACGCGATCCTGAAGCAGCGCCGGTTTGAACATCGGCCGGCAATGGCTTATGTAGGCGTAACAGCATCAACCCGCTATGTACCGGCTATGCTCGTGCTCTTGCGCATCTTTGGCGTCTGGCTGCTTCTGCTTGCCATGGTCGCCGCCGTCGTCGACGCCACCAAGAGTTTGGCGGGGGGCGGCGCGTGGGTGGTCACGCCCATGGGCGAGCAATGGCAGACGCTCAACGCCGACAGCCTGACGGCCACCAAATCCTGGATCGAGACCAGCGTCAGCCCGTTCGTGTGGGACCCGGTGATGACCACCGTCCTGCATGCGCCGACCTGGGTGGTGTTCGGCATTCTCGGCGTGCTGCTTTATTGGCTCGGGCAGAAGCGCAAGCCGGTCGAAGTGTTCATCAATTAGGGGATCATCGGGCCGGGGGAGCCCAGTTCAACGGAGAGCTCAATGTTCACTCTGAAGCGCAAGCCCCTGTCCATGCCGTCGGCCGATCAGGCGCTGCCTGGCCGCGACCAGGCCATTGCCACCGCCAAGACCCATTTCATCACCGGCGCGCCGCTCAAGGGCCCCTACCCGCAAGGCGCGGAGAAGGCTCTGTTCGGGCTTGGCTGCTTCTGGGGCGCCGAACGGAAGTTCTGGGAGCTCCCCGGCGTCACCGGTCACGGCGGTCGGCTATGCCGGCGGGCTCACGCCGAACCCGACCTATGAGGAGGTCTGCTCCGGCTGCACCGGCCATAACGAGGCGGTGTTCGTGGTGTTCGACCCCAAGCAGGTCAGCTACGCGCAGCTGCTGAAGCTGTTCTTCGAGAGCCACAACCCGACCCAAGGCATGCGCCAGGGCAACGATGTCGGCACGCAATATCGCTCGGGCATCTATTATTATTCCGAGGCGCAGCGGCAAGCGGCCGAGGCCGCCAAGGAGGCCTATGGGCGCGCGCTCGCCGCGCAAGGGCTCGACCCCATCACCACCGAGATCCTGCCGGCGCCGGAATTCTATTTCGCCGAGGATTATCATCAGCAATATCTCGCCAAGAATCCGCGTGGCTATTGCGGGCTGGGCGGCACCGGCGTGTCCTGCCCGATCGGCACCGGCGTCGGGGCCTGACGCCTAGGAGCGGATGAAGCCGACGATATCCTTGGTCTTGGCCAGGATCGGGTCGGCGATGGCGTGAGCGCGCTTGGCGCCCTCGGCCAGGATGCGATCGATCTCCACCGGATCGGCCATCAGGCGGCGCATCTCATCGCCGATCGGCGTCAGCTTGGTGGTCGCCAGCTCGGCCAGCGCTTCCTTGAACTTGGAGAAGGTCGCGTCGCCGAACTCGGCGCAACACCTGCTCCTTGCTGGTCTCGGCGAGGCCGGCATAGATGCCGACCAGATTGTCGGCCTCGGGCCGCGCTTCCAGACCTTTCAGCTCCGACGGCAGCGGCTCGGGATCGGTCTTGGCCTTTCTGATTTTCTTGGCGATGGCATCGGCGTCGTCGGTCAAGTTGATGCGGGTCATGTCGGATTCGTCCGACTTCGACATCTTCTTGCTGCCATCGCGCAGGCTCATCACCCGCGTCGCCGGGCCGGTGATCAGCGGCTCTGGCAGCGGGAAGAAGCCATCGGGGTAATCTTCGCGCGCAATCGTCTTGGCGAAGTCGTTGTTGAATTTTTGCGCGATGTCGCGGGCGAGCTCCAGATGCTGCTTCTGGTCCTCGCCGACCGGCACATGGGTGGCGTGATAGAGCAGAATGTCGGCGGCCATCAGATTGGGATAGACATAGAGCCCGGCCGACGCCGTCTCGCGGTCCTTGCCGGCCTTCTCCTTGAACTGGGTCATGCGATTCAGCCAGCCGAGCCGCGCCACGCAATTGAAGATCCAGGCCAGCTCGGCATGGCCGGAGACCTGGCTCTGATTGAAGACGATGTGCTTGTGCGGATCGATGCCGGACGCGATGAAGGCCGCCGTCACCTCGCGGGTGTTGTGCTTGAGCTGGTCGGGGTCCTGGAACACGGTGATGGCGTGCAGGTCGACCACGCAATAAAGGCAGTCGTGCTCGGCCTGAAGCGCCACGAACTTGGTGATGGCGCCGAGATAATTGCCGAGATGGAGATTGCCGGTCGGTTGCACGCCGGAGAAGACGCGGGTCTTGGTCTTGGCCTGTTGCATGCTCTCGCCCCAGTCGAAGGGCGGGTTATGGCTTGGCGTTGGCGCGGACGCAAGCCTTGCGCAAGGCGCCGCCGCCGGGCGACGGCGGCGCGATCTCAGGCCGCTTCGGTCGCCTGTTTGGGATCGTCGCGGACCACGATGGTGGTGACCACGGGGAAGATCTGGTCGGCCGGCATGCCGACGCGGCGGGCATGCTCGCGGATCGATTTCAGGATCGCGCGCCTGATAGATGCACACCGAGCCGAACCTTCCATCCGGCTCCTTAACCACGTAACTGCGAATCCAGCGCACGCGGTCCGACATTTCGTCGTTGCCGACCTTGGCCGACTTGGCGCCGATGGCTTCCACTTCCTTGAGGTTGGTCCAAGCACTCGGGCGGCGAATGAGGTAGAGATCCATGGACGCGCTCCTTTCTGATGCACTGATGCAAAAGGCTGCTGACCCCTGATGGGCTGGGGGGTTCAGCGCGTAGCTAGGTCTTGTGGCTTCAACTGGAAAGGATCGAGGGTCCGCAATGATTGGCCGAACGTCCAGATTTGCGCGAGAACTCGCGCCTAGGCGCAAGCATGCTCCATCGCGCGGATCTGCTCGGCGATGGCGACGGTGCGCTGGGCCATGGCGAAATGCAGGCGCTCGACCATGCGCCCTTCGACCACGATTACGCCTTTGTGCTCATTCTCTGGGTAGCCGAACGCGTCGATCACTTTGCGCGACCATTCGACCTCTTCGCGCGTGGGCGAGAAGATCTCGTTGCATGGCCACACCTGGTCGGGGTGGATCAGCGTCTTGCCGTCCATGCCGAGCGTGCGGCCGCGCTCGCATTCCTCACGCAAGCCAAGCTCGTCCCCGAAATCGTTATAGACCCCGTCGATGATGTCGAGCCGATAGGCGCGCGCGGCGACCAAGGTCATCGCCAGCCACGGCACCACGGCGAAACGGTCATGCAGTGCGCGGGCGCGCGACTCCTTGATCAGGTCGTTGGTGCCCATGACCAGGCAGCACAGCCGGTTCTCGGCATAGACCGCGGTGGCGGCGATGGTGCGGGCATTGAGGATCGCCATCGGCGTTTCCATCATCGCCCACAGCCTGATTTTCTCCGAGGCGTGCACGCCTTGCAGGATCTTGGCGGCGCTGATGATGTCGCCGGAATGGACCACCTTGGGCACGAGGATGGCGTCAGGCTCGGCCGCGCAGGCGGCGAGCAGATCGTCGGTGCCCCAGGGGGTTTCGAGCGCGTTGACCCTGATGACGATCTCCCGGCCGCCATAACCGCCGTTCCGGACGGCGGCGCAGACCTGGTCGCGGGCGAGGCCTTTGGCGTCCGGCGCCACCGCATCCTCGAGATCGAAGATCAAGGCGTCGGCGGGAATGGTCTTGGCCTTCTCCAGCGCCCGGCGGTTGGAACCGGGCATATAGAGCACGCTGCGGCGTGGCCGGCCTTGCATGGAAGGGTCCCTCGCTATGTTGCAGCGCAATGTTGCACTGCAACATAGCCGAGATATCCCTGTTCGCCAATCCCTTAGGAGCCGCTGTCGGCGATCAGTTCGCGAAATTGGGCCGCGCCGAACAGATGAGCGGCGCCGAGATAGACCAGGAGACCGACGGCGACCAGGGTGACAAGGGCCGCCGCTTGCGCCACGAACCCGCTCTGCGGCGCGAACCAAGGATTGAGAACGCTGACGAGGACAAAGACCGCGACCCCCATCGCCGCGCTGGCGGCAACGATGCCGGCGAAGCGGCGGCGGAAGATCTGGTCGAGGGTGAAGCCTTCGCGCTGCCGCAACTTGCCGATGAGGAGCACAACGTTGATCCAGCCGGACAACGCGGCGGCGATGGCGATGCCGGTGGCGCCGATCAGCAGGAACAGGCTGAAACTCAGCATGACATTCGCCGCCATGGCGATGCCGGAATAGATCATCGGCGTCTTGGTATCCTCGCGGGCGAAGAAGCTCGGATGCAGCACCTTGATCAAGACATAGGCCGGCAGGCCGAGCGAAAGGGCGGCGAGCATCGAAGCCGTGGCCCGCGTGTCGACGGCGGTGAAGGCGCCGCGCTCGAACAGCACGCGCATGATCGGATCGGCGGCAAGAAACAGCGCGATGGCGGCGGGCATGGTCAGAGCAGCGCGAATTCGAGCGCGCGGTTCTCGCTCGCCAGCACGGCCGCGTGATCGCCGGAGCGGAGCTTGTGACTGAGGGTGGGCAGCAGCACCACGCCGATGGCGACGCCGATCACCCCTAACGGCAGCTGGAACAGCCGGTCGGCATAATAGAGCCAGGACACCACGCGATCCTGGAGCGTGGCGATGATGGTCGAGATCACCATCGTGAGCTGGGCCATGCCACCGGCCACGACGCCCGGCGCGGCGAGAGTCACCAGACGCCGCATATCGGGGGTGAGAAGCGGCCGCTGCCACGGCACGCGTATGCCGACTTTGGCGGCAGCGACCGTCACCACGACCCCCTGCAACAGCCCCGACGCGGCAATGCCCCAGGCCAGCGCGTTGCCCGCCGTGGCCTGATCGAGGCTGCCCGAGGCGATGAAGGCCAGCAGCACGGCGATCAGCACGACGTTGAGCAATGTGGGGACGGCGGCGGCAATGGCGAACCGGCCGAGGGCGTTGAGCACGCCGGCATAGACCGCGACCAGCGACATGAAGGCGAGATAGGGCAGCGCGATGCGCGCCAGCAGGACGGCGAGCGCGAATTTCTCGGGATCGCTGGCGAAGCCCGGGCGCCAGCAGCAGCATCAGCCACGGCATGGCGATCTCGGCCAGCACCGTGATGGCGACGTGCAGGACCACCAGGCCGGACAGCGCCTGCCCGGCAAATATCCGCGCGGCGTCGGGACCGTCGCCATGCAGGCGTTTGGCGAAGAGCGGGATGAACGCCGCGTCGAACGCGCCTTCGGCAAACAGCCGGCGGAACATGTTGGGAATGCGGAACGCCACAAAGAAGGCGTCGGCCACGAAAGAGGTGCCGAGCACGGCGGCAATCAGGACGTCGCGCGCGAAACCGAGCACGCGGCTCAGGATGGTCATCGCGCCGACAGTGGCAAACCCGCGATAGAGCTTCATCAGGCGGGTTGCAGCGCCGGCTCTTGCGCGGCCTGGAGCGCCTTCAGCAGCCGGTCGCGCACGGCGGTCTCGCGGCTCTTGCTGGTGATCTTCTTGCCGGTGAGATCGGTGACGTAGAACACGTCGACCGCCTTCTCGCCAAAGGTGGCGATATGGGCCGAGGTGATGTCGAGATTGAGATCGGAAATCTCCCGCGTCACGTCGTAGAGCAGGCCGGGACGATCGAGGCCGTTGATCTCGATCACCGTGAGCGCGTCGGACAGGGTGTTGTCGATCACCACTTGCGGCTCGACGGTGAAGGCCGAGAGCCTCGACTTAGGCCTGCGCTTGCTCGACACCACGTCGACGAGGCGCGCCTCGCCCCTGAGCAGACGCTCGATCGTCACCGCAATCTTCTTGGCGCGCCGTTCCTCGTCCTCGGCATGATCGAACTCGCGCTCGAGGTGAATGGTGTCGAGCGCCATACCGTCGCGCGTGGTCGAGATCTGGGCATCGACGATGTTGGCGCCGGCGCCGGTGCAGGCGCCCGCGACCATGGCGAGCAGCCGCGGATGGTTCGGCGCGAGCAGGGTAATCTCGGTGACGCCGCGGAAGGCATCGGTGGCGATATGGGTGACGATCGGTTTCGATTGCGCTTCGGCGTCGTGCAGGAGCTTGGCGTGCTCGGCGATGACGTCGAGATCGGTGCGCAGCCAATAAGACGGGTAGTGACGCTCGATGAAGCGTTCGAGGCCTTGGGCCGGCCAGCCGGCCAGCCGCTCGCGCAGCGCGTCCTGGGCGCGGGCCACGCGCTCGGTGCGGCTGAGCGTGGTGTGGCCGCCGCCAAGCAACGGCTCGGTCTCGAAATAGAGCGTGCGCAATAGCTGGCCCTTCCAGCCGGTCCACACGCCGGGCCCTACGGCGCGGATGTCGGCGACCGTGAGCAGCAGCAACAGCTTCAGCCGCTCCCGGCTCTGCACCAGAGCGGCAAAATCGCGAATGGTCTTGGGGTCGTTGAGGTCGCGGCTCTGGCCGAACAGGCTCATCGACAGATGATGCTCGACCAGCCAGGCGGCGGTCTCGGTCTCGGACGGGGTGAGGCCGAGCCGAGGGCCGAGCTCGCGGGCGATGCGACAGCCGGCGACGGAATGGTCCTCGTCGCGGCCCTTGGCGATGTCATGAGCGAAGGCGGCGACATAGAGCGCACGGCGGCTGTCGATGGTGCGGACGATCTCGCTCGAGACCGGGTGCTCGGTGGAGAAGCGGCCACGCTCGATGCCCGACAAAAAGCCGATGGTGCGGATCAAATGCTCGTCCACGGTGAAGTGGTGATACATGTTGAACTGCATCATCGACACCACGCGCCCGAATTCCGGAATGAAGCGGCCGAGCACGCCGGCCTCGTTCATCTTGCGCAGCACGCCTTCGGGGTCGCGCGAGTCGGTCAGAAGCTCGCATGAACAATCGGTTGGCGGTCGGATCGTTGCGGAGCTTGTCGTCGATCAGGCGGAAGTTCGAGCGGATCTGGCGCAGCACCTCGGGAGAGAACGACGCCTGGTGCTCGTCGGCGAACGAGAACAGGCGGATGAAGTTCACCGGGTCCTTGGCGAAAGCGTCCTTGTTGACGGTGGAGATGCGTCCGTTCTCGATGCGGAAGTCGGACGTGCGCCTGAGCTTGGCGCGGCGGCGCCAGCTGAACGGGGCGAGCAGCGTGTCGAGGGTGGGCAGCGACTTCAGCTGCTTCATCTCCAGCGCCGAGCAGACGATACCGGTCAGCTCGCCCACTTCCTTGGCGACGAGGAAATAATGCTTCATGAAGCGCTCGACCGCGCTCAAGCCGGCGTGCCCGCGATAGTCCAGCCGCTCCGACATGGGCTGTTGCACATCGAAGGTGAGCCGCTCCTCGGGCCGGTCGGTGAGGAAGTGGAGGTGACAGCGCACCGTCCACAGGAAGGCCTCGCAACGGCGGAAGCTGCGATATTCGTGGAAGGTGAAGACGCCGGCTTCGACGAACTCGGCCTCCGCCTTATCGGGATAGAGGTGCTTGGCGAGCCAGTGCAAGGTATGCAGATCGCGCAAGCCGCCCTTGCCGTCCTTGATATTGGGCTCGACCAGATAGCGTGAGGCGCCGGCGCGCGCATGGCGCTCGTTCTGCTCGGCGAGCTTGGCCTCGATGAACGGCCGCGCATGGCCCTCGAGCACCTCCTTGCGGAAGCGGTGCTGAAACTCGGCATAGAGCGCCTCGTCGCCGAGGATCAGGCGCGCGTCGAGCAGCGCCGTGCGGATGGTCATGTCGGAATGGCTGAGGCGCACGCATTGATCGATGTTGCGCGTGGCGTGGCCGACCTTGAAGCCCAAATCCCAGAGCAGATAGAGCATGTACTCGGCGACGCTCTCGCCCCAAGCGGTCTGCTTGTAAGGCAGCAGGAAGAGAAGGTCGATGTCGGAGCCGGGCGCCAGCAGGCCGCGGCCATAGCCGCCTTGCGCCACCACCGCCATGCGCTCGGCGGCGGAGGGGTTGGTGGCGGGATAGACGTGGGTGGTGGTGAAGTCGTAAGCGAGCTTGATCAGGGTGTCCTGGAATTCCGACAGGCCCGCGGCGCAGGCTCGCCCGTCGCCATCCTCTTCAAGCTGGCGCTTGGCGCTGGTCCGGGCATCCTCGACCAGGGCGCGGAAGCGTTCGACCAGCGCCAGGCGCAGCTTCGAATCCTGGCCGGCATAGACCCGGGCAAGCTCGGAGGCC
Organism: uncultured Alphaproteobacteria bacterium; assembly: GCA_963772925.1. Classification (GTDB taxonomy): domain Bacteria; phylum Pseudomonadota; class Alphaproteobacteria; order Rhizobiales; family Methyloligellaceae; genus Methyloceanibacter. Next base: position 419,759 of record CAVYZG010000002.1, read on the forward strand.
TCGTGACGCAGCAGGTCGAGGTCGAAATAGGGCGCTTGTTTCGGAGCGGGCTGATCCATAGCGAGCGATGCGGAGCTTAGCACATAGGGTCTTAAGGCTCGCTAGCAAGCAAAGCTTTAAGGCGATAGAGGGCTTCGAGCGCCTGTTTGGGGGTCATGGCGTCCGGGCTGAGCGCCGTCAGCGCCTGTTCGAGCGCCGTGGCCCGATCCTGCTCGGGGGTGGCGCTCCCCTTGGCGGCCTTGAACAGCGGCAGGTCGTCGGCCAGAGCGGACGGCTTGGGCCGGCCGTCGGCCTTCTCCAGGGCGCTCAGGACCTCCGTGGCGCGGGCCAGCACCGCTGACGGCAGGCCGGCGAGCTTGGCCACATGGATGCCATAGGATCGGTCGGCGGCGCCCATCACCACGCGGTAGAGGAACACGATCTCGTCCCGCCACTCCTTGACCTCGACGGTGGCGTTGGCGGCGGCGGCGAGCTTGTCGGCGAGCGCCGTCAGCTCGTGATAGTGGGTCGCGAACAGCACGCGGCAGCGATTGACCTCGTGCAGATATTCGAGCGCGGCCCAGGCGATCGACAGACCGTCGAAGGTCGCGGTGCCGCGACCGATCTCGTCGAGCACGACGAAGGAGCGCTCGCTCGCCTGATTGAGGATCGAGGCGGTCTCGACCATCTCCACCATGAAGGTCGAGCGGCCGCGGGCGAGATCGTCGGCGGCGCCGACGCGGCTGAACAGGCGATCGACGATGCCGATATGCGCGCTCCGGGCCGGCACGAACGAGCCTGCTTGCGCCAGCACGACGATCAGCGCGTTCTGGCGCAGGAAGGTCGACTTGCCTGCCATGTTGGGGCCGGTGACCAGGAGGATGCGGGTGCCGGCGCCGTCGCTGGTGCCGAGCCGGCAATCATTGCCGACGAAGCCCGCGCCGCCGCCGCGCCGCAAGGTCTGCTCGACCATGGGGTGGCGCCCTTCCTCGACGGCAAAGACGAGGCTCTGGTCGATCTTGGGCCGCACATAGTTCTGATCGACGGCAAGCTCGGCCAGGCCGGCATAGTGGTCGAGCTCGGCGAGTGCCGCGCTCGCCGCCGATAGCGCACCCTCCTCGCAAGCACCTCCTCGGACCAGGCTGGCAAAAATCTCCAGCTCGAGCGCCAGCGCCCGGTCGGCGGCCTGGGTGATGCGCGCCTCGAGCTCGGCCAGCTCCGGCGTCGAGAACCGCACCACATTGGCAAGCGTCTGGCGATGGATGAACAGCTCGACATGCGGCGGCTTGGTCAGGACCGGGCCATGCAGCGCGGTGACCTCGACGAAATAGCCGAGCACGTTGTTGTGGCGAACCTTGAGCGATTTGATGCCGGTCGCTTCGGCGTAAGTCGCTTGCAGCCCGGCGATGACCTGGCGGCTGCCGTCGCGCAAGCGCCGATGCTCATCGAGATCGGCGTTGGCGCCGCTCCGGATGAAGCCGCCGTCGCGCGCATTGACCGGAAGCGTTTCGTCCAGCGCGCCCGACAGGGACTGCTCGATCTGCGACGGAGCGGCGGCGAGACCTTCGGCAACGCCCATCAGCTCGCGCGGCAGGCCGAGCACCTCGCCGGTGCGCAACAAGCTGCGCGGCGAGCTGCGTGAGCGGCGCGAATCGCCGCGCGGACCGCGCCGAGATCGCGCGGCCCGCCCCGTCCAAGTGCCAGCCTCGCCAGCGCGCGGGCCAGGTCGGGCGCGGCCTTCAGCGCTTCGCGCAGATCGTGCCGCAAGCGCGGCTCGTCGGCGAGATAGGAGACGGCGTCGAGACGCGCGTTCAAGGTCGCCGGATCGGTCAGCGGACTGCCGAGCCGGCTCGCCAGCTCGCGCGCGCCGGCGGCGGTGACGGTGCGGTCGATGGCGGCGAGCAGGCTTCCGGCGCGGGAGCCCTGGTTCGAGCGCACCAGCTCGAGATTGGCGCGGGTGGCGGCATCGATGATGAGCAGGCTGCCGGCGCTCTCCTTGCGCGGCGGACGGAGCAGCGGCGTTTTGCCGACCTGGGTGATCTCCACATAGGTGAGCAGCCCGGCGAGCGCGGCAAGCTCCGGCGCGCGTGAATTCGCCGAAGGCGTCCAGCGCCGCCACGCCGAGGCGGGTCTTCAGCGCCCGTTCGCCGCTCACCGAATCGAAATGGGCGCGCGGGCATGGCGTCAGGGCGGCGCGGGCCTCCTCGACCTGGCGACGCAGCAGCGGCGTCGCCGGCGAGGTCGTCGCCGACCAGCACCTCGCCCGGCTTGAGCCTGGCAAGCTCGCCGGCAAGATCGCTCGCGCTCGCCGACGAAGCGATCAACTCGCCGGTCGAGATGTCGAGCGAGGCAAGCGCGTAAGCAGGCTCGCTGTCTTCTTTCGCGGGCGTGCGGAACAACGCGGTGAGGAAGTTGTGGGCGCGCGCATCGAGCAGGGTCTCCTCGGTGAGCGTGCCGGGGGTAACCAGGCGCACCACGTCGCGGCGCACCACCGCCTTGGGACCGCGCTTCCTGGCCTCGGCGGGATCCTCGATCTGCTCGCAGACCGCGACCCGGTGGCCGGTGGCGATCAGGCGCTGGAGATAGTCGTCGGCGGCATGGACCGGCACGCCGCACATCGGGATGTCCTGGCCGAGATGCTTGCCGCGCTTGGTGAGCGCGATGCCGAGCGCGCGCGAGGCGATTTCGGCGTCCTCGAAGAACAGTTCGTAGAAATCGCCCATGCGGTAGAACAGGAGACAATCGGCGTTGGCCGCCTTGATCTCCAGATATTGGGCGATCATGGGCGTGGCGAGGAGACGCCTCCTGCTCGCGGGAAGCGCCCGGATTCGCTGCCCCCATGACGGAACCGCCTCCGGTCCTCGTCTCCGTCTCGGCCATGGCCAAGGGTGGTATCGTCTCCGAACCGCCCGCACAAGTGCGGGCGCGGATTGAGCTGGGGAAAGGACTTTGCCGCGGGCGTCCCCTCCTCTAGGGTTGCCGCAAATTTCCAAGCCCGGAGACCAGAGCCATCGTCCGTCCCTCCAAACGCGCGCCCGACGCGCTTCGCCCCATCAGCTTCGAGCGCGCCGTGTCGCGCCATGCCGAAGGCTCGTGCCTGGTTCGCTTCGGCGACACCCATGTGCTCTGCACCGCCACCGCCGGCGAGCCGGTGCCGCCGTGGCTCAAAGGCAAAGGGCGCGGCTGGGTCACCGCCGAATACGGCATGCTGCCGCGCGCCACGAACGAGCGCACCCGGCGCGAGGCCGCGGCCGGCAAGCAGTCGGGCCGCACGCAGGAGATCCAGCGCCTGATCGGCCGTTCGCTCCGCGCCGTCACCGATCTCACCGCGCTCGGCGAAAAGCAGATCGTGGTCGATTGCGACGTGCTCCAGGCCGATGGCGGCACCCGCACCGCGGCCATCACCGGCGCCTGGGTGGCGCTGCACGATGCGCTCGCCTGGATGAAGGCCCGCAGCATGATCAAGAACGGCGCGCTGCGCGATCATGTCGCCGCCGTGTCGTGCGGGCTTTACGGCGGCGAGGCGGTGCTCGATCTCGACTATGCCGAGGATTCGGAAGCCGACGCCGACGCCAATTTCGTGATGACGGGGTCGGGCGGCATCGTCGAGGTGCAAGGCACGGCCGAGACCGAACCGTTCAGCCAGGAAAAGTTCGATCAGCTCATGGCGCTGGCGCGGCGCGGCATCGCCGATCTGGTGGCGCTGCAGAAGCTCACCGTCGCTTAAGCCATGGTGGGAGAGCTGAGACGCGGCGACAAAATCGTCATCGCCACCCATAACGAAGGCAAAGCGCGCGAGCTCGCCGAGCTGTTCACGCCGATCGGCATCGAGTTCGTCTCGGCCGGAGCACTGGGCCTGCCAGAGCCCGAAGAGACCGGCGCGACCTTCGCCGAGAACGCCAAGATCAAGGCGGCGGCAGCGACGGTTGCTTCGGGCATGCTCTCTGTCGCCGACGATTCAGGACTCGAGGTCACGGCGCTTGGCGGCGCTCCCGGTATCCACTCGGCCCGGTGGGGCGGACCGAACAAGGACTTTCGCCTCGCCATGGAGCGCGTCAATCGCGAGCTCGAGGCGAGCGGCGTGGCCGACCGGAGCGCCAGATTCGTCTGCGCGCTGGCGCTTGGCCAGCCGAGAGGCGAGACGCTGGTGCGCATCGGCAAGATCAACGGGACGATCGTCTGGCCGCCGCGCGGCACGCGCGGTTTCGGCTATGATCCGATCTTCGTGCCTGACGGCTATGCGGAGACGTTCGGCGAGATGGACCCCGTGGAAAAGAGCGCGATCTCCCACCGCATGCGGGCCTTCGAGAAACTGATCCTGTCGACCTGGCCTTACGATGAGGACTAAAGACGAGCCGTTCGGGGTTTACGTGCATTGGCCGTTCTGCCGCGCCAAATGCCCGTATTGCGACTTCAACAGCCACGTCCGGCATGGCGGCATCGACGAGGCGCGGTTCCTGGCGGCTTACCTCCGGGAACTCGATCATTTCGCTCAGCGGGCGCCGGGACGCAGCGTCGCCAGCATCTTCTTCGGCGGCGGCACGCCGTCGCTGATGCGGCCCGCGACCGTGGCGGCGATTCTCGACGCCATCGCCAGTCATTGGCCGGTGGAGACCGACGCCGAGATCACGCTCGAAGCCAATCCGACCAGCGTCGAAGCCGAGAACTTTGCCGGCTACCGCGCAGCCGGCGTCAACCGGCTGTCGCTCGGCGTGCAGGCGCTCGACGATCGAAGCCTGAAAGCACTCGGCCGCCAGCATACCGCAGACGAAGCGCTTGCCGCGCTGGCGCTGGCCAAGCGCCATTTCGGCCGCGTCTCGTTCGATCTGATCTATGCGCGCGAAGGCCAGACGGTGCGCCACTGGCAGGACGAGCTTAACCTCGCGCTGGGCCATGCCGCCGATCATCTGTCGCTCTATCAGCTCACCATCGAGGACGGCACGCCGTTCGCCGCGCGGCACGCTGCCGGCACGCTGCACACGCCGAACGGCGCCCAGGCGCGCGCGCAATATCTGCTGACCCAAGAATTATGCGAGGCGGCCGGGCTGCCGGCTTACGAGGTTTCCAACCATGCGCGGCCGGGATCGGAGTCGCGCCACAATCTGCTTTATTGGCGCGGGGCCGACTATGCCGGCATCGGGCCTGGCGCTCATAGCCGCATCACCATGGACGGCGCCAAGCGGGCGCTGTCGGCGATCAAGTCGCCGGAAACCTGGCTCGACGCGGTCGAAACGCGTGGTCATGGCCTCGAGAGCGAGGAGATGCTGAGCGCGGCGGAGACGGCCGACGAATATCTGCTGATGGGCTTGAGGCTCAGCGAGGGCATCGATCTCGCCCGGCTCGCGGCCCTCGCCGGCCATGCGCTCGACGAGCAGCGCTTAACCGCGCTGGCGCAAGATGGCCTGATCGACCGGGACGGCGCGCGGCTTGCCGCCACGGCCAAGGGCCGGCTGGTGCTCGACCGGCTGATCGTCGAGCTTGCGGCGTAATCAATAAGACGAGGCGGTGGCGAACGAGCTCGGCGCCGGGTCGATCACGCGCGGGCCCCCTTCGCGCACTTCGAGAATGGCGAGGCCGCGCTCGGACGTGCCGTCCGACAGCAGGCGGAACAGGCCGTCGACGCCGGAGAAGCCGGTCGGCCGCGTGAGCTGCGAGGCGGTGTAACGCTGGCCGGGTGGATTGGGCGACAGCGACACGGCAAGGCTCACCGCATCATAGCCGAGGCTGGCAATGCGGGGCGGGGCCGCGCCATAGGTCTTGGCGTATTTCTCCACGAAACCGCTCCAGCCCTTCGGGTCGGGCGCGGGGTACCAGCCGCCGACCAGCGCCTGGTCGCCGCCGATATTGGGGTAATCCCACTGCCCGGTGCCGATGAACTGCACCCGCGCGCTGGAAAGATCGGCAGAGGCCAGCAGCGGGGCAAGGTCGGGAAGATCCTCGCGCCCCGCCGGCAGAAATAGCGCATCCACCGCCTGCCCCGACTTGATGGCGTTGACCACTTGCCGTACCGGGCCGAGCATGGCCGCTGAGTCGTCGGCGGGATAGGTCGCGCGCACCCCTGCCTGCCCGCCGCCGGCGGACACCGCTCTGGCGAAGGCGGTCTCGGCGATCCGGCCATAGGCCGATTGCGGGATCAGCTCGGCGAAATTGCGCTTGCCGCGCGACAGGGCGAACGAGACGATGCGCGGCACGTCGCGCCCGGCCAGGAAGCTCAGCAGATAGACGCCGCCGCCGGCAACCTTCTCGTCGCTGGAAAAAGCGATCATCGGCACGCCGCCTTGACGGGCGACCGGCGCGGCGCCCGAGACCTCCTGGGCAAAGAGCGGCCCGATGATCAGCTCGGCGCCGTCCTGCAGCGCGCTTTCGGCGGCCAGGCGCGCGCCCTCCGCCGTGCCCTTGGTGTCCTTGGGAATCAGCGACACGTTCGGATTGTCGAAATCGAACAGCGCCAGCTCGGCGGCCTGCTTGAGCGCCTTGGCCACGGCCGGGGTCGAACCCGATGCCGAGATCGGCAGAAGCAGCGCGACCTTGACCGTGCCGGTCGAGCCGGTGATGCCCGGACCCGGTCCGCCTCCGCCGCCGCCCGGCGCGCCGCAAGCGACGACCAATACCGCCACCGCCAAGGCGGCAAGCACGAGCCTCAGCGCCCCGAATTGACGATCGATCCCGAATGGAAGCCGCATGGCCCTTTTGCTCCAAGGTCTTTCCGCTTCACGGCGGGCCTTGGTCCCTGGCCACAGTGGTAATGGCCAACCCATCACTCAAGTCTTAAGCCGCTTTGCCTCGCAGGCAAAGCTTGCCCGCAATCATGGCCCAAACGTGATGGACGGAGACCGACGATATCCCGTAACGTTTTTGCTCTGCCGGCCTTAACGTTGCGGGCGTCCGTGCAACATCAGCAAGACGAAGCAGCGAATCGAGAAAGAGCCCGGCCTGACCGTGGCCCGCGCGGGCGAGGTGCTTGCCGATTTGATCGCGCGGCCGCTGGCGCCGGGGCTTTATGTGGTGGCGACGCCGATCGGCAATCTCGCCGACATCTCGCTCAGGGCGCTAGCCGTGCTCGCCCGCGCCGATCTGATCGCCGCCGAGGACACACGCCACTCCAAGAAGCTGCTCTTCCATTTCGGCTTGGGCGGCAAGCTCACCCCCTATCACGAGCACAATGCCGAGCGGGAGCGGCCGAAGCTGCTGGCGCGGCTCCGGGCCGGGCAGTCGGTGGCGTTGATCTCGGACGCCGGCACACCGCTGATCTCCGACCCCGGCTACAAGCTGGTGCGCGACGCGGTCGATGCGGAACTGTTGGTGATCAGCATCCCCGGCCCGTCCGCCACCCTCGCCGCCCTCACCAGCGCAGGCCTGCCGACCGACACATTTCTGTTCGCGGGCTTCTTGCCGCCGAAATCCGGCGCGCGCCGCGCGCGGCTCGAGCAGCTCAAGAGCGTCCCGGCGACCCTGATCCTGTTCGAATCGTCGTCGCGACTGGCCAAGAGCCTTGCCGACATGGCCGATCTGCTCGGCTCGCGCGAGGCAGCCGTCGCCAAGGAGCTGACCAAGCTGCATGAGAGCGTGACCCGCGGGCGGCTCGACCGGCTGGCCGCCGAATTTGCGGACCGCGACCCGCCCAAGGGCGAGTTCGTGGTGGTGGTGGCGCCGCCTGCCGCCGATCAGGCCGAGGCCAGCGACGAGACGATCGTCGAGCAATTGGAAAAGGCGCTGAAGCTCGAAAGCTTCCGCGATGCCGTGCGCTCGGTGGCCGAGGTGCTGAATGTCAGCCGCGCCCGGGTCTACGAGCTCGGGCTCGCGCTCAAGCGCGAGTGAGGCATGCGGCAGGCGCGGGTCAGAGCCTATCGCCGCGGGCGTATTCGCCGAAACCTTGCGGCGCTTCATGCTCCGTCTCAAGGGCCATCGCATCGTCGCGCGGCGCTACAAGACACCGGTCGGCGAGATCGACCTGGTGGCGCTCAAGGGCAACCGGCTCGCCTTCATCGAGGTGAAGCGGCGCAAGACCACGGAGGACGCCGCCTGGACCCTGCCGGCCAAACAGCGGCGGCGCATCGTCAGGGCCGCGCAATATTGGCTCGCCGGGCACCCGGACTTTTCGCGGCCACGACATCGCCTTCGACGTGGTGCTGGCCGCGCCTTGGGCCTGGCCGCGCTATATCGAGAACGCCTTTTCCGTGGCATAAGGGCGCGCCATGGCCCTCAAAGTCGCCTTCCAGATGGACCCGATCGAGCGCATCGATATCAGGGGCAATTCGACCTTCGCCCTGCTGCTCGAGGCGCAATGGCGCGGCCATGACGTGTTCTATTACACGCCCAACAATCTCTCGCTTCGCGACGGCAAGCTGATCGCCGAAGGCCACAGCCTCACCGTCGAGGACAAGCCGGGCGACGCATTACCGGCTGGCGCATCCTCGGCAAGTCGACCTTGCCGAGTTCGACGTGGTGCAGCTCCGCCAGGATCCGCCATTCGACATGGCCTATATCACCACCACCCATCTGCTCGAGCGGCTTCAGCCCAGGACCCTGGTGGTGAACGATCCGGCCGCGGTGCGCAATTCGCCCGAGAAAATATTCGTGCTCGATTATCTCGATCTGATGCCGCCGACGCTCGTCACCCGCTCGCCCGACGAGATCCGCGCCTTCCACGATGAGCATAAGGACATCGTGATCAAGCCGCTTTACGGCAATGGCGGGGTGGCGATCTTCCGCATTGCCGAAGGCGACACCAATCTCAACTCGCTGATCGAGCTGCTCGGGGCGACTTTCCGCGAGCCGATCATGGCGCAGCTTTATCTGCCCGAGGTGCGGAACGGCGACAAGCGCATCATTTTGGTTGACGGCGCGTTCGCCGGCGCCATCAACCGCGTGCCGGCGGCCGATGAGACCCGCTCCAATCTGCATGTCGGCGGCACGGCCGAACCGGCGACCTTGACCGAGCGCGAGCAGAAGATCTGCGCGCGTCTCGGCCCCGAGCTGAAGCGGCGCGGGCTGATCTTCACCGGCATCGACGTGATCGGCGACTATCTCACCGAGATCAACGTCACCTCGCCGACCGGCATCAGGCAGGTGGCGCAGTTCGGCGGCGCCGACATCGCCGCCATGATCTGGGACGTGGTGGAGAAGAAGGTGAAGACCGAGCGGCGGAAAGGAGGCGTGCGATAGAGTGATCCGAAAGGCCTTGGCGCCACATTCGACGCCCATACGGCGGCCGAGTTTCAAACGCGCGACATCGAGGCCACCATGGCCATAATGAGTGAGGCGCCGCATTTGACGCATGTGCCGACCATGACCGGCGGCAACGGCCGCGAGGACGTGCGGCGCTTCTACGAGACCTGGTTCATCGGCCATTGGCCCAAGGATACTTCGATCACGCGCCTCTCGCGCACCGTGGACGCGGGCCACGTGGTGGATGAGATCATCGTGAGCTTTACCCATGACTGCGAGATTCCGGCCATTCTGCCGGGCGTGAAGCCGACCGGCCGCAAGGTCGTGCTGCCCCACGTGGCGGTGGTCGGGTTCAAGGACGGCAAGATCGCTTACGAGCACATCTACTGGGACCAGGCGTCCCTGCTCGTGCAAATCGGCTTGCTGGACAAGTCGAAGCTGCCGGTCACCGGTGCCGAGCAGGCGGCGCGGCTGCTCGACCCGAGCCTGCCGTCCAACACCCTCATCCCCAAGGGCTAAGACTTCGGTTTCTTGCGGCGCGGATCGTGCGGGCTTCGTTTCGCGGGCGTGCCCGATTTCGTTTTGGCCCTGGCAGGCTCCGGCTTCGCTGTCTTGGCCGGCGACGCAGGCGCGGGATGCCGGCGCCTGAAAAAGGCGCTCCAGCCATGCGGAATGAGCCCGGCGCCCCAACCGAGCGCCACCCAATAGAACCACCATACCTTCGGCGTAAGGGTGAGATTGACGAAGAACAGGATCAGTACCGTGGCGATATAAGCGAACAAATGCACGGTGAAGCTCCGCGCGCATTTGTCGATAAAGATGCGCTCGCGCCGGCGCGTCTTGCCCATCAGCAGCGCAAAATCATGGGTGGCGACCACCGCGCCCCAGCCGATCAGCACCCAGGGAAACCACAGCTTGTTCGGCGTCAGCCACAGATTGAGCGCGGCACCGATCAGCACGCCGGCGACGAAGGCAGCGAGGTGGGCGACGAAGATGCGCATCGACCGGTCCGTGAACATGGCTCGCCCTCCTGCTGTGTGTGCTGGCAGTCTACGCTACAGTTGCGACAGCTTGGCGCTTTGATCGAGAACAACTCGGCCGGCGCGAGCGGCAGCGCAGAAAGGCGCGATCGATGCAGAACTGGGAATTGCTGGTGGTCGTCCTGATCGCGATCTCCGCCGCTCTGCCGGCGGCGATGCGGCAATGGCAGACCGACCGCTCGGGGGCGGGCAAGACGCTGTGGCTGGCCGCCCTCTATCTCGCTTATGTCGGACTCGGGATTGCGCTGTTCTTTTGGCTGGTTCCGCGACAGGGCACGGGCGGAGACGGCGAGGGCAAGGCGCTCGAACTGACCCTGGCCATGCTCGGCTGGATCCTCTACGGCGCGCTTATCCTGATGCGCGTTGTCCCGCGCTATCGCGAGCCGCCCGCCTGGCTGATGCGGTTCGGCATCGCCGATTTCGTTCTCATCGTCCTGACCGTCGTCTGCCTCGGCGCTTTTCTGTGGTCATAGGATATTGGGATGTTCGCTGATTGTTCTTGCCGGCGCGCACCGGCTTCGCTAGAGTGAAGCGCAGCCGGGAACGGGGGCTCGAGCGATGTTCGCGCGTGTCACCACAGTCGCTTTCGAGGGCATCGAAGCGCGCGCAGTCGACGTGCAGGTCCAGATCGGACCGGGCCTTCCCGCCTTCACCATTGTCGGGCTGGCCGACAAGGCGGTGGCCGAGAGCCGCGAGCGGGTGCGCGGCGCGCTGAACGCCATCGGCCTGGCGCTGCCGCCCAAGCGCATCACCGTCAATCTCGCCCCCGCCGATCTGCCGAAGGAAGGCAGCCATTACGACCTGCCGATCGCGCTCGGGCTGATGGCGGCGATGGGCGCGATTGCCGCGCGACGCGATCGAGGGCTTCTGCGTGCTCGGCGAATTGTCGCTCGACGGCTCGATCGCGACGGTGGCCGGCATGCTGCCGGCGGCGATCGGCGCCAACGCGCTCGGCAAGGGGCTGATCTGCCCGGCCGTCGTGCGGCGCCGAAGCCGCGTGGGCCGCCGCGGACATGACGATCCTGGCGCCGCAAGACCTGCTCGCGCTGGTCAACCACTTCAAGGGCACTCCAGACCCTGCGCCGGCCGGAGCCGACGCCCGATCCGGGCGACGCGGCGATGCCCGATCTCAAGGACATCAAGGGCCAGGAGACCGCCAAGCGCGCGCTCGAGGTCGCCGCCGCCGGCGGCCACAATCTGCTGATGATCGGGCCGCCCGGCGCCGGCAAGTCGATGCTGGCGCAGCGGCTGCCTCGATCTTGCCGCCGCTCGAGCCGGCCGAGATGCTGGAAGTCAGCATGATCCGCAGCCTGGCCGGCGAGCTGGCCGGCGGACGCATCGGCAGAGCGCGGCCGTTCCGCGCGCCGCATCATTCGGCGAGCATGGCGGCGCTGGTCGGCGGCGGCACGCGGCCGCGGCCCGGGCGAAGCTGCGCTCGCGCATCTCGGCGTGCTGTTTCTCGACGAGCTGCCTGAGTTCCATCCGCAAGTGCTCGACGCGCTGCGCCAGCCGCTCGAGACCGGCGAGACGGTGATCGCGCGGGCCAATCATCGCATCACGCTACCCGTCGCGCATCCAGCTGATCGCGGCGATGAATCCCTGCCGCTGCGGCCGCGCCGGCGAGCCCGGCTATGTCTGCCGCCAGGGCCGGTCCTGCGCCGACCGCTACCAGGCGCGCATCTCAGGCCCGATGCTCGACCGCATCGATCTGCAGATCGAGGTGCCGGCGGTCTCGGCCGCGGACCTGGTGCTGCCGCAGGCGTCGGAGGGAAGCGCGGAGGTGCGCGCACGCGTGACCGCGGCGCGGCGCGCCCAGACCGAACGCTATGCTACGCTCGGCCTCGCCCGCATCCGCACCAATGCCGAATGCGACGGTGCGCTGCTCGAGGAGATCGCCGCACCCGACCGCGCCGGGCTGACGCTGCTGCGCGAGGCCGCCGACGCGCTGTCGCCTCAGCGCCCGCGGCTACCACCGCACGCTTAGGGTGGCGCGCACGCTGGCCGACCTAGATGGCGAGGAGAAGGTCGCCCGCATCCACGTGGCCGAGGCGTTGAGCTATCGCGGCGAGACCCTGCGCCGGGCCCAGGCGGCCGCTTAAAAATCCCCGGGATTCGCTAAGCCTTTTTCAAGCATTCTCTGGTGAAATCGCCAGATAACAACGCCGGGCCGACGCGAGCCCGGGGCTTGCGCAGGCGGATCAGCGTCGGCTCGTCGCCTTGGCGTGCGCATCGCGCTGAGCGTGCGCCTCTGATCGCATCGCCATTCAGCGCAAGGGCCATGACGCTAGCGAGCGGCCGACGTCGATGCCACGGCGCTCGCGGCAAATCGACGGCCCTCCTCGCCCGGCTCAAGCGGCGCTGGCGGCGCTGGGTTGGCGGCAATGCACCGCAGACGAGGCGGCGCTCGAAACGCTGAAGGACCTGCAATGGGAAATCCGCGAGCGCGAGGCGCGCTACCGCGAGCTCGCCTTGGCGCAGGCCCGCGATGAGGCGATGGACGCGAGCAAAGCCAAGTCGCGCTTCCTCGCCTCGATGAGCCACGAGATCAGAACCCCGATGAACGGCATCCTCGGCATGACCGGCCTCTTGCTCGACACCGAGCTGTCGCCCGAGCAGCGCACCTACGCGCGCGCCATCTCGAGCTCGGCCAAGACGCTGCTGTCGCTGATCGACGAGGTGCTCGACTTCTCCAAGATCGAGGCCGGCAAGATCGAGCTCAGGCCGGCGCCGTTCGAGATCGCCGATGCCGCGCAAGGGGTGATCGAGCTGCTGGCACCGCGGGCCCGCGACAAGGGCCTGGAGATCGGCTGGCTGGCCGCGCCTGAATTGCCGAGGACCGTGATCGGCGACGAGATGCGGGTCCGCCAGATCCTGATGAATCTGATGGGCAACGCCATCAAGTTCACCGAAGCCGGCGGCGTGGGCCTGACGCTGCAACGCGCTCCCGGCGTTGCGCCCAAGGCGACCAGACCATGCTGCGCTTCGCCGTGCGGGATACCGGACCGGGCGTGCCGCTCGACGCCATCGACCGCATCTTCGCCGAGTTCGAGCAGGCGGAGCAGGGACCGGCGCGACGGCATGGCGGCACCGGTCTCGGCCTCGCCATCTCCAAACGTCTGGTCGATGAAATGAGCGGCCGCATCAGCGTGGCGAGCGTGCCGGGCGCGGGCGCGATTTTCACCGTCGATCTTCCGTTCACCGGTCGCCGGGGGTCGCCGCACTTGGCGCGTCGTGGCCAAAGCCGGCCGCGGGCGAAAAAGTGCTCGTGGTGCTCGACGGCGCGATCGAAGCAGGCCTGATCTGCGATCTGCTGGTGGCCATGGGCGCCGCTGTCGCCCGCGTGCGGCTGAAGGACGCCGAGCGCATCGCCGCCAGCGCCGCCGCGACCGGCGTGCCCTTCACTGCGCTGCTCACCGACCGGAGCGCCGTTCAGGCCGGTGCGGCTCGGCTCATCGGCCTGCTTGGCCCGGGACGTGACGCTCATCGTCCGCCCCGCGCGGTGGTGCTGATCGATCCGGCCGAGCGCAGCGACATTCCCAGCTTTCGCGCCGAGGCCTTCAACTTCTACCTGGTCCGTCCGGTCAGGCCGCTGTCGCTGTTGACGCAACTCTTCGGCGATCTCGACGACATGCCGAACCAGGCGATCGATACGGGCTCGCCAGTTCGGCGCGGCTTCCCTGTGTCGCCGGCGGAAGGAAAAGGCGCCTCGATCCTGCTGGCCGAAGACAACGACATCAATGCGCTGTTGGCCTGCACCGTGCTGGAGAAATCCGGCGCGCGGGTGGTGCGGGTGAGGAACGGCGTCGAGGCCGTCGCCAGGGCCGGCAACGAGCTGGCCCGCTCCAACGGCAAAGGCTTCGACCTGGTGCTCATGGATATCCACATGCCCGACATGGACGGGGTCGAGGCGGCGCGCCGGATCAGAGCGCTCTATCCGGACGATGCACGCCCCGCGGCGGGCCGGCCGCCGATCGTGGCCTTGACCGCCAACGCCTTCGCCGAGGACCGCGACCTCTATCTGGCGGCAGGACTGGACGACTATCTGGCCAAGCCGTTTGAACGCGCCGATCTGGCGGCGCTGTTCGCAAGATGGCGGCCGGAAGGAGAACCAGAGGGACAAAGCGGGCTCGGCGCGGCCTGAAGCCGAGCCAAACGCGCGCGGAAGTTGTGCGCTTTCCCCAGACTGTCACATAGAGTTCGACTGTGTGACGCTCCCTAACTTAGCCCAGGAAACTGGGCTTTCTTTTTGAACAAATCAGGAAATTGGCACCCGATTGGCACCGCTAGCGCGCTTGCTGCCGCCCGTGGCTCCGATGTAATCTCGACCCAGTGAGACGATTCCCCGCGCCATGGACAGTCGCGCCACTGGATGGGGGCGGCTTCAAGATTTTAGACGCGAACGGCGTAAGCCTTGCCTATATGTCTATGGTCATGCTGACGAGCGCGATGCTGAGACCGCCAAAGGTCTATTGCTCGATGAGGCGAGGCGCATAGCGGCGAACATTGCGAAGTTGTCCTCGCTACTCGCAAGAGATGGCGAAGGTGAACTTCGCTTTAGCCGAAGCCAAGAGCGCAAACCGAATGCCGCGCTCGCCCTCGTGGGCAAGTACTCCCCCGGCTGGCCGCTCGGTGGGCGACGGATAATTCCGCCGCGTGTGTCGCGCGTCAATTGGACTTCGGCAGGCGTTGAGCCTTGAAGAGGCCGCGATAGGCGTCTCTCGCGATCAGATTATCGAACCGCCCACACATTCATCGGAAGATATGCACTCACCGGCGCTTCGAGCAGGTTTTCGTTAATTCATTCCACTTCATATGGGCCTTTTTGCACACGGATTTGCGCTTGCCATGGCCTTTTCCCTGCTTGCCATCGCCTTTCCTATCATTGTTCCAATAGTCGCCGCCCTCACGGTCCCAGCTATCCTGGTAACCGTCATCCTGGTAGCCGCCGCCCTGGTCACTCTCGTAACCGCCGCCTTGATCATCCTGGTAGCCGCCGCCTTGGTCATCCTGGTATCCGCCGTCTGGGTCACCCTCATACTGACCGAGTGGGCTATCACCGGGGCCATCACACCATTGGACTGATCTGGCGCATCCTCGGCTTGTGAGGGGTCTTGAGGAGGTTCATGAGCGGTTTGCGGCGCGGCTTCTTTGGCGCAAAACCGTTCAGGCAGCGGCTTATTGAATCTTTGAAAATACTCGATGACCGATGCGGGCGCGTCAGGCGCGGGAAGACAATGGGCTGGTCCCGGCTGAATCGGATTCACTAGGCCAAGGTCTACGTCTGGAAAGCTGATTTTCAGGTCGCTGTCTTTTTTGCCAATACTGGTTGGCAAAAAAGCCGGCGATTGCTGCTAACAGAATTAGCGGCACAACGTAGCTTGTTTTCATTAGCCCCCACGCCAATGATGGGCCATCGGAGGACGCTACCTGAAGGTCGCGTTGCCCACATCCCTTAGCGTAGGGAGGACCTCACAATGCGCGAGAGGGATAACACCAACCCAGTGTGGGTCTCGCTCGTGGCGGCAATCGCGGTCATCGGTATCATTCTCCTTGGTTACAAGCTGCTTCAGACACAACGGCATGTTGAAGCGGTCCAAACCGAATTGGAGAGTGCAAATGCGCGGACGTTGGAACTTGAGAATCACACCGCCCGTCTTAGTTCTGAACGCGAGGAGGCCGTCAGGCAGCGCATCGACAGCCAGGACAAACTTGATGAGGCGACTACGGAAAGAAACGAACTTCAAAGCGAGTTGGACCAATCGACGTCCACAGTCCAGGAGTTGCAGAAAAAACTTGAGCATGCTCAATCCGCGTTTGATGACACACAGTTGCGTCTTGCGATCCTGCGAAGTGAGTTTGAGAGCCTCAAGCAGACCTTAGGCGATGCAACTGCCAAGGCTGACAACGCAACGGCGAAGCGCACGGAGTTGGAAGTCAGATTGAATCTGGCCAAGTCGGAAATCGACAGGCTGAAAGCGGCACTTGAGCAGGCCAAGCAAGTCCCAGCGCCGGAGCCTCAACATGGTCGAGGCGACACCGGGCGGCGGCTTCAAGGTGACTGATGCTGACGGTCAATCCCCTCGGCTACCTCCACGGCCACGCCGATCAGCGCGATACCGAACGCCAGGGGACTGACTCTTGATGAGGTGGAGGCGCATAGCGGCGAACATCGCCAAACTACCGGCGTTGCTGCCACGCAAATAAATGCCGCGCCGCTGTGGTCATTCCTGAATTGGGCAGTGTCTTGGCATCGTTAGTAGGGGCGGAAGCTTTTTGGGCCGGGGCCGATCTTGGCTTAGCTCCCAAGCGAGCAAGCATGCGAAACATCTCTGCCTTGCGGGCAAATGCTGCCCGCTGGGGCGTTGGCACCATATGGTCGGCGGCGCACTTACCGTAGACAGCCGCGATTTGTGAATATTGGTCAGGTGTGAGGGTCATCACGGCCATGATGGACCGCAACGATTAACCGGTCGTAATCCACTTGCGAGGCCAGCGCCTCGTCGCGCTTGCTCGCCTTGTCGCTGGTGCGACAACATCTCGGCACGCCAGCTTTGCGAGCGTCGTACACGAGGTATACCGCGCGGCATACCTGCGTGCTACTTACTCAGGGATGGACGGCATGGACCGGGACGAGTTCTTCGCCCAACTTGACCAGCTTAATCTAACGGAGATCGAGGCGCAGATTCCCTCTTGGGACAGGAAAACGCTTGCGCTTGTTCAGGAATACCTTGCGATACGGAACAAGCGGCAAGAGGCGGCTCCCCTCCAGCGTGGCGGCATAAACAAAGTGGTGACGGAGCGAACTATTGCTGCGGCCCTCATCGCTTTGGGCCTCGTAGTCGCTGCCCTGATTTTGCGAGGGGGCTACGAAATAGCTGGGTCCAGTTTAGGGGCGTATGTGGTGAACCGCTTTACGGGCGAGACTTGGAACTGCGGTGACGTATGCGTTCCGATAGAGACCGTCTCACCACAGAAGAAGAAAAAGTGAGCAGGACTTTCCCCGTTGATGGTTGGCGGGCACCGTGACACTGGCTGGCGCGGCGAAGCTGCCTTCCCTGTTCGCCAAGGTCTAGATTGCCATCATGCCGGTGATAACGCTTACCATCATAGAAGGCAGTCAAGCCTATACGCGAGTAGGCCAACTTGCGGCTCGCTGCTACGAGCATTTGCTGGCCAATCGACCAGAACTAAGCGATGGCAAGGGCAATTGCTGGCTCGTGGCAGGTTCCGCGTATGCAGCCGCCCAACTTATCGGCCTTAACCCGCGCCTGTGTGGTGGGCGCGTGCGGGACCGTGATACAGGTGAGTTCCTGTTTGGTCGCGGCTACCATTATTGGTGCGGCCTTAGTGATGGGACGATAATCGACAGTCCTAATCCGCAAAGCATCACGGTGCATAACCCGAAACAACCCGACAAGGATTACGTCGAACTAAAGGGTGAGGGTCGCAAAGTCCGCCGCCACGCTGAGGCCGCTCGAAATTGGCTAGTGGAAAACATTCCGCAAGGCGAGCTTTCGCGGTAGCTCTCTCCGCGACTTCCGCACGGCCGGTAAATTGTTTGCAACAGTTACCGCATCACTCGTCGCCCAGCCCTATCCTCTTGGCGCTTTGCTTCGGCAGTTCCGGCAGACCTTCGGCAATGTCCTGATCGCAACCGTCACAGCCGAATGCGTATTGCTCGCCAGTCATGGCATTGTCGAAGGGCCTCAGACAGGCCTTGTGCGGCCCAGGGGAGGCCGCTGAGGCCGGTGTAATCGTTTCTCCGGTATCGGGTGTAGGTAAATCAAACTCCGCCATAGCGGCTTATTACACAAGCAACGCTAGAATTAAATAAACAAGAGTTTGACGGCGAACCTGCAAAAATTAGGTACAGCAAAAAATTGAACCTCGATTTTAGAGAATAGGGGTGTGGTATGCGTTAGCTCGACGTTCACGTAGACACCCCTGGATTACGTGCAGGGGGGGTGGGGGGTATGCACCGGACCCTCTGGGAGGAATCAGGCACCCTTTCTATGCCCTAGAGAGGCGGCAGGGCGGGGGCCGAAGTGCCAAGGCGAAGGTATCAGCAATCATACCGTTGCCGCCTGTTTAGACAGCCTTATAGGTCTATTGGTGCCAAATGCGGGTGCCAACCATCCCTTATGCTTGGGGAAAATGGCGGTTTCCTTGGGATTCCCAGGTAGTTGTCACCAATTCGGGTCAAGTGTGACGCGGCCTTAAGGGCTGTGCGCCCGGTGGAAAGTTCTGGTGTCTCATTTGAGACACCACTACGTTTTTGGCGGTTTTGGGGGCTTAATACTCCCGGTTGGGGTCGGATTCCGGGTTTCCGAGGGTCGTATTCTCTTTCGGACCGCTGGTGTCTGGCTGACACACCGCTACGTTTTTGGCTGTCTTGCGGGTTCAATTCTTCGGGCTGAGGTCGGATTCTGAGTTTCCCAGAACCGTATCCACTTTCGCACCAGCCCAGGAGGGTTATTCAGGGAAGGCCATTAAATCAAAAAATATCGGCTCTATAGCTTACTTTGCCCGGTTAAAGGCTCGGTTGCTGTATGTGGGCATAGTAGCTCCCACTTATGGGGCAATATGGCTTCTGATACCTCGGCTAAGTCTCTAGCGCAGGCTAACAGCCCAGTAGAGTTTAGTTCGCCCACCACCACAGCGATTAACTCTTGGCTGAGGATGCTAGACCTGGCGGCGGATAGGGACTCCAGGGCGTGTTGAAGGCCATCCTTGCCGGAATGCTTATGACAGAAGGCGAGATGCGCCGCGGCCATGGGGATTGCGTCACTCACCGTCTACAGCCTCTTCCTCCACCGCCTCGATAAACCTAGGGCTTACGCCTAACCGGCCCATGGTCTCTCTGACCAGCCGGTAATCCTCAATGAACTTGCTCAACTCCATTCTCAATTCAGGGCTGGGGCCTACCTCTATGTCCAGCTCCAATCCTTTGGGCATGATCGCGCAGATCGCCTTCAAATAATGTTCCGGCTTCCGTTCGCGCACGTCCGCGATTGCTTGCGCCCCATGCCTCTCAAAATCATCTGCCAGCGCCCGAATGAAGTCTTCCGACAGCTTGTTGCGCGAGCCTCTTGGGCGACCCAGTGGGTTGCCTGACACTCCAGGCTTGAATAGGTGCTGTTTGCGCTCTGTTGATTCAGCCACGCCATAGCATTTCAAGGACCTAGAGAGGTGGTCCGGTTCGGGGGCCTAACCGAATAATCGGCAGTTTTAGCGCGACTTCGGGGCTTAACAAGCCGGTCAGCCGCCTATTTTCGAAGTCGATTGGTGGAATGCGATGATTCTGAGGTTTATCCCATGGGAATCTCCTAGTTACTGTTACTGTTACTGTACTAAGTACCGCCCCTAAACTTGGTAAGAATTTACTGACGCCACACAAAGGCAACCTGTTATCCGATTCCAATAATTCCTGGTGATTACGGCCCATCTGGAGGGCCTTAGCGGCTCTAACTGCGGCCTTAGCGGCTTTGGCTGCGGCCCTACCAGCCCGCGTCTTGGGCCGCTTAATGTTGTATCGGTCTCGCCTAGCGCGCTCTCGGCCAGCCTTATCCACGTCTATTGAGCCAGTGGTACGTAGGCCAAGCAACTGCCGTTCCGCATAGGTTAGGCCCCAAATCCGGGCTCGCTCATCTGCCTTGCAGCAGCGATGCTTAGTTGCTAGGGCGCGCTCGATAAGGGCAGGATCAATCCCAAATTGCTCGCCATAGGACTTAACCAGCCCGAAGTCGTTCTGTACCGGCAAGGCGTCATTGGCCATGAATTCAAGGAAGGCGACTCAGGCGCGGCAGATGCTATCAACAAGGTGTTGGGCTAGCGCAACGTATACGGACAAAGTTAGCACCCGAATTGGCACCCGACCACGCGGGATGATACGTTATCAACAGGGACGGCAAAGAATCGAAAATTTCCTGACAAAACGTGACGCATGGTGACGTGTCGTCACTCTGAAATATCACCGTCATACGCAGTTCCAGTGTGTGACTCTCGGCAATGAGTCCAACCTCGTATGATTGCAAGTCCGCCGTCATGATGACGACGCTCTCCCAGCTGGGCGAGATGCTGTCGTCGCGGCTCAGCTGGACGACGCGACTCGCCTGACGCGGTAGACAATGCCGGGCAACGCATTGCTCGGGTCGAGCTTGCCGTCGCTACTCAGATAGGTCGGCGCATAGACTCTCGATGGCGAAATAGCCGCGCAGCGCCTCGGTGGTCCAGGCGACATGCTCGCGCGTTTCTATTTCGTCCGCGAACGGACGCTCGTCGCGGTAGGCGCGCATGAACAGCAGCATGCGCGCCTGCGGCGCGGACGCGGCCGCGATGTAACGCACGAAGTCGGGAACGAATGGTTTCGGAATGCCGTGCAGGCAACCGCGATCGATCAGGATGTCGAACGGTCCGCCCGGCGGCACGTCGGTGCATAAATCAAGGGCCAGGAATTTCGGCGGATGAGGCAGCGCGGCGTGCACGGCCTGGGCTTGCCGCACGGCGGACGGCGCGATGTCGACGCCGAGCGCGTCATAACCGCGCTGCGCGAACCACGCCGCAATCTCGCCGAGACCGCAACCGATGTCCAGTACCTTGCCACTCGGCGGCAACCAACCGCTCGCCACCGCTTCGACGATCTCCGGCGGCGCGGCGCGCCCGCCCCACTTGGGCGAGAACGCCGGCGTGTTCCATTGCTTTTCCCAGTCGTGGCTACGCTTGCGCAACCGGTGACGACGGCGCGCTGTTTTCAAAACGGAGCGAATCCATTCCAGCATCAGTGACTCTCGAGCAAAAGCGTGGCGCTCATGGCGCCGTTCGCCCTCCCCTTCTTTGCCCCGCTAGACCATGATGCCGCGCGTACAGCCTAGGGTCCCCCATTTTGCGCAACAAAATGGCGCGTGTGGGTGCCACGGTTCAGGCTGACGTTGCTGAGGGTTCTTGTGTTTCGGCTAAGGAAAACAGCTTGCCCGGATTGAGGATGCTGTTCGGATCGAGCGCCGACTTGATCGTACGCATCAACTCAAGCTCGAGCGCCTGTTTGGCGCGGGGTAAGAGATGGCGTTTCAGGCGCCCAATGCCGTGCTCGCCGCTGATTGAGCCGCCCAGATCCAGTACGATCTTATGGATCGCTTCATTCATTGTCCCCCCATGCGAAAGGAAGACTGTGCGGTCCATGCTGATCGGCTAACTCACATCATAGTGGATATTGCCGTCTGCCATGTGTCCGAACGGTATGGGCCTGGCGCCAGGGATCATCAGTCCGACCAATTGATTGGCGCGTGCGATGAACTCCGGTACCTTGGTCACCGGCATCACCACGTCATGCTTGATGCTCCCGCCTTCTTTGCGCTGCACCTCGCTCATCTGCTCGCGCAATCCCCAAAACTCCTGGGCCTGTGCCGGCGACATCGCAATTGCTGCCTGATCGATCTCATGCTGTGCCAGCGCTCCCTCGAGCATGACCTCAGCCAGAGCGCGCAATTGACCGCCCTCGTGCACGCTCGACAGCTCGAATAGGACATACCAAGCGTGCGGCGAGGCGAACGGATCGCGCACTCCGCGCCCGTGACGGAGTACGAGATCGATCCCGATCCGCGGCACGAGTTCAAATGCAGTCAGGGCCGGACCCACGACATTATGCATGCGGGCAAGAAAGGAGGGCACGTTTTCAAGACGGCTCAAGCCCACAATCGCCGCAAGCGTCTCCACCGGCTTGGGAAAAAGGCGCAATACTGCCGCGGTAATGATGCCGAGGGTCCCTTCCGAGCCGATGAAGAGATCTTTGAGATCGTACCCGCTATTATCCTTGCGCAAGCCTTTCAAGTTGCTCCAGACCCTCCCGTCGGCAAGCACGACTTCGAGTCCGAGCGCAAGAGCGCGTGCGCTGCCGTAGGTGACCACCGCCATCCCGCCAGCATTGGTGGCAAGCACGCCGCCGATTTGGCAGCTTCCTTCCGAGGCCAGCCTCAATGGGAAGAGCCGACCGACCGCTGCAGCCCTCTGTCGCACGTCGGCCAGCACCAGACCGGCCTCGACAGTCATGGTGTTGGCGGCGAGGTCGATGTCGCGAATGCCAACCATGCGGCCGAGATTGACCACGACCTCGTGCCCGGTTTCAAACGGGATTTGTCCGCCAACTAAGCCGGTATTGCCGCCTTGCGGCACGATGGCTGTGCGGGTCTCATTGGCATGTTTGAGAATGGCCGAGACTTCCGTGGTGTTGCCGGGCTTCAGCACCATTGCCGCCTTGCCGTGATAGCGGTTGCGCGGTTCGACGAGATACGGCGCCATGTTTGTGGCATCGCGGATCGCGTGCTCTGCGCCCACGATACGCGTGAATGAATCGAGAACAGCCTGGCTGGGAGCTTGCATGAAATGAACTGGTTCCGTCACCGTGAAGGAGCGCTACCGCTCATACTGTCACAATCCTTCGCGCATGAGGCGCTCGGAAAGCGCCGCCCTGTCGATCTTGCCGGCGGTATTCTTCGGAAGCTCCTCGAGGAAATGGAATCGCGTCGGCACTTTGTGAGGGGTTAATCGCATCCGGCAATGCGCTACGAGCTCGCTGGTAGCGACCTCGCCTTGCGGCACGACAAACGCGATGACCGCTTCTTCATTGTTGGGATCGCTCCAGCCGAGCACGGCGGCCTCGATGACACTCGCGTGCTCGGTCAAGGTCGCCTCAATCTCCGCCGGATAGATCTTCGCGCCGCGCCGCATGATCACGTCCGAGGTGCGACCCTGCAGAAATATATAACCCGCCTCGTCGCAACACGCGATCTCACCTGGATAGAACCAACCGTCTCGGAAATTCTCCTCCGCGACACTCCCCGGTAGCGGCGATCCGAGACCCGGTCCGCGAAACCGCAACAGCCCGACGCCGCCGTGCGGCAACGGACGATCATGCTCGTCGACGATCTCGATTTCGGCCAGCGAATGAGGCTGTCCGACGCTGGCCGCTCGGTCGGCTAGGTCGGCTAGGTCGTTTCGGCGGAGAACCGAGATGGCCAGAGTTTCGGCGGTACCGTAACGCTCGCAAAATAGTGGGGTCAGCCGGCGTAACGCCTGGCGCTTCTCGTCCGGATGAAGCGGCGCGCCGATGCAGGAGAACGTCGTCGAGGGGGGCAATAACGGCCCGTCTCCGCTCGCTGCGAGCAATTGGCGCACGGTTGACGGTACACCGATCGCGACTGTGATGCGTTGCAAGTCGACGACATCCACGAATTCGGCCGGCGTGATCAGGCTCGGATATGGATGACGCTGTCGCCACGAAGCAAATGCGCAATGCAGCTGTTGCGTCCACCGCTATAGTACAGCGGCGAAGTGCAGAGGAAGCTGTGGTGACCGGCGAGCCCCATCAGCTCCCACATCGCCACGACGGCGAAGTAATACTGAAGATGCGTCATCACGGTCAGTTTCGGGGTTTCCGTGCTTCCCGACGTGGCGGAGATTCAAAGGGTCATGCCACGCGCTCGGCGACAGAGCGGCCGGTTCCGCCGAAGCGACCGCCCGGTGCCAGTCCGGATCGACGGGAAGAAATGGACATCCCTTCACCTCCCGCGCGGTTGCTTCCCTGAGCGCGCAGGCCAGATTGAGTTCGGCGATGAGCCACGCCTGCTCGGCTGGCGGGGTGCGCCAGTCGAGCGGAACCGCAACGGCGCCCATATGGGCTATGCCAAACAGCGCGACGAGGTGTTCCGGCGTATCGCGCAGGCAAAGACCAATGCGATCGCCTCGCTGAAATCCTTGCGCAGTGAGATGAGAGGCGGTGCGCCGCACCAGATCGGCGAGTTCACCGTCAGAGAATGACCCTATCACCCTTCGCCAGCGCAGCGATGTCCGGTCGGGTTCGGCCGTAGTGCAAAATCGGTCCGATCACATTCGTCTTCCCCTCGCGCACTCGATCATTCGGCCGAAGCCCAGCGGTTCGAACTGATGTCCGACCAGGCTTGCGCAGTCTCCCCCGCTTCTCGTCGGCGCGTCATTGCTCGCTTGGCAATTGACGCGGCATTCGCCCACGTTCCGTCTTAAAGATCAGATTAAATCAGGGCAATACCCGCGCCAAGATACCACTGGCCGGGGAGGCTCTCTTACCGGAAAGAGCAGTCTCACGGGGGAAATTGTCCGGCAGCGTCGCGCGGGGGACATGCAGCTCGTAAACCGCCCTCCCATGCCAGCCCACTCCAACCGGCGGCGGGTCGTCGTGATCGGGGGAGGAATAGTCGGATGCGCGACCGCTTACCTCCTCGCACGCGCGGGCGCGACTGTCACGCTGATCGAACGCGACGCGATTGGGGCTCACGCTTCGGGGCACAATGCCGGCAACCTCAATCCGCTCTACCGAACCCCGCCCACCCTCGTTCGCTTCGCTCTCGAGGCGTTGGAGCTCCACCGGAAAATCTTCGCCGAACTCTCCCTCTTTGGCTGCGCTCAATATTCCCTTCGTCCGGTGCGGCGTGTTCATCTCGGGCGCGAGGAAGCCGATCGGCCGGAGCTCGAACAGACCGCCGCCCTCTTCGCCGACACCCCCACGTTCTCCTCGAGCTGGCTCGACCGCGATGACCTCCACCGGATCGAGTCCCGGCTCGACCGCAGTTTCGACTTCGGGGTGATGACCTCCGGCGCCCTGAGCGTCGATGGGGCCGGCTTGACGCGCTCGATCGCAGAGGGCGCCGTCCGGTTCAACGCCGCGATCCTGCGCGGAGACGTGTCAGGTGTGGTGACCTCAGGCGCAAAGGTGGCGGGCCTCCGGACCGGAGGCGGCATCCTTCCTTGCGACGATGTCGTATTCGCCACCGGCCCATGGATCGCCGGCGTGAAATCCTGGCTCGGCATCGACGTGGCAGTCGAGCCGGTCAAAGGCGAGTTGCTGATCCTGCAATTGCCCGACGGCGCGCCAAGCCACGATATTACCTTCGGTTCGACGGCGCTCTACCGCCGCCGCAGAGATCAGGTGTGGGTCGGCGGTTCCATGGACAAGCGCGGTCTCGACAGCGCGCCTTCAGTCGAGGCAAGGGAGCGTTTACTGGACGGCGCCAGCCGGATCATGCCAGCCATAAGGCAGGCGGCGTTACTGGAGCACGTCGCGGCGTTGCGGCCGATGACGGCATCGGACACGCCGATTGCCCAGTTGGCCGAGGGTTGGGAGAACGTCTACATTGCCAACGGCGGAGGCACTAAGGGCGTATTGCTGAGCGTCGGCATAGCAAACAAGCTCTGTGAGCTGCTTCTCGGCCCGCAGGACGACTTCAAAGCAAGCAGCAGTGAGATCGAGGCGAGCCATGCGGCACTTCTGCGTTGATTGCCAGTCCGAAGTTCCTGCCGGATTTCGATCGTTCTGCGGCACGTGCGGGGGCATGATCGACATCGACTATGCCCTGGACCAGGTCGAGCTCAGGGAATCCACCAATCCCTATGTCCAATTCGCCGGGCTTCTTCCCATAAAGGCGCTGTTCGACCGTTTGCCCGACGCGACATATACGCCGATTGTGCATGCGACGCGGCTCGGCCGCGCGCTCGGCATGGACTCGCTCTATCTCAAGAACGAGACGGTGCTGCCGACCAGGACCACCAAGGACCGGATGGCCGCGGTTTCCCTCGCCTATCTCCACGAGCGCGGGGTCCGGCGCTTCTGCGCGTCCTCGACCGGGAACAGCTCGACCTCCTTTGCCCACGGCATCCAGGCGCATCCAGACATGCACTTGTTCTTGTTCACGGCGGAACATTGGGTGCCGCGCGTGCAGTGTCCGAATCAGCGCCAGGTGACGCATATCGGCTTGCGCAATGCGACCTTTGTCGAGGCCGCCGAATATGCGGGTGTCTACGCCCGTCAGCACGGGCTCACGTCGGAAGGCGGCTTCTTCAATCCGGCGCGGCGCGAGGGATTGAAGCTCGCCTTTCTCGAAGCCTGCGATCAAATCCAGCAGCCGATCGATTACTATGTGCAAGCGATTTCAAGCGCGATGGGTGTTTACGGCACCTACAAAGGCGCCAAGCAACTCCTTCAATTAAATCGTATCGAGCGATTGCCGCGGCTGCTTTGCGTGCAGCAGGAAAGCTGTGCGCCGATGGTGCGTGCCTTTGGCCATGGCAGCGAGACGATCCGGCCCGAACATATTGTTAAACGACCAACCGGCATCGCCGACGCGATCCTACGCGGCGATCCGACCAAGGCCTATCCGCGCGTGCGGAGGATCGTGATGGAAAGCGGCGGCGGCTTCGTGGCGGTCAGCGAGGCCGAGATCCGCGAAGCGCGCCGCAAGGTCGAAGACGACGAGAATATCTCGCCGTGTTTCTCGGCCTCGACCGCAGTGGCTGGATTGATCAAGCTCGCCCGTGCCGGCGGCATCGATCGCGATGCTGTGGTGATGATCAATCTGACGGGCGGCGACCGTCCCGATCCGCGGCCCTCGTCCGATGTCCACTGGGTCGAGAAAACCGCCGACGGATGGGTGCCGGAACGGCGGCCGCGTTCGCCAAACCCCGGACGGGCGATTGCAGCCGATGCTTAACCTGCCGGTAGGTCGGATGCCTCGGGCAAGCGCCGAGAAGTTGCCGCGCACTCAGCGAAGCTGCGGCGCCACGTATCTCAAGAGACGCCAAAGCGGCTTTTGGCTCGTCGGGTAAGAAACCAAACGCCTGCTCGGCAGCGCGATAGGATTCGAATTCGTAACGGCCTTGGCTTCTAACAGCCAATTGAGATTGGCATCGAACTCGCCCGTCTCCATGAGGGCGTCGATGATCAGGTGACGTCGCCAACCAGCCAGTGGCACAAGCTCGACGCCTTTCATTCCGGCGAGCCGCTCGGCCTGCGCCCGATCGCGGTCATGGGCGCCACCATAAATATGCCGAATGCGCGGATAGATCGGCACGGAACTCGTAGCGGCCACGCGCGGTCAGCATTGCCCGCTCGAGGGCTTTTACCCCGCGCAGTCTTTTTGCGTGCTTGGGCGCGGTCAATTCAGTTGGGCCGGAAAGGCAGAGTACGGATTGGGCTCCCAGGTCCAAACCCATTTGCAAGGCGCCGTAGACACCCGCCAATTCGCCCATGCAGTGCACCGACCGCGCCCCGAGCTGGTCGATGAGCCGCCTGAGCGCGGCGATCGAGGTGGCATAGTCGTGCCCGAGCGAGGAGACGCCCATGACATAGAATTGATTTTTGCGATCCCTGAGATAGACGATGTGGGCGCCGATCCGCCCTAGCCAACGATGGATCATGTTGATGGCGGATTGCAAATCGTTGCCCAGTCCCGCAGAACACCAAGACGAGTGGCGCACTATCCGCTTCAGCCCCTCCATCGGCGGGAACCACTTGCAGATCCTTATCGGGGTCGTCGATGAAATTGCTAGCTGCGGTGGCAGGAAGATGGCGCAGGACCGTCCTCCAGGCCATGAGCATCGACATGTCGGGTGTGGGGGATTGGGCATATTGGGCAATATCGAGCCAACCAGGTGCCACCTCTCTCAATTCAATCAGGCGAGCGATTTCGCGTGGTGAGCCCAACTCGTCGAGTGAAGACGGGTGAAACTCGATGCCTGACCTTTCGGTGAGTGCCAAGCTCAGCACTTCGGCGAGAAGGGAGTCTCCGCCAAGCTCGCTGAACTCATCATTGAGGCCGACCTGGTCGAGGTTGAAAACCTCGGCGAATGTGGTCGTCGCCAGCGCCTCGGTCTCGTTGCTCGGAGCGACATAGGACGTAGATAGCACTAAGCTCGAGCGTCTAATCCAGGAAGCGGGCGTGCCCGTTACCGACATATGACCCCCCAAACACGGCCCTCAAAACTAAGTTTAAGATTCACCCGAGCGACCGCTCTAAGCAAGTCATAAGCGAGAGGATGTTGATAGCGTCCCCCTTCCCGCAGCACGCCCTCTCTTCGCCAGCGCGCGCGGCAGATGCTATCAACAAGGTGTTGGGCTAGGCAAAGTTGGCACCCGAATTGGCACCCAATCACGCGGGACAGTACGATATCAACAGGGACGGCAAAGAATTAAAGGCTCGGATTGGCCGGGGAAAAGGGGCGCGACGGGACTTGTCGTCACTCTGAAATATCACCGTCATACTCAGTTCGAATTGGTTTGCTAACCGGCCATTGTTGTGGCCGAATTCGGGGTACCCGCGGGCAGGGTGGCATCGGTAGCCTGCGGGATCCCCGACGTCGCTCACGCCCAGACGCCAATCGGGCTATTCATGCCGTTGAAGTCAAATTCAGGTCGTTTAGCCGGCAGATTTCGCGGTGGGGCCATGTTTCCAGGATTGATGTTCAAGCCGGGTCCCGCGGGCGGGTTGCCGTTCATGGGCAAGCGGTTCCAGCCGCCCAAGATCTACGGCCGGCTCGGCTCGCTCGAGGTGCGGCTCGCCCGCAAGAAGAGCGAGATCAGGCGGGCACAGCGGCTCCGCTACAAGGTCTTCTACGAAGAGATGTCGGCCATTCCCAACGCGCTCGCCATTCTCTCGCGGCGCGATGAGGACGCCTACGACGCCATCTTCGACCATCTCCTGGTGATCGACCATGGCGACACCAACGGCGGACGGCGCTGGCGGCGCTCCAAGGTGGTCGGCACCTATCGCATGCTGCCGCAGGAGGTCGCCGACTGCTATGACGGCTTCTACACCCAAGGCGAATACGATATCGCGCCGCTGCTCCAGGCCAAGCCCGACTACAGCTTCATGGAGCTTGGCCGGTCCTGCGTGCTCAAGCCCTATCGCAACAAGCGCACGCTGGAGCTGCTGTGGCAGGGCGTGTGGTCCTATGTCCGGGAGCGCGGCGGCGACGTGATGATCGGCTGCGCCAGCTTCGCCGGAACCGATCCCACGGCGCATGCGCTCGCGCTCAGTTATCTGCACCATACGTCGCTGGCGCCGGAGGAATGGCGGGTCCGGGCGCATGACCATCGGCGCATCGACATGAACATGATG
This sequence comes from uncultured Alphaproteobacteria bacterium, assembly GCA_963772925.1. Taxonomy (GTDB): domain Bacteria; phylum Pseudomonadota; class Alphaproteobacteria; order Rhizobiales; family Methyloligellaceae; genus Methyloceanibacter. Next base: position 448,866 of record CAVYZG010000002.1, read on the forward strand.
CCGGCCGAGGCGGTCAATGTGCGCGCGGCGATCAAGGCGCTGCCCCCGCTGATCAAAGGCTATCTGCGGGTCGGCGCCTATGTCGGCGACGGCGCGGTGATCGACCACCAATTCGGCACGACCGATGTGTTCATCATCCTGCCGGTCGAGGCCATGAAGCCGCGCTACTTCGTCCATTTCGGCGCCCCGGACGAGTTCACTCCGGCCGCCGCGCCCCAATTCGCGCCACTCAACTGAAACCAGAATCCAGCTTCTGGTTTGACGGGGGTGCGGCGCGCTCCTAGATTTCCTCCATCATGCGCCACACCGATCCAAAAGAGGCCCGCGCCGCGACCGAAGCCGCCGCGTCCCTGCGTCAGCTCAACGAGCGCTCGCGCGAGGTGTTCAAGCGCATCGTCGAGTCCTATCTCACCACCGGCGAGCCGGTCGGCTCGCGCAATTTGAGCCGCGCGCTGCCGATGACGCTGTCGCCCGCCTCGGTGCGCAACGTCATGTCCGACCTCGAAAGTCTGGGGCTGATCTACGCGCCGCATACCAGCGCCGGGCGAATGCCGACGCACACCGGACTGCGCCTGTTCATCGACGGGCTGCTCGAGGTGGGCGACATCAGCGTCGAGGAGCGCAGCCAGATCGAGAGCCGCATTGCCGGCAGCGGCCGGCGCCGAGCGGTCGAGGACCTGCTCGGCGAGGCGGGCGAGATGCTGTCCGGGCTGTCGCGCTGCGCCGGCGTGGTGCTGGTCGACAAGCAGAGCAAGCGGCTGAAGCATGTCGAGTTCGTCAATCTGGGACCGGGGCGCGCGCTGGCGGTGCTGGTCGGCGACGACGGCGACGTCGAGAACCGCATCATCACCTTGCCCGAGGGCCTGCCGCTGTCCTTGCTGCAGGAAGCGTCGAACTACCTCAATGCCCGCATTGTCGGGCTGACCTTGGCCGAGGCCCGCACCCGGATCGAGACGGAGATCGAGGAGCGGCGCGCCCAGCTCGACGAGCTGACCGCCAGCATCGTCACCGAAGGTCTCGCCACTTGGTCCGGGCCAGGCAACGACCGCCAGAGCCTCATCGTGTGCGGCCGTTCCCACCTGCTGGAAGACGTGAGAGCGATGGAAGATCTCGAGCGGGTCCGACTGCTGTTCGAGGATCTCGACACCAAAACCGACTTGATCCAGCTGCTCGGCCTGGCCGAGCGCGCCGAAGGCGTGCGGATTTTCATCGGCTCGGAGAACAAGCTGTTCTCGCTGTCGGGCTCGGCGCTGATCGTCTCGCCGTTCGAGGATACCGAGCAGAAGATCGTTGGCGTGCTAGGGGTGATCGGCCCGACCCGCCTCAATTATGCGCGCATCATTCCCATGGTGGACTACACGGCAAAGCTGCTTGGGCGCCTTGTCCCTTGATTTTTGCCGGCTGACGGTTGATATCCCCCTGGACTTTCAAGTGAAACAATTCGCCGAGGCTTGCATGCCCGACGACAAGACCGATCCGCGTGAGGCCAACGAGGATCAGGCGAAAGTCGCCGATTCCACGAAGGCCGAGCCCAAAACTGGCGAACCCGACCCGAACGCTCAGGTCGGGACCGATCTCGACGCCCTGCTGGCCGAGAACGCCGAGATGCGCGACCGGCTGCTCCGCACCATGGCCGACATGGAAAATCTGCGCCGGCGCACCGAGCGGGAAAAGACCGACACGGCGCGCTACGCCATCTCCAATTTCGCCCGTGACGTGCTGACGGTCGGCGACAATCTCAAGCGCACCATCGAGCACGTGCCGGCCGACGCGGCGGCCGAAGATCCCGCGCTCAAGAGCTTCCTCGAAGGGGTCGAGTTGACCGAGCGCGAGCTGCTCAACGTGCTGGAGCGCCACGGCGTCACCCGCATCGAGCCGCTCGGCCAGCGCTTCGATCCGAATTGCCACCAGGCGATGTACGAGGTCGAGCAACGCCGATGTGCCCGAGGGCACGGTGGTCGACGTCATGCAGTCGGGCTACGTGATCGGCGATCGCTGTCTCAGGCCCGCGCTGGTCGCGGTGTCGAAGGGCGGCGCCAAGACGGCCAAGCCGAAGGGCGACGGCAATGGCACCGCTCCGCCCAAGGCCGCCAACGACGATTTCCCGGAAGGCGAGGCGGACTAAGAGCCGGGATTGCTTCACTTCGCCACTCGCCGCAGCGTGAGATTGAAGCGGCCGCCTTCGGGAACAAGATCGGACGTTGGTCGAGGTATTGCGGAAAATAATTCATGCTGCCTTTGCTCCGACTCGAGCTGTCATACGTTCTGCCATATAGCGCCTGAGCAGCGAATGAGGAGATCCAGCCGGTGACGGCAAAAGCGCGGACGTTGAATCCCGACGGTTACGTGCATGCCCGGGAGGTGAGCGAGTATCAGCGTCTGCGCGATCAGGCGTCGATGTGGCAAAGCGCGACCGAGGAGGTGCTCGACCGGATCGGCCTCAAGCCCGGCATGAGCTGCCTCGATGTGGGCTCGGGCCCAGGCGCGGTCATGCGGCTGATGGCCGATCGGGTCGGGCCCACGGGCCGCGTCACCGGCATCGAGATCGACGGCGCACTCGGCGCCCAGGCGCTCGCCGACCTCCGCGCTCAAGGCGGCGCCGCGTTCGAGATGATCGAGGCCGACATGCTGACGCTCGAGGAGATACCGGGCGCGCCGTTCGACCTCACCTATTGCCGGCTTTTCCTGATGCATATGCAGGAGCCGGTGGCGGCGCTCGAGAAGATGCTGTTCTGGACCAAGCCGGGCGGCATCGTGGCGGCCAGGAGTTCGACTTCGGCGCCATCGCGGTCGAGCCCATCTGCCCGGCCATGGCCGAGTTCAACCGCCTGTTCGAGAGCGTGTTCAGGGCCCATGGCCGAAATTTGCGGGCCGGGCGCCAACTGCCGGCGCAGTTCGAGGCGGCCGGCATCGGCGTCCCCGACGGCACCTTGGCGGAAGCGAAATTCCTGCCGCTCAAGGACATGGCGCAGATGTTGATCGGCGTTTACCAAAGCCTGTTTCCGGCGGCGGCCGCGCTCGGCATCGCCGATCAGGCGCGGGCCGATCAGTTCAAGGCGGACATGACCGAGGCCGCCTTGGACGGGCGCTATTACTGCCTCACCCCCATTCTGATCGGCGCCTGGAAGCGGGTCGCGTGACGCGCCGCTGCGGACGCCGCTCCCATCGGCGCTTCTCCTTGCGGGTCATAGGCTTGCCACCTATATAACCGCGGAACCCCGCCGTATGAGTCGGCGGGCTGCGCCGAATATTGGGGACCGACGCCAAGCTTAGCGCTGAAATGCCGGGTGCCGCTCATGGGCCCGCACGGTCTGCCAGAAAGAGAGGTTCGTAATGGCGAAAGTGATCGGTATCGATCTCGGCACTACCAATTCCTGCGTCGCCGTGATGGACGGGAAGACGCCCAAGGTCATCGAGAATGCCGAAGGCATGCGCACCACGCCTTCGATGGTCGCCTTCACCGATGACGGAGAGGTCATCGTCGGACTGCCCGGCCAAGCGACAAGCCGTCACCAATCCCGAGAACACATTCTTCGCCATCAAGCGCCTGATCGGCCGCCGCTACGACGACCCGATGGTCGAGAAGGACAAGAAGCTCGTCCCCTACAAGATCGTCAAAGCCGCGACAACGGCGACGCCTGGGTCGAGTCCCACGGCAAGCAATATTCGCCCTCGCAGATTTCCGCCTTCATCCTGCAAAAGATGAAGGAGACCGCCGAAGCCCATCTCGGCCAGAAGGTCGAGCAGGCGGTCATCACCGTTCCGGCTTATTTCAACGACGCCCAGCGCCAGGCAACCAAGGACGCCGGCAAGATCGCCGGGCTCGACGTCTTGCGCATCATCAACGAGCCGACCGCGGCCGCGCTGGCCTATGGCCTCGACAAGAAAGACGGCAAGACCATCGCCGTCTACGATCTCGGCGGCGGCACCTTCGACATTTCGATCCTCGAGATCGGCGACGGCGTGTTCGAGGTCAAGTCGACCAACGGCGACACCTTCCTCGGCGGCGAGGACTTCGACATGCGCATCGTCGATTACCTCGCCAACGAGTTCAAGAAGGAGTCGCGGCATCGATCTGCGCGGCGACAAGCTGGCGCTGCAGCGCCTGAAAGAGGCGGCGGAGAAGGCCAAGATCGAACTGTCCTCGACCACGCAGACCGAGATCAATCTGCCGTTCATCACCGCCGACAAGAGCGGGCCGAAGCATCTCACCATGAAGCTCACGCGGGCCAAGCTCGAGAGCCTGGTCGACGACCTCATCCAGAAGACCATCGGCCCGTGCCAGAACGCGCTGAAGGATGCCGGGCTCAAGGCCGCCGAGATCGACGAGGTGGTGCTGGTCGGCGGCATGACGCGCATGCCGAAGGTGGTCGAGACGGTGAAGACCTTCTTCGGCCGCGAGCCGCATAAGGGCGTGAACCCCGACGAGGTGGTGGCCATCGGCGCCGCCATTCAGGCCGGCGTGCTGCAAGGCGACGTCAAGGACGTGCTGCTGCTCGACGTCACCCCGCTCTCGCTCGGCATCGAGACCTTGGGCGGCGTGTTCACCCGGCTGATCGACCGCAACACCACCATCCCGACCAAGAAGAGCCAGGTGTTCTCCACCGCCGAGGACAATCAGAACGCGGTCACCATCCGCGTGTTCCAGGGCGAACGCGAGATGGCGGCCGACAACAAGATGCTCGGCCAGTTCGATCTGGTCGGCATTCCGCCGGCGCCGCGCGGCGTGCCGCAGATCGAGGTGACCTTCGACATCGACGCCAACGGCATCGTCAATGTCTCGGCCACCGACAAGGCCACCGGCAAGGAGCAGTCGATCCGCATCCAGGCCTCGGGCGGCCTGACCGACGCCGACATCGACCGCATGGTCAAGGAAGCCGAGAGCCACGCCGAGGAGGACAAGAAGCGCCGCGAACTGGTCGAGGTTCGCAATCAGGCCGAGGCCCTGGTCCATTCGACCGAGCGGATGCTGAAGGACTTCGGCGACAAGGTTCCGGCCGGCGACAAGGACGCGGTCGAAGCCGCGGCGGCCGACCTCAAGACGGCCATCCAGGGCGAAGACAAAGACGCCATCAAGCAGAAGATCGACGCGCTGGCTCAGGCCTCGATGAAGCTCGGCGAGGCCATGTATCAGGCGAGCCAGAGGCGCGGCGGGAGGCGGCGAGGGCGGTCCGTCCGCTTCGGCCGGCGGCCCCGACGACAAGGTGGTCGATGTCGACTTCGAGGAAGTCAAGGACGACGACAGCAAGAAGTCGGCCTAGACGAGAGTGCACGGCATTGGCGCTGGGCGAAACGAGCCCGGCGCCAACGCCCAACACAAGAGGCTTAAGCGCCGCCATCGCGTGACGGCGGTGTAAAGGGCCGGAGGGGCGATGTCGAAACGGTGCTACTACGATGTGCTCGGCGTAACACGCGGCGCTCGCGACAGCGAGATCAAGGCCGCGTTTCGCCGTCTCGCCAAGGAATGCCATCCCGACAGCTGCAACGGCGATCCGGACGCCGAGACGCGCTTCAAGGAACTCAACCAGGCTTACGAGGCGCTCAAGGACCCGCAGCGCCGCGCCGCCTATGACCGCTTCGGTCATGCCGCGTTCGATGTCGGACTGGCCGGCGGCCCCGGCCACAATTTCGGCGCCGATTTCTCGGCCTCGATGTCGGCGATGTTCGACGATCTGTTCGGCGAGTTCATGGGCCAGCGCCGCCCGCGCCAGCGCTCGTCGCGCGAGCGCGGCTCCGATCTCCGCTACAACATGGAAATCACGCTGGCCGAGGCCTATCAGGGCAAGACCGCGCAAATCCGCGTGCCGACCAGCGTCACCTGCGACAGCTGCTCGGGGGCGGGCGCCAAGACCGGCACCGCGCCGACCACCTGCCGCACCTGCGGCGGCGTCGGCAAGGTGCGCGCCACCCAGGGCTTCTTCACCATCGAGCGCACCTGTCCCGTCCTGCCAGGGACGCGGCGAGACCATCGAGACGCCCTGCCCGTCCTGCAACGGCGCCGGCCGGGTGACGCGCGAGCGCACGCTGTCGGTCACTATTCCGGTCGGGGTCGAGGACGGCACGCGCATCAGGCTGGCCGGCGAAGGCGAGGCCGGCGTGCGCGGCGGGCCGCCCGGCGACCTTTACATCTTCCTGTCGATCAAGCCGCACGAGTTCTTCCAGCGCGACGGCGCCGATCTGTTCTGCCGCGTGCCGATCGCCATGACCACCGCGGCCCTTGGCGGCCAGATCGAGGTGCCGACCATCGACGGCGGCCGAACGCGGGTGAAGATTCCCGGAAGGCACCGAGAGCGGCAAGCAGTTCCGCCTCAAGGCCAAGGGCATGCCGGTGCTGCGCTCGAAGCAGCAGGGCGATCTCTACATCCAGGTCGAGGTCGAGACGCCGAAGAACCTGTCGCGCAAGCAGCGCGAGCTGCTGAAATCTTTCGAAGAGGCCTCGAACCCGAGCACGAGCCCGGCATCGACCGGCTTCTTCGCGCGGGTCAAGGATTTCTTCGAGGGCATCCGCGAGTAGCTGCTACCCTTAAGCTCCGTCTTTGACGTAGATTGGCGTCCCACCACTGCGCGCGACCGCTCGCGTCGCGCGCGCCAGGCAGAAAGACCGCCATGGCCGGCGAGCCAACGCGCAGTCCCTCACGGACGAGTTCCAAACAGGAGCTGCGCGTCGGCAATCCGGACGTAATGCGCGCCGCCAAGATCACCGCGACGGTGGTCGGCGTGCTCGCCGCTGGCGATCGGCCTGTGGTACGCGCGCACCGCGATCCTGCTCGCCTTTGCCGGCATCCTGCTGGCCATCGTGCTCTATGGCGCAAGCCGCGCGCTGGCCGAGCTCACCGCGCTGCCGCGACTGGTCATGCTCGCCGCCGTGGTGATCGGGGTGGCGCTGTTCTTCGGCGTGGTGTTCGCCACCGCAGGACCGACCCTCGCGCTGCAGATCGCCCAGCTGGCCCGCGGCATCGCCGCCGGCGCCACCACCTTGACCAAGGAAGTGGCGAGCTTCGCCGATCAGGCCAATCTGCTGCAGAATGTCGATCTGGTGCAGTTGCTGAGCGGGTTTCTCAGCCCGTGGGGCATCGCCACCGGCGCCACCTCGGTCGCGCTGTCGATCGTCGGCATGTTCAGCGCGGGGCTGATCGTGATCTTCTTCGGCATCTATTTCGCCGGCCGATCCGCACACCTATGTCAACGCCGCGGCGCGGCTCGCGCCGGACGAGCGGCGGGCCGCCACGCTGCAGATGATCTATGAGACCGGCGACCTGTTGCGGCGCTGGCTGATCGGCCAAAGCATCTCGATGGCGATGATCGGCACCGTTCACCTATGTCGGGCTGCTGATCCTCGGCGTGCCGATCCCGTTCGTGCTGGCGCTGTTCGCCGGCCTTGCCGGTTTCCTGCCTTATCTCGGGCCGATCATCGGCGCCGTGCCGATGGTGCTGGTCGCCGGCGGCGAGAATCTCGATCTGGCGCTGTGGGTGCTCGGGCTCTATGCGCTGATCCAATTCCTCGAAAGCTATCTCCTGACCCCGCTGATCCAGGCGCGGGCGGTGTCGATGCCGCCGGCGGTGGTGATCTTGAGCCAGCTGGTGCTCGGCGCGGTGTTCGGTCTGCTCGGCCTGGCGCTCGCCACGCCGCTCGCCGCGGCGGCCACGGTGCCTCTGCGCTATCTGTTCGGCATCGGCGACCGGCGGCAAGGCCCGAACCGCCGGCGCGAACCGATGAGGGAGCCGATGATGCGTCTCTTGTTCTTCGCCGGCAGCACGCGGGAAGGCTCGTTCAACCGGAAGCTCGCCGCGCTTGCCCACCACATCGCCGAGGCCAACGGCATCGAGGCGGTGCTGGTCGACCTCAAGGATTATCCGATGCCGCTCTATAACGGCGATCTCGAAGCCAAGGAGGGTCCGCCGGAGCGGGCGCGCGCCTTCAAGGCGCTGCTCGAAGAGTATCAAGGCGTGTTCATCGCGAGCCCCGAATATAATTCCTCGGTCACGCCGCTGCTCAAGAACACGCTCGACTGGGTGACGCGGGTGAGAGCCAAGGGCGAGACCGGGCTCGAAGTGTTCAAGTCGCGGGTGTTCGCCATCTCCGGCGCTTCGCCCGGCTATTACGGGGCCATGCGCAGCCTGCTGCATCTCCGCCAGATCCTCGAAGTCGGCATCGGCGCGACCGTGATCCCGCAGCAGATCGCGCTGCCGCGCGCCATGGACGCCTTCGAGGAGGACGGCAGCCTCAAGGACAAGGCGCAGCAGACTCTGTGCAAGAGCGTGGTCGAGGCGCTCGCCGTCGCCGCACGGAAGTTCGCCGCGCCATGATGCTGCCCCGCGACCGGCTCATCGTGGCGCTCGACGTGCCGAGCGCGCAGGAGGCGAAGGCGCTGATCGACGACGCTCGGCGACAGCGTCGGCGTCTACAAGATCGGGCTCGAGCTGCTGTTCGTCCGGAGGGTTCGAGCTCGCGCGCGAGCTTGCCCAATACGGCCGGCCGGTCTTCGTCGACGCCAAGCTGCTCGACATCGAGGCGACGGTCGAGCGCGCCACCGCGGCCATCGCCCGCAGCGGCGCGGCGTTCCTCACCGTGCATGCGCTCGACCGCAAGACGCTCGACGCCGCGGTGCGCGGGCGCGGCGACAGCGCGCTCAAGCTGCTCGGCGTCACGGTGCTCACCAATCTTGCGCCGTCCGACCTCATCGAGCAGGGCATCGACCATCCGCTCGCCGAGCTGGTGCTGCATCGGGCCAAGCTGGCCAAGGCAGGCCGGCTTCGACGGCGTCATCGCCTCGGGCCATGAGGCGGCGGAAATCCGCGATGCGGCCGGACCCGATTTCCTGATCGTCACGCCGGGCGTCAGGCCGCGAGGGAGCGATAGCCAGGATCAGGCCCGCGCGGTGACGCCTAAGAGCGCGATCGCCGCCGGCGCCGACTATCTCGTGGTCGGGCGGCCGATCACCCGCGCGCCCGACCCGCGCGCGGCGGCCGACGCCATCGTCGACGAGATCGCCGCGGCGCTAGCCGGCTAGCTCGGCGAGCCGCGCTTCGATCAGGCGGAGCAGCGTCGTCGGCGTCGCCCTCGATCAAGACCTGCTTCATGCGCGACTTCCCGCCTTGCGCCACCGATACAAAACTCGGCGGCACTTTGAGCCAGCGCGCCACCAGCCGCTCGAGCGCCGCGTTGGCGCGGCCGCCTTCAGGCAGCGCTCGCACCCGCGCCTTCAGCACCGTCTCGCCGCCGAAACTCTCGACGCCGACGATCTCGTCGCGGGCGGATTTGGGCGTGAGCCGCACCGTCAGCATGATTCCGGCGTCGGTGAGCCGGAGCTCGAGCTTCGCCGCCGCCGGCGGCTCAAGGAACGTAGACGACGGGTTGCACAAAGGCCGGCAGGATCCAGCCGAGCAGCACGACATCGCGAATGAACAGCAGGAACAGAATGAGGATCACCGGCGAGATGTCGATGCCGCCGAGATTGGGGAGGATGCTGCGGATCGGGCGCAGCGCCGGCTCGGTCACCCGGTACAGCATGTCGGCGACCGAGTAGACGAAGCGGTTCTGCGTGTTGACCACGTTGAAGGCGATCAGCCAGCTCAGAGATGGCGCTGGCGATGACGACCCAGATATAGAGGTCGATGACGAGAACGAGGAATCCGATCAAAGGCACCATCAAAGACCTCCTGGCTGGCCGGATCATGTAGCGGAGAGGCGGGAGCAAGGGCAAGGGCAGCGAGCAGGGCCTTGGAATCCGGGCCTCGCTTGACAGGCTGTGACGCCCGATCCCTAAATGCCTGGACTTATGGGGCCGTAGCTCAGTTGGGAGAGCGCAGCAATCGCACTGCTGAGGTCGTCGGTTCGATCCCGTCCGGCTCCACCATCCATTCACTTCACGATCAGGCCGAGAGGCGGGGGCCGTTGCTCCGGGTGGCGTCGGCTGGCGCGCGAGCACTAGGGTTCGGCGGGGCCGGGTCACGCGGCATTTGCAGATTGCCTGCCTCGTCCCGCACCCTGAACAACCATCCCATGAACGGCACCAGAACGAAGTCTGGCGTAAAGCGCCGGGCGAACAGGCTCAAGCGGTTGAACCAGCCGGCCACGATCACTTTCTTGCCGCGCATGAATTGCCGATAGGCGATGGCGGCGAGTTCCTCGCTGGTCATCACCGGCAGCAGCATGACGTAGCGGGAGTTCTCGGCGCCGGCTTTGGCGTGCAGTCCGGTGCCGGTGGTGCCCGGCGCCAGCGCCGAGATGCGCACGCCGGTATACATGGTCTCGTAGGCCAGCGCCCGGCTCAGCGACAGCACGAAGGCCTTGGTGGCGGCGTAAGTCGCCTGATAGGGCACCGGCATGAAGCCCTCCATCGAGGCGACATTGAGCACGCCACCGCCGCGGCGTGCGATCATGCCGGGCAAGAAGCGCAGCGTGAGGTCGACCGTGGCGCGGGCGTTGAGATCGATCAGCCGCCGCATCGCGGCGAGGTCCTGATCCTGGAAGAAGCCGGCCGACATGGCGGCGGCGTTATTGACGAGCATGTCGGCGTGAAGGCCGAAGCGCCGAAGCGCCGACTCGACCGCGGCGCAGCCTTCCTCCGTGCTCAAATCGCAGGCGACGAATTTGACGTCGACCGCATGGGCGTCAGCGAGCTCGCGCGCGGTGTCGGCGAGCTTGGCCGCGTCGCGGGCGACCAGCAGGAGCGTGTGGCCGCCGCGGGCGAACTCTGCGGCCAGAGCCCGGCCGATGCCCTGGGTCGCGCCGGTGACGACCACGGCCGGCGCCGATGGCTGCCCGTCCTTGCTGGTAGCGCTCATGCGAAACCCTTCATAGCCACGAGACTTTCGGCCAATTTAGCCGGCCGGAAACCCCTAGCACACTCTCGCTACCCGGGCATCTGGGGGTTCAAAATTGGGGCGGCAAGGGCCTGGGAAGGCTCGACGCCGGCGGGCTAGAAAGCGTCCGCGCGTTGTCCTCGGTTCGGAAAGTCCCGCATATGGCCCCGACCTCTCGGCTTGCTTACGCTCTTCTCCTGGCCGTGATCTTCGCCACCCCGCGCGACGCCGGTGCGGCACCAGGCCTCGCCGAAGCGATCAAGCAGCAAGACGCCAAATATCTCACCGCGCCCGACGTCGAGGGCGTGGACACCGCGCCCAAGATCGAGGGCGGCGGCGGCGAGGAGGGCGCCACGCCGAGCACCCAGGAGATTTCGCAAGGCGACGTCAAGGCGGTGCTGAGTTACACCGAACAGAAGGGCGAGGACGGCGAGACCATGCGCGCTCCGATCGTCACCGTGTTCGCCGGCGGCAAGGAAGTCGCCAAGCTCGGAGGCGAGGATGTCGGCTTCGCCGATCCGCCGGTCAGTTTGCAGATCGCCGAACTCGATCCCAGCAATTCTCAGCCCGAGGTGGTGGTGTCGCTTTATACCGGCGGGGCGCATTGCTGCTCGGACACCAGCGTGATCACCGCCAGCGCCGACGGCTCGAGCTGGGCCACCGTCGAGGTCGGCGAGTTCGACGGCAGCCCGCTGCTCGCGACCGATCTCAACGGCGACGGCCGCTATGAGTTCGCCACCCGCGACAATGCCTTTCTCTACACGTTCGGCTGCTATGCCTGCTCGGAGGCCCCGCTCCAGGTGCTCGCCGTCGAGAACGGCGCCGTCAAAAACGTGTCGAGCGACCCAAGCTTCAAGCCGGCGCATGCATCCTATCTCAAGACCATGATCGAGAACGTGCCCGACGAGGAGCCGAACGGGTTCCTGGCCGGCTATGTGGCCGAGAAGAGCTTGCTTGGCGAGGGCAAGGCGGCCTGGGAGTTGATGCTGAACTTTTACGACAAGGCGTCCGACTGGGGGCTCGAGGTCTGCGACAAACCCCTCAACGAGAACGGCGAATGCCCGGGCCAGGAGGTCAAGTTGACCTTTCCCGAGGCGCTCCAACGCATGCTTAAGGAAAATGGATATAAAGTGGAATGATGAGCCCGAAGCCACCGGTTTCCCGCGGGAACCCTAAGGTTCGGGCCCCGTTGTTCTGACCTTGGCCCGGTCCCGCACCGGCCCCGGGTTCATTCCTGTTCGAGGAGTTACGAGTATGGCACCGCGCGCTTTCTGGACCGGCTATTTACGGCTTTCCCTGGTCAACATTCCGGTCAAGCTCTACCCGGCCACCACCTCGGAACGGGCCATCGCGCTCCATCAGATCCACCAGCCCTCCGGCAAGCGCATTCGCTACCAAAAGATCGCGCCCGGCGTGGGCCCGGTCGAGAACGAAGAGATCACCAAGGGCTACGAATACGAGAAGGGCAAATATGTCCTGGTCGACCAGAAGGAAATCGACGATCTGAAGCTCGAGTCGAAACAGACCATCGAGCTCGCCCGCTTCGTCGACGAGGACGCCATCGACGCGCGCTATTACGAAACGCCCTATTATTTGATGCCCGACGGCGACATGGCCGACGAAGGCTATGTCATCCTCCAGAAGGCGCTGAAGGAGGCGAAGAAGGTCGGCGTCGGCCAGTTCATCCTGCGCGGGCACGGCAACATCGTGGCGATCAAGCCATTCGGCAAAGGCCTGATCCTTGAAGTGCTGCGCCACGCCAACGAAGTGCGCGCCGCCGAGCCGCTGTTCAAGGAGATCAATGAGGTCAAGGTCGACAAGGAGGCGCTCGATCTCGCCAAGGAACTGATCAAGCGCAAGACCGGCAAGTTCGAACCCGAGCAATTCAAGGACGAATATACCGAGGCGGTGTGGGAACTGATCAACGCCAAGCTCGAGGACCGCGCGCCGGAAATCGTCACCGAGATGCCGGGCACCGCCAAGGTGATCAACATCATGGACGCGCTGAAGAAGAGCGTGCAGCAGGGCAAAGGCGCGGCCGGCGCCAAGACCGCGGCCAAGCGCGGCGCGGTATCCAAGAAGGCGGCGAAGGGCGCGCCCAAGCGGAAGTCGGCTTAAGTCATGGCGCGGGCCGGAAGCCGGGACCTCCTTGCCGAATACAAGGCGAAGCGGGATTTCGGCAAGACGCCGGAGCCTGGGCCGAAGCGCGCGAAAGCCAAGGGCAACAGCTTCGTCATCCAGAAGCACGCGGCGCGGCGCACCCATTTCGATTTCCGGCTCGAGCATGACGGCGTGCTGAAGAGCTGGGCCGTGACAAGGGGTCCGAGCCTGGACCCGGCGCAAAAGCGTCTCGCGGTGATGACCGAGGACCACCCGCTCGAATATGGCGGGTTCGAAGGCGTGATCCCCAAAGGCGAATATGGCGGCGGCCCGGTGATGATCTGGGACGAAGGCACCTGGGAGCCGATCGGCGACCCCGACGAGGGCCTGGCCAAAGGCGACCTCAAATTCCGCCTGCACGGCCACCGGCTGAACGGCGACTACGTGCTGGTGCGGATGAAGCCACGCAAGGAGGATCGCGGCCGCCAGAACTGGCTGCTGATCAAGAAGCGCGATGACTACGCCGGCGAGGGCAGCGAGCCGACGGAGGAGTTCGACACCAGCGTCAAGTCGGGCCGCTCGATGGATCAGATCCTGACCGGCGATTCGGCGGTGTGGACCTCCAACAAGGCTCAAAAAAAAACTCCGGCCGTGAAGCCCAAGCGCGCGCCAACGGCAAAGCCCCGGCGAAAGGCGCCCGCGCGCTAGTCCCCGACTTCGTCGCGCCGGAACTCGCCACGCTCGACAAAGAGGTGCCAACCGGGCCGAACTGGCTGCACGAGGTGAAATATGACGGCTACCGCATCATCGCGCGCAAAGCCGGCGACGACATCACCCTGTTCAGCCGCAGCGGACTCGATTGGACGGTGCGCTTTCCGGCGATCGCCAAAGCGCTGCTCACCTTTCCGGCCGAGAGCGCGCTGATCGACGGCGAGGTCGCCTTCGTGCTGCCGTCCGGCGTCACCGATTTCAAATCGCTGCAAGAGCATATCGACAGCCCGCATGGCTCGATCCGCTATTTCGTGTTCGACCTGCTGTCGCTTGACGGCAAGGACTGGCGCAAGAAACCGCTGAAGGAGCGTCGCGCCAAGCTCGCCACGCTGATGGCGGCGAAAGGCATTTCGAATTTTCTCGTTTACGCGGATTACGTGGAAGGGTCGGGGCGCGAGTTCTTCGACCAAGCCTGCGCGGCGGGGCTCGAAGGCATCATGTCGAAGCGCGCCGACCGGCCTTACATCTCGGGCCGGGGCAGGGACTGGCTAAAGATCAAATGCACGCGAGGCGAGGAGTTCGTGATCGGCGGCTATAGCCGTTCCGAGGTCAGAGGCAAGCCGTTCTCATCGCTGCTGCTCGGCACCTTCGCCGACGGCAGGCTGATTTATGCCGGCAAGGTCGGCACCGGCTTCGACTCCGGCGATTTCACCACCCTCGCCAAGAAATTCGCGCCGCTCGAACGCGCCTCCTCGTCCTTCGTCGAGGTGCCCGCCGTCGAGCGCAAGGGCGCGGTGTGGCTCGAGCCCAGACTGGTTTGCGAAGTCGCCTATACCGAATGGACGCGCGACGGGCGGCTCAGGCACCCGAGTTATCAAGGCCTGCGCGAGGATAAACCGGCGCGCGAAGTCCATCGCGAGCAATCCGAAGACGACGAGGAGGCCGGCATGGCCACGACGAAAAGCGCCACCGCCAAAAAGTCCGGCGGCGATCCAACCTTCGACGGCATCACGCTGACCAATCCCGACCGGGTCTACTACCCCGATATCGGCCTCACCAAGCTCGATGTCGCCCGCTATTACGAGACGGTTGCTCCCTACATGCTGCCTTACGTCGCGCGAAGGCCGATCAGCCTGGTGCGTTGCCCCGAAGGAATCGACAAGGAGCATTTCTTCCAGCGCCACGCCATGAGGGGCATGAGCGACGCGATCAAACAGGTCCCCATTCCGGGCGGCGAGAGCAAGAAGCCCTATCTCTATATCGACGACGAGGCGGGCCTGTTCGGGCTGGTGCAGATCGGCGTGCTCGAAATCCACGATTGGGGCGTGGCGCTGCCGAAGGTCAGCCAGCCGGACCACATCGTGTTCGATCTCGACCCCGACGAAGAGCTCGACTTTGCGATTCTCAAGGCTGCCGCGGTCGAGGTGCGCGATTTCCTCGCCGAGCTCGGGTTCAAGACCTTCCTCAAAGCGACGGGCGGCAAGGGACTGCATGTGGTGGCGCCGCTCACGCCGAAGCTCGGTTGGGACGAGGTGAAGGGCTTCGCCAAGGCCGTCGCCGACGCGCTGGCGACGGCGCGGCCCGACCGCTACACCGCCAACATGGCGAAGAAAGTCCGGACCGGGCGAATCTTCGTCGACTATCTGCGCAACCAGCGCGGCGGGACGGCCATCTGCAACTATTCGACGCGCGCGCGCAACGGCGCGACGGTGGCGGTGCCGCTTCGCTGGGATGAACTCAAGGGCCTAACCACCGCCGCGCCCTATACGGTCAAGACCCTGCCGGCGCGGCTAAAACGACTGAAGCGCGATCCGTGGGAGGGGTACTTTTCCACCCGCCAGTCGATCACGGCAAAGGCGCGCAAAGCCCTCGGGCTAAGCTAGACTAGCATTGGAAACGCAAGATCATCAGAGGGAGGTTGCAGCGAGATGTCCGTGCGTCGTGTCGGAGCAAGAGTGTCGATTGCGGTCTTCACGCTTTTTGTCGCGCTCGGCTTGCCAGTCCAGGTCCAAGCCCAGACGGTGCCTGCTGACGAAGTGGTGACGCCGCTGGTGGCGACGCCTCTCACCTCGCCGAACCCCGTGCTCGGATCGGACGACAAGACGCATCTCGCCTATGAGATCGTGCTCATGAGCATGGCAGCGAGTCCGGTCGGCATCGACAAGATCGAGACGCTCGATGCCGAGAGCGGCGCGGTGCTCGGCACGCTTGAAGGCGACGGCCTCGCGCAGATGCTGCGGCTGAACGGCGGCGCCAAAGGCACCGAGTTGCCGGCCGCCGGTGGAGGCTTCGTGTTCATGGATGTGACGCTGCCGAAGGGGGCGACCATACCCAAGTCGCTGAAGCACCGCTTCAAGATCAGCGTGGCAAAAGCGCCGGCGGCAGACTCGGCCGGCGATCACGATCCGGCGCCGGCGCCGGCGCAGGAGCTGAGTTTCGTGGGCGATCCGCTGCCGGTCGGGGCGCCCGCCGTCGTCGTCGCGCCGCCACTCAAAGGCAAGCACTGGGTGATGGGCGGCGGATGCTGCACGCCGTACAGCTATCATCGCGGCGCAACGCTTCCGCTTAACGGTACCGTCCACGTGGCGGAGCGGTTCGCCATCGACTTCGTACAGCTGAACGACAAGAACATGCTGATCGACGGGCCAATGAAGGACCTGTCGAGCTATGCCTATTTCGGCGATGAGATCCATTCGGTGGCCGACGGGACGGTGGTGGGAACGGAGGACGGCCTGCCCGAGCAGGTGCCCGGCAAGCTGCCCGACGATGCGACGATCCAAACGGCCGCCGGCAATCATGTCGTCGTCGATATCGGGCAGGGCCGCTTCGCCTTCTATGCCCATATGCAGCCGGGCAGCGTGAAAGTGAAGGTAGGAGACAAGGTCACCACGGGTCAGGTGCTCGGGGTGCTCGGCAATACCGGCAACACGGACACGCCGCATCTCCACTTCCATGTCATGGACGGGCCCTCGCCGCTTGTGGCCAACGGCCTGCCTTTCGCGTTCACGTCCTTCACCGGCGAAGGCCGGCTGACGGATGAGCAACCGCTGTTCACCGGCGGCAGCGTCACGATCGACAAGGACGCGCTTTCCGGCCCGCATGAGAACGAGATGCCCCTCTACGATCAGGTGGTGAGTTTTCCTTAGCGCGGGGGCTGACTTGCTCCCGACACAGCGGGAGGCGAAACTGGCTTTCCTCCTGGGAGGAGCACACAAATGACACGATGGACGCCCGATCCCACGTTCTATCCCTCGCCGCGGCTTGCCGCCAAGGCGCCGGCCGAGACGCTCGCTTATGTCGCCGCGTTTGCGCCTAACCGCGACGTTCCCGACGCCATCGCCGTGGTCGATGTCGACCCGGCCTCGCCCACTTATTCGAAGATCGTCGGCGGCGTGGATATGCCGCAAACGGGCGACGAGCTGCACCACTACGGCTGGAGCGCATGCAGCTCATGCCTGTGCCCCAATGCGCCGCATCCGCACATGGAGCGCCGCTATCTGGTGGTGCCCGGCTTGCGCTCGTCGCGCATCTACATCATCGACACCAAGCCGGACCCGAAAAGCCCGGCCATCGTGCGGGTGATCGAGCCGGAAGAAATGATCGAGGCGAGCGGCTACAGCCGCCCGCACACCGTCCATTGCGGGCCCGACGGCATCTATGTTTCGGCGCTGGGCGACGCCAAGGGCGAGGCACCGGGCGGCGTGTTCCTGATGGACGCCGAGACCTTCGACGTGCTCGGCCGCTGGGAAGTGGAGCGCGGCCCACAACAGCTCGCCTACGATGCCTGGTGGCATCTCGGCCACGACACCATGGTGACCAGCGAGTGGGGCACGCCCAACACCATAGAGAACGGGCTGCTGCCGGAGATCCTGCTGTCCGCGCAATATGGACGCCGGCTGCATTTCTGGGATTTGCAGAAGCGCAAGCATCTGCAGGAGATCGATTTCGGCCCCGACTATCAGCTCGTGTTCGAGCTCCGGCCGGCGCACGACCCGACCAAGGCCTACGGCTTCGTCAATTGCGTCATCAGCCTGAAGGACCTGTCGGCGTCGATCTGGACCTGGTATCGCGACGGCGACAAATGGGCGGTCAAGAAGGTGATCGAGATTCCGGCCGAGCCGGCCGACCCCGATCTGTTGCCGCCGGTGCTGAAAGGCTTCAAGGCGGTGCCGCCGCTGGTGACCGATATCGACCTGTCGATGGATGATCGCTTCCTCTATGTCGCCTGCTGGGGCACCGGCGATCTGCGCCAATATGACGTGAGCGATCCGTTCAATCCCAAGCTCACCGGCAAGGTCAGGATCGGCGGCATCGTGTCGCGCGCCCCGCACCCGGGGGCTAACGGCCCGTTGAGCGGCGGCCCGCAAATGGTGGAGATCAGCCGGGACGGCAAGCGCGTCTACTTTACCAATTCGCTCTATGGCGCGGTCGATCCGCAATTCTATCCCGCCGGCATCGACGGCTGGATGGTGAAGCTCGACGCCGGCGCCGACGGCGGCATCGCGTTCGACCCGAAATTTTTCGTGCAATGGCCGAAGAGCCACCGCCCGCATCAAGTGCGACTGCAAGGCGGCGACTGCTCTTCGGACTCGTATTGCTATCCCTAGGGGCGCAGCCGCGTCCGGTTGTCATTCCAGCGAAAGCGGGAATCCAGTAACCACCAATACCGCGTTTGACGGAGAGCAGGGGTTACTGGATTGCCCGGTCAAGCCGGGCAATGACAAGGATGACTATGACGTCCAATCTCTCGCCATGGCTGGTGCTGATCGGTCTCGGCGCCTTTCACGGACTCAATCCGGCGATGGGCTGGCTATTTGCCGTGGCGCTCGGGCTCTACCGGCACAGCCGCAGAGTTGTGCTGATGTCGCTGATCCCCATCGCGCTCGGCCACGCGGCGGCGATTGCGGTGGTGGTCTACGCGGTGATCGTGGTCGGCATGGCGATCGACCCCGCGACGTTCCGCATCCTGTCAGGCGCGCTGCTGATCGGGTGGGGCCTCTATCATCTCCTCTACGGCCACCGCCATCGCCTGCGTATCGGACTCAGCACCGGGCTGCTTGGCCTGGCGGCGTGGTCGTTCGTGATGGCGACCGCACATGGCGCCGGCGCGATGCTGATCCCGGTGCTGATGCCGCTGGCGCAAGTGGGGGAGCACGCCCAGCATTTGCCGGCAACCAGCTCGCTGTGGGTCGCGACGCTGGCGGTCCTGGTGCACAGCCTGGCCATGCTGGTCACCACCGGCACGGTCGCGCTGATCGTCTATCAATGGGTGGGGCTCGATTTCCTGCGCCGCGGCTGGATCAATCTCGATGTGATCTGGACGGCGGCGCTGATCGGCATGGGCCTGTGGCTCTTGCTGGCGTGACCGGCCGGCCCCTGTTTTCTTTTCGTGACCGCGCCCCTATATGCGGCCTTCCAGCAACAACCGAAAGGAGGTGATCCAGTGTCTCACTGTTACCGGCCGATGATCAGGCTAGAGGATGGATCACCAGGCACTGCAACGGCTTAACGCCTTGCTGCCTTAGCCATCCCCCTCCGCAAAACCCCTAGCGTCGAGCAGGAGGAGCCAATGGCCAAACTGTCAGGTGGCGCGCCCTGAAGGGGCCGCCACCTTTTTTTGACGGCGCGATTAAAAGCGCGGGCAGACCATCTTCCAGCGGCCGAACACGCCCTGCTTCCAGTAGCAGCTCGGCAGCATCGGCGGGCCCCAGGTCAAGGCAAAGGCCGGCTCATCGACGTCGTACGTCACCCACACACAGCGATCCGCTCCGCACAGCCATTCGGCTTTCACCGGCTGGCCGCTGAACAGCAGCACGACCGCCACGACTGAACCTGCCAAAATCGATTTGATCACATGAACCCCCTAACAGTGTTTCTGGCCCCCAGTATTTAGCCCGGGCGCGGCGTGAAAGTCCATCGTGGCGCCCAATGCCCATTCTCAATAATATTGCTTATGTATATTTTCGGGCGTGCCTCGTTATTCGTCGATCAAATACAATATGCCCATTGGCACTTCTTTGGATGACCGAACATTCAAAGTCAATATTTAGGAGGCCGCCATGAATAAGTTCTTATCTATAGCTGTGACAATTTTGAAAAATGACGAGCAAGAGCGAACACGTCTTAAGCAGATTGTTTCGAAGTGGGCGAAGATTGCCAGGGATAGGGCAAAGGAAGATGCCTCGAACGCTGCCAGGGCGCGATGACCGAAGATCTCGCTTGGGCTGAATACCAGACTGAATCGATTGCACCCGAGCGAACCATCAGGATCAGCTTCGACATCAGTTCCTGCGAAGTCGAGCTCGCCCTTGCGACCAACGGCGCGACGCTTCGCCAAGCCAGCCTACTCGCACTTCTGGCAGCGTTGGCGTCGACAAATCGAGACGTCCCGATCAAACGGGCGGTGTTGCCTGACAAATGAGAGGACTGACTTGAACGCGCTCTCCGCCAAATCCCGGCCTCTCAATCAGCTGAAATCCAGCCCCTAAGCCCCCAGGGGGCGTCATTGAAACATTTTTCAGACACTTGGCTGCATTTTGGGGGCCATGGGGGCACGGGTTGCGTATCTCGTAGCGGGCCTGACGGTTGCTGCTTGGCTGGCGACGCTGATCGGCTGCGCCGGAGGCGGGACCTTCAATTCGGGTCAGCGCGCGCCGTGGCGCGATAAGACGGAGCAGGCCTGCCTCGTCAGCGGCGCCGTCCACGCCTCCGCCTATGTGCAACCGCTGGATAGGATCGACGGCCCCGGCGTGTGTGGGCTCGAGCGGCCGCTGCGCGTGTCCGGCCTGGCGGGCGGCAGGGTCTTGGTGGCGCCGCCGGCCACCATCGGCTGCCCGCTGACGGCAGGGCTTGATCGCTGGATGAACGACTCGGTGCAACCGGCTGCCTATCGCTATTTCGGCCGGCCAGTGGTCGAGCTCAAGCAGATCGCCGCTTATGGCTGCCGCGGCCGCAATGGCAATCGCTACGGCCACATCTCCGAACATGCCTTTGGCAATGCGCTCGACATCGCCGGATTCCGGCTGGCGGGCGGCGACGAGGTCACCGTGGTCGGGGGGTGGCACGGTTCGCCGCGTGAACGCGCATTTCTTCAGACCGTGTTCACGGGCGCCTGCGCGGAATTCTATACCGTGCTCGGGCCGGGCAGCGACCGCTACCACTATAACCACATCCATGTCGATCTGTTGGTCAGCAACACTCGAAACGGCCGTCATGTTTGCCAGCCGTCGTTCGGGCGCGGCGTGCCGGTGGCGGAAGCCGAAGGCGACCCTCGCAGCACCGCGTCGATAAAGCCCCTCTCCTTTGCCGGACCAGGGGAGGACTGACCGAAAAGCTGCACACTGTGGCAGGATCGCAACGTCAAGCGGCCCAAGACCAAGTATGATCGAACGAATTCGGGAGGGAATTGCACCAGGAGCGCGCGAGCAGGGCGACCGCAGCCATAGCCTTTGGCTAGGCAGATTGGAGGGGCGCGATGGCAGCAGAATCGTTGGTGCAAATGCTAGAAGAGATCGCCGTCGGCCTCAAAGCCGGAGACGAGGAGATTTATGGCTGGCTGCGCGAGCAGCTCAAGGAGTGCGGCGGCAGCGAAATCTCCGTCGAGCTGGCCATGGGTGTAATCGCCAGGCTGTTGCCGGAAGAAGCGCAAGGCAATCTCGAGGCTTGGCAACATCACGCCCGCCGCTGGGCCCACTAGCGTCCGTCGTCATCGCCTCAAAAGGATGTGAGCGCTCGTTCGAGTCGTTGCCAGTCCGGCTCGCCGCCGGGCAGACCAAGGCGCAGCCAGGACGGATGATCGGCGAAGCGCCGCACCAGGATGCCGGCCTGCCCGAGAGACTGAAATAGCCGCGCCGCATCGGCCGTGCGCACCAGGCGGAACAGCGACGTGCCGCCGACCGGGCTGAGCCCCGCCCGCGCCAACAACGCATCGATCCGTGCGGCCGATTCAGCCAGCGCCTTGCGCGCCGCGGTTCGCCAAGCGCTGTCCTCGAGTGCCACGGTACCGATCTCGATGGCCGCGCCCGAAACCGGCCAGGGCCCGAGCGCCGCCGCCAGTCGCGTGGCGATCGCCGGCGCCGCGATGGCAAAGCTCAGCCGCAGGCCCGCGAGCCCGTAGAACTTGCCGAACGAGCGCAGCACGACGATGTTGCCCTCTTCGACATATTCGCAAAGGCTTGCCTCCTCGGGGCCCACATCCATGAAAGCCTCGTCGACAAGCAGCAGCCCGCCGCGCCGCCGCAACCGATCCGCGAGCGCGAGCAGGCTATCCTTGGCAAGGATCCGCCCGTCGGGATTGTTGGGGTTGACGACGATGGCGATGCGGGCGTCGGCGAGCTGGTCGATTTCGGCCATTTCGACCACGTTGTGGCCGGCCAGCTCCGCCACGCGGCCATGCTCGGCGTAGGTCGGGGCCAGGATGGACGCGCGGCCGCGGGCCAACAGAAAGGCCGTTTGTGCCGCTAAAATCTGGGAGCCCGGCGCCGCCACCACCTGGCTCGGCGAGGTGGCGCCATAGGCTTGGGCCGCAACGGTGGCGAGCCGGCCGAGCGCCTCGGGCTGGGGCAGCCTGGTGAAAACATCCGGCTGAAACTGCGGGATCGGGTAGTGATAGGGATTGATCCCGGCCGACAGGTCGAGGAAAGGTTCGGGCGCGCCGGGAAACAGCTTCCTTGCCGCGTCGAGGTCGCCGCCATGCGGGAGCGGCGCGAAATCGAGGGGAAGGTTCATGGCCGCGCCGCTGGTACTGCTGGCATTGCTGTTCGAGCTCATGGTCGGCTATCCCAACTGGCTGGCGCGGGCGATCGGCCATCCGGTCACCTGGATCGGCGATCTCATCGCCTGGCTCGACCGTCGGCTGAACCGTGACGACGCGAGCCACGAAGCGCGCCGCAGGTCCGGCGCCGTAGCGCTGCTGGTGGTGCTCATCGTGGTCGGCGCCGTTGCCCTCATCGTCGAGCAGACCCTGCTGCTGCTGCCGTTCGGCCTGCTGTTCGCGGCCGTCGCCGCCAGCACCATGATCGCCCAGCGCAGCCTGTTCGTCCATGTCGGCCAAGTGGCCGATGCGCTCGACGATAGCGGGCTCGAAGCGGGCCGCGAGGCGGTGGCGCATATCGTCGGGCGCGATACCGATCGAGCTCAATGAGGCCGGCGTGGCGCGGGCGGCGATCGAAAGTCTCGCCGAAAACTTCTCGGATGGCGTGGTGGCGCCGACGTTCTGGATGATCATCGCGTGGCTTCCGGGGGCTGCACTCTACAAGGCGATCAACACGGCGGACAGCATGATCGGCCATCGCACCGAGCGCTACCAGGATTTCGGCCGGACTGCGGCTCAGCTCGACGACATCGTCAACCTGCCGGCGTCGCGGCTGACGGCGCTGCTGATCGTTGCCGCGGCCTATCTGACCACAGGCGCGTCGGCCTCCGGCGCTTGGCACGCGGCCTGGCGGGACGGCCCGAAACATGCCTCGCCCAATGCCGGCTATCCCGAAGCGGCCATGGCCGGCGCGCTCGGTCTGTCGCTTGTCGGGCCGCGCGTGCTACGACGGGGCGATCACCGACGGCGCCTGGATGGGCGACGGGCGGCGCGAGGCCAACGTCGCCGATATCCGCGCCGCGCTCGAGCTTTACAGCCGCGCCGACGGGTTGCTGATCGCCATCGTGTTTCTGCTGGCGGCGCTCATCGCGATAGTGTGAGCAGCCGGTCGATATCGATATTGGCGGCGAGATGGGCGGCGAGCCGGTCGAGCGTGTCCTCGATCAAGCCGTCGTAGGCGACCGCCGCGCCGCCCGACGCGAACCGCTCGAGCCAAGCCGAGCGCTGGCGGTCGTCGGCGAATAGTCCATGGATATAGGTGCCGATCACCCTTCCATCCGCCGACATCGCGCCCTCGGGCGAACCATCGGCGAGGCGGGCGAACGGCCGCGCGCAGGACGCGCCCTCGGTCACGCCCATATGCATCTCGTAGCCGGCGAACGGAGCGCCGTCGAAGGTCGCGCCATGGACCGGCTCGAGCCGCTTCTCCCCGGTCAGCGTGGTCTCGACCTCGAGCAGGCCGAGCCCCGCCGCCGTGCCGCTCGCACCCTCGATGCCGTCGGGATCGTGGAGCGCGCGGCCGAGCATCTGGTAGCCGCCGCACAACCCAAGCACCGCTGCCGCCGCGGCGGAGATGCGCGGCAAGGTCGATATCGAAGCCGGCGGCGCGCAGCGCGGCGAGATCGGCGATGGTGGACTTGGAGCCCGGCAGGATGACGAGATCGGCATCGCCGGGCAGCGCATGGCCCGGACGCACGCGCACGATCTCGACGTCAGGCTCGGCGTCGAGCGGGTCGAGATCGTCGAAATTGGCGATATGCGGCAGGAGGGGCACCGCGATCTTCACCTGCGCGCCCTGTTTGGCCGGCCGGGCGCCATCGAGCGCCAGCGCATCCTCCGCCGGCAGAAGCCGCGCGCCTGGAAAGAAGGGAACGAGGCCGAGCGCCTCCCAACCGGTCGCCGCCGCGATCAGCGCCATGCCGCTGGCGAACAGGGCCGGATCGCCACGAAACTTATTGACGAGAAAGCCGCCGATCAGGACCGCGTCATCGGCATCGATCACCGCCTTGGTGCCGACCAGGCTGGCGATCGCCCCGCCGCGGTCGATATCGCCGATCAGCACCACCGGCACGTCCGCGGCGCGGGCAAAGCCCATATTGGCGATGTCGTTGGCGCGGAGATTGATCTCCGACGCGCTGCCCGCGCCCTCGACCAGAACGATATCGGCCTCGCCCTTCAACCGCGTGAAGCTGTCCAGCACGAACGGCATCAGCTCCGGCTTGATCAACTGATAGTCGGCAGCCGAGGCCCGGCCATAGACGCGGCCCTGCACCACGATTTGCGCGCCGATTTCGCTCTGTGGCTTGAGCAGAACCGGGTTCATATGCACGGTGGGGCCGGCGCGGGCGGCGCGCGCCTGGAGCGCCTGAGCGCGGCCGATCTCGCCGCCGTCCTCGGTCACCGCCGCATTGTTCGACATGTTCTGCGGCTTGAACGGCAGCACCTTGAGGCCGCGCGCCGTGAGCGCCCGGGCAAGCCCGGCGACAATCAGCGACTTGCCGACATCGGAGCCGGTGCCCTGGAACATGAGGGCCCTGGCGGCCATGGGTTAGAACTCGATGCCTTCTTGGGCCTTAACGCCGGCGGCGAAATGATGCTTCACCAGCGTCATGTCGGTGACGAGGTCGGCGGCTTCGATCAGCTCGGGCTTGGCGTTCCGCCCGGTGACGACGACATGAAGCCCGGGCCTGCGCGCCTTGAGCGCGGCCAGCACCGCGGCCAGGTCGAGATAGTCGTAGCGCAGCGCGATGTTCAGCTCATCGAGAATGACCAGGCCGAAGCTCGGATCGGCCATCAGCTCTTGCGCCTTGGCGAAAGCGCGTTCGGCGGCGGCAACATCGCGGGCGCGATCCTGCGTCTCCCAGGTGAAGCCCTCGCCCATGGTGTGCCAGGAGATCTGGTCGCCGAAGGTCGCGAGCGCATCGCGCTCGGCGGTATGCCAGGCGCCCTTGATGAACTGCACCACGCCGACGCGCTTGCCCCGGCCGAGCATGCGGAGCGCCAGGCCGAACGCCGCGGTCGACTTGCCCTTGCCGGTGCCGGTATGGACGATGAGAAGGCACTTCTCGACCGTCTTGCCGGCCACCTCCTGGTCCTGCACGGCCTTGCGCTTGGCCATCTTGGCGCGGTGCCGTTCGGCGTCCTTGTCGTCGCTCGCTTTGGTCATGGACTTTTCACCGGCACCGGCAGGCCCGCGACCATCATCACCACACGGGGCGCCTGCGCCGCCAGTTTTTGGTTGAGCGTACCTTGGAGGTCACGGAATCGCCGGGCAAGCGCGTTGTCAGGGACGATACCGAGGCCGACCTCGTTGGACACGAGCACGGTAGGCCCCACCCGGCCGGCCAGGACCTGTTGCAGTCTTGCCGTCTGGACTTCGATGTCGGACGGGCCGGACATCAGATTCGAAAGCCATAGCGTCAAGCAATCGACCAGCACCGCTCCGCCGGCAGGCGCGGCCTCGAGTGCGCCGGCAAGCTCGTGCGGCGCTTCCATCGTCTGCCATCCGGCATCGCGCCTGGCTCGATGCGCGGCGATTCGCTCGGCCATCTCGTCGTCCCTTGCCTCGGCGGTCGCGATATAGATCCAGGGCGGCGGGTAAGTCGCGATCAGCCACTCGGCATAGCGGCTCTTGCCGGAGCGCGCGCCGCCGAGCACGAGCGTCACCAGCCCCGGCGCGGCGGCATCACGATTGGCCATCAGCCGGCGTGGACGAAACGTCCCCGGAACAGCCCGGTTAGTCCGCCGAGCAGCATCCAGAACAGCAGCGTGGTGAGAACCACGGCGACCACAAAACTGTGATGCAGGCCCTCAGGAATTGGCAACTCGTAGCTCACCGGTTGCGGGGCGCCGATCAGATGCGGCATGACCAGGAGGACGATGGCCGCAACGGCCGCAACCGCGGACCGGCCATAAACCAGCAGGCCGAGCGCGAGCGCCGTCGAGATGGCAGTCCCGATCCACCACAACTGGCGTGGTCCGAGCTCGGCCGCCGGCATGGCGGGAAGCTCGGGGGGAAGTCCGAGGCCGGGGGCGAGGGTGAACACGGTAAATCCGGCCAGCCCCCAGAACTGGCCCTGGCGCCAATCCTTGATGCCGCCGAACAGCTCGCTGGCGGCGACCAGCAGCAGCGCGAAGCCGATGCCGGTCACGATATTGGCGAGGGCGGAAAAGAAGGTGCGCTCGACACCGTCGGCGGGCGACCAGCCGCCTTCGGCATGCTCATGCGCCCCGGCCTGCGCCATGGCGGCGTTGCCGTGGTCGTGCGCGGGAGCGGCACCCTCGTAGACCTCAGCCTTGAGGATGAGCGGAACGGTTGAGATCTGCTGCGCGACGGTCATGCCGAGGCCGGCGATAGCGCCAGCCAGCGCGGCAACAACGACGATGTTGCGGAAATAATCCATGTCGCGCCCTCCCTAGTGGCAGGGAAAGGACATCGAATGGCGATAGTCGTGCGCGGCGTTATGCACCGCCTCGATGTGGGAGAAGCCCACGCCGCCGACGATAAACATGCCGAGCAGAGCCGCGGCGAAGATCGGCATGGCACGGGACAGGCTGAACGCCGCGGCGACGCCGTCACCGGCAGGTTTGGTCGAGAGAGTCGTCATTCTGGTCCCCCTTGCGCCCTCCACCCGAGGGCGCGGCTAAGGTTGATGCCGGCGGCAGGTCTCCTGGCTCGCGGGTCAATGCTTCCCCTCGGCCTTCCCGGAGCAAATCGCTCCAGTGGCAGGTGGAGGGGGCGCTCGCCGCTTACAGTTGCGGGGGCAGCCGCGGAATTGGGTGAAACCCTCACCGCGTTCCCTTTTTTAGTCCCGCACCATGCGGGAACCGACGACGCGACGACTATAGCCGCCTTGCCGCGCTTCGCAAGCGGGTCTTCCGAGCTTCGCATTGACAAAGGCGGCGCTGCCCGCCTTAAGTGCTTGCAATCGACGGTCTCTCACATGAGAGCGAACAGGGAACGCGGTACGGGGTTTCCCCAAATCCGCGGCTGCCCCCGCAACTGTAAGCGGCGAGCCTTAAGCCACAGAGCCACTGGGAATTCCCGGGAAGGCGGCACAGGCTGAGACCCGCGAGCCAGGAGACCTACCGTCGATGCTAGTCGCTCGCCGGGCGGGGTGCCTCGGAGCGGTTGGTCGTTGGCGGCCGGTCCGAGCGTTTCGGACACGTTCGCCGTAAAGCACCCCAAAGTCGCGGCGACCAGTCCCACGGAGCGACGTCAGGGGTGACTCTCACCGACACCGAACAGGACGAGGATCGGAACATCGAGGCAGCGGCCTCGACCACGATCTATGTCTGCATCACCTGCCGGCGCGCGGGCGATCCCGAGGATGGCGTGCGTCCCGGATTACTGCTGGCGCGGGCCATGGCGCGCGCGGCCGAGGGCAGCGGCGTCGCCGTGCGGCAGGTGCGCTGCCTGGCCAATTGCAATCGCGCCTTGAGCGCGGCGGTACGCTGCGACGGCGCGTGGACCTATGTGTTCGGCGGGCTCGATGCCGAAACCGACGCCGCGGCGCTGATCGAAGGCGCGCGGCTGCTGGCGCGGGCCGAAGACGGGGTGATGCCGTGGCGCGGCCGGCCCGCAGAGTCTGAAGCGCGGCCTGATCGCGCGCGTGCCGCCAACCGATTTCGAGGAGGAGCGTGAATGAGTTCGCTTGCCCGCATTCCCTGCACCATCGTCACCGGCTTTCTCGGCTCGGGCAAGACCACGCTCATCCGCCACGTGCTGACCAACGCCAATGGGCGCAGGCTGGCGGTGATCGTCAACGAGTTCGGCGATGTCGGCATCGACGGCGAGATCCTAAAGGGCTGCGGCGATGCCTCATGCCCAGAGGGCAATATCGTCGAGCTGGCCAATGGCTGTTTGTGCTGCACCGTCGCTGACGAATTCGTGCCGGCGCTCGACGCGATCCTCGCCATGAAACCCGCGGTCGAGCACATCGTCATCGAGACCTCGGGCCTCGCTTTGCCGAAGCCGCTGGTGCAGGCGTTCCATTGGCCAGCGATCAAGAGCCGCGTCACGGTCGATGGCGTGGTGGCGGTGGTCGACGGCGCGGCGCTGGCCGACGGCCGGGTATCCGCCGATCTCGATGCATTGTCCAAGCAGCGCGCGGCCGACAGCGCGCTCGATCATGACGATCCAATCGAGGAGGTGTTCGAGGACCAGATCGCTTGCGCCGATTTGGTGGTGCTCAACAAGCGCGACCTGCTCGACGCGGGCGGCATCGACCGGGCCATGGCGGCAATCAGAGGCGCATTGCCGCGTGCGGTGCGCATCGTCACTGTGGCCGACGGCAAGGTCGATCCGGTGGCGCTGCTCGGACTCGGCGTCGGCACCGAGGACGATATCGAGAACCGCAAGACCCACCACGACGGCGAGCTCGACCACGACCACGACGATTTCGACAGCTTCGTGGTGAAACTTCCCGAGATCGGCGACCCCGCCGCCATCGCCCAGCGCATCGCCGGCGTCGCCGAGGCCCACAATGTCTTGCGGATGAAGGGGTTCGTGGCGGTGGTGGGAAAGAACATGCGGCTGCTGGTGCAGGCCGTCGGTCCGCGCGTCAGCCATTATTACGACCGGCCCTGGTCGGCTTCGGAGGGGCGGCAAGGAAATCTCGTGGTGATCGGTCTTAAGGGGCTCGACCGCGACGCCGTCGCCAAGGCGCTGCTGGGATAAGTCATGCATCTGCTCCAGACCAGTTCCGCGACCCTCGACGACATCGCCGAGCCGCTCGACCTGGCGCAGCCGCCGGGCGACATCGTGGTGTTGTCGTTCGCCGATAGCGATCTGGCGGGACTGGCGGCGGCTTACGCGGCCGAGAGGGATCGGCTGCCGAGCCTGCGGCTGGCGCATCTGCGCGATCTGCGCCACCCGATGTCGATCGATCTGTGGATCGACAAAGTCGCGCGCCACGCCAAAATGATCGTGGTCAGGCTGCTTGGCGGGCTCGATTGGTGGCGCTATGGCGTCGAGGCGCTCGCGGCCGTCGCGCGCGAGCGTGGCATCGCCCTGGCGGTGCTGCCCGGAGAGGATCGCCCCGACCCGCGCCTCGATCAGGCCTCGACCTTAGCACCCGACGAGCTGAAAGCGTTGCTGGCCTTCTTCCGCGAAGGCGGAGCCGAGAACTTGCGGGCGCTGCTGTGCCGCCTTGCCGGCCATGCCGGGCTCGATCTCGATGCGCCGCAGCCCAAGATCGTGCCGCGCATGGCCGGCTATGTACCGGTCAAAGGCGCGGTGAGCATCGACCAGCTCGCCGCCGGGCTTGTCCCGGGGCACGCGGTGGTGCCGATCATCTTCTATCGCTCGGCGCTGCTGGCCGCCGACACCGCTCCGATCGACGCGCTGTGCGCGGCGCTTGCCGCGCGGGGACTGGCGCCGGCGCCGCTGGTGATTCCGAGCCTGAAGGATAAGCAAGCCGCCACGTTCATTCGCGATGCGCTCGAGCGCCTCGCCCCCGCGCTCATCGTCACCGCCACGGCATTTGCCGCCGGCGGCGACAGCGAGGCTTCGCCGCTCGATGGTGTCGACGCGCCGATGCTGCAAGCGGTGATCGCCACCACGCGGCGCACCGCCTGGCAAGCGAGCCCGCGCGGGCTTGGTCCGGCCGATCTCGCCATGCATGTGGTGCTGCCCGAGCTTGACGGACGCGTGCTGGCAGGGGCGATCGCCTTCAAGGACGCTTTGCCCAAAGAGGAGGCGCTCGCCTTCGCCGCCCATGTCAGCCGGCCCGAGCCGGATCGCGTGGAGATGGTGGCGGACCGGATTGCCGCGCTGGTGCGGTTGCAACGAACGCCGCGCCACGAGCGGCGAATCGCGGCGCTGATGCCAGACTATCCGGCCGCGGGCGGGCGAGCCGGCTATGCCGTGGGACTCGATGTGCCGGCCAGCATCCTCGCCTTGCTGAGCGATCTCGCCGCGGCGGGGTATGGGGTCAACCATCAGCCTGCGAGCACCGCCAAGCTGCTCGAAATGCTGGACGCAGGCACCGCTGAGGCCCGGCTATCGCTCACCGACTATCGGCTCCTGCTCGCCGCGCTGCCGGCCGAGATCGCGGCCACAGTCGCGGCGGCCTGGGGCGATCCGGCCGACGACGCCGATTGCCGCGACGGCGCGCTGCGCTTCCGCGCCGCTTGGTTCGGCCATGTGCTGGTGGCGCTGCCGCCGGAGCGGGGGCGGCTCAGCGAGCGGCGCGCGATTTATCACGATGCCACGCTGCCGCCACGCCATGCCGTGCTCGCCTTCGGGCTGTGGCTGAGGCACGTGGCATGCGCCGATGCCATCGTGCATATGGGCGCCCATGGCACGCTGGAATGGCTTCCGGGCAAGGCGGTGGCGCTGACCTCCGCCTGCTTCCCGGAAGCGGTGGTGGGCGCGCTGCCGGTGTTCTATCCCTTCATCGTCTCAAATCCAGGCGAGGCGGCGCAGGCCAAGCGTCGCATCGCCGCGGTGACCATCGGCCATCTGCCGCCCGTTTTGGTGAACACCGCGCTCAGCGGACCGGCGCAGGACCTTGAGCGGCTGGTGGATGAATACGCCGTCGCCGACGGGCTCGACCGGCGGCGGCGCGAGCTGCTGGCGCGGCTGATCATCGATACCGCGCAGAACACCGGGCTGGCGCGGGAGGCCGGCATCGCCCGCGACCTTCACCCCGACGAGGCGCTGCGCAAGATCGATGCCTGGCTGTGCGATCTGAAGGAGCTCGCGGTCAAGGATGGGCTGCATATCTATGGCCGCCCCTCGGCCACCGAGGTCGCCGATCCACTGTGGCGGCGATGCGCCGAGGCCGAGCGAAGCGCGCTGATCACCGCGCTCGACGGCAAGCGCGTCCCGCCGGGGCCCGCCGGCGCGCCGCAGCGCGGCCGACGCGACGTGCTGCCCACGGGCCGCAATCTGTTTACCGCCGACCCGCGTCTGCTGCCGACGCCGACCGCCGTGGAGCTGGGAAAGCTCGCCGCCGACGATGTGATCCGGCTTTACCTGCAAACGCATGGCGAGATGCCGCGCTCCCTGGTGATCGATCTGTGGGGCAGCGCGACGCTCAGAACCGGCGGCGAGGAGATCGCCCAGGGGCTGGCGCTGATGGGCTGCCGCCCGATCTGGGACGGCGCCAGCGCGCGCGTCACCGGCATCGAGGTGCTGCCGCCGGCGGCGATGGGGCGCGCCCGCGTCGACGTCACCTGGCGCATCTCGGGGCTGTTCCGCGACCTGTTCCCGGCGCAGATCGCGCTGATCGATGCGGCGGTCAGGCTGGTGGCGGAACGTGACGAAGACGGCGAGGAGAATCCGCTCGCCGCTGCGGCGCGCGGCAATGGCGGCGCGAGACTCGCCCGCATCTTCGGCACGGCGCCCGGGGCCTATGGCGCCGGCGTCGAGGATCTGCTCGGCCAGGAGGCTGATCGAGCGGCGATCGGCGCCGCCTATCTCGCCGCCACCTCGCATGGTTATGGCGGCGCCGAGGGCGAACGCATCGCC
Organism: uncultured Alphaproteobacteria bacterium; assembly: GCA_963772925.1. Lineage (GTDB taxonomy): Bacteria > Pseudomonadota > Alphaproteobacteria > Rhizobiales > Methyloligellaceae > Methyloceanibacter. The sequence continues at coordinate 480,551 of CAVYZG010000002.1, forward strand.
CTGCCGGGCGCGTTCGCCACCCAAATCGCCACAGCCGATCTGCTGCTGCATGGCGGCGACGATCCCTCGCGCGATCTGCTGGAAGGCGCCGAGGATGCCGCCCATGTCGGCGGTTTCGCCGCGGCGGCCGCTTCGCTCGGTCGCGAGGCCGATGTCATCATTCTCGACACCACCGATCCCAAGCGGCCGCGGGCGCGCACCCTTGATGCGGCGCTGGCCAGGATCGTGCGCGGGCGCGCAACCAATCCACGCTTCATCGACGGCATGATGCGCCACGGCGCGCGCGGCGCCGCCGAGCTGGCCGAGACCGTCGACCGACTGGTCGATTTCGCCGAGACGACCGGTGCGGTGTCGAGCGGCCTGTTCGACCTGGTGCACGACGCCTATCTCGCCGACCCGCGCGTGCGCGATTTTCTCCTGCGGGAGAACCCAGCCGCCGCGCAGGCAATCGCCGCCAGGCTCGAGGCGGCGCGGCGCCAGGGTCTGTGGCATCCACGCCGCAACGATGTCGGCGATCTGATGATCGAGACGGAGCTGGCTCTATGACCGCGTCATTCGCTCGTGGGGCTTGTCCGAGCCTGCTCGCGCCGTTGGAGACCGGCGACGGCTTGCTGGTGCGCATCCTGCCCACCGGCCCAATACCACTCAGGGCGTTCGCCGGACTCTGCGCCGCCGCGCTCACGCAGGGCAACGGCACGATGGAGATTTCGGCTCGGGGGAGTGTCCAGATCCGCGGGCTCACGCCCGTCACCGCACCTTCATTCGCCGCTGCGGTCTCCGCGCTCAAACTCGATATCGGCGAGGGCGTGCCTGTTCTCGCCGATCCGCTGCCGGGCGATTCCACGGCCCTGATCGATGCGAACGCGCTGGCCGCGGAGCTGCGCAACGCCATCGCATTGGCCGCGCTGGCGCTCGCGCCGAAACTGTCGGTGATCGTGGATGGCGGCGGCACGCTTCACCTTGATGCCCTCAACGCGGATATCAGAGTCCGCGCCGGGGCCACGGCGGACGGTCCGCTGCTTCATCTTGCGGTCGCGGGCGACGGCACAACGGCCTCGCCGCTTGGCGCGGTCGCGCCGGAAGAGGCGCGGGCGGTCGTGTCGCGCCTGCTTGCAGTTATTGCCGCGCATGGCGCGCAAGTGCGGGCTGCAGATGTGCTACGGCACGCCGGGATCGCTGCGTTCCAGGAGGCCATCGGGACCCGCATCGTGCCTGCGCCCTCCTTACCGCCCCGGCTTCCCGCCGACATGGTTGGCACGCATTCTCTCAAGGACGATCTCTATGCGCTGGGCGTGGGGCTCGCCTTCGGCCACGTCGAGGCCGGGACGCTCCGCGCACTGACCGACATCGCCCGTGCGCATGGTGCCTTATGGGCGCGGCCGGCGCCCGATCGCTCGCTGCTGCTCGGTCCTTTCAAGCGGACAACGATCAAGACGATGAGGGACGAGGCGCGACGGCTTGGCTTTGCAGTGGACCCCTCCGATGCGCGTCGCCGCGTCGTGGCGTGTCCCGGCGCGCCGTCATGCGCTTCGGGCTTGATCGCCGCGCGGACCATCGCTGCGGAGATTGCAAAATCCCTTGAGCTGCCCGGCCGCGGTGTTGTCGTTCACGTCTCGGGCTGCGCCAAGGGCTGCGCCCATCCCGCCGCCACGCGCCTCACCATCGTCGGCACGGCGCGGGGTTGCGGTGTCGTTTACGATGGAACGGCACAAGCCACGCCCTCGTCCTACGTCGTCCCCACAAGCCTCGCCGAGGAGATCGACCACATCATCGAAATGCAGGAGGTGGCCGATGCTTAAGCGTCAGGACTATCTCCGCGACGGCGCGGCCATCTATGAGCGCTCTTTCGCTATCATCCGCGCCGAGGCCGATCTGTCGCGCTTCGCTCCGGAGGAAGCCGACATCGCCGTGCGCATGATCCATGCCTGCGGCCAAGTCGACGCCGCCGCGTCGATCGAATTCGCGCATGGCCTGGTCGCCGCCGCCCGCGGGGCGCTGGCTCGCGGCGCGCCGATCCTGTGCGACGCCGAGATGGTGGCGCACGGCGTTACCCGCGCGCGCCTGCCGGCCAACAACGCGGTGGTCTGCACCTTGCGCGATGCGCGCACGCCCGAGCTTGCCGCCGAGCTCGGCACCACCCGCTCGGCCGCCGCGCTCGAACTATGGCGCGGCCGGCTGGATGGCGCGGTCGTCGCCATCGGCAACGCGCCGACGGCGTTGTTCCGCCTGCTGGACATGCTGGAGGAAGGGGCGGCGCGGCCCGCGGCCATCATCGGCGTGCCGGTCGGCTTTGTCGGCGCGGCGGAATCCAAGGAAGCGCTCGCCGCCAATCCTTACGGCGTGCCGTGGCTGATCGTGCGCGGCCGCATGGGCGGCAGCGCCATGACCGCGGCGGCGGTGAACGCTTTGGCGAGAGAGGGACTATGAGCACCAATATTGGCACATTGATCGGCGTCGGCGTCGGCCCGGGCGATCCGGGGCTGGTCACGCTGAATGCGATCGCGGTCCTCAAACAGGCCGATGTGGTCGCGCATTTCGCCAAGGCCGGCAACGCGAGCAATGCGCGAACCATCGTCGCCGCGCATCTCAACGGCGCCGAGGAGTTGCCGCTGCTCTATCCGGTAACGACCGAGATTCCCAAATGCGACGCCGCCTATCGCGACGCCATCCGCGCGTTCTACGACGAAGCGGCGGAGAGTGTCGCCGCGCGGCTCGATCGGGGGCTTACGGTGGCGGTGATCGCCGAAGGCGATCCCTTGTTCTACGGCTCCTACATGCATCTTCACGTGCGGCTGGCCACGCGCTATCCGACCGAAATCGTCGCCGGCGTCACCGGCATGTCGGGCTGCTGGTCGGCGATCGCCACGCCGATCGCGCAAGGCGATGACGTGTTCACGGTGCTGCCCGGCACGCTGCCGGAATACGAGCTGGAGCGGCGGCTGGCCGATACCGACGCCGCGGTGGTGATGAAGATCGGGCGGCATCTCGCCAAAGTGCGCCGCGCGCTCGAGCGCGCCGGCCGGCTCGACCGCGCCATCTATGTCGAGCGCGGCACCATGGCCAACGCGTCGGTGATGAAGCTCACCGACAAGCTCGATACCTTCGCGCCCTATTTCGCCATGGTGCTGGTGCCGGGCTGGGAGGGGCGGGCGTGAGCGGACACCTGACCGTCATTGGGCTCGGGCCCGGCGATGACCGCTATCTGACGCGGGAGGCTTATGACGCGCTCGACGCCGCCGACGCGCTGTACGGCTACGGGCCTTACCTCGATCGCGTCGAAGGACGGCGCGGTCAGACGCGGCACGCCTCCGACAATCGCGAGGAGGGCGACCGCGCCGAGGCGGCGCTCCGTCATGCCGTGGAGGGCGCCGCGGTCGCCATCGTCTCGGGCGGCGATCCCGGCGTGTTCGCCATGGCGGCATCGGTGTGCGAGGCGGTCGAGACCGGGCCTGACGCCTGGCGCGCGCTCGATATCGTCATTCTGCCGGGCGTCACCGCCATGCTCGCGGTCGCGGCCAGGGCCGGCGCGCCGCTCGGCCACGATTTCTGCGCCATTTCGCTGTCGGACAATCTGAAGCCGTGGGAGCTGATCGAACGGCGGCTGGATGCGGCGGCTTCGGCGGGCTTCGTCATCGCGCTCTATAACCCGGTGTCGCGCGCGCGGCCGGGGCAGCTCGCCAAGGCGCTGGCGCTGCTCTCGCGTCATTTGCCGGGAGGCACGCCGGTGATTTTCGGCCGCGCCGTAGGCCGGCCCGATGAGAGCATGACGGTCACCCCGCTTGCTTCGGCTGGGGACATCGCCGCCGACATGGCGACGCTCATCATCGTCGGCTCGAGCGCGACGCGGGTGATCGCGCGCGAAGGGCGAAGCCCGCTGATCTATACGCCGCGGGCGGTTGAAGGCGTCATGGCATGATCGAGCCGGGCAATCACCTCCTCGACCGTCGCCACCGCGGCGACGTCCGGCAGGACCGGGCGTTCCAGCATGACGACCGGCAGGCGCAGCGCGCGCGCAGCCTCGATCTTGCCGTAGGTGGCGTCGCCGCCGCTGTTCTTGGCGACGATGATCTCGATACGGTGGCGCTCAAGCAGGGCCCGGTCCTCCGTCTCGGTGAATGGACCGCGCGCGGTGATGTAGGCGGCGTGCGGAACCGCCAGTTTCGGGTCGACTTCATCGACGCTGCGGATCAGATAATCGTGCTGCGGCGCGGCGGCGAAAGGCTGAATCTCCTTGCGGCCAAGGGTGAGGAACACGCGGCGCGGCGCTGGCCCGAGCGCTACGACGGCATCCGCGACGCTGCCCACCTCGATCCAGTCATCGCCGGTGCGCTTGGTCCAAGGCGGCCGACGCAGCGCGAGCAGCTTGACGCACGCGGCCTCAGCCGCCGCGGCCGCATTGGCCGAGATGACCGCGGCATAAGGGTGCGTGGCATCGATCAGCATATCGATCCGCTGGTCGCGGAGATAACGCGCGAGACCATCGGCGCCGCCGAACCCGCCCCGTCTGACCGGCACGGCTTGCGGTGCGGGCTGCGCGGTGCGGCCGGCCAGCGACAGCGTCACGGCCATATCCCCGCGCTCGGCCAAGGCGGCGGCAAGCTGCCGCGCCTCGCCGGTGCCGCCAAGGATGAGGATATTCATGGGCCGCGCTGATCCGATCATGCCCGAGCCTGCCCCAGCTGCACGCTGGCTGTCCATCGTCGGCATCGGCGAGGACGGGGTCGAGGGGCTGAGCCCAGTCGCCCGCGGACTGATCGCGGAGCGCCGATATCGTGTTCGGCGGCGAGCGCCATCTCAAGCTGGCGGCATCGCTGATCCGCGGCGCGGCGAAGCCCTGGCCGAGCCCGTTCTCCGGCGCGATCGGCGCGGTGTTGGCCGCGCGCGGCCGCCAAGTCTGCGTGCTGGCCTCGGGCGATCCGTTCCATTACGGCGTCGGCTCGGTGCTGGCCGACCATGTGGCGCCCGAGGAGACCCTGGCGGTTCCGGCGCCCTCTTCGTTCAGCCTGGCCGCTTCGCGGCTCGGCTGGGCGCTGCCCGACATCGCGCTGGTCTCGCTGCATGGCCGCGCGCTCGACCGCATCCGCCCGCAGCTTCATCCCGGCGCGCGGGTGCTGGCGCTGACCTCCGACCGCGACGGGCCCGAGGCGCTGGCGCGGCTGCTGGCCGAGAGCGGGTTCGGCGCGTCTCGACTCACCGTGCTGGAGGCGCTTGGCGGGCCACGCGAGCGCATCCGCAGCACGCGCGCCGCGCAGTTCAATCTCGACGGCATCGGCGCGCTCAATATCGTGGCGGTCGCGGTCGAGGCCGCGCCGGGCGCGCGCATCATGCGCCTATGCGCCCGGCCTCGCCGACGATCTGTTCGAGCATGACGGCCAGATCACCAAGCGCGAGATCCGCGCGGTGACGCTGTCCGCGCTGGCGCCGCTCAGGGGCGAGTTGCTGTGGGACATCGGCGCCGGCTCCGGCTCCGTCGCTATCGAGTGGCTGCTCGCCCACCCGTCCATGCGCGCCATCGCCATCGAAGCGCGGGCCGACCGCGCCGCGCGGATCCGGCGCAACGCCGCCGCGCTTCGGCGTGCCCGAGCTGGAGGTCGTGGAGGGCGCGCGCCCGAGGCGCTTGTCGCGCTCGCCACGCCCGATGCGGTGTTCGTCGGCGGCGGCGCGAGCGATGCAGCGCGTGCTCGATGCCGCGATCGCGGCGCTGCGCCCCGGCGGACGGCTGGTGGTCAATGCCGTGACGCTCGAGACCGAGGCCGCGCTGATCGCCCGGCATGAGTCGCGCGGCGGCACGCTGCAGCCGCATCGCCATCGCCCGCGCCGGCAGCGTCGGCGACAAGACCGCCTGGCGCGCCGCGATGCCGGTGACCCAATGGGTGTGGGTGAAGCCGTGATCGTGGCCGGCATCGGCTGCCGCAAGGGCGCGTCAGCCGCCGACATCGACGCCGCGCTGCGCCACGGCGCTCGAACGCGCCGGGCGGCCCTTGGCGCGCATCGACCTGATGGCCACGGCGGCAGCGCAAGCGTGACGAGGCGGGGATCGTGGCGGCCGCCGAGGCGCGCGGGCTCCGGCTCGATTTTCGTGGCGCCGGCCGAACTCGAAATCGCGCTCCGCGCGCGGCGCGACCTGGTCGGCGCGCGTGCTGGCGCTGGCCGGCGTGCCGTCGGTGGCCGAGGCCGCGGCGCTCGCCGCCGGCGGGTCCGAAGGCGCGGCTCATTCTGCCGCGCATCGTGGTCGGGACGGTGACCTGCGCGCTCGCCGAGAGCGAGGCAGCGCCATGACGGTGCATTTCATCGGCGCGGGGCCGGGCGCCGCCGACCTCATCACCGTGCGCGGGCGCGAGCTGATCGCGCGCTGCCCGGTCTGCCTCTATGCCGGCTCGATCGTGCCGCGCGGAGCTGCTGGCCGATTGCCCGCCCGGCGCGCGCATCGTCGACACCGCGCCGCTGTCGCTCGACGCGATCGAGGCGGAATTCGTGGCCGCGCATGCGCAAGGCCTCGACGTGGCGCGGCTGCAATCGGGCGACCTCTCGATCTATAGCGCGCTGGCCGAGCAGCTGCGCCGGCTGGAGCGGCGCGGCATTTCCTATACGCTGACGCCGGGCGTCCCGGCCTTTGCCGCTGCGGCCGCCGCCATCGGGCGCGAACTGACATTGCCCGAGATCGCCCAAAGCGTGGTGCTGACCCGGGTCGAGGGCCGCGCCTCGCGCATGCCGCAAGGCGAGACGCTGGCCGCGTTCGCCGCCACCGGAGCCACGCTCGCCATCCATCTCGCCATCCACGCCCTCGCCAAGGTCGCGAAGGAGCTCGCGCCGTTCTATGGCGACGACTGCCCGGTGGTGGTGGTGGCGGAGGCGAGCCGGCCGGACGAGAAAATCGTGCGCGGCACGCTCGGCGATATCGCCGCCAAGATCGCCGCCGAGCCGATCGAGCGCACGGCGCTGATCCTGGTCGGCCGGGCACTGGCGGCGGAGGAGTTCCGCGACAGCGCGCTGTACGACGCCGACTATCGCCGCCGCTTCAGGGGAGGCGCATTGTGAGCGGCGCGAAACGGCGCGTGGCCGACCAGCCTGCCGTCGCGGTCGAACACCGCGATCTCGATTTCAGTGGGCTCGCCGACGAGCAGCTTGGCCGCGGTTTCCCAGCCGGCACGCGCCACTTCATTGCCGAGCGCCACAGCTTCCGCTTCGGCATGGGCGAAGGCTTCGGCGGCGGTGTTGGCGGCGAGGATGCGCTTGCCAAGCGCGGGCGAGCCGCCGGCTCTTTGCGCGAGACTGGCGAGCACGCCAAGATCGACCGAGCCGCGTCGCGAGTGGAGATCGATCAGCCCTTGGGCGAGCTTGGTCATCTTGCCGACGCCGCCGGCGATGGTGACGCGCGGCACCTTGTGCTTGCGCAGATATTTCAGCATGCCGCCGACGAAATCGCCCATGTCGATCAGCGCGATCTCGGGCAGGCCGTGCAGCTTCTGCACCGCCGCTTCCGACGCCGCGCCGGTCGCGCCGGCGATATGGGTAAGGCCCGCGGCGCGCGCCACCTCGATGCCGCTATGGATCGAGTGAATCCAGGCCGAGCAGGAATAGGGCACGACGATGCCGGTGGTGCCGAGGATCGACAAGCCGCCGACAATGCCGAGCCGCCCGTTCATGGTCTTGGCGGCAAGCGCCTCACCGCCCGGGATGGATATCTCCACGTCGACGTCGCCGGCGTCCCCATGCGCGGCTGCGACCTCGGCGATCGCTTCGCGCAGCATCCGGCGCGGCACCGGGTTGATGGCCGGCTCGCCGGGCGGAATGGGAAGGCCGGGCCGGGTGACCGTGCCCACGCCTTCGCCGGCGCGAAAGGTGACGCCGCTGCCGGGCGTCCCGCGGCGGACCGTGGCCAGGATCAGCGCCCCGTGGGTGACGTCGGGATCGTCGCCGGCGTCCTTGACGATGCCCGCGGTGGCCGCGCCTTCCCCGGCCGAATGGGTGGCAAGGGCGAAGGCCGGGCGCTGGCCGCGCGGCAGGGCAACCTCCACCGGATCGGGAAATTCCCCGGTCAGGAGCGCCGTATAGGCGGCCTTGGCGGCCGCGGTGGCGCAGGTGCCGGTGGTCCAGCCATAGCGGAGGGCGGCGTCTTTGGTGGCCATGCCCCTCGCTATAGTGCGCCGGAAGGGCGCCGTCACGGCAGGAGAACGTCATGACGGCGCCGGGCCTGATCGTTGCGGCCCCGCGCTCCGGCGCCGGCAAGACCACGATCACGCTTGGGCTGCTGGCGGCGCTCCGGCGGCGCGGCCTGGCGGTGCAGGCGGCCAAGGCCGGCCCCGACTATATCGACCCGGCCTTCCACCAGGCGGCGAGCGGCAGGCCGAGCGTCAATCTCGACAGTTGGGCCATGCCGCCCGCTCTGCTCGATGCGCTGGTGGCCGGGGCCGGGGCCAAAGCCGATCTGCTGGTGATCGAAGGCGCCATGGGCCTGTTCGACGGCATTCCCGCCGCGCCGCGCCGCAGTGGGGCGTCGGCCGACCTTGCCGCCCGTTTCTGCTTGCCGGTGGTGCTGGTCATCGACGTCGCCGGCCAAGCGCAATCGGCGGCGGCGGTGGTGCGGGGCTTCGCGGCCCACGATCCGGAGGTGCGGATCGGCGGCATCGTGCTGAACCGCATCGGCAGCGAGCGCCATGTCAGGCTCATCGCCGAGGCGATCGCGCCGCTCGATGTGCCGATCCTCGGTTCGATCCCGCGCGATGCTGGGCTCGCTTTGCCCGAGCGCCATCTCGGCTTGGTGCAAGCGGGCGAGCATGGCGATCTTGCCGCGCGGCTCGCGCGCCTCGCCGACATGGCCGAAACCCATCTCGATCTCGACGCCATCCTTGGCTTGGCCAACCCGCCGCGCCTGTCATCGGCCGAGACCGGCGCCAGGCTGCCGCCGCCGGGAGCGCGGATCGCTTTGGCGCAGGACGAAGCTTTCAATTTCGTCTACCCGCATATTCTCGCCGGCTGGCGTCAGGCCGGCGCCGAGATCACGCCCTTTTCGCCGCTCGCCGACGAGGCGCCGCCGGAATATTGCGACAGCTGCTGGCTGCCCGGCGGTTACCCTGAGCTTCACGCCGGGCGGCTGGCCGCCGCCGAAAGCTTCCGCTCAGGGCTCGCGCGCTTTGCCGCGACGCGGCCGGTGCATGGCGAGTGCGGCGGCTACATGGTGCTCGGCGAAAGTCTGGAGGATGCCGGCGGCATCAGCCACCGCATGACCGGACTGCTCGGACACGCCACTAGTTTCGCTCACCGCAAGCTTCATCTCGGCTATCGCCAGGCGCGGCTTCTCGCCGAGGGTCCGCTTGGGGCGGCGGGCGCGCAGCTGCGCGGCCACGAATTCCATTACGCGGCGTTGACCGCTCCCGGCCATGACGCGCCATTGGCCGAGCTTGCCGACGGCGAAGGCAACACGCTGGGACCGGCAGGTGGACGACGCGGCCAGGTCAGCGGCGCGTTCTTCCACGCCATCGCCAACAGCTAAGCGTCCTTGTCGGACACCTGAGCCTCGGCGAAGGTCGCCATGCCGGTGTGGCAGGCGAGCGCCGCGCGCAGCACCAGCACGGCGACGGCCGCGCCCGAGCCTTCGCCAAGCCGCATGCCGAGATCGAGCAGCGGTTGAAGGCCGAGCTCCGCCAGCAACGGGCGATGACCGGCTTCGACCGAGACATGGCCCGCTAGAGTGTGATCGAGCGCGTCGGCGCGGAGCTTGGCCATGGGCGCCACGGCGGCGGTCGATACGAAGCCATCGAGCAGAACCGGAATGCGCCGATGCCGCGCGGCGAGGCACGCGCCGAGCAGGGCGGCCAGCTCGCGGCCACCCAAGGCGGCGGCCACGCGCAGCGGTTCGCCGAGGATCGCGTCATGCCGGGCGAGCGCGATGTCGATCATTTCGCGCTTGCGCTCGAGGCCGGCATCGTCGACCCCGGTGCCGAGACCGGCGAAGCGGGCGCCGCCGCCGCCGAACAACGCCGCCGAAATCGCGGCAGCCGCGGTGGTATTGCCGATGCCCATCTCGCCCAGGACCACCAGATCGGCTTCGGGCGACAGCGCCTCGTAGCCCGCCGTCACCGCGTCGAGAAACGCGGCCTCGTCCATGGCGGGGCTCGCGGTGAAGTCGGCGGTCGGATGGTCGAGATCGAGCGCGATGACGCGCAGCTCGGCGCCGGCAACCCGCGCGAGCTGGTTGATGGCGGCGCCGCCGGCGGCGAAATTGGCCACCATCTGCGCCGTGACCGCGGCCGGATAGGCCGAGACGCCTCGTACCGTCACGCCATGATTGCCGGCGAACACCAGGATCTCGACTGTGCCGAGGCGCGGCGGGCTCAGACCCTGCCACAGGCTGAGCCAGGCGACGGCCTGTTCCAGCCGGCCGAGGCTGCGCGGGGGCTTGGTCAGCGTCTGTTCGCGGCTTGCCACCGCGGCGGCGGCATCCTGGTGGCCTCCGGGGAGATCGAGGCAGGCCGCGTGAAGATCGGCGAATGAGGCAAAGCGCGTCATTTGGGAGTAGAATGCCTAGCTCGGCAGGGGTCCGGGATGTGAGCGAAGCCGCCGTAAGCGCGGCGCGACAGGGGGACTGGAGATGACGACGAGCGCCACGATCAGCGGCCTTAGCACGGACCTCAAGACCGGCCTAGCCTTCTTGACGCGGCTGCCCTTGGTCGGCGCCGCGCCGTCGGCGGGGAGCGAAATCGCCCGCGCCAGCTGGGCCTTCCCCATCGTCGGCGCCGGCGTCGGCGCGCTCGGCGCGCTGATCTATTGGCTCGCCCACGGCCTCGGGCTCCATGCCTTTGTATGCGCGGCTCTCGCCGTCGCCGTCACGCTGCTGGTCACCGGCTGCCTGCATGAGGACGGCCTGGCCGACACCGTCGACGGATTCGGCGGCGGCGTGAGCCCGGCCCGCAAGCTCGAGATCATGCGCGACAGTCAGATCGGCACCTACGGCACCGCGGCGCTGACGCTGTCGCTGATGGTGCGGGTGGGCGCCATCGCCAGCCTGGCCGACCCGGCGCTGGTCGCGGCGGCGCTGATCGCCGCTCAGGCCGGCGCGCGCGCGGTGATGCCGGTGTTCATGCGGCGCGTGCCGCCCGCACGCCAAGACGGCCTGTCGGCCGATGCCGGCGATCCGCCGCAACAGAGCGCGGTGCTGGCGGTCGCCATCGGCGTCGTGGTGCTGCTGCTATGCCTCGGCTTCGGCGCCACCCTGATCGCCGTCGCGCTGCTGGCGCTGGCGGGCGGCCTGCTGGCGTGGCTCACCATCAGGCAGGTCGGCGGCCAGACCGGCGACGTGCTCGGCGCGCTCGAGCAGGTGAGCGAGATCCTGATCCTGCTCACCGCCGCGGTGTGGCTCTAAGCGGCCTATTTCGCCTTCACCGTCGAGGTGATGGAGCCAATGACCTCGGAGGCCATCTTGAACTCCTTCTTGCGATTGGTGATGCCGTGGCGGCGCGCGATCCAGGCGAAGTCGGTATAGGCCACCCACACGTCGCCCTTGGCATCCTGGTAGACCAGCAGCCGCACCGGCCAGTCGAGACCGGCATCGGGATCGGCGGTGATGAACAAGGTGCCGAGCGGCGGATTGCCGAACACCAGCAGGGTCGAGGGCAGCAGCGTGATGCCGGCGTCGTCGGCAAGCTTGGACTGATCGATCTCGTCGAAGAACTTGATGCCTTTGTCGGCGATGTCCTTCTTCATGCGCGCGATGGTCTCGGGCATGGGATAGGCGCTCTTGAACTTGACGATGCCGTCGCCCGCTTCGGCCTGGACCGGCGCGAGGGGTGAAAGTGCGAGGGCGCCGAGCAGCAGCGCAACAGAGCAAATCAGACGTTTAAGCATGGACTGTTCTCCTATCGGCGGCCGATTCCGGCGGAACTTGAGCGATCCGAGCATGGCGAAAGACGCGGCCAAGCTGAAATGCCGCTTTGCTTCCAATTCGATGCCGCGAGGCTATGGTCGGTGTGGAGAACGCGCCCGCTAACCGGACGGAAAGGAGGCCTGGGGTATAGCGTTATGCTCGAGGCTAGACCGGAAGACACGGCGAAAGGAGGCCTGCCAATGCGCTCGGCCATTGCCCTTATACTCTTTGCTGCCGGGGCTTTTTTGGCGGCTGGACCGGCTTCGGCCGTCCCGCTTGCCCTTGGCGATCAGGCGGCGCTCAGCCGGGACGTCGGCGCCGGCGTGGCGGAGCCGGTGGCCCGCCGCTATGCGCGCTCCAAGCGCTCGGTGGCGAAATACCCGCGCCGTTACAATTGGAGCTATTACCCCTATTGGCGGCCCTATCAGTATCGCTATTGGCAGTTTTACTACCCCTATGGCGGGCCAATGTTCTAGCCGGGGCGCCAATTAGGGGGTAACCCCGCGCGCTCGCGTTATGGCAGAGTGCGCGCGTGACCGCTCCCTCCGTCCAAATCTCCGACCGCGCCCTCGATCTGGCGCGGGCAGGTTTGTCGCGCCCGGGCGCACCAGCGGCGCTGCCCGAGCGGCTGCTGGTGGTCGATACCGAACGCCAGATGGCAGTCTGGATCGCATCCGGGCAGGCGGTCGCCGTCTGGCCGGTGTCCACGGCGCGCAACGGCATCGGCGGCGCGGAGAACTCGTTCCGCACGCCGCCGGGCTGGCACCGCGTCCATGCGCGGATCGGCGCGAACGCGGCGGCCGGCACGGTGTTCGCGTCGCGCGAGCCGACCGGCGCGACCTGGTGCGGCGAGGCCTGTGACGACGATCTGATCCTGACCCGCATCCTCACGCTCGACGGGCTCGAGGACGGCATCAATCGCGGGGCGGGCTGCGACTCGCTCGCGCGCTACATCTATCTCCACGGCACCAACCAGGAGGAGGCGCTCGGCCGACCGCTCTCCCATGGCTGCGTGCGGTTGTCGAACGACGCTGTAAGGCAGCTGTTCGACCACATGCGCGAAGGCGATGCCGTGTTCATCGCCGCGCCCGAGACGCTGATCATCCCCGATCCTCGAGGCGGTGGCCGCTTTCATTATGCCGGGCTTGGCGGCGCCGGCATGAGCGCGCTCGCCCAGTTTCAGGCGATGACCGGTGGGCGGGTGAGCGGCAGCGACCGGGCCTTCGACCGCGGCGAGCGCGGCGACTTGCGCGCCCAGCTCGAGCGTCTCGGCATCGAAGTGATGCCGCAGGACGGCAGCGGGCTTGGCGCCGATTGCGCGGCGCTGATCGTGTCGACCGCCGTCGAGGATCAGGTGCCGGATGTCGCCGCGGCGCGCGCGAGGAACATTCCCATCATTCATCGCTCGGAGCTGCTGGCGGATTTCGTGGCGCGCCACCGCTCGGTCGCGGTGACCGGCACCAGCGGCAAGTCGACGGTGACGGCGATGGTGTTCGCCATTCTCAACGGCGCCGGCCGCGACCCGTCGGTCATCACCGGCGGCGATCTGCCGGCGCTCGAGGCGCAAGGCCTGCCGGGCAATGCTTTCGCCGGATCGTCCGACCTGCTGGTGGTCGAGGCCGACGAGAGCGACGGCAGCCTGGTGCGCTACGCGCCGGCCATCGGCGTGGTGCTCAATCTACAGCGCGACCACAAGGAGATGACCGAGGTGGCGGCGATGTTCGCCACCTTGCGGGCGCGGGTGCGCGAGGCGCTGGTGGTGGGCGACGCCGACAATCTCGATCAATTCGCCGGCGGCGCGCTGCGGTTCGGCTTGAGCGCGCGTGCCGGCATACGCGGCGAGGATGTCGCGCTCGGCCCGGCGTCAAGCCGTTTTCGCGTGAAGGATACAATGTTCGAGCTGCCGGTGCCGGGCGCGCACAACGTCGCCAACGCGCTGGCGGCGATCGCCGCCTGCCGCGTCCTGGGCGTGGCGCTCGAGGAGATGGCGGCGCCGCTCGCCGGCTTCACGCGGCATCGGCCGGCGGTTCCAGACCGTGGGCAAGGTCGCGCGGCGTCGAGGTGATCGACGATTTCGCCCACAATGCCGAGAAGATCGCGGCGGCGATCCGGACGGCGAAGCTCCGCGCCAAGCGCGTGCTGGCGATCTACCAGCCGCACGGCTACGGGCCGACCCGCTTCCTGCGCCGCGATTTCGTCACCACCTTCACGCGCGAGCTTGGCGCCGACGACCGGCTGTGGATGCTCGAAGTGTTCTACGCCGGCGGCACCGCCACGCGCGATTTCTCGGCGGCCGACATCGTCGCCGAGATCGGCGCGCTCGGCACCAGGCGCCGAGTTTGCCGCCTCGCGCGAGCGGCTGGTGGCGCGGGTCGCCGAGCAAGCACGGCCGGGCGATCTGGTGCTGGTGATGGGCGCACGCGATCCGTCGCTGAGCGAGCTGGCTCGCAACATCCTGGCAGCGCTGGAAAATTCCGAAGTGGCGGCGGCGAAATAGCGCCGTCCGGCTAATTGCCGAACAGGCCGGGAATGCCGCTCATCGCCCCGCCCAAGCCGGCATTCCAGGCGCTGCGCTTCTGCGGCTTGGCGGCGGGGGCGACTGCCGCCGGCAGCGCCTCGGCCTTGCCGAACAGAGAAGCGGCCATTTTCTGGTCGATGCCATAGACGTCGTCATAGCTGCGCAGCTTGCCGATGCCGTCGAAGGCCAGCGTGAAATAGGTGAGATGGACCGGCACCGGCCGGGTGAGCACCACCCCGCTATTGTTGCCTTTGGCGAGGCGATCCTTGACCTGCTGCTCGGACCAACCCTTGTCCTCGGCGAGCAACAGCAGCGCCAAGCGGTCAGGCTGATGCACCCGGATGCAGCCATGGCTCAAGGTGCGCACGGTCTGATCGAACAGCTCCGGCTGCAACGTATCGTGCATGTAGATGGCGTGGCGGTTGGGGAAGTTGAACTTGAGCGAGCCGAGCACGTTGTCGGGGCCCGGCTCTTGGGTGAAGGTGTATTGCAGAATATTGGCGCGTTGCCAGTCCACGGTCTCGGCATCGACCGGGTGCCCCTGATAGCTGACCGACAGCTTGTTCTCGCGCAGAACCGAGATGTCCGGCACGCCGCCCTTGACTTGCCGCAAGCGCGGCTGGAGATCCTCGATCTTGATGGTCTCGGGCACGGTCCAGTCCGGATTGAACACGATCGAGCTCATGTCGGCGGAGAAGATCGGGGTGGCGTATTTGACCTGACCGACAATGACCTTGCCGACATAGATGGATTTGCCGCCCTTGATGACGCGGGTGGTGAAGGCCGGGATGTTATTCCAGACATAATAGGAGCCGAGGTCGGGCGGCATCCAGCGCCAGCGCTCCATGTTGACGATGAGCCGCTGAACGGTGGCGTCGCCGGCCGGCTTGCGCCCCTTGGCCTTGCTGGCGGCAACCGCCTTGAGGAGCGCCTGACGCAGGCTCAGGAACTGCTCCTGCTTGGGCTGGAGCGACGCCAGATAGACGCCGGGCGAGGCCGAGGCCGCGAGCTCGGTCAAGACAAGTTTAGGATCGAGCTGATTGGGCTTCTGATCGAACAGCGTGCTGATGCGCGCGGGAGACAGACGTCCGCCGCGGGCGAAGCGGGCATATTTCAAGGCGGCGAGATCAAGCTTGAGCTCGTCGAGGGCTTGGGCCTCGGTGGTGGCCGGCAGATCGGAGGCGGGCGGCAGGTCGAAGGCCTCGGGCGCTAAGCCCCAGTCGCCGGCCTTCTGTATCTCGACGATGATCGCTTGGGCCCTGGCCGAGAAGCCCATGCCCGTGATCCATAGCGGCGGGTCGGTGCGCTCGGCATAAAAGGCGTCGAGCGCGGCGAGCTCGTCGGCCGTGCCGCCCTTGCGCAAAGCGGGATCCTGAAGCTTCGTCCTGATGGCGGCTACGACCGGGTGCGCGGGCACGGCCGGGACCGCGGTGTCGCCAGGCGCGGCGGCATCCTCAGGCTTCGCTTCACCGCCGGTCGGCGGCGTGGCGGCAGGGACCTCGCTCGGTTCCACGGCCGCGGTGTCCGCCGGCGTCTCGGCGCCGTCGCCGGAAGGCGTGGCGACACTATCGGTGGCCTCGGCGGGCTCGCGCGCCATTTCGCCGTCAGGCGCCGCCGCCGGAGCGAGCGACGGTTCGTCCTCGCCGGCAGAGGCGGGGGCAGGAAACTCGGAAAGTTCGGTGCCGCCGGCAGGCGCGGCTGGCGGCGATGAGGCCATGTCGGCGGGCTGCGCGCCCGCCGGCACCTCGACGGCGTAGGCAGCGCTGCCGACCAAGCGCGAAGACCAGGGCCGTAGCGCCAAAGCCCGCCACTAAGGCTCGTCCGCCCATCTCGAAAATCCCTCGTAGCCGTTCAAGGTTAGTCCCGGAGGGCGGCGACGGCCACCCTCAATCAAGGCCCGGGGTTCATTCTCCCGGCGACCGTTGCCGAGAAGCATCCCTCCGCATCCTTGGCGGGCGGGTGGCCGATAGACTTCCCCCCGGCCTCCTCTATGATCTCGGCGCACGAGGTCCGGCAGAAGGCAAAATCACGCATGTTTCCGGTCGGCGACGACGACAGCCAGCGGCGGACCGTTCCCGTCGTCACGTTCGCGCTGATCGGCCTCAACGTGGTGGTCTTTTTGGCCGAGCTGGCCGGCGGCGATCAGTTCATCACCAATTGGGCGTTCGTTCCGGGGCGGTTTACCGAGCAACCAGGCGTTAATGCGGTGACCATCTTCTCGGCCATGTTCATGCATGGCGGCTGGCTGCATCTGTTCGGCAATATGCTGTTCCTGTGGATCTTCGGCGACAATGTCGAAGACCGCTTCGGTCATTTCAAATTCCTGATCTTCTATTTGCTGGCCGGCATCGCGGCGACGTTCTCGCAATATGCCCTGTCGCCAGAATCGGGCATTCCCAATGTCGGCGCCTCGGGCGCCATCGCCGGCGTGCTCGGCGCCTACATCCTGATGTTTCCGCAAGCGCGGGTGAATGTTCTGGTCGGGCGGCAGCTCGTCGCCATGCCCGCTTTCATCGTGCTCGGCATGTGGATCGCCCTGCAGTTGGTGAGCGGCGTCGGCACCATCGCCGCCACGGACGAAAGCGCGGGCGGCGTGGCCTACATGGCCCATATTGGCGGCTTCGCCGCCGGCTTGGTGATGACCTTGCTGCTTCGCGGCCGAGACAACTCCGGCATCGCCACCTGAACGCCGTCGCTCTCAGGTCACACCGAGAAAATCGCGCTTGCCGATGTCGACGCCGCAGCTTCTGAGGATGTCGTAAGCGGTGGTGGCGTGGAAATAGAAATTGGGCAGCGCGAAATGCACGAGATAGGGCTCGCCCTTGAAGTGCATGTCCTGACCGCCGACGGTCAGCGAGATGTCGCGGGTCTCGCAGCCGTCGAAGTCCTTCGGCGACAGGCTCTCGACGAATTTCGCCGTCTTGGCGATGCGGGCCTTAAGCTCGGCGAAGCTCTTCTCGTCGTCGCCGTATTTCGGGACTTCCTTGCCGGCCAGCCGCGCCGTGGTGCCCTTGGCGAAGTCGGCGGCGATCTGAATCTGCCGCGTGAGGGCAAACATGTCGGGCGCCAGCCGCCAGTTCAGCAACACCTCGGGCTCGATCTTGCGCTCGGCGGCAAAAGCTTCGGCTTTGTCGAGCAGGTTCGAGAGGGTGGTCAGCATCTTGAGGAAGGCCGGAACGGAGGCCTGATACATTCCGAACGACATGGGCGGGATCGCTTTCATTGGACGGTAAGGGAAGGGCGCGACTGTACCAGCCGGGATGCCTGGAACCTCATCACGTTCCGGCGACCTAGCGACGCGGGGCGAGAGCCCGGGAAACCGTTGGAGACCAAGCCATGCAGGACGATTTGAAGGCGTTACGCCCCAGCCTGAGCCGCCGCCATCTGGTCGCCGGCGCGCTTGGCGCGGTGACGCTGCCGCTGGCGCTCCCGGCGCTCGGCCGGGGCATCGAGGCGCCGGCCACCGAAGCTGATCGGCGCTTCATGCGGCTGGCGCTGGAGGAGGCGGCGCTCGGCGATTACCCGTTCGGCGCGGTGATCGTGGGTGACGGCGCGGTGCTCGCCCGCGGCCGCAATGTCGGCAAGCAGGAGCGGGATCCGACCGCCCACGGCGAGATGGTGGCGATCCGGAATTTTCTCGCCGCACACGGGCCCGAGAAGCTGAAGGGCACCACGCTCTACACTTCGGGCGAATCCTGCCCGATGTGCATGGGCGCGATCGTGTGGTGCGGCATCTCGCGGGTGGTGTTCGGCGCCTCGATCGCCGAGCTCGCCACCAAGATCGGCCAGATCATGATCACCGATGCCGAGATCGCGGCCAAGACGCCGTTCGCCGATATCGCGCTGACGGGCGGCGTATTGGCCGAAGAGGCGCTGGTGTTGTTCAAATAGCCGCGCGCTGCCGTGGCGTTGGTCAGGCAAATGGCGAGACTTTCCGCTCGGGCCGCTTCATAAGAAAGACCAGCGGCACGAGGGCGAAAGTCACCCAGCCGATGAACCAGAACAAATCGATGAAGGCCTGCATCTGCGCCTGGCGGAGAACACCGAGCGCCATGATCTTCAAGGTTCCCGGTGAGGCCGGATTTTGACCAGGGCCGGCGAGATAGGGCGCAACCGCCGGATTGAAGGGGTTGAGATTCTCGATCAGGTGCGACCAGTGGACCTGGCCCTGGCGCACCAGGAGCCAACTCACCAC
This sequence comes from uncultured Alphaproteobacteria bacterium, assembly GCA_963772925.1. Lineage (GTDB taxonomy): Bacteria > Pseudomonadota > Alphaproteobacteria > Rhizobiales > Methyloligellaceae > Methyloceanibacter. The sequence goes on from CAVYZG010000002.1 coordinate 499,127, forward strand.
CGCGATTCCCAACGAGGAGCCGATGCCACGCATGAGGGCCATGAGGCCAGACGCCTCATCGAGCTTGGCGTCGCTGATGCTGCCAAAAGCAACGGCGTTCAGAGGCACGAAAAATAGGCCCATGCCTGCGCCGGCGATCATGCCGGGCCAAATCAGGCCCCAAGCGTCCACGTAAAGCGACAGACGCGACATCACCATGGCGCCAATCGCCGATAGAATTAGGCCCACGGCGACCAGGTAGCGCGGGTCAATCAGGCGCAACAGCAAGCCTCCCGTTATCGCCAGCGCGATCGCACTGACAACCGCCCGGGGCATGAACAACAGGCCGGCGCTCATCGCCGGATAGCCCATCAATCGCTGCGTGAGGAGGGGCAGCAGGGCGATGGTGCCGAACAATGGGATACCGTAGGCCATGCTCGCGATCAGGCCGGCGAAGAAATTCCGGTCCTTGAGAAGGGAGAGGTCGACGATGTTGTCGGGCTTGCCCCAGCCACGCATCAAGAAGGCTGCGCCGGCAAACACCGTCACGCCGGTGAAGATTTGAATGAAGCGGGAGTCGAACCAGTCCCGCGTTGGACCCTGATCGAGGACCAGTTGGAGTGAGCCTATAGCCAGAACCAAGAGGGTTAGACCGGTCCAATCGGTCTTTGCGTAGTTCAGCGGCACCCGGGCCAGTTGCCCCATTGCCAGCAATAACGCGATCGCCCCAATCGGCACATTGATGTAAAATACCGCTCGCCAAACGAACGTGTCGGTCAGCCAACCGCCCAAGACGGGGCCGAGGACGGGCGCCACCATGATGCCCAGGCCGAAAATGGCAAGCGCTTGGCCGTGCTTTTCGCGGGGGAATGCTTCAAGCAGAATGGCCTGACTCAATGCTACGAGCGGAGCGCCGCAAATCCCTTGGGCGATCCGGAAAATCACCATGCTCAGGAGATTCCAGGAAAGGCCGCATAGCGCCGAGGAAATGACGAAGCCTACAATCGAGGAAATCAGAAGACGCCTGCGCCCGAAAACGCGCGACAAATAGCCCGTCAGCGGCATTATAATAGCGGCAGCGACGAGATACGAGGTGAGGACCCAAGTGATCTGGTCTGAGGTTGCCCCGAAAGCGCCCAGCATGTGTGGCATCGCCACACTCACTATCGTAATGTCGAGCACCTCAAGTATGGCGGTAAGAACCACGGCTATAACCAGGGCGATCGATGGCCCTTTTTCGCTTACCGGCTCAACAGGCGGCGGCCGATCGTCCGGTAGACGCGGCCGCTTTGATTTGGATACTCGCCGAGTCATGGGTTCTCGAGATTTGTACCGATCACGGGAAGACACAAAAGGCCGGTCTAATAAGCATTTCTACCCAGGCGCGGGCATGCGCACGGCTAAACCATTGCGGCCGGAATTGCACTTTGAAGTTTCCAACTTGGGCGCAACTGCTTAAGCCGTTACGTTGCGGTTGGGATGCGTCAATATCGAATAATGGGAGCGGCCTGTTGCCGCGCGTGGGTGTGGAGAAGCCCGCTCGCGAACTAAGTAATTGCAACCACTCAATCTCAAAACCTGACAGAGCGGGGGAATATGTGCGGCATTGCAGGATTGATTGACCTCGCTGGTCGACGCGAGCCGGATCGCCTGATGGTGCGTCGCATGGCGGCCGCGTTGGCGCATCGCGGTCCGGATGATTGTGGTTTCCTGTTCGCACCGGGCGTTGGACTTGCGCATCGCAGGCTCAGCATCGTGGGCGTCGAGGACGGCCGTCAGCCGATTTTCAACGAGGACCGGACCATCGCGGTGATCTGCAATGGAGAATTCTTCGATTTTCCCGAGCGGCGGGCGGAACTCGAAGCCAGAGGCCACGTCTTTCGCACGCACAGCGACTCCGAGCTGATCGTTCACCTCTATGAGGAGCATGGCGAGGAACTGTTTCCCCATCTCAAAGGTCAGTTTGCCTTCGTTCTCATCGATTTCGCGCGTAGCGTGGCGATATTAGCGAGAGATCGCGTCGGCATCTGTCCGTTGTTTTGGTCGCGTCAGGGCGACGTCATTTATTTCGGATCCGAGATCAAGGCGCTCATCGCCTCGGGGGCGGTGAAGCCGGTGGCCGACCGGCACGGGCTTGATCATCTTTTCACCTTTTTTGCGCTTGGCGGACGCCGCACCGCGTTCGAAGGCGTTCAGGCCGTGGCGCCTGGCCATTATGTGAAGCTCACCTTGCCTAGCCGCGGGAGGCCAACGGCGCCGGTCGAACGCAAATATTGGGATTTGGACTTCCCGGACTGGGGCGACGAAGTCGACAGCGCCGACGGAAGCAAACTCACCGATGCCTTCGAGGCGGCGTTCGCGCGTGCGGTCGAGATCAGGCTTCGCGCCGACGTTCCCGTCGCCGGTTATCTGAGCGGGGGAGTGGACTCCGCGTATGTCCTCGCCATGGCGAGGCGCGTTGCGGGTCAGCCGTTGCCGAGCTTTACGCTGCGAATTCCTGGCCGGGATCTCGACGAGGTCGATACGGCATTGGAATCCGCTCGCGCGATCGGCAGCCGCCGCCCGACCGTGGTGGAAGCCGGACCGGATCGCATCATGAACTCCTACGCGGCGCTCACCGAGGCTGCCGAAAGCCCGGTCCTTGACACGTCCTGCGCCGCCCTGCTCACGCTGTCCAGCGCGGTGCGGTCCGAAGGCTACAAAGTTGTCCTCACCGGCGAGGGAGCGGATGAAGCCTTCGCCGGCTATGTCTGGTTCAAGATACGCGAGCTTGCGCGGACTTTCGACGTGGGCGACGCCTTCCGTCCGAGCACGCTGATGAGCCGCTTGGCACGCAAATGGGCCGCACCCAATCTGAGCTTCGCTGAGATTGCCCATGTCGACACCACGATCGCGGGGCCGCACGCCCAGTCCCTGATGTATAATCTCGTGGCGACATCGCGCGATCGGTATTTCAGCGCGGGCTTCAAGGAAGACCTCGGAAGCCGTCTTGCCTATGAGGACCTCGACCTCGACCTGACGCGCATGGCCCGATGGCATCCGCTGAACCGCTCGCTCTACATCGGCTACAAGATTCAGTTGGCCGGCCTGCTGCTTGGTCCGAAGGGCGACAGGGTCTCGATGGCCAATGGCGTGGAAGCGCGCTACCCATTTCTCGATGAGGATGTCATTGCCCTCACCTCTCGCCTTCACCCGCGGTGGAAGTTGAGACGCGGACTGCGCGACAAATATCTCCTTCGCCAAGCGGCGCAGCGCGTGCTGCCCGAAGCGGTGGCACAACGGCCAAAGCATATGTTTCGGGCGCCGCTGGCGGAGAGTTTTCTCACTCGGCCTCCGGCCTTCGTGCGCGAGCTCATCAGCGCCGAAAGTCTGAGGCGGACCGGCTATTTCGACGTCGCGCGGGTGCGGCGTGATTGCGATGCGTTGGCAGGGGGCGAAGGCCGCGGGTTGGGGACTTTCGCGAGCCTGGGCCTGGGCGGCGTGGTGGCGACGCAGCTCTGGCATCACCTCTATCTGGGCGGAGGATTGTGCAGCCTTCCTGCCAGGACCGATCCGGTCGAACCGATGCAGGTGCCGGTCTCGCCTTTGGTGGCATAGCCGGCGAGAGGCACAACATCACAATGGTACGCTGCGTTCAGTGAGCCCTGCGCTCAATCTTTGGTGATGAACGTCTAGGCGACGCCGTCCCAACCCCGCTCACGAACAATTTCTCGTTCGGCGTCACTTGCGTAATTTCGGTCCCAATCCGCCAGCAACGGCTTCATGATTCGCCGCCATAGCGGCGGCGTGAGCGCAATGAATGCCATGGTCTGGTAGCCGTAGGGCAGCATCGGAGCCTGCTGCTGCGCATGCAGCTGCCAGAAATCCTTCGTGGCGGCCATGTGGTGGTCAGAGTGACGCGGCAAATTGTAGTGCAGAGAGTTGGAGATGGTTCGATAGCAATCCCAACTGTGATGCTCCTTCACCGGAAAATTCTCGACCCGAACCAGGCCATAATGTTGAACATAGTTGATGAGCTCGTGGAATAGCCGTCCGAGCAGCCCGGCGGCGACGATCACAAATACGCCTTGGGCGCCGGCGAAGATTGCGGCGAGAACGATACGACGATCGTCAAAGGCGCAAGGTGAGCCAGGATCAAGCGGTTCCGCCACGACCAAGGCGACAAGCCGCGGCGGCGCAGTTGGACCGCCTCGAGCCGCGCCGCCTGCGCGAATTGCTGCACGAGAGTCCGCGCCATAAACGTGCGGAGCCGCTCCCCGCGCCGCGCCGTGGCAGCGTCGCTATAGGTGCCGACCTGCCGGTGATGGGCATAAAGGTGATAGGTTACGAACGAGGCGTTGCCGGTAAAGCCGAGCAGCACGTAGGCCGAAACCTTGGCAAGCGAACTTGACCGGTGACACAATTCGTGAGCGACCGTGGCACCGACAAGCGCGAACAAATAGCCGGAGAGCCAGAGCACGCCGATCAGTTGCAGGAGATGCTCGCTGAGGCTGGGCTCCACCGCGGCGAAACGTATGAGGACAAGAGCCAGGAGGCAGACGAGAGGCAGCGACAGGTAGAGATTGACTTTGCAAAACCAGCAGCTGCCGTCGTCGAGCGAGGTCCGATCGTCGCCATTGACCTCGTCGGCAAACGATCCCAGGAGCATGGCGACGGCCAGCACCAGCCAAGGCGCCCAGCCGCCCGCGACAATCGATGCCGAACCAAGCAAGAGCAGAACATTGGCCGAGCCGTAGCGCCAGGATGTGGACAGTCCATAACGCTGCGAGAAAGACGGCCGCGCGGACAATTCGAGATCGGGAGGCGCAACGGCGGGCTCGCCGGGCCTATGCTCGCTCGTGCCGTCTCTCGCCATGACGATTCGCCTGCTCAAAACGATGTACGAGGTTAAGGCCGGGTGGCGAAGGTGTCTGTAACAATTGGGCAACAGGCGCCGTCTCTCGACCAAGCCCGGGCGCCAGCTGTGAGCGCGGGACAGGAGGACCAATGCCAACGGTGCTGATTACGGGAACCTCCACCGGCATCGGTCACGTCACGACGGAAGTTCTGGCGTCTCGAGGGTGGCGCGTGTTTGCCACCATGCGCGACCTGACCAGAAAGGCATCTTTGGAGGGTGCCTTGGAGCGTGCGGGCGTCCGGGATCGGGTTACGATCTGCCAACTCGACGTAAGCGATGCCAAATCGATCCACGCCGCGGTTGCGTCCATCCTGGCGCAGACCGACAACGCGATCGATGCCGTGGTGCACAATGCCGGAGTGGCGGTTGCCGGCGCGCTTGAGGACATACCCGAATCGGAAATACGACGCGTGATGGAGACGAATTTCTTCGGCGTGCTGGAATTGACGCGTTCGCTGCTGCCGATCTTTCGCGCGCAAAGAAGCGGCCGCGTCGTCGCGGTCTCGAGCCAAGCGGGCTTTGCAGGCCAGCCCGCAAATTCGATCTACTGCGCCTCAAAATGGGCGCTCGAGGGCTGGGCCGAGTTCGATTGCCTACGAACTCGACGCCTTCGGCATCCACGTCATCCTTATCGAGCCGGGCCCTTACAAAACGCAAATCTGGAGAAGCACCCCTCGCCTAACCCCTGAAGGCAGCGCCTATCTCCCGTGGCTGCGCCAAGTGTTCCGTGGCGCCGACCAGCACGAGGCGGGAACAGCTCGCGATCCGATGGAAGTTGCAATCACGATCGCCGATGCATTGGACGCGCCTCGACCGCGGTTTCGGTACCCGGTCGGCTTCTTCGCCCGCCTCGATCATTTCCTGCGCGGCAAGATCCCCACACGCCTGATCCGCCGGGGAACCACGCGGTATCTAGGCCTTCCCCGCACACGCTAGGGTCACGTCACGTTCTCCTGGTGGGCGGCTCCAAGGCCACGAGATAGACGCGGTCACTGCCGCCGATCTGCTCGGAGAACTCTTCGAAGAACCATCCGTTACGATGAGCCGTGCGTTCCAATGCCTCATTGATCACAAAGAGATGTTGCTTGCCGGCTTCGGTGTCAGGATGCGCCTCGATGATCACTGCTCGCGCGAATTGAAGCGCCTTCTCCAAGGCTTGCAGCGGACGATCTTGATGATCCAGCGTCTTGTAGAAGCCCAAGACATCGAAGCGGGAGTTCAGCTTTGAAAACTCTGTAACGTCCACATCGAAATTGCCCATTGCCGTCGCGCTGCAGCTACAGCCAAGCGCCTGACAACTGGCCTGCCAAGAAAGGGTGGAGGGAGCACGGAAATAAGAAAGACTGTCGGGCAAAGTCGCTGCAGCGCTGACGTTGGAAGTCGAAGACGCCGGCGGAGAGCGCCGCCACCGCCGGCGATTCTTCCAGCCCTTCATGGCCGTTGCGGCGCTAACAAGAGACTGCAAACGCCCCACATACATCGGCTGGGGAGCCGTCTTTGCTTGTTCGGCACAGTGCGCCTCGAAACGCGCAAAGCTTTCCTGGGGGGTCTGCAACAGCTCCTGAAAATAAGTGAATAGCCCCGTAAACGGACAGCCAATCTCGCCATAGGCGGCAATGGTCCCGAGCCTGTTGCCTAAATAGGCCCAGATACGCTCCGCCCGTGGGGCGTACACTTTTTGATAGTTGGGACTCCGATCCAGCCAGGCGAAAAACCTCAACCACCCAGAATGATGTTGCGGATAACCGAGGCTGAAAAGCCACTCAGTCGCAGGTTGTGACAACCACGGATCGCAATAGGCCGTCCCACAGTTGCGGCATTCGAACGTATCCATGCTCGCAATCAGCGTGGAAACCGGCAGATCGATGCGCTCAGCGATAGCGTCGAGATATTTGTTCGTCTTTGAGCCGAAGGCTTCTTTTGCGGGTGTTCGGTGGTCTGGTTCACCCGATCCACACCACGGGCACGCCGCCACGGACCGAAACGCAGTCTCTCGCGTTAGGACTTTCTGCATGAACGTGACACTGAATTATGCATGCCCTGAGCGCAATATGCAGAATTGAACCGGGGCCCCTTTCGATCATCCGGCGGGCTTGCTTGTTCGCTGCATCCTTTCGGGCCGCGATCATTCCATTGGCGGCGATGCAGGTGCAATCGAAATATGTAGTGCGTCTCCCAACAGCGCTTAGCCCCATGCTTCGCCACCACCTCGGCGGGCGGCTTCGCAGTCGGCATCTGCGGCGCAGGAGATACCGGAGTTGCTTTCACATGGCATCTCTGCCGCGTTCCCTTAGAAGTTGTAGGCAATAGGGGGACTAGAATAAGATCGTCCGAGGCGCAGACGTCGAGGGGTGTCCCGATGTCAAAGATAAAGGGGGAGCGTAATATCATCGCCCATTGGCGCGCTCCCGTAGTGTGGCATCCAAGCCTGCTCGCCGGCCTTATAGGCATCGCAAAACGGGTTCGAAATCCCGTCGCCGCCTATCAGCGCGAGCGCGATCAATTTCGGTGCATGAGAGCTTATTGGAAGCTCAAGCGGATAGGCTGCATCGAGGACTTCGTAGGCTACCCCGCGCACGCGCTGCCACCGCAATACGACAACCTTTTAAACCTTTACCTCACTGTCAAGCAGCGGAAGCCGAAGGTCATCCTTGAGCTTGGCGGCGGCTATTCGACACTGGTTATCGCCAGGGCCGTCTCGGAACTGGACGCGGGGATCATTTTTTGGTCCGTCGATCCGAGCGAATACTGGCAAGAGATAGTTCGAACGCACATGCCTGCCAGGCTGCGCCCATTCGTGAAATATCACTACGCCGAACCTATCGTGAGAGAGTTCAATGGAGACACAATTTCGGCGTTTGAGACATTGCCCGTTACCTCGGCCAATTTCATCTACGTCGATGGCGGCGGCCTTCGCGAAGCTAAAAAACAGGGGGGCGACGCGCTGGTGCTCGAACAGGAAGCTCCCGAGGACTATGCTGTCCTCGTAGACGGGCGCAGGAGAACCGTGGCGCTGCTTAAGCGCGCCTTGCGTCGGCAATATGTTGTGTCTCCCGGACCTTTTGGCGTGCAAACGCTATTCGTTGCTGGACGCCAATAAACCCGCCCCTACCCTTTGACCAAGCATCCCAAGAAATGGTGCCGCAAGAGGGATTTCGAACCCCCGACCCCATCATTACGAATGATGTGCTCTACCGACTGAGCTATTGCGGCTTTGGCGCCGAGTTCAGGTGGCGCGAGGTAACAAAGTCAGCCCTGTGATTACTGGCAATATCGGCATGGCGCAAGCAAGGCGCTCGCCTGACCGCCGGCCAGGTTTCAGCGGATTTGCGCCGCGCGCAGGCGTTCGAGCGAGGTCGCGCTTTGGGGCTCGTCGGTCTCGGCTTGCACGACGCCGGGATCGTCGGGCGGACGCTCGGGCACGAAAATCGCCGGCTTGGGCTTCGGTTCGGCCGAGGGCTGCGGCGCGGGCGCCGGCGTAGGTTTGATCGCGCCCCGGCTGTCCTTGTCGCTCGCCGGCCTCACCTCGACCACCTCGCTTATGCGCGGCAAGGCAAGAGACGGGGGCGGCTCGGCCATAATCGGCTCGTCGATCAGCAGCGTGTCGTCGCCGCGCCCAATGGCATCGACCGGCGCCTTCCATTCGAAGCCATCGACCGCGCCGGTCACCGGCGACACCGGCAGCCAGCGGTCCGAGACATAGCCGTCGGCAATCCAGGCGCGGTCGCGCGGCGCCCTCACCGCGCGCGCCAGCCATTCCCGCTCGCGGCCCTTGTCGCCGAGTTCGCCCGCTTCGATCCGGGCCATCAGCGTGCAGATGCGCGCCGGCGGACGCCCATCGAGATAAGGCGCCAGCGCATCGCGCGCCTCGTCCCATTCCTGGGCTTCGATGGCGGCGCCGGCGACGGCGATCGGGCCTTCGACATCGTCGGGCGTCAGGCCGGCTAGATATTTGACGCGCTTCACCCGCTCGCGCGGGGCGTCGCCCGGCTTGGCGAAGGCGTAGACCACGGCCAGGTCGGGATGGGGCGAAAGTTTCCAGGTCCGGACGATGAGGCGCGACGCCTGGCGGCTCTCGCCGCGGGAGGCGAGGATGCGCCCGGCGATCTCGGCGGCCGGCACCAGCGACGGCGCCAGCCGCAAGGCCTCGCTCGCCAAAGTGAGCGCCTTGTCGGGATTGGCGGCTTCGGCCTCGCGCGCCTCCGCCGTCAACAGCACGGCGCGGCGACGCAAGGCGGTGTCGGGTTCGACATGACCGTTGGTGCGGGCGATGGCGAGCGTGTCGAGCGCGGCCTCGTAGTCGCCGGCCCGCGCCTGAATGTCGAACAAGGCAGCGACGCCCCAGGCCAGCCGCGGATCGCGCTGAACCGCCTGCTCGGCAAGTGCGCGCGCCGCCTCGTGGTCGTCGCCGCGCCTTGCTTCGAGGAACAGGCCGCGCAGTCCCAGCAGCTCGGTCTCGGGACGATCGAGCATGGCCTCGAAGGCACGCCGCGCCGCGGCGCGGTCGCCCCTGAGCTGGGCGGTTTGCGCCCGCAGCAGCGCCGTCAGCGGCTCGCGCGGAAGATTGCGGCCGGCGATGCCGGCATAACGCTGGGCCTGGGTCCGGTCGCCGACACCGATCGCCAGCAGCCCGCGCGACAGCGCGTCATAGCCTTGCTGCCGGCGCCGTTCCCGCACATGCGCGGTGATCGCGGCGGGACGGGTGAACAAATATCGCAGCACGGTCCACAGCAAGATCAGCAGCACGACCGCGGCGGCGATCGCCAGCGTGGCGACAAAGGCGGTGGTCTCGATCTGATAGCCGAGCCACTCGACGGTGACGGTGCCGGGGCGGTCGGCGAACCAAGCGAGACCGGCCGCGGCCGCGAGGACAGCAAGAGTGAAGAGAAGGATGCGGGTCATCGGCCTATTGCTGCTTGGGTTCGCCGTCCGCGCCCATCGACACGAGCAGCGACGCCTTCGAGGCGGGTCAAAATCTCATCGGCGCTGAGCCGCGCATGCGCCTGGCCGAGCCACGCCGAGAATGCCTCGCGCGCCGCGCCGTCAAGCGTCTCGACTTCCTTCACGGCGGCGGCGACATCGCCCTGGTCGAGCGCCGTTTTGGCGCGGGCGAGCGCGGCGTCAGGGCCCTCGCCCGCCGGCGCCTCGTCGATGCGGCGGATCTTCACCAGCGACTGAGCGCTCGCCATCAAATTGTCGACCAGCGATCCGCCGGCGGCCGGCGCCGGTTCGGCCGCGGCAAGCGCGCCGTCCCGGGCGGCGGCGAAGGCGCGGGCAAGCTCGGGCACGGTCGGGATGCCGGTCTCGGCATAAGCCGGCAAAATGCCGAGCTCGCCGATGGCGGGGTCGAGCGTGCCGATGATGTCGAGTTCGGCGGCGTAGGGCCGGCCATCGCTGACGGCGGCGCGAAGATTGGCGAAGGCGATGGCGATTGCCGCGGATTTGGTTCCTGCCGAGTCCTTGGCGATGGCGCCGGCAAGCGCGGGCAGGGCCGCTTCGAGCTTGGCGAGACGGTCGGTGAGCGTGGCCAGCTCGGGCCCGCCGCCGGTGCCCAGCTCGGCCTCGGCCAAGGCGCCGAACTTGGCCTTGAGATCGGTCAAATCGGTTCGCATTTGGGCGATGGCGGAGACATTGGCGATGTCGGCTTCAGCAAGCGCGGCGGCTATCTTGGCGTCCAGTCGCTGCTCGGCCGCAGTGACCTGCTGGGCGATCGCCGCCGCGTCAGCGACGGAGCCGCCGGCGCTGGCGGTGTCCGCCAAAGTCTTGAGCGAGGTTTCGAGCTGAGCGACACCGTCGGCCAGCTCGGTGAGCTTGGGCGAGGTCTGGTTGACGCTCTGCTCAAGCGCGGCCATGCGCGATTTGAGCTGAGCCAGATCTTCAGGATCGGCCGGCGAGGACGGCGCCGCCTCGAGCTTGGCCAGACGCTGCTCCAGCGCGGCGATGCCGGGCGCCGGCTCGCCGGCGCTGCCGAAATCGAGGCCGCTCCAGGCATAGGCCAGAGCGGCAACGCCGACCAGCCCACCCAGCAGCCCCGCGACGCAATGAGTGAAGAAGCTCTTTATTCGGCCGGGACGCGGTGGCGCAGGCGATTTTGCCGCGCCGCCGTCCTCGAACCCGCCGGCCAAGGGCTCATCATCGCCGGTTGGAGGCGCCGGTTCGGCAGCAGGCTTCGCGCCGGGCGCCGGCTCGACCTTAACTTCGGTCGCCGTACCTTCGATGGTTTGGGCAGGACGCTTCGCGCCGCCGCCGGGGCCCTGATCCTGATCGCCCAAAGGATGTGCCATCACGCCTTAACCTTAGCCCGTCAGCAGCGTCGAATGACTCACGAGGATGCCGCCTCGGAGTCCAGGAGCGCAAGGACATCTTCCTCGCGCGGGCGCGCCGCCACGCGCAGCTTACAGCCGAGCGACGCCGCCGCCTCTGCTACCGCCTCGGACAGGCAATAGCAAACAAGACTCTTGGCCTGCGTTACCAGGCCGTGCCGGGCCACCAGATCGGCGAAGGTCTTGGCCGTGCGTGGCGACATGAGGATGACGCCATCGAGCTTACCGGCCTTGAGCAGGCTCAAGATATCGGCCGGAAGCGCGCCCGACGGCACGGCGCGATAAAGCACCACCCGCCGCACATTGAAGCCTTCCGCTCTCCAGCGCCGATTGCAGATCGAAGGCGATGGTCTCGCCGGACAGATGCACCAGGGCCCCGCGCGCAGGTTCGAATTCGTTCACGATCAACTTGGCGAGCTTTGCCCCGGTTCCGGGTCCGATGGTGAGGTCGGTGAAGCCGAGCGCTCGCGCCTCCCCCGCCGTGGCATCGCCCACGGCAAGCAGCGGCAGCTTGAGGGCCTGGTCGCGGGCGCGATGTGAACCAAGCGCGCGCAGCGCGTTGCGGCTGGTCGCGATCAAGGCTTGAGCGCCGTCGAGGTCCACAGGCGCGTCGCCGAGGAACTCGATGGTCAGCAGCGGCGCAAGCACCGCCTCATGGCCGCGCGCCGCCAGCATCTCCGCCTCGCGGGCGGAATCAGGCTCGGGTCTGGTGACGAGCAGGCGCATCAGACCAGACTTGCCACGAAATCAGGACCGGCCCGCGCCAGCAGCTCGGCGCCGGCGTCAGCCCCGAGGGTGAGCGCGTTCTCCGCCGCGCCGGTCAGCTCGATGTCGTAGCCTTCGCTGCCGTCAGGCGCGAGGATCATGCCGCGAAAGCGCAAGATGCCGTCGGCAATCTCGGCCAGGCCGGCGATCGGCGTCTTGCACGAGCCGTCGAGGCGCCCCAGAAACGCGCGCTCGCAAGTCACGGACGTGGCCGATTCCGCATCGTTGATCGCATCGAGCAGCGTGCGGGTGTTGGCGTCATCGCTGCGGCAGGTTACGCCGATCGCGCCTTGCGCCACCGCCGGCAGCATCTCCTCGGTCGAGAGAATGGCGGTGACATGCGACGCAAGGCCAAGCCGCTCGAGCCCGGCCAGCGCCAGCAGCGTGGCGTCGGCCTGCCCCTCGGCGAGCTTCTTGAGCCGGGTCTCGACATTGCCGCGGACATCGACCACCCGGAGATCGGGACGAAGGCGCAGCACCTGCGCCTGCCGCCGCAACGAGGAGGTGCCGACCACCGCGCCCGGCGGAAGCTCGGCCAGCGACGGCGCCTTGGCGCTGATGAAGGCGTCACGGACATCGCCGCGCGGCAGGATGGCGGCGATGCACAGCCCGGAAGGGAGATCGGTCTCCAGGTCCTTCATCGAGTGCACGGCCAGGTCGACGTCGCCCCGCAGCAGCGCCTCGTCGATCTCCTTGGTGAACAGGCCCTTGCCGCCGAAATCGCGCAACGGCTTGTCCTTGATGCGGTCGCCGGAGGTGGTGATCACGCTCAGGCCGACGATCGCCGTCGCCGAGGCCGTGCGCCGCGAGCAGGCGCGTCCACACATGCCGCGCCTGCCACAAAGCGAGCGGGCTGCCGCGCGTGCCGATCAGGAGGGGGCGGGCGGACAAGCAGTTCTCCTGAATTTGTTGTGATCTCGTCTGCCCGGCCGAAGTGCCGGGCATCCACGAATTTCGCCAAATTTCAACGGCGTGGATGGCCGGGACAAGCCCGGCCATGACAAGCTTTGCTGGGCCATTAATGGCCCGTTTCGGCTTTCCCTTCAATCGAGGGCCTTACACGCTATAGAAAGCGCCATGATGAGCGTCGACAAAGACATATCCCTGACCGTGCTCGGCATCGAGACGAGCTGCGACGAGACCGCCGCTGCCATCGTGCGCCTGGCACAGGACGGACGGGGTGAAACCGTCTCCAGCGTGGTGCGGTCGCAACTCGATCTGCATGCGGCCTATGGCGGGGTGGTGCCGGAGATCGCCGCGCGCGCCCATGTCGAGCTGCTCGACCCGGCATCAGCCAGGCGCTCGCCGAAGCCGGGCTCGGCTTCGCGGCGATCGACGCGGTGGCTGCGACCTCCGGTCCCGGCTTGATCGGCGGGTTGATCGTCGGCGTCACCATGGGCAAGGCCATCGCGCTTGGCCTGGGCCGGCCGTTCATCGCCATCAATCATCTCGAGGCGCATGCGCTTACCGCCGGGCTGACCGACGGTCTCGACTTTCCTTATCTGCTGCTGCTGGTCTCGGGCGGACATACCCAGCTGCTGATCGTCAAGGATGTCGGCCGCTACGAGCGGCTCGGCACCACGCTCGACGATGCGCTGGGCGAGGCGTTCGACAAGGCCGCCAAGCTGCTCGGGCTCGCCTTATCCCGGCGGCCCCGAGGTCGAGCGTCAGGCCTTGCGCGGCCGCCCGACGCATTAAGCTGCCGCGGCCGATGCTCGGACGAAGCGAGCCGCATTTTTCGCTGGCCGGATTGAAGACCGCGCTCCGCCACGCGGTCGCAGGCGCGCGCGCCGCTTAGCGAGCAGGACGTCGCCGATCTCTGCGCCAGCTTCCAGGAGGCGGTGGCCGACATCGTCAGCGATCGGACGGCGCGGGCCTTCGACCTCTATCAAGAGCGGCTGGGAGCAGCGGCGCAGCGCGTGCTGGTGGTGGCCGGCGGCGTCGCCGCCAATCAGCGGCTCAAGGCGGCGCTCGACGCGGTCTCGCGCGCGCACGGCTTCCGGCTGGTGGTGCCGCCGCCCGAACTCTGCACCGACAATGCCGCCATGATCGCCTGGGCGGGCGCGATGCGGCTGTCGCGGGGCATGGTCGACGATCTGTCGGCGCCGGTCCGCGCGCGCTGGCCGCTCGATCCCGCTGCGCCGCCGGCCATGGGCGCCGGCGTCAAGGCGTAACCGGCTCGATTTCACCCTCGGCGCAAAATCTGGCATATGGAGGCGGGCGAGGATCGGGTATGGCGCTTCAATCGGTCGGCATCGTGGGCGCGGGCGCGTGGGGCACCGCGCTTGCCATCACCTCACGCCGGGCCGGGCGCGATGTGCTGATCTGGGCCTATGAGCCCAGCACGCTCGCCGACATCAATCAGAAGCACCGCAACGAGGTCTATCTGCCCGGCGTCAAGCTCGACGCGGCGATCGAGGCGACCGCGCGGCTGAACGAGGTCGCCAATTGCGATCTGCTGCTGATGGCGACGCCGGCGCAGCATGTGCGCGACATCGCCGGCGCGCTGGCGCCGTTTCTGAAGCAAGAGCAGCCGCTGGTGATCTGCGCCAAGGGCATCGAGCAGGCGAGCGGCAAACTGATCTCGCAAGTGGTGGGCGAGGTCGCGCCGGGAGCGCCGGTCGCGGTGCTGTCGGGGCCGAGCTTCGCCGCCGAGGTCGCGCGCGGACTCCCCGCTGCCGTGACGCTCGCAACGTCGGAGGAAGCGCTCGGCCGCGACCTTTCGCACGCGCTGAGCCAGCCGCCGTTCCGCTGCTATTGGAGCGACGACGTGATCGGCGCGGAGATCGGCGGCGCGGTGAAGAACGTCTATGCCATCGCCGCCGGCATCGTCGCCGGCAAGAAGCTCGGCGCCAGCGCCCATGCCGCGCTGGTGACCCGCGGCTTTGCCGAGATGGTGCGCTTTGGCGCGGCGTTCGGCGCGCGGCGCGAGACCCTGACCGGCTTGTCGGGTCTCGGCGATCTCGTGCTCACCTGCGGCAGCCCGCAATCGCGCAACATGTCGCTCGGCATCGCGCTCGGCAAAGGCAAGAGCCTCGATGAGGCGCTCGGCACGCGGGTGACCGTCACCGAGGGCGTCTATACCGCCGGCGCGGTGGTGGAGATGGCGGCGGCGCGCGGCATCGACATGCCGATCGCGCAAGCGGTGCATGCGGTGATCTCCGGGATGGCGACGGTCGATGAGGCGATCGAGGCGCTGCTGTCGCGCCCGCTCAGGGCCGAGCTGTAATCGTGGACAGCCCATCGGCCGCGCACTAGCCTGATGGGCAGAGGGATTTCATGCTCTATGCGCTGATCTGCACCGACAAGCCCGACAGCCTCGCCATCCGCCTGGCGAACCGGCCCGACCATGTCGCCTATCTGGAAAATCTCGCCGACATCCTGGTGTTCGCCGGGCCGTTCATGACGGATGACGGCGAGACCATGAATGGCAGCCTGATCGTGATCGAGGCCACCTCGCTCGCGGCTGCGCGCATGGTCGCCGCCGGCGATCCGTTTGCCAAGGCCGGGCTGTTCGCCAAGGTCGAGATCCGCCCGTGGCTGTGGACCATGAACAGCCCCGAAGAGGAGGAGTGAGCCGCCGCGCCGCTCGAGCTCATGGCCTATTGGCTGCTCAAATCAGAGGCTGACACCTGGTCGTGGGACCAGCAAAAGGCGGAAGGCCGCAAGGGCGCCGAGTGGGGCGGCGTGCGCAACTTCCAGGCGCGCAACAATATGCGGGCGATGAAGAAGGGCGATCTCGGCTTCTTCTACCATACCGGCGGCGAGAAGCGCGTGGTCGGCATCGTCAGGATCGTGAAAGAAGCCCATCCCGAGTCGACCGACCCCACCGGCCAATGGGAGTGCGTCGACGTGGCCGCGGTCAGCGATCTGCCGCAGCCGGTCACATTGGCCGAGATCAAGGCCGAGCCCAGGCTCAAGTCCATGGTTCTGGTGAGGAATTCGCGCCTGTCGGTGCAGCCGGTGACCGCGGCCGAGTGGCGCAAAGTATGCGCCATGGGCGGCTTGGCCGATCCCCCGTAGAGCTTAGTGCCGGGAGCCGTCCTGGGGTAAAGTCGGAAGCGGCTCGAACCATGAGAGGGGGAACGCCATGACGTTCACTGGGGTGAATTACGTCGCGTCATCATCGCAACGCTGGCCGCCTTCGGCCTCGGCGCGATCTGGTACACGGTGTTGTCCAAGCCGTGGATGCATGCCCTCGGCAAGACCGAAGCGGAATGCAGGGAGCAGCAAAGGCAAGCGGGCGCCGCCAAGGTCCTGCCGTTCATCCTCTGCATCGTCGCGCTGTTCGTCATGGCCTTGATGCTGGCCGGGCTGATGGGCCATCTCGGCGATGTCACGGTGCGAGGCGGCGTGATCAGCGGCTTCCTCGTCTGGCTCGGCTTCGTCATCACCACCATGGGCGTCAACCACGCCTTCAGCGGCGCCAAGCCGATGCTGACGCTGATCGACGGCGGCCATTGGCTCGCCGTGCTGCTGATCCAAGGCGCGGTGATCGGCGCCTTCGGCGTGTAGCGAATTAAGAGCGCCTGGCCGTCGCCCGCAGAGGCGCCGGAAAAAAGTATGCGTAGGGAGGAGCGGACCGATGTCCGAGCACAAGCACTACAAAGATCGAGGTCGTCAAGGTCCCGAAGAAATGGAAGGCCAAGGCCTTCATCGACAAGGACGCGTACGACAAGCTCTACCGCCGGAGCGTCGACAAGCCGGACAAGTTCTGGGGCAAAGAGGGCAAGCGCCTCGACTGGATCAGGCCCTACACCATCGTCAAGAACAGCTCGTTCGCCTATCCCGATATCTCGATCAAATGGTTCGAGGACGGCACGCTCAACGTCGCCGCCAACTGCATCGACCGGCACCTGAAGAAGCGCGGCAAGCAGGTCGCCATCATCTGGGAGCCGGACGACCCCAACGCCCAAGCGCAAGCACATCACCTATCGCGAATTGCACCGAGAAGTCTGCCGCCTGGCCAATGTGCTGAAGGCCAACGGGGTCAAGCGCGGCGACCGGGTCACGATCTATCTGCCGATGATCCCGGAAGCCGCTTACGCCATGCTGGCCTGCGCCCGCATCGGCGCGGTGCACTCGATCGTGTTCGGCGGGTTCTCGCCCGACTCGCTGGCGGGCCGCATCGACGGACTGCAAATCGAAATTCCTGATCACCGCCGACGAGGGCCTGCGCGGCGGCCGCAGCGTGCCGCTCAAGGCCAACGCGGATGCGGCGCTGGCGAAGGCGCGCGGCGTCGAGAAAGTTCTCGTGGTCAAGCATACCGGCGCCGAGGTGCCGTGGACGCCGGGCCGCGATTTGTGGCTCGACCAGGAGCTGGCCAAGGTCGGCGACGATTGCCCGGCCGAGGAAATGAACGCGGAGGACCCGCTGTTCATCCTCTACACCTCGGGCTCGACCGGACAGCCCAAAGGCGTGCTGCACACTTCGGGCGGCTATCTGGTGTTCGCGGCCATGACCCATCAATATGTGTTCGATTACCACGACGGCGACATCTACTGGTGCACCGCCGATGTCGGCTGGGTGACCGGCCACTCCTATATCGTGTACGGGCCGCTCGCCAACGGCGCCACCACGCTGATGTTCGAAGGCGTGCCGAACTACCCCGACGCCTCGCGGTTCTGGCAGGTGATCGACAAGCACAAGGTCAATATTTTCTACACCGCGCCGACCGCGATCCGCGCCCTGATGGGGCTCGGCAGCGAGTATGTCACGCGCACCAGCCGCAAATCGCTCAAGCTGCTCGGCACGGTGGGCGAGCCGATCAACCCGGAAGCGTGGGAGTGGTACTACCACGTGGTGGGAGACAAACGCTGCCCGATCGTCGACACCTGGTGGCAGACCGAGACCGGCGGCATTCTCATCACGCCCCTGCCCGGCGCCACCAAGCTCAAGCCGGGCTCGGCCACGCTGCCCTTTTTCGGCGTGCAGCCCGCCATCGTCGACACCGACGGCAAGCTGCTCGAAGGCGCGGCCGAGGGCAATCTCGTGATCCTCGATGCCTGGCCGGGAATGGCGCGGACCGTCTATGGCGACCACAAGCGGTTCGTCGACACCTATTTCTCCGCCTACAAGGGCAAATATTTCACCGGCGACGGCAGCCGGCGCGACGGCGACGGCTATTACTGGATCACCGGCCGGGTCGACGACGTGATCAACGTCGCCGGCCATCGCATGGGCACGGCGGAGGTCGAGTCCGCGCTGGTGGCGCATCCCAAAGTGTCCGAGGCCGCCGTGGTCGGCTATCCCCATGACGTCAAGGGCCAGGGCATCTATTGCTACGTGACGCTGATGGCGGGACAGACTTGGTCGGAAGAGTTGAAGAAGGAGCTGCGCGACTGGGTGCGCAAGGAAATCGGGCCGATCGCCTCGCCCGATCTCATTCAGTTCGCGCCCGGCCTGCCCAAGACGCGCTCGGGCAAGATCATGCGCCGCATTTTGCGCAAGATCGCGGAAGACGACTTTGGCAATCTCGGCGATACCTCGACGCTCGCCGATCCATCGGTCGTCGCCGATCTCATCGAGCACCGGCAGAATCGAAAATCCGCTTGATCGTCGGGGAACCAGAGGCCAAGGACTTAATACAGAAGCGCGCAGGAAAGAGAGAGAACGTCCATGTCATGGCTCAAACGCATTCTGATCGGTCTCGGCATCGTACTCGTGCTTCTGTTCGCCATCGTGTTCGCCATCGGCTTTTGGACGCCTGACGACAGCTCGGTCACGCAAACCATGTCGGTGACGGTGGGCAACCGCACCGTCACGGTCGGCGGCCACTATAAGAGCATGACGCAGGAGACGCTGGCCAACGGCATCAAGGTCACCGTCGACGGCCATGTGGTCGTGGTCGACGACGATCAGCTCACCGTCGACGGCAAGACGCAGGTGCTCGAGCCCAACCAGGACGTGGAAGTCCTGGTCGACGAGAAGGGCGCCGTCTCGGTGAAGATCGTCAGCTCAGACGCCGGCGGTGCCGCCGACGCTCCGCAATAAAGCGGCGTCGCTGCCGCTCAAGATGCGGGTGACCTGCGTGAGAAGCACGCTCCAGGCATCCTTGGTCTTGGCTGTGAACTTTTTCTCGAGCGACCGCTCAAGAGTCCAGATCATCGCCTTGGCCATGGTGCGGTAGTCGCGCACCTTCATGCCCGCCTGGCGCTGGCGGACGCCCAGCAGCTTGATGATCGGCGCCAGTCCGTCGTCATGGTTGAGCGCGATGATGCCGAGCTTCACCGCCGCCATGAATTTCCGGCCTTGCGTCTCCGGGTCGTTGCCGAAGCGGGCGCGGAAGGCGGGATCGAGCCGAAACAGCTTGAGGAAGAACAGCTGGCCGACGAGATCGAGGGCGGGCGCGACCTTGAGGAAGCTTTCGCGAATGAGCCGCTTCTGGGCCGCCGTGAGCGCGATCTCGGCGCTGGTGCGCGCGGGCCGATTGGAGGATTTGGCGCGAGTTTGGATGGCTGACATGGCGAGGCTACTCCCGGCGGCTAAGTCTTGGCCGAGCATGGCGGGGGAGCCTTGAGGAAGCGTTAAGGTAACCGGAACGGAAACCAAACTGCCGATCGGGCGCCGAAACCGGCCAAAGCCTTTGGTCGGCCATGTCTTGTCGAGCGCTTCAGGGCCTCCATATTTACGCTTGAGACAGCCGGGCTTGGCCGGCCGCGTTCGATTTTCGGGAGGCTGCATGAGCTATTTCCGCACCGCCATCCTGCTGGCAGCGCTGACGGCGCTGTTCATGGGCATCGGCTATCTGATCGGCGGACAGGCCGGCATGGTCATCGCCCTGCTGGTCGCCGGCGGGATGAACCTGTTCGCCTATTGGAACTCCGACAAGATGGTGCTGTCGATGTATGGCGCGCGCGAGGTGGACGCGCGCTCGGCGCCCGAGCTGTACGGCCTGGTGCAGCAGCTCGCGACGGCGGCGGGCCTGCCGATGCCGCGCGTCTACGTGATGGAGAACCCGCAGCCGAACGCGTTCGCCACGGGGCGCAATCCCGAGCATGCCGCCGTCGCGGTCACCACGGGCCTGCTCAACACCGTCAACCATCAGGAGCTGGCCGGCGTGCTGGCGCATGAGCTCGGTCACGTCAAGAATCACGACACGCTGCTGATGACCATCACCGCGACGATCGCCGGCGCGGTGTCGATGCTGGCCAATTTCGGCTTCTATTTCGGCGGACGCAGCAATTCCAACGGCAATATCGGCATGATCGGCTCGTTGGCGCTGCTCATTCTCGGGCCGCTGGCTGCCGGCATGGTGCAGATGGCGGTCAGCCGCACCCGCGAATACGAGGCCGACCGGGCCGGCGCCGAGATCAGCCGGCAGCCGTTGTCGCTCGCCTCCGCCCTGCAAAAGATTGCCGGCGCCGCTCAGCACATCCCCAACATGCCGGCGGAGCGCAATCCCGCTTCGGCCCATATGTTCATCGTCAACCCGCTGTCCGGCGCGCGCATGGATAATCTGTTCTCGACCCATCCCGATGTCGAAAACCGGGTGGCGCGTCTGCAAGAGATGGCCCGCGAGACGGGTGAGACCGGCGTGCCTACTAACGCAAGCGCGCAGGCGTCGGGACCGTGGGCGGAGCAACGGCGGGTTGCGGGACGCGGCCCTTGGGGCTAGGTCCTTCCCAGTTTCGCGCGCAAGATAGGTCATGACCATGTCCGGCAAAGTCGCCCGGGCGAAAGCTCGCACGCATGACGCGCAAGTCGGTTTGCCGGCGCGGCGCGCCGCGGTCGAAGTGCTCGCGGCGGTGCTGCAAAAGAAGCAGCCGCTCGACGATATTCTGGGGCGCTCGCTCGACCAGGGCTTCATGCTCAACCTGCCCGCGCGGGACCGCGCGCTGACCCGCGCCATCGTGGCGGCGAGCCTCAGGCGCAAAGGCCAGATCGACTTTGTGCTCGACAACTTTCTCGAGCGCGGCTTGCCGGAGAAATCCGGCACGCTCTATCCGATCCTGCTGTCGGCGGCGGCGCAGCTGATGTTCCTGAGAACGCCGGCGCATGCGGCCATCGACCTCGCCGTGACGCTGGTCCAATACGACCCCAAGGCCAAGCGCTACGACAAGCTCGTCAACGCGGTGTTGCGCCGGGTGGCGAGCGAGGGCGATGCCATCGCCGCCGCGCTCGATGCAACGCGGATCAATACGCCCGACTGGCTGTGGTCGCGCTGGGTCACCTGGTGGGGCGAGGAGCGCGCACATGCCATCGGCGCGGCTCATCTGGTCGAGCCGCCGCTCGATGTCACCGTCAAGAGCGACCCTGAGCTATGGGCGGAGCGACTGTCGGGGCTGGTGCTGCCGACCGGCAGCGTGCGTCTCCTGCCCAAGGGGCGCATCGAGGCACTGCCCGGTTTCGACGAAGGCGCGTGGTGGGTGCAGGACGCGGCGGCGTCATTGCCGGCGCGGCTGCTCGGCGACATCAAGGGCAAGCGCGTGGCGGATCTCTGCGCCGCGCCCGGCGGCAAGACGGCGCAACTGGTGATGGCCGGCGCGTCGGTGGTCGCGGTCGACAGCTCGAAGACGCGGTTGGCTTTGCTCGGCGACAACCTCAAACGGCTCGGCCTGGAGGTCGCGCTGGTCCATGACGATGCGGCAACGTGGCAGCCCGGCGAATTGTTCGACGCGATCCTGCTCGACGCGCCCTGCTCCTCGACCGGCACCATCCGCCGCCATCCCGACATCCCCTATCTCAAATCGGCCAAGGACATCGCGGCGCTGGCCGCGCTCCAGGCGCGGCTCCTGGACCAAGCCGCCACGCTGCTCAAGCCCGGCGGCAGGCTGGTTTATTCGACCTGCTCGCTCGAGCCGGAGGAAGGCGAGGCGCAGGTTGCCGCTTTTCTGGTGCGGAATGAGGCTTTCCGTCTCGACCCCATCGACTCCGGCGCGGTTTTCGGCCAAACCGAGTGGATCGAGCCATCCGGCTGTCTTCGAACCTTTCCTTACGGGCTGAAGCTCGAAACGGCGGAATGGAGCGGCATGGACGGCTTTTTTGCCACAGCACTGGTGCGTAGCGGTTAAGCGTAACGCGTATCGGGCTTGATCGGAAACCTCCGCAGCCCGACAATGCCTGCCTCAGGATGCACGGGGAGGCCATGCGTCTGATTGCGGCGCAGGGCGGCAGCTTGGAGACAACGCAGCATGGCGGCTGATTCTCAGCCCTACGAGCGCGCCGGGCGCGGTCACGCGCCGCGGCTCAGCGGCCCGGGGCCTTTCCGCCGCTTCATGCTCGCGAGCATGGCCAGCATCTCCTATCCCGGCACGCAGGCCGAGCAGCTGCTGCTCGCGCCGCAGGAACTCAGGACCGCCGACCCGAGCTTCGCCAACGAGCTTTACAACGGTCATTTCGGCTTGGCCGGCAGGCTGGCCGAGGTCGACGCCGAGTCGCCGTTCGAGATCGCGCCGCCCTCTTCGGGCTGGGCGCGGGAGCTGTACGGCTTCGGCTGGCTCAGGCATTTGCGCGCGGCCGGCAGCGAATTGTCGCGCGAGCAGGCCAAGGCGCTGGTGCAGGATTTCATCACGCTCAAGCGCTCCATCCATCCCCTCGCCTGGCAGCCGGAGATCGTCGGCCGAAGGGTGATCTCGTGGCTGTCAAATTCGGTGCTGGTGCTCGACAGCGGCGAGCCGGAAGCCTACGCCAACTTCTTGCGCGCGCTGACCTCGCAGCTGCGCTATCTCTCGGCGAGCTATCGCGACGCGCCCGACGGCGTGCCGCGCCTGGTCGCGCTGATGGCGCTGATCTATGCCGGGCTGTGCATCGCCGAGCAGCAAGCGGTGGTCGACCGCTACGCGCGGCCGTTCTGCAAGGAGCTCGACCGGCAAATCCTGCCCGACGGCGGACATATCTCGCGCAATCCCGACGCGCTGGTCGAGCTCTTGCTCGACCTGCTGCCGCTGCGGCAATGCTTCGTGGCGCGCGACCGGCCGCCGCCGAAAGAGCTGACCGACGCCATCGACCGCATCATGCCGATGCTGCGCTTCTTCCGCGCCGGCGACGGCACGCTGGCCCGCTTCAACGGCGCCGGCCCGACGCCGACCGACGCGCTCGCCACGGTGCTCGCTTATGACGACGTCGAGGGCAAGCCGGTGCGCTCGGCGGCGAATTCCGGCTATGTCCGGCTCAATTGCGGGCCGACGGTGTTGATCTGCGACATCGGCCCCGCGCCGGCGCCGTCGCTCAGCACCAATGCCCATGCCGGCTTCCTGTCATTCGAGATGAGCTCGGCCAATTGCCCGATGATCGTCAATTGCGGCTCGCCCTCGCTCGACCACGAGGACTGGCGCCCGTTCGCCCGCTCGACGGCGGCGCATTCGACGCTCAGCTTCGAGGAATCGTCCTCGGCGCAGTTCACCGCGCAAGGCGCCAATGGCAGCCGGGTCGCGCTCGACTCGCCGCTGACCGGCCCGGCCAACGCGCAAGCGGCGCTGGCCGATCAGGGCGACAATTTCCGGATCAAAGGCACCCATGACGGCTATCTGGCCGATTTCGGCGTCAGCCATGCGCGCCAATTCCTGGTCGCGCCGACCGGGCTGCTGATCTCCAGCGAGGACAAGCTGTCGGCGCCGCGAGGGCTGCAAAGCCCCGACGGCGCGCTGATCGCCGGCGACTACGCCATCCGCTTCCATCTGCATCCGAGCGTGCGCGCCACGCTGGCCGCCGACGGCCAGAGCGCCATGCTGGTGCTGAAGAACGGCGAGACCTGGCGGATCAGCTCGAACGCGCCCGAGACCAGGATCGAGGAAAGCGTGTTCCTTGCCGATGCGCGCGGACCGCAGCCGACCTCGCAGGTCGTGCTCGGCGGCGTGATGGGCGAGGCCACCGAAGTCAGGATCGTGTGGAACATCGAGCGCGCGGCCGAGGGCGGCGACGGCGGCCACCTGGTCGATCCCAACGAAGCCGAGCCCGCTGCAGCATAGGCCTCATGGCGAAGCGAAAGATTGCCCGCGCGCTGCTGTCGGTCAGCGACAAGACCGGTCTTGCCGAATTCGCGCACGCGCTGCGCCGGCACGGCGTGGAGATCGTGTCGACCGGCGGCACGGCCAAGCTGCTGCGCGAGGCCGGGATCGAGGTGATCGAGGTGGCCGAGATCACCGGCCTGCCGGAGATGATGGACGGGCGGGTCAAGACGCTGCATCCGAAGATTCACGGCGGGTTGCTGGCGGTGCGCGAGAACGAGGCGCATCTCAAGGCGCTGGCCGATCATGCGATCCCGACCATCGACCTGCTCGCCGCCAATCTCTATCCGTTCGAGGTTACGGTCGAAGCCGGCGCCGATTTCGAAACCTGCATCGAGAATATCGACATCGGCGGACCGGCCCTGATCCGGGCCGGGGCCAAGAACCACGACGGCGTCACCGTGGTGGTCGATCCCGCCGACTACGCCGCCGTGACTGGCCGAGATGGACGCCAATGGCGGCGCCACCACGCTCGCCTTGCGCAAGGCGCTGGCGGCCCGCGCCTTCGCCCGGACCGCCGCCTATGACGCGGCGATCGCCGCCTGGTTCGCGGCGCGGCTCGGCGACAAGACGCCGACGACGCGGGTGATCGCCGGCCGGCTGGCCGAGACGCTGCGCTATGGCGAGAACCCGCATCAAGCGGCGGCGTTCTACCGCAGCGGCGAGAAGCGCTTCGGCGTCGCCACCGCGACGCCAGGTCCAGGGCAAGGAGCTCAGCTACAACAATCTCAACGACACCGACGCGGCCTACGAGCTGGTCGCGGAGTTCGATCCCAAGGCGAGCGCGGCGGTCGCCATCATCAAGCACGCCAATCCGTGCGGCGTGGCGCGCGCCAAGTCACTGGCCGAGGCCTATCGCCAGGCGCTGGCCTGCGATCCGACCAGCGCGTTCGGCGGCATCGTCGCGCTGAACCGCCCGCTCGACGCCGAGGCCGCGCGCGCGATCGTCACGATCTTCACCGAAGTCATCGTCGCGCCCGACGCGAGCGACGAGGCCAAAGCCATTCTCGCCGAGAAGAAGAATCTGCGGCTGCTGCTGGCCGGCGGACTGCCCGACCCCAAGGCTGAAACTGTCACCTTCCGCTCGTTGGCCGGCGGTTTCCTGGTGCAATCGCGCGACGGCGGCGTGGTGGCCGACGCGATGAAAGTGGTGACCAAGCGCAAGCCGACCAAGGCGGAGCTGGCCGACCTCCTGTTCGCCTTCACGGTGGCCAAGCACGTCAAGTCGAACGCCATCGTCTACGCCAAAGGCGGCGCCACGGTCGGCATCGGCGCCGGGCAGATGAGCCGGGTCGATGCCGCGCGCATGGCGGCGTGGAAGGCGGACGACGCGGCACGCGCGCAAGGGCTGAAGCGAGAGTCTCACGCAGGGCGCGGTGGCGGCGTCGGATGCGTTCTTCCCGTTCGCCGATGGGCTGAAGCTGATCGCCGAAGCCGGCGCGACTGCGGTGATCCAGCCCGGCGGCTCGCTGCGCGACGACGAGGTGATCGAAGCCGCCGACGCGGCCGGCCTCGCCATGGTCTTCACCGGCCTGCGCCACTTCCGGCATTAGCGGGCCAGTTCACCGGCATGATCCACGGGCTTGCCGACCCTGTTGCAACCGCCGGCGCCGCAGGCAGCGCCGGCGTTGCTTTCTCTCCATCGGCGGGTAGGCTAGACTTCAAGCTGCGTAGGAAAGTGGGTGGCGCCAAATGGCAAGTAACGAGATTTCACGACTGACTTTGTTTTCACTGCTCGCGCTCGCGGCGATGACCTCACCCGGAGCGGCGGACAACAGGATCAAGTCCGGAATCCTCGATTGCGACGTCTCGGCCGGCGTCGGTCTGATCTTCCGCGAGCAGCAGACCATGAGCTGCAAATTCACCCCGCTGGGCGGCGGCCCGGTCGATCACTATACCGGCAGCATCGACGAGGTGGGGCTGTCCATCGGCGCCACCGAGGGCGGTATCCTCGTGTGGAGCGTGATGTCCGCCCAGCAGGGCGTGCCGGCGGGAGCTCTTGCCGGCACCTACAAGGGGATCAGCGCCGATGCGTCGGTGGGTGTCGGGCTCGGCGAGAACGTTCTCATGGGCGGCAATAACAGCGCATTCATGTTGCAGCCGACATCGTATGAAGGGCAGGTCGGCCTCAATGTCGCGGCCGGGGTCACGACCGTTACGCTGACTTGGGCTCAATAGCGGGCTCGCGACTTCGGCGAGCTTGCTGCCTGCTCACGCCTTCCATCCATTCCACGTCTATTTGAGGAACACGGACATGTTCGCGATCAGATGTTTGTCGAGGTTTGCCGCAACCGGGGTGTTTGCCACGTGTCTCGGCCTCGGCGGCGACCCGGCGGAAGCGCTATACGACGTCGAGCCAGGCGAGATCGCGGGCAAGCCCGGAAGCATCATTCGGGTATGGCCGCTCGAAAGCGGCGGCCCCGGCGATAGCGACGCGTTCCGGTTTCTGTACCGCTCCACCGGAGTGAAGGGCGAACCTATCCCGGTCTCGGGGGCGATTTTCATTCCGTCAGGCCCCGCGCCTGCCGGCGGCCGCCACATCATCGCTTGGGCACACCCGACTTCGGGCGTGGCGCCGGCTTGCGCGCCATCGCTCTATCCCGACAGGGCGGGCCTAATCTGGAACCTGAACGATATGCTGAGCCAGGGCTACATCGTGGTTGCCACGGACTATCCCGGGCTCGGCACTGACAGCGTCCACCCCTATCTGATCGGCGAGAGCGCCGGACGGGCGGTGCTCGACTCCGTGCGGGCGGCGCGACATCTCTCCAAGAACACCGCTTCCAACCGCTTCGCGGTATGGGGTCACAGCGAAGGGGGCCATGCCGCACTCTTCACGGGCGAGCTTGCCGCCCGCTATGCGCCGGACCTCACGCTGGTTGGCGTCGCCGCGGCGGCGCCTGCGACCTACCTCGTCGACCTGTTCAAAGACGACGCAGCGACCGAGCAAGACTTGATTGCGATGGCGCTGCTGTCCTGGACAGGACTGGAGAACGTCTCGCCCGCAACCATTGTCGAGCCGGCGGTAATGCCGGCCTTCAACGCGACCGCGCGCGGCTGCCTGACATCGATCGCCCAGTTCGAGGCGCTGGAGACGAGCGAGAAGCCGTTGCAGAAGGAACGGTTCCTGAAAATCGATCCAACTACAACCGAGCCCTGGAAAGGGATCATGGTGCGCAACTCGCCGGGTCAGGCGCCGGCCGGGGCGCCGGTGTTCATTGCCCAAGGCAGCGCTGATACGACTGTGGACCCTCAGGTCACGAAGCGTTTCGCCAAGGCGCTGTGCGCCCAAGGGGTCCGCGTGAGCTTCGTCGAGCTTCCCGGCGTGTCGCATATTTTCGTCGCCCGCGACGCCGCGCCCGCCGCCATCAGGTGGATGAACGACCGCTTCAGCGGTGCTCCGGCGCCATCGTCCTGCCCATAGATTCGGTGCCCCTGCCGCGCCGCGGCAAGCTTCACGGCTGAAGCGGCGAGACCGTGTAGATCTGGTCGAGCATCTTCAGCATGAGGCTGTTGGCGGTCGGCAGCCCGTCGAGCGACACCGTCAGGCTGGTCCATATGATCAGGGTGACGTCGTTGACCGGGTCGTAGCCCATGAACGAGTTGTAGCCGGGCGCCTCGCCGCCGTGAAAATACACGACGTTCGGCCCGAAACTCATCTGAGTGATGCCATAGCCATATTTCTGGCCGAGAGGTTTGCTCGGGTCCTCGGGCTCGAGGCTCGCGAGCCACTGGCGCTGCGTGTCGGCAGCGAAAACCTTGCCCCCGACCAACGCGCGCATCCAAATGGCGAGATCGTCCGCGGTCGAGATCGCGCCGCCGGCGGCGAGAGCATAAGACGGGTTCTGGGCCGTGTCGTCATTGGGCTTGAGGGTTCCGGCCTTGGCCGCCGCTATCAGCGCGGCGGGATAAGACGCATCCGCCAAGGCGTAGGAGGAGCCGCCGTACATATAGCCATGGGCGTATGGTTCAGGGATGATGTTCGATGTGTTGGCAGGGAGCAGTGTGTGCTGCATGCCGAGCGGGCCGAACAAGCGATCCTGAAAAACTTTTGCCAGCTTCGCGCCTGCAAGCTTTTCGACGATGAGACCGAGCAGGGCGTAATTGGTGTTGCAATATTCGAATTCCGCACCGGGAGCGAAGTACGGCGGATGCTTGAAGGCGATGGCGAGCACTTCCTGCGGTGTCCAAGCCCTGGCCGGGTCGTGATCGAGGCTTTCGGCGATTTCCGGCGCTGACGTGTAGTTGTAGAGGCCGCTCCGCATCTTAAGGAGCTCGCCGATGGTGATGTCGTCGCCGTTGGGAACGCCCTCAACATATTTCGAGACCGGATCGTCGAAACGGAGTTTGCCTTCCTGGGCCAGCAGCATGATCGCGGCGGCGGTCATGGTCTTGGTGTTCGAGGCGATCCGGAAATGCGTGTCGCCGCGCGGCGGCGTCGTGCCGCCAAGCTCGGTCGCGCCGTAGCCGAAGGCGAACTCGCCCTGCGGCGTGCGCAACAGCACCATGGCGCCCGGCAACAACAGCGCCTTGCCGGTCGCTGCCACCGTGGCTTGAAGCGCGGCCGGGTCGAACGGCTTGAGATTTCCTGCTGACGCCGGCGCACCGCCGAGGAGACACGCCGCGGCAACCACAATCGCCAGTCTTTGCGTCGTCATCGTCTCGCTCCTTGGCCGTGCCGAAGCAGACCTCAAAGCGAGGCCGCGGACCTCTGGTTATCGCATAAAGCTGGAAGTCGAGACTGTGCTTATCCCCGCCCGCCAAACCTCGCTTACACTCGCTCGCCACCTCGTCCTCTGAAGGGGCGCATCGTGAGGCGGGAGGGTGAGGCGCGGTGTCCCTGCGGGCTTCATTCGACGCGAGTGAAGCGCTCGGGGCGGCGCCGGGCTCCCCCCGGGTCCATTACGAGGCCCTGCCAGGAGCTGGCTGACGAACTCGCCGACCTACACCAAACGCTGTCTGGCCCGTTAGACGTGGTCCAGGCCGGGCAGCGGGGCAAGGTGCAGCGAAAGCGGGGCCGGCGTACGCCAAGTCATCGCAAAAGAGCATGCGCTAACGCTTTGCTGCTTGAGCGCGTGTGGCGCGCCGCGAGGCGCCCGCGCGATCTTCGGATCGCGAGCTACAAGATTTGCGTCTTTCGGCGCGCCACCCCCTTCACGCCTCGCGCCACGCGGCGGCGAGAAATTTTGTGCTGGCCAACTTTCTCTGCTCGTCATGCCCGGACACCCGGGTCCGGCTTCGCCGGCCCGGGCGCAGGCTTGGCCGGGCATCCAATTGGGCGGTGAAGCGATTTTCAGTTGCCGCGCATCGTCGCGAGTCGTGATTGCGATGGCCGGGACAAGCCCGGCCATGACGAATGAAGGGGGATTGCGACAGCGCCCGTGCGGGCGAGCTATTTGGTTCTGACGCGGAGCAGGAGCAGCAGGCCGGCGATCAGGAACACCAGGCTCGCCGCGATGCCGAGACGCTGGCTGCCGGTCGCGTGCGTCACCACGCCGATGGCGAGCGGCGCGGCGAATGCGGTGATCTTGCCGGAGAAGGAGAAGAAGCCGAAGAACTCGGTGGTCTTGCCGGGCGGGCACATGCGCGCCAGCAGGGTGCGGCTCGAGGCCTGGATCGGGCCGGCGCCGAGCCCGATCAGAATGGCGAAGGCGAGATAGACCTGCTCGCCCGAGGCTCGAGAACGGCGCGCTGCCGGGAAGCTTGGGCGCGACCGGCAGCACGAACAGCACATGGTCGGGGTCGACCGACAGCACGCCGATCGCGGCGGCGATGAACAGCAGCAGCGTGGCGACGATCACGCGCTTCGAGCCGCTGCGGTCGTCGAGCAGGCCGCCCAACGCGGCGCCGATGGTGCCGGCGATGGTGAGGATGATGCCGAACAGGCCGAGCTCGGTCGCGCCCCAGCCGAACACGGTGGCGGCATAGATGCCGCCAAAGGCGAACACCGCGCCGAGGCCGTCGGCATAGAGCATGCGCGCCAGCAGGAACAGCGCGACCTGGCCGTGATGGCGCACCAGATCCTTGACCGAGCGCAGCAGCTGGGCGAGGCCGGCGGTGACCGCGCGGGCTTGCAGCGGCTTGGCGCTGCGGTCCGGCGTGAACAGGAACAGCGGCAGGACGAAGACGAGATACCACAGCGCCGAAAACGGGCCGACCAGGCGGTCGCCTTCGCGGGTGGCGGCGTCGAGCGGCACGAGCGGCGGAAGCCCGAGCAGGGTCTTGCCGGTGGTGGGATCGGCGACGAGCAGGCCGGCGACCAGCGCCAGGCTGACCAGGCCGCCGACATAGCCGGTGGCCCAGCCGAGGCCCGACAACGTGCCGAGCCGCTTGTCCGACACCAGCGCTCACCATCATGGCGTTGGTGAACACGGTGGCAAGCTCGGCGCCGATCACGGCGAGGCCGAAGGCGATCAGCACGAGCGGCACCAGGTCGGTGCGGCCGGGTGCGGCCAGCCACAGACCGCACATGCCGACCACCAGCAGCACCGAGAATGCGGCGATCCACGGCTTGCGCGGCAGACCGGCGTCGGCGATGGCACCGAGCACGGGCGCGAGTGCGGCGGCGATCAGTTCGGCGATGCCGGTGGCATAGGCCCACAACGCCGCGCCGCGGGCCGGATCGTCCATGAAGCCGTTCACGAAATAGGGCGCGAACAGGAAGGTGACGACCAGGGTGTAGAAGGGCTGGGTCGCCCAGTCGAACAGCACCCAGCCGAACAAAGCGCGCTTGCCGGCCGGCGCCGCGGTCTCGCCCGCCGATGCGCCAAGCCGGCTACGGGCGCCCGTAGGCATCGAGCACGATCAGATGGTTAGGCAGCTCGTTATGATCGACCTTCCCGGGCGGGAAATGCTTGGCGAGAATCTTGCCGCAGCGCTCGATGGCGCGGATGAAGCCTTCGGTGGTGGTGCCGCGCGCCAGATGATTGGTGAGCTCGCCGACCGCGTCCTCCCAGGTCGATTCCGGCATCTTGCGGTAGATGCCCTCATCGGCGATGACCTCGGCGAAGCGCTCGGCGAACGAGACATAGATGAGCACGCCGGTGCGGCCCTTGGTGGTGTGCATGTTCTGCACCAGGAACTGATCGACGGCGCGCTGGTGGGCGCGAGCGCGCTTGACGGCGCGCGGCACCAGCGCGAAGCGGATGCGGTCCCACTGGAACAGCACCAGGCAGAGGAGAAACACCGCGAGCTGGAGCAAGTAGATATATTGCACCGGCCATTTGGTGGCCAACACCAGAGGCAGCGGCACGGCCAGCGCGATCAGCGCCGCCCACAATACGCCGAAGGAGCGGTAGCCGTCGGAAGCGATGGCCGCCACCACCACGATCTCGCCGCTGGTATTCTGCTCGGCCTTGGTGATGGCCTCGGAGATGGCGGCCTGATCCTCGGGCGTGAAGGGCTGCATCAGCACGGCTCTACCAACCACCTGACGCTCCGCCGCCGCCGAAACTGCCGCCGCCGCCCGAGAAGCCGCCGCCGCTGCTGCCGCTGCCGCCGCTCCAGCCACTCCCGCCCCCGCCCCAGTTGGAGCCGGGCACGAGGATCGAGCCGGTCTGGCCTTTGCCCGCGCGCGAGCCGTAACGCACGCTGCGGTAGATGCTGTAGAGGATCCAAAGCCAGATCGCGAGCCAGAGAATGAAAAAGATCCAGGCGATCATCGGATTGTCGGCGTCGTTGCGGGCCTTGGCGCGCGCCTCGACCTCGGCCGCGTCGCCGGTCAGCACCAGGGCAAGGTCGCGCACGCCGTTCTTGATGCCGCCGGCAAAGTCGCCCTCGCGAAAGCGCGGCAGGATGCCGTTCTCGATGATGATCTTGGACAACGCGTCGGTGAGGGTGCCTTCGAGCCCGCGGCCGACCTCGATGCGGACTTTGCGCTCGTTGGGCGCCACGATGAGCACGACGCCGTTGTCCATCTTCTCGGTGCCGATGCCCCAGCGGCGGCCGAGCTGATAGCCGAAATCCTCGATGGTGTAGCCTTGCAACGAGGGCAGCGTGACCACCACCAGCTGGTCGGATGCTCTTGTCCTCGAGCGCCTTGAGGTCGGCGGTGATCGCCACCTCCTCGGGATAGCTCAGCAGGCTCGCGTCATCGACGACGCGGCCGGTCAGCTCCGGAAAGTTCGGCTCGGCAAAGACCGGCGAGAGCCAAAGCGCCAGCGCCACAGCCAGCACCGTCCCGCCGAAGCGCCGCCTAACCGACATTGGGGCCCCCAACTTGGGCTAACGCTAGAATTTCACCTCGGGCACGGTCTCGGTCCCTTCCGCCACGGTGAAATTCTGCATGGGCTCGGCGTCGGGATAAAGGAACGCGCGCCACCAGCGGCCGGGTATGGTTCGCAGCTCCGTGTTGTAGTCCTTAACTGCGGTGATGTAGTCCTGCCGGGCGATGGCGATTCGGTTCTCGGTGCCTTCGAGCTGCGACTGGAGCGCCAGGAAATTCTGGTTGGACTTCAGGTCGGGATAGTTCTCGACGACGGCCAGCAAGCGGCTAAGCGAGCCGGTGAGACCGCTCTGCGCCTCCTGGAATTTCTGGAATGCCTCGGGATTGGTGAGGATGTCGGGCGGGATCTGCACTTGCGTCGCCTTGGCGCGGGCCTCGACCACGTCGGTAAGCACCTTGCTCTCCTGGGCGGCGTAGCCCTTCACCGTCTCGACCAGATTGGGAATGAGATCGGCGCGGCGCTGATATTGGTTCAAGACCTGGCTCCAGGACGCCTTGGCCTGCTCTTGCAGCGTGGGAATGGTGTTGATGCCGCAGCCGGCGAGCATCGCGCCCGCCAGCAGCAGGCAAACCACCCGGGATACTTCGCCCAGTCGGACACGGGTCAATGCCAGCATGAGAATCCTCCCCTGAGCAGCCTTAATCGGGTCGGCTCATTCGTGTATTGAGCGCCCGGAGCCGACGCAAGCGCTTTTGCGGGCCGGGGGCGGGGAGAAAGCCGGCGCGAACGGCCAATTCGGAGTGTTGCGATAATGAAACAGCGGGAAGTTTATTCGCGGCGAGCTCCCCTAATCCCCACGCGGCCCAAACGAAAAAAATTCGGACGGGCGCCGGTAAGTTCCGGAAGTCGCGTGATTTTTTTTGCGGCTCGCGGGAGGAGCGAGCGAACCGGATCGAGACCGGCGGCGTTAGGTGATTAGAAGGCTTCTGCTGGTCAAATAGAAGTGCCTCTTTTAGTGTGATTTGTCGAGTCTTGGGGGACTCACACGGGGGAGGCTTGCCATGAGTGCGGCCATTCACGGGGAGCGTGTGCGTTGCGTAAACGGAGTTTAACGAGGGATCGATGGCGTCGGCCGCCATCAAGACGACATCGGCGATTGTAACTCTGCTCGGCGCTGCCGCCCTGGTGGTCGGGGCAGCTTCGACTCCGGCTGAGGCCAAGAAGATCAAGGCACCGGTCGAAGAACCCATCGCCGATATCGGCAGTAACGAGCCGATGATTCTGGTCGTCTCGCTTGAGCAAGCAGAAGGTCGACATCTATCGCGGCCTGACGCTCGTCACGAGTTCGAGCGTCTCGACCGGAATGCCGGGCCACGCCACCAAGGCAGGCGTGTTCAGCATTCTCGAAAAGCAGCGCATCCACCACTCCAACATCTATAGCGGCGCGCCGATGCCCTGGATGAACCGGATCACCTGGTCCGGCACCGCGCTGCATGCCGGCGTGGTGCCCTGGCTATCCGGCGTCACATGGCTGCATCCGGCTGCCGTTCTCCTTCGCGCCCAAGCTGTTCCAGGTCACCACGGACGGGCGACAACGTCGTCGTGGCGCGCGATCGGATCGCGCCGCAGCTGATCGACCATCCCGCTCTGTTCCAGCCGTTGCCGCCGCCTGCCGCGCCGGTTTTGGTCAAGCAGGACCAGCCGCCGCAGCGCCAGTCCAGCAACGATATTCAGCCGGTGCGTCTACGCCCAAAGCCGACCCATCCGGGCATGCTGGCCAGGGCCGATCTGTCAGGCTCCACCACCGATGTCCCCTCCTCGCTCGAGGCCGAGGCCGCACGGCAAGAGGCCGCTCCGACACTCAAGGTCGAAGACCCGGCGGCGGTGGAGGACACGCATGTCCACGCCTTCGACCCGTTCGTCGGTGGTCCGGCCGAACCGGAAGCGGAAGTCGGCGGCCAACACCAGCGGTCATGCCCTTGACGAGGACGACGGCACGAGCGGATCGGCCTCGGTCTCGGCGGCGGCGCTGAACCGTCCGGCTGCGGCGCCTGAGCCGGCAGTCATCGAGACCGAGACGGCCACGCCCGTAGCGCCGGCGCAACTCGCGAGCACGCCGGAAGCTGCCGCCCCAGTGGCCGCGGCCGCATCAATTAAGGCCGGAAACGCCCGCTCAGATCGAGGCTGACAAGCCCGCAAAATCGAGACCGAGAGACTTCCCGCCGAGCCGGCCAGTGAAGCGGCCGCAGGCCACGCCGGTCCCGGCGGTTGTCGCGCCGACCGGCGGTCCAGGCCGTGGCGGTCGACGCCGCAAGCAAGCCTGGCCGAGGCCAGCGCCACGGTCGATGCCGCACCCCCTTCGATCGTCGCCACGAAGCTCGGCGCCGGCGCGAAGGCGGCGCCGTCCTGGCTGCCGAGCCCCGCTCAACGGCGCCGTTGCGCATTCTGGTGACGCGGCGGACCCAGCGCGATCGCGTCATCGGCGTGCAGCGAAATCCTGGCCGACATGGGCTATCTCGCCGACTGCTCGATTTCGACGGCACGCTCGGCAAGCCGACGGCAACCGCCATCAAGGCCTTCCAGAAGGCGAACGGGATGCCTGAGACCGGCGCTTTCACCGATGAACTGGTGAAGAAGGTCTATGAGGTTGCCGGCAAGGGCGAGCCGCCGGCCGGGCACCTGTTCGTCAGGCAGGAATTCGGCCGGGTGTTCGACGCGCCGGTGAGCTTCCGCGATCCCGAGACGCCGCTCGGCACCCATCTGTTCACCGCCTTGAACTTCGCCCCCGGTGAGACTTCGGCCCGCTGGGTGACGGTCAGCCTCCAGGGCGACGATGCGGTCGAGCGCGCTCGACCGCCTCGAGATTCCGAAGCGACCTTCGCCAGAAGATCTCCGAGCGGCTGACGCCCGGCTCTTCGCTCATTATCGGCGACACCGCGATCAACTCGGCGACCTTGCCGAAGGGCGCCGACTTCCTCGTCTGGGCCAAGGACACGCCGGCAAAGATCACCTCGGCGAGCGCCGACGGCGATGTGTCGGACAAGCCCAGGAAGAAGAAGACCCGGACCGTGCGGCGTAAGACAACAGCTACAGCTACGGCTACACCGGCCTCGCGCGTCCTTCTCGCGCGGCTATCCGTCCTGGCCTTGGTAGGCTAGCGCGCACAAGCGATCCGCAAGCGGCCCCTCAAGAAGGGGCCGTTTTGCTTTTGTGGTGAGGAGGAAAATTGGAGCGGGCGAAGGGATTCGAACCCTCGACCCCAACCTTGGCAAGGTTGTGCTCTACCCCTGAGCTACACCCGCGACTCCAACCCGCGTTCGGGCCCTACGATCTAGTTGATCACCGGCCACTTGTCCACATCCCGCTGGAAGGCGCTAAACGAAGCCATGACCGCCGACCGCAAAGCGCTGTTCGCTCGCCTCGCCGCGCTCGGCATTGCCTCGACGACGGTCGAGCATGAGCCGGTTTTCACGGTCGAGGAATCGGGAACCCTGCGCCAGAGCCTTCCCGGCGCCCATACCAAGAACCTGTTCCTCACCGGCAAAGACGGCCGCATGGTTCTGGTGGTCGCCAAGGACGATACAAAGGTCGATCTCAAGGCGCTGGCCAACCGGCTCGGCGCCGGACGGTTCAGCTTCGGCAAGGCGGCGTTGCTCGAAGCCGTGCTCGGCGTGGCGCCCGGCTCGGTCACGCCACTGGCGCTGATCAACAGTCGGCGGCAAGGTCCCGTAGTGGTGGACCAGGCGCTCATGGACTTCGCCGAGGTCAACTGCCATCCCCTGGAGAACACCGCCACCACGCGGCTCGCCACGCAGGACCTCATCCGCTTCATCGCCGCCTGCGGCCACGAGCCCCTGATCGTTCCCTTGGCTGAGCCCGCTTGACGGTCGCCGGCGGTTGCCAAATGTGGCGGCACGGCCCATCTTCCAGGGCAACGTAGCGAAGAGTTCGGCGCCCGAGCGTTGCGTCATGGGCGCCGGCGGGCAAGGAGCATGAGCGTAGATACTCCCATTCTCAAGGACGGCGGCGCGGGCAGCCCTGACGCCGACCTGATCAAGAACACCACCACCACCGACTTCATGCGCGACGTGGTCGAGGCCTCGCGCGACGTGCCGGTGCTGGTCGATTTCTGGGCGCCGTGGTGCGGTCCCTGCCGCCAGCTCACGCCGATCCTGGAAAAGGCCGTGCGGGCAGCCAAAGGCGCGGTCAGGCTGGTCAAACTCAATATCGACGATCATCCGCAGATCCCCGGCCAGATGGGCGTCCAGTCGATCCCGGCGGTGTTCGCCTTCCAGGACGGAAGGCCGGTCGACGGCTTCATGGGCGCGCTGCCCGAGTCCCGGGTCAACGCCTTTATCGCCCGCCTGGTGGGCGAAACCGCCAATGACGCCGCCGCCGATCTCGAAGCTGCCGAGGCCGCGCTGGCCGCCGGCGACGTCAATACCGCAGCGCAGCTGTTCGGCGAGGTGCTGCAAGACGACCGCGAGAACGCGCAAGCGCTCGCCGGCCTCGCCAAGTGCTACATCAAGACCGGCGACCTGGCCCGGGCCGAGCAGACGCTGGCGCTGGTGCCTCCGGCCAAGGCCGAAAGCGCGCCGGTGGCAAGCGCGCGGGCGGCGCTCGAGCTTCAGCGCAAGGCCCCGAGCCCGGGCGACATCGAGTCGCTCCGCGCCAAGCTCGCCGCCGCGCCTACCGATCCTCAGCTGCGCTTCGATCTCGCGCTCGCGCTGAATGCCAAGGGCGACCGCAACGGCGCGTTGGAGGAATTGCTGACGCTGGTCGCCAAGAACCGCGCCTGGAACGACGACGCGGCGCGCAAGCAACTCGTGCAACTGTTCGATGCCTGGGGCGCAGGCGATCCCGCCACCATCGCGGGCCGGCAAAGGCTCTCATCGCTGCTGTTCGCGTGAGGGCAAGGAGCGCATCTGTTGGGGTGACCGACCGCTATCGCAACGTCGCCGACATGCCCGAGGCGCTGCCGCTGTTTCCCTTGCGCGGCGCCATTCTCCTGCCGCGCGCCTCGCTGACCCTCAACGTGTTCGAACCGCGCTACCTCGCGCTGGTGGATCATGCGCTGGCGGGCGAGCGCCTGATCGGCGTAGTCCAGCCGGCGCCCGAAGCGGGAGAGGTCGAATCCCCGGCGGGAAAGAATTTCCCGCTCAGGCGCGTGGGCTGCGCCGGACGACTCTCGTCCTTCACCGAGAGCGAGGACGGCCACGTGGTCATCATGCTGGCCGGAGTCGCGCGGTTCGCGATCGTGGGCGATATCGCCGGCGACATGCCGTTCCGGATGGGCCAGGTGGAGTTCAAGCCCTACGCCACGGATTTCGTTGGCGGCCACGGCGAGGAGGAGGTCGACCGCCCGCGCCTGATCGCCACGCTGCGAAGCTATCTTATCGCCAACAATCTTCACGCCGATTGGGATCGCATCAACAATGCCAGCAACGAGCGGCTGGTGAACATGCTATCCGTTCTGAGCCCTTATGGGCCCGAGGAGAAACAAGCGCTGCTCGAGGCGCCCGACCTGCGCATGCGCGCCGAGGCGCTCGTGGCGCTGGCCGAGATGGAGCTTGCGGCGCGCGACGACGGCTCCGGGACGTCGCTGCAATGACGGATAAGGAGATCCATCGGTGACCAACGCACCTGAACGCAGCGGCGAGCGCCGGCTCGATCCGAAGCTGTTGGAGATTCTGGTCTGTCCCCTGACCAAGACCTCGCTCGACTATGACGCCGAACGCCAGGAGCTGATCAGCCGCGCCGCCGGCCTCGCTTTCCCGATCCGCGACGGCATTCCCATCATGTTGCCCGAGGAAGCGCGCAAGCTCGACGCGGGCTAGAATTTCTCGCCGGTCAGCAGAGCCGGCACGGTCCCGGTCCTGCCGGCCGCCTCGCGCACGAGGAAGCGCTTGAGCGGCGGCGCCCGGTCGACCAAGCCCAAGCCAAGATCGCGCAAACTGCGCAACGGCGCGCTGTCGTTGGAGAACAGGCGGTTCAGCCCGTCCATGACGGCGGCCGAGAAGGCGCTGTCGAACCGCCGCCAGCGCTCATAGCGCTCGAGTTGCGGCGCCGCGCCGATATCGAGCCCGAGCCGCGTGGCCTCGACCACGGTCTCGGCCAGCGCCGCCACGTCGCGCATGCCGATATTGAGCCCCTGCCCGGCCAGCGGATGCACCACATGCGCCGCGTCGCCGATCAGCGCCAGGCGGTCGGCCACGAAGGTGCGGGCGATCTGCATGTCGAGCGGGAAGGATTGGCGCGGGCCGGCCAGCGAGA
Organism: uncultured Alphaproteobacteria bacterium; assembly: GCA_963772925.1. GTDB lineage: Bacteria > Pseudomonadota > Alphaproteobacteria > Rhizobiales > Methyloligellaceae > Methyloceanibacter. The sequence continues at coordinate 537,478 of CAVYZG010000002.1, forward strand.
CCGCGCCGAGTCGCAGGCCGAAGCGTTTGGTCAGCTCGTCGAGGAAGCGGTCCTCGTCGGCCGCCATAATGGCCCTGCCGCGCTCGCTCTCCTCGGTCCACACGATGGAGGAGCGGTTGCCGGTGAGGGGCAGGATGGCGAACGGACCGGAAGGAAGGAAGTGCTGCACCGCGTTGCCGTGATGAGGCCTGGCGTGGGCCACGGTGGTGACGATGCCCAGTTGGGGATAGGACCAGCCGACGCATTTGATGCCGGCGCGCTCGCGAAGTTGCGAGCGCTTGCCGTCGGCCGCAACGAGGAGGCGGGCTTCGATGATTTCCCCGCTTGCCAGCTTCACCGCGACACCAAAGGCGTCGGTGTCAAACGCGGTCACGCTGTCGGATGAATGCCTCTCGATGGCGGACTCATTGGCCACGGCAGCGGCGAGCACGCGCTGCAGCTCGCCATGCTCGACCATGACGGCGCCGGCGCGATCCGCCTTGAGCTCGTCGTCGAAGCCGAGGAAATGGGGCCGCAAGGCCGCGTTGAGCGGGCTGTCGGTAATCTCGATCGTCTCGATGGGCTGGGCCTTGGGCGCAAGCAACGGCCACAGATCGAGCGCCGCGAACAGATTCTTGGTAGCCGCCGACAGAGCGAGCGCGCGGGCATCCTCGTTGCTGCCCTTGACCTCAGCCGGCTCGGCATCGACCAGGGCGACGCGGAAACCTGGCGGCGCCAGCCTGACAAGCGCGAGCGCCAGCGTGCGCCCGACGGGACCGCCGCCGGCAATCACCACGTCGAGCCGATCCCGGGCCTTTGCCTTGCCTCGCGCCATGGTTCAGCAATGCCACGTTCCGCCTGGCGCGTGAACCTGCTAAAGGGGCGGGCATCCGTCACCAAAGGCCTCGCTCATGAGCCGCGCGCTGGAAACGCTGCTATCCATTCTCGATATCGAGAGGCTCGAGGTGAATCTGTTCCGCGGGCTCAGTCCGCAGGTCGGCTGGCAGCGTGTGTTCGGCGGCCAGGTGATCGGCCAAGCACTGGTCGCGGCCCATCGCACCGTGAACGGCCGCATGGCGCATTCGCTGCACGCCTATTTTCTGCGCGCCGGCGACCCCGCCGTGCCCATCATTTACGAGGTCGACCGCATTCGCGACGGCGGCAGCTTCTCCACCCGCCGCGTGGTGGCGATCCAGCATGGCCAGGCGATCTTCTCCATGGCCGCATCCTTCCATCGGCCGGAAGAGGGGCTCCAACATCAGATCGCGATGCCGGAGGTGCCGGCGCCGGAATCGCTGCCGAGCGAGGCCGAGCTCAAGGCGTCGCTGATCGACCGCGTGCCGCCCCAGGTCAAGGCCTATTGGGAACGCGAGCGGCCGATCGAGATCAGGCCGGTCGACCTCACCCGGTATTTATCGCCGGAGAAGCGCGCGCCATCGCAGCAGGTCTGGATCCGGGCCACGGGCAAGCTCGGCGACGACCTCGCGCTGCACCAATGCGTGCTGGCCTATGCGTCGGACTTCACGCTGCTCGATACGGCGCTGATTGCTCACGGCCGGTTCGTGTTCGATCCACGGCTGATGCTGGCGAGCCTCGACCACGCCATCTGGTTCCATCGCAGCTTCAGGGCCGACGATTGGCTGCTCTATGTCCAGGACAGCCCCAGCTCGGGCGGCGGCCGCGCTTTTTGCCGCGGCACTCTTTTCACCAGAGACGGCGCGCTGGTGGCCTCCACGGCACAAGAAGGGCTGGTGCGAGAGCGTAATGCCCCAAAAGATGCCTAATTTCTAAGCTGCTGACCTTTTTTGCCTAAGTTTTGAGCCGACAGAGACCACCCTCTAGCCGAGCCAACATGCCCCTGCCCGAAAAAGAGTCACTAAGCCCAAGCACTTGCCACTTTTTCGCTGAGTTGGCACGGGGCTTGACTCTGCTTTCAGGTTCGCTCGGCTGGAAGGGTCCAATTCAAGAGCCTGTCAGCCGCCAAACATGGAGGGGTTAGAGACATGAAGCTGGTGATGGCAATCATCAAGCCATTCAAGCTCGATGAGGTGCGCCAAGCCCTCACCGAGCTGGGGCTGCAAGGAATGACCGTGACCGAAGTCAAAGGTTACGGGAGGCAAAAGGGTCACACTGAGATCTATCGCGGCGCCGAATACGCCGTGAACTTCCTGCCGAAGATCAAGATCGAAGTGGTGGTTCCCGCCAAGCTGGTCGACAAAGCCGTGGACGCCATCGTCGCCGCGGCGAAGACCGGACAGATCGGCGACGGCAAGATCTTCGTCGTTCCCGTCGAGCAGACGGTGCGCATCCGCACCGGCGAAACCAACGAATCAGCGCTCTAGAGGGGGAGGTAGAAGATGAACCTTGCCAAATATTTGTTCGGCGCGGTCGCAGCGCTCGCTGTGCTGGCGCTTTTCCATATCGATCCGGCGCTTGCCCAAGAGGCTGAGGCCGCGGCGGAGCCAGCCGCACCGACGCTGAGCGCGGGTGACACGGCGTGGATGCTCACATCCACCGCCCTGGTCTTGATGATGACGATCCCCGGCCTGGCCCTGTTCTATGGCGGCATGGTGCGCAAGAAGAACGTGCTCACCATCCTCATGCAGTGCTTCGCCACGACCTGCATCGTGACCGTCCTGTGGATGTTGATCGGCTATTCGCTCGCCTTTACCGATGGCGGGGGCCTCCAGGCCTATATCGGCGGAGCGTCGCGCTTCCTGCTGAAGGACATGGGCGTGGGCAGCTTGAAGGGCACGATACCGGAATCGGTATTCATGTGCTTCCAGATGACCTTCGCCATCATCACGCCGGCACTGATCGTCGGCGCCTTCGCCGACCGCATGAAGTTCTCGGCGCTGGTCCTGTACATGTCGCTGTGGCTGCTCATCGTTTATGTGCCAATCGCCCATTGGGTGTGGGGCGGCGGCTTCCTCGGCGGCGCGGGCGTGCTCGATTTCGCCGGCGGTACGGTGGTGCACATCAATGCCGGCGTGGCCGGACTTGTCACGGCCCTTTTCCTCGGCAAACGCACGGCTTACGGGACCGAGAACATGGCCCCGCACAACCTGGTTTACAGCGTGATCGGGGCATCCTTGTTGTGGGTCGGCTGGTTTGGCTTCAACGCGGGTTCCGAATTGGCTGCCGACGGTCGCGCCGGCATGGCCATGACGGTTACCCAAATTGCCACCGCCACGGCGGCCCTTGGTTGGATGTTCGCCGAGTGGCTGGTGCATAAGAAGCCGAGCGTGCTGGGCATCATTTCCGGTGCGGTCGCGGGCCTCGTCGCCATCACACCGGCATCGGGTTACGTCGACCCGGTCGGTGCCTTGTGGATCGGCGCCGCCGCGGGCGTTGGCTGCTTCTTTGCCTCAACCACGGTCAAGCGGGCCTTGGGTTACGACAACTCCCTTGACGTGTGGGGCGTCCACGGCGTCGGCGGCATCATCGGCGCAATCCTGACCGGCGTATTCGCCCGGGCAGCGATTGGCGGCGATGCAGCCGTCGGTGCCATCGATGGAAATGTCGGTCAGATCTGGACCCAAGTCGAAGGCGTTGCTGCGACCCTGATCTGGTCTGGCGTCGCAACTTTGGTGATCCTGATCGTGGTCAACATCCTGGTCGGTGTCAGGGTCAGTCAGGCCGTCGAAGTCGAAGGCCTCGACATCAACCTGCACGGCGAGGTGGTGCCATAGAATTATCGCGTGAAACCAAACGAGGGAGAAAAACGACGACACCAGAGCTAAGTCTCCTCCTTCCTTGACTGCGCTCTAGCCTGAAAGCCCCGGCCTTTCGCCGGGGCTTTTCATTTGGCGGCCGCCTGTCACGACCATTGCCGCCAACGCCGCCATCCCGTACGACCTGCCGCATGCCGCCTCGCGCCGCACCGACCCAACTCGACGATTTGGTCCGCTCGCCATTCGCGCGTCTCACCCTGTTGCTCGAAGGGATCGCGCCCGGCGCCGCGCCGATCGATCTCTCGCTCGGCGAGCCCAAGGCGCTGATACCGTCTTTCCTCGGACCCACGCTGCAAGATCATGTGGGCGAGTTCGGCCGCTACCCGCCGATCAAAGGCATCCCGGCGCTGCGCCAGGCGATCGCCGATTGGATGGGGCGGCGCTATCCGGGGCTCGAAGGACAGATCGATACGGACCGGCACGTGCTGCCGCTCAACGGCTCACGCGAGGGACTGTTCTCGGCGATTTTTCCGGCGATGGCGCGGAAGCCAAAGACGGAGCGCCCGGTGGTGCTGATCCCCAACCCGTTCTACCAGGCCTATGCCGCGGCCGCGGCCGCCGCCGGCGCGCTGCCCGTGTTCCTGCCGAGCACCGCCGAAGCCGGGTTCCTGCCCGCGCTCGAGGCCATCGACGAGGCGCTCTTGGCGCGCGCGGTTGCCTTTTATCTCTGCACGCCGTCGAACCCGCAAGGCGCCGTGGCCGACCGCTCCTATCTCGCCGAGGCGATCGCGCTGGCGCGGCGATTCGATTTTTTCGTGTTCGCCGACGAGTGCTATTCGGAGATTTATGGCGACGCCCCTCCCCCTGGCACGCTCGAAACGGCCTATGCCGAGAGCGGCAGCCTGGCCAATGTGGTGGCCTTCCAGTCGCTGTCCAAGCGCTCGGGCCTGCCGGGACTGAGATCGGGGTTTGTTGCCGGCGATCCGGAATTTATCGCGGCGTTCGGCCGCTTCCGGAACGTCGCCTGCCCGCAAGTGCCCCTCCCCATCCAGCACGTCTCGGCCGAGGCCTGGGCCGACGAACGCCATGTCGAGCAGGGGCGGGCGCGCTACCGGCAGAATTTCGCCGTGGCCGACCAGGTTCTTGGCGGCCGGTACGGTTATCGCCAGCCGGCGGGCAGCTTCTTCCTATGGCTGAAAATGGCGGATTTTGGGGGCGGGGAGGAAGCCGCGAAAACCCTTTGGAAAGGGTGTGGTGTCAGAGTGCTCCCGGGCACGTATCTCGCACAAGCCGAACCCGATGGCGTCAATCCGGGCACGGACTACATCAGGGTCGCGCTCGTGCACGACGCGGACACCACATTCGAGGCGTTAACGCGAATCGTCGGCATATTGGGTTGAGGGATGGCCACCAGGGGTAGAGCGAAGGGGCGCCGGCGTCTCCTGCCGGGAGCGGTTGAGTCCGGCTTGCGGCGCATGATGCTGGGCGGCTACGGCCTGCTGATCGTCACCGTGGCCTGCGCCGCGTGGGCAAGCCTCGCCACGTGGTCGGTGCATGACCCAAGCCTCAACAACGCCACCCGCGCGGCCCCTCGCAATTTGCTTGGAAGCTGGGGGGCGGTCGTGGCCGATCTCACCATCCAGTCTCTCGGCATTGCCTCGATCATCGTGTTTTTGCCGCTGGCAGCGTGGGGATGGCACCTCGTATTCCGCACGACGCCGAACCGCCGGAGACTGAGATTCCTCGCCTGGCCCGCTTCGGTGATCTTGCTCGCGGCGGCGCTGGCGGCGCTGCCCCAGCCCAAGAGCTGGCCGCTGCCCAACGGGCTTGGCGGCATTTTCGGCGATTTCTTCATGGCCGGCGCCCATGTCATCGGACCGTTCCTGCCCGATGCGGCGGTGGCGTTCGTGGCCGGCCTCGCCTTTCTGGTGATCGGCACCATGCTGCTCCTGTTCGCATGCGGCACCAGCACGTCCAGGCTCATCGCCCTGTGGGCACCGCGCAGCGGGGTAGCCGGAGAGTGGGCGAATGCCTCACTCGGCGCCGCCATGCATTTCGTCATGCATACCAGCGCCAGACTGCGACATCGTTTTCGCCGCCGGCAGGACGCATATGAGGAGGATTTCGAGGAGCTCGACGAGAGCGAGGATGAGGCCTGGGAAGAGGCCGCGGCGGAGCCCGACGCCCATGGCCGCATCGAACCTTCGTTCGGCCCGGCGCCGATCGGCGGAGAGGTCGACGATGAGGACGAGGAGGAAGCTGACGACGATGACGACGTCACCGCTCCCGGCTACCGCATCACCCGCCTCAATCCCAAGAAGAAGAAACATACCGGCGTGTCGCACGCCCCGCGCGATGAAACGCCTTACGACCCGCCGCCAACCAAGCTGTTGCAGCAGTCGCGCACGCCGCGCGGCCGCGGCGTCAGCGACGAGGTCCTACAGGAGAATGCGCGCGAACTGGAAGGCGTGTTCCAGGACTTCGGCGTCAAAGGCGAGATCACCAATGTCAAGCCGGGTCCCGTGGTCACGCTGTATGAACTCGAGCCGGCGCCGGGGACCAAGTCCTCGCGCGTAATCGGCCTGGCCGACGACATTGCCAGATCGATGAGCGCGGTCGCCGCCCGCGTCGCAGTGGTGCCGGGACGCAACGTCATCGGCATCGAGCTGCCTAACGACCGCCGCGAGATCGTGATGTTGCGGGAGATGATCGAGTCGCCCGATTTTCAGGAGTCCGACGGCAGGCTCGCCTTGGCGCTCGGCAAGAATATCGGCGGCGAGCCTATCATCGCCGATCTGTCGCGCATGCCGCATCTGCTCATCGCCGGCACCACCGGCTCGGGCAAGTCGGTCGGCATCAACACTATGATCCTGTCGCTGCTCTACCGGCTGTCGCCCGATCAATGCAAATTCATCATGATCGATCCGAAGATGCTCGAGCTGTCGGTCTATGACGGCATCCCCCATCTGCTCGCGCCCGTGGTCACCGATCCGAAAAAGGCGGTGGTCGCACTGAAATGGACCGTGCGCGAGATGGAAGAGCGCTACAAACGCATGTCGAAATTGGGCGTGCGCGACATCAAGGGCTACAATTCCCGCATCCTTCAGGCCGAAGCGAAGGGCGAAGTTCTGACGCGGACGGTACAGACCGGCTTCGACCGCGAAACCGGCCGCGCCATCTACGAGCAGGAGGAGATGGACTACGACACCATGCCTTTCATCGTGGTGATCGTGGACGAGATGGCCGATTTGATGATGGTCGCGGGCAAGGACATCGAGGCCGCGGTGCAGCGGCTGGCGCAGATGGCGCGCGCGGCCGGCATCCATATCATCACCGCGACGCAGCGCCCGAGCGTCGACGTCATCACCGGCACGATCAAGGCGAACTTCCCCACCCGGGTCAGCTTCCAGGTAACTTCGAAAATCGACAGCCGCACCATCCTGGGCGAGCAGGGCGCCGAGCAGCTGCTCGGCCAGGGCGACATGCTCTATATGGCCGGCGGCGGCCGGATCATGCGCGTGCACGGGCCATTCGTCGCCGACGAGGAAGTCGAGAAGGTAGTGCGGCATCTGAAGAAACAGGGCGTGCCTGCTTATCTCGATGCCGTGACCGATGAGGTGGACGAGGGAGAAGACGGCGAGGCCGGCGGCGAATTTGGCGAGTTCGGGCGACGAGCTCTACGACCAGGCCGTGGCCGTGGTGCTGCGGGACCGGAAGGTCTCAACCAGCTATGTGCAACGCCGGCTCGGCATCGGCTATAATCGCGCCGCCACGCTGATCGAGCGGATGGAGAACGAGGGCCTGATCGGCGCCGCCAACCACGCCGGAAAGCGTGAGATCTTGGTTGGTGGAGACGAGGCCGAGCGACCCTATTAACCGCAGCCACTTCAGATGTTTGCCGCGCCACATCCAAGCGGTGTGAAGCCCGCGGGACTGATGCAAAAACCGTTGGCAGCGCCCCGCCAGTCCATGCCCACTATATTTCGTCCAAGCCATGCGCCTTCACCCGGCTGTGGGGGGGTGTTAATCCAGCGATTAGTTTGCCAACGCATGAAATGCAGATAGAGAAACTCCCGCTCTCCGTCGTTCTCATTCGTCAGCTTTCCTTCTTTTCAAAACCATCGTTGCGGGTAGTCCATTGTCCCATCATGCCAACGGCGCGTGCTGAGGATCGTGCTATATCTCTCTCTCGACGAATAGCGTTCTCCGCCTGGCCCCTCGCAGCAGTCGATTGATCATCCCCGGTTTCAAAAGATCCCGCGTGAACGCACCCTCGTCGAGTCCTGCAGCGCTTTGCAGTTTGATCTTCTCTGGATAGTCGGGGATATTCTCGAACGCGTGGCGGTTCGCGATCGTGTTTCTGAAAATTGCAAAATGCCCCGACAGGCGTTCCGGGTGGGTGGACACGACATCGATGCCCTTGAGCCGAGCCTCGCTATAAAAGCGGGAAATTCCACCGTAGATCACGTCGAGATCACCAAACCCAAAAAAAGGGAATTCGGAAATTTCCTTTTCATGGATGAAGCCGAGAGCCGGTTTCAAGTCACATAGTTTGTACGGATCGACTGGGTCAAACTCGATCTCTAGTCGCCGGCTGACCGCCTTCTTGTAGGAGTTGAAGCTGACATGCACGAAATCCACATTGTCAGCGGAATGCTCCGGCTTCCCGCAATCTGTGTAGAGCCGCCAACGGACTTCCGGGTTCCACTTGCAACTCTCAATGAAAAAGTTGATCCACGCCGGCCAGCGACCGAAATACGGGCACAAAATAATCAGCCACGGTTGCATGGCTCAGTCTCGCATTGTGCTGCCCGTAGCCCTTGCCAAATAGTTGGCGTTATCATCATAGGGGTTGTTCGGCTCTTTGGGTCACCGCCAAATCGTGAGAGCCGCAACCTGATGGTCACCCGTCCTCGGCTGCGCTAGAGACCTCTGAATCACTGAAAATTAAGGCGTGCAGGGCCATCCTGACGCCGGAAGCGGTGCCGCCAAGAAGTTGACCAGATTTGCCTGAATCATCTATCGGTTGGTCTTGGATCTCAGTTCAGCCCGTCGACGGAGGGGGGTTAATGACAAGCCGCAGAGCCGCCGGGCTGCTATTTGGGCTGCCACTTGCCTTTTGCCTGTCGATCGCGACCGCTTCCGCCCAGGATAGCGGGTCCACGGTCGCCAAGAAGACTCCGACCGCGCCAAGTCCCGCCGCCGCCACGCCACCGGGTTTGACGGAACCGGAAGACACACTGAGGCCCTCGCTCGGCGATGATACCGGGGCGACCGGGGCCCCGCCTCCGTCCGACGAGATCACGCCGAGTGCTGTCGACGAAGGCGCGGGCTGGGAGGCCGCAGTGGAGGCGGCGCAGGCGGCGACACCCCTGATCGGAGACGCGCAGACCAAGGCCCTTGACCGCATCAACGCCTATTTCAACAACATCACCAATCTGCAAGGCAGCTTCGAGCAGGTCGACTCGACGAGCAAACGCACTACCGGCCGCTTCTATGTGCAGAGGCCGGGGAAGATCAGATTCGATTACGCGCCGCCCAGCGCGCTGCGTATCATCGCCGACGGAAAATATCTGGCAATCGAGGATTCCGACCTGAAGACGGTCGAGAAATATCCCATCCAGGCGACGCCGTTCAAACTGCTGCTGGCCGAGGCGGTGGATCTCAACCGCGACTCCCGCATCATCGGGGTCGAGAGTCCAGGACAACACGCTGTCGGTCTCGCTCGAGGACAAGTCGGGCGACGCCGCAGGCACCATCCGGCTCATCTTCGCGAGCGGGTCGGATCTCGAGCTGAAGGAGTGGCTGATCACCGACGCGCAAGGATTGACCACGCGAGTCACGGTGAATGACGTGGTGTCGGGACGAAAGGTCGCGGCGGACTTCTTCACCTCAAAAGAGAACTTTCAGCCGTTCCGCTAAGGTAAATCCTGCCGCTTCGACCGCGCGCAATTGGCTCTTTTGCTAGGGCCGAAGCTTGCCGCAGCGCTCCAAAATCTCGGTGAATCAAGCCCTTGTCTTAACTGCCGCGCTGTTTGTTTACACTGCGTTAAATTTTTCACGGGGCGCCGGTTGAAATCGGTTTGAAACCTACTTATCTCTGGAGCCTAGAAGCGGACCACATCGCTTTTCATCGGTAGTGCCCCCCGTCTAGCCGAAGATGTGGTTCGCTCGTGCCGGCTTCCCTCCCGGCACGCGCGCGAAAAAAACGCGCTTCTGGCGCCCAACCACGCGCAGCGGTTGGGCGCCTTTCTTTTATGTGCCGGCTTCCGCCAAGCCGGCGTGATCGAGCTTCCAACCGCATTCAAACGAAAAGCCCCGCCGCCAGGCCGACTGTGCTATGGAGGTTGCGGTGATCGTCCCTGCGGTCACCCCTTTGGTTGGGAAAGCCCCGGTCGACAATATTCGGCCGGGGCTTTCTCTTAACTCATGACAAAATGTTTATGATTGAGGGGGTTGTTCTCAACTCCCGAAGTGATATGCCAGATGGAGTGATGGGTTCCCTCCCCATCGCAGGTTCCCCCCAAAAAGGAACCCAGAAGCCCCGCTCCCCCCGTGCGGGGCTTCTTTTTTGGGGTGGTTGAAAACTGCTCGGCGGCCTTGCCTTTGCCCGGCGAACAGCGATCTAAGCTGGTCGGGCTCAACACCCACCTCGATCGCCAAGCTCAATGCGCTTCCGCCTCGCCACCTGGAACGTCAATTCGGTCAGGCTCCGGCTCGATCTGGTAAGCCGCTTCGTCGCGGCCTATCGGCCCGATGTGCTCTGCCTGCAAGAGATCAAATGCGTCGAGCTCAAGTTTCCGGAGCTCGAGCTGCGGGCGCTCGGCTTCGACCATATCGCGGTGGCCGGCCAGAAGGGTTATCACGGCGTCGCCACCCTCTCCCGTCTGCCTTTCGCACTTGACGAGCGCCGCGACATTTGCGGACGCGGCCATGCGCGGCATCTTTCGGTGACGCTGGACGGCGCGCGGCCGCTCGTGCTGCACAATGTCTATGTGCCGGCGGGCGGCGACGTTCCCGATCCGGCGCTCAACGAGAAATTCCGCCACAAGCTCGATTTTCTCGAGGCGCTGGAGGCGTGGTTCAAGGCCATGCGCGGGCAAGGCCAAGAGCCGCATGATCATGGTCGGCGACCTGAACGTCGCGCCGCTGCCGACCGACGTCTGGTCGCACAAGCAGCTCCTCAAAGTGGTGAGCCATACGCCGGCCGAAGTGGAGCGGCTCGAGCGCGTACAGGCGTCGCGGGATTGGGTGGACGTGATGCGCCGCCACGTCCCCGCCGAGGAGAAGCTGTTCACCTGGTGGAGCTATCGCAATCGCGACTGGCGCGCGTCGAATCGCGGCCGCCGCCTCGACCACGTCTGGACGACACCGGCGCTCGACGGCGCGGCAATTTCGATGACGGTTCTCGATGAGACGCGCGACTGGCCGCGCACCTCCGATCATGTGCCGGTGATCGCCGATTTCGTGATCGATGAATGAGTGCGAATTTCAGGGGACCAGTTTGTAGCCGCCGGTCTCGGTGATCAGCAGCTCGGCCTGAGACGGGTCCTTCTCGATCTTCTGCCGCAGGCGATAGATATGGGTTTCCAGCGTGTGGGTGGTGACGCCGGCGTTATAGCCCCACACTTCGTGCAGCAGCACGTCACGGGTCACGACCCGCTCGCCGGCGCGGTAGAGATATTTCAGGATCGAGGTTTCCTTCTCGGTGAGCCTGATCTTGCCGCCGTTGCCGTCGACCAACAGCTTCGAGGCGGGCCGGAAGGTGTAAGGACCGATGGTGAAGACCGCGTCCTCGCTTTGCTCGTGCTGCCTGAGCTGCGCGCGGATGCGGGCGAGCAACACGCCCAGGCGGAAGGGCTTGGTCACGTAGTCGTTGGCGCCCGACTCCAGGCCGAGAATGGTGTCGGCATCGGAGATCTGCGCCGTCAGCATGACGACGGGGCCCTTGAAGCCGCCACGGCGCAACAGCTTGCAGGCCTCGCGCCCGTCGAGATCGGGCAGGCCGACATCGAGCAGCACGAGATCGACATGGCCGCCGCGGGCCTGTTTCAGGCCCTCGGAGGCGGTCGCCGCCAGCAGCGTGTCGAATTCCTCATGCAGGCTGAGCTGCTCGCTCAAAGACTCGCGAAGCTCATCGTCATCGTCGATGATGAGGATCTTGCGGGCATTACTCATCGGCGGCACCTGGCTTGTTTCGGCTTGGTGCGAGTTGTAAGCGGGGCTCGGCCCTGGGACAAGCGTGACGCGAGGCTCGCCGGGGCAGAAAAAGGCTCGTCGATCATGAGGGTTAAGCGATCCCGACCGATCCTCGTCAGGCGCGCGCCGGGCAACCCCCGCCAGGCACGGGTCGCGCTCGGTCATGGGGTCAGGCCGGCGGCGCTCGGCCGCGGCGGCATCCGCGCCCTGAAGCGCGAAGGCGACGGCGGCACGCCGCTCGGCCGCTTTCCGGTCCGCCAGGTGCTGTACCGGGCCGACCGACTCGCCCGGCCGCGCACCCGATTGCCGGTGCGCGCGATCCGCGACCATGACGGCTGGTGCGACGATCCCACGAGCCGCAACTACAACCGGCTGATCAGATTGCCGTCGCGGCGCAGCGCCGAAGGGCTGAAGCGCGCCGACCATCTCTACGATCTCGTGCTGGTGCTCGGCTATAACGACCGGCCGCGGGTGAGGGGCAAAGGCAGCGCCATCTTCGTGCATCTCGCGCGGCCGGGCCTCGACGCCGACCGATGGCTGCATCGCGCTGATCGCGACACGACCTCATCATGCTGCTCGCAGAATTGCGAGCCGGATCGACGATCATGGTGATTGCGATAACTCAGGCGGCGCGTTCGCCGAAGATGGCGGTGCCGACGCGCACATAGGTGGCGCCGAAGGGAATGGCGCGGACAAAATCGCCGCTCATGCCCATGCTCAGTTCCTTCACGCCGGTTCTTGCGGCAATCTTGGCGAGCAGCGCGAAATGCATCGCCGGCTCCTCGTCGTAGCGGCGGAATGCACATCAGCCCGTCGATGACGAGGCCGAACGTGTCGCGGCAGAGGGCGATGAAGGCGTCGGCATCCGCCGGAAGCACGCCCGCCTTCTGCGGCTCCTCGCCGGTGTTGACCTGCACGAAGAGACGCGGGCGCTTGCCCGCGCGCGCCATCTCCTCGGCGAGCGCGCGGGCGAGCTTGGGCCGGTCGAGCGTCTCGATCACGTCGAACAGCGCGACGGCCTCGCGCACCTTGTTCGACTGCAGCGGACCGATCAGATGAAGCTCGATGCCGGGATGGCGCTCTTTCAGCGCGGGCCATTTGGCCTGCGCCTCCTGCACCCGGTTCTCGCCGAAGCAGCGTTGGCCGGCGGCGATGGCCTGCTCGATGCACCTCCGGCGGCACGGTCTTGGTCACCGCCACCAGTCTTGATCGATTTGGCATCGCGCGCCGGCGGCGCGAGCCGCGAGGGCGATCTCCTCCTCGACCACGCGCAGGCGGGCAGGGATGTCGATGACCGGGGCGCGGACCCATGAGCGCTATCTAGCAGGGTTTGGCGGATGCGTAACTTGACCGCTCTTGCCATTCTGGTTCATTGCCGGCAGGCACACCGAGCAAGAACGGGCGAGGACCATGGCGGCGGAACGCTACGACGCGCCGAAACGAGAGAAGTATTGGCAGGCGGCGTGGGAGCGGCGCGGCATCTTCCGCGCGTCCGAGAACGATCCGCGTCCGAAATATTATGTTCTTGAAATGTTCCCCTACCCGTCGGGCCGCATCCATATGGGCCATGTGCGGAACTACACCATGGGCGACGTCGTGGCCCGCTACATGCGCGCCAAGGGCCACAACGTGCTGCACCCGATGGGCTGGGATGCCTTCGGCCTTCCGGCCGAGAACGCGGCCATCGAGCGCGGCGTCCATCCCGCCAAATGGACCTACGACAATATCGCCGTGATGCGCGGCCAGCTCAAGAGCATGGGGCTGTCGCTCGACTGGTCGCGCGAGCTCGCCACCTGCGACCTCGACTACTACCACCAGCAGCAGCGCCTGTTCCTCGACATGCTCAAAGCCGGCCTGGTCGACCGCAAGACGCGGAAGGTCAATTGGGACCCGGTCGACCGAACGGTGCTCGCCAACGAGCAGGTGATCGACGGCCGCGGCTGGCGCTCCGGCGCGCTGGTCGAGCAGCGCGAGCAGCCGGAATGGGTGTTCAAGATCACCGACTATTCGGAGGATCTGCTCCAGGCGCTCGAGCGGGCTCGAGCGCTGGCCCGAGAAGGTCAGGCTGATGCAGGCCAACTGGATCGGCCGCTCCGAGGGCCTGCGCATCCGGTTCGAGCTGGTGCCGGCACCGCGCCCAAGGGTCACGATTTGATCGAGGTGTTCACCACGCGGCCCGACACGCTGTTCGGCGCGAGCTTCCTCGCCGTCGCGCCCGATCATCCGCTGGCGAAAGCCGTCGCCGAGAACGATGCCGGCGCCGCCGCCTTCATCGACGAGTGCCACCATCACGGCACGAGCGCCGCCGAGCTCGAGACGCAGGAGAAGAAGGGCTACGACACCGGCTTGCGCGTGCGGCATCCGGTGATCGAGGGCGCCGAGCTTCCCGTGCTGATCGCCAATTTCATCCTCATGGAATACGGCACCGGCGCCATCTTCGGCTGCCCGGCGCACGATCAGCGCGACCTCGAATTCGCGCGCGCCAAGGGCCTGCCGGTCATTCCCGTGGTGCTGCCGCCGGACGCCGATCCGCGAAGCTTCACCATCGGCGACGAGGCCTATACCGGCGACGGCGTGATGATCAATTCGGGCATGCTCGACGGACTTAGCGTCGAGGCCGCCAAGGAGAAGATTGCCGATCATCTGGCCAAGCAGAGGGTGAAGGGCAAGCCGGTCGGCGAGCGGCAGATCCAGTATCGCCTGCGCGACTGGGGCATCTCGCGGCAGCGCTATTGGGGCTGCCCGATCCCGATGATCCATTGCCCGACTTGCGGCATCGTGCCGGTGCCGGAGACGGATCTGCCGGTGAAGCTTCCCGACGATGTGAGCTTCGACAGGCCGGGCAATCCGCTCGACCACCATCCGACCTGGAAGCATGTCACCTGCCCGACCTGCGGCGGCAAGGCCACGCGCGAGACCGACACGATGGACACGTTCGTCGACTCGTCGTGGTATTTCGCGCGGTTCTGCTCACCGCAGGCGGGCGAGCCGACCGACACCAACGCCACCGGCTATTGGCTGCCGGTCGACCAATATATCGGCGGGGTCGAGCACGCGATCCTGCATCTCCTCTATGCGCGCTTCTTCACGCGCGCCATGCACAAGACCGGCCATGTCACCATCGACGAGCCGTTCAAGGGCCTGTTCACCCAAGGCATGGTCACGCACGAGACCTACAAGGACGCACAGGGAAAATGGGTGCTGCCGGAGGAGGTGAGCCGCATAGACGGCAAGGCGGTTCACGCCAAGACCGGGGCGCCGATCACGGTCGGCGCCGTCGAGTCGATGTCGAAGTCGAAGAAGAACGTGGTCGATCCCGACACCATCATCGCCGCCTATGGGGCCGATACCGCGCGCTGGTTCATGCTGTCCGACACGCCGCCCGAGCGCGACATCGAGTGGACCGAAGCCGGGGTGGAAGGTGGCGCATCGCTTCCTGCAGCGCGTGTGGCGGCTGGTCAGCGAGGCTGCCGCCAAGGGGGCCAAGCCAGGAGCCGAACAGCCTCAGCATTTCGGCCCGGAGGCAGAGGCGCTTCGCCGCGCCGCCCATCGCAGCGTGGCGGCGGTGACGGCGGCAATCGAGAAGCTGCGTTTCAATACGGCGGTCGCTCATATCTACGAACTGGCCAACGCTCTCTCGTCGGGGTTGCAGAGCCGCTGGGCCACAGCCGAGTGCCGATATGGCCTATGCCTTGCGCGAGGCGGCGGAGCTGCTGGCCCGAATCGCCGCCCCGATGGTGCCGCATCTGGCCGAGGAGTGCTGGGCGGTGCTCGGCTATGATACCCTTGTTGCCGAGGCGCCCTGGCCGGTCCCGGAAAAGGCCCTTTTGCTGGAGGAAACGGTCACAATTGCGGTCCAAGTCAACGGCAAAAGGCGGGACGAATTGACGATTGCGCGGGACGCCGCGACGGAGGATATTGAAGCAGCGGCGCTAAAGCTCGACAATGTCGTGCGCGCCATCGGGGGACGCAAAATCAAGAAGGTGGTGGTCGTGCCGCAGAGGATCGTCAATGTGGTGGCGTAGCCCTGCCCTGTTTGCCGTGCTGTTCGCCGGGCTCACGGCCGTGGCGCTGGCCGGCTGCGGCTTTCAGCCCCTCTATGGCGGGACCACCGCCGGCGGCCAACGGCTTGCCGAGGTCATGTCGGGGGTCGAGATCAGCCCAATCCCGGGCCGGGTCGGGCAGAAGCTGCGGAACGAGCTGATCTTCGCCAATACCGGCGGCGGCAACGCGGACACGACCCGGTATAAGCTCGACATCGCCATCAAGGAGAGCGTGACCGACCAGCTGGTGCAGATCACCGGCGATGCGACCGGCCAGGTCTACCAGCTCGACGCGACCTTCAAGCTGATCGACGCCGCCAGCGGCAAAGTACTGATGCAGGGCAAGGCGATCTCGCGGGCGCCCTATAACCGCTTCCAGGAAATCTTCGCCAATGTGCGCGCGCGCTACGACGCCGAGAATCGCGCCGCCCGCACTGTTTCCGAGAGCGTCAAGACCCAGGTCGCGGCCTATCTCACCAACGCCGCCTAGGCTCCTCTCGGCCGCCCGTAACCGCGCCGCCGCTCTTCCGCCATGGTCGCCTACAAATCGTCAGCCGTTGCGAGCTTCGTCAAAGCACCCAAGCCGGCGTGCCGCGCCGTGCTGGTGTATGGGCCCGACGCCGGCCTGGTGGCCGAGCGGGCCAGCGCGCTCGCTCAATTCTTCGCCGGGCGCGGAGACGGGCCGACTGAGATCGTCCGGCTCGATGATCGCGATCTCGGCGAGGATCCGGCGCGGCTCGAAGTCGAGCTCAGGACCGTGCCGATGTTCGCGGCGCAGAGCGTCGTGCGAGTCGCCGCCGGGCCCAAGCTCGACGTGCCCTCGCTCAAATCGTTGCTGGCGACGGAGTTCGACAATCCCTTGATCGTCGAAGCCGGCAACCTCCGGCCTGATTCCGGATTGCGCAAACTGTTCGAGGCCCACAAGACCGCCGCGGCGCTGCCCTGCTACGGCAGCGACAGCGCCCTTGCCGGCCTGATCGATGCGGAGCTTGCCGAGGCCGGGCTCAGCATCGACCGCGAGACGCGCGATTATCTGATGACGCGGCTCGGGGCCGACCAGGCTCTGTCGCGCTCGGAGGTGGTCAAGCTCGCGCTGTACGCGCAAGGCGGCGGCAGCGTCAGCCAGGACGACATCGACGGCCATCGTCGGCGATGCCGCGGAGACGGCGCTCGAAAACTTCGTCTATGCCGCGAGCGGCGGCGATGCCAAGGCGGCGCTGTCGGAGCTTCAGCGCTTGGCTGCCGCCGGCACCGACCAGGCGTCGGCGCTCTCGGCGCTCGGCCGGCATTTCACGCAGCTCCACCGCGTGGCTTCGGCGAAGCCGGCGGCCGTCGAGCAGACCGTGAAGTCGCTCAGGCCGCGGCCGCATTTCAAGTCGCGAGACCTCAGTTCCTCGCTCATTGCCAGAAGATGGGGCGCGATGCGGCTCGCGCGTGCGCTGCCGCTCATCCAGGAAGCGGTCAGGCGCACGCGCCGGTCGCCCGAGCTCGAAGGCGCCTTCGCCGAGCGGCTGGTGCTGACGCTCACGTCGAGGATTTGACGCGAGCGCCCCGCGTTGTATTCATGTGCCGCTGAAAGCGAGGCCGGATGGACGAGCGCAACAAAACGGTCGAACTTCGCGAGCGCTTGTTCACGCTGCTCAAGGAGCGCGCGTTCCGGCGCGGCCGCATCGTGCTGGCGTCCGGACGCGAGAGCGATTTCTATTTCGACATGAAGCCGGCGATGCTCGATCCCGACGGCGCCGCTCTCATGGCTGAGCTAATTCTTCAACAACTTCAAGGTGTTAAGGCAGATTGCATCGGCGGGTCTGGAGATGGGGGCGGTGCCGCTGATCGCCCCTGTGGCCATGCGGAGTGTCGACGTTCGGGCGCCGCCTGCCCGGATTCTTCGTCCGGAAAGCGGTCAAGGATCACGGCACCAAGAAGCGCGTCGACGGCGCCGACATCGCCGGCAAGACCGTCGTCATCCTCGAAGACGTAACGACCACCGGCGGGTCGGCGATGGACGCGGTGAAGGCCGTCACCGAAGCTGGCGCGAAAGTCGCTCTCGTGATCTCGATCCTCGATCGCGGTGAGGGCGCCGCCGAGCTCTACGCCAAGGCCGGCATTCCGTTCACATCGCTGTTCCGCGCCGAGGAGTTTCTCGCTGCGAGCTAAGCGGGAGCCGCTAGTGCTTCGGCCGGCGCAGCAGCCGGTGGCGAACGTCCTCGAGCTGATCGAGCGATCGCATAGCGGATGCGGAGCTCGCCCTTCTCGCCCTTGCCTTTGCGAATCTCGACGTCGAGCCCGAGCGCGTCGTGCAGCTCCGTCTCGGCGGCCTTGGTGTCCGCATCCTTTCTCTTCTGCCGCTTCGGCTTGGTGGTGCGCTCCTGCGTCAGCGCCTCGACCTGGCGCACCGATAGTCCGAGATTCACCGCACGAGCGGCGAGCGCCTCGGCGTCGCCACGTCCGACCAGCGGCCGGGCGTGGCCGGCGCTCAACTGGCCGGTCCGCACCAGGTCCTGCACGCTGTCGGGCAGCTTCAGCAGACGGAGCGTGTTGGCGAGATGGCTGCGGCTCTTGCCGATGACCTTGGCGAGGTCCTCCTGCGGTATAGCCGTGTCCGTCCATCAGCAGCCTGTAGCCCTCGCCCTCCTCGATGGCGTTCAGGTCCTCGCGCTGGACGTTCTCGATGATGGCGATCTCGACCGCTTCCTGGTCGGACAGCGCGCGCACCACGACCGGCAGCTCGTGCAGATTGGCGAGCTGCGCCGCGCGCCAGCGGCGTTCGCCGGCGACGATCTCGTAGGTGTCGCCGGTCGACGGCGGACGATCAGCGGCTGGACGAGCCCGCGCTCGCGGATCGAGGCGGCAAGCTCCTCGAGCTGCGCCTCGGCAAAGTTGCGTCGTGGGTTGAACCGCCCGGGCTTGAGCGCGGCGAGCGGTACGCGGCGGAGATCCTCCTCCGCGCCGAATCCGGCGTCGTCGATGCGATCGCCGATCAACGACGCCAGCCCCCTGCCCAATCTGTGTCTTCTGCGCGCCCGCCGCCATGGCAGTCTCCTTCCCCTTGATTCGCCGATAGACGATCACGCCGCACGCATTCGCCGCTCGCGCTCGATCACTTCCGAGGCGAGCTGAATGTAAGCCTGGCTGCCGGAGCAGCGATAATCGTAGAGCAGCACCGGTTTGCCGTGCGACGGCGATTCGGCCACCCGCACATTGCGCGGGATGATGGTGGTGTAGACCTTCTCGCCCAGCACGCGCCGCACGTCCTCGACCACCTGGTCCGACAGGCTGGTGCGCTGGTCGTACATGGTCAGCACGACGCCGTGGATCTGGAGCTTCGGGTTGAGGCGGACCCTGATCTCCTCGACCGTGCTCAACAGCTGGGCCAGACCCTCGAGCGCAAAGAACTCGCATTGCAGCGGCACCAGCACCGCATCGGCCGCCGCCAAAGCGTTAACAGTTAGTAAATTCAGCGACGGCGGACAGTCGATCAGGACATAGGTGGTCGCCATGTCCGGCGTTTCGCCGGCGGTCATGGCGGCGAGACAATCGCGCAGGCGATAATGCCGGCTCCCCGACGCGCCCGCCTCGCGCTCGAACGACATCAGGTCGATGGTGGCGGGCACGATCGACAGTCGCGGCACATGGGTCGGCACCCTCGCCGCGGCGATGGTCGCCTGCCCGCTCAGCACGTCGAAGGTCGAGATTGGCCGCTCGTCGACGCCGAGCCCGGTGCTGGCATTGCCCTGCGGATCGAGATCGACGATCAGCACGCGCTCGCCGACCGCCGCCAGCGCGGTGCCGAGATTGATGGCGGTGGTGGTCTTGCCCACGCCGCCCTTCTGGTTGGCGAGGGCGAGGATGCGGGTGCGCTTCGAACGCGGTCATGGGGCGCTGGCCTTATCGACGCGCCGGCGCAGCGCCGCCACCTCGACGATATGCGAACCTGCCGCGGTCAGGCTGGGGTGCAAGCGCGCGTCGAAGTCCCAGTTCGGCTGCGCCGCCTCGATCTCGGCTTCGGTGTCGCGGCCTTTCAGGAACAGCCCCCTGGTGTGTGGCCCGAAGAACGGGCCGGCGAGCTCGAGCAGATGCGGCAACGGCGCCAGCGCCCGCGCGCTCACCACGTCAGGCCTGAGCCTGTGGGCGCTTTCGCCAAGCTGTTCAATGCGCATGGCATGGATGTCCACAGGCGCTCCCGTCGCGCGGACGACCTCGGCGAGGAACGCGCATTTCTTGTGGTTGCTTTCGACGAGATGCATGCGGAAGTCCGGTCTCCCGGCTTGGAGAATGGCGACGACGAGCCCGGGAAAGCCCGCCCCTGATCCGAGATCCAGCCAGAGTCGCGCCTCCGGCGCAAGGTCCGCGTATTTGGGCCGAATCGGCGAAGTGCCGGGACCAAAGACCGGGCAGGGTGGAGGCGGCTACGAGGTTGGTGGATTTCTGCCAATGGGCGAGGAGGTCGGCGTAGCGCTCCAGCCTGTGGATTGTTTCACGTGGAACTTTAAAGGCTTCCGCGAAATCCTCAGGGCCTTGGATGGGGGCCGCCCCCTGGCCGCTTGACATGGTCCGCTCAGGCGCTCCGCGCCGCCTGGCCCTTTTTCAGGTGGGCCAGGAGCAGCATCAGCGCCGCCGGGGTCATGCCGTCGAGCCTGGCCGCCTGACCGAGGCTTGCCGGCCGATGCCGCTCGAGCTTCTGGCGAAGCTCGGTCGAGAGGCCGGGCAGGGCGCGAAAGGCGAACTCGGCCGGGATGGCGATCGCCTCGTCTTTGCGGAAGGAGGCGATGTCCGAGTTCCTGCCGCGCGACGTAGACCGCGTAGCGCGCGTCGACCGCGAGCTGCTCGGCGATGTCTCGGTCGAGCCGGTCGATCTCCGGCCAGATGGCCGCGAGGCGCACGACATCGACCTCGGGGTAGCTGAGCAGTTCGAACGCGCTCCGCTTGCGCCCGTCGCGATTGATGATGAGCCCGAACTTGGCGGCCTCGTCCGGCGTGAGCATCGAGGCTCGCGCAGCAACGCCGTCGCCCTGCTCCAGCTGCTTGGTCTTGGCGGCAAAGGCAGTCGCGCCGCACGTTGCCGACGCAGCCGATGGCGATGCCAAGCGGCGTCAGGCGCTGGTCGGCATTGTCGGCGCGCAGCGTCAGCCGGTACTCGGCGCGGCAGGTGAACATGCGGTACGGCTCGGTCGACGCCGCGCGTGACCAGATCGTCGATCATCACGCCGAGATAGCCGTCGGCGCGGCGACACGGCGAAGCGCCCTGCCCCGCCTCCGGCCGCAAGCGCGGCGTTGATGCCGGCGATGAGCCCCTGCCCGGCGGCCTCCTCGTAGCCGGTGGTGCCGTTGATCTGGCCGGCCAGGAACAGACCCGGCGATCGCCTTGGTCTCAAGGCCGGCGGTCAGCTCGCGCGGGTCGACATAGTCGTATTCGATGGCGTAGCCGGGCCTGATGCACCGCGCCTGTTCGAGACCCGGGATGGTCTTGAGGAAGGCGTGCTGCACGTCTTCGGGCAGCGAGGTCGAGATGCCGTTGGGATAGACGGTGTCGTCGTCGAGGCCTTCCGGCTCGAGGAAGATCTGGTGGCTGTGGCGCTCCTTGAAGCGAACCACCTTGTCTTCGATCGACGGACAATAGCGCGGGCCGACCGATCTCGATGGCGCCGGAATACATCGGCGCGCGATCGAGATTGGCCGCGATGATGGCGTGGGTCGCCGTCGGTGGTGTGGGTGATGTGGCACGCGACCTGCGGCGTGGCGATCCGCTCGGTGAGGAACGAGAACGGCCGGGGCGGATCGTCGCCGTGCTGGACCTGGAGGCCGTCCCAGCGAATGGTGCGGCCGTCGAGCCGGGGCGGGGTGCCGGTCTTGAGCCGGCCCATGCGGAAGCCGAGGCCGTAGAGCCGGGTCGAAAGACCGAGGGCAGGGGCCTCGCCCATGCGGCCGGCCGGGATCTTGGTCTCGCCGATATGGATCAGCCCGTTCAGGAAGGTGCCGGTGGTCAGCACCACGGCGCCGGCTGAGAGGCGTCGGCCGTCGGCGGTGACGATGCCGGTGACGCGGCCCTGGTCGACGATCAGGTCCTCGACCGCGGCCTCGATCACCTCGAGGCCTGGCGTGGCCTGGATCGCGGCCTGCATGGCCTGGCGGTAGAGCTTGCGGTCGGCCTGGGCGCGGGGGCCTTGCACGGCCGGGCCCTTGCTGCGGTTGAGCACGCGGAACTGGATGCCGGCTTGGTCGGCGACGCGGCCCATCAAGCCGTCGAGGGCATCGATCTCGCGCACGAGATGGCCCTTGCCGAGGCCGCCGATGGCCGGATTGCAGGACATCTCGCCGATGGTGGCGAAGCGATGGGTGACCAGCGCCGTCCGGGCGCCGAGGCGCGCGGCGGCGGCCGCGGCCTCGCAGCCGGCATGGCCGCCGCCGATGACGATGACATCGAAGCCCTTGCTCATGGCCCGTACCTAATGCGTTCACGCCTTGGCGTCAAAAGCGGTCGGGCATTGTTTCACGTGAAATGCGGCCTACTTGCCGATGCAGAACTCGGCGAAGATGGCGCCGAGCACCTCCTCGACATCGATCCGGCCGGTGAGGCGCCCAAGATGGCGGGCGGCGAGGCGAAGCTCCTCGGCCTTGAGCTCGGGGCTCAACGACCGATCGCCGAAACGCTCGAGGGCGGCCTCGGCGGCCGTCGAGCTCAGAGCGGTGGCGGGCCCGGGTCAGGAGCGGCGCCCCTGCCCCGGATTCAGTGGCAAGCGCCGCGTGCTCCGCCAGCGCCGCGACCAGAGTCGCCGATGCCCGTCGCCGGTCTTGGCCGAGACTCTTACGGCGTCCCTGCCCGCTCCGGCGTCAGGCGCAAGATCGATCTTGTTCAATACGGCGATTAGCGCGCGCTTTGCGGATGTTTGCGCGGATTTGCCCGGGGAAAGATCAGGCGGGCACGTCCCATTGCGGCGCGGTGGCATCGACCAGCCACAGCACCGAGATCGGCGTCCCCTGCCCGCGCCAATGCCCGCTTTATCCCCTCGGCCTCGACCCTGCCTTCGCGCCTCGCGCAAGCCCGCGGTGTCGATCAGCATGACCGGCACGCCGCCGAGATCCAGATGCACCTCGATGACATCGCGCGTGGTGCCGGCCTCCTCCGACACGATCGCCACGTCGCGCTTGGCGAGCGCGTTCAACAGAGCTCGACTTGCCGGCATTGGGCGGACCGGCGATCACGACGCGTAGCCCGTCGCGCAGCCGCTCGCCGCTCGCGCTCGGCGAGATGGCGCGCGATCGACGGCGCGCAAGCCGGCGACGATGGTCTCGGCCTTGAGACCGACATCGGCGATGACGTCGCCCTCGTCGGCGAAATCGAGTCCGGCCTCGATCAGCGCCTGCGCGCGCAGCAGCCCGTCGCGCCAGCCCTCGTAGAGAGCGCGCAGCGAACCTTCGGCTTGCGCCAACGCCTGACGGCGCTGCGCCTCGGTCTCGGCTTGCACGAGATCGGCCAGACCTTCGACCTCGGTGAGATCGAGCTTGCCGTTCTCGAACGCGCGGCGCGCGAACTCGCCGGGCTCGGCCAGCCGCGTGCCGGCGAGCGACAGCACGGCGTCGATCACCGCGCGGATCACGGCGCGGCTGCCATGGACATGCAGCTCGGCCATGTCCTCGCCGGTGAAGCTCGCCGGCGCCGGGAACCACAGCACCAGGCCGCGGTCGATCGTCGGCGCGCGCGGCGGACCGATGTCGCGCAAGGCGGCATGACGGGCAGGGGGCACGCCGCCGCATAGCGCCTCGAGCACGATCGCGCGTCGCGGCCCCGACAGGCGGATCACGGCGATGGCGGCAAGCCCGGCGCCGCTCGCCGGCGCGACGATGGTGTCGGGCTGGGCCTTGCGAATTCCGCTCATCGGGTCGGCGATCTTGCGCTCCATTGCGTTATCCTAGGCCGCGAGCGAAGGAAGGGCCATGCAGGAGCGCGCAGACGGTAACCGGCTTTCGGGCGAGACCAGCCCCTATCTCCTCCAGCACCAGGACAATCCGGTGCATTGGCGGCCGTGGGGCGAGGCGGCGCTCGCCGAGGCCCGCGAGAGCGGCAAGCCGATCCTGCTCTCGGTCGGCTATGCCGCCTGCCATTGGTGCCACGTCATGGCCCATGAGAGCTTCGAGGACGCGGCCACCGCCGCGGTGATGAACGACCTGTTCGTCAACATCAAGGTCGACCGCGAGGAGCGCCCCGATGTCGATGCGATCTATATGGGCGCGCTGCACGAGCTCGGCGAGCAGGGCGGCTGGCCGCTCACCATGTTCCTCACCTCCGACGCCGAGCCGTTCTGGGGCGGCACCTATTTCCCCAAGGACGAACGTTATGGCCGGCCGGCATTCGTCCGTGTACTGAATGAAGTGGCGCGGATCTATCGCGACGAGCAGGACAAGGTCCGGAACAACGCCGATCTGCTGAAGGAGCGGCTCAAGCCGCGCCGCCGCGGCGCGGGCGCCCCGCCGCCGAGCGAGGCGACGCTGGCCGATCTTGCGCCGCGCCTGGTCCAGGCGGTCGATCCGGTGACAGGCGGCATCAGGGGCGCGCCGAAATTTCCGCAAGCGCAATTCTTCGGGCTGCTGTGGCGCGCGGGCCTCCGCTTCGGGCTCGCCAATCCGCTCGAGGCGGTCGACCTCACCCTCACCCAGATCGCCCAAGGCGGCATCTACGATCATCTCGGCGGCGGCTTCGCGCGCTACAGCGTCGACGAGCGCTGGCTGGTGCCGCATTTCGAGAAGATGCTGTACGACAACGCGCAGCTGATCGACTCGATGACCGAGGCGTGGCGCGAGCATAAGTCGCCGCTCTATGCGCAGCGCGTCGCGGAGACCATCTCCTGGCTGCTGCGCGAGATGGTCGTCGAGGGGACTAGTCCCACGGGCGGCGGCTTCGCGTCGTCGCTCGATGCCGACAGCGAGGGCGAGGAGGGCAAGTTCTATGTGTGGTCGCTCGCCGAGATCGAGGAGGTATTGGGCGAAGCTGACGCGAGCGTCTTCGCCGAGATCTACGACGTGACGGCGGCGGGAAATTTCGAAGGCCACAACATTCTCAACCGGCTGAACGCAATCGAATTGCGCGACGACGAGACCGAGGCGCGGCTCGCGGCGATGCGGCAGAAGCTGCTGGCGCATCGCGCCAAGCGCAGTCCGCCCGGGCTTCGACGACAAGGTGCTGGCCGACTGGAACGGGCTGATGATCGCCGCGCTGGCCAATGCGGCGCAAGCCTTCGACCGGGAAGACTGGCTGCACGCGGCGGCGCGCGCGTTCGATTTCGTCAGCACGCGGATGACATCCGGCGGCCGGCTCAAGCATGCCTGGCGCGGCGGCGAGGCCAAGGCGCCGGCGAGCGCCAACGACTACGCCAACATGATCCGCGCGGCGCTGGCGCTCGCCAATGCGACCGCCAAGCGCGAGTACATTGCTCAGGCGCAGGGCTGGGTCAAGGTGCTCGACGCGCATTATTGGTCGGACGAACTCGGCGGCTATTATTTCGCCGCCGACGACACCGGCGATCTGATCGTGCGGCCGTTCAGCGGCCAGGACGAGGCGACGCCCAACGCCAACGGCGTGATGGTGTCGAACTCTGATGGGGCTCTATCTGTGGACCGGGGATGAGCGCTATCGCGACCGCGCCGAGGCCTTGTTGCGCGGCTTCGCCGGGGCGATGAGCGCGAACGTGCTGGCGCATTCAGGCTTGCTCGCTTCGACCATCGACGTGGCGGCGCCGGCGCTGATCGTGCTGATCGTGCCGGAGGGCGGCGACGCGCATGAACTGCGCGGCGCGCTTACCCATGTGTCGCTGCCGAATGCGGTGGTGCAGGAGGTCAGGGCAGGGGAGGCGCTACCAGAACTCGTCGCCGGCGCATGGCAAGACCGCGATCGACAACAAGCCCACGGCTTACATTTGCATCGGTCCGCAATGCTCTTTGCCGGTGACGGAGCCGGCAAAGCTTATCGCGACCATCAAGGCCGCGCGGCAAGCAACCTTTGCCTGAGGACCAGGCGGCGAAGGACTAGGCACGTGCAGTCAAGCTCTGTATACTCTCTATGGTTGCATAGGGAGGTGGCATATGCTCACGCGCTTGATATTCCTTATAATGGCCGGCCTGGTCGACATGGCCGACGGCCGAACGGATATCGGGCAGGGCGCCGGCCACCTGGCTGGCGACATTGCCGGCGCGGAGCGCGATCTCGTCGAGCTCGGCGGTCTGCTGCTCGAACACGTCGCGCAATTGCTGATCGGCCTGATTGATCGAACCGACGCTGGAATGAACATTGGTGAGCGCGTCGGCGGTGCGCTCGACCGCCTGCTGAATGTCTCTGACCTGCCGGGCGATGTCCTCGGTCGCCTGCGCGGTCTGGCCGGCGAGTTTCTTCACCCCGCTCGCCACCACGGCGAAGCCCTGGCCTGATTCGCCGGCGCGCACCGCTTCGATGCTGGCATTGAGCGCGAGCAGCGAGGTCTGCCGGGCGATGGTCTGGATGAAGCTCACCACCTCGCCGATCCGCCCGGCGGCCTGGGCCAGGCGGCGCACGGTGTCGTCGGCCGAGGCCAGATCGGGGACGGCGCGGTCGCTGGCGCGGCGGGCGGCGCCGATATCGCCGGCCGAGTGCTTGAGGCGGGCGAGAATGGTGCGCGCCGAGGCGGCGATGGCGTTGACGTCGTTGGAGGCGCTTTCGGCCGCATCGGAGGCGCTGGCGATCCGGACGTGCATGTGGCGGTTGCGCTCGGCCAGATCGGCGGCGGTGTTGCCGATGCGGCCGCTGCCGTCGGCGAAGGCGGTGGTGACGCCGTCGACCGCGCTGCGGAAGCGCCTGGTGAAGAAGCTGCGCCCGGCATAATGCAGCCGGCCCTCGGCCTCGCGCCGGCGCTGGTCGATGACCAGCGCATCGGCCTCGATCACCGCGCCGCGCAAGCGGTCGGCGGCCTCGGCCAGGTCGGAGAGCGGGCCGCCCGGCTGCTTGGGCACGATGGCGTAACGGTCGCCGCCGGCGATGCGGCCCGCCACGCGCGCGAGCAGCCGCGCCGGGCGCTCGATGGCAAAGCTGGCAATCAGACCGGTGACGCCGGCGGCGATCAGCCCGACCGCCAGGCCGCCAGCCACCGCGGCCAGCACGGCAACCAGGCAGGCGGCGAGCACGGGCAGCGCTACCCAGATCGACGGTACGATGTCGCGGAGCCGAGACGGCATCAATGTCCCCCGTTTCGCAGGGACTTTAGCCGCCAAGTGTTGAGACTATGTTTCTGATTTTTCTCGTTATTCTGCCCAATTCGACGGCAGCACTGCCTCACAATTGGGCGTTACACGCCCACGGCGAATAGAGCGCCGCCCTAGGTGTTCATCGACTCGAAGAACTCTCCGTTGTTCTTGGTCTGCTTCAGCTTATCGAGCAGGAACTCGATGGCGTCCTGGGTGCCCATCGGGTTCAGGATGCGGCGTAGCACGTACATCTTCTTGAGCTGATCCGGCGGCACCAGCAGCTCCTCCTTGCGGGTCCCGGAGCGGGCGATGTCGATGGCCGGGAAGGTGCGCTTGTCGGCGACCTTGCGGTCGAGCACCAGCTCGGAATTGCCGGTGCCTTTGAACTCTTCGAAGATGACCTCGTCCATGCGGCTGCCGGTATCGATCAGCGCCGTGGCGATGATGGTGAGCGAGCCGCCTTCCTCGATATTGCGGGCGGCGCCGAAGAAGCGCTTCGGCCGCTGCAACGCATTGGCGTCGACGCCGCCGGTCAGCACCTTGCCGGACGACGGCACCACGGTGTTGTAGGCACGGCCCAGACGCGTGATCGAGTCGAGCAGGATCACCACGTCACGCTTGTGCTCGACCAGGCGCTTGGCCTTCTCGATCACCATCTCGGCGACCTGCACGTGGCGCGAGGCCGGCTCGTCGAAGGTGGAGGAGATCACCTCGCCCTTCACCGAGCGCTGCATGTCGGTCACTTCCTCCGGGCGCTCGTCGATCAACAGCACGATCAGATAGCACTCGGGGTGATTGGCGGTGACGGCATGGGCGATGTTCTGGAGGATCACGGTCTTGCCGGTGCGCGGCTGGGCCACGATCAGCCCGCGCTGGCCCTTGCCGATCGGCGACACGATGTCGATCACCCGGCCGGTATTGTCCTTGCGGGTCGGATCGAGGGTTTCCATCTCGAGCCACTCGTCGGGATAGAGCGGCGTCAGATTGTCGAAGTGAATCTTGTGACGCTGCTTCTCGGGGTCCTCGAAATTGATGGTGTTGACCTTGAGCAGGGCGAAATAGCGCTCGCCGTCTTTCGGGCTCCTGATCTGGCCCTCGACGGTGTCGCCGGTGCGCAGACCGAATCTCCGAATCTGCGACGGCGAGACGTAGATGTCGTCGGGCCCGGCGAGATAATTCGAGTCGGGCGAGCGCAGGAAGCCGAAGCCGTCCTGCAGCACCTCGACCACACCGGTGCCGGTGATCTCGACCTCGCGGGCCGCGAGTTGTTTCAGAATCGCGAACATGAGCTCCTGCTTGCGCATGGCGCTCGCGTTCTCGACGGCGACCTCCTCGGCGAAGCTCAACAGCTCCGTCGGCGATTTGGTCTTCAAATCTTGCAGCTTCATTTCCTGCATGCACTGCTACTCCAAACGGGAATTGGGTGAATTGGTGTTTTCGAATGACCGCGCGGAGGCGCGCGGCTTCAGGGGAAGGGGAAAGGACAAACCTCGGCGGGAAGGCAGAATTCGGCGCCTGCTCCGCTCCGGGTGACCCGATCTTTTGGGGGGAAAGCGGGTCGCGACAGCGTCCCGAATTGGATGCAACTCATCTTATAGCAGACCCCGAAGGCGGGTGAAACAGGTTTGCCGAGCCCTAGAAAGGCCGGACAACCACGAGAATCACGATGAAGATCATGAGCAGCGTGGGGATCTCGTTGGCGATGCGGTAGAAACGCGCCGACCGCGTGTTGCGATCCATGGCAAAGTCCTTGGTCCACACCACCAGCAGCCCATGATAGGCCGACAGCGCCAGGACGAGGATAAGCTTGGCGTGAAACCAGCCATCCTGCGGCCAGTTGATCAGGCCGGAAAACGCCAGCGTCAGACCCAGCACCCAGCTCGCCAGCATCGCCGGCGTGGTGATGAATTTCAGCAGCCGCCGCTCCATCACCTTGAAGGTTTCGGACTGCTCGGAGCCGATTTTGCTGGTCGCATGGTAGACGAACAGCCGCGGCAAATAGAGCAGTCCCGCCATCCAGGCGATGATGGCGATGATGTGGAAGGCCTTGATGTAGGCAAGAAACATCGACACTGCCAGGGGGCGGGTTAGGCGGCGCCAGTCTTCACCAGACTGACGAGGCGGGTGACGTGCTCGATCGGCGTCTCGGGCAGAATGCCATGACTGAGATTGAAGATGAAGGGCCCCGCGCCCAGCGTCTCGAGAATCGCGTTGACGCGGGTATCCAGCGCCACGCCACCGGCGACGAGCAGCAGCGGATCGAGATTGCCCTGGACCGGGAGGTGCTCCTGCAATCGCGCCCGCACCCAACCGACAGGCTGACTGGTATCGCAGCCGATCGCGTCGATCCCGGTGTCTCTGGCGTAGCGCTCGGACAGCACGCCGGCGCCGCGCGGAAAGCCGATCACCGGGGTTTGCGGCGCCTTGGCCTTGACCAGCTCAACCAGCCGCTTGGTCGGGGCGACGCACCAGCGTTCGAATTGATCCTCGGGGAGGCTGCCGGCCCAGCTGTCGAAGATCTGCACCACGCGCGCACCGGCCTTCACCTGATTGACAAGATAGTCGGCCGAAACCTCGACCAGGAGATCGATCAGGCGCTGGAAGGTTGTCTCGTCGCGATAGGCCAGCAGCCTCGCCGCGGCCTGGTCCTTGCTGCCTGCGCCTTCGACCATGTAGGTCGCGACCGTCCAGGGCGCGCCACAGAACCCAATCAGCGGCACCGACTTTGGCAGCTCGGCCACGACCCGCTCGATGGTCTCATAGACCGGCGCCAGGGCTTCATCGGTCTTGATACGATGAAGGCCGGCAAGGGCCTTGGCGTCCCTGATGGGCGCGAGCTTCGGGCCCTCGCCCTCGACGAATTCGACCTTCTGCCCCAAGGCGTAAGGCACGATCAGAATGTCGGAGAACACGATCGCCGCGTCAAACGCGAACCTTCTAAGAGGCTGCAGCGTTACCTCGGCGGCAAGTTCAGGCGTGCGGCAGAGATCGAGGAACGAGGAGACCTTGCCGCGTATCTTTCGGTATTCGGGCAGATAGCGCCCCGCTTGGCGCATCAGCCAGATTGGCGGCGGCGAGGTTGTCTGACCGGCGAGGGTTTCAAGCAAGGGGCTGCCTGAAAAAGGTACACGCAACATTGGTGTCCCTAAAACTCTATAAGAGAGAAGTCTCTCTAAGGTTTCTACTGTTACAGTTATGTCGTGAATAGCGGACATTCAGTTCTGTCACCAGGCTCTCTACAGGACTCTTATGGGTCAGGCGCGTTCCGGATGTGTCAGATTGATGGCGTGTGGCTAATCGCGCGACGACGGTGCCGCAAAGGCCTAGTCTTCGGCCTCCTTGAGCCCTGCTTCCAGTTTGATAACGCGTGGATGGGCTGTGGGAAGCCGCCTTGCCGGCCTGGGGACAGCCAAGGGTATTGTTAGGCCTTCCGAAAAAGGGGTGGTTTTCTCGACAGCTGCGAATCTGTGAAGAACTTGTACTCATTGTCCAGCACTGGCGGGTATAGGGCCAATTGCTCGCCGGACTTGTTCCCGTAACCCGGCACGGTTATCCAAAGGGATTGCCATGGATATCCTGCGAACTTTCCACCTTCATATGATCTCCGACGCGACCGGTGAGACGCTCATCACCATCGCCAAGGCGGTCAGGGTCCAATATGCGCAGGTTCGGGCGATCGAGCATCTGCATCCTTTGGTGCGTAGCCGCCGGGAGCTCGAGCGGGTGGTGAAGGATGTCGAGGCGGCGCCCGGCATCGTGCTCTACACGCTGTTCAACCGCGAGCTCGCCGATGACCTCGAGAAGTCCTGCAAGCGGCTGAACATCCCCTGCGTGCCGGCGCTCAAGCCGATCCTGCAAGTGTTCGAATCCTATCTCGGCACGCCGGCCACCCCGACGGTGGGGGGTCAGCATGTGCTCGATGCCGACTATTTCCGGCGGATCGAGGCGCTCAACTTCACCATGCTGCATGACGACGGCCATTTGCCGCCAAATCTCAACGACGCCGACATCTTGCTGGTGGGCATCAGCCGCACCTCCAAGACGCCGACCGCGATCTATCTCGCCAATCGCGGCTTCAAGACCGCCAACGTGCCGCTGGTGCCGGGCGTCCCCTTTCCGCCGCAGCTCGAAGTGCCGAGCAGCGCCTTCGTGGTCGGCCTGGTGGCGAGCCCCGAGCGCATCTCGCAAGTGCGCCAGAACCGCGTCATCGAGCATGCGCATAATCACCTCGACGACTATGTCGACCGCGAGGCCATCGCCGCGGAGATTGCCCAGACGCGGGCGCTGTGCGCGCGCCATGGCTGGCCGATCATCGACGTGACCCGCCGCTCGATCGAGGAGACCGCGGCAGCCATCATCCGCCTCTATCACGATCGCGAAGCGCCGGCGCTCGAAGCATGAGTAGTTTCCTGCAGGCCGGGCGGCCGCCCTTGATCCTCGCGTCGACAAGCAAGTCGCGGTCACGGCTGCTCGAAGCGGCGGGGCTCGCCTTCATCGTCGAGCCGCCGGGTCTCGATGAGGCCACCATGCGCCAGGCCATCAGCGGCGAGCGCTCGCTTGACCCCCATGATGTCGCCGAGCTGTTGGCGCGAGCCAAGGCCGAGGCCGTGAGCGATCTGGCGCCTCAGGCTTGCGTGATCGGGGGCGACCAGGTGCTGGCGCTCGGCAAGACCATTCTGTCCAAGCCCGACGGCATGGAGGCGGCGCGCCGTCAATTGCTCGATCTCAGCGGCAAGACCCATACGCTCCACACCGCGGTCGCCGTGGCGACCAACGGCGAGACGCTGTGGGCGGAGACGACGGTCGCGACGCTGACCATGCGCAAGCTGACGCCCCAATTCATCGGCCGTTACCTCGCCGCCGCCGGCGAGGAGGTTCTGGGCGCGGTCGGCGCCTATCAGCTCGAAGTCGCTCGGCGTTCAGCTGTTCGAGAAGATCGACGGCGACTATTTCTCCATTCTGGGCCTGCCTCTCATTCCGCTGCTCGACACGCTTCGGCGCGAGGGCGTCATCGAAGGCTGAAGACGATGAAGCGCGCCTGTGTCATCGGCTGGCCGGTCGAGCATTCCCGCTCACCGCTGATCCATCGTTACTGGCTAAAGCATTACGGCATCGACGGCGCCTACGAGAAGGAAGCGGTGCGCCCGGAGGATCTCGCTGGATTCCTCGGCTTGCTCGCAGCGCATGGCTATGCCGGCGCCAATGTGACCTTGCCGCATAAAGAAGCCGCGTTGCAGCTTGCGGCGGTGGCCGACGAAGCCGCGCGAGCGATCGGCGCCGCCAACACGCTGTGGCTCGACCAAGCGGGGCGGCTCTCAGCCGGCAATACCGACGCCTACGGCTTCATCACCAATCTCGAAGCGGAGGCGGCCGACTGGAACACGGGCCGCCGCCCGGTCATGGTGCTCGGCGCCGGCGGCGCGGCGCGGGCCATCCTGCACGGCCTGCTGAACGAGGGCGCCTCGCCCATCCTCCTCGCCAACCGGACCCGCGATCGCGCCGAGGCCCTGGCCCGAGCTTTCGGGCCGTCGGTCACAGTGGTCGACTGGGACGACCGGCATCGGGCACTGGCGGGGTGCGGCCTGCTGGTCAATGCCACCAGCCTCGGCATGACCGGCAAGGACAAGCTCGACATCGATCTTGGCGCGCTGCCGGCCGATGCGGTGGTCGCCGATATCGTCTACAGCCCGCTCGAGACCGCGCTGCTGGCGGCCGCGCGGGCCCGGGGCAACCGGATCGTCGATGGGCTCGGCATGCTGCTGCACCAGGCCGTGCCGGGGTTCGAGCGCTGGTTCGGCGTTCGCCCCGAGGTGACGCCCGCGCTCAGAGCCCATGTCGCGGCGACGCTGGGAGAGCGGTGATGCTGGTGATCGGGCTGACCGGCGGGATCGGCATGGGGAAATCGGCCGCGGCCGAGCATTTCGCACGAGCGGGGGTGCCGGTTTTCAACGCCGATGCCTGCGTGCATCGCCTCTACGAAGGCGAGGCGGTGGCGGCGATCGAGGCCGCGTTTCCGGGCGTGAGGCGGGGCGGCCGCGTCGATCGCACGCTGCTTGGCGAACAGGTGTCGGCCTCGCAGCAGCGTCTTCGGCAGCTCGAAGCGATCGTGCATCCGATGGTGGTTGCGGCCGAAATCGAATTTCTGATCGCGCAGGAGGACAAAGGCGCCAAGCTCGCGGTGCTGGAGATACCGCTCTTGTTCGAGACCGGCGCGGAGGCGCGCTGCGACGTCACCATCGTGCTCAGCGCTTCGGCCGAGACGCAACGCAACCGCGTGCTGGCGCGGCCCGGCATGACCGTCGACAGGCTCGAGCATCTGCTCGCCCGCCAGCTTCCCGATGCCGATAAGCGCGCGCGCGCCGACTACGTTGTGGACAGCGGCACGAGCCTCGAGCAGATGCATGCCGAGATCGATAAACTGATCGAATCGCTGCACCATCGCCAAGGTCGCGTGATGGAGCGATTGCGCCGGCAACAGCAAAACTAGCGAGGCAGGTTTGCGCGAGATCGTGGTCGATACCGAAACGACCGGGCTGGACCCGTTCGACGGCCACCGCGTGGTCGAGATCGGCTGTATCGAGCTGCTCAACCGCATCCCGACCGGCCGGGTGTGGCATTGCCACCTGAACCCCGAGCGCGAGGTGCCGTACCAGGCGTTCGAGGTGCACGGCCTGTCCACCGAGTTCCTGCGCGACAAGCCGCGCTTTGCCGAGCTGGCCGACGACATGCTGGCCTTCATCGAAGGCGGCGTGCTGGTGATGCACAATGCCGCGTTCGATTTCGGCTTCCTCAACGCCGAGCTCGACCGGCTGTCGCGGCCGATGCTGCGCTGGGATTGCGTGGTCGATACGCTGGCGCTGGCGCGGCGGCGGCATCCGGGCGCGCCGTGCAGCCTCGATGCGCTGTGCAAGCGCTACGGCGTCGATCTGTCCGAGCGCGACAAGCACGGCGCGCTGCTCGATTGCCGGCTGCTCGCCGCGGTCTATGTGGAGCTGGTGGGCGGCCATCAGGCGCGGCTCGAATTCGCGGTGAATGGCGGGCAGGCGGTCATGCTCGGCGCCAGCCACGAACCCATCAAGCCGCGGCAGAGAGCGCTGGCGCCGCGGCTGACCGCAGCCGAGCTCGAAGCCCATCGCGCCTTCGTCGCCACGCTCGGCGCCGAGGCGCTGTGGCTCGCCTATTAATTCCTGGCGGCGCCTTGGGTCTGGGCGAGATTCTGAGCGTAGAGCCTGCCGAAATCGATCGGGTCGAGCATCAGCGGCGGGAAGCCGCCGTCGCGAATGACATCGGCCAGCACCCGGCGCAGGAACGGGAACAGGATGGTCGGGCAATCGACGAACAAGACCGGCTGCAACATGTTCTGCGGCAGGCCGCGCAGGCGGAACAGCCCGCCATAGATCAGCTCGACATTGTAGATCACGCCGTCGGCGCTGCTGGCATGGACCTCGAGCTGAAGCGCGACCTCGTAGGTGTCCTCGCCGCGCGGGCTGGCATTCACGTTGACGCTGACCTTGAGCTGCGGGTTCTGACCGGGGCCTTGCAGCGATTGGGGGGAGTTGGGGCTCTCGAAGGAGAGATCCTTGATGTATTGAGCGAGCACGGTGAGCTGAGGCTGGATGGCCGGCTTGGCCCCGGCCTCGCTCTCGGCCGCCGGCGGGGGTGCCTCAGGCGCCGGGCCGTCGCCGTTGGTCTTATTGGGCTGACTGCCCTTTGCCTTGCTTTTCGCCATTGCCGTCACGCGCCTCCTTCTGTTGGCTAGCATGGGACCGGCAATGGCCGCAATTCGCAAGGGAGCTGACTTCGCGCGACCCCATCCCGCGTGACAGTCCCGGTCCCGCCTGAGGGCGACCGAGCGCCCGGCCCCGGCGGCAAGACCGAATTAAGTGCAAAGGCGTTTAGGGTTGGCTTGAGGCCTTGGAATGCCCTAAGCTTCGGGTGCTGGCAAGGGTGGGAAATCCCGCCCCGAGCGGTGATTCCCGCTGGCAAATCTCTAGGCGCGCCCCAATATCCCACCTAGAGAGTTCCGCATTTGGCCGCGGGCACATCCATGAACGCGGATCTTGGCAAAGCATGAGTGAAGCCTTCGACATTTACACGCTGCTGTTTCTAGTGCTTGCGGTGGTCATTTTCATCCGGCTGCGCAATGTGCTGGGACGGCGCACGGGCAATGAGCGCCCGCCTTACGACCCCTACACCTCGCCTGAGGCGAAGCGTGCGGGCGCGCCCGACGCCAACGAACCGGTGGTGGCGCTGCCGCGCGGCCGCTCCGCCCGCGCTCCGGTCGAGGCGTCGGGGCCGTCAATGAAGGACATCGAGGAGCGGCTCGAGCGCCACGCCAGCAAGGACAGCCCGCTCGGCCAGTCGCTGACCGCGTTGATGCGCGCCGATCCCGGTTTCGATCCGGGCCAGTTCCTCGACGGCGCCAAGGGCGCCTATGAGATGGTGGTGACGGCGTTCGCCGAGGGCGATGACGCCACGCTCAAGCAGCTGCTCGGCGACGATGTCTTCGACGGCTTCGAGCGCGCCATCCGCGAGCGCGAGACCCGCGGCGAGAAGCTCGAGTTCGAACCTGGTCGGCATCGACAAGGCCGACATCATCGAATCCGAGGTCAAGACTCGCACCGCCTATGTGACGGTGAAGTTCGTGAGTGAGCTGGTTTCGGTGACCCGCGACGCCGAAGGCGACGTGGTCGAAGGCGACCCCAAGAAGGTCCGCGAGGTCACCGACATCTGGACCTTCGCGCGCGACATCGGCTCGAAGAATCCCAACTGGAAACTGGTCGCCACCGAAGCCGCCAATTAACTCAAATCTCGCAAAGCTCTTATTTCCGCTTGCGCCAATCGTTGTCACGATTGCGCTCCTCGTGTGGCGGTGCGAAGTGGACGATCAAACGACGCTCAGGCTCACGCCCATCAGCTTCGCCGAAATCGAGGGCTGGGCCAAAGACGACCACGAAGCGGCCTTTGCTGTGCTGCTCAAGTCCTGCCGCAAGAAGTCGGCCGGCAATTCAGCTTGCAAAGCGGCTTTGAGGCTTGGCGACAAGGTCGGCCGCGCCGCTGCAAGGCGGTTTTTCGAGACTCAATACACCCCGTATCGCGTCGACGCGGAGCAGCCCGGCCTCGCCACCGGCTATTACGAGCCCGAGGTGAACGGCTCGCGGGAGCGAATCGGCAAGTTTCAGGTGCCGGTTTATGGCCGCCCGGACGATCTCGTTCAGGTGAAACCGGATCTCCTGCGCGCGCTCTACAACGACAGAAGCAGCGTGATGCGCCGGAACGGCGACGCGCTCGTGCCGTATTACACGCGCGCGGAGATCGATGCCGGCGCGCTCGCGGGCCGCGGACTCGAGCTGCTCTATCTCGACGATCCGGTCGAATTGTTCTTCATGCAGGTGCAAGGGTCCGGACGCGTGCAGCTGACCGACGGGTCGTGGGTGCGGCTCGGCTATGCCGCCAAGAACGGCCACTCTTATACCTCCATCGGCAAGCTCCTCGCCGCGCGCAGCGAAGACCGTCCCCAGAACTTGACCATGGACGGGCTGAAGGAATGGCTGCGTGCCGACCCCGCGCGCGGCCGGGCCCTCATGCATGAGAATGCGTCTTACGTGTTCTTCCGCGAATTGCCGGAAGCACAAGCGGGCGAGGGTCCGATCGGGGCGCAAGGCGTGACGCTCACGCCCGGCCGCAGCCTCGCCGTCGACCCGGCCTATCATGCGCTCGGCACGCCGATCTTCGTGACGGTGCCCGAGCTCGCCACGCCCGACGGCAAACCCTTCCGGCGGCTGATGATCGCCCAGGATGTCGGCTCGGCCATCAGAGGCAAGGAACGCGGCGACATTTATTGGGGCTCGGGCGAGGCGGCCGGCGCTATCGCCGGATCGACCAAGGAGGCCGCGCGGTTCGTCGTGTTGCTTCCCAACCGTTAAGGCGGCTTGCGCTATGCTGCCCGCATGGGCAAGCGCGACAGCGAGCTTGAGAGCGACGCCGAATTGTGGGCGCGGGTGGCCCGTAGCGCCCGGCCGCTCGATAAAAGCCGGGCTGCACCCAGCGTCTCGGCGCCCAAGCCGCGGGCCAAGGCGCCGGCCAAGGAGAACAAGCCGCTGTCCAAGCCTGCACCGAAACCGGCGGCCAAGCCCGCTCCGGCCGCGCGGGGCGAGGCACTCACCCGCCAGACGGCGCGGCAATTGGAGAAGGGTAGCCTCGCGGTCGAGGCGCGGCTCGACCTGCACGGCATGCGGCAGCGCGACGCGCACGCGGCGCTGCGCAAGTTCCTCAAATCGGCCCACGGCAAGGGCCATCGCCATGTGCTGGTGATCACCGGCAAGGGCGCGCCCGCCGACGACTCAAGGCCGTTCTATGAGGGGAGCGAGCGCGGCGTGCTGCGCCAGGCCGTGCCGCATTGGCTCAGCCAGCCCGACTTGGCGCATGTCGTCATCAGCTATTCCGAAGCGCCGCGGAGATTAGGCGGCGAAGGCGCGCTCTATGTGCGCTTGCGGCGGCCCAGACCTACAGAATAAATTTCGACAAATCGGCGTTCCGGGCGAGGTCGCCGATATGCTGCTCGACATAGGCGGCGTCGATCACGATCTTCTCGCCGGCCCGGTCGCCGGCGTCGAAGCTGATATTGTCGAGGATGCGCTCCATCACCGTCATCAGGCGGCGCGCGCCGATATTCTCCACGCTGGTGTTCACCGCGACGGCGATGTCGGCGATGGCGCCAATGGCGTCCTCGGTGAAGTCGAGCTCGACCCCTTCGGTCTTCATCAGCGCCACATATTGGCGGATGAGGCAGGCCTTGGGCTCGGTCAGGATGCGGCGGAAATCGTCGCGGGTCAGCGCGCGCAGCTCGACGCGGATCGGCAGCCGTCCTTGCAGCTCGGGCAGGAGGTCGGACGGCTTGGCGATGTGGAACGCGCCCGAGGCGATGAACAGAATATGGTCGGTCTTGACCGGCCCGTATTTGGTGCCGACCGTGGTGCCCTCGATCAGCGGCAAGAGATCGCGCTGAACGCCTTCGCGGCTGACATCGGCGCCGACGCGCTCCGAGCGCGCGCAGATCTTGTCGATCTCGTCGAGAAACACGATGCCGTTATTCTCGACGTTGCGGATGGCCTCCTGCACGATCGAGTCGCTGTCGATCAGCTTGTCGGATTCCTCGCTCATCAGAATGTCGAAGCTGTCCTTGACCGTGACTTTGCGCGGCTTGGTGCGCTGGCCGAGCGCCTTGCCGAGCACGTCGGAGAGATTGATCATGCCGAGCTGGCTGCCGGGCATGCCGGGGATCTCGAATGACGGCATCGACGGCGTATCGGCCACCTGGATCTCGATCTCGCGGCCGTCGAGCTCGTTGGTGCGCAGGCGCTTGCGGAAGGCCTCGCGGGTCGACATGGCGGCGCCCGAGCCGACCAGGGCATCGATCACCCGTTCCTCGGCATTGAGCTGGGCCTTGGCGGCAACTTCTTTCCGCTTGACGTCGCGCACCAGGCCGATCCCCGCCTCGAGCAGGTCGCGGACGATCTGATCGACGTCGCGGCCGACATAGCCGACCTCGGTGAATTTGGTGGCCTCGACTTTGATGAAGGGCGCGCCGGCGAGCTTGGCCAGGCGGCGCGAAATCTCGGTCTTGCCGACTCCGGTTGGGCCGATCATCAGGATATTCTTGGGCAGCACCTCTTCGCGCATGTCCTCGTCGAGCTGCTGCCGGCGCCAGCGATTGCGCAAGGCGATGGCGACGGCGCGCTTGGCGTCGCGCTGGCCGATGATGTGGCGGTCGAGCTCGGAGACGATCTCGCGGGGGGAAAAGCTGGTCATTGCTTACATACCAATCCTACTCGCATGCCCGGCCTTGTGCCGGGCATCCACGGAAGCGCGCTCGGCACTTGTTGCTCGTGGATGGCCCGGTCAAGTCCGGCCATGACGGCGAAGGGGCTTCCTCATTTCGCGGCGTCGAGGGTTTCGACCACCACCGCGTCATTGGTGTAGACGCAAATCTGGGCGGCAATGGCCATGGCCTTGCGGGCGATCTCCTCGGCGCTGAGCGTGCTGTCGAGCAGGGCACGGGCCGCGGCCAGCGCATAGGCGCCGCCCGAGCCGATGCCCATCACCGCGTCGTCCGGCTCCAGCACGTCGCCGGTGCCGGTCAGCACCAGGGTCTCGTCAGGATCGGCCACGATCATCATGGCTTCGAGCCGGCGCAGATAGCGGTCGGTGCGCCAGTCCTTGGCCAGCTCGACACAGGCGCGCTTGAGCTGATCGGGGAAGCGCTCGAGCTTGGTCTCGAGCCGCTCGAACAAGGTGAAGGCGTCGGCGGTCGAGCCGGCGAAGCCGGCAATCACATTGCCGGTGCCTACGTGCCGCACCTTCTTGGCGGTGCCCTTGATGATGGTCTGGCCGAGCGTGACCTGGCCGTCGCCGGCGATCACCACCTTGCCGCC
The DNA here is from genome assembly GCA_963772925.1 of uncultured Alphaproteobacteria bacterium. Taxonomy (GTDB): domain Bacteria; phylum Pseudomonadota; class Alphaproteobacteria; order Rhizobiales; family Methyloligellaceae; genus Methyloceanibacter. The sequence continues at coordinate 577,015 of CAVYZG010000002.1, forward strand.
CTTCCGGACGGTCAAGATCGTGGTGCCGTGCCAGCTTTCAGAACTGTTGGAGAATCCCATGGTCCCAGGCGATATCGGTAGAGAAGCCTTATTCTTCAAGCTGTGGCGCGTTAACGCTCTGATAGCACTCTACGGCCGCCTCGCGTATAAGCGGGGCGCTCGGAAGCGAATTGCTAAGAGCCGTGAGCTAAACTCGTAACCATGCAGAAGCCAACCAAAGACACCGAAGCCCGGCGGGCGACTATCACGCGCCGGACCAAGGAGACCGCGATTTCCGCCACCGTCGATCTCGACGGCACCGGCGCTTACGAGGTCGCGACCGGGGTCGGGTTCCTCGATCACATGATCGAGCAGCTTGCCCGCCACGCCCTGATCGACATCAAATTGAAGGCCGAGGGCGACCTCCATATCGACCAGCACCACACATGCGAGGATTCCGGCATCGTGCTCGGCCAGGCGGTGGCGCAGGCGCTCGGCGACAAGAAGGGCATCGCGCGCTACGGCTTCGCCTATCTGCCCATGGACGAGACGCTGACCCGCGTCGCGCTCGACGTGTCGGGGCGGCCGTTCCTGGTGTGGAACGTGGCCTTCACCCGCTCCAAGATCGGCGAGATGGATACCGAACTGTTCCGCGAGTGGTTCCAGGCCTTCGCCCAGCATGCCGGGCTGACCCTGCATGTCGAGACGCTATACGGCGAGAATAGCCACCACATCGCCGAGACCTGCTATAAGGCGCTCGCCCGGGCGCTTCGTCAGGCCATCGCCATTGACGAGCGCCAACGGGGCCGCGTGCCCTCGACCAAGGGCCAGCTTTAGCAATCCGAGCCTGTGGCTGGCAGGACAGCGTGAGTCGCCGTGACCGTCTATTCCGTTTATGAGCCGCCCGTTCAGGAGCCGGACATCGCCGAGCGCGCCGACCGGCTGGCCTTCGTCAAAGAGGGCTTCGCTTGGCCTGCCTTCTTCGTGTCGGTGCTGTGGCTGATCTATCATCGCATGTGGCTCGAGTTCATTGTGCTGGCCGTCGTCCTTGTCGTGCTCCCGCTCGCCTTCGGCACGACCAGCGAAGGGCAGACGCTGGCAGGCTGGGCTAGTCTGGCTGTCGCCGTGCTATTTGCGTTCGAGGCCAACGATCTGCGCGCTGCGTCGCTTGAGCGGCGCGGCTATCGGCTCGCCGGCGTGGTGAGCGGGCGTGACCGGACCGAAGCCGAGCGCGCGTTTTTCACGACTTGGCTGCCGCAACAGGCAAGGGCCGCGCGCGAGCCCGAGCGTGGGCCTGAGCCGCGCCGCGAAGCGTCGTCGTCGGGGACCATGCCGCGCGGCGAGGGCGAGGAGGTCATCGGGTTGTTCCCGCAGGCTTGACCCCTCATGCATGTCGCCATCATCGATTACGGTTCGGGGAACCTCCATTCCGCCGCCAAGGCGTTCGAGCGCGCGGCGCGGGAAGGCGGCTCACGCCTCGAGGTCAAGGTCACGGCCGAGCCCGAGGATGTGCTTGAGGCCGACCGGGTGGTGCTGCCGGGCGTCGGCGCCTTCGCCGATTGCCGCCAAGGCCTGGTCAATATCCCCGGCATGGTCGAGGCGCTGGAACAGGCGGTGCGGCAGCGCGGCAAGCCGTTTCTCGGCATCTGCGTCGGGCTGCAGCTGATGGCCGAGCGCGGACTGGAACATGGGCTGACGCCCGGGCTCGGCTGGATCGGCGGCGAGGTGAGGGCGATCACGCCGAGCGACCCCTCGCTCAAGATCCCGCATATGGGCTGGAACACGCTCGATATCGCCCGGAAGCACGCTTTGTTCGAAGGGATTCCGACCGGCGCGGCCGGCCTCAACGCCTATTTCGTGCATTCCTATCATCTCGTGCCCTCGGGCGCCGAGACGCTGGTGGCCACCACCGATTATGCTGGGCCGATCACCGCGTTCGTGGCCAAGGACAATTTGGCGGGCAGCCAGTTCCACCCCGAGAAGAGCCAGAAGCTCGGCCTGGCGCTGATCGCCAATTTCCTGAAATGGAAACCGTGATAGAGCGGGACGCATGATCCTATTTCCCGCCATCGACCTCAAAGACGGCCAATGCGTGCGGCTGCGCCAAGGCGAGATGGCGCAGGCGACGGTGTTCAACGCCGATCCGGCGGCGCAGGGGCGCGCGTTCGAGGACCAAGGCTTCGATTGGCTGCATGTGGTCGATCTGAACGGCGCGTTCGAAGGCAAGCCGGTGAACGAGAAGGCGGTCGAGGCGATCCTCGGGGCGGTGCATGTGCCGGTGCAGCTCGGCGGCGGCATTCGCGATCTCGACACCATCGTCACGTGGTTGGAGAAGGGCATCGACCGCGTGATCCTCGGCACCGCAGCAGTGCGCGACCCGGCCCTGGTGCACGAGGCGGCCCGCGATTTTCCCGGCTGCATCGCCGTCGGCATCGACGCCCGCGACGGCAAGGTGGCGATCGAGGGCTGGGCCGAGGAGAGCGAGATGACCGCGCTCGACCTCGCCCGGCGAGTTCGAGGATGCCGGCGTCGCCGCCATCATCCATACCGACATTTCCCGCGACGGCGTGCTGGAAGGCCTCAATCTGGAGGCGACCGCGGTGCTCGCCCGTGCCGTCGCCATCCCGGTGATCGCCAGCGGCGGTCTGGCCGGGATCGCGGACGTGCAGCGTCTGCTCGAGCCGCGCTACGCCATGCTGGAAGGCGCCATCGCCGGCCGCGCGCTTTATGACGGCAGCCTCGATCCGCGCGCGGCGCTGGCGCTGCTCAAGGATCGCCGCGACATCCAGAGGGGCAAAGGCTGAATGCGCGCCCGCACCATCTTCATCATCCTGCTGATTCTGATTTTCCTCGTGGCGTTCGGGCCGGCGCTGGTCGCGGTGATCAGCCAGACGATCGCCGAATGGCTGGGCTGCCAGGTCGATCTCAACCGGGTCATTCCCTGCGTGATCGGCGGCAAGGACTATGGCCAGACCTTCTACGATCTCGGCTTTCTGATCTGGTATTCCTATCTATCGCTTCCGGCCGGCGCCGTGCTGTTCGGCGTGTGGCTGGTCGCGGCGATTATCGCCTTCATCGTCGAGCCGGACGCCGGCGCGATCTGCAACGCAGTAGAACTCGAGCCATGCTGAAAATCCGCGTCATCCCCTGTCTCGACGTGAAAGAAGGCCGCGTCGTCAAGGGCGTCAATTTCGTCGATCTCCGCGACGCCGGCGATCCGGTCGAGGCCGCCGCCGCCTACGACCAGGCCGGCGCCGACGAGCTCTGCTTTCTCGACATCACCGCCAGCCACGAGAAGCGGGGCACCATCCTCGACGTGGTCGCCCGCACGGCGGAGCGCTGCTTCATGCCGCTTACCGTCGGCGGCGGGGTTCGCAGCGTGGAGGATGTGCGCGCTTTGCTCGAAGCCGGCGCCGACAAGGTGTCGATCAATACCGCGGCGGTTACGGATCGGAACCTGGTGCGGGCCGCAGCGGAGAAGTTCGGGGCGCAATGCATCGTGGTGGCCATCGACGCCAAGCGCGTGGCCAGCGACGGCTCAGGGCCGCGCTTCGAGATCTTCACCCATGGCGGGCGCGAGGCGACCGGCATCGAGGCAGTCGGCTATGCGCGCGAGGTGGTCGCGCTCGGCGCCGGCGAAATTCTGCTCACTTCCATGGACCGCGACGGCACGCGCAAAGGTTTCGACCTGGAATTGACCCGGGCGATCGCCGATGCCGTTCCGGTGCCGGTGATCGCCAGCGGCGGCGTCGGCACGCTCGACCATCTGGTCGAGGGCGTGCGCGAGGGCCATGCCTCGGCCGTGCTGGCCGCTTCGATTTTCCACTATGGCGAGCACTCGATCGGCGAGGCCAAGCGGTACATGGAGGCGGCGGGCCTGAAGATGCGCCTCGATCCTTAGGTCCTCCGGGCCGCTTTGCCCGGCAAACAGGCAAATGCCGCACTTTTGGTAAGGATTTCCGCGACGCGGCTATTCCCAGTCCGGCTGCGGCGGTGTATGAGGCAAGTCATGAGCCAAGATGTCTTGAGTCGCCTCGCCGCCATCATCAAATCGCGCCGGCGGGCCAGGCCCGAAGACTCCCATACCAGGCGGCTGCTCGACGAAGCGCCGATCAAGCCGGCCAAAAAGCTGGGCGAAGAGGCGATCGAAGTCGCCATCGCCGCGCTGGCCCAGGACAAGAAGGCGCTGGTGTTGGAGGCCGCGGATCTGCTCTACCATTTGCTGGTGGTGCTGGAGTCGCGCAACGTCGCGCTTGACGAGGTGCTCGACGAGCTGGAGCGGCGCATGGCCCTGACGGCGGTCGGCGAGAAAAGGCAGAAGACCGCTTCGCGCTGACGGGGCGAGCGCCAGTACCGTGCCATGAACCCGCGTCCCACCGTCGCGTTCTCACCCTACGCCGTCTATTCACGCCAGGATTGGGCGCGGCTGCGAGCCGACACGCCCATGCCGCTCACCGAAGCGGAGCTCGACAATCTGGCGAGCTTGACCGAGCGGGTTTCGGCCGAAGAGGTGGTCGATATCTACCTGCCGCTTAGCCGGCTGCTCAACCTCCATGTCGAGGCGGTCCAGACCCTGCATCACAGCGCCACGCAATTCCTGCGCAAGGCCGACGGCAAGATGCCGTTCGTCATCGGCCTGGCCGGTAGCGTCGCGGCCGGCAAGAGCACCACGGCGCGCGTGCTCAGGGCATTGCTGGCCCGCTGGCCGAGCCATCCGAGCGTGGCACTGGTGCCGACCGACGGCTTCCTGTTCCCCAACGCGCAGCTCGAAGCGCGCGGCTTGATGAACCGCAAGGGGTTCCCCGAGAGCTACGACCTGACCAAGCTGCTCAATTTCCTGGCCGACGTGAAATCGGGCAAGGATCGGGTCGAGGCGCCGGTCTATTCCCACCTGGTCTATGACGTGCTGCCGGACCAGCGGCTCACCATCGAGCGGCCCGATATCGTCATTGTCGAAGGCCTGAACGTGCTCCAGCCCGCCAAGCTGCCGAAGGACGGCGAAGCCATTCCGTTCGTCTCCGACTTCTTCGACTTTTCGATCTATATCGATGCCGCCGAAGAACTGGTCGAGAGCTGGTACGTCGAGCGCTTCCTGCGGCTCAGGCAGACGGCGTTCCGCGACCCCGCCTCCTATTTTCACCGTTATGCGGCGCTGTCCGAAGACGAGGCGGTAGCCACCGGGCTATCGATCTGGCGCTCGATCAATCTGGTGAATCTGCGGGAGAATATCCTGCCGACGCGGCAGCGCGCCGATCTCATCCTGCGCAAAGGCGCGCAATCACGCGGTCGAGACGGTGGCGCTGCGAAAGCTCTAATCGATCAGGCTATTTGAGCGGCTCGTCGTAGAGCTGCGCCGAGCCGAGCCCGATATTCAACCGGAGCATGGTGCGGCTGGCAAACACACCTTCTTCGTCGATCCGGGTGGGACGATTTTCATCGGCGTAGCGGATTTGCGGCACCGAAGAGATGTACTCATAGTCGGTCCACAGCGACAGGCTGGTGCGCATGCCGATCTGCTTGCGGGTCTCGAGCGAGACGGTACCGATAAAGGCTAGCTCGTCGGTCGATTGGGAGAGCTTGGACCCGATCGTCCCCGACGTGAAACGGCCGTCATAGTCGGTGTCGGCGTTGTAGAGACCGGCGCGCGCGGAAACGAAGGTCCGCAGGCCAAGACGATCGTAGAGGCCGCCGACATTCTTGACGCCCGGGATGAAGCCGAAACTGTATTCGCCGCCGAGGCCGATGTAGCCGCCGGTATAGGTGGTATCGAGGCTCTCAGTGTAGGAGAAGGCCGTGCCGACCGAGCTGCGCAGCGAATTGTCCTGGTCGATGCCGCGCACGTCGGCGCCGACGATGAAATAGTCGTTACGGTAGAGATTGGGCTTCTCGTACACCGGCTCGGCGCGGCCGAATTTCAGCTCGGCTTGGGCGCCCCAGTAATCGGCCTCGCGGTTGGTCTTGGTGTTGAGACTTGTGCTGGGCATGCTGCCGAACCCGGTCACCGGATCGAACACGACGCAAGAGCCGTTGCAGTTTTTGCGGTCGTCGGTCTCGACATTGGCAAAGAAGCCTTTGACGGTGCCGGTGACACGAGAGTCGCCCCACATGCCAAGCGATGTCTCGATGCCGCCGCCGGCCGCGCCGCCGAAATCGAGCCAGTCGCTTTCGCTGTTCTTCTGCTTGCGGCCGTTTTGCTCGGTAAACCGAATGTCGGGCAGCGACAGGAACTGGACGCCGCCGCCGACCCAGATGGTGGTGCCGCCAACAGTGGCGGTGGTCATGTCCTGGGCGTGCGCCGTCGGGGCGAACGCCGCCATCCCTAACGCCGTAGCCGCCAGCAAACGAACCGACATACGCATCGAACGAGCCCCCGCATCTAAATCGACCGACAGGATAACAGCGAACGTCCTTGCCGAGGATGTTATCTCCAAGCGCCATAAGACGATTTTGGCCTGACGTGACCGAAAAGCCACAAATTGCGTCAGCCGCCAAACCCTAGCCAATCAGCGCGTTCTCCTCGGCCAGCTTGCGCAGCGAGAGTTCGGGGCGGGCGCCGATATGGCCGATCGCCTCGGCGGCGGCGAGGCTGCCCAGCCGCCCGCAGGTCAGAAGCGGCGCATCGTGGGTGAGCCCATAGAGGAAGCCTGCGGCATAGAGATCGCCGGCGCCGGTCAGATCGACCACTTTCCTCACCGGCTCGGCCTCGATCGCGATGGTTTCGCCCGCCGCCACGATCACCGAGCCCGCCTCGGAGCGGGTCAGCACCGCCATCTCGCAGTCGTTGCAGCGCGGCGTCGGCCGCCTCCTCGAAAGAATTCACCTGATAGAGGGTGGTGATCTCCTTCTCATTGGCGAACACGATATCGGCGCCCTCGCGCACCAGCGATTTGAAATCGTCGCGGTGGCGGTCGACGCAGAAGGCGTCCGACAGGCTCAAGGCCACTTTGGCGCCGGCGGCCTTGGCCTCGCGCGCCGCGTCGCGGAAGGCGGCCTTGGCCTCGTCGCGGTCGAACAGATAGCCCTCGAGATAGACGATCTTGGCGGCGCCGATCATGGCGCGATCGAGATTCTCGGGCGTGAAGTCGACGCTGGCGCCGAGAAACGTGTTCATGGTGCGCTCGCCGTCGGGCGTGACCAGAATCAGGCAGCGCGCGGTCGGCGCGCCGTCGGACGCCGGCAGCGTGTCATACTCCACGCCGAGCGAGCGGATGTCGTGGCGGAAGATGCCGCCGAACTGGTCGGCCGCGACCCGGCCGATGAAGCCGCATTTGGCGCCGAACGAGGCCAGCCCGGCGATGGAATTGGCCACCGACCCGCCGGACCGCTCGACCGCTGGGCCCATCGCCTCGTAAAGGCGGTTGGCGTCATCGGCGTCGATCAGGCGCATGAAGCCCTTGGCGAGGTCGTGCTTGGTGAGAAAGCCCTCATCGCAGCGGGCGATGATGTCCACGATGGCATTGCCGATGCCGACCACGTCGTAAGTCTTTTCAGCCATCGTCCCCTGCCGTTGCCGTTGCTCTATTCGCCCTGGTGTCCCTGGCGTGCCGCACTATATTCCTCCGGCCGGAACGGAACAGTCATGCTCAGCGCCGCAGGTCAAGCCTTCCACGAATTGTTCACCCCGCCGTTTCGCGCGGTGCTGATCAAATGCGTGGCCTTCACCATCGGCCTGCTGGTCCTGCTCGTGGTCGCCGTCGAATGGAGCTTCAGCCATTTCGTGCAGTGGCCCAGCTGGATCGAGACCACGATCGAGTGGCTCGGCGGCCTGGCGCTGGTGGTCGGCTCGATCTTCCTCATTCCGCCGGTCACCTCGCTGATCGCCGGCCTCTATATCGACGACATCGCGGCGCAGGTCGAGCGCACGAATTTCCCGGCCGATCCACCCGGCCGCGAGCTGCCGGTGACGCAGTCGGTTTGGCTGGCGCTGAAATTCTTCATCGTCGTGCTGCTGGTCAACATCGTCGCGCTGTTCCTGCTGCTCATACCCGGCGTCAATCTGATCGCCTTCTATCTCGGCAACGGCTATCTGCTCGGCCGCGAATATTTCGAGCTGGCCGCCATGCGGCACATGGCGCCGGCCGAGGCCAAGTCGCTCAGGAAGGCCAACCGGCTCACCGTGTTGCTGTGCGGCCTGGTCATCGCCGGGCTCGCCTCGGTGCCGATCTTGAACCTGGTCACGCCGCTGTTCGCCACGGCCTTCATGGTGCGGATCTACAAGGGGCTGGCGGCGCGCCGCGGCGGCTTGCGCTTGGCGCCGGCCTGAGCGGGTGTCACTCGAAGAATACCCGGAACCAGTGGTGATACAGAGCGGGCTGGTAGAGATAGATGATGAATAGGGCGATGAAGATGGCCACGCCCAGGCCGACCGCGAAGTCCCGCATGGCCTTGATCCCCGGTGTTCCGGCGGCGAGTTTAGAGCAAGATCCATTCGCCTGACACCCTCCTTGCGCCGAAACAACTCATCGCGGCTACGCCGGTAAATCCCCCTTTCTCCCGGCGCGAGAAGGGTAAGGGTGGGTCCGACGCGGCTTCGCCGCTGACCCCTCACCGCGCGTCAAGAGACGCGCGGGCTCTCCCACAGGGGGAGAGCGGGGCGTTTGATGCTCTGCTCTGACCGGCATGGCTGCTCCTTGCCGCGGCGCGCTTGCGTCCGGGAAGGAGCTGCACGATTATTCTCTTTTGCTATCCTGGCGCGGGGGTTTTGGGCTTGTAGAGGCAGATATCGTTGATGATGCAGCGCCAGCATTCGGGCTTGCGCGCCTTGCACACATAGCGACCATGCAGGATCAGCCAATGATGGGCGTTGTGCTTGTAGCGCTCGGGCACGATGCGGTTGAGCGTTTCCTCGACCTGTAGCGGGGTCTTGCCGGGGGCCAGGCCGGTGCGGTTGGCCACCCTGAAGGCATGGGTGTCGATGCCGATGGTGGGCTGGCCGAAGGCGACATTGAGCACGACATTGGCGGTCTTGCGGCCGACCCCGGGCAGCGTCTCCAGCCCCTCGCGCGTGCTGGGCACCTTGCCGCCATGCTCGGCGATGAGCTTGCCGGCGAGCGCGATCAGGTTCTTGGCCTTGTTGCGGTAGATGCCGATGGACTTGATCTTGTCGGTGAGCCCGGCCTCGCCGAGCGCCAGCAGCTTCTGCGGCGTGTCGGCGACGCTGAACAGATCGGGCGTGACGCGGTTGACCGAGGCGTCGGTCGCCTGCGCCGACAGCACCACCGCCACCAGCAGGGTGAAGGGGTCGCGGTAATGAAGCTCGGTCTTGGGGTGCGGATGCAGCGCGTGAAAGCGGCGGAAAATGTCATCGACCTCGGCTTGCGTCAGGCGCGAGCCCGGGGCCCGCTTGCCCCGCGCATCGGTCTTCGTTCCGCCTTTCGGTCGAACCACGGGTCTTGCCTCGCGCTCGCGGTGGCATTAGCTGTTGAGTTGCTATGACAGAGGCCGCCGCCGTCCCACAAGACCCTTGGGGTCAAGTCCGTTCAGACCAAGATGCTGCGGGTCACCAGTCGCGCTTCAGCGCCGTGCTCACGCCCCACCGGTCGTTGGGGCCCAAGGGTTTCATGGTGCTGATGGCGGCGGTGTGTGTGGTCTCGTTCGGCACCGGGCTGTTCTTCTATCTGCTCGGCGCCTGGCCGGTGATCGGCTTCATGGGGCTGGACGTCGCCCTGATCTATCTCGCCTTCACGCTCAATTTCCGGGCGCTGCGGCTCTACGAGACCGTCGACCTCACCCAGGAGGCGCTGACCGTCACGCGCGTCGCGCCGTCGGGACGGTCGCAATCGTGGAGCTTCAATCCCTATTGGGTCAGGCTGTCGGTTCAGCAGCGGATCGGCCGCTCGAGCGAGCTGTCGATCACCTCGCATGGCAAGCGGCTGGTGTTCGCCAGCTTCCTGACCGACACGGAGCGCGAGGATTTCGCCTCGGCGCTGACCTCGGCGCTATCGGCCGCGAAAAGCCCCAGCGCCGCTTAAGCCACGCGTCTGCTCGCCGCGGCGACAGCGTCGGCAAGGCGGTCGGGATAGATCGGCTTCGGCAACACCGGCGCGCCCGGCACCACGGCATTGATGCGCTCGACGGTCATGTCGTCACTGTAGGACGTGACGAATACCACCGGCACATCGAACATCTCCCGCAGCCAGCGGCCGACCTCGATCCCTTCGCGGCCTCCTTCGAGACATACGTCAACCACGACGACATCGGGCCGGTCGGCCATGGACAACGAGCGCGCTTGACCGGCATTGGGCGCCAAGTCGCAGTCGTCGAAGCCTAACGCGTGCATGGCCGCTTCGAGATCGTTGGCGATAAGGAACTCATCCTCGACGATCAGCGCGCGCCGGCGGGTGGTCATTTCGGTCATTGCCATCACCTCTGGCAGTGCCCTCTCGTCAGTAGATGAAGCAACCCGCGCAGGGGAATGTTCCCGGCGCCAGCTCGAGAATCCACAGGCCAAAATTGAGGCGGGAGATCGTCCGGCCGGCGTCGCCTAGGCGGCGAGGTCGCGCTTCTCGGCCACGCTGCCGTCGGCGTTGATGCGGTAGACCAGCGGCTTGCCGGTGCCGAGCTCGACCTCCATCACCTCTTCGGGCGTGAGCTGGTCGAGTTCCATGATCAGGGAGCGCAGCGAATTGCCGTGAGCGACCACGATCACGCTCTTGCCCTTTTGCATCTCCGGCGCGATCCATTTCTCGTAGAACGGCACCACGCGCAAGGCGGTGTCGCGCAGCGACTCGCCGCCGGGCGGGGCGATGTCGTAGGAGCGCTGCCAGAGATGGACCTGGTCGTCGCCCCAGAGCTTGCGGGCCTCGTCCTTGTTGATGCCCATCAGCTGGCCATAATCGCGCTCGTTCAGCGCGGCGGCTTTGAGCGTGGGCAGTTTGCCCTGGCCGAGCTCATCGAGGATGATGTCGAGGGTGTTATGCGCGCGCTTGAGCGTCGAGGTGAAGGCGCAGTCGAAACGCTGACCGAGATCCTTCAGCATGGTGCCGGCAAGATGCGCCTCGGCCATGCCCTCTTCGGTGAGGCCGACATCCTTCCAGCCGGTGAAGCGGTTGAGCCGGTTCCACTCGCTCTCGCCGTGGCGGACGAGCACGAGCACGGTCTGTCCGGCGGTGGGCTGGCTACTGTCAGGAGATGCGGTCATCGCCTCTACCGATGCTCAATCCGAAGCGGCACGTCATCGCGCCCGGAAACATAACGCGAGAATGTTAAGCTCAGTCCCACCATCGCCTCCGTTTCGGGCTCATTTCCGGCGCCGCGATCCCGTCTTTTAGGCAAGTACACATGATTCCGCCAGATTCAAGCTTCGTGCCGGATTGCTCACAGGCCCAGAACATCCTGCATCGAATAAAGGCCGGGCTCGCGCCCGCGCGCCCATAGCGCCGCCTTGACCGCGCCGCGGGCGAAAATGCCGCGATCGGTGGCAATATGGGCCAATTCGATGCGCTCGCCGGGGCCGGCGAAGATCACCCGGTGCTCGCCCACCACATCGCCGCCGCGCAGTGCGGCAAAGCCGATATCGCCCTCGCGACGGGGACCGGTGTCGCCGTCGCGAGACCGCACGCTGCGCTCATCGAGCGCGACGGCTCTCCCTTCGGCGGCGGCCCGGCCGAGCAGTAGCGAGGTGCCCGACGGGGCGTCGCGCTTGTGGCGGTGATGCATCTCCAGGATCTCGATGTCGAATTCGGGCCCGAGTGTCGCGGCGACGCGGGCGGTGAGGGCAGCCAGCAGGGTCACGCCCATGCTCATATTGCCGGCCTTGACGATCGTGGCGTGGCGGGCGGCAGCCTCGATTTTGGCCTCGTCGGCGGCGGAAAATCCGGTGGTGCCGATGACATGGACCAGGCGGGCCTGCGCCGTCAGCGCGGCGAAGGCAAGGGTCGAGGCGGGGACGGTGAAGTCGAGCACGCCGTCGACCTGGGCGAACACGGGCAGGGGATCGTCGGTGATGGCGACGCCGACCGGCTTGAGACCCGCGACCTCGCCGATGTCCCGGCCGATATTGGGCGAGCCCTTGGCCTCGATGCCGCCGGCAATGACGCAGCCCGGGGTTTCGGCCAGCACGCGCGTCAGCGCCTGGCCCATGCGGCCACCCGCTCCCAGCACGGCGATTTTCATGTCACTCACGGCCGGTCACCTTGAAACCACGCGGGGAGGACGGCAAGCATGGCCGCAAGCCCTCGAATCCCCCCGGTCGACCTTCTATGACGCAAAATACCCCGGTCACAAGCCCTAGCCGGCGTTTCGCGCCCAGCTTTCTGCCGCTTGTGGTTCTGGCCGCGGCTGCCGGGACGGCCCATCACACGAGAATTGAGGGACTGCGCTCTTTGCGCCCATCGCCCGCCGCAAAGGCAGGGGCTCATAGTCGTCACGAGGCAAGCGACTGGGGAGAGCGATGCTCAAAGCCGCGACAGCGACGCGCCAGCCGCTTGAGGCGCGCCGATAAGGTCCACCAAAGCCATGACGCCGGCAGTCTACCCAAAGTCGGTCGGCGCGGGCGGCATTGATGTCGCGCTAGGCGACTTGGGGTTCCTTGGCGATGGATTCTTCGGACTCAGGCACGTCGGCGTCGGGCTTGCCGTAATAGAAGCCCTGCACCTGGTCGCAGCCCCATTTCCGCAGCATGGCGGCCTGACCTTCGGTCTCAACGCCCTCGGCGGTGATGGTCACGTGCAGCGACTGGCCGAGGCCGACGATGCTCGACACGATGGAGGAGGTTTGCGGGCTGGTGCCGAGCGTGTCGATGAAGGAGCGGTCGATCTTGATCTTCTTGACCGGGAAGCGGGTGAGGTAAGACAGGCTCGAATAGCCGGTGCCGAAATCGTCCATGGCGATCGACACGCCGAGCTGGTCGAGGCGGGTGAGGGTGTCGAGCACCGCGTCGGTGTTCTGGAGAATGATGTTTTCGGTAATCTCGAGCTCCAGCCGCTCGGGCGCGAGCCCGGTTTCGCCCAGCACCCGCAGCACCAACCCATAGACATCTTGGGTTTTGAACTGCGCCGGCGACAGGTTGACGGCCAGCTTGGTGTCGAGCGGCCAGGTGGTGGCGTAGGAGCAGGCGGTCTTCAGGATCCACTCGCCGAGCGGCACGATCAGGCCGGTCTCCTCGGCGATCGGGATGAAGGTGGTCGGCGGAATCTCGCCTTCGGAGGGATGCCACCAGCGCACCAGCGCCTCGTAGCCGGTCAGCCGGCCGTTCACCAGGTCGAATTGGGGCTGATAATCGAGATAAAGCTGGTTCTTGCGCAGCGCATTGCGGAGGTCGTTCTCCAGCTTGCGCCGCTTCTGCAGGGCGGCGTCCATGGCCGGCTCGAAGAACCGGAAGGTGTTGCGCCCGTCCTCCTTGGCCCGGTAGAGGGCGAGGTCGGCGTTCTTGAGTAGTGCGTCGGGGACATCGCTGTCGTTCGGGCCGATGGCGATGCCGATGCTGCCCGAGCTGGTCACCTCATGGCCGTTGACATGATAGGCCTCACCGAGCGCGGTGCAGACGCGGCGCGCCAGGCGCATGGCATCCTCGGGCGCTTCCAGGTCCTCGGCGACGATGGCAAATTCGTCACCGCCCAGCCGGCCGACCAGATCGGATTCGCGCACGCTCTCCCGGAGCCGGGCCGAGACCTCGACCAGCAGGGCGTCGCCGGTGGCGTGACCGAGCGTATCGTTGACATTCTTGAAGCGGTCGAGGTCGAGGCAGAACACCGCCATCAAATGGCCGTGCCGCTTGGCGCGCGCCACGGCGCGGTCGAGATGCTGGCGGAGCTGCAGACGATTGGGCAATCCGGTGAGCGAGTTGTGCATGGCGAGAAAGCGGATCTGATCCTCGGCCAGCCAGCGCTCGCGAATGCGCCGCGAGGCAATCGCCGCCGGCACCGAGAAACCCATGACGATCAGCAGGCTGGTGGTCAGCGTGACCACCGTGAGGGCGAGATTGGTCAGGGCCGCGGCGGCCGACTGGTCGACGGCGAAGGCGTAGATTCGGGCGATCTTGCCCTGCTCGGTGGCGGGGACGAAGGCGAGGCGGAGATCGTCGTCGCCGGGCATGGCGGCGGTCACCACCGCGTCTTTCTGGACGGCCTCGGCCAGCGCCGCCTTGCTCTCGCCTAGGGCCAGCAGGCGCTCAAGCGCGGCGGCCGATAGATCGCCGCCGACGGCGAGCGGCGTGAAGTCGGGACCGAGCACCGGCAAAGCCTTCGAGCTTGCTCACGAATTCGTTCTGCGAGATGTCGCGCAGGGCCCAGCCCGTGGTCAGGCGGCCGAGCGTCTCGACCAGGGGAAACTCTTGCTTGGGCGTGGAGGACGCCGGCAGGTTGGCCGGCTTGCCGCATTGGTCGGCGAACTGGTCGGCGTTCAGCACCTCGAGGCTCTGGTCGAGAAATTGCGGCGCATGCGGCCCGAGCTGGCCGAGGCTGCTATTGACCTTGCCGGCCCAGCTCAGGGCCGCTTCGCGCGCGTCCCTGGCCAGCACGTAGTTGATGGTGGAGCGCCCCGACAGGACACCGGCAACGACGGTGAGCAAACCGAGAACCACAAGCCCGGCCATGACCAGCCGGTCCCGAGCGCCAACTTCGGCCATTTGACGACCTCCCAAAGCCCCTCAGCGATGCAAGGGAGGATTCATAAAAGGGAGCGGCGTTAAGGCCGGGCCAACGTTTGCGGTAAATGCGGGGTTAACTCCGTTACGTCCAAGCGAACGCCACTTTGCGCAAGGAGATGTCGCCGAAGCTCTCGGCGCCCTCGGCAACCGGCTTGCCGCCAAGCCGAAGATAGAAACCGCAGGCCGAATCGTTGTCGGCAAGCGCCCAAACCAGCAGGCCTTTCAGCCGCAACTCGGCAAGCCGGATGCGGGCGCCGTCGAACAGCTTCTCGCCCAAGCCGAAGCCCTGATAAATCGGATGCAGATAGAGTTCGAAGATTTCGCCTTGAAACGGCATGCGCCCGAGGCGGCAGCGGCCATAGGTTACGTAGCCCGCAGCCTCGCCGCCGAAGTCGAGCACCAGCAGCGGCGTGCGCTTGCGCAGCGCGCTCTCCCACCAGCGCAGGCCGCGCCGCGCCAGCATGCGCTCGAGCGAAAGATGCGGGATGAGACCCTGATAGGCGCCGCGCCAAGCCTCCTCATAGGCGGCGGCGAGAGAGGAAGCGTCCTTCAGTCTCGCTGGCCTGATATGAGCGACATCGACGGGCATGACTCCAGCCTAGCGCAGGATGGCGGCGCTCGGCAAAGGGGTCGTGGAAATTATCCCGCGCATGATCGGCGAAACGAAAAAGCGAGCCGGCTTGCCGGCTCGCTTCTCCGAATGCGCCGCTCAGTAACGCGAAATGAGAATCACAGTATAGTCCTTGTCGAGCTTGATATCGACCGTGCCCATCTTGCACTTGGCATCGTCGATCTCGTAGATGCCCTGCTCTTCTTTCTTGACCGATTCGTAGCCGCTGCACCCCAGCGTGCTCAGAGTCTCCTCGATCTTGGTCACTTCGGCGGCAGGAACCTTGTCGTCATCGTCGTCGTCCTTGGCGAGCGCCAGAGTGCTGCCCAAGGCCAACACGAGCGCCAGTCCAATGACTCTCTTCATGTGAAATCCTCCTGGTTGATGTGCAAGCGTGGCCGGACTTGGCCGGCCCACGAAGAATGACTTGCCTCACCGGGAGAGCATGTTGATTCAGGTCACAGATGACAGGAGAACGCCGGCAATTCGGCAGGGGATGACGTGCCAATAATAACCGGGACGATTAGGCAACGTCCTCGGTCAGCCGCTGCCGCTCGGCCCTCTTGCGCTCGTTCGGATCGAGATGGCGCTTGCGCAGCCGGATCGATTTCGGCGTGACCTCGACCAGCTCGTCGTCCTCGATATAGGCAAGCGCGCGTTCGAGCGTCATGCGGATCGGCGGCGTGAGACGCACCGCCTCGTCCTTGGAGGTGGTGCGGATATTGGTGAGCTTCTTGCCCTTGAGCACATTGACCTCGAGGTCGTTCTCCCTGGTGTGCTCGCCGACGATCATGCCGCGATAGACGCGGACACCGGGCTCGATCATCATCGCGCCGCGATCTTCGAGGTTCCACAAGGCATAGGCGACGGCGTCGCCCATATCGGTGGAGATCAGCACGCCGTTCCGCCGCCCCTGGATCGGGCCCTTATGCGGCGCGTAGGCATGGAACAGGCGATTCATGATGCCGGTGCCGCGCGTATCGGTGAGCAGTTCGCCCTGGTAGCCGATCAGCCCGCGGGTCGGCGCATAGAACACGAGACGCTGGCGGCCGCCGCCTGACGGCTTCATCTCCACCAGCTCGGCCTTGCGCTCCGACAGTTTCTGCACCACGACGCCGGAATGCTCCTCGTCGAGATCGATGACGACTTCCTCGATCGGCTCGAACAGCGTGCCGTCGTCGCCGCGCCGGAACAGCACTTTGGGGCGCGATACCGACAGCTCGAAGCCTTCGCGGCGCATGGTCTCGATCAGGATGCCGAGCTGCAATTCGCCGCGGCCGGCCACTTCCATGGAGTCGCGCTCGTCCGATTCGGTGACGCGCAAGGCGACATTGCCTTCGCCTTCGCGCAACAGCCGGTCCCGGATCATGCGGCCGGTGACCTTGGTGCCTTCGGTGCCGGCGAGCGGCGAGTCGTTGACCCGGAAGGTCATCGACAATGTGGGCGGGTCGATCGGCTGAGCGGGCAGCGGCTCGTTGACTTCGGGCGCGCAGACGGTCTGGGCCACGGTGGCGTTGGGCAGG
The DNA here is from genome assembly GCA_963772925.1 of uncultured Alphaproteobacteria bacterium. GTDB lineage: Bacteria > Pseudomonadota > Alphaproteobacteria > Rhizobiales > Methyloligellaceae > Methyloceanibacter. The sequence goes on from CAVYZG010000002.1 coordinate 593,714, forward strand.
CCGGCGAGCGAAACGATGTCGCCGGCGGTCGCTTCGTCGAGGCCGACCCGCTCCAGCCCGCGGAAGGCGAGCACCTTGGATACGCGGCCCTGCTCGATCAGCTTGCCGTCATGGTCGAGCACCTTGACCGGCTGGTTGGGGGCGATGGCGCCGGAGGTGATGCGGCCGGTGACGATGCGGCCGAGATAGGGGTTCGCCTCAAGGATCGTGGCGAGCATCCGGAACGGACCGTCCTCGACCTTGGGCGGGGCGACATGGGTGAGCACCAGGTCGAACAGCATCTGCATGCCGAGATTTTTCGGGCCCTCGGGGCTCGCCGCCATCCAGCCCTCTTTGGCCGAGCCATAGAGGATGGGAAAATCGAGCTGCGCGTCGGTGGCGTCGAGCGCGGCGAACAGGTCGAACACCTCGTTGACCACCTCTTGCGGCCTGGCGTCGGCGCGATCGACCTTGTTGATGACGACGATGGGCTTCAAGCCCTTCTTCAAGGCCTTCGACACCACGAACTTAGTCTGCGGCAGAGGGCCTTCGGCGGCGTCGACCAGCACCAGCGCGCCCTCGACCATGCTCAGGATGCGCTCGACCTCGCCGCCGAAATCGGCGTGGCCGGGCGTGTCGACGATATTGATGCGGGTGCCGTTCCACAGGATGGACGTCACCTTGGCGAGAATGGTGATGCCGCGCTCGCGCTCGAGGTCGTTCGAATCCATAGCCCGCTCGGCCACCCGCTGATTCTCGCGGAATGAGCCGGATTGCTGGAGCAAACGGTCGACCAGGGTCGTCTTCCCATGATCGACATGGGCGATGATGGCAATGTTGCGCAGATTTATGGGGGCCTGAATGCCGAACGCGGGCCAAAGCGGCCCGCGTGTCCTATGGCGGGGATATATAGATGGTGTGACGGGAGTGCAATGGCCGACGCGCTCGGGCGGAATCGGGCCTTTTAGCGGTTGGCCGCGCCGGTCTCCTGAGCGCCGTTGCGCAAGGTGACGAACGACTCGGTCCAGCCCTTCTGATCGTCGTTAAGCTTGCCGTCGGCATCGAGCCGGGCCAGGAGCTGCAAGCCTTCGTTGATGGCCGCATCCTTGCGATCGCCGCCGGCCACCTTGGCGAGCTTGTAGAGACCGACGACGAGATCGGTCTGGGCATCGATGTTGTTCTTGCGCAGCTCGGCCAGATCGCGGGCGATGGCGAGGCTTTCCTCGGCGGCGGCAAGAGATCCGGGAATATCGTTCAGCTCGAGCTTGGCGGCGCCGATGCGGTCAAGGGTGAGCGACACGTCGCGGCGATATTGGTAGTTGGCCTTGTTGGCGTCGGCGATCTTCTTTCTGAGGGCGAGGCCCTCATCGAAATAGACCAGCGCGCCCTTGATGTCGGTGAGTTTCACCTTGGCATCGCCGCCCTTGTCGAGGCTGATGGCGAGATCGCGCGGCGAGCGGGGGTTCTCTGCGTCTTTTTCGACCAGCATGCGGGCGATGCCCATGCCCTCGTCGTAATTGGCCAGCGCGCCACTAAAGTCGTTGAGGCCGAACCGCATGTCGCCGACCTTGTTCAGGCTAAACATGACCTCGCGCGAGCGCTGCAAATTGGTGGCGTCGGCGTCGGCGACGCCGCGGTCGATGGACAGCATCTCCTCATAGGCGCTGAGCGCGCCCTGCTTGTCGTCGGCATTCGATTTGATATTGCCGAGCCGCTCCAGGCTGACAGAGATGTCACGCTTCCATTCGATGTTGTCGGGGGCGATCAAGGCGATGTGGCGGGCGATGTTGAGGCTTTCCTCGACCGCGGCCAGCGCGCCGTCGCTGTCATTGGTGCTAAGCCTGACATCGGCGATCTTGTTGAGATCGACCGACACCACCCGCTGGCGCTTGGGATCGCCCATATTGGCCGCGGCGATTTCGCGGTCGAGCACCAGCATCTCCAGATAGGCCGCCAGCGCGCCGGGACCGTCGCCGAGATCGCGCTTCACGTCGCCGACCTTCTCGATGACGAAGGACAGGCCTTGCTTGAGTGACTCGTTGGTTTTTTCGGCGTCGTACAGGCGGCGCCTGATGACCAGACTCTCCTCGTACAGGCTGAGCGCGCCGGCGCCGTCGTCACCGTCAAGCTTCATCTTGGCGATCTTCTCGATGCTGATCGCCACGTCGCGCTGGCGGTCGGCCGCGGAATTGGCCGAGGCGAGCGCGCGATCGTTGGCGAGCATCTCCTCATAGGCGGCCATGGCGCCGGCATCGTCGTTGGCGCCCTGCTTGAGATCGCCGATCTTCTCGAGGGTGAGGGAGACATTCTGGCGCCATTTGGTGCCGGTCTTCTCGCCCTCGACCAGCCGGCGGCGTAGGGCAAGGCTTTCCTGGTAGCCGGCCAGCGCGCCGGTGGCGTCGCCCGCCGCGAGCTTGAGGGCGGCGATGCTTTCGAGGATGGACGACACATCGGCGAGATAATTGGTCTTGCCGGCATCGGCCTCGGCCAGCCGGCGCGCCAGCACCAGGCTCTGCTCGTAGGCGGCCTGCGCGCCGGCATTGTCGTTGTAGCCGAGCATGCCGTCGCCGATCTGGCGGCGGATGTCCATGCTCTCGACATAGGCGGCCAGCGCCGCCGCTTTGTCGCCGGACGCATATTTGAGATCGGCGATCCGCTCCAGCGCGGTGGCGCTCTCGGCCTGCATCGGCAGATTGTTCTTGTCGGTCTCGGCCAGCTTGCGGCGCAGCGTCAGACCTTCCTCAAAGCCGGCGATGGCGCCGCTGCCGTCCTTGGCCTTGGCTCTCGCCTCGGCGACCTTGCTCAGGCTGATCGCCAGGTTGCGCTGCCATTGCTCCTTGGCGGCGTCGGCCGCCACCACCTGACGGGCGATGACCACCATTTCCTCATAGGCTTCGAGCGCGGCGGCATTGTCGCCGGCCCCGGTCTTGAGGTCGCCGATCCGCTCCAGATTGATCGCGACATCTTGCTGGCGCTGGATCGAATTGTCGGCCTCGGCCAATTTGCGGCGGACGGTCAGCCCCTCCTGATAATATTTGAGCGCGGCGTCGGGATCGCCGAGCGCAAGCTTGACGTCGCCCAGCCGGTTGAGGCTGATCGACAGGTTGCGCTGCCACTGGGCGTTGCCGCCGTCATTGGCGACCATGTTGCGGTCGAACGACAGCATCTCCTCATAGAGAGCCAGCGCACCGTCCTTGTCGCCGGCGGCGAGCTTGAGATCGCCGATGGTCTCGAGATTCTCGGCGACGTCGATCTGCCATTTGGCGAGATCGGTCTGGGGCAGCTTGCGGCGAATGGCGAGAGCTCTCCTCGAGCGCGGCCAGCGCGCCGGCGCTGTCGCTCATCTCGCGCTTCACCGCGCCGATCTTGGTGAGGTTCACCGCCAGGTCGCGGTCGGAATCGGGGTTGGTGCCGGCGGCGGCAAAGCCGCGGGCGATGGCCAGGCCCTCCTCGAACGCGGCCAGCGCGCCCTGATTGTCGCCGGTGGTGCGCTTCAGATCGCCGATCCTTTGCAGCACATAGGCCTGGTCGGCCCGCCACTGGATGTTGTTGGGGTTGATGTTGGCCAGGCGGCGGCGGATGCCGAGGCTCTCGTCATAATTGGCCAGCGCGCCGGCGCTGTCGTTCGAATCGCGCTTTACGTCGCCGACGCGATTGAGGCTGATGGAGAGGTCGCGTTGCCACGACAAATTGTTCGCGTCGGTGGCGACCAGATCGCGCACGAGGGTGACGCCTTCCTCGTAAGCGGCGAGCGCCTTTTCCTTGTCGCCGGCGTTGAGATAAGCATCGCCGATACCGCTCAGGCTGGCCGCCATGTCGCGCTTCAGATCGGTGCTGCCGGTGACGACGGTGGCCAACTGCCGGCGGATGTCGAGGCTTTCCTGGTAGGCGGCGTGCGCGCCTGGATTGTCGCCTGAGTCGAGCTTGGCATCGCCGATGCTAGCCAGAGCGAAGGCCAGATCGCGCTGGGCGTCCGGGTTGCCCTGATTGCCCGCGGCGAGTTCGCGCGTCAGGCTGAGGCCCTGCTGGTACGATTCGAGCGCCCCCGGATAGTCGCCGGCGCGGAACTTGGCATAGCCGATGAAGCCGATCGCCTGGGCAAGCTCGCGCTGCAACACCGCGTTCGACTTGTCCTGCTCGGCCAAGCGGTTCCGGATGTCGAGGGCTTGCTGATAGGAGGCCAGCGCACCGGCCGGGTCGGCCGAGCGCAGCTTGAGATCGCCGATGGTGGCCAGCGCCACCGCGACATCGCGCTGACGGTCGGCATTGTCGGGCTCGGCCTCGGCGTTCTGCATCCGATTGTGGAGGATTTTTTGGTAGGTGAGCAGGGCGCCGGCGTCGTCACCGGCGCCGAGCTTGAGCTCGCCGATCCGCTCCAGCGTCGAGGAGACGTCCTGCTGACGCTGGTAGCCCTCGGTCATTTCCGCCAGACGCAGCCGGATTTCCAGACTCTTGACCGTGCTTTCGGCGGCGGCCGCCTGCTCGCCCTCCGCCTCGTGGGTCGAGGCGAATTGCTCGAACATGGTGGCCTGCATGCTGAGCAGCTGCTGGTCGTCGGGCGCGTTGGCGACGGCGGTGTCGAGCGTGGAGCTCACCTGATCGAAGATTTTCCGGCGGGACTCGGCGCGCATGCCTTCGACGTCGCGCAGGCCCTTGGCGATGTCGGCGACCAGGGCCTTGGCGATGTCGAAATTGCGCCTTGAGGTCTGCTCGGCCCGCCACGCCCTTATGCCGGCAACGGTCGCAACCACCGCCAGCACCGCCATGAACAGGGCGGTGGCGCCGACCAGGCGCTGCCGGAGGCGGGCGCGCTTGCCGGAGGCGGCGATGAAGCCGAGCGCGTCCGTGCCAAGCTCGTCGGGATAGCGCTTGGCGATGCTCTCGGCTTCGGCCAGCGGCACGCCTTTGGGGATCAGCAGGTCGCGTTTCTTGTCGCTGTGGTCCCAGCGCCGGCGCAGCGCCTCGACATCGTCGCGAATGCGGTAGAACTCGGCATTGGCGGCGACGATCTCCTTGGCGCGGAGCCAATTATCCAGCACGCGCTGATGGGCGAGCCGGATGGTGGCGTTCTTCTCGCTGCCGGAGGAGAGCAGGATGCGGGCATCGACCAGCGCCTTGATCAGCCGCGCCGAGGCGGGGTCGTAGGCGGCTTCGGCGAGCGGAACGGCCCGGATCGAGAGTCCGGCGGTGGCGCCCGCTTCGCCGGTATGGGCGGGCGCGGCGAGCTGCCTGAGCAGCCGCGGCAGCCTGTCCTGCTCGTCCTTGCCGAGCGGCGCTACGGCCCGCTCGGCCTCCTTGTCGATGGCGCCGGCCAGGCCGCCCAGCGCATCGTAGGCGCTCAGCGTTAGTTTGGTCTCGTTGCCCGCGCTGACGCGTTGCTCGAACAGGAAGTTGAGCGTGAACTGGAGCAGCGGCAGCATGTCGGGCCGGTCGATGTCGCCGATCAGGCGATCGTCGAGCCGCTCGCCGGTCTTGGCGTCGGTCTCGTAGACGAGGCCGGCCGCGGCCGCCGGCCCGCGAATGATCTCGTCGATCTCGGTGGCGCCGGGGGGCGCAAGATCGTAAGTCGCCCCTTTCGACTTGATCTCGAGAAGGTCGGGCTGCTTGAGGAAGCGCTCGTAAAGATCGGCACGCAGGGTCGCGATCACCCACACGCGGCCGGTCGCCACCAATTGCGCGAGCAGCTTGGCGAAGCGTGCGCGCTCAGCGTCGCTGACCTCGCCGCCGAACAATTCATCGAGCTGGTCGACCACGATCAGAAGATCGGCCCTGACCGGCCGGTCGTAGCCACTTTTCTGGCACTCTTCCTCGCCGATCCGGTCGAGCGCCCGCACGATGGGCATGGGGCAGCTATCGTCGGCGTGCGAGAGCAGCTTGGCGAGCTCGGCCGGCGTAGCGTAGTCGCTCGCGGCCATCTCCGGGAGCGCCGCCAAGGAACACTCGTCTTCGAAGTCGCTGGCGGTATCGAACAGCCGCGTGGCCAGGGCCGCGACCGGGCCGTCCTCATGCTCGCCCGGGCGCATCACCGCGACGCGCCAGATATCGACCGAAGGCACCACGCCCGGCGCGGTGAGGCGCGGCACGAGGCCGGCCAGCGCCAGCGATGACTTGCCCGATCCGCTGGCGCCAACCACCAGCAGGAACCGGCACCCGGTCTCACCCACGTCCTTCAGCGCATCGACGGCCTTGGTGATGTCGCGCGAGCGGCCGAAGAACACCGGCGCATGCTTGGCGCCGAACGAGGCCAGGCCGCGGAAGGGAGAGCCCTTGGTGTCGATCGGCCATAGCACCGAGCGGCCCTTGAGGATCTTTTCCTCGAACCAGGCCCTGAGCAGCTTCTCGATCTCGACCTCGAACTGGTCGGTGCTCTGAAAATTATGGAAGGCGAGCTTGAACTTGCCGTCCTGGGTCTGGAACCAGGTCGTGAAGAAGCTCTTGAGCCGGTTCCATTGCTCGCTGATGAGACGATTGGTGGCCTCGTCGTCGAGCTTGACGGTCGGCGGCTCGCTGTAGCGGAACACATAGACGTCGGGAACGGATCTCTGCTTGCTCGCCTCGATGGCCGACAAAATCTCGTAGGCGGTGCCCGACGGGTAGGGCTCGCCGTTCGGCATGGTGGGGAAGTCGTCGGGAAGTTCGGTGCCGAGCCGGTGGCGCAGAATGGCGATCACCAGCTCGCAATCGGCGGCCTCGGGGATCTGCTGTTGGAAGGTCGTCCGCGCCTGGTAGTATTTGCTTTCCCAACGGACGGCCTCGAGCCTGGCGACGCCCGAGAACTCGCCGTTCAGACGCTCGACCACGCGCTCGACCCGCATGCGTTCGAAATGCGTGTCGCCGGGAGACGAGACGAAGACGCGAACCGATCTCATTGGAAGACGGTCATACTGGAGCCCAAACCTGCAAGACCAACTCCGCCGGAGTATAGTCGCTGCGAACGTCTCCCCATAGACGTTCAGTTGCCTTGGTTAGTCTTCGCTCCTGAAACCCATTCAGCCCACAATCATGGCGACAGAACGGCGTGGCCGCCGCACTCACTCGGCACTGTTCGGCAGCGGGGCGGTGGCCTTGGCGCTCATGCGCTTGGCCTCGGCCAGCAGACTGTCGAGATCGGGATTGTCCTGCTCGACCAGCCCTTGCAGCTGTTTTACCACTTTCTCCTGCTGCTCGGGCGTGGCCTTGACGGGCGCGCTGCGCTGGCCTGGCCCGGTGCCCGGTCCCCAACGCGGGCCGAACAGATAGACCGCGCCGTACATGATCTTGGCCGTCCGCTCGTCGACATGGGCGGCGCGCATGGCGAAATAGAACACCTTGTGGGTGTCCTGCCAGCTGCGCTCCTTGGTGTCGCAATAATAATCATGGATGACGGCGGCCGAGCGGTAATTGCCGGTGAAGGGCGGATAGAGCGCCCAGAGCGCGGACGGCACCGAGGCGCCGTCGGTCTTGTAGCCGTCGGGGACGTTCCACTCCTCGCCGGCGGGATCGACGTAGCTGTAAGGCTCCATCAGGGTGACTTTGCGCCCGTCGTCGCCGAACTCGGCGACGAACTTGCCGATGTAATGGCCGAAACTGGTCTGGCCGAGCGCGGGGGCGACGGCGAAAATCAGCACAGCGGCGGCGGCGATCAGGCGGCGGATGGTCATGGCTTCAAGCCCAAACTCCGGCGTCTCGTAACGTCTCTCTGGGCAATCCGTGACGGGCTTCTATATCAGCCGCGACGCCGTCCCTGAAATGAAGATTTTGCAAGGTTTAAGACGCCGGGTTCTTCTTCTGGCTGAGATGCATTGCCGTGGCGACGTAGCGGAGGCAGCCGGTCTCGGCGAGGAAGGGCTGCTGCGCCCACATGCCGTAGCAGGGCGGCGCGGCATATTTCATCACCGTGTTCTTGGCCGGCATGCGCTGTTGCGTGGTGCGGTTGAAAAAGGTCCGCATCACGGTGAGGGCGCCGAGCTTGTGGTCGGCCTCGTCCAGCGCGCGGTCGAGCGCGCCCTGGGTGGAATAGTCGGCGTTTTGCAGAATGCCGAGGAACTCCTGGTAGGCGGCCAGCACCCGCTCCTTGTCGGCATCGTCGACGATCTCGTTGAATCCTGCCTTGCCCAGCAGCGTGGCGGCGACCTCTTCGCTCGACAACAGACCGAGCAGAAGGCCGGTCGCGGCCTTGGCGGCCACGCCGGCAAGCAGCGCCTGCCCCACCGGCGTGGCGGGATCGGCGCCGCCGGTCAGCAGCTTGACCGCGTGCTTGACCGCGTCGTCGCCTTGCGCATAGGCGCGGGCGATATCGGTGGCGATGGCCCGGGCCACGGCGTCGCGCGGCATATAGAGGCGAAGCAGGGCCCAGGCGATGGTCGCCACCGTCATCGGCTTGGCGATCAGCGCCTCATCGTTCTTGGGGCGGTAGGCTTGCCACCCTTTGACCTCCTCGGGGACCCAGTCGAGCGCGATGCCGTGCCGGTCGGTGGCGGTGAGAATGAGCGCCTGTTCGCCGCTGATGCCGCCATTGTCGGGGCCGAGCGCGAGCAGATATTCCCAGCCGATCGAGGGATGCTGTTGGCGCTCCTCCGCCGACATGCCGGCATAGTCGGGCGCCTTGGTGAAGTTGTCGATCAGGCGCCCGAACGCGGTGTCGCCGTAGCGGCTCTTCTTCAACAGCGTGCCGCCGTCCTCGTTCTCCTGCGGGCCGAGATTGGCGACGACATATTGTCCCTCGGCGCAGTAGAACGCGCCGTGCTTCTCGAAGAAGGTGCGCTGGTCGAGTGTCGCCAGCGCCGCGGCGACGTCGCGCGCCGATTTCTGGTCGAACACTTCGAGCGGGTTGTACAGATAGTCGCGATATTTGGGATCGGGATCCTGGTCGGCGAACGGCACGACGATGGCGGACGCGCAATCCCACATATCGGCGTTGCGGTAATAGGCCTTGAGCGTGTCGTCGGGGATCGGATCGGCCACGCCGGCGCTGTAGTCGATGGCGATGAGATGGGCGTTGTAGGTCTTGTTGTTGTTGCCGAGCGCGCCGTAATTGCTCGGCCAGTCGCTCTTTACCGCCATGGGGCTGCCGTCGACATTGTAGCCGGCCGAGAACCCGCCGGCATGGGTCGACCCGGCGGCGCCGTCGGCGATGATGTCCGCGGGGCTGCCGCCCTGGGCGGGCCGGTCGAAATGAACCATCTGCTTGATGAGCCTGAGGTTTTTCTTGGCAAGCTCGGTCACCACCTGGTCGATATGGGTGTGGCCGATAGTGACGGTGGCGCCGTCGACAGTGGTCTCGCCATAAAACACCACGCGGTTGCCGAGGCTCCGGCCGAGGCGGAATTGATGGGCGGGGGTGTGAATCGGCACGGCCGGGCTCAGAGCATCGATCAGCGGCTTGAGCGTTGCCGGAGGCAGCCCGGCCGACTCCGCCACCTGGGCGACGATGAAGCTCACCGGCAAAAAGGTTTTGCCTTGATAAAGCTCGCCGCCGGCCTGGAACGGCCCGAGCAGGGGCTTGCCGTCCGGTCCGCGCGGATCGGCCAGGAACGGATTGAACTCGCGGTTGAGGACATCGAGACTCAGAGCCTCGTCCGCAGGCGTGACGATGGCGGCGAGGGCCGGGGGAAGCTCAACCGAATCGCCGACCGGATCGAGCTGGCCGGTTTCGATCTTGCCCGAGGAGCGCATCACCCGGATGCCGCCGAGCTCGATCGGCGAATTGTCGCGCAGCGCCGGATTCAGGCGGGCGGCAAGGGTGGCATCGACGGTCTTCCATTGGCTCGGCGCCACGAAGCGCCAATCGGAGGGAAGGCCGAGGCTCTGCGCCTCCTCGCTCGACGCGCCGGGAAGCGAGAGCGGCACGTCCGGGCCCGGCTGGCCCAGCGCCTTGCGCATGAACGAAGACAGGAAGACGCTGGAGACCGCCAGCATCCCGAGCACGCTGCGACGATCCATTGCCACGCTTACGCCAACCTCCCGCTCAAGCCGTCAGCCTTTCGGCCCCAAGATAGCATACAAAATCGCGACGCCAGGCCCGGCATTATGCTTTACGCCGTGATGCTTCAAGCCTTGGCGCTCGCCCCGGTGAAGACCTCGCAGCGGCCCTTGGCAAAATCATAATCGGCGGCAAATGCGGCGATGGCGCCGGCGATCTTGGCGCCGCCGGCGACCGAGGGCTCGATTGGGTTGGCGAGGTCGCCATCGGCAGTCAGGATCAGGCGAAGATCGATCAGGGCAAGCCCGCGCGCCGCGGCCTCGCGGGTGATGCAGTCGTTGAAGATGGTCAGTCCCAGCGCCGCCAGCCGGCGCTGCTTGGCGTCCGGAAATCGCGCGTCGTAGATGGTGCAGACGGCAACCGGGACGCCGCGCGCGACCACGTCGTCGAGCATGGTCCCGTAATCCTGCGCGAAGGAGTCGCGCACGGCCGCAAGCTTTTCCATCGCTTCGCCGACCGACGACACCTTGTCGCCGATCAGGCTGGCATGATGAAGCGCGTCATTGCCGCCGGCGCTGACCACGAAATGGGTAGCGTCCTCGGGCGCGATCTGGAGCTGGAGCCTGACGCCGGAAGTGACCGAACCATCCATGGCGCCGAGCGTGGCGCGGGCGCCGAGGGGAAGGCGATGGCCGAGCTGCTCAATCACGTCGGCTCCACCGTCGACATAAGCGGCGTTGGCGAAGATCGAGTCGCCGAGCAGGACGATATGCTTGCCGCTGACATTCCTGGCTGCGGCGGCGCGCGCCGACAAGGACAGCGCGCAGGCTCCGACGAGCGCCCCGCGCATGACGGCGCGGCGGCTGGTTTGATTGTCAAACATGGTTCGAGCTCACTCCATTGACCGGTCACACAATGCTCCGCCCCGATCTCAGGCAAAAGGCGCGGGCGCAAGGCGGGGGAACCTTGCGCCCGCTACGCTGAAAGGGTGGGTACTGACAGGCCGGGCAGGAGCGGACCCGGGCCCTTGGCCCTCTCAGCTCATCGGCGCCGGCTCGGTGGGACAAGCGGCATCCGATTGTTGGTGTTACGCGAACACTTCAGTTTTCGTTGGCCTGAGGGTCTAGGGGGCCCCCGTGGCACCAAGACAGGTGGGAGGGCGCGCCTTCGCTCTTTGTGAGGGTCGTCACAAAGAAGCGGCGATGGGGTGCGGAGAGGGGTTTGGCGTTCTGCGTACGGGCTCTAAACTCACCGCCTCGATGGAGGACAACCGTGCCGGTTTACGACGCCTTCATTTCCTATAGCCACGCCAAGGACAAGCCGATCGCCGCGGCGCTCCAGTCGGTGATCCAGAAGCTCGGCAAAGCGTGGTACCGGCGGCGGGCGTTGCGCCTGTTCCGCGACGACACCTCGCTGTCGGCCACGCCGCAGCTCTGGCCGTCGATCGAGCAGGCGCTGGCGCAATCGCGCTATTTGCTGCTGCTGTCCTCGCCCGAGTCGGCAGCCTCGCCTTGGGTCGGCAAGGAAGTCGAATATTGGCTGGCTCATAAAAGCACCGACACGCTGCTGATCGGCGTGACCGACGGCACGCTCGACTGGGACGGCAAGAAAGGCGATTTCCGCTGGAAGCCCACCCCGCCGCTGCCGGCGGTGTTGAAGGGGCGATTTCCCGCCGAGCCGAAATGGGTGGACCTCACCGCCTATCGCGACGGCGCCGATCCGCGTGACGGCCGCTTCCTCGATCTCGGCGCCGACTTTGCCGCCGCCATTCACGGTATGCCCAAGGAGGATCTGCTCTCACAGGAAGTCCGCCAGCAGCGCCGGGCGCTGAGCCTCGCCGTGGGCGCCGCCGGCTTGCTGCTCCTGCTGGCGATCGGGGCGGTCACCGCCGGCATCATCGCCCGCAACGAGGCCAACCGGGCCGAGCGCAATTTCGCCGCCGCCGAGGACACGGTGAACGGGCTCATCTTCAATATCGCCCAAGGCCTGCGCGACGTCGAAGGCATCAGGGTCGAAAGCCTCGACAAGATCCTCGGTCAGGTGCGCCAGACGGTGGAGCGGCTGACCGAGACCGATCCCGCCAATCCGCGATTGATGCGCGACAAGGCGGTCATGCTCGACGAGTTCGCCAAGACCTATCTATCGGCAGGCAATCTGACCGCGGCGCAGAGAAGTGCGGAGGAGAGCAACGCCATTCTGCAGCGCCTCGCCGAGTCCGGAGCGGCCAACAAGGATTCAGTGCGCAATGTCTCGGTGAGCCTCATTCGCCTGGGCGATGTGAAGCGCGCGCAAGGCGATGGGGCGGGCGCACTCGCCGCCTACGAGGCCGGCCTTGCCAACGACCGCAAGCGGGCAGAGGCCGACAAGGCCAACCCCGTGGCCCAGCAGGACGTCTCCATCGATCTCGACCGGATCGCCGACATCAAGCTCTATGGCGGCGACAGCGCCGGCGCGCTCAAGGCCTATGAGGAGAGTCTCGGCATCAGGCGCGCGCTGGTTGCGGCCGATCCATTAAACACCGAGCGGCAGCGGGCGGTGTCGGTGAGTCTCGGCAAGATCTGCGACGTGAAGCGCGACGCGGGCGACGCCAAGGGCGCGCTTGACGCCTGCCTGGAGGAACTTGATATCGCGCGCCGCATCGCTGCGTCCGATCCGGGCAATACCCAGTTGCAGCGCGACGTGGCGATCGGGCTGGAACGGCTCGGCGGCCTCAAGCTCGGCGCGGGCGACTTCGCGGCCGCGCTGGCCGCCTATGACGAGGGCCTCGGCGTTCGCCGCCGCCTGGCGAAGATCGATGAAGGCAACAGCCTGTGGCAGCGCGACGTGGCGATCGGGCTGGGCGAGATCGCCGACGTGAAGATCGCCCAAAACGACTCAGCCGGCGCGCTCGCGGCCTATGATGAGGGCCTCGCGATCTTCCGCCGCCTGGCCGATGCCGACAAGGACAACGCCGAATGGCAGCACGACATCTCGGTGGCGCTCGACAAGATCGGTTATGTGAAATTCCAAACCAGCGACAAGGCAGGGGCGCTCGCCGCCTATGAGGAGAGCCTCGCCATCACCCGCCATCTGGCCGAGACCGACCCCGGCAACGCCATCTGGCAGCGGGATATCGCCGTCGGCCTCAACAAGATCGGCGACGTGAAATATTTCGTGGATCACGATCCCACCGGCGCGCTCGCAGCTTATGAGGAGAGCCTGGCCATTTCGCGCCGCCTGGCGGAGGCCAATAACGGCAATGCCGGATTGGAGCGGGATGCCTCGGTCAGCCTCGACAAGATCGCCGATGTGAAGCGCTCGACCGGCGACCAGGCCGGCGCGCTCGCGGCTTATGAAGAGAGCCTTGCCATCGCCCGCCGCCTGGCCGGCCTCGATCCCGGCAATGTGAGCTGGCAGACCGACCTGGTGGTCAGCCTTTATAAGATCGCGATCATGGCGGATGGCGAGCGCAAGCAGACCGCGGTCGACGAGGCGATCAAGATCGTCGAGCGGCTCGACGCCGAGGGCAAGCTGTCGCCAGCCCAGAAGGGCTGGAAGGATCGGCTGCTGGCGCTACGGGGGTGAGCATTCCGCTTTGTGACCCCCCTCACAGAGCGGCCCGGCGCTTTGTGACAGCTTGGCTCCGGAAGAAAGCCAAGGAGCCCCCCCAATGCCCACGCTTCGCCAATTCACCTTTGCCATCTTGGCGTTGATCGGCGCTTCGGTGCCGGTCGCGGCCTATACCGGCTATTACGCCCCGGCCTGCGCCTTTGCCACGGTCTGGTCGCTGTCCGGCACGCACTACCAATATGTGTGCTTCTGACCATGAGCCTCGCCTCGTCTTGGCTCGCGCCCTTGGTCGGGGCGGGGGAAATCGACTACGCTCTCATCCCGCCGGCCAAGGTTCCGACCAAGATGAACGAGAACTCTGCCAGACGAGGTTGCCGGGTCTGCGCTGATGCGCGGGACGGGCGGTGAAGCGCTGCAGCTGGTGAAGCGGGCGCGGCTCCAGCTCCGCGCGCTGTCGGCGGGAGAATGCGTGTTCCGGCCGGGCGACCCGGCCGACGCCATCTACCTGCTGCTCGACGCGCGCGGGAGCGGAGAGGCGCTGCATGTCGATCCGCTGGTGCAGATCGAGTTCAAGCCGCCGGCCGGCAGACGCTCGCTCCGGTTCGAGCGCATCGTGCATGGCGAGGTGTTCGGCGAGCTCGAATTGCTCGAGCAGGGGCTTCAGACCAAGGCCGCCAAGCGCACCACGTCGGCCTTCGCGCTCACGCCGTCATCGATCGTGCCGCTGCCGCTCACGTTGATCGGCGCCCTGATCGACGCCGATCCGGTGTTTCGCGCCCGGCTGACCCGCATCGGCGCCCAGCGCCTGCTGGCCACGCTGATGCAGCAGCATGACAAGGTGCACGCTTTCCCCGACCTGCTGCTGGCCGACTGGCTGGTCGAGCTGTCGGCGGATATCGGCATCGCCGAAGGCAATCGCGTGCGCTTTCCGCGCAAGATCGCGCAGGAGCATATCGCCGCCGATCTCGGCGTGAGCCGCGAGACCATCAGCCGCCGCCTCAACGAGTGGGAGCGCTCCGGCTTGCTGCGCACCGGCGCGCGCAGCCAGCAGATCGAGATCCTCGACTATCAACGCATCAGCCGGCTGGCCAGCCTGCGCTCGGCGCGCAGCCGCGCGGCGCTGGAACGCACCATCGGCGACATCGACGCGGCGATCGCCTGCGGCGATCTGATCCGCGCCCGCAATATCGGCCTCGACATCTTGCGCTATTACCCGTCGAGCCCGGAGCTGCATCATCGCACCGCGCTGGCGGCGGCGCGCAGCGGCGACGCCAAGGGCGCACTCGAATTGCTGGCCCGCTCACATCTCCCCATGGCCGGCAATCTGGACGCGCTCGAAGACGCGGTGCGCAAAGCGCGCAAGAATCCGTTCCTGCCGATGGAACGCATCCTTGGCGACCCGTTCATCGACGACGGTTATGGCGAGGACGAGTCGGCGCCGCTGCCGGGCTCCAACGGCGCGGGTGATGCGGAATTCGAAGCGCAGCTGGTGGAGGACCTCGCGGCGCTCAATGCGCGCCTGCTCAAGGAGCAGGCGTTCGAGACGAAGTCGCGGCAAGGACAAGCGCAAGCAGGCGCATGCGTCGTTTCAGGCCTATCACGGCCTGTTCGAGCACAAGCAGGGCTATTATCCGGGCGTCAACGCCGCCACCATGGCGCTGATCGCCGGGGACAGCGAAACGGCGCGGCGGATCGCCGGCACGCTGGTGCAAACGCTGTCGCGCGATGCCGAAGGCTATTGGCCGCTGGCGACGCTGGCCGAGGCGCTGCTGATCTCCGGCAAGCCGGACGAGGCCGCTTCGGTGCTGGCCAAAGCGCGCGTGGCCAAGGACGCCGACGACGGCGCCAAGGCAACCACCATTCTGCAATTCCGCCGGCTTAAAGACGCGCTCGCGGCCGATATGGAGGTGTTCGTGAACGCGCTTGGCCCACGCAATGTCGCGGTGGTCTCCGGCCACATCTTCAGGGGCGACGAGCTCGACCAGGCCGCGCAGGTGGAGACCGAGGCGGCGATCCGCAAGCGCGCCGAGGACATCTTCACCACTCATAATGTCGGCATCGTCTATGGCGCGCTGGCGGCGGGCGCCGACATCATTCTCGCCGAGACGGCGCTTCAACTTGGCGCCGAGCTTGACATCGTGCTGCCGTTTGCCACCGAGCGCTTCATCGAGACCTCGGTGAAGATCGGCGATCCGCCGGATGAGCGCGGCAAATGGGAGAAGCGCTTTCGCGCCATTCTGGACGGGAGCCAAGGCGCGCGCTCCCTCACCATCATGGACCCGGCCGACCCGGCCGAGCGCGATCTCGACGGCTATTTCTTCTATGCCTTCCGCTATGCCGCCGGCTGCGCGCTGGAGCGGGCGGCGATGTTGCAGACCGGGTGCCGGCTCGTGGTGGTGTCCGATCATGCCGAGCCGGACAGCATCGCCGGCGCCAACCGCGTGCTCGGCGACTGGCGCGAGCATGGAAGGCCGTTCGACGTCATTCCTTATCCGCATGCTCGCGCGAAACGGCCGGCGGGCCGGCGGGCGGCCAGCGCCTTCCGGCCCGTGGTGTTCCTGTGGGATGCGGCCCAAGACGGCAAAGACGGCAAGGGGGCGCTCGATAAATTGTTCAATTCGGCGGGCAAGGGGCTCGAGCGCGTCGACCGGACCCATCGCGACGGCAGGCGCGGCAGCTGCCTGATCGCCGGCTCGACCGAGGAGGCGCTGGCGGCCGCACGGGAAGCGGCCAAGGCGGCGCGCGAGGCCAAGCACAGTTTGCGCGTGATCTGCGATTTCGGTCTGGTGCTTGGCGGCGATCTCGATCCCGACAAGAAGCTGGTCGCGCGGCTGCGCTCGGCCGACGACATGCCGGGACTGCCGCTCGATTGCGTGCTGGCGACGGAGGCCTATGCGGCGCAAGCCAAGTTCGACCTCGGCGAAACGATTGTGCTGGTGCCGGTGGGTCGCGCCGAAACCATGGCAGCCGGCGAGGACAGCGAGCGTCAGGCCATCCGCAGCAGACCCACGCTGCCGATCTACACGGTGGAATGGGCCAAGGCGGCGCGCGGCGAGGATTAATGTTGCGAAAATTTAAGCCGGGCCGGGCGCTCCTCTGCCCCCGACGGCGCTATATTGCGTCAGCCTAATCCGCCTCCCGAATCCCAAGTCGGCGTCACCATGTCGATCACCCTTAAGCATCTCGACGGTCCGCTCAAAGGCGAGAGGGTGTTCGACGACGGCACCACCACGATCCTGGTCGGGCGCGCGCCCGAAGCGCAGATCGTCTATCCCGAGGAATGCATCGAGGTCGACGGCGAGCATCTGAAGCTCAACCGCGATGCGGCCGGCGCCTATAGCATCGAATTGTGCGGCTCGTGCGACGTCGAGCTCGACGGTAAGCCGGCCGAGAGCGGCGTGACGGTCGCGCCGGGAAGCGTCGTCACCGTAGGTCTGGGCGGACCGCGCTTCGCCTGCTTTCCGTCGGGGGCGATCATCCGCCACAGCGCCGGGCCGCTGGCCGGGCAGCAGCACTATTTCCCCGACGGCGTCGAGACCATCAGCTTCGGCCGGCCGCCGGAGCAGACCGAGGTGTCCTATCCCGACGGCTACACCAAGATCGGACGCCGCCATTTCAGCCTGAAGCGAACCAAGCAGGGCGATTACTGCGTTGAGCTTACGCCCAAGCATTATGTCGAGCTCGACGGCGTCGAGGCCGATAACGGCGTGTTGGCGCATTCGGGCAGCTCTTTCAGGCTCGGCGGCGACCAGGGTCCCAGTTTCACCCTGACCATCGAGAAACCGCAGCAGGCCGGCCAAGTGACCGAGGAGAACAAGGTCCAGACGCCGATCCGCAAGGAGCTGCACAAAACCAGCAAGGACCTGGCAGGCGCCAAGAAAGTGGGCGCCTATGCGCTCGGGACGCTTGCCGCCGCGCTGCTCGTCCTCGGCGGCTTGGACTACTACCGGGATATCCGGCACCAGCAGGACCTCGCCAGGCTTGCGACCGATCTCATCGCCGCCGGCGACCGCGTCAGCGCCATTGCCGCGGACGAGATCCAGGGCGCCGCGAGCAAGGCGCGCAACGCCGTCTATCTGGTCGCCCGAAAAGAAGGGACCAACGAAACCGGCCAGGCGACGGCCTGGGCGTTCGAGCCGGACAGGCTGGCGACCAACGCGCATGTCACCGAGGCGATCAAGGGTCATGAAAAGGAATTCCTGCTGATCGCGCCCAACGGCGAGCGGATCGCCATCGACCGGGTCGAGTCGCATCCGGGCTATCTCGCCTTCAAGGCCTATAAGGCGACCCAAGGAAGAATGAGCGGGGACAGTTTCAAGCCGCTCGACGTGATCAACGAATATGATGTCGGCATCATCTATCCGGCGGGCGCGTTGCCGGTCGATCCTGGCACCGGCGCCCCCGCCACGCTCAGCCTCGCCAATGAGGACGAGATCGCCGCGCTCGAACCGGCCGAGGCGGTGGCTATGGTCGGCTTTCCGATCGAGGGACTGGCCGCTTCGATGGTGGCGACCGAGGCGCCGAGCACGGTTCAGTTCGGCTATATCAGCCGGCTCACCGATGTTTTTATGTGCCGGGCCGATCCCGCTCACCAACTGCTCATCCAGCACAGCGTGCCGGTCACCGGCGGCGTCAGCGGCAGCCCGCTGATCGACAAGAACGGCAAGGTGATCGGCATCGTCAATGGCGGCAATACCGCCAGCGTGCTCAAGACTGCCGCCGCCAAGGACAAAGACGCCGACGACGACAAGGCCAAGACCGAGGAGGCAGCTCAGCCCGAGACGTCCCGCATTCCCAACGCGGCGCTGATCAATTTCGCCCAGCGCATCGATCTGCTCGACGATCTCAATACCGGCGCCGCGGCTCAGGAATTGGCCGCCGACGAGGACTATTGGGACCAGGCGGCCAAGAAGTTCGTCAACTATTTTGCCAGCGCTACCAAGGACTTCGTCGCGCTGGCGGCTGAGCGCTACGGGGTGAGCGGCGCCAAGCAGAAGGAGATCGGCAGCGGCACGCTCACCCCGCGCAAGCCCGGGGCGACCTCGTTCGTCTCGGCTTCGCATCATTACGTGCTGGAGCCCGGACGGGTCTACGGGTTCATCGCCGACGGCAAGAGCGGCGTGCGGGTCGGGCTCAACGTCAAGAAAGAGGGCAGCGCGGAGTTCCTGCGCGACGCGAAGGACCCGCGCCAGACCAGCGTGCCGGAGCTGGCGCCGACCGCCTGGGTGACGGTGGACAAGACGACGCCGGTCGACATCGACGTGTGGAGCTTGACCGCGCAGCCGGCCGACTATGTGCTCCATGTCTATGACTGGGACAGCCAGGCGGGACAGGCGGAGGAGGCGTCCTCGACCGCGCCGTCGCAATAGGCGCGATCAGGATTTCAGCGTCTCGCAGCAGGAAGCAAGCGCGGCCTTGACGACGTCCGGCGGCGGCCGCTTGGCCGGCTCTTCCGCCAGCATCTGATCGACCACGCGCGCGAGCGGCTTCGGCGCGCCGTCGCCGCCCCACACCTCCAGAATCATCTTGCCGAGCGAATAGATGTCGGCGCTGCCATCGATCTTGTCGCCGCGCGCCTGCTCGGGCGCCATGTAGCCCGCGGTGCCGTAGGATTTCAGCGTGTCGAGATGGCCGTCCAGCAAAGCGATGCCGAAATCGATCAGCACGGCTTCCTCGCGCTGGCGTCCGCGCCGGACCATGACATTGTCGGGCTTGAGGTCGCGATGCACGATGTGGTTGGCGTGCAGCATGGCCAGCAAATCGGCGACGTCGATCAGCAGCGGCAGGATCTTGGCCGGCACCGGCTGCGGCGCGTAGAGCTTGGTGAGGGTGGTGCCCTTGATGAGGTCCTGGACGATATAGAGCGTGCCGTCGGGATCGCTCAGCAGCCCGCGCACTTTGGCGATGCCCGGATGATCGGACAGCGTCACGGCGACGGCATATTCGTTCCGCACCAGCTCGACCATCCGCTTGCGCCGCTGCTCGTCGTAACTGGCGAGGCTGACTTCCTTCACCGCCACTTCCTGTCCGTCGCGCAAGTCGATGGCACGGTAGACTTTGCCGCCGCCGCCTTCGCCGAGCGTGTCGACGCGGATGAGTTGGCGGCTGATCGACCATTCTCCGCCAATGGCCTCGATGCTGCCGGCGTCCTTCAGCACGGCGTCGAGATGCTTGGCGCCTTCGCCCTCCAGCATCTCGCCGCGAATGCGCTGGGCGAGATCGGGCAACCCCGCCTTGACGGCGTCGCGCAAGGCGTCGGCCAGCAGCTGTCCGGCCTCGCCGGCCTGTCCGGTGTTGAACAGCACGCGCGCGGTCATCAGCCGCAAATTGGCGGCGCGCACGGTGAGCGACGGATCGGCGTAGCGTTTGGCCAGGCGCTTGAGGTCCTCGATGGCCGTCCAATCCTGGCGGGCCAGTTTCAGCTCGGCCGCGGCCTCACGAAATTCGTCATGCTCGAATTCGTTCTGGTTCTCGGGCAGCAGGGCCTGCGCTTGTTCGAGGCTCGCCGCGGCCTCGTCCAGTTCGCGCAGTCCCGCATGCGCGCGCGCCCGCTCCAGAAGAGCGAGAAAGCTCAGGCGCCGCGTCTTGTCCGGCTCGGTCATGTCCGCGGCCAAGGCGGATGTCAGCTCCAGCACCTCGTGGTGCTGCTCCAAGCGATTCAAGGCTTGGCAGAGATTGATCCTGACGCGGAACAGCTGCTGCTGGTCGAGCGGCTGGGGGTCCATGCCGGCCACCAGGCGGAACAGCCTGGCCGCCTCGTCGAAGCGCCGCGCCTCCAGCTCGATGCGGCCGGCCTCGGTGAGGGCAAGGGCAGTGGCGGCATGATCGCCAGTGAGATAAGAGGCCGCAACGGCGCGCAGCAGAGCAAGCGCCGCGTCGCGATCCTCCCCGCGCCAAGCATGGACGGTCGTGATCTCGCGGCCGGCGAGCACGATCTCGGCGAGATTGTGCTGGGCGATGGCTGCTTGCCGCGCCAGATGCAAATGCTCAAGCGCGCGCTTGGGATCCTTCAGCCGATTGAACACGATGCCCCTGAGGCGCAGCACGCGGGGCCGCAGCGGGGAGTCCTCGGCAATGGCCTCCATCAGCTGGCGCAACTCGGGCGCCAGCTCGCGCGGCGGCTGACGGTCGTCGATTTTCTGCTCGAGGGCTGCAAGCGCCGCCGCCAAGTCGTTGTCCATTGCCCTATCCCGCGGCCAAGCCGGCCGTCACGGCGCCAACCTCAAGAAAGTTTAATGTACAGGCTTGGCGCCCATAGATAAAATCCCGCCAATAGCAAGAGCCGCCACGGTTCATCGCAATCCCCAACAAGATCCAGTTCCGGTCCCGGAGAACATCACATGACGCGAGCCTATGTTGTTGTTTCAAGCCTGCTGTTGGTTGTCGGCTTGGCCGGCGGTTGGAACGGTCAAGCCCTCGGCGAGACGGATACCGAGATGATCGTGGGGGGACATCCGGCCGAGGAAGGCAAATATCCCTGGCAGGTGCGCCTGTACAGCTCGATGGACGACGCGGTCGGCTTTTGCGGCGGCTCGATCATCGGCGACAGGTGGGTGCTGACGGCCGCGCATTGCCTGCTCGACACCGACGCCGTGGTGGTCGGCTATGGCAGCAACGACCGCACCAAGACGAACAAGATCGAAAGCGAGAAGATCATCGTTCATCCGGGCTACGTCGCCGGGGAGAAGGCCGACGTCGCTTTGGTCAAGCTGAAGGCGCCGATCCCCAACGCCGCGGCGATCAGCTATGTCGATCCGGCGCAGGACAAGACCCTGCTGCCCGACGGCGCGACGGTGATCGTGACCGGCTGGGGCGCGATCTGGGACTTCCAGGCGTTTCAGAGCGCCGTCGACGTGATGGCCGGACGCCGCACGGTGTCGGAGCGCAAGCTGCTCAAGAACGAGGAGCTCGAAGCCCCGCGCAAGCTGCATGAGGTCGATATCGAGGTGATCGATCCGGCCGAATGCAAGGCGGTCTACCAATCGCTGCAAGTTCCGGCCTTCACCATCGGCGACACCGAAATCTGCGCCACCGGCCTGACCGGCGGCAAAGATTCCTGCTTCGGCGACAGCGGCGGGCCGCTGATCGTCGCTGCCGACAATGAGCGCGGCTATGCCCAGGTCGGGATCGTGAGCTGGGGACCGCAATGCGGCAATCCCCTGTACCCGGGCGTCTACACGCGAGTGTCGTCATTCTCGGACTGGATCAAGCAGAACATGAGCGCCAACTGATCGGCGCCAATTCGGTTCAAGCCCCAAGCTCGGCGAGTTGCGGCGCGGCGGCGACGGCGGGCGCTTCCAGCTGCCGGCCGATCGGTTGAAGCGCGATGCCGAGACGGTCGCGGCACGTCTCGTATTGCGCCAGCACGTCGGCACGGTCGCTGCCGCCGAGACTGACGATGCCGTAGCGATAGCTCCTGCCGTCCTGCAATTCGGCGGAGAGCTTGCGCCCGAGCGTGCCATGCAATTCGACCCTGATATCGGGGTAAGACTGCGCCAGCCGCTCGAGGTCGGCCTCGGTCGGCAGAGCGGCGACGATGTAGTCCTCGAAGCTGCGCAACACGAAGCTTGAGGCGAAGCCGTAGCGGCCCTGCCGCCGAGTGAAGCCGGGCGCGCGGCCGCGCGCAATATCGAGCAGGACGGCGTAGCTGCTGGTGCCGTCGACCTTCTCGTAAAGATCGGCGAACTGCGAGGCCATGCGCGGGTTGATCTCGATGATGGCGATGCGGTCGGCGCCGGCGTCGTACATCATCTCGACATTGAACAGCCCGTGGTCGAAGCCCATGCCCTCGATCAGGGCGGCGGCGATCTCGGCCATGCGCTTCTGCACGCCGTCCGGCAAGGACGAGGGATAGTCGAAGCGGGAGAAGGCGAGCGTGCCCGGGAACATGACCGAATCGACCACGCCAAAGATGTCGGCCTTGCCGCCATGGGCGTAGCCCTCGACCGTGACCTGCTCGCCGATCAGCAAGCCTTCGGCGACGAGCCGCTTGGTGCCGATGCTTGACCCGGTGAAATGCTGGAGCATGCGGTCGAGCGGCAGGAAGAATTGATCGAGGCTGGTCCAGTGGGGCATTAGACCCGGCCAGCTCCGCCGCCGACGTCACCTTTGCGGCGCCGATCGAGAAAAACGACTTCACCGGCTTGACGAATAGCGGGTAGCTCAAGCCGTCGGGGAGGGGCGCCCCCTCGGCCACGTCGATCAGCGCGAAAGCCGGCACGGCATCCGGCACCAGTCTGGCCTGCGCCAGGCGCGACAAATATTTGTGCTGGCAAATCAGGGTGACTTCCGGCGCCGGTCCGGGCAGGCCGAGCCGCTGGGCGATGGCGGCCGCCAGCGCGGAGCCCGGATAGTCGTCGGTGCTGATCACGGCGGCGAGCTCGACGCCGGCGAATTTGGCGAGAATGGCCTCGACCTCGTCGAGCGGATCGGCGGCAAGGGACTCGGCGCTTGCCGGGTTGCAGATCAGGTCTTCCAGGCTGGTGCTGGCATAGTCGTGGAAGAGATATTTGACGCCGGGCGGGGAAAGGAGGGGCAGTTCGCGATAGTCGCGATGCGTGGGGCAGATGACGAGGATCGTCTGGTCGGCTTCGGAGAGGTCCCTCGGTTTGGCGGGGTCCTCTCCATCTCCAAGTCTTCCCATGGGCGCTCCTTATCCGCAGGGACGGGTCGATTTTCTTGCACGGGCGGCCAAGCCTAGATTGATCGGCGCGGCCGACTTGTCTACTGTCCGCAATCGATGCCTCTACATTTCGGCAAAATTGGCGCGGCCATCGCCCTCCTGACCGTGGGGGCCTTCCTGCTGTGGCTGCTCGCCACCACCTTCTTCGCCACCGAGGAGGCCGATCAGAAGCTCGAGCCGACCGGGGCCGTCGAGCTGAACGGCAGCACGGGCTAGACTGCTGCCCGGCGGAGGCCGAGCCTTCCCAGGAGACTTGGCGTGTCGGTTCTCAGCCCACTCGGCTCGCGGCTGGCGCTGTGGCTTGCCGAACGGCGACGGAAGGAACCAGAGCGGATGGAGTATCGCGAGCTTGGCCGGAGCGGCGTCCAGGTGTCCAGGCTTTGTCTCGGCACCATGACGTTCGGCGAGCAGAACACCGAAGCCGAGGGCCACGCCCAGCTGGACTACGCGCTCGGCCGCGGCATCAATTTCATCGACGCTTCGGAAATCTACCCGATCCCGCCCAAGCCTGAGACGCAAGGGCGCACCGAGGCGATCATCGGCACCTGGCTCGCCGCGCGCAGGCAACGCGACAAAATGGTGATCGCGACCAAGGTCGCCGGCCGGGGCAAGATGACCTGGCTGCGCCAGGATCGGACCGCGACGCGGCAGAGCGCGGCCCAGATCATGGAGGCGGTCGAGGGCAGCCTCAAGCGCCTTCAGACCGATTACATCGACCTCTACCAGCTGCACTGGCCGGACCGGCCCATGCGCGTGTTCGAAGGCCTCAATTATCTCCATGTGGAGGGCGACGGCCACCCCGTCGACGAGATCCTGGCCGCATTGGGCAAGCTCGTCGCGAGCGGCAAGGTCAGATTTGTCGGCCTGTCCAACGAGACGCCGTGGGGAGTGATGAGCTTTCTCAGGGCCTCGGAGCGACACGGGCTGCCCCGTCCGGTCTCGATCCAAAATGCCTTCAACCTGGTCAACCGCACCTTCGAGATCGGCCTGTCGGAGGTCGCCTATCGGGAGCAGGTGGGGCTGCTTGCCTATTCGCCGCTCGGCCAGGGCTATCTCACCGGCAAATATGAAGGGGGCGCGCTGCCGGCCGGCTCGCGCAAGACATTGTTCGACCGGCTCGGCCGCTACGAGAAGGGGAACGGGCCCAAGGCGATCTCGACCTATATTGACCTGGCCCGCCGCCACGGGCTCGACCCGGCGCAGATGGCGATAGCCTTTGATGTGTCGCGCCCGTTCGTCACCAGCACCATTATCGGGGCGACCACCATGGACCAGCTCAAGACCGACATCGACGCCGCCGCGCTCAGCCTCTCCCCGGACGTGGTTGCGGACATCGACCAGATCCACCTT
Organism: uncultured Alphaproteobacteria bacterium; assembly: GCA_963772925.1. Taxonomy (GTDB): domain Bacteria; phylum Pseudomonadota; class Alphaproteobacteria; order Rhizobiales; family Methyloligellaceae; genus Methyloceanibacter. Next base: position 618,175 of record CAVYZG010000002.1, read on the forward strand.
GACTATCCGAACCCGTGTCCCTGACTCTAGCGCTCAGCAGCGAATCTCCCTTATGCCCAGACTTTTCTCCGCCATCGAGATACCGCCCGGCATCGCCGAGCGTCTCACAGTGCTGCGCGCGGGGCTGTCGGGCGCGCGCTGGATCGATCCGGAGAATTATCACCTGACGCTGCGCTTCATCGGCGATGTGGACGGACCGACGGCGCGCGACTTCACCTACGCCCTGGGCGATATCGTGGCGGCGCCGTTCGAGCTTCGGCTGAACGGCCTTGGCAGTTTCGGCGGCGGCAAGCCCCGCGCGATCTTTGCCGACATCGCCCCGTCCGAGGGGCTCGAGGCCTTGCGGCGGGCCAACGAACGCGCGGCGCGTGACGCGGGGCTGCCGCCCGAGGGCCGCAACTTCAAGCCGCATGTGACGCTGGCGCGACTCAGGAGCGCGCGGCCGGACGCGGTCGCGGCCTATCTCGAGCGCCAAGGCGGTATTGGGCCGGAGACCTTCACCGTCAGCCGGTTCGTGCTCTACTCGTCGCGCAATTCGGTCGGCGGTGGACCCTATGTGGTCGAAGCCGCTTATCCTCTGGAGGATTGAGCGCCTCGTTTCGCCGCCGTCGTGTCGTCGGCGAGGAGATCGGCGAGAAGGCCGCTTGCGGCTTGCTCGATCAGGTCGAGCGCATGATCGAAGCCTTCGCTGCCGCCGAAGAACGGATCGGGCACGTCTGTGGTCTCCGCCTGCGGCGCGAAATCGAGAAAGCGGCGGATCTTGTGCCGTGCGCCGCGCGGCGCCGACTGGATCAGCTCGTCGTAGTTCGACCCGTCCATGGCGAGCAGGAGATCGAAGCGGGCGAAATCGGCCGGCACGATCTGCCGGGCGCTTTGGCCCGAGATGTCGATGCCACGATTTTGCGCCGCGGCCTGGGCGCGGCCGTCGGGCGCCTGGCCGGCATGCCAATCGCCGAGACCGGCCGAGTCGATGTCGAACAGATGGAGCACGCCTTGTTCCTGGGCAACGCGGCGGAACACGCCCTCAGCCATGGGCGAGCGGCAGATATTGCCGAGACAGACGAACAGGAGCGCGCGTTTGGCCATAGAGCGTGAAATGGCATGTGGCCGGGGCCCATGCAAGGCGGGAGGGGCCTGCGCTTGCAGGAGGCCCGTGGCTACCCTATTTTCCTCCTAGAGTTCTTGGACTTAGACTTGTCGCGAGGTGAGCACGATGATTGCCTGGAACGATGCGAGCGAGCTTAAAAACGCGGCGCTTGGCCGGCAGGTCTCGCTGGTTGGCATGACGGAGCGGGAGCGCAAGGTGCGCCGCGACTTCTGGGCCAAGCTGAAGCGCTTTGCCGGCATGGTGCCGTTCGTCGACGACCTGGTCGCCGCCTATTATTGCGCGCTCGACCCGGCCACGCCGATGCGGGTGCGCGGGATGCTGCTGGCGGCGCTCGCTTATTTCATCCTGCCGACCGATATCATCCCCGACATGATCGCCGGGCTCGGCTTCGCCGACGACGCGGCGCTACTCACCGCGGTGGTCGGCCTGGTCGCCACGCACATCACGCCGATCCACCGGGCGGCCGCGGCGCGGGCGCTCGACAAGGAGCTTCCGGCCAGAGCCTGATCCGGATAAGTGGGCGCCGCTTTTCCGGTCAGCATGCGCCAGGGCCTAGCGCTGCGGGTTGACGATCACTTTGCCGGTGACCTTGCGGCCCTCGATCAGCGATAGCGCCTGAGCGGTCTCGATCAGGCCGAAGCTCGCATGGATGTGGGGCGAGATCGCTCCCTCTTTGCACCAATTGAGCAGCTGAATCATATTGGCGCGATGTTGCTCCGGCTCGCGCTCGACGAATGACGTCCAGAACACGCCCATGATGGCGCAGCCCTTGAGCATGACGAGATTGAGGGGAATGCGCGGAATATTGCCGGAGGCGAAGCCGAGCACGAGATAGCGTCCTTCCCAGGCCATCGCACGCAAGCTCGGCTCGGCGGCGTCGCCGCCGACGACGTCGTAGAGCACATCGACGCCTTTCGACGCGGTGAGCTCCTTGAGCCGCTTCTTGAGATCCTCGCTGTCATAGTTGATGCCCTCGTCGGCGCCATGCTCGCGGGCAAAAGCAAGCTTGTCGCCCGAGGAGGCGACGGCGATGACGCGCGCTCCCATCAGCTTGGCGATCTCGACGGCGGCCAGACCCGCTCCGCCGGCGGCGCCAAGAACCGCCACGCTCTCACCCGGCTTGAGGGCGGCGCGGTCCTTCAGGCCATGCAGTGCCGTGCCATAGGTGATGGGGATGCCGGCGGCGATCTCGTCGCTTACGCCGTCCGGGATCGGCACGGCATTCTTCGCCTTGGTCACGACCTTCTCGCGGCAGCCATTGCCGCCGACATAGGCCACCACCCGCTGCCCCGGCCTGAAATCGGTGACGCCGGCGCCGAGTTCCTCGACGGTGCCGGCGATCTCCGCTCCCGGCGAGAAGGGAAGCGGCGGCGACACCTGGTATTGGTTACGGAGCAACAGGGTATCGAAGAAGTTCAGGCCGACCGCCGTAACCTTGATGAGGACGTCATCGGGGCCCGGCTTCGGCTCCGCCACCTCTTCGAGGCGCAAGGCCTGCGGCCCTCCAAATTCAGCAAATTGCGCAACGCGCATCGCGGCGGCTCCATTTTTTGAGTTTGCCCAGACCGACAGAGGACGCGACGCACAGCGTGCCGGGGCGGCCTAAGCAGAATAGCGGGGAAAGTCGAGGCGGACACGCTCCCATCTCTCCTTTTGTGCCCGCCCTGCTTGTGGCAAACAAGACCGGTGAAAACCTTATTTCCGGTTGGCCGCGGCTATTTCGCCATCGGTATCGAGGGCATTTCCAAGGCCGTCAATCTCGGCAATTTGCTGCGCTCGGCCCATGCCTTCGGGGCGAGTTTCGTGTTCACCATCGGCGCCGACGAGGCCGCGCAGCATATGCAGGGCGACACCTCCAAGGCCTCGACCCACCTGCCGCTCTATCATTGGCGAAGCCTCGCCGACCTCAAGCTGCCCAGAGGATGCAGCCTGGTCGGGGTCGAGCTCATCGACGGGGCGCAAGAACTCCCCAGCTTTCCCCATCCCCTGCGGGCGGCCTATGTGCTCGGTCCCGAACGCGGCACGCTCAGCCTGGAACTGGCCGCGCGCTGTCGGCATCTGGTGCGCATTCCGTCCGCTTTCTCCCTCAATCTCGCCACCGCCGGCGCCATCGTCATGTATGATCGGCTGCGTTCGCATGGCCGCTTCGGCTCACGCCCGGTCGCCGAGCATGCCGAGGCGCCGCCGCCGGCGCCCCATGTGCAGGGCGCACCGCGTAAACGACGCAGCCGGGGTTGACCCGTCCGTGTAGTCAAAGGAAAATCAAGGCTGTATGTTTTGAACACTGCTCACGAATTGGGGACTTACAAGATGCACCGAGCCGTTCGAGCCGCTTGCGTCGTCGCGGCGCTGGTTGCCACGCCTGTCTGGGCGCAAGACGTCACCTTGCTGGAGAAGTTCAAGGATTGGTCGGCCTATGCCGCTTCCGGCAATCCCAAGGTTTGTTTCGCGGTTGCCAAGCCGACCAGCTCAAGCCCCAAAAACGTCAAGCGCGGCCCGATCTTCTTCTACATCTCGCTATGGCCGGCGGACAAAGTGACGAACGAGATCAGCGTGAAGATGGGCTATCCGTTCGGCCCAGGCGCCAAGACCACGGTGACCATCGGCACCGCGAAGTTCGAGATGTTCACCAAGGATGAAGGGGCCTTCGTCGAAAAGCCGGAGATGGAGACGAAGCTGATCGAGGCGATGAAGACCGGCAGCACCATGAAGATCGACGGCAAGTCGATACGCGGCACCGCCACCAGCGATACCTATTCGCTCAACGGCCTGTCCGAAGCGCTTGACCGCGCCGCCAAGGACTGCAGCGGTTAAGCCGCCGCACATCCTACCGCCGTCCTGTTCTTGCTGGCGACATCGGCGACCGCTAGCGTCGCCCTTGCGGCAATAGCCGCAAGGAGAAACGACGATGAAGATCTTCGACGCCGCGGTCATTTCCGCCGCCTTGCTCTCGGCCGTGACGGCCGCGCTGGCCGACGATGCCAAGATCGAGATGTCCAAGCTGTCCTGCGCCCAGTACACGGGCTACAACAAAGACAATATGAGCCTCATCACGATGTGGCTGGAAGGCTATTACACCGAAGAAGACGACGACGCGGTCATCGACTTCGGCAAGATGGCCGGAGACATGACGCGCCTGCTGATCTATTGCGGCGATCATCCCGACACCGACATCATCACCGCCGCCGACGAGGCGATGGGCAAATAGCGGGCTTTTCCGCGGGTCACCGCGGGCCTTGGCATTGTTAAGGCGCGGCATGATATGACCTGCCATGCCCGTCACGTCCCCCATAGCGGTCGATCCGGCCGAAGCTGCGAGCCCGCAGCCGCTGGTCGGGCTTAGCCGCACCGCGCTGGCGGAGCGCCTCGTTGCGCTTGGCGTGCCGGAGCGGCAGGCGCGCATGCGGGTCAGCCAGCTCTGGGGTTGGCTCTATGTGCGCGGCGCCACCGATTTCGCCGTCATGACCGACATCGCCAAGGAGCTGCGCGGCGAGCTGGCCGCGCACTTCAGCCTGGCCCGGCCCGACATCGTCACCGAGCAGATCTCGGTCGACGGCACCCGCAAATGGCTGCTTCGGCTCGCCGACGGCAAGGAGGTGGAGACCGTCTATATCCCGGAGGAAGATCGCGGCACGCTGTGCATTTCGAGCCAGGTCGGCTGCACGCTGACCTGCTCGTTCTGCCATACCGGCACGCAGCGCCTGGTGCGGAATCTCACGCCGGGCGAGATCGTCGGGCAGATCATGCTCGCGCGCGACCGCATCGGCGACTGGCCGGGAGCTGCAAGCGCGACGACACGCGCGGGCTGCCGCATGGCGACCGCAAGATCACCAATGTGGTGCTGATGGGCATGGGCGAGCCGCTCTACAATTTCGACCATGTGCGCGACGCCATGGCGATCGCCGCCGACGGCGAGGGGCTGTCCATCTCCAAGCGCCGCATCACGCTGTCGACCTCGGGCGTGGTGCCGGAGATTCCGCGCTGGGGCGAGGAGGCCGGCACCATGCTGGCGATCTCGCTGCATGCGGTGCGCGACGCGCTGCGCGATGAGCTGGTGCCGATCAACAAGAAATGGCCGCTCAAGGAGCTGCTGGCGGCCTGCCGCGCCTATCCCGGCCTGTCCAACGCCAAGCGCATCACCTTCGAATATGTGATGCTGAAGGGCGTCAACGACTCGCGTCGCCGACGCCAAGGCGCTGGTGCGGCTGCTCGCCAAGATCCCGGCCAAGATCAATCTGATCCCGTTCAATCCCTGGCCCGGCGCGCCGTTCGAATGCTCGGATTGGGAGCAGATCGAGAAATTCGCCGAAGTGGTGAACCGCGCCGGCTATGCCAGCCCGGTGCGCAGCCCGCGCGGCCGCGACATCATGGCGGCCTGCGGGCAGCTGAAATCGGCGAGCGTGAAGCAAAGAGCGAGCGAGCGGCCGCTAGGTGTCATTCCCGCGAAAGCGGGAATCCAGTAGGCGCTGGACTTAGATCATTGAGCCAAGACAGGGGTTACTGGATTGCCCGGTCAAGCCGGGCAATGACAAGACTTGCCTAAGCGCGCTTAGACCATTCGAGCGCCGCTTCGAGGCGGTCGTTGCCCCAGAACAATTCATCGCCAATGGTGAAGGACGGCGCGCCGAACAACCCGCGCGCGGCCGCCTCCTCGGTTTGACGTTTGAGCGCGGCCTTGGTGTCGGGCGCATTGGCGGCGGCGAGCGCGGAATCCGCGGCGACGCCGAGCCTAGCGAGAATGGCGCGCAACGTGGCCTCGTCGGCGATGTCCCGCTGCTCGGCGTAATTGGCGGCGAACACGGCGCGGGTGAAGGCGGGCGTCCAGCCTTGCGGCTCGCCGACTATCGCCAGCCGCGCCGCCTTGAGCCCGTTCTGCGGAAAGCGCACCGGCGGCAGCTTGAGCGGAAGACCGTCCTCGTCACAGATGCGCTCGAGATCGCGCCACATATAGCGGCCCTTGGCGGCGAAGATATTGAAGGGCGAGTTGTTCAAGCCTTGCTCTTTCAAGATCGGGCCAAGCAGGAAGGGACGCCAACGCATCGCGACGCCGGCGTCGGACGCGAGCCGCTCGATACGCATGGCCGCGGGATAGGAATAGGTGCTGGCGAATTCGTACCAGAATTCGATGTCGGCCATGGCGGATATCGGCTGCGCGCTTGTGTTCGGGGCAAATGTTATAAGGCCTTCCGGCTGATGGGCCAGCCGCGACAAAGGGGCGACCCAAGTGATCTTCCGCTATGTGTTCCGCATGCTTTGGGTGGTGACGGTCTTTTGCCTTGCCGCCGGCATCGCGCTGGCCGTGCTGCTGGCGCTCGGCGGCCTATGGGTGGGCGATGAACTTAGGGCCGCGGCGCCGCACGACCCCATGCTGCAACAGGGAGCGCCAGTGTTCGGTATCGTAGTATTTGCCGGCACCGTGACGCGAGCGCTGACCGCGCTGCCGGCGCTGGTCGCGGTGGTGGCAGGCGAAGTCTTAAGGCTCAGGTCGTGGATGTATTACGTGCTGGCGGGAGGCGCGTCGCTCGCCGTGGTGCCGCTCCTGGCCGCGCCGCAAGGCGCCGATCTGACCGCGATCGCGGCAAGCCCGTATATGCCGATCTTCGCTGCGGCGGGCTTCGCCGGCGGCTTTATATACTGGCTGCTCGCCGGGAGGCGGGCCTAGGCCTGAATATCCAGCGCGGCGATCCGCGCCTGCAAGGCGAGACGGGCGACAGGCCACGGCTCGATGGCGTGCTGCGTGACGGTCTTGCGCCAGGCCACGTTGCCATTCGAACGCTTGCGACGGGTGACGAAGCCCAGGCTGGCGATTTTGGCCAGCGGCCCAGCCTTCGGCTGTTGCGCTTGGCCGGGGTGCATCTCTAGCTCTTGGAGCGCCATTGTGATCCCACCTTCTCGTATTTTTGCTTCACTGCGGACCAGGCAATTTTGTGCGCAACCTCTTCGCGCGACTTGTCACCCCGCCGCTTGTCCGGGTCCTGATATTCATCCCAAGCGTTGTCGAAGGCCTCCCAATAGATGTCTTGTGCGTGACTTGGGAGATTGTCCTTCACGCTGTCGGGCAGCTCTTGGTTGGTTCGATAGGGCATGGACCCCACTCCTTCACCGACAAGCCCAATCACTGAAACGTCGCGGAGGCCTCCCGGTTCCCTTCGATATCGACCGACCTCAAATGAGCTTATCCACAGCTCGTCCACACTGACCCAGCTCAAGCTGTCACTGATTCGTTAGCGGAGTGTCGCTGAACTGCCGCCGAACCTTCACCGGATCCTCACGCGGCTCCAGGCTCGAGCGCGGCGTCGAACGGGTGTCGGTCGGGCTGCATCGCCTGATCGGGGCGGCTCTGGGGGCGGCCGGCCAGGCCCTGGCCGGCGCCGGCTCGTCCCTGCGCTCGACCGGCCAGCACTTGCACAAGCGCGTCGCCTGCCTATAGTCCCGCGGAACTCAACCGTTTGCGGGGCCTAAGAGGCTCGTTCCATGGCGACCGATATCAAGAAGGTGGTGCTCGCTTATTCCGGCGGGCTCGACACCTCGATCATCCTGAAATGGCTCCAGGAGACCTATGCTTGCGAGGTGGTGACCTTCACCGCCGATCTCGGCCAGGGCGAGGAGCTGGCGCCCGCCCGCAAGAAGGCGGAGCTGCTCGGCATCAAGGAAATCTTCGTCGAGGATCTGCGCGAGGAGTTCGTGCGCGATTTCGTGTTCCCGATGTTCCGGGCCAACGCGCTCTATGAGGGCGTCTATCTGCTCGGCACCTCGATTGCCCGGCCGCTGATCGCCAAGCGCCAGATCGAGATTGCCAAGCTGACCGGCGCCGACGCCGTCTGCCATGGCGCCACCGGCAAGGGCAACGACCAGGTGCGCTTCGAGCTGACCTATTACGCGCTCAACCCTGACATCAAGGTGATCGCGCCGTGGCGGGAATGGGCGTTCAAGTCGCGCAGCGATCTGATCGAATTTGCTGAGAAGCACCAGATCCAGGTGGCCAAGGACAAGCGCGGCGAGGCGCCGTTCTCGGTCGACGCCAATCTGCTGCATTCGTCGTCGGAAGGCAAAGTGCTGGAGGACCCGGCGAAAGAGCCGCCGCCTTACGTCTATCAGCGCACGATTGCGCCCGAGGATGCGCCCGACAAGGCGACCATGGTCAGGATCGGCTTCAAGCACGGCGATCCGGTGTCGATCGACGGCAAGAAATTGTCGCCGGCCACGCTTCTAACGCGGCTCAACGCGCTCGGCCGCGACAACGGCATCGGCCGGGTCGACCTCGTCGAGAATCGCTATGTCGGCATGAAGTCGCGTGGGATCTACGAGACGCCGGGCGGCACCATTCTCCATGTGGCGCACCGGGCGATGGAGTCCCTGACGCTCGACCGCGAGGCGATGCATCTCAAGGACTCGCTGATGCCGCGCTATGCCGAGCTGGTCTATTACGGCTTCTGGTTCGCGCCGGAACGCGAGATGCTGCAAGCGCTGGTCGACAAGAGCCAGGAGCATGTCGAGGGCGAGGTCACGCTCAAGCTCTATAAGGGCAATGTCATCGTGGTCGGCCGGGAGAGCCCGAAATCGCTCTATTCCGCGCCAGATGGTGACGTTCGAGGACGATGAGGGCGCCTACGACCAGAACGACGCGGCGGGCTTCATCAAGCTGAACGCGCTCCGCCTGCGGCTGCTGGGCAGACGCAGGAGCAGCAAGGACTGATGGTTTCGGCAATGTGGCCCGACCGGCGATTGCTCGATCTGTTCGGCGTCGTGTCGCCGATCGTCCAGGCGCCGATGGCCAATTCGGGCGGGGTCGACATGGCGGTTGCCGTGGCCGAGGCCGGCGGGCTCGGGTCGTTGCCTTGCGCCGGACTGAGCGACGACAAAGTCCGTGACGGCGTCGCCGCGATCAGGTCGCGCAGCCGCAAGCCGATCAATCTCAACTTTTTCTGCCATGACGAGCCGGAGCGAGATGTCGGCCGTGAGGCGGCTTGGCTCGAGCGGCTTGCGCCTTACTATAAAGAGCTTGGCGCGGAGATGCCGCAGCCGCCGCTCAAAGCCACGATCTATCGCTTCACCGATGCGACCTGTGCCGTGGTGGAGGCGTTGCGGCCGGAGGTGGTGAGCTTCCATTTCGGTTTGCCGGGGGCGGCATTGGTTCAGCGCGTGAAGCAGGCGGGATGCAGGGTCATCTGCTCGGCGACGAGCCGCCGCGAAGCGCTGTGGCTTGCCGAGCGCGGCGTCGATGCGATTATCGCCCAAGGGGCGGAGGCCGGCGGCCATCGCGGCATGTTCCTGGAGACTGACGTCGCCACGCAGATCGGCACCTTCGCGCTGGTGCAGCAGATTGTCAGAGATGTGAAAGTCCCGGTGATTGCCGCCGGCGGGATCAGCGATGCTCGCAGCATCGCCGCGGCCTTCGCGCTCGGCGCGGCCGGCGTGCAGATCGGCACGGCCTATCTCCGCTGCCCCGAGGCCACGACCTCGGCGCTGCACCGGGCGGCCCTGGCCGAACCCGGCCGCGAGACGGTCATCGCCGATATGCTGAGCGGGCGCCCGGCGCGCGGAATCGTGAATCGGGTCATCCGGGAGCTGGGGCCGATCAATCCGGCGCACCCGTCTTATCCGCTCGCCACGCCCGCGCTCGCGCCGCTCCGCAAGGCGGCGGAAGCGAAGGGGTCAGGCGATTTTTCCTGGTTCTGGTCGGGGCAGGGGGCCGTGCCGCCAGCGGGGGTCGGCGCCGGCGAACTCACGCGGACGCTGGCCGGCGAGGCGTTGGCGCTGCTGGCCTGACCGCCGGCCCTAGTCGGGCATGATCAAAGCGTGCTTGGGGAACTTGGCGAACACGCTTTCCGGCACCTTGAAATTGGTCGACAGCAGAAGGTGGGGATTGGCGGCCATCCAGGCGGTGATCGAGATCGACTGATAGGTGGCGTTGTTGAGCACCAGCACGACCTCCATGTCCTCGCTGCCGGTATTCTCGATGTAATGGCCGTAACCTTGCGGCACATAGCCGACATCGCCGGCGGCGAAGTCGTCGGTGCGGGCGCGGCCGTGGCTGCCGAACACGGTCATCCGCGCGCTGCCCCTTATATAGAGCTGCCATTCGGCGGCGTTGGGATGCCAATGCAGCTCGCGCAAGCCGCCGGGTTTGATGATGAGCAGCGCGCCGGTCATGGTGGTGGAGATGGGGAACTCGCGCTCGGACACGGTGCGCATGGTGCCGCCGGGGAACTCGAGCGGCTGCTGGGCCAGCAACTGGTAGCGATGGGTGAGCGGCGGCGCGTTGAGCGAGCCGGGCACCGGGTCCTCGGGCAGAGCCGGCGGCACCGGGCCGGTGGCGATATAGACTTCCTTGTTGGGAAAGCCGGCGAAGGTCGCCGCCGGAAGCTCGAAGGTCTTGGCCAGCACCTCGGGCGGGGTGTGGTCGAGCCAGTCGGTGATGGAGAAGGTGCCGAACTCGGAGAAATAGCCGTTGTCGAACACCAGCACGAAGGTGCAGGTGCCGGGACCGATGCCCTGGATCGAGTGGCCGTGGCCGCGCGGGAAGTACCAGACGTCGCCCGGGCCGAAATCGACGATTTCGCACTGGTTCTGCGGGTCGATGGTGGTGACGCGGCAGTTTCCCCCGATCACATAGGCCCACTCGGCGGCATTGGCGTGCCAGTGCAGCTCGCGCAGCGCGCCGGGCTCGAGCGTCATGTAGACGCCGGCCAGCTTTTCGGAGACCGGAAACTCGGTGACATTCGCTTCCTTGGCGGTGCCGCCGTCGAAGGTCTTGGTCGGCTTGCTGCCGAGCGGATAGCGGAACGAGGGCAGCTCGGGGCCGTCGAGCGGCGCGGGCGCCGGCCCATAGCTCGGCTCAGCCGTGCCGCCGCCATTCGCCGCGGTGCTCCAGAGAAGACTGCCCATAGCCACACCTCCAACCAGGTCTCGTCGCGACAATCCGGACATTTGCTTCCTCGCTCGGCGAGGCGCGGGTCTATTTCGGCCCGGGTCTCCCGTCAGGCCGCCAATCTGCGACAGGATTGCTAAGGAAGACTTGATTCCAAGGGATGACGGCCGCGGGGCGGGGGGTCTTAGCTGGCGCCGATGAACATGAGCGGGCCGCGGAGACGCACTAAGAAGCTAGGGCGGCCGTGAAGCGATAGTCATGAAAGCGAGTTTATGTGCGGGATTGCGGGGTTCCTAGAGCTTAGGCGCTTCAAGCTCGGACGGTCCCCTTGCCTAGTCCGCGTGGCGTTGTTTTGGTATGCGTTCGAGGCAGGGGACCGAATATGCGGATAATCTATATAGCCGGCGCGTCTCACAGCGGGTCCACGCTGCTCGATATGATGCTCAACGCTCATCCCGAAATAATTTCGGTGGGAGAAGTCCTGAAGCTCAATCGGATAAAAGTTGCGAAAACGGGGAGGGTGAAGCGAACCAGATGCTCCTGCGGCGCAGCCACGCTACTGCAGTGTGAGTTTTGGTCACGCGTCAACGAATGGATTAGAAAGACCCACGGCAAATCGTTGGCGGACCTCAAATTGGATGAACATCACCGCGGCAATGAATTGTGCGAAGCGAATCAAATTCTTTTCAGCGCAATCGCGGAAGTGTCGGGGAAGAAGTTTATTGTGGACTCATCGAAGATGCCGCGCAGGCTCAAGCTTCTCCTGCGATGCGATGAGCTCAACGTCTATCCCATTCACCTTATCAGAAAGCCGGCCGGTCAGATTGCGTCGATGATCCATCATCACAGTCTGATGAAGTCGATTCTCTATTATGAGGTCGTGCAGGCGCAAATCCGACGCACGCTCAAGTCCGTGTCGCACAGCACCGTGAGGTACGAGGATATGGTGGTTGACCCTGAGCGCACGTTGCAGGCTATGTTGGAGCCGCTCGGGCTTGAATTTCATCCGCGCCAGCTTGCGTGGGCTGAACAGGTGAAGCACAGCTTCGCCGGCAACCATGCGCGTTGGCAGGCCAAGAGCGAACTAATTTTGGACGAGAGGTGGAAGGATTGTCTCAGTCCTGTGCAGAGACGGCTGATTGATCTCGGCACGATCCTGTCGCGGCATAGCAGCCCTAGGGCCACCTAATCCCCATATGCGTGCGCCTTTGAGATATGCGACGGTGGCCCCCTATCGTCGACGAGAACGGCGCGAGTTCACCTGGACTGGAGCCTGAATGTGCGGAGTTGCGGGGTTCGTAGAGCTTAAGCGGCGCTTCAAGCCTGACGAATTGCGCGCGGTTGCGGCGCGCATGGCGGACCGGCTGAGCCATCGCGGACCCGACGATCAGGGCGTGTGGACCGATCCTGAGGCGGGCGTGGCGCTTGGTCACACGCGGCTGGCGATCATCGACCTTAGCCCCGCCGGCGCCCAGCCGATGGTGTCGAGCTGCGGCCGGTTCGTGCTCTCCTATAACGGCGAGGTCTACAACGCGCCCGAGCTTCGCGCCGAGCTGCAAGCGGCGGGGCGCCCGTTTCGTGGCCATTCCGACACCGAGGTGATGGTCGAAGGCTTTGCCGTCTGGGGCGTGCGGCCGACGATCGAGCGGCTGATCGGCATGTTCGCTTTCGCGGTGTGGGATCGCTCCACCCGCACCCTCACTTTGGCGCGCGACCGCCTCGGCATCAAGCCGCTCTATTGGGGCCGCGCCAATGGCAGCCTGGTGTTCGCCTCGGAGCTCAAGGCTCTGACCGTGTTTCCCGGCTGGCAAGGCGAGATCGACCGCGACGCGCTCGCCGCGTTCCTCCGCTACGGCTATGTGCCGACGCCGATGAGCATCTATCGCGGCGTGCACAAGTTGGCGCCGGGAACGCTGCTCGAATGCGGCGAGGACGGCGAGGTCAAGCACACGGCTTATTGGTCGCTGGCGGACGTCGCGGCGCGGGGCCAAGCCTCCCCGCTCGACCTTAGCGACGATGCGGCGCAGGACATGCTGGAATTGCTGCTGGCCGACGCCGTGCGCCGGCGCATGGTCGCCGATGTCCCGCTCGGCATGTTTCTGTCCGGCGGCATCGACTCCTCGACGGTCGCCGCGCTGATGCAAGCCAACAGCGCGCAACCGATCCGCACCTTCTCGATCGGCTTCCGCGAGCCGGCCTATGACGAAGCCGACCACGCCAAGCTGGTCGCCGCGCATCTCGGCACCGAGCACACCGAGCTCTACGTGACCGCCGGCCGAGGCGCAAGCGGTCATTCCCAATTTACAGCGCATCTACGACGAGCCGTTCGCCGACTCTTCGCAAATTCCGACCTACTTGATGTCGGAGATGACGCGGCGCCACGTGACCGTCGCTCTGTCCGGCGATGGTGGCGACGAGGTGTTCGCGGGCTACAATAGATATGGGCAAGGCTTGGCGCTGGCCAAGACGATCAGGACTTTGCCGAAGCCGGTGCGGCAAGCGATGGCCGGCGCCATGACTGCCGTAACGCCCGGCATGTGGGATTTGGCCTCGCAGGCGGTGCCAAGGCGGATGCGCCCCCCGTTGATGGGCGACAAGATTTACAAACTGGCGGGGGTGCTGTCGGAGGACTTAGTCGGGTTCTATCGGCGCCTGATCACCCAATGGTCCGAGGCGTCGTCTCTGGTCGAGGGCGCGGGCGCGCCCGACGAAGGTCTCTATGGGCGTAAGCTCAGGGACCAATTCCCGGATGACGTATCGTGGATGCAATATCTCGATACGCTCACCTATCTGCCGGACGATATTTTGACCAAGGTGGACCGCGCCAGCATGGCGGTGGCGCTCGAGGTCCGCGTGCCGCTGCTCGATCATCGGGTGGTTGAGCTGTCCTGGCGCCTGCCGCAACGCCTCAAGCTGCGGGCCGGGGTGAGCAAATGGCTGTTGCGGCAGATCGCTTACAAATATGTGCCGAAGCCATTATTGGCGCGGCCGAAGATGGGGTTCGGCGTGCCGATCGATCAGTGGCTGCGGGGTCCGCTCAAGGACTGGGCTGAAGATCTTCTCAGCCCGTCGGCGCTCGGCGCCGGAGGGCTACTCAAGTCAGCGCCGATCACCGAGAAATGGGCCGAGCACCAAGCCGGCAGCCGCAACTGGCAGCATTTCTTATGGAATGTGTTGATGTTCCAGGCGTGGCAGGGGTCCAATCGGTCGTCAGATTCAAGCCAGCACAGCCGTCACGTGGCGTAGGCCGCGCGCGCGGTTTCGCGCAGGGATTTCAGTTGCCCTGACGAAACCAGGCGGTGCATTCTCGCCTCATGCGCGCGACGGGCACTCCTGGCAATTTCGTCATCTCGCTCGACTACGAGTTGATGTGGGGCGTCAGGGACCACGCGACGCGCGAGAGCTACGGGCCGAACGTGCTCGGCGGGCGGGAGGCGATTCCGGTTTTGCTCGAGCTGTTCCAGGCTCGCGGCATCAGGGCCACTTGGGCGACCGTTGGGGCGCTGCTCTGCGAAAGCAAGGACGAGCTTCTCGCCCGGGCGACCTATGCCGCCAGCAAGGGCGCCGAGATCGCACGGCTGGAGGATATCGGTTCCGACGAGCGGCGTGATCCATATTATTTTGGCGCCAGCCTCGCGCGGCTGATCGCCGCCTGCCCAGGCCAGGAAATCGGCACGCACACTTTCTCGCATCGTTGCGCGCTCGAGCAGGGTGAGACCGTGGCGGGCTTTTCCGCGGACGTCGCGAGCGCCTTGGCGCAGCTCAGGGAGTGGGGCATCAAATGCAAATCGATCGTCTTTCCCCGCAATCAATACGGCGCCGAATATCTTGAGGCTTGCCGCTCGCTTGGACTGAGCCATTTTCGCGGCAACGAGGCCAAATGGTTCTATGCGCCCGCTCCCGGCAAGGAGCAGACCAAGGGGCGCCGGCTGTGCCGCCTGATCGACAATTATGTCGACCTGTCGGGGCCGAACGTATCGCCGGACGGGGCCGGGGACGGGCCGCTCGTCAATGTGGCGTCGAGCCGGTTCCTCAGGCCCTTCAATCGACGCTTGGCGCCGCTCGATCGTTTGCGGGTACGGCGGATCGAGAAGGCCATGCAGGAAGCCGCAGTAACCGGGGGAACCTTCCATCTCTGGTGGCACCCGGAAAATTTCGGCAAGAACCTCACCGAGAATATGACTATCCTGACCAAGGTGCTCGACTGGTTTGAGAGGTTGCGCGATGGATACGGGATGCACAGCCGGGCGATGCACGAGGTTGGCCAGCGCGCCCCGGTCGGGCAAGCGTCCTACGCCGCCTAGCTGCTGATGAGACCCCGTGCATGAGTTGGGCCCGCAAGCGTGCTGTCGATGTGCATGACGAGACAGCCGGCTATTTCTCCGCCGAATATTCCAGCGACAATGTCTACGATTCTCCCGTTCCGATACGGCCGCTCGCTGATCGACAAGCAATGGCGAAAGGTGGTTGACGGATTGCCCGCCGGCGCCACGAGCCTGGATATCGGCTCGGGCATCGGCGCCTATATGGCGCGCCTCATCGACAAGGGTTTCGAGGTGCATGGGATCGAGCCGAGCGCGGAGATGCGCAAGCTGGCGCGCGAGCGGGTGCCCGGCTCGCTTGTGTCCGATGGCTCGGTCACGGATCTACCGGTCGCCGATCAGAGCCAGGACTTCATCTACGCCATCGAAGTGTTTCGTTATCTCGATGCGGCCGACAATGCGCGCGGGCATCGCGAGATCTTCCGCGCCTTGAAGCCTGGTGGGGTGTTTTTTGCGACCTATGTGAACAAGGGGGCATTGGACGGCTACCGTCAGTTCGTAGCCATGCAGAGATTGCGCGACGCGGCGCTCAAGACGGTGCCGCGCTACCACGTCGAATTCGAATTCGGTCTCCTCGCTTGGGGATAAGCTCGAAGCGGCCGGTTTCGAACAGATCGACATCAAGGGAGCCATGTTTGCGCCCTTGCGCCTGATGCACAAACTGTCGCCGAGACTCGCAACCTCCATCTCGAAATGGACGCTGCCCCGCGAGAGCTGGCTGTCGGACGGGACGGGTCTCACGCTCGCTGTCGGGTCATCTCATCGCCATCGCGCGGCGGGGGGCTGAGGGGGACCTGGACCCCGCTAGCACCAGCCCTCATTTGATAACTTGGCCGAGCTTCAGACCGATGGCCAACCTTATGTTTCGGCAACACGTCCCGTTCGCAACGCCGCCCTTCCGCCAGATAATGGAACTGAAATTTTCTTCTGCAAGCTCGGTGCTGTAGAATTACATATCTAGATAGCTATAAGGGCAGCCTAAAGAATGTGGATTTGAAGCTTCAGCACCATTCGCCGCACCCAAGCCGCTGGCTCGAGCGCTCAGAAATAGGCCTATCATCATTCCGTCAATGCTGTCTGGGCGGGACGGCGAAAATATTAACGGTCCGTCGCTGATCCGAGTTCCCGAGTGGGTCGAGAATCCGCTGGGTCGATACTATCTTTATTTCGGCCATCATCGGCACGTATATCCGAATGGCATATACGGACGATGTTGTCGGAGATTGGACGATCCTCCCGGGTGGGGTTCTCGGCTTTTTCACCGCTCCCGCAACCACCGACCACATTGCTTCGCCTGACTTGGTGGTTGATCATGAAAAGCGGCAAATTAGAATGTATTTTCACGGGCCCTCTGTCGTCGAAAAGGGCGAGCAAAGAAGTTTTGTCGCTGTCGCCGATGACGGCATCAGTTTTGTGGCTAACCCCGATGTCCTCGGTCCATTTTATTTCCGCGTGTTTGAGCATGGAGGGGCATGGTATGCGCTTTCCAAAGGGGGGCTCGTGCATCGCTCACCCGATGGCATGAAGGTCTTCACCACGGGAAACAATTCCAATCGTGGCGCCAATCCCGGAGCTCGCTTGCGTTACAATGAGTGTGGAAATGTACGCCACGTCGCCGTTCAAAAGATGGGCAGTCGGCTGTTGGTTTATTTCACGCGCATCGGTGACAAGCCGGAGCGAATACTCAGAGCATTCATGGACCTTACTCCCGAATGGACCTCGTGGGTCATGGGGCCAGCCGAAGAGGTCATTCGACCATCTCAGGAGTATGAAGGATCGAGGCTGCCGCTGAGGGCATCAAAGGCAGGTCCCGCGCATGGTCCTGAGAATTCGCTCCGGGATCCGGCGATATTTGTCGACAACGATCAGAAGGTTTACTTGCTTTATTCGGTGATGGGAGAGAGCGGCATCGGCATAGCCGAGGTGATTGCCTGAATGAACGGTACCGGCATCTGCGCCCGTTTGATCCAGCCATCGGACCGAGATCGATCATGACAACGTGCGCCTATTACAAGGCACTCGGCGTGAGGACCAGCGTTGCCCTAGGTTATGCACGTGCCCGGGCGCATATCAGCAAGAGCGAAGCAGCGATTAGTCGGCTCGAACGCAAGGAGCAGAAATGCGATAGGTCCATCACCCTTGGGGGGCAACTCGGCGAGTTACTGGCGCGGATCGACGGCGACCGGCTTGTGAACCGCATGTTCGTAATGGGCTGCGGCAGATCGGGGACATGGCTGCTCTATTCGCTGCTTACGCGCGCCATGGATTCGTATGCCCTGTTCGAAGAAGTTGATGTGGCGCGATTTGCACGCATCAAATCCGATAAGCTGAATCATCTTCTCAAGCGCCATTATACGAGTTATTGCACGGCACACCTCATTCCCAGGTCGATCGGCATCGTCTGGATCGTGCGGCACCCCTTTGATGTGTTGACGAGCCATCACCCCGTTAGGAATAGCCACAGGGCTTTTCACATTGGATCGAACCGTTGGAATGGAGAAATGGACGCGCTGAAGACGTTTATTGGTGAAGCCCGGCCAAACGGGATCGTTTTGCGCTATGAGGATCTTGTCAGCAATCCTGACAGCACGTTGCAGAGAATTGTGGAGGCTTTCGGACAAGAAATGTCGGCTTCGGCTCGCGACTTGGTGACGAGTAAAGATATCCCCGCCGAGATTTGCGCGACTATGCAGGGCCTCAGGCCGGTATCCAAGGAGTTGGTGGGGCGGTGGCGGTCACATCCCGACTTTGTGGCGCGCTTGCATGATGTCATGCCCTCAATCCATGAGCGCCTCCGCTGGGTCAGTGATCGCTTCGGCTACGATAAGACATTGACGTGACAGAG
>CAVYZG010000003.1:0-225921 GCA_963772925.1 uncultured Alphaproteobacteria bacterium
GGTATTGATGAAAATGACAACTCAACACTCGACGTCTTTCTGCATTGGCTGTTGGCGCTCCGCCACAAGGGTTATGCCCTCCTCCTCGTTCATCACGCTGGCAAGGGCGGCGACCAGCGCGGCGCTTCACGCTTGGAGGATTTTTTAGACACTACCATCAAATTGGTGGCCGTATCGAAGGACGACGCCGAGGATGAAGGTGCCTGCTTCGATTGGAACTTCACGAAGACGCGCGGAGTTCGGTCAAGCCTGATCGAATTCGCTTAAGGCTCAAGCCTCAGGATGATGGAACGTTGTCCTGGAAATTTGGTGAGGCCCCTCAGCGCAAACCACAGCATAAAACCTTGCGGCGATAGATCTCGACCCGAAGGCGATGGCTCTTCGCTTTTTGAGAAACAACTCGATTTAGCGAAGGCTACTGGACTTCAAAAAGCCGCCATCAGCAACACGTGAAGGCGCTGCGCCGCGACGACCTTCTCTCAGATCAAGCACTCGAGGCGACTGACGCCGGCATCGAGCGGCTGCGGGAGCTCTTTCCGGATGATGATTTCGACGTTATAGCCAAGTTTCCAGTTTAGCCTCCTTAATAGTGGAGAAACTTGGAAACTAGGCGTTCAAGCCCGGCCGCTTCTACGTCGGTGGCCTGATGAGCCGCGCGATGGCAGCAGACAAATCGGGACAGCCTGATTGAATTCGTGTAGGGCAGGAGCGGGAACTAATTTCCGGGCCAGGGCAAAATGCCGAACGACGCTGGGCGAAGCTCGCAGGCGACCCCTAACATACGACCACCGCGAGCCGCTGGCGTAGCAGGCGCCTATTTTTTCTTCGCAGCGCTCTATTTCGTTCAGAGCGTCGGCGACCCGACCTCCGGCCTCGTGGCCCAGCCCGTTCGCTCTCTCCTCAGGAGCTGGGCGAATTGCCCGCCGCTCTCGGCGCGCTGATGGCACTCCTGGCGGTGCCCTGGACGATTAAGCCCCTCTTCGGCCTCTTGTCGGACTTCGTTCCGCTGTTCGGATCGCGACGCCGCAACTATCTGCTCTTGGCCAACGGTGGGGCGGCGCTAAGCCTGCTCCTGCTCGCGTTCGTCCCGATCGCGCCCGGCAGCCTCTGGCTGCTGTTCGCTCTTCTGCTGCCGACGACGATGGCAATTGCCTTGGGCGATGTGATCGTCGATGCGCTAATGGTCGAAAGGGGCAGCCGCTTGGACTGACCGGGCGCTTTCAATCCATCCAATGGGCGGCGGCGAACGCGGCTCTACTGCTAACGGGCGCCCTCGGCGGCTACGTGGCCCAGGAGAGGCTCCAATCAGTCGCCTTTGGGCTCTGCGGGGTTCTATGGGTGTTCGCTTTCGCCGTGGCGTGGCGCTATGCGGGCGACCATGAAGACGCTCATCTCGATGCGGCAAGCTTGAGCGAAACCGGGGCCGCGCTGCTAGGCGTGTTTCGCGAGCCACTCTTCCTCGCGGTTTGCGCACTACTGACGCTGTGGAGCTTCAACCCGGTCTGGGGTTCGGTGCTCTATATACACATGACCGAAGATCTCGGATTTTCCGAGCAGGACTTCGGCAATGTCACCTCGGCCTTTTTCCTTGGCTCGCTGATCGGCAGCGTGGGCTACGGCATCTACTGCCGATCGGTGCGGCTCTCGACCTTACTGCATCTTTCGATCCTCGCAGCGATCGTCTCCAACGCCGTCTATTGGCAGTTGGGCAATTTGACCTCGGCTTACGTCGTATCGGTCATCGCCGGCGCCGCTTACATGACCGGCACGCTCATTCAATTGGACTTGACCGCGCGCATCATACCGGCGCGGGCCGCGGCGACAGTTTTCGCAACCGTCATGGCGCTTACCAATTTCGCGGGATCGGGGTCGGAAGCATTCGGCGGA
The DNA here is from genome assembly GCA_963772925.1 of uncultured Alphaproteobacteria bacterium. Lineage (GTDB taxonomy): Bacteria > Pseudomonadota > Alphaproteobacteria > Rhizobiales > Methyloligellaceae > Methyloceanibacter. The sequence goes on from CAVYZG010000003.1 coordinate 1,888, forward strand.
TGGCTCTTCGAGGCCACGAAAGCGTCCTATGGGCGCGAGACGGCGTTCAGTCTCGTGGTCGCGGTGAGCGTCGCCGCGGCCGTGAGCTGCTGGTTATTGGTCCCTTTGCTTCGTCGCGCCGCTCCTCAATGGTGGGACTAGCGGGCGCTGAAGTCTAGAGTCTAAGAGGGCGGCATATCACGCTGCCCACGGCAAAACGTTCGGCGATTGAGGGACACGAGCGCCACCCTCGGGGCAACGCATCGAAGGGAATATCTGTTTTTAAATTGATTCTTCCGCGCTCGGCGGAAGCGACGCGCTGTCCCCTTACTCGGTTTGAACCGGAACAAGTTGCCCCCGCCCGAACGCGTCCGAACTTTAGTTCGGCGTCTATCAAAATTACCTTGGCCGGCTCTCAAGTCAGGCATTCTAGGTCGCATTTGAGAGCGACACGCGGATCAAACATCAGTCTGTCTCTGGCCAAGACTTAACCCGAGAATTCGCTCAGTCTATCAGCGAGTTGCACGGGTTTCACGCGGGTTCAAGATATCGCCTGGATCGGCGCCGCGGGCTGCCCCGAAATTTATCGGATCGCCATCTATTCGCTTCTGATATTCCTGCGTACCGACGTGCGAACCATTGTGGTTTGCTTCTGGGTGAGGGTGACATGAAAGCGACTGAAGCCAGGGCTCCTCGCGTTCCTCAAAAAATCACCGCAGTTTGTGATCCCGATTTATCAGCGGACCTATTCGTGGACCGACAAGGAGTGTCGTCAGCTCTGGGATGACATTATGCGTACCGGCAGCAACGATGCGATCCGGGTGCACTTCATTGGTTCGATCGTCTACATCGAGGCCGGGCTATCTCAGGTCTCCCAACAGGCGCCTATGCTGGTCATCGACGGGCAGCAGCGGCTGACCACGGTGACGCTTCTGCTTGCCGCCTTGCCAATGCGCTCGGTGAGTCGGAGCCGGTGGACGGCTTTTCCGCGCGCAAGCTGCGCAACTATTACCTGGTCAACCCGGAGGAGACGGGCGAGCGCCATTTCAAGCTGCTGCTCTCGCAGACCGACAAGACGACGCTGACGGCTATCGTTTCCGGGGATGAGGAGCCGGAAGATCATTCCATCCGCGTGAAGCAGAATTTTGCTCTTTTCGAGAGGTCTGATCGCCGATTGCAAAGGAGACTACACGACAGTCTGCAACGGGCTTGCAAAGCTGGTCGTGGTCGATATCGCACTCAATCGTGACCAGGACAATCCGCAGCTCATTTTCGAGAGCATGAACTCGACCGGCCGCGAGCTGAGTTAGGCCGATCTCATTCGCAATTTCATTTTAATGGGGTTGGAGCCTGAGCTTCAGACGCGGCTCTACGAGCAGTTCTGGAGGCCGATGGAAGTGGCCTTCGGCCAGGAGGCCTACGACACGCATTTCGACGCCTTCATGCGTCACTATTTGACGGTGAAGACCGGCGAGATTCCTCGCCTTGACGAAGTGTACGAGGCCTTCAAGGGCCACGCGCGTGCACCGAAGACGGCGGAGGCAGGCGTTGAGGCTCTCGTCAAAGATATCCGTGATTTTGCCCGGTATTTTTGCGCGATGGCGCTCGGAAACGAGCCCGACAGCGAGCTCAAGGTTGGCGCTGCATGATCTTAGGGAGCTTAAGGTCGATGTCGCCTATCCGTTCCTGCTGGAACTTTATCATGACTACGCGACCGGCGTTCTTCCCAAGGCAGATTTTGTCGAGGCAGTTCGGCTAGTCGAGGCTTACGTCTTCCGCCGCGCGATCTGCTCAATCCCGACCAACTCGATGAACAAGACCTTCGGCACTTTCGCAAGAGCGCTTAAGAAGGATAGGTATCTGGAGAGCATCAAGGCCCACTTCCTTACTCTTCCCTCGTACCGGCGCTTTCCGAAAGATGACGAGTTCCTGCGCGATATGCAGACGCGCGATCTCTACAATTTTCGAAGCCGAAGCTATTGGCTGCGCCGGTTTGAAAACCACGGGCGCAAAGAGCGCGTCGCTGTCGATGAGTACACCATCGAGCACATCATGCCGCAGAACGAAGACGTTATCTGCGTCCTGGAAAAGCGCCTTGGGTCCGGAATGGGAACGCGTCCACCAGACGTGGCTTCACACCCTCGGAAACCTGACGCTCACCGGCTACAACTCGGAGTACAGCGACAAGCCATTCCTGGAGAAGCGAGACATGCCAGGAGGCTTTCGGGACAGTCCGCTGCGCGTTAATGCGGGCCTCGGCCAGCTGGATCGATGGGATGAGGATGCTATCAAGGTGCGCGCAGCGAAATTGGCAACGATGGCCCCCGGCGTTTGGCCAGCGCCACAGCTGCCATCTGAAGTTCTCGCAACTTATCGACCCAAGCGCGCAGCAACGACTACCTATTCAATCGAGGATCATCCACACTTATTGACCTCCAAAATGCGCGAGGTGTTTGACGCCTTTCGCAAAGAGGTTCTCGCACGGCTGGTATCTCCCTTCGCTTCGGTTGCGATAACTTGCTTTAGCAATTCGGGAGTTACAGAAATTTCACCGGTGAATGGGCGGCTATAAGCAGCGATCAAGAGCACCGACAATGCAACGCCGGTTGCAAAAAGCGTCAACGTTATTGCGCACGCACGCCGGTTGTTGGCGTGCACCATGGCAATGGCGACCAAGGCGCACAATGCCTGAAGCAAAATTGCCACCCATTTAACTGCGCCCACGGCAAACTCGCTGATAACAATGCGCTGGCGTCGCGCGTCCAAGGCGGTACGCAGGGCTCTTATCATTTCAGGCTTGGCTGCTTGCTGGCTTTCATCAATGGGCTTTAAGGCAAAGACATTATCCAGCGCCTCGATCAAATGCGTGGGTAAGGGCGAGAGGGTCGCCCGCTGCTGCGCCATCTCAGGCCATTCTTGCTGCACCGCGACCTCTATGTGGCGGTTTATCAGCGCATTAATACGCGTCCTCTGTTCCTCTGGAAAATTGCGGGCGAGCAGAACTACAGCACGCAGCGCGCTGGCCTCGGTGGCAACGGCAGTTTTTGCCTTATCGAACGTGTTCCAGACTTCGACCGCAATGAAGCCAACCAATAGCGCGAAAAGAACCCCCAGCACCGGTAACAAGCCGGGCGACACCGCTTTGAAGGCTGTTGCCCACTCGGTATCTGCGAGCCGGGTGACAACCAAATACACTCCGCCAGCGATGAGAAAGGTGGCCGCAAAGACAATCAAGGCCATCCATGGCACAGGCAGATTGAGAAACCAGTCGGCCATTGAATTTTCCTGCTAGGGCGCTGCTGCGCTATCTTAACCCGAGGCTGCTAGCCGGCCAGAACATCCCTAAGGAGGTCATTGATGTTACGCAATCTCGCATTTGCCGTCGGATGTGCCGTGAGCCTAATCGTTCTTTGCACGGCCGCTTCATTGGCAGCTGCTGACTTCGGCACGCCAGAGGAAGCCAAAGCTATGCTTGAGAAAGCCGTTGCTGCGGTGAAACAGGACAAAGCGAAGGCGCTTGATGCGTTCAACGCTGGGGAGGCCGGCTTCAAGGACCGCGACCTTTATGTGTGGTGCGCCAACGCGTCAGACGGCATCATGACGGCGCATCCTTACGGCCAAAAGGGCAAACAGCTGAGAGACATTAAGGGCTATCACGGTGCTCCATTCGGTGAAACGATTATGCAGGATGCCACCGAGGGAGCGATAAAGCAGACCACCTACTGGTGGCCGCGCCCTGGCACAGACCAGCCGCTCGAAAAGACCGCCTTCTACACAAAGGTTAGTGACCAGATTTGTGGTGTGGGCTTCTACAAGGAATGACCTGCCGATATGTCCGCTAGTGGCACTAAGCGGACGTTCGCGGTCGCCACGATCAAGCCCGCTGTTGAGCCGAAGCGGACACAACCAACCCGCTGTTCTAGGCTACGCTTTCTCAACTTTGTGGGCGCCATCTCGGCCGCCTATGTACGCATTTGGGGTCTGAGACATGCTCTATTGGATCTACGATGTTCCACCGTTATGGATCGTTGGCCTGTTTGCCGTCTTGTTTGTCGGCGTTTGCTGGCTGGGGATTTTCTTTTTCCGCCCTTTCGTGCGAGCGCGGCTAAGCCCCGATGCTGGGCTCAATGAAATTATCGGCGACTTTCTGCAATATTTCGGAGTGATCTACGGTTTGCTGCTCGGACTGTTGGCGGTGGCGACTTACCAAAATCACACCGATGTGGAAAAGGCCGTTAGTAGCGAAGCATCTTCCTTGGCCGCGCTATATCGGGATGTGAGCGCTTACCCGGAGCCCCAGCGCACGGAACTGAAAACTCTCCTTAGAGAGTACACTCGCTATGTGATCGAGGAGGCATGGCCGCTGCAACGTCAGGGCCTCGTTCCTCCCGGCGGGGTGAAGAGGGTTGTCGATTTCCAAGTTAGTTTGGTTGCCTTCGAGCCGCAAACCAAAGCGCAGGAAGCGCTCCACGACGCGGCCATGCGGCAGTTCAATAGCTTCTTCGAGTATCGAAGGACGCGGCTGTATAGTGTCGACTCCGGTATCCCGCCGCTCCTTTGGTATACGGTCGGGATCGGGGCATTGATCAATATGATTTTCATCTGGCTGTTCGATGTTCGCCTAAGGGTGCATCTGTTACTTGGCGGGGTTATTTCGTTCTTCCTCGCAACGATGATCTCCTTGATTGCTTTGATGGACCACCCGTTTCGCGGCGAGGTGGGCGTATCAGCCGGCGCTTTCCAACTCATCTACGATCAACTGATGAAGGAGTGAGGTCCGCTTCTGGCACTTAGCGGACATGCGGGCTAACGAACGTGACATCCGCTTATGACCCATAGCAGACACTCTCACCCGGACCCGCTGCTTCGGCGACGCATACCAGTAATGCATTTGACCAACAAAGCGCTCCAGACCAGCTGCTAATTGCTGCCTTTCTGCTGCAACAGCAATTCCATGGCTTGGTCGACCGAGAAACTGCCTGGTTTCTGACGAGGGGGGAACGCCTGGAAGGTGCTTAAGTGCTGACCCACGATCGCCTGGGCCGGAACGAACACGAACGCGTGCTCAACGAACCATTTGTCGTAACCGCCTGCCTCGTGATCCGCGCGCTCGAAGGGATCAGACCGTAGGTTAAAAATCTTGGGCGCCCGCAGGGGCACCAACGGCTGCATCCAAACCTCCAGGCCATGTGCCTGCTGCTCCATGAACACGACCTTGTATTGATCGTAACGGAGACCGGCGAGATTGCCATCGTCGGTCCAGTAAAAAAACTCGCGGCGCTTGTCGGGCCCATTGACTGAGAGCAGGTCGCGCTGGTCGTAACCGTCAAGGTGTACCTTGAATGACTTGTCGTCTGCGCTGTAGCCCTGCAGAAGTTTATCCTTGATGCCGGGATCGCCCGCCGCCGCAACTAGGGTGGGCACCCAATCTTCGGCGGAGAATATGTCGTTCACCTCAGTGCGCGGCTGCACCAATCCCGGCCAGCGGACCATTGCTGGCACGCGATAGCTGCCTTCCCAGTTGGTGTTCTTTTCGCCACGGAACGGCGTTGTGCCGCCATCGGGCCAACTGAATGTCTCGGCGCCATTGTCGGTCGTATAGATCACGATCGTGTTCTTGGCGATGCCAAGATCGTCGAGCTTCTTCAGAAGCTGGCCGACTTGGCCGTCGTGCTCCACCATGCCGTCGGGATAGATACCAAGACCCGTCTTTCCATCAGACTTAGGCTTTAGACGGGTCCAGATATGCATACGGCTCGGATTGAACCATGCAAGGAATGGCTTCTTGTCTCGATTCGCGCGGTCGATAAAGTCCAGGGTGGCGCTCAGGAACTCTTGGTCCACCGTCTCCATGCGCTTCTTATCCAGCGGCCCAGTGTCCTCGCAGTTCTGCTTGCCCATCCTACCGAATCGCGGGTCTTCGCTCGGATCATCAATTGTTGTGGCCGTGCAGCGCAGAACGCCGCGTGGGCCAAAGCGCAGTTTGAACTCCGTATTCTTGGGGTAATCGGCGTGTTCGGGTTCGTCCTCGGCATTAAGGTGATAAAGGTTGCCGAAAAATTCGTCGAAGCCATGAACGGTCGGCAGAAACTCGTTGCGATCACCGAGATGGTTCTTGCCGAATTGCGCTGTCATATAACCAAGGGGCTTGAGCAGGTCGGCAAGCGTTGGATCCTTATCTGACAGACCCTCTTTTGCTCCAGGAAGCCCGACCTTCAGAAGGCCGGTACGCATCGGGCTCTGACCCGTGATGAACGCAGCCCGACCGGCGGTGCAAGATTGCTGACCGTAATAGTCGGTGAAGATCGCGCCTTCGTTGGCGATACGGTCGATGCTGGGCGTGCGATAACCCATCATGCCGCGGTTGTAAGCGCTGATATTCCAATAACCGATGTCATCGGCCATGATGACCAGGATGTTCGGCTTGGCGGGAGCAGCCGGCTCTTGCGCAAACGACGGAAAGGACAGGCCGATCCATGATGCAGCAAGCACAGCAGCCCCGAGTTCGATCTAGTCGTTGCATGAATCACCGAGGGTTAGGGGTCACAACGGAACTGGATAAAATCTTCTAGTTTGCGCTTTGTCCGTAACATACGGGCTTTGATTGTGGCGGCGAGCAAAATGTCCGCTTGTGGCACTTAGCGGACATTGATGCTGACGCTGAGCTTGTCCGATTTCGGGACGGTTTGAGACGTCAATCGCGCTCAAGCGTAAGCGACGTTGCCCGTAACCCCCGGAAGCTAGTGGCAGTGATCGGTGTTACCCAAATTGTTACCCACGACGAAAATCTGGCTCTCGTCTCCAAGAGCGGCCGGGCGCTAAGACATTGAATTCAAGTCCTAAGAATGGTGCCCAGGGGCGGATTCGAACCACCGACACGCGGATTTTCAGACCCCGGAGCGTTTTCCTACCCTAGCAGCGCTTTTGTTGTCTTGTTACCCAAATTGACACCCAAGCGCTGTCGCCCCGCGCTCGTACCGCGCCATTCTAGGACCAAGGCATTGATCGGATTGGTAGCGGAGGAGGGACTCGAACCCCCGACACGCGGATTATGATTCCGCTGCTCTAACCAGCTGAGCTACTCCGCCAATTGGCTCTGCAATCGGCGATATAGGGACCGCCAATAATTAGTGTCAAGCAAACGGCGGCCGTGCACCAGCGTGCGCGCGACCTGCCACTTGATCCTGACCCTGATAGGCTCGGGCAACGCGGTCCGCATCCTTGCCTTGGCGGGGAGCCGCGCTTCCCGGGCCACTTGGGGACCGAGTCCAAAGCCCGGCTCCTTGACGAAACGCAGCATGGTGAACAGGCCGAGCGGCCGGAGCGCATGGCGTTCGGCGAGGCGCAAATCCTCGCAGACCAGCACTTGATCGAGCCCGAACACCGGGCGCCAGCCGAGCAGATCGGCGAACGGCGCGAGCTTGCTTTCGAGCCACCCGCGGAATCCCTCTTCCTGGCTGAAATGGTTGACCAGGATGACCTCGCCGCCCGCCGCGCAGACCCGTTCGAGCTCCCGCATCACGCGGTCCGGCTCGGGCACCACGGTCATGACATACATCGCGACCACGGTGTCGAAGCTCTCGTCGGGAAAGGCCAGCGCGCCGGCATCCATCTCATGCAAGGAGGTGACATTGCCGAGCTTCTTGCGCTCGACCTTGTCTTTCGCCTTGGACAGCATCTCGGGCGAGAGATCGATGCCGGTGATGGTGAGGTGCTCGCCGTAGCACGGCAGCGACAACCCGGTGCCGACGCCCACCTCCAGCACCCGGCCTTTGCGCCGGTTGATGATGCGGACGGCGTGCTTGCGCCCGGCCTCGGCGACCAGGCCGAAGGTCAAGTCATAGACTGGTGCCCAGCGGCGATAAGCATGTCGCACGGAAGCCGCGTCCATTACCGGTGCTTTGTAAGCCACGTTCCCTCTCCGACCTCGAGCGCCGCTTTAAGAGCGCTTTACCGCGAAACAGCCGCCAGCGCCTTCTCGGTTCCGCATCTTGCCGCGGATGCCGCAAAGCCGTCTTGGGCCAACGATGCGCTTCTCGCGGTGGACTTGATCCATCCGCCCCCGAGAAGCCTCTCCCCGCCGCCGTTTGCGGCATAAAACACGCATGCCTGACCGGGCGACACGCCGTCCTCGCCATGAGCGAGATCGACGGTGACGCCGTCCTCATCGACGATCAATCGTGCCGGCTGCAACGGCCCGCTCGACCGGATGCGGGCAAGGATCTCTTCGCCCTCAGCCGCGAAGGCCTCAAGCGGCTCATCGCCCAGCCAATTCACATCGCGCAGCCTGATGCTGCGCGTGCGCAAGGCCTCGCGCGGACCGACCACCACCTCGCGAGCGGAGGCATCGAGCCTCAGCACGTAGAGCGGCTCCTGCGCCGGGACGCCGAGCCCCTTTCGCTGGCCGATGGTGTAATTGATGATGCCGGCATGGCGGCCCAGCACGCGGCCGTCGACATGCACGATATTGCCTTCCTCGGCCGCGCCAGGGCGCAAGCGCTCGATCACTTGCGTGTAGCGCCCGGTCGGCACGAAGCAGATGTCCTGGCTATCGGACTTCTCCGCCACGCCGAGCCCGAAATCCCGGGCCAGCTTGCGAGTCTCGTCCTTGTCCAGCCCGCCGAGCGGAAAGCGCAGGAAAGCGAGCTGCTTGGGCGTGGTGGCAAACAGGAAATAGCTCTGGTCGCGCTCTTTGTCGGCGGCGCGGTAAAGCTCCCATCCGCCCGCGCCCGGCTTGTTCCTGACATAATGACCCGTTGCCAGCGCCGCGGCGCCGAGGCCCGAGGCCGTCTCCAGGAGATCGTGGAACTTGATCTTCTGGTTGCAGGCGATGCACGGGACCGGAGTCTCGCCCTGGAGATAGCTGTCGGCGAACGCGCCCATCACCGCCTTGGCGAATCGCGCTTCGTAGTCGAGCACGTAATGCGGGATTTGCAGCCGATCCGCGACCCGGCGGGCGTCCTGAATGTCCTGGCCGGCGCAGCAGGCGCCCTTGCGGCCGACCGCCTCGCCATGGTCGTAAAGCTGGAGGGTGACGCCCACCACGTCGTAGCCTTCGGCCTTCATCAGGGCCGCCACCACGGAAGAATCGACTCCGCCGGACATGGCAACCACCACGCGCGTATCGGCCGGAGGGCTCTTGAGGTGCAGGCTGTTAAGCACTGGGGGCTGCAACGAAACCACTTAAATCCCCGCTCGAAGCCACGAATACGACGGTCGGCAATAGTCTTTGGTACCCGGCAGTATAGACGGTCCGTTCTTGGCCAGGGCCGATTTTCTTGCTGCCGGCCTCGCCCCGAACATAGGCACCGCCTTCCTGTTAAGCAAGGCAAGCAGACAGGGCTGCGAGCCTACGTCAGGGCCCTTGGCCGGCCACGGTTCCCAAGTGAATTCAGCTAGTTTGGGCTATTTCCTTGCCGCTTCCTTTACCTGGCTGCTTAGGCAAATCTTAAATGCAGCTTGCTAGCTTCCAGGTCTAGTTGGCCTCATCGAACGTGTGGTGCAAGTGAGTACGATGACTGAAAATTACAGGCCGCGCGTCAGATATGTGATCGGACCGGACGGCAGCCCCCTGACCGTTGCCGATCTTCCGCCCCGGGACACCAAGCGGTGGGTCATCCGCCGCAAGGCCGAGGTGGTAGCCGCCGTGCGTGGCGGCCTGATCAGCCTCGAAGAGGCCTGCGAGCGCTATACGCTGACTGTCGATGAGTTCCTGAGCTGGCAGCGCTCGATCGACAAGCATGGCCTGCCGGGCCTGCGCGCCACCCGCATCCAGGAATATCGCGGCAGCTAAGACTGCCTCTGTCCTGAAATCTCTGTCCTGAAAAGGCTGGCTTCGAGTCTTACCGCGCCGCGGCAGGGACGGCAGCCGTCTTGGGCATCTCCCGGCTGCAATTCGACTCGCCGCGTTTCCAGCGGTCGATGTCGTATTGCATCTTGGCGGCAATCTCGGGCGCCATCTTGCGGTTCTCGGTGCTCACCACCGTAGCCGAGCCTTCCTGCCTGAAATCGATTGCATAGGTCGAGGCCCCTGGGCGTCCCAATGCCTCCCGCGTATGAATGGTGATCTGCACCTTGTCGCCATTGGGGCTGACATCGGCGCGATAGACATAATCGCGCAGCAGCGGCGCGTCGGCATTGAACCAGCAGCTCTTGATCCGCCCGCCGAGCACGACATAGGCGTCGACCGGCTTGGAGCCGGTGATCGACATGCGGCTCGTGCTGGAGACCGGTACGGCGCTGGTGCTCTCGTTCGATGCTTGGACCGAGGCGCCGCCGGCCGATCCGCCGAGCCAGCCGCCGCCCAAACTACTCGTGCGCAGTCCGCAGCCCGCGACCGACGCCAGCATCGCAGCCAAAGCCAACCCTGTCAGCAACACCCGTGGCAAAGCTTCGGCCCCCCGCCGCTTCAATCGCGGAAATTCACATATTGCAGTGGCAGCTCGGTGGACAGCCCTTTGATGTGCTGGATCACCGCCTGCAAGTCGTCGCGCTTCTTGCTTGTAACCCTGAGCTCGTCGCCCTGGACGCTGACCTGCACCTTGAACTTCCCGTCCTTGACTTCCTTTACGAGGCGCTTGGCCAGTTCCCGATCGATGCCTTGGCGAATGAGCGCCTTCTGGCGCACCGCCTGGCCGGCGGCCTTTTCCACCGTCTTATAGTCGATCACCCCTACGTCGATTTTGCGGCGGGCCAGATGCCCCTGTAGCAGCTCGTGCATCTGCTTGAGCTTGAGGTCGTCGTCGGCGTTGATGGTGATCTCGGCGCCGTTCCGCTCGATCTTGGATTGCGAGCCTTTGAAGTCATAGCGCTGGCTCATCTCGCGCACCATGTTGGCGAGCGCGTTGTCGACCTCGGCGAGGTCGGTCTTCGAGACGATATCGAAAGACGGCATCTAGGCCTCCGCCCGAGCCATTGCGGTCGAGCTGACGATGATAGCACGGACGGGGTCCCCGACCCGTGGCCTCAATCAGCTGGCGACGCGATGGGCTCCGACCTGTTCCAGCTCCGGGGCGGCAAGATTTTGCTCGAGCCGGAGCCGTTCGGCATCCCGCTCTTCCATGAGCTCGATCTTCTTGAGTTCCTCCGACGCCTCATCGAGGTCCCCGCGGGCGGCCGCGAGCTTGGCCGCGAGGTCCGAGGCCGAAGCCGCCAAATTGTCGCGCCGCTGGAGCGCCGCCTTGGCGAAGGTTGGATAGGCGTAATGGTTGACGTCGGAGACCCCGGCACGCTCCTGCTCGATGGCGATCTGCCGGTCGAGGTCCACAGCCATGTGGTTAAAGTCGCCGATCATGGCCTCGATGTCGGCCACCTTGCGGCGCTTTTCTTCGACGTCGAAGCGTTTCAAACGGATCAGTGCGTCGCGTGACTTCATGACTCTGTACCCTCAAACATCTCAGTCCCCGTACGGTGAAGTTCAATATTCATGCCAGCGCCGCGCGGGCTTGGCCCGCTTGGCCAACGTCCCGATCCTGGCCATGACAGGCTTGCTTTGGGACCGGTTTGGCCGGCGCCGCCGCGGGCGCCATCGGCCGTGGACCGGCCATGTCATTAGAATGAATCGGCAATTTGTGCCTCGCAGCGATCCAGAGCCTATGCAGGACGGAGCCCCCTGCCCCTCAAGACCGATCATCGCTAACAGGGCTTAAGAGCCAGTAAACCATATGCCTGGCATTTAACGGATGGCGGAGACCCATCCGTGGAAGGATGGTTAGCGCTCGCTATCGGCTTAGCTTTTGTTAACTATTGGCCGTTAATTTGTTGATTCGAATTAACCAATCGGCGTGGCGTTTGTGGGTCAGGGGACAGCTAGGACTGCGGAGACGGGGGATTTAATATGCGGGTTCTTCTGATCGAGGACGATAGCGCGACCGCGCAAAGCATCGAGCTGATGCTCCAGTCGGAAGGCTTCAACGTCTATAAAACCGACCTCGGTGAAGAGGGTGTCGACCTCGGCAAGATTTACGACTACGACATTATATTGCTCGACCTGAACCTCCCCGACATGAGCGGGTACGAGGTGCTTAAGACACTCAGGGTGAGCAAGGTCCAAACGCCGATTCTGATCCTGTCCGGCCTCGCCGGCATCGAGGACAAGGTCAGGGGCCTCGGCTTCGGCGCCGATGACTATATGACCAAGCCCTTCCATAAAGACGAGCTGGTCGCCCGGATCCACGCCATCGTGCGGCGGTCCAAGGGCCACGCCCAGTCGGTGATCCAGACCGGCGGGCTCAAGGTCAATCTCGACACCAAGACGGTGGACGTTAACGGCCAGCGAGTGCATCTGACCGGCAAGGAATATCAGATGCTGGAGCTGCTCTCGCTCCGCAAGGGCACGACGCTCACCAAGGAAATGTTCCTCAACCACCTTTATGGCGGCATGGACGAGCCCGAACTCAAGATCATCGACGTGTTCATCTGCAAGCTCAGGAAGAAACTGGCAGCCGCGACCGGCGGCAAGCACTACATCGAGACCGTCTGGGGCCGCGGCTACGTGCTGCGCAATCCCGAGGACGAGTCCGAAGCCGCCTGATCGGGCAATCTTCAATTCAGTGCTGATGGCGCGATGGCCGGGGTCTCCCCGGTCATTTTGCTATGGGGAGCCGGAAGCGCAGGCGCGCAACGCCACCTGCTCCGCGTCAGGCTCGGCGCCCACCCGCTCCTGCCGGCGTCTGGCCTCGGCCGCCTCCGCCGCCTGAGCGGTGAAGCGGAACAGGCCGTGGTGCCGCTCCGGCACGGCGGTGAATTCGTCGCTGAGCCCGGTGGTGGTTTCCGCCGCGCCAAGGACCAGATAGCCGTCCGGGGCGAGGCGCGCCGCCAGTCGCGCAAGCGTGGCGCGCTTGGTGGACTCGTCGAAATAGATGAGCACGTTGCGGCAGAAGATAACGTCGAAGCTGCCGAGGTCGTGGCCAATGTCGAGCAGATTATGCGCCCGGAACGAGACCCGGCGACGAATGTCGGGGCTGATCTCCCAGCCGTTCCCGACCTTGTCGAAATATTTGACAAGCAGCGACACCGGCAGGCCCCGTTGCACCTCGAACTGGCTGTACAAGCCTTTGCGCGCCTTGGTCAGCGCATCCTCGACGAAATCCGTGGCCACGATCTCGACCGTCCAGCCGGCCAGCTTGCCGTCCCGCTCAGCCAGCTCCATGGCCAGAGAATAAGGCTCCTGCCCGGTCGCGGTCGCGGCGCACCACACCCTGATGCGGCGCTCGGTCTTTCGCTCGATCATAAGCGTCGGCAGCATCACGTCGACGAAATAGTTGAACGGCACCTTGTCGCGGAAGAAGTAGGATTCCTGCACCGTCACTGCCTGGGCGACCCGCGAGCACAAATGGTGGGCGTCCGGCTTCATCATCGCCAGCACAAGATGCGACAGGGTCGGCAGTGAGAACTCGCGGAGCAGCGGCCTGAGCTTGCCCTCGAGCATATCCTGCTTGTCGTCGCCGAGGTTGAGGCCGGACTCCTCTTTCAGGATCCGCCGGACCAAGGCGAACTCATGCGCCATCATGGCCGCTCACCTTTGATCAGCTTCGCCACGGTCTCGGCGATCCCGGTCGGTGGCAGCACCGCCGCGCAGACGCCGAGGGCCGCCGCGGCTACCGGCATGCCCCACACCACGCTCGAGGCCTCATCCTGGGCGATCATGCTGCCGCCCGCCTCGGCAATGGCGCGGGCGCCGGCCGCGCCATCATGGCCCATGCCGGTGAGCACGATGCCGAGCGCCGCCGGGCCGAACGCCGCCGCCACGCTGGCGAGCAAGGGATCGACCGCAGGGCGGCAAAAATGGACGGGTGGCTCGCTGCCGAGGCGCACAGCCGGTTGAGCGGCAGGTACCACCGTCATGTGGAAGTTACCCGGCGCCACATAGATTATTCCGGGCTTGAGCGCCTCGCCTTGGATGCCCTCCCTGGCCTCGCGCCCGGTAGCCTTCGCCAGATGCTCGGCAAGGATGCCGGTGAACACCGGCGGCATATGCTGCACCACCACCACCGGCACGCGGGACAGCGCGGGCGATGCCGCACCGAGCAGGGCGGCCAGCGCTTGCGGACCCCCGGTCGAACTGCCAATGGCCACGATGCGCGGCGGCACGAGGGAAAACGGCCGCTGCGTGAAGACGTCCCGCCGGTGGATTTCGCCAGGAGCCGCACCGTCTTGGACAATTCGGACGCCATCGCCAAGGCCCGTGTGCTGCGTGCGCACCCGGCCGAGCGACTTGATCTTGCGGATCACCTCGCGGCGGAAATCGAGCGAGGTGGTGATTTCGCGATTGGAGTCCGGCTTGGGGACGTAATCCAGCGCGCCGAGCGCGAGCGCCTTGAAGCTGATCTCTGCGTTGCGCCGGGTCAGGGTGGAGACCATCAGCACGCGCAATTCGGGCCGCGCCCGAAGCAGGAGCGGCAGCGCTTCGAGGCCGTCCATGACCGGCATCTCGATGTCGAGCAGGACAATGTCCGGCGCGCTCCGCACTACATCCTCGACGGCGAGCTTGCCGTTGGCGTGACGCGCCACGACCTCGAGCCCCGGCTCTTCCTCGATCCAGCGCGCGACGACACCCCGCACCACCGCCGAATCGTCGACGATCATCACCCTGATCGGCTTCGCGGGAAGCGTCGGCAGGCGTGGACTTGGTGCCGGGGCATGCATGCCCGCGCCCTCACTCAACATGGCCATGTCAGGCTCAGATCAGCCCGACCTCATGAAACTTGGCCTCGATGATGTCGCGGTCGAACGGCTTCATGATGTATTCGTTGGCCCCTGCCGTAATCGCCCGGGTGATGTGCTCGACGTCGTTCTCCGTCGTGCAGAAGATCACCTTGGGACCATTGCCGCCCTGCTCCTTGCGCAGCGCGACCAGGAAGGCGATGCCATCCATGACCGGCATGTTCCAGTCGAGCAGTACCGCGTCGGGCATCGACATCCGGCATTGGTCCAGCGCATCGCGCCCGTTCTCGGCTTCCGAAGCCGTGAACCGCAGCTCCTCGAGGATGCGCCTCGCCACCTTGCGGATGACGGCGCTGTCATCCACCACCAAGCAATGTTTCATCGTCTTCCTCCGCTTGCCGTCCCCGACGGCGATTAGGCAGCGACTCCGAACCGACTGAGATCGAGTATCTTGTCGACATCGAGCACGACCATGAGGCCATGATCGAGCCGGTGCACCCCGGCGCAGACTTTGGACCAGCGCTGATCGAGATTGACGGGGTTGGCGTCATAACTCGAACGCTTGAGCCGCAGCACGTCCCCTACCCGGTCGACGATCAGGCCATAAAGCTCGCCCCGCTCCTCGATGCCGACCGCCACCGGCGAGCCCCCGTCGCTGCGCGGCGGCAGGCCGAGACGGCGGCGCAGATCGATAGCCGTGACGATGCGGCCGCGCAAATTGAGCAGACCGGCGATCTCGGGTGGCGCGAGCGGTACTTGCGATAGGCCACGCGGCACGAACACGTCCCGCACCCGCTCGAGCCTGAGGCCGAACAACTGGCCCCCGGTCACCACGGTGACGTAACCTTCAGTCGCTTCCTCGAGTTCGATCTCGTCGGCGCTCATGCCGCCACTCCCCATTGCCTGCAACAATCCCGCAGCGTGCTCATCAGCGTCTGCCGGTCGAACTTGCCGACATAGCTCACAAACCCCGCCTCCAGGCTCTTCTCCACCAGCCGCGGGTTGGAATGGGAGGACAGCGCGATCAACGGAATCTTACCCCATCGACGGTCGGCCTTGATGCGCTCGGCCAGCTCAATGCCGTCCATCCCCGGCATGTCGAGATCCGACACGATCAGGTCGAACTCGGCGCCTTTGTCCTTCAGCGCCAGGACCTCGGCGGCGGACGCCGCCAGCGTGACCTGATAGCCGCTCGCCTTGAGCAGCGGCGCGAGCATGTTGCGGAAGAACTGGCTGTCGTCGACCAGCAGGAGCCTGACGGCATGATCCCCGCCGGCGGGCTTGGCCGCGAGCCCTTCGCCGAAGCCTCGTCCGAGATAATGCGAAACATCGACGATCTCGACGGCCTTGCCTCTGATGATGGCGGCGCCGATCACGCCCGGGGTTTCGGTCTTCAGCTCGATATCGAGCCGCTCCTCGACAATATCCACGATCTCGTCGATCGCGAGACCGACCGGCCGGCCGCCTTCGGTGAACACCAGCACCGGCTGCACGCCGTCATTACGCGGGCTGCGCTCGGTCTGCATATAGACCAGCGGCATCAAGGCGCCCCGATATTGCACCACGTCCTCGTCGTTGCAGCGCTCGATCGTGTCGAGGCCAATCTCTTCCAGCCTGGTGATGAGCGATAGCGGCACGGCCTTCATCGTGTCGGCGCCGGCGCGGAACAGCAGCAACGCCGTCTTGGCTTCTTCCAGTGCCGCAGCCGGGCTCGTTTCGGTGCTGGCCGCCTCGCCTTGTCCCTCGACCGAGCCGACAATCGAGCCGAGCGCGTTGGGGTCGACGATCATGATCACGCTGCCGTCACCCAGAATGGTATTGCCGGAGAACATGACGACATCGCGCAGCAGGCTCGACATCGGCTTCACCACGATTTCCTCGGTGCGGAACACGCTATCGACCAGCACGCCGAACAGCCGCGCGCCGACCTGGATGACCACGACGGTAAGGATATTGGTGGCCAGCCGCTCAAGCATCGGCTGAGCGCCTTCGAGATTGAGCAATTGGGCCAGGTCGAGCAGCGGCAGCAGCTTGTCGCGCAAGCGCAGCACCGCCGCGTCGTTGATCAGCTCGACCTGATGGCCAGAGGCCTTGCCGGTGCGAATCAGCTCGACGACGCTATATTGCGGAATGGCAAAGCGGTGACCCGCGGCCTCGACAATCAGGGCCGCCATGATCGCCAGCGTCAGCGGAATCTTGATGGTGAAGGTGGTCCCCGCCGCCGAGGTCGATTTGAGATCGACGGTACCGCCGATCAGCTCGATATTGGTGCGCACGACGTCCATGCCGACGCCGCGGCCGGACACCTCGCTGATGGCCTGCGCGGTGGAAAACCCGGCCCGGAAGATAAACTTGTAGATGTCGACATCGCTCAAGCGCTCGAGCTCGGCCGGCGTGGCCAAGCCATTGTCGATGGCCTTGGTGCGGATTTTTTGCGTGTCGAGCCCGCGCCCGTCATCGCTGACCTCGATGACGATGTAGCCCCCTTGCTGATAGGCGCTGAGCCTGATCCGCCCAGTCTCCGGTTTGCCGCAGCTGGCCCGTTCGCCCGGCGCCTCCAGCCCATGATCGGCCGAGTTGCGGATCATGTGGGTGAGCGGGTCCTTGATCATCTCAAGCACTTGCCGGTCGAGCTCAGTCTCGCCCCCGGTCATGTCGAGCTCGATTTTCTTGTCGAGTTCGAGCGACAGCTCACGCACCAGCCGCGGCAGCTTCTGCCAGGCATTGGCGATCGGCTGCATGCGGGCCTTCATGATGCCCTCTTGCAGCTCGGCGGTAACGGTGGAAAGGCGCTGAAGGGGCGCCTTGAACTGGCTCTCGCCGGTGCGGCGCACGAGATCGAGCAATTGATTGCGGGTGAGCACCAGTTCGCTCACCGTGGTCATCAGATGCTCCAGCGTGTCGACACTGACGCGCACGCTTTGGGTGCGCGCTTGCGTTTCCCGCGCGCTGAGCTCGACTGCGCTCACGCCGTTGCCGGCCGCGCCCACGGGATCCGGCCCGGGAGCGGCGCGCCACGCCCGCTCGAGCTCATCCAGCGCGGCATGGACTGGGGTCGGCCCGCTCGCCGCGGCGTCAATGTCGAGCATGACATCTATCGGCAGCCCTTCGTCCAGGGCGAGCGTCTGCAACCGGCCGATCAGATCGGCGTCGGACCCGGGCGGCTCGGCGCCATCGCGCTCGAGCCCGGTCAGAATCTGCTTGATGCGGTCGATGCTGGCGAGGATGACGCTGACGCCCTCGACCGTGACCGGAGCGCCGTCGCGATACTGGCCCATCAGGGTCTCAGCCGCATGGGCGAGCTTGGCGAGGCGGTTCAGGCCAAGAAAGCCGCAGGTCCCTTTGATGGTATGGACCAGCCGGAAGATGGTGTTGAGCATCTGGGCGTTGTTCGGCTCCTGCTCGAAACGCACGAGCTCAACGTCGAGCTGATCGAGCCCCTCGCCGGTTTCGGTCAGAAATTCACTCAAGAGCTCGTCCATGGCCCCCATCCAGGCGCGCGCCAACAAGGCCCGCGCCGCAGCCCCGCACCTTTGCCCGAGAGTGTCAGAACTCTGGTTTACGTTTCGTTGACCACCGCAACGATTTCTGCCGGCCAGGGCGGCGAGCCTAGCTCGCCCGGAACTCGACTTCCTCCTCGCGGGCTTCGGCCCCGACGGTCATGCCGGCCGCCATCGCCACCCGGCTGGCGTAATAAGGCTGGATCGAATGGGCATCGACGGCGACCCCGTTGCCCCCGGTCAGCAGGCTTTTGACCTCGTCGGTCAGGCGCGCCCTGTCGCCCTTGGCCCGGACAATGAAGCTGACATCCGGCGGCGTGCCGGCGATATCCACCTCCACCGTGCCGCCGCGCGGCAGCGCCATGGCCCCCAGCGCGACCAGATTGAGCAGGAGCTTGACCTTGTTCTTCGGCAAGGTCGCGGCCGGCCCCTGCCAGGAGACCTGATGCTTTCCGGTCCCTTGCACGAACTCGCGGGCGACCTTTTCGGCATCGCGGAGGTCGATCTCGGCGCCGGCCGATCCCGCCGCCCCGAAAGCAAGGCGGGCGAATTGAAGCTTGGCCGAGGCCTGGGTGGCGCTCTTGCGGATCAGATCCATGGCGGCGTCGCGCATCGCCTGGTCGGGCTCCTCCGCGAGCATCTCCAGGCCATTGGAAATAGCCGCCACCGGATTGATCACATCATGACAGATGCGGCTCGAAACCAGCGCAGCGAGTTCAAGATCGCCGAGTGCCGTCGGTTCGGTCATGGCGCTTCCTCCTTCGCTTACGCTGCGTGAGCGCAGTTGACGTGGCCGTTGCCCGAATTTCTGTTACATGAGGGGGCGCTGGCCCGAACAGGCCCTGGGCAACGAGTAGCGCGCGAAAACAAATCAACGTCCCTCAGAGAGCATTCTGCCTTGTCAGCCCCAAGACACACAACAAGCGAGGCAAGTTTGCCGGTGACGGGCGAACCGGCGGAATTCGACTTTGTCCGCGCCGCCTCGGCCTTGACCGACGCTGCGGCGAAGGCCGGGGCCGCCATCATGGCGCATTACGGCCATGACCCGGAGGTCGAGCTCAAGGACGACGCGTCTCCCGTGACCAAGGCCGATCGGGACGCCGAGGCCATCATCCTGAAAGCGCTGAAGGCGCTTGCTCCCGGCATTCCCGTGATCTCGGAGGAGACGGCCGCCGACCGGCACGCCGCGCTCGGCCCACGCTTCTTTTTGGTGGACCCGCTCGACGGCACCAAGGAGTTCCTCAAGCAGCGCACCGATTTCACCATCAATGTCGCCCTGATCGAGCAGGGTCGCCCGCGCTTCGGCCTGGTCTATGCGCCGGCCCGCTCTTTGCTCGCGGTGACGATCGCCGACGCCGAGGCGATCGAGGCCAAGCTGCCGCCGAACCAGGCCGGCGCCGAGCTGTCCTCCCTGGCTCAGACCAAGCTGCAGACGCGCCAGGCGAAGTCCCGCAGGCCTGACCGCCTTGGTCAGCCTGTCTCATCTCGATCCCGACACCGAAGCGTTCTTGTCGGGCCTGAACATCGCCGCGCGCTCGGGCGCCGGGTCGTCCGTGAAATTCCTCGAGATTGCCCGCGGCCACGCCGATGTTTACCCGCGCTTCGGTCCCACCATGGAATGGGACACGGCAGCGGGTCAGGCCGTGCTGGAAGCCGCGGGCGGCGTGGTCGTCGACGCCGATGGCGCACCCTTCCGCTACGGCAAGACCGACACCGGCCTGCTCAATCCAAGCTTCATCGCCTGGGGCCGCGAACCCGGCTGATTGCGCCCCCGCGCGCCCGTCAGGCGCGGCCGGCCAGCCATGATTTAGTAATAGTTTAGGCAAATTATAGCGGTCCCAAGGCCGGCAGGGCACGCCGGCTCAGGCTCCAGAGGCAAGTCATGTATCTTAAAGTCTCCCTGGCTGCCGCTCTTGCGGCGATCCTGCTCATCTCGGCGCCGGTCGCGTCCCGAGCGGGCGACACCCCCTCAAACGTTCGCCTGGCGCAAGCCGACGCTCCGATGGTCATTACGCCGCAGCCCAATCCGGATGGTCCCCACGGGGTCAGTCCCAACTCCCTCCCCCCAAGTGAGAGCCCGTATGATTCGGGCGGTCCGGGCCGCCCTTATGAGGCCGCGCCGGGCTCGGAGGCCTATGTGCCGCCTGAGGCCCAAAGCCAAGACGGTTTCTCGGCCGATGAGATCAAGGAGGCCGGTCACCGCTTCTTTGGGCGGGTCTCCATGGATCTGGCGGGCGTGATCGAATATGCCTTCCAGCGCTCTGGCCGGCCAAACGGCTATATCCTTGGCGAAGAGGCTGGCGGCGCGTTCGTGGCAGGCCTGCGTTACGGCGAAGGCACACTTTACACCAAGGACGCCGGCAGCCACCGGGTCTATTGGCAGGGCCCCTCCATCGGCTACGATTTCGGCGCCGAGGGCTCCAAGACCATGGTGCTGGTCTACGATCTTCGCAGCCCGGGAGAAATTTTCACCACCTATGCCGGGGTGGACGGCTCGGCCTATTTCATCGGCGGGGTGGGCATAACCTACCTGGCCCGCGGCCATATGGTGCTGGCGCCAATTCGCTCAGGTATAGGGTTGAGGCTGGGGGCCAATGTCGGCTATTTGAAATATACCCGCGAGCCGACCTGGAATCCGTTCTAGTTTGGCGTTACAGAAGCCTGGCGGAGGCTTTTAAGCGGTGTGCGCCGAATTAGCGCCAAGTTTCCGCTTGAATCTGGCCGAGGAGCGTGGGCTTTGGCGAGGCGCGTGGCGCGCTGAACCGCGGAGCGCTGATTTCGATGATCGAGTGGCTGATGTTTGGCGCGCTGGGCTTCCTGCTAGGGTGCCTTCTTGCGCTCATGATCGCCCCACCGCTGTGGAACCGCGCGGTGAAGCTCACCACGCGCAAGCTCGAAGCCACCATGCCGATGTCGCTGAACGACATCCAGGCCGACAAGGATCAGCTGCGCGCCGAATTCGCCATCGACCTGCGCAAGGTTGAGGTCGCCCTCGACAAGGCGAGGGAAAAGGCCACCCGCGAGCTGATCGAGGCGAATAAGCGCCGGGTCGAGATCGCCATGCTCAACACCGACCTGTCCGCAGCCAAGGCGCAACTGCAGGAAAACGAGAACGCCAATCGGGTGCTGCAGCAGACCATCAAGCGGCGCCTGCCCGATCTCGACAGCCGGCTTAAAGCGGCGAAGAAAGCGCTGGCCGAGCTTGAGTCGGTCAATGCCGAGCTGCGCACCACGGTGGCGTCCCAGTCGGACGCGCTGAAGACCGCGCGCACCACCTTGCACAATCAGCGCGCCGACATCGACCGCTTGCGCGCGGCGTTGGAGAGCGGCAGCGGCGGCGGCTTGCGCGGATTGGGCAAGCCCGACGCGCGCACGCTGGCGGAGAGCCAGCGTCTGAGCGCCGAGTTGTCAAAGATGCAGGAAGAGCTCGATCGCGCCAAAGCGAACGCCCAGGAGAACCTGCTGCTCCGCCGCGAGCTGAGCCGATTGTCCTCGCAGATTCTGAACGTGGCGCGCACGCAAGGCATGGCCCAGCAACGCCAGGCGTTCGACCCGGCCCAGGTTTACACCCAGCCCAGCGCCGTCGAGGGGCCGCAAGCCGAGCTTGAGTCGGAGCAGGCATGGGAACCCGCAAATAACGGCAACGGCGCCGGGCGGGAGCCGGAGTACCAGCACGAAGCCGAAGCCGAGGCGGCGGTCGAAGTCGACACCATGGCCGCCGGCATGGGTCGCGCCGGCCACGCCGAGGAGCAAGAAGTCCTGCCCGAAGACGAGTCCGAGGCCGAGGGCGAGGCAGACGAGCGGAAGGGCTCGTTCGCACAGCGCTTCGTCGCCCGAAGAGAAGCGCGTCGCGCCCGCAAGACCGGGGGCATGAGCTTGGGCGACCGGCTGAGGGGCCTGGTCGCCGACCGGCCCGAGACCTGAGCCCGTCCAGCCTTCAGGTCTGAACGAATTCCCGCGAGTCACCTTGAAGCCGCAGCGCCGTCAGGCGGCCGGTAAACACCGCACCGGTATCGATGCCGATACGGTTTGGCCGCGTCACTGGCTCCTGCCCCGGGGTATGCCCGTGCACCACGATCTTGCCGAACGGCTCGGCATGATTGAGGAACGGCCCCCTGATCCATATCAAATCGGCTTCGGACTGCGACGTCAGCGGTACGCCCGGCCTCACGCCGGCATGCACGAACAGATAGTCGCCATACGCCACGCTGAGCTGCAGGCTCCGGAAGAACCGGACATGCGCCTCGGGCAGCGTCGCGGCAAAGGCTTGGCGCCAGGTCTCCTCCGGGGCGCCCAGCCGTGCGAGCGCCTCGGTATCGACGCCGTAGGACAGCATCGTCTGCTCGCCGCCATTCATCAGCCAATGCTGGAGACGCCGAGCATCCTGGAGGAAATCGAGCAGAATCGCCTCGTGATTGCCCTTGAGGAAATGCGCGTCGAACCCTTCAGGCAGATCGATCAGCCGCTCGACCACGCCCCGGCTGTCGGGGCCCCGATCGACATAGTCGCCCAAGAAGACCAGCGTGCGCCGGCTCGCCTGCCTGCTGGACTGGGCATCGAGGTCGATCAGGTCGAGGAGGTTTTGCAGCAAGTCGAGCCGGCCATGAATGTCCCCCACCGCGTAGAGGAGCTGCCCCTCTGGCAGGGCCGGATGATGCAAGCCTGGCGAGACCGTCAGCGGCATTGATGCCGCCACTCTAGAACCGCGCCGTTGCGACGTCCAATCTGGCAAGCGACTCTAAGAACTCGCGGGCATGACGGAGATCTCGCGATACAGCTTGCTCGGCAGGCCGAATACCGTCGTCACGCAATCGACCCTGAGACCGATGAACAGTACCATCTCCCCGTTGCGGAGCTGGTCATCCTCAGTGATGACATAGAGCTTCTCGATGTTGAGCGGCGGCAGGCCCTTGAGCAACGCCGCGCGCTGTTCGAACGCCCTGAGATCGTCCCCGGCGAGATAGTCATATTTGGCGTGCACCTGGCCGATCGCGGCGACGATTTCGCTCTCAGGCTTGCAGGCGACCGGCTCCACCTCCGGGCCGTCGCCGTTATAATAGGTCGTGCCGTATTGCTGCACGAGCGGACCGAGCCGCTTCGAATAGGCAGAGAATCCGGCCAGACCGATCAGAGCGCCGGCAAGGAGTATCCCCGCAGCCATTCTAATCCCGACACGCATCACGTCCTCCGTGCTAGATCACGGAATCGACCTCGCAGACCACCGTATCGCGATGTCCGCACTCAGGCAGCTTATAGCCAATAACCGTGCCTGTCCTGGTATCCACGATCGGCGACGGGCAGCCGACGCGCCACACCCGCCAGGGCGTGTTTCTATGCGCATCGTCCCAGTCCATCGAGAGCCTGATTCCGGCCCGCGCGCATTGCGCAAAATCCGCGAAATTGGGATTGAGCGGCGGCGCAGGATCGTCCGCGGGGCTGAGCTTCATGCCTTCGACCGGGTCGTAGAGCTGAATCTCGTTGCGCCGGCACACCATCATCGAGTGCTCCGTCGCCCAATCGAGATTCTCCCAATGGGTAAAGGCGGCATTGTGGTCGGGCGCCCCGGCAAGGACGGTCTTGCAGACGATGAGCACCAGCACGGGAGGGATCTGCACACCCATGGCTAGGCCCTCCCCACAAACAGTCTGTCCTGGGCAGGTGGCGCCGTTGGCGGCTGTCTAATGGCCTGAGCCGAAACGACCAGGCTCGCCGCCGCGGCAAGAGTGAGGTTTATCAGCATCGATAGGGCCTCCTAGTGGAGTTGATCGGTAAGCACCGCTTACTGCTCCAGTCCTTCCTTGGGACTGGACTATCGCCCTTGACGCATCCTCCATGTTGCAACGCGAAATGAGCCGCTCTGGTTCAGCGAACTCCAGGCCGCTTGATCCCGTCTCCAAGGCCGAGGCCCTGTCCGGAAGCGCCGGTAAGCTCATGCGCCTGCGACTCATTTTCGGTTCCAACCACCAGTTGCCGAGGCTGATATTAATTCCAGCCATTTCGCAACTGCAATGTTGCAACGCAAAATAATGATTCGCAAGACCTAGTTAAGCTATGCCTAACGAAGCCTCCCCGATAGAGCAGCGCGGCAACACCTGTGGGACTTTTGGTAGGCCGAGCGCCACCTGCCCCGCGGTTTTGCTCAATTTGAGAGCAGGATTTGGGTTGGACGGGCCGGGTCCCAAATTCGGCTTCGACCCCTCATACTGGCCGGAAACCGGGGCACTATGTCGCGGCCGCTGCTGGACCGGGTCGGCATAACGGCCCGTGGTGGGATGTCCGGAGGTCGTCACGCCCCTCCCAAGCTTAGGCTAAAGGCCAAATTTCCCGCGCTGCCAGTGGGTTTACCGCCCTATGCCAGCCGCCGACGGCAGTCTACTATCCGGCTGGGACAGCCAAAATCGGCAGTTTCAGAGGGTCAGTGGGCAATGGCGGAGGGTCGTAAACAAGCGGAGATCGCTGCCGCCGCCGTGCTGCGCGTGCTGGATGCAAACCCCGGCGACGCCGGCGTTCAAAGCGTGGCCGAGATCATCGAGATCGCCCTGCACAACGCCGCGCGTGAACATGAAAAGAAGGAGCTGCAGCGCATCGCCGACGTTCAGGCTTCGGCGCATGCCCATCTATCCCGCCTGCTGAACGCCTCCCCGGCTGTCATCTATTGCCGCCGGGCCAGTGGCGATTTCGATCCGACCTTCGTGAGCGAGAGCGTCACGCGCCTGTTCGGCTGCACGCCGCGAGAATATCTCGACAACCCCTTTCTGTGGCGCAATCGCGTTCACCCCGACGATGTCGCTCGCATCAACGACTGGGTCGACGATATGTTCGAGAGCGACGAGCGCTCGATCGAGTACCGCATCCGCCGTGACGACGGCACCTATTACTGGGTGAACGACCAGCAGCAGGTGGTACGCGACGCCAAAGGCGAGCCCGTCGAGATCGTCGGCTCGTGGACCGACGTCACCGAACTGAAGGAGGCCGAGGACGCCCGTGAGCGCGCCCGCGAGCGGCTCGATCTCCTGCTCGGCGCGGCCCCCGTGGTGGTCTACAGTTTTGCCGCCGCCGGCGATTTCGCACCGACCTTCGTCAGCGCCAGCATTGAGCTGATGCTGGGTTACCGCCCCGAGGAGTATCTGCAAGACGCCGATTTCTGGCGGGGCCATGTCCATCCCGACGATCTCCCCGGGGTCGAGGCCAAGCAGGTCGAGTTGTTCAACGCCGGCGAGCACCTCGCCGAGTATCGCTTCCGCAAGAAGGACGGTTCCTTTTGCTGGGTGAGCGATGAGCAGCATCTCATTCGCGACAAGGCCGGCCTGCCCGTGGAGGTGGTCGGCTCCTGGAGCGACATCGACGCCCGCAAAGCCGCCGAGCAGGCGTTTCAGGCCGCGCAGAAAGAGCTCGAGAAGGCGACAGCGGCGGCGCTTGAGGCCAGTGAGGCCAAGAGCGTGTTCCTCGCCAATATGAGCCACGAAATAAGAACCCCGATGAACGCCGTCATCGGTCTCTCCCACCTCGCCCTCAAGACCGACCTCACCCCGCGTCAGCGCGATTACGTGCTCAAGATCAAGAGCTCGGGTCAGCACCTGCTCGGCATCATCAACGACATCCTCGATTTCTCCAAGATCGAGGCCGGCAAGCTGTCGATCGAAAATATCGATTTCGATCTCGACAAGGTGCTCGAGAATGTCGGGAACCTGATGTCGGAAAAGGCTGCCGCCAAAGGTTTGGAGCTGATCTTCGACGTCGAGCCGCAGGTCTCCACCCATTTCCGGGGCGATCCGCTGCGGCTAGGCCAGATCCTGATCAATTTCTGCAACAACGCGGTCAAGTTCACCGAGTCCGGCGAGGTGGCCGTCCAGGTGCGCGTCTTGGAGGACAGCGCCGACTGCCAGCTCGTCGAGTTTGCCGTGAGCGACACCGGCATCGGCATGACCCAGGCGCAAATCGAGCGGCTGTTCCAGGCTTTCGAGCAGGCCGACGCCTCCACCACCCGCAAATATGGCGGCACCGGGCTCGGCCTGGCGATCTCCAAGCAGCTCACCGAGCTGATGGGGGGCGAGGTCTCGGTCAAGAGCGAGGAGGGCAAAGGGAGCACGTTCCGGTTTACCGCGCGCCTTGGCAAAGGGACCGCCACGCAGCGTCCGCGCCTTCTCCAATCCGATTTACGTGGCCGGCGCGTGCTGATCATCGACGACAATCCGCACGCGCGCGCGGTGCTGGCCGGCATGCTGACCAACATGACGCTGGTGGCCGACGAGGCGGCGTCGGGCGAAGAGGCGATCAACATGGTCCGGCAGGCCTCCCAGGGCGGCGGACGTTACGAGATCGCCTTTATCGACTGGCAGATGCCGGGCCTGAACGGCATCGAGACCGGCAAGCGCATTCTTTCCTTGGCCGGGCCTTCGGCCCCGCCGCATTTGGTGATGGTGACCGCCTATGGCCGCGAGGAGGTGCTGAAGCAGGCCGAGGAAAGCGGCTTCGAAAACGTCCTCATCAAGCCGGTCACGTCCTCCATCCTGTTCGACACCGCCGTGGTCGCCCTCGGCGCCGACCGCGAGGCGCCGGAGACCACGCAGGTCGGTCCCTCCTTTGACATCGACCGGATGCGCGGCGCGCGAATCCTGCTGGTCGAGGACAACGAGATCAACCAAGAAGTCGCGATGGGCCAGCTCGAAGATGCCGAAGCCTTTGTCGACTTGGCGGAGAACGGCCAGATCGCGCTACGCATGATTGAGCACAATGACTACGACGCGGTGCTGATGGATATGCAAATGCCGGTGATGGACGGCATCGAGGCCACCCGCATCATCAGGTCCGAGTCTCGCTTCCAGAGCCTGCCGATCATCGCTATGACCGCCAACGCCATGGCCTCCGACCGCACCCTATGCCTCGATGCGGGCATGAACGACCACATCGCCAAGCCGATCGATCCCGACCAGTTGTTTGGCGTCCTGCTCCGATGGATCCGCCGCGGCGACGACGGCAGAGGTGTACGGGGCGGCACGTCCGGACGTGCCGGCGATGGCAACACGAGCGAATCCGAACTTGTGGTCGAGGGCATCGACGTCCCCACCGGACTAAGGCGCACGGGTGGCAATCGCAAGCGCTACGTCGCGTTGTTGCGCAAATTCGCCGAGCAACAGGCCGACACTGTCGCGACCATTCAATCCGCGCTCGCGGCCGGCGATGCCGCCACCGCCGAACGCGCGGCCCATTCTCTGAAGGGCGCCGCCGGCACGCTCGGCGCGAGTGCGTTGTCCGAAGCCGCGGCCCGAGTGGAACTCGCGATCAAGAGCGGTGGCGACGTGTCAGGGTCGGTCAAGGCCTTGTCGCTGGTCCTCGACCGCGTGCTTACCGACCTTAGCGCCGCTCTCCCCGAGGAGACCGGTGGCAATGGCGTTTCGGGCGACCCCGCCAGTGTCCAGGAGCCTCTGGCCCGGCTGAAGCAACTGCTTGAAGCCGATGATGGCGAGGCCGCCGACTTCATCATCGATGCCAAGGCGCGGCTGGCAGGGGTCTTGACCCCCGCCGAGATCAAGACCCTGGCCGATCGCGTCGGCAAATTCGATTTCGATGCCGCGCTTAAATGTCTCTCGACCATCTCCTCGCGCTTGTCCCTCAACCTAGAAGGCAAGTGATGTCGGGGTCGGACCGGAAGCTCGTGCTGATCGTCGATGATACGCCGACCAATGTTGCGGTCGTTTCGGGGGTGCTGAAGGACTCGTTCCGCACCAAGGTCGCCACCAACGGCGAGAAAGCGTTGGCCATCGCCACCGGCGCGGAAAAGCCCGATCTCATTCTGCTCGACGTGATGATGCCCGGCATGGACGGCTATGAGGTGTGCCGGCGCCTCAAAGACAATCCCGCCACCCACGACATTCCCATCATCTTCCTCACCGCAAAGACCGAGGAAGTCGACGAGGAGAAGGGGTTCGAGGTCGGCGCGGTCGATTACATCCACAAGCCGTTCTCGGGTCCGATCGTCCTGGCCCGGGTCAGGACCCAGCTCGCCTTGCAGGAAGCTTTGATCGAGGCCCAGGAGGCGCGCAAGCAGGCCGATCAGCTGCTGCATGCGCTGCTGCCGAAAAAGGCCGCCGACGAAATCCGCGCCATTGGCACCGTAATCCCGCGGCGCTACGAGAATGTCGCGGTGCTGTTCTGCGACGTCACCAATTTCACCGCCTACTGCGACAAGCACGAGCCGGAGGACGTGGTCTCGCGGCTTGACGCGCTGTTCGTCATCTTCGAGCGCATCACCGCCAAGCACGGGCTCGAGAAGATCAAGACCATCGGCGATGGCTTCATGGCGGTTGCCGGACTGCTTCACCAGATCGACGATCCGGTCGGCGCGGCGGTGCGCTGCGGCCTGGAGATGACCTCGACCCTGATCGATGCCCATCTCGACTGGGAGGTGAGGGTCGGCGTTCATGCCGGCCCGGTGGTCGCCGGCGTCGTCGGACAGGAGCGCTACCAGTTCGACATCTGGGGCGACACGGTCAATGTCGCGGCCCGCATGGTCGGCATGAGCGCGCCGGGAAGCGTCGCCGCCACCAAGGAGACCTGGGAGACCATCTCGTCCGCCTTCGACGGCGAGTCGCTCGGCTTGCTGGAGGTCAAGGGTAAAGGCGCAATCTCGGTATTCGGGCTCCGCCTGCGCAGCGCATGAGCCACACGCGGGGCTCGGGCTGATGGCGGTCATCGCGCTGTGAACCTGACGGAAACGGACGCAAGCCTGATGCTCATCGACGGCGTGATGCTGCTATGGTTCTTGCTGACGGCGCTTTCGGTGGTGTTCGTCTCCGCGCCCGCCGGTGCCGGTCATGACCGCGATCTCATTCGCCGTGCTGGCGATCGGCGTGGCGATCGCCTTGACCTTCGACAGCGGCCACTAGCTTGCGGGTTGGGCGGACGTGGCCCCCAGGGCGCAACGGGCCGGCTTGGGGCAGCCTTGATCTAATCTTTCTGGACCAAACAGGAACCGCCGCTCTGCTGGAGCTTTTGGCACAGGCTGTCGGCCTCATCCCGGCTTTTGGTGATGACGCGTGCCGCTCGTGCTGGTGAAATTGGCGCCGAGCAGGGCAAAATCGTAGGCGCCGGTCGCGGGATTCGGGGTCCCTGGCCAGTTCCTCCACGAGGTCCGGCGAAAGGTACTGGCCGAAAGCGCTTCTGATCTGGCGTCGCTGCGCTTCCTCACGGAAGTAGTTGGCGAACACCATCACCATCAGCAGGGCGAAAGAGGAGATCAGCGGGTAGGACACGTCGAACAGATAGCCGTGGGTCGAGAACAGATACCACCCAGCGCCCACGAGCAGTGCGGCGATTCCTGTGCCGATCATGAATACGGTGGTGGCGCCAAGTATGGGTACGAGCGCGACGATGGCGAGAGCGATGAGAACAACGGCGGTTAGTTCCGCACCGAGGGCATAGCTCGGCCGCGACAAGGCCGATTGGGTCAGCACGCTCTCCAGAACCTGCGCGTGCACTTCGACGCCCGCCATCGACGGCTGGATGGGCGTCGCCTTGAGATCGAGCAGACCCGAAGCGGACGTGCCGATCACCGCCAGCTTGCCGGCAAGTTGCGGCGCCGCGTTACCGTCGATGACGTCCTTGGCCGAGACGTAGCGGGTTGGGTCGTGCGGCGCGAAATAGACCCAAATCTCCGCCGAGGCGTCGGTTGGGATCTGCGCGCCCGCCACCACGACGCTTTCCACGCCTCCAGAATCCGAGCGGATCAGGAAGGCATCCTGTCGCGCAGCGACGCGAAGCATGTCGAGGGTCAAGGAGGGGACGACCGTGCTGCCGGCGATCAGCACCATGGGCACGCGGCGCACGACGCCATCCGGGTCCGGCTCGATGGTGAGCATGCCACGCCCGGCGACCGCCTTCTCCAGCTCGGGAATGTTGGCCAGCAATTGGGGCAAGCGGACAAAATAGGGGATCGGATCACCGCCGATCATGGCGAAGCCGGCCTTGGGAACATATTGCGTGTCCTGGGCGCCCTTGTAGGGATTGTGCGCCGACAGACCGAGCACGACGCGCGAGCGCGCGATCGACTCTGCCAGAATCTCGTCATTGCTCGGCTGGTTCTTGAGCTCGTCGCGCGTGGAGGCGCTAAGGTTAGGCAGCGCGTCGGCCAGCAGTGCTGGCGACGTGCGATCCGTCTCCGGGAACACAACGTCGAAGCCGATCACTGCCGCCCCTGCCGCGGTGATCTGATCGACCAATTTGGCGACGAGCGAACGCGGCCAGGGCCATTGGCCAAGGGCATTCAGGCTCGCCTCGTCGATATCGACAATGACAACCGGCAGCATGCTCGGCACGCGCGGCTTGGCAAGTTGGTAGAGGTCGAAGGTCTTGAGACGCGCGAGTTGCAGCGGCGTGGGATCCCAGGCTCGCAGCACCACAAAGCCGGCCAGGACCGCGAGCCCCAACAAGCGAGCCCAGCCGAACCCCTTCGCCGCACGCCGGCCCATCCTGGCAAGCCGGGGGAGCATAGGGACTTTTTCGGTGGTGGATCCTGTTGGCATGCCTGGCTGCTTCACAGCGGTCGCGACCCCAAAAGTCAAGTCTCCGAGATTGACGTGTCCACCGCGGTCAGCAGCGTGCTGGGCGGAGCGCGTATTCGGTCATATAGGCTTCGGCCGATGCGAGCGCGGCCTCACCTGCGGGAATCCACCGGGCCTTGGCTTTGACCACTGCAATGCCTTCAGTGTAACCCCGGGCATTGCGTTCCGCACCCGATCGCGCTTCGCGCGCCTCCGCCGCCGTGATGAGTCCCGACTCGAGTAATCGTGAAACCGTGTAGTGCATGCGCGCGATGACATACGTCGCGTGCACAACCCCGTCCATCGGCCGGGGATCGCTGCGCAGCGGCGAGGGATAGAGCTGTTCCGGATCGTTCTCTACCAGCGGCTTCCCCATGCCGAACCCGAACAGAAGTGCGTGCGCGCATTCATGCGCGAGTTGCTCGGCGATCTCGACCCGGCCCGCCTGGGGCTTCGGTTTGAGGAAGAGCGCGCCCCAGAGCTGAAAGCTCGATGCGCCGAATGGCCAGTCACCCGGTTTGTCCACGACGACGATCTCATGCACCAGCGTGCGTAGCTCGCCGGCAAGCTCGGGCACGCCCGCGTCAAGCAAGGCGAGGGCGTCGCTTACCCTTTGTGACGCGTAAGCGAACTCGGCTTGCGGGATTGCCCGCAAGGCCTTCCCCACCTCCTGGTCGTCATCGACGAGTCGACGATAGCGCGCCGTCTGGCCTGCGCCGAGATGGAGGTCGTCGAGCGTCACGATGCGCAATTCGGCCACGCGGCCGAAGCTCGGCGCGCAAAGCTCATCGGCGATCTTCAGAGCGGTATCGACATCATCGGAGAAGATCGCTTCGACGAGCTCGGTATAGGCGCCGAACACAACAGACGCCACCGCTCCGGCACGAATGCGCTCGATCAAATCTTGTCCTGAAGCGTATGTTTCACCGCCGAGCGCGTGCAGCGCCGCAGCCAGGCTGTCAGCCAATCCCGCGCGCACGCGAGCCTCAATGAGTTTCGACCTGGCGGCGCTCGGTCTGAAATCGTACAGACTTGCATCCGTCGCGCCAGGGACGAGATCCACCGCTTGCATGGTCCCTGCGCCCTACTACGGAGGCTGTTACGCGTTCACTCTTTTCTCGTGGACTGGGGCACAGCCACGATTTCGGCAGCCCTGCAATCGGTAGGTTCGGTTGTAACTTTTGCGCTGCTGGCGCGGCGCGGTATCTGGTCCCCATTACCTGTGCTCCACGCAAATCCGATCAGGTCCTGGCCACGCAGGAAAGCCTTTGGGTTCGTGATTCGGTTGGTCATGCTTGTCCCCCTGTCAAAGGTTCCATTGGCTTTATAGATCAAATCTACCGTGGCGGCGAGATTTGGCAAAAATAGCCTCCAACTGGTGCTATCCGGCCAGGCCGCGGGTGGAGACCGATGGCCAGGCATTGAGGTGTTGCCGGCAGTCTGGTAGGTTTTCCTGGGTTCTGGGGGAAAATCATGGACCAGGCCAAGTAGGGTCGACTGTTCGCGGTTGCCGGCGGTATTGACTTTCAAGATGCCGCCATCAGCGACAAGCTGGGTGCAAAGGTCGGGCCGGTTGAGGTGAACGTCGTGACCGAACAGACGGGGGCAGAATCATGACAGCAACCGACACGCTCGATCCGGCCAGGCTGCTCGGCTTCGCATCATTAGGCGATCGGCTTGCCAATGGGGTCGACTTTCAGGACGATGCGCTTAGCGCAAAGCTCGGCGCGAAAGTGGGGGTTCCCGAGGCTGGCGTCCAAATAGATTTGGCCGCGCTTGAGACTGTTCTTTCGCCAATCGCATAAGGAGGGATCAACCCATGCAAAAACCCGACACCGACAAGACCGAGAACGCCGGCAAGATCGATTTTGCCAGGCTGCTGGGCTTCGAGGGCGTCAGCGAGCAGCTCGCAAATGGGATCGATTTTCAGAACGAAACCATGGACGCAAAGCTCGGCGCGAGGGTCGGCGCGGAAGAGAGCATGTTCTGAGGCCGGGCTCGGCTTCCGACGGTGTTCTTTGTCAACCGCGAACTCGCTGCGCCTAGGGGTCGGTTGGTGTAGTGGAGATCGTTAGTGTCGCTGTCGCAGCAGTTCGAAGTCAGCGCCGTTGATGAGGCACCGCGCATAGCCCTTGCACCCTGCGCGGCGCGGGTTGAGGCGGTCGACCAGGGGTTGCGCGACCGTCTTGCCGCCTCGTTGAGCTACCTCGCGGAATTCGCCCCCCAAGACGAGCGGCGGCAAGCCTCTTTCGCACAGCTCGAAACCACGCTCAAATCGGAGCCGGTTTCACCCTGGGTGTTCGGCCTTTATTCCAAACTCGTAGCCACACTTTCCGCCGATCCGCGCGGCGATGTGGGCGGCGATTTCGATGCCGTGCTGGAGGCCGCGCGCCTTCCCGCCGATCTTGGCGTCGTCCCCTTCCGCGATCCGGGCGTCCCAGTCCTGTGGTGGGACCACTTCCGGCTGCTGTTCGACACGGATCGCAAACGGCCTTTTGATCCACAAGCCCCTGCCCCAGAGTCTTTTACGCATTGTCGGCAAGACATTGAACAGGGCCTCGCTTTGATGCAGCGGGCGGACCCGATTTGGCACGAGGAGATCAGCCTCTTGTTGCGCTTGATCGTGCTCGGAGCACCCGCCAGCGCCGAGATCACCGACCTGTTCAATGGCGCTTCGACCTTCTTCCTGTGGGGAGCCACGCTGATCAATGCCGATGTCAGGCGCACCGCCATCTCGACAGCCGACCTGCTTGTACATGAGAGCAGCCACGGCATGCTGTTCGGCTTCTCGGCCGAGGGGGCTTTGACGGATAACGGCGGCGACGAGCGCTATACGTCGCCACTGCGCGCGGACGCGCGGCCGATCGACGGAATCTTTCACGCGTGCTTCGTAGCGACGCGTGTGCATCTGGCAATGTGCCGGCTGCTTGACAGCGGCCGGCTCACGGCTGTCGAGCAGCAACAGGCGGCGGCACGTCGGGTATTCAACGGCAACGCCGCCCGAACGGCCCTCGGCGTCTTGGCTCAACACGCGAAGCCGACAAAGCTCGGGACCGAAATTCTCGGCACGATCCGCGCGTATTGGGCCAAGACCCCGGACTGACGCGCAGGTCCGTGCCGTGGACAACCCAATTCGTGAAATCTTGTTGACCGCCGTCAGCGCGGCGCGACACGGCGTTCCGCCCGATCCCGCAATCGCAAGGGCCATTGCCGGCGGGGACCATGCGCTTAAGATCGATCAGCTGAAATTCGACAGCCTCGCCTGGATGGAATTCTGCATCTCGGTGGAATTGCAATCGGGACAGGAATTGACGCCGGTGGACCTCGAAGGAATGCGCAACGTCTTCGAGATCGAGGATTGGCTGCGCGCGCGAACCGCATGATGTTTTCCTATTTGCAGCAAGCCTTTCGCCGGCGCCCCCCTCGTCCCAGCCTTACCGCGGAGATCGACTTCAACCGGGCGTCCGACTTCCTCGCGATGGCATTGCGCTGCCGAACCCAGAACGAGTTCAACCGGCTGCGCATCACCCTGGAGAATATCCTGGCTCCCGCCGAGATCGCCGCCATCGCCACGCTCGATCTGCCGCCGGAAACGGCAGAGCGCACCCGGCACTGGTTCGACAAGCTGAGCAAATGGCGGCCCGATATGCTTGAGGCGCCCCAAGGCTATGCGCGCCAGCACCTATCGCCGCGGCTTATTTTCTATCGGGACACGCGCGTCGAGCCGCGCGAGAAAGATCTGCTCGTAACTTTCAGCGGCAATACTGGGCGGTTGATGATGCCGGTCAGCGTGTTCCTGCAATTCATGGATTCCAAGAGTTGGGACATCGCTCTGCTGAAGAAGCCCGCATCCGGCTCGCATCTGCGCGGTGTGGATAAGAATGCCGACAATTTTCCGGGCCTCGTCCAGTTCATCGAAACGGCACTTCGCCCGCGCGCCTACCGGCGCGTGATGACGCTCGGCGCGAGCTCGGGCGGCTTCCCGGCCCTATGGGCGGCGGCGCTTATGGGCGCCGATCGCGGAATTTCTGCGGGGGGATGTCCGCCGCGGACGCTGCCCGATTTGCGGTTGGACGATCGCGGCCCAAGGGCGGATTTTTGCATGGTCTATAGCGCCGGCTCTACCCAAGACTCCGAAGCGGCGCTCGTGCTGAAGGATCTGTTCGGCGGCCGGCTGCACCCCGTCGCCGATATCGAGGGCCACAACGTGCTGTCGGAACTTATGAGGCGTGGCCAGCTTGCGGAGTTTCTGAAGGACGTGCTTGTGTAGGTCCATCGTCGCGTAGGACAATTCCCCGGTGCAGTCCTTTTCACCATATGCCTCGCTCGAATCGAGCGCCGCGCGAAGCTCGGCTGCGGACGCTATTATCATCGATGAGGTGACCATCTCCTACGGCGAGATGCTGGAGCGGGTGACCGCATGTGCGAGCTGGCTTCTCCGGAAGGGGCTGGTTCAGGGCGAGGTCACCGGCATCTCTATCCGCGATGAGATCGGTCATCTGGTCTGCGCGATGGCGCTGCTCTGCCTCGGCACGCCGCAGATCAGTCTCGGCTCGCACGAAAGTGACACGACCAGGCGACTCCTTGCGCGAAAGGTCGCAGTGACGCAGCTCGTCGCCGAGCAAGCCGAGCCCTGGATGGAGGGCCTAAGAACGATCGTCGCACCCTCCGGCGGCCCGGGCGCCATGTCGGCGCCCGCCGTTGCCGGCGAATGGCTTCGCGCCTGGCCGCTCGATTGGGTCGCCATCTATCAGAACACATCGGGCTCGACCGACGTGCCGAAAACGTTCGGCATGAGTCTGACGCGCGTGTCCACGATTGCCCAACGCTATGCCCGAGATGAAAGGGAACGACGAACGCTACGAACCGGCTCGATCGAGTTCGACGCCCATCGCATCAATCGCATGTCCACGCTGCTGGCCGGTAATACCTGCGTGTTCCTGCGACAGTTGAACGCGCGCAATCTGGTTACCACCTGCGAGCGCGCCGCGGTCTCGATTGTCCATATGGGAGCCTACCGGCTCGCATCGCTTGTGCAGTCCAATACCGGCGGGGGGCGACTGCCTTCCATCACGGCCATTCAGAGCGGCGGCTCGCGCGTGCCGGGGCGCCTGCGCATGAAGGTGAAGGCGCAGCTCACCGACAATTTGTGGGTCCAGTATGCGACGAGCGAAGCCGGACTGATCTCGATGGCATCTCCGGATCAACACGACGCGTTTCCGGAGGGGGTCGGGTTCCCCATACCGGAAGTAACCCTGGAGATCGTCGGGGCGGACGGCGAGATGTTAGAACCCGGGGAGATCGGTCAGCTTCGGCTACGAAAAGAGATCATGCCCGGCGGCTACGTGGCCGAACGCGGTGCGACCGCCAATTTTAGGGATGGCTGGTTCTATCCCGGCGATGTCGTCTCAAAGGGCGTCGGCGAGCCGCTCGTGTTCCATGGACGGAGCGACGACGTCATGATCCTGAACGGCATCAACGTATTTCCGTCCGCAATCGAGGACACGCTGGAAAGTCATGCGGACGTTCTCGAGGCGGTCGCCTATCCGGTCAAATCGCGCATTCACGGGGAGATTCCCGTCGCGGCGGTCGTGCTGTCTCCGCGAGCCGGGAGCCGCGACACAAATCATCTGCTCGAGTTTTGCCGGCAATCGCTTGGCATCCGTGGACCGCGGCAAATCGTGGTGATCGACCGAATTCCGCGCAACGCTGCCGGCAAGCCGCTGCGGCGTGAGCTGGCGCGAAACTAAGACCGGTTGCGTCGCGCGTTATGATTTGAAGTGGCGCCCCGTATCGGTTTCGAACCGATGTTTCCGGCGTGAGAGGCCAGCGTCCTAGGCCACTAGACGAACGGGGCGTTGCTTTTAGGCCGAGATCGAATGACAGCTATAGCTTGGCCCAGTGAACGCGATCAAGGCCTATTGATGCGCCACGGCTCAGCTGCTCGAGCGCGGCCTATTGCGGCTTCAGCCTGATGCGGGCGATGACCTTCCCGGTCTTGAGGTCGACCACGGCGATCTCGGGACCTGCCGCCGAATTCAAATGGAGCGCCACCCGGTCGCCATCAAGCGCGAGCGAGGTGACGGTTGCGTCTTTGGGGATGGCAAGCTCGGTTTCCAGGGCGCCGGGCACCGCGCCGCCCGCGCCAGCGCCGCTTTGCCCTCCCCTTGAGGCTTGATAGACAATCGCCGCCAATACGAAGGCAAAGCCGCCGACCAGCAAGATCCCCATCGTGATAACGGCGATTTTCAGCACCCGCACCTGACGTGGGGTGAACACCGTGCCGGGCAATGGCGTATTGTCTGGCTCGTTCAAGACCGCCATGGTGCGAAACCTCATGCCTCAGTCAGAGAAAGCTCCCGCCCTCAAGCGGCTTAGCGCCGAAGCCGATGCGAGCCATGACGGCCAGCGGCTCGATCGCTTCCTGAGCGCGCGCCTGCCCGAGCTGAGCCGAACCCGCGTGCAAAGCCTGATCAAAGAGGGTCACGTCTCGTTGGGCCCGGCGACCATAATGGAGGCGAAATACCGGGTCAAACCGGGCGACCGGTTCGAGCTCGGCCTGCCCGCCGCGGCCGCCCCCGAGCCGCGCGGCGAAATCATTCCCCTCGATGTCGTCTATGAGGACGGCGCGCTGATCGTCATCGACAAGCCGGCGGGGCTGGTAGTCCATCCCGGTGCCGGCCACGCCGCCGGCACCCTGGTGAATGCGCTGATCGCCCATTGCGGGGCGAGCCTCTCGGGCATCGGCGGCGTGGCGCGGCCGGGCATCGTCCACCGTCTCGACAAGGATACCAGCGGGCTGCTGGTGGTGGCCAAGACCGACCGGGCGCACCGCGCTCTCGCCGACCAGTTCGCCGACCACGGCCGCACCGGCGAGCTGGAACGCGGCTATCTCGCGCTTGTATGGGGCGCGCCGTCCCGCCCGCATGGCACCATCGATGCAAATGTCGGCCGTCACCCCAGCAGCCGCACCAAGATGGCGGTGCTGTCCGGCAAGGGACGCGAGGCCGTGACTCATTGGCGCGTGGTCGAGACCTTCGGTCGCGGCAAGGAGCCGGTCGCTTCGCTCATCGAGTGCACGCTCGAGACTGGGCGCACCCATCAGGTCCGCGTGCACTTGGCCCATATTGGACACCCGCTGGTCGGCGATCCGCTCTATGGCCAGGGCTTCAAGTCGAAACTGCGCAGCCTTCCCGAGCCGCTGCGCGGCAAGCTGGCCGCCCTCAATCGCCAGGCGCTGCACGCGGCGGAGCTCGCTTTCGCTCACCCGGTCACCGGAACATTACTCAAATTTAATAGTCCGCTGCCGGCCGATCTCGCTGAGATCGTTGAGGCATTCAAGGAACTGTGACAGGCCGCAGGCTTTTATCTATGTGACAAAGGTTTTATAGAGAGGGTCGCCGGGGCCGCGGATCGCGTTTGGGAAATGCGGCTGCCACGGCCGTTGGAGACGGGCTAACTCATGGCCGCTAGAAGTTTGCCGAGTGTGGGCGCGCATGGCGGACTAACGCGCTACCTCGAAGAAATCAGACAATTTCCGATGCTGGAGCCGCAGCAGGAGTACATGCTCGCCAAGAGTTGGCGCGAGCATGGCAACCGCGACGCCGCGCATGAGCTCGTCACCTCGCATCTGCGGCTGGTGGCCCGCATCGCCATGGGCTATCGCGGCTATGGCCTCCCCATCGGCGAAGTGATCTCCGAAGGCAATGTCGGCCTGATGCAGGCGGTCAAGCGGTTCGATCCCGACAAGGGCTTCCGGCTTGCCACCTACGCCATGTGGTGGATCAGGGCCGCCATCCAGGAATACATCCTGCGCTCGTGGAGCCTGGTGAAGATGGGCACCACGGCGGCGCAGAAGAAGCTGTTCTTCAATCTGCGCAAGATCAAGGGCCAGCTCAAGGCGCTCGAGGAAGGCGACTTGCGGCCCGACCAGGTGAAGCAGATCGCCACCAGGCTCGGCGTGACCGAGGAGGACGTGGTGTCGATGAACCGGCGCCTGGCCGGCAATTCCTCGCTCAATGCCCCGGTGCGCAACGACGCCGAGAGCGGCGAGTGGATGGATTGGCTGGTCGACGACACCATGGACCAGGAAACCGCGCTCGCCGAGTCTGAGGAGCGCGACCAGCGTCGCGGCATGCTGAACGATGCGCTTGAAGGCTTGAACGCCCGTGAGCGCCGCGTGTTCGAAGCGCGGCGGCTGGCCGAGGACCCGCTCACTCTCGAGGAGCTGTCGGCCGAGTTCGGCGTGAGCCGCGAGCGCATCCGGCAAATCGAGGTGCGCGCCTTCGAGAAGGTGCAGAAGGCGGTGACCAAGGCCGCCTCGGCTCAAGCGCAGCCAGTGCCCGTCCCCGCCGGCTGATCTCAGCGCGCCTTTAGCGTTATCCTAGAGGATGACGGCCTCACGCCGCCCGGGAGTTATTCCGTGAAGCATCTCACCGCCAGCGGCGTCGAGATCGCCTATCTCGATGAGGGCAACGGTCCGGCCGTCATCATCGGCCATTGCTCGAGCGCCTCCCACAAGGAATGGCTGCCTCTGATCGAGGCGCTCAAAGCCGATTGGCGCGTGCTTGCCCCCGACTTCATCGGCTATGGACAATCCAAACCCTGGCCGGCCGAGCGTCCCTTTGCCATCGATGCCGATGTCGCCGTGCTGCTCGCGCTCGCCAAGAAGACCAAAGGCCCGCTCCATCTGGTCGGGCATTCCTACGGCGCGGCATTGGCGCTCGAAGCCGCGCGCACCCTGGGCTCCCGCGTGAAAAGCCTCATGCTGGTCGAGCCGGTGTCGTTTCATCTGTTGCGACAGGAGGGCCGGCCCGAATGGACCGAAGTCGAGACGCTCGCCCAGGCGGTGCTCGGCCCGGTGGCCCAGGGTGACGACCGCGCCGCCGCCAAAGCCTTCATGTCTTATTGGCTCGGACCCTGGCGCTGGTGGCTGGCGCCCGAGCGCTTCAAGACGGCGATTGCCGCCACCATCTCCAAGGTCGCGCTTGAATTCGCCATCGCCATCGACGCGCCGACTGCCTTGCACAACTATGCCGAGATCGCGGCCCCCACCCTGCTCATCGCCGGCGGCAAGACGCGCGCGCCGACCCGTGCCGTGGTCGATGTTCTGGCGGCAACGCTGCCCAATGCCCAAGTCGCGATTCTCAAGGGCGCGGGGCATATGAGCCCATTCACCCACCCCGCCGAGCTCAATCGCCTGATCCTCGATCATCTCGCTCTCGAGCGGTGACCAGCTGTGCGGGCCGCTCGGCGATCGGCGCGCCGTCTTGAGCGGGCAGTTCCTCGACGTCGCGCGCGAACAGCTCCTCGAGCTCCATCGCCTGGGTCAGCGCATTGGCCCGGACCTTCTCCAGGTCGGTGTAATATTGATAGTCGTCGTACAGGCGCTTCTCATCCAGCCGCTTGAACGTCTCCGTCAGGCGCCTGACCTCGGGCTCTTTCAAACCCAGGCCCCGCAATAGGTCCTTGGTCAGTTCCAGTGCGGCCAGGAACGTCTCGCGCTCGATGACGGTCACGCCGAGATCCATCAGCCGGTGCACATGGGTGCGGTCGCGCGCGCGGGCATAGATCGGGACATCGGGGAAATGCGCGCGCACCATCTCGGCGACCCTGAGGGAACTCTCGACATGGTCGATGGCGAGCACGAAGGCCCGCGCCTTGTCCGTGCCCGCGGCCCGCAAGATGTCGAGCCGTCCGGCGTCGCCATAGTAGATCTGCGCCCCGAACCGCTTCACGAAATCCACCTGCGCGACATTCGAGTCGAGCGCGGTGAAGGGGATGTGGCGCGCGCGCAGCACGCGCGCCACGATCTGGCCAAACCGCCCGAAGCCGGCGATGATGACATGCTGTTCGCCGTCCGGCGGCGTCTCGTAGTCGGGGGGCGCCGGCTTCAGCGCGCGGTTGACCGCATCGTCGATCAGCAGCAGCACCGGCGTCGCCGCCATCGATAAGGTGACGGCGAGCGTCAACAGGTTGGCCAGGGGCCGATCGATGACCCCCTCCAGCGCGCCGG
The DNA here is from genome assembly GCA_963772925.1 of uncultured Alphaproteobacteria bacterium. GTDB lineage: Bacteria > Pseudomonadota > Alphaproteobacteria > Rhizobiales > Methyloligellaceae > Methyloceanibacter. Next base: position 42,585 of record CAVYZG010000003.1, read on the forward strand.
CGCCAAACAGCACGAAGGCGAATTCGCCGCCTTGACTAATGACCAGGCCGAGGCGTCGCGCGGCGGTATTGTCGAGGCCCCACCACCGGCCGAGCAGATAAAGGATCACGGCCTTGATGAGAACGAAGCCCAACACGATGGCGACCAGTTCGACCGGCCTCGCCGTGAGTACGCTTGGGTCGATCGACATGCCCACGGCGATGAAGAACACGGCGAGCAACAGCCCCTCGAACGGCGCGATGTCCGCCTCGATCTGATGGCGATATTCGGAATCGGCCAACAGCGCGCCGGCGATGAAGGCGCCCAGCGCCGCCGACAGGCCCGGCCGCCTCCATGACCAGGGCCACGCCCACCACCGTCAGCAGCGCGCTGGCGGTCATCGCCTCGCGCACGCCGGTTGCGGCCACGATCCGGTACAGCCGGCTCAGCAAAAAGCGCCCGACCACGATCACGCCCAGAATGGTGGCGATGGCAAACAAGGCGCTGCGGAAGTCCATGCCGGATTCGGCCGCGCCGAAGGCGAAGAACGGCACCAGCGCGATCAGCGGGATGGCCGCCAGGTCCTGGAACAGCAGCACCGAGAAGGCGAGCCTGCCGTGGCGGCTGGTGAGCTCGCCCTTCTCCTCGAGCACCTGAAGCGCAAAAGCGGTTGACGACAGCGACAGCGCCAGCCCGATGAACAGCGCCTGCGCCGGAGCGAGACCAAGTGCGACACCGATCGCGGCGAGGACTAGCGAGGTGACCACCAGTTGGGCGGTGCCGAGCCCGAAAATCGCCGAGCGCAGCGCCCACAGCCTGACCGGGCGAAGCTCGAGCCCGATCACGAACAGCAGCATCACCACGCCGAACTCGCCGAATTGGAGCACCGCGTCGACATCGTTCAGGGCGTAAAGCGGCCCCAGCACATAAGGCCCGATGATGATGCCTGCGGCCAGATAGCCGAGCACCGCGCCCATGCGCAAGGCACGGCCGAGCGGCGCGGCAATGGCAGCGGCGGCGAGAAACACCGCCACTTAAATCAGTGGGCCCGACACCATGCTTGAATCCGTCTCCTCGATCCTGAAGTAGCATGTGGGCCCAGAACTCTCTAGCCGGAGCATGACGCGCGCCAGGTTTGTGCGGCGAATTCGCTCAACTGCCGCTCCGCCCATGGTGGGCCTGTGCTAGGGAGTGAGCCGCCATGAGCCCGACCGAGACGTCACGCCACCCCAGCTTTCGAGAAGCCCTCGCCGTGTGGGCGAAGATCGGGGTCCTGTCGTTCGGCGGCCCCGCCGGCCAGATCGCGCTGATGCACCGCATCCTGGTCGATGAGCGCCGCTGGATCGCGCCCGCCCCGTTCTTGCATGCATTGAACTTCTGCATGCTGCTGCCGGGGCCGGAAGCGATGCAGCTTGCCACCTATGTCGGCTGGCGGCTCCATGGCACGGCCGGAGGGCTCGTCGCCGGCCTCCTGTTCGTGCTGCCGGGCGCCCTGGTCGTGCTGGCGCTCAGCATCGCTTACGCTCTTTATGGCCAAGTTCCCCTGGTCGAGGCCGCCTTTCTCGGCGTCAAGGCGGCGGTTCTAGTCATCGTCATCGAGGCGCTGCTGCGTGTCGCCCGGCGCGCCCTGCGCGGCCCTTACGATGTCGCCATCGCCGCCGCGGCCTTCGCCGCCATTTTCTTCTTCGCTGCGCCCTTCCCGCTCATCATCGCCGTCGCGGCGTTGTTGGGTTGGCTGCATGCGCTGACCGCGCCCACTCCCCCGCCACCCCTTGCGAGCCCTCCACCGATAGCGCTGTCGCGGACGGTCAGGACTGCGGCAGTGTGGCTGGCGATTTGGCTCGGGCCCCTGCTGGTCATTGCGGCCCTGTTCGGCGGCGCCCATGTCACCACCGACATCGCGCTGTTCTTTTCCAAACTGGCGATCGTCACATTCGGCGGCGCCTATTCGGTGCTCGCTTATATGGCCCAGCAGGCGGTCGAGACCTATGGCTGGTTGAGCGCGGGCGAGATGCTTGACGGGCTCGGTCTCGCCGAGACCACGCCGGGCCCGCTGATTCTGGTCACCGAATTCGTCGGCTTCCTCGCCGGCTATCGCCAAGGCGGCGAGCCGAGGCTCGCCTTCGGCCTGCTGGGCGCCGCCGTCACGCTATGGGCGACGTTCGCGCCCTGCTTCCTGTGGATCTTCACCGGCGCGCCCTATGTCGAGCGTCTCAGCGCAAATCCGCGGCTAGCCGGGGCTCTGGCCGGCGTCACCGCGGCCGTGGTCGGCGTCATTCTCAATCTGAGTCTGTGGTTCGCGCTCCACGTCATATTCGGCACGGTGACCGCCGCATGGCACGGTCCCGTGCGGCTGTGGACGCCGGAATGGGCGAGCCTCAATGTCGAGGCGCTGGCGCTCGCGGTCCTCGCCACGGCGCTCCTGTTCGGAGTCCGCCTCGGCATCTTGAGCACGCTCGCAATCACCGCAGCCGCTGCGCTCGCCTGGTCATTTATCCAGGGAGCCGGCTAGAGCCCGCCCGCTAGCGCGGGATCCAAAGATTGACGAACGGCGCCCTGACCCAGGTGCCACGACGGCCGCTATACACTCTGGCGAAGGGAGCCCTCACCCAGGTGTCGCCGTCGCTATCGTCAACCGCCGTTAACGGCGCGCGCACATGCGTTCCGTTGCGATAGCGCCAGCGGCGATTGTAGTAATCGACGCTCTGCACGAGTCCGATTCCGTCAGTCGGCGCGGCCACCACGCCGGGCGCTGCCGAGACCGGCGCCGGAAGGCCAACAAGAAATGTAAAGCCCGCCGCCGCGAGACACAGATACAAGGATCGACTGGTCATTAATGAATTCTCCTTAACCAAACGCGCACGTCTTCCCGCTCGCCCATCCGATTTGTCGGTGCTGAATCGCTCGTCAGAGTTTGACCACCGCATGACGGCGAGGCAAGCCTAAATTACAGCCAACCTTTACGTTTGAAATACAGATAAGGCAGCACCGCCGCGAGCACCATCGACAGCAGCGCGAGCGGATAGGCGTACCACCACTCGAGCTCGGGCATGTGATGGAAGTTCATGCCGTAGATCGACGCGATCAGCGTCGGCGGCAGGAACACCACGGCAGCGACCGAGAAGATCTTGATGATGTCGTTCTGCTGGATGTTGATCATGCCGAGCGTGGCATCGAGCAGGAAGATGATCTTGCCGGATAGAAAGGTGGCGTGGTCGGTCAAGAGGTGAACGTCGCGCGCGGCGGTGCGGACGCGGGCCTGGAGCGGCTTGACTTTCCTTCCGCTCGGTGACGGCGTGCGCGAGGAACGTGAGCAGCCGGCCGAACGAATGGGCGCTCTCGCGCGCCTTCGAGGTGATCTCGCCCTCGCGGCCGATCGCCCGCAACATCACGTCGAAACGGCGTTGCCGCGACGCGGCGCGCGCCTTGATCTCGAAGATCGAATGGCGACAGCCCTTCGACCTCGCGCCTGGATACGCTCGATGAAGTCCGCAAGCCGGTCGATGATCGTCTCCAGCAGGCCGATCAGGACCGCGGGCCCGCTCTTGAGGTCCGGCTCGGCTCGGTTGCATCGCGCCATGATAGATGCGAGAAGGCCCGCGGCTCCGCATAGCGCAGCGTGACGAGCCGCTGGCCGGCGAGAATGAAGGTGACCGGCGTCGTTCTCGGGCGTCGCCCTGCTCGGGCTCGTAGAGCAGCGTCGCCGTCATGAAATAGGCGCCGTCTTCCTGATAGAGGCGGCTCGACGCCTCGATCTCCTGCTGCTCCTCGCGCGTCGGCACGTCGAACTTGAGCGCCCGCTCGACCTTCTTCTCCTCCTCCTGCGTGGGATTGAGGAGATCGATCCACACCGTCTCCTCGGTGATCCGCGGCTTGCCCTTCTGGCGCTCGAGCGTGCCGGTGCGATTCTCATAGATGGTGAGCATCGGACCTCCCGCCTCCGAGCCCGGACGCCGAGAGCGTTTCGCACCTTCGATCCGGACGGGACCTTATACCAGTCCCGCGATATTGCCACTGAGACAATGCGCCCAGGCGCAGATGCGTCGAGCTCCTCAATTCTTCTGCACGAGGCAGGCGCCGCCGTCCGAGCGCAGTTGCCCGCACAGCTTGGCGGCGTCGTCGCGGCTGTCGGCGCCGATCTGCACCATGTACAGCGAACGGCGCCCACGGCTGAGGTTCCGCTCAGGCAGCACGAAGGGCTCCCGATCGCCAAGCAGCGCGGCGTGCTCACGCTTCAGCCTGACGAACTGAGCGAGCGCCTTGGCCTTGGAGAACGAGGTCGAAATATGGACGCCCCAAGGGCGCCAGGCGCCGCTGGCCGTAAGCGGCTCGGTCTCGTAAACCGCGCGCACCACCAGCGGCGCGAGCTTGCGGCAGGAGTCCTGAACCTCCACGCCTGCGGTCCTGAGCGCTTCGGGCAGCTCGGTCTCGGCGAGCTTCCATTCCTCTGCGGCGCGCCCGGTGATGAACTGGACATAGTTTTGCGTTTCCCAGGGCAGCACGCCCGATCCCGCCAGCCAAGAGCGCACGCGCTCGGCCCCGGCGTTGTAGGCGGCCGCGGCCAGCCCGAAATTGCCGAACTGCTGCCGAAGATCGGCAAGCAGGCTGGCCGAATGGACGATCGCCGATTTCGGCTCGAACGGATCGTCGAGGCCGCGCTCCTCCGCCGTGCCCGGCATGAACTGGGCGATGCCTTGCGCGCCTTTCGGGCTCACGGCCCGCGGGTTGAAGCGGCTTTCCTTCCAGATCAGGCGCACGAACGGCATCGGCGGCAGTCCCCGCGCCTCGGCCTGCTGCTGCATGATCGGACAAACGATATCGACGAAGGGCTTGGGTCCGGCCAAAGCGGCACCCGCCTCCTTCGCGCCGGCTGCCACGCGAGAGCCGGCGATGCCCGCCTGCGCCGCAGACGCCAGCAGGAGAAGCCCCGCCGCGACCGCGATTGTCCGAACAGCCCGCATCATGCCACCAATGTCAGGCATCTTCCCGTCACGGAACTGGCGCTTGCGCGCTCTTGCCGACCTTGAGCTTCCAATCCTTGATCGGCCCCGCGGCAATGTCGAGCTTGCCGGCGAGATAATAGAGCCTTCCCGAATCTTCGCTGCGCGAGGTGCAGAACCTGTCTTGCAGATAATAAGGCGGCGCCGCCTGGTAATAGAGCGTTGCCCGGACCAACGCCGGCTTCCCCGAGAGTTCGGCCAGCTTGACCTGGTAGACGATCTCGTCCTTTCCGCCGTCCCGGTAGTCGGGGTCCTCATCCACACCCACCGGCGCCACCTCCTCGGCCAAGTCGGGCTTGGCCCCCAGCGCCTCGGCGATCCTGACCCGATCCGCCAATGGCAGGAAGCCCTGCGGCAAGAGCCGATTGTCCTTCACCTTGGCGCAGATCGACAGGAAGCTCGTGGTCAACTTTCCCTCCGGCGTGGCGTTGGCGCCACAGACCGGCGCCGGCCCATCCGCCGGTTCAGCCGCCAGCTCCTCGTAGATTTGCGCCTGATTCTGGCGGGTGATGACCTGGTAGTGCGGCTGATGCAGTCGCGCCGCCGGCTCGATGCGCTGTGCACAGTCCGCGGTCCACCATTGCTCGCCCGCCACGGCGGTCCCGTTGTCGTCGACGATCACGCCATTGCCGTCGGGGCGTCCCGACGACCATAGCAACCGATCATCGGCGTCGAGCACGTTGAACTCGATAAAGGCGCGGCGGAAGGCGACCCCGGACGGAAACTTGTGGCCCGCCTTGTTCTCGATCCGCACCGTCGCGCTCAGCGCCGCGTCGTCGCGCATCACCTTATCGATACTGATCTTCGCGGTGCGCTCCGCCGCCTGTTCGAGGATGGCGTTCTCGGCCGTCTCCAAGCCGGTAGCGGCGCTCTTTCGCGCCAGCATCGGATCCTCGGTGCGGATCCCCAAGACTTGCGGGAATTGCTGCGCCATCTTGATGAGGAAGAGGTTCAATCCGACCAGACTGTGCTTGGCGTAACCCTCCCGCTCCGGCAGATCGATGTCCTCGGGCGGCAGCGTGTATTCGGCCTGTGGAAAATTGGTGTATTCCTGGATCGTGGCGATCTTGCTGCGATAAGGCTGGCCGCGCGAATTCTTGCTCGGCATGTGACAGCTCTGGCACGACGACGCTCGGTCGCCGGCGCCGAGCGGCAGCGGATCGTCAGGCGTCTCACCCGAGCGGTAGCCGCTGAAAGCCCACTCCGGATAGGTGGCCTGCTCATAGACCCGTCCGACCACTTGGCCGCGGTGCAAGACCGGCAGGTGGACGGTGTGACAGCTGGCGCACAGCCTCGGAACTCTTGACCTTCTGGCTATGCTCCGGAACGAGCCCGGTCGCGTTGGTCATCGGCTTGTCCTTGAGGTCCTCGAACGGACCGAAGATCTTGCCGGGCGACGCGAGCAGGAAATTGCCGGTGAAAGTCCGGGCGAGCCCGGTAAGCCCTGGATTGATGCGCTCCTGCCGTTCCGCCAGGCAGGCGTTCTGCGGCTCGCCCTCGACTTTGGCCCTGTCCTTCTCGCCGACAACCATCGCGTGGCAGGTGTTGCAAGAGACGCCGTCGCGGCCGAGCCCGGCATAATGCGCAAGCTTCGCCACCCGATCATCGGCCTCATAGGGGATGGCCGCGAGCATCTCGCGGGCGAACGCGTCGCACTGCCCGTTCGCCGCCTGGCTATCGCTATCGATGGCATGTTGGCGCTGGCCCTGGACGGCATGGCAACTGAGGCAGGTATCCTGGATGAGCGCCGAGGACTCCGGATGGAACGTCTCGGTCTCGCTGGCGAGCTGCGCGAAGAAGATCGGGTCGCGACCGCTCAGGCCCATCGGGGAATGGCGCCAGGTTCCATGCGGCGAGATATTCACAAACGTCGCGCCCGCGCCCGCCTCGGTCATCTGGAATTGGAGACCCGTGCCGCCGGCACCGTGGCACCCGATACATTGGTCGGAGGTCACGAATTGCGACGTCGGGCTTGGCTCGCCCCCCGGCGCCCAGACGTGATCGTAGGTTTCGGACGGCAGGAAACCGACGGAGAACGGAAGCACCCCGCCCAGCGGCTGGTACAGCTCGGTGAATTCGGGCCGGTAGGGTCGTTCCAGCCTAACGCCGCGCTGCGTCTTTGCCTTCTCGGCGATTTCCTCATGATGCGTCAGAAACGGCGCGGGCGGCGCCCCGCTCCGCGCGCCGGCTTGGCCTTGGGCCGCGAAATCGCCCGACAGGAAAAAATCGTGACTGAGAAACACCAGCGGCTCGCCCGGCTCCCCCGCTATGTTGCGCAGTGAGACGAATGTCTGGTTGTCGCGCGCCGAGCTGTGGCAGTTGGTGCAATAAAGACCGAAGCCCATATTGGGATAGGGATTGTCCGCTTGTGCCGGCCAACTCGGCGCCCAGCTGTTCTCTTTCCAGCCGAACCAACCCCAGAACCAGCCGTCATAGGACGCGCCTGCCGACCGAACCATGACCGCGCCGCCATTGAGCGGGAACAGCCGGAGCAAATCGGCCTTGGCGCAGGCCGAAATGGGCGGAGGGTACATCTCCTTGACCATGATCGCGCCGTCGGGGACCGGCGCCGGGTTGGAAACCGCTGCCTGCGTCTCCGGCCGGTTGCCCTTGAGCCATTGGACCATGTCCGGCGAGTACCAAACGACCACCGGCGCGTGGGTGCCGTGATAATCCCCCGACCATTTGCCGTTTTGGAAGGTGCCGATGAACGGACCGGTGTCGCGCATGCGCTTGTCGGGCGTCCAGCCCGCAGCCTCGTTACGGTGGCAGAAGTTGCGGAGAAATTCGGCAAGCTTGGCCTCATATTCGTTGAGCGGCAGGGCCTCAGGCTTGCGCACAACTTGTTCGAGGCTCACGCATAGCGCCGGGTCCGTCGGCACGAGGGGCGCGTCACGCTCCGCCGCACATGTCGCGGCCGCCAGCGCATGGCCGCACCAGAGCAAACCGGCGCCCGCGGCGATGGCGGCGCGGAGATATCCGGGAAACGTGGCTACCGCTCGGTGAGCGATCCTCATGCGTGCGCGCACGCAACCTCCACAACCCTTCGGCACGGAAGAAGTCCGTGCAACCAAGTTTTCCCACCGAGCGGGGGAGAGCATAGGTGCGCCGCCAAAGGTCGGTCAACCGCGCGCAGCGCGGCTTGGTTAGGAGGGAAATCGAAATAGGGGCCGGACAGCTAGCCCTGGTCCGGAAAGGCGCGCAGTGCCGTCTCGGCGACCCGTTCCAGCTCCTTGCGGCTCGCCCCGCCGGCCGCCTGCACCGCCATCCCTTCGATCACCGTGGCGAGGTAACGGGCGAGCCCGGCGGGGTCGGCGTCGGCGGGCAGATCGCCATCCTTCTTGGCCCGTTTGAGCCGGTCGCGGATGCGCGCCAGGCTGCCCGCGCGGCGGGTCTCGAGTTCATTACGGATGCACTCGGCGTCGGCGCCCGAAGCGAGCGCGCCCTGCACGGCAAGGCAACCTTTGGGATGGCAGGGATCGGTCAGGAACTTAACGCTGCCGCGCAACAGAGCCTCGGCCACGCCCCGCGCCGTCGGCGCCTCGAGGGCCTCTGCCCAATAGGCGGTCCGCATCTCGCCATAGCGGTCGAGCGCCTTGCGGAACAGCCCCTCTTTATTGCCGAACGCGGCATAGAGGCTCGGCGGATTGATGCCCATGGCGGCGGTCAGGTCGCACAGGGTCGCGCCCTCGTAGCCCTTGCGCCAGAACACGTCCAGCGCCCGGTCGAGCGCCTGATCCATATCGAAGGCGCGGGGGCGGCCAATTGCCACAATCTTGTCTCCTGCCATTTTTCGATCCCTAGCACCTCCTAATCTGTAGTGGTTATTATATAATGCTCTTGACAGGCTGGGTCCAGCGCCACATATGTAGCGTTCGCTAAATAATTCTTACGGATGGAGATGGACCCATGTCTAAGACCCTCGCTGGAAAAGTTGCCCTGGTTACCGGGGGCTCGCGCGGCATCGGCGCCGCGACCGCCAAGTCGCTGGCCGCAGACGGCGCCGACGTCGCCATCAGCTATTCGGCATCGCCCGACAAGGCCAAGGACGTCATCAACGATCTCTTGGCCAAGGGCGTCCGCGCCCACGCCTTTCAGGCTGACCAGGGCAATGCTGCGGAAGTCGAGGCCCTGGTGAAAGGCGTGGTCGAGCGCTTCGGCCGCCTTGATATCCTCGTCAACAACGCCGGCATCAGCGGCAGGAATGGCGCGGAGCATGCGACCGACAATGTATCGGCCGTCGAACGGCTGTTCGACGTGAATGTCGCGGGTGTGGCTGCTGCCGTTCGCGCTGCCGAGCCGCACATGAGTAAGGGCGGCCGCATCATCAATATCGGCTCCATTCTCGGCGAGCGCAGCCTGTTCCCCGGCGTCAGCGACTATGCCGCCACCAAGGGCGCGGTCTCCGCCTACACCAAAGGCTGGGCGCGCGATTTCGGTGCGCGGGGTATCACCGTCAACAACATCCAGCCCGGCCCCATCAACACCGACATGAACCCCGAAGATGGCGAACTCGCCGACACGTTGCGGGCGACGACGGCACTTGGCCGCTACGGCAAGCCCGAAGAGGTCGCCGCAGCGGTCGCCTTCCTCGCCAGCCCTGCGGCGAGCTACATCACCGGTGCGAGCCTGAATGTCGACGGCGGTAGCATTGCCTAATTCTTCGCCCACCCAGTAGGAGGTTCCAATGATCGAACTGAGACCCTTCGACACGCTTGGCGGCGCCGATCATGGCTGGCTGAAGGCCAAGCATCATTTCTCCTTCGCCCGCTATCACGATCCCGACCGCCTCGGGCACGGCAGCTTGCGCGTGTGGAACGACGACGAGATCGCGCCCCACACCGGCTTCCCGCCGCACCCGCATGCCGAGATGGAGATCATCACCTATGTCCGCCAGGGCGCAATCACCCACGAGGACAGTCTGGGTCATCAGGGCCGCACCGAAGCCGGTGACGTGCAGGTTATGAGCGCCGGCTCGGGCATTCGCCACGCCGAGTACAATCGCGAAGCCGGTGCCGACCAAGATCTTCCAGATCTGGATCGAGCCGAGCGTGAGCGGCGGCGAGCCGTCCTGGGGCGCCAAGCCGTTTCCCAAATCGGACCGGTCGGGACGTTTTGTGCCGCTGGCCAGCGGCTTCGCCGGCGACGGCGAGGCGTTGCCCATCAGGGCCGAAGCCCGCGTGCTCGGCGTCTCGCTGAAAGCCGGCGACACCGCCGAGTACGAGCTCGGCGCCGAGCGTCACGGCTATCTCGTGCCGGCGGTCGGCAGCGTCGAAGTCAATGGCGTGCGCATCGGCACGCGTGATGGCGCCGCCATAACCGACGAGAGCGTGTTGAAGGTCAAAGCGCTCGAGGACACCGAGATCGTCCTCGTCGACGCGGCGTAGGATTGACGAAGCGGCGGCCCCCCTCCCCGCAGCTTCGCGCGGGCAACGGCGAAAGCTGTTGCCCGCCCCCCTACGACCACGGTGCCGCCGCGATGCCGAGCTCATCCAGCAGCTCGAGCCAGATGGCGAAATAAGCGAACGCGGCCACACTTGCCAGCACCGCGGCAATCACCAGATATCGACTTTCCTTGGCCAGCAGGAACGCCGGCAAACTGAGCGGCAGGAAAATAAACATGAAGGCCGCGCCCACGCCCACCATCTCCATGCCGTCGCCCTTGGGGTTGGCATGGTTGAACAGAAACACGGTGAGGAACACCAGGAACAGGCTTTGCGCCGCGACCGCCAGCAAAATGCTGGTGCGGAGCCAGCGGTCGCCGGGTCCGGCCGAATAGCCCTTTTGCCGCGCGCGATGATCGGCTGCGCTCATTTCACCAGATCGCCGAACAGGCTGTAGATTCCCTTCGGCCCCTCGGTCACCAACGTCCAATGGGTGAAATCCTGGGCGCTGGTGCAGGAATTGCCGCGCCCTTGCAGGATGAGCGTGAGCACCTGCTTGGAGCTGTTGGTGCCGCTGAACGCGCCGGTGCCGGTCGCCTCTCCCGTCAGCTTCCATTCTTTATAGAGCACCGGTCCCGTCCCCTGATCGGGGCTGTCGCGCGGGTCGATTTCGAAGATCGAAATATTTTGCGGCACCCTGAGGGACAGCGTTCCCGAGCCACCCCCCGGATTGGTGAGGATAAAATCGATAGCGGTCTTGCCAGCAGCGTCATGAGTCTTGTTCCAGTTCACCGTGAGATCGTAGCGCTCAACCGGATTGTGAATGCCGGTGATCGTCTCGACGTCGCCCTCGCCGACAAAGAGCCAGGCCTCTTCGCCGAACCGCAGGCTTTCGATCTCCTCGAGGCGGCCGGAGTCGAGCTTCTCCACCTCGACATAGCGCTGACCCGGATTGGTGCAGCAGGCGCAGGCCTGGCCTTCGCCCGGCACCACCAGCAGAACCAAAGCGGCGGCCGCCCAGGCAAGCCGGGTGCGCGTCACTCTTCCTCGTCCTCGACTTCGGTCTCCGGCCGGTCGCTGCCGGGGTCGAGCTCTTCGTGCCACACACCGTCGGCAGTCTCATATTCGATGCCGACGGTCTCGCCCGGTACCCGCTGCTCGGCGGCCGCGGTCTTGGCCGCGGTAAGCGCGGCATCGTGGCTGGGGAAGGTCTCCGAGAACGTGCCGCGCGCTTTGTAGGCCCAGCCATCCTCGTGCTTGACGATCCGGTAGGTAATCTTCGCCATCGGCCTCTCCTTGCAATCGTTGGGCCCGAACCTCGCACAACTGGCCCCCGCCGCCAAGGTTCCCCGGGGGCTAGAGCCAGCCGTCGGGGCGCCGGACGCGCGCGCCCTCACCTGAAGCCCGCCTCGTGGTGACACATCACATGCGCCGGCGGGTAGCTATGCTCCAGCCCGCTGACGCTGAACGGTTCGTTGTCTTCCACAATCTCCTGCATGCAGGCGCAATATTTGCGCAGCTTGACCGGATCGAGGCCTTCGAGCTTGCGGTCGGCGATGCAGGTTTCGATCCAGGCCAGGTCCGCCGCGCTGAGCGGGGCCGCGCCCGCGGAACCGATCGCGCTTGCGGCAAACATGCCGAGCGCCACGCCCAACCACGCGATCGAACGAGGCAACGGCGGCGTGCTCATGCGCGGAGCTTACTCCAGGCGCCAGGGCCGGGAATAGCGGTGCAGCAAGCTCCTTCACCGGTCTTGCGAGCGGGGCGGATTTGCCCGAAGGTGCGCAACCTGTCGCGATGGCGCGTCTGCGGGACTTCGGAATCACATGAGGCCACCCTTTCGGGCCTTGGCGTTTGGGGCCTGTCTTGGTCTGGCAGCGCTCCTGGCGCCGAGCGTCGATTTCGGCCCGGGGCTCCTTTGGCAGGGTGGTGCCTTTGCCGGCGCGGCCGAAGACGCCGAGAAGGAAGCGTTCGAGGAGGCAAAAAGCCTCGGCACGGTCGAAGCCTGGGACGCATTCTTGTCGCATTATTCGACCGGCTTTCATGCCGATCTGGCGCGCGCCTATCTCAAGAAAATGTCGGACTCCTCCTCTTCGTCTGCCGCACCACCGTCTGCCTCGTCGAGCGGTGAGTTTCCGATCGCGGCCGGCTCATGGGGCGGCGTCCTGCGCGATGGGCCCGGACGGCAGTTTCCTCAGATCGGCAGTTTGACAGAGGGCGAGCCCGTCACTTTGATGGGGCGCTCGGACGTCATCGAAGACGGCTATCCCTGGTTCAAGCTCACCACGAAAAATGGGCGGACGGGCTATCAGTGGGGCGGCATTCTCTGCTCGACCGGGGCCGAGAGGCAGGATCTGTTTCAAACCTGCCCGGTCAAGTCGCCGAGCCAGAGCGGGGCCAAGAAGCCGAGCCAGAGCGGATCCAAACACAAGGAGCCGCGCTGCAAGAACCATGGCGAGTGGGATGGTCTGCGCTGCCGTCCTGCAGGCTTCTTCGACCAGCCGAAGAAGAAGCGGTGCCCCTCGGGGGAATATCTCAATCAGAATGGCGTCTGCCAGCCTAACGAGACCGGGCAGTAGGTCCGCGCTCATCAAGGGAACGGTTAAAGTCGCGCCCGCTTTCGTCGGCTAGGTGCCATAGAGTCGCCGCGGAAATCGGACTATTCTTCGATCCACGCTTTTGCTGCCGCCGATAAATGGCTATCTCAGTCCTGTTTTCCAGGCTGATTCCACTCTCGAACCGGAAGGATTACGCATGCGCTATCGCCTGTTTTCGGGTCTTGCGGGCCTCCTCCTTGCCGCGTCCTTGGCCACGCCGGGCGTGACTGCCGCCGCCAATCCCTTCGACCAGCTCAAGGGCGATTGGACAGGTGGCGGCACGGTCATCCCGAAGGATGGCAAGCCGGTTCAGGTGACCTGCCAGGCGACGTACAAGCCGGCCGGCAGCAATGTCACCCAGACCCTGCGTTGCACCGGCGATGACTACGAGATCGACACCACCCTGAAGCTGACCGACAAGGGCGGCAAGATCAAAGGCTCGTGGAACGAGAGCGTCTACGATGCGAGCGGCGGCGTGACCGGCACGACGAAAGACGACCTTGTCCATGCCGTCATCAGCGGCGACAAGTTCCGCGGCCGCATGAGCATCAAGCTCTCCGATGCCGGGCACGCCATCAACATCGTACAGTTCAACGACAAATCCGGCACCTTCCAGCTCGCGACAAGTCTCTCCCTGCACCGCTAGCAGAGGCGACCCTTCCCAGGATATTGGCGTAGGAGGTAAGCGATGAGGACCAGCACGAAACGCATGATGCAAAGCGCCGGCGTTGCCCTTCTGGCCGCCGCGATCTGCTCGACCCCGGCTTCGGCCGGGCAGCACGCCAAGAAGAAGCAGTCGTGCTTCTGGCAGGCGGAACTGGTCAGGCCTGCGCTGAGGCAGCCCGAAAAGGAAGCCTTCATCGCCAATTGCAAGGCCGACCTGACGGCGTCTCCGCGGAAGAAGCGGCGCCGCGATTATTAAGCCACGCGAGACCGCCAACGGCCTCGTCCGCGCGATCTTCACCCTTGGCGACGACGGCAAGGCAGCGGAGGTCGTGCTCGACGATTACGTCCGCACCGGGCTCGGCACGTTTGTGCGGGAGTAGCTCGAAGACGGCGCTCGTTGCCGGCTCGAACCGCCTGTGGCCGATCCCTGATTGCTTGTCGTTTTGGCCGCTTGACCGCCCGGACCAACCCGCGATCCGACTGACTTCACGCCGAACTATCGCTAGCATAGGTCCGCGCTGCCGAAGATCCGAGGCAATCCATGAAGACCATTATCTACGCATCTTTACTGATCCTGCTGGCGCCGAGCGCTTTTGCCGCCTCATTGCCGGGCGACAGCGCCAACGGACAGCGCCTGCTCAACGCCAACTGCATGGCATGTCACCAAACCGACATCTTCACCCGCAAGGACCGCCAGGTTCAGTCGTTGGATGCGTTGAAAGAGCAGTTGGTTGCCTGCAGTCATGCGGCCAAAAAAGACTTCTCCGCGAGCGAGATGCAGGACCTGCTCAAATATCTGAACGATCAGTTCTATCATTTCGAATAGGCCCGCTGAACGCCGCCAAGTCGGTGGGCTGTGCCGCAATGGGAGCCAGATTTGGGGACAAGTATCGCTTCACCGACTGAAACAATGGAGGGAATGCCATGCAAGTTCCAACACCGGTCAGAAGCATTTTCATCGCGCTGATCGCCTTGTTCGCCGTTGGGGTTCAGGATGCGCGCGCAGACCGCGGCAGCATCACGCTAACGGTCTACAAAGCCGGCTGGATCATCGGCGGCTCGGGCGGCCATGGCACGCTGACCTTCCGCGGCAAGCACTATCCGCTTTCGATCGGCGGCCTCGACTATGGCCTCATCTTCGGCGGATCGAAGAGCGTGCTGCGCGGCCGGGTGAGCAACATCAGCCGCGCGTCCGACGTGGCCGGCGTCTATGGTGCGGCAGGCGCAGGGCTTGCAGTCGGCCGTGGCGCCCGGGCGATCGTCCTCACCAACCAGAAGGGCGCGGTGCTCGAGCTTTCAGGCCAGCAGGTCGGACTGTTGGCGAATGCCGACCTCAGCGGGCTGGCCATCACGTTGAAATGACTTTCGGCTCGCGCCGCAGCGACAGGCAGGGATAAATTTGTCCGCTAAGTGCCATAAGCGGAAATTCTGTGCCATGCCCTCTCGCCCGCTCGCCCTCGCCCTCGCTTTGCTCCTGCTGCCCGCCCCGGCACTCGCCGGCGCCAAGGAGAAGGTCGCGGCGCTGGCGCCATCGGGGCTGGTGCTGGTGATGGACGACAAGGGCAACGAGCTGATCGCCCAGAACGTGGACAAGCCCTTCGTCCCGGCCTCCGTCACCAAGATCGTGACGGCGTGGCTCGCGATGGAGGTGCTGGGCGGCGACTACCGCTTCGAGACCAGCTTCTACCTCGACGACAAGCGCGTGCTGTACGTGCGCGGGGGCGGCGATCCCTTTTTGATCTCGGAGGAGCTGGCGCCGCTCGCGAAGGAGCTGGTCGCCGCCATCGGCAAGGAGCCGATCACCGGCATCGTGCTCGATGCGAGCTACTACCCCTCAGACCTGCGCATCCCAGGCATCGAGGACACCAACGAGGCCTATGACGCGTTGAACTCGGCGCTGGCGGTGAACTTCAACACCATCGCCGCCGTGCGCAAGGGCAAGACGGTCCGCTCCGCCGAGGAACAGACGCCGATCACGCCGCTGGCGATCAGCCAGTTCCAGGCGCGGGGCCCCCAGGGCCGCGGCCGCATCAGCCTGAGCAAGGACCCGGCGGTGAGCCTGAAATATGCCGGCGAGCTGATCGCCGCGTTCATCGAGCGCGCCGGCGGCAGCGTCAAGGGCGGGATCATCGACCGGGACCGTGCCCGAGGGCCTGAAGCCGGTCTATGTTCACCGCCAGTCCCGCACGCTCTCGCAGATCCTCACCCAACTGCTCATCGCCTCGAACAACTACATCGCCAACCAGGTCTTCCTGGAGATCGGCGGGACCCTGGGCGGACCGGTCAGCCTGGAGAAGTCGCTCAAGGTCGCGAATAACATGCTTGCCGCCAACGGCCTCGCCGAGGACATCCATCTCGAGGAGGGCTCGGGCATCAGCCGCGGCACCCATTTCACCGCCCGCGGCCTCGCCAAGGTGCTCGAGCTGTTCGCGCCCCACGCCGGCCTGCTCCACGGCCATGACGGCGGCATGAACAAGACCGGCACCTTTTCCGGCGTACGCACGCTCGCGGGCTATGCCGACACCAAAGCGCACGGGCGGGTGCGCTTCGTGATCGCGCTGGGGGGCAATAGCGGCGCCATGCGCTTCCAGCTGCTCAAGACCATCCAGGCCGGACTTTAGCGGCGCGAATCGTGACATGCGCGTTTATTGCCGCGGCGCGGAACGCGTCCGGCTCTTGTCAAAGAGCAGTTCTTTCTCCTCATCCTGAGGAGGGCCGAAGGCCCGTCTCGAAGGAGCGGGGCGATGGCGCGCCGACACGCGGCGCCTGCGCCGCGCCGGGCGCTCTCGGCGCGCCAACAAGCGCACATCCTTCTCGTGGAGCAAGTCCCACGGGCGGGACCCGTCCGGCGCGGACCCGGCACCGGCTGATCGACCGGATGGCACTGCGGAGGAGCCAGGCTGGGGCCCGCGAACGCTTTTCCCGTGCGATAGTCGTAGAACCACCGCTCCCCGGCTCGAAGCTGGCAATAACCGGATGACCGGTCTCTTCGTGGTGCTTGGTCGCGTGCTGGTTCGGCGATGAGTCACAGCAGCCGATATGACCGCATAGGGCGCACCGGCGCAGATGAAACCACCAGCCGCCGGCGGCCAAGCATTCGACGCAGCCGGTACCGCTCGGCAGGGCCTTGGGATTGATGCCGTCTCTCAGAGCTTTCATGATGCTTTCCTCGTGAGTTACAACAATCCATACACTCAGACGCGTGCGCATGCTTGAGCAGCGGGATGCCGGATCACTCCTCCTCCACATAGACCTCGCCCGCCGAGTCGCGTCGGAATCTTCTCGCTCGATCTCGTCCATGCCTTTCTGACGCTCGGCCTCGGTGAGAGGCGCGCCTTCGCCTGAGGCTGCCGCGCTCCTTCTCCTTGAGCTTGGCGGCGTAGTCGCGCACCTGCTGGGTGATCTCCATCGAGCAGAATTTCGGCCCGCACATCGAGCAGAAATGGGCGAGCTTGTGCGCCTCCTTGGGCAGCGTCTCGTCGTGATAGCACCGCGCCGTGTCCGGATCGAGCGACAGGTTGAACTGGTCCGCCCAGCGGAACTCGAACCGGGCCTGTGACAGCGCGTTGTCGCGCGCGATCGCCGCCGGGTGACCCTTGGCGAGGTCGGCGGCATGCGCGGCGATCTTGTAGGCGATCACCCCCGCCTTCACGTCGTCGCGGTCTGGGAGTCCCAGATGCTCCTTCGGCGTCACGTAGCAAAGCATGGCGGTGCCGAACCAGCCGATCATCGCCGCGCCGATCGCGCTCGTGATGTGGTCGTAGGCCGGGGCGATGTCGGTGACCAGCGGGCCCAGCGTATAGAACGGCGCCTCGCCGCACAGCTCGAGCTGCTTCTCGACATTGATCTTGATCTTGTGCAGCGGCACATGGCCCGGCCCTTCGATCATCACCTGGCAGCCGCGGTCCCAGGCGATCTTGGTCAGCTCGCCCAGCGTCTCCAGCTCGGCGAATTGCGCCCGGTCGTTGGCGTCGGCAATGGAGCCGGGCCGAAGCCCGTCGCCGAGCGAGAACGACACGTCGTAGCGCCGCATGATCGCGCAAATGTCCTCGAAGCGCTCATAGAGAAAGCTCTCGCGGTGATGGGCCAAGCACCATTTGGCCATGATCGAGCCGCCGCGCGACACGATGCCGGTGACGCGGTCGGCGGTGAGATGGATATAGCCGAGCCGCACTCCGGCATGGATGGTGAAATAGTCCACACCCTGCTCGCATTGCTCGATCAGCGTGTCCTTGTACACCTCCCAGTCGAGCTTGACCGGGTCGCCGTCGACCTTCTCCAGCGCCTGGTAGATCGGCACCGTGCCGATCGGCACCGGCGCGTTGCGGATGATCCATTCTCGCGTGGTGTGGATGTTGCGCCCGGTCGACAGGTCCATCACCGTGTCGGCGCCCCAGCGGATCGCCCACACCATCTTCTCGACCTCCTCCTCCACCGATGACGTCACCGCGGAGTTGCCGATATTGGCGTTGATCTTGGTGAGGAAGTTCCGCCCGATGATCATCGGCTCGGATTCGGGGTGATTGATATTGGCGGGGATGATGGCCCGGCCGCGCGCCACCTCTGAGCGCACGAATTCCGGCGTCACGAAGGATGGCAGCGATGCGCCAAAGCTCTCCCCGTCGGCGAGACGCGCTTCCGCCTCGTCGGTTTGGCGCTGGCGCCCGATATTCTCGCGATGCGCGATATAGACCATCTCCGTGGTGACGATGCCGGCCCGCGCCAGCTCGAGCTGGGTGACCTTCGCGCCGGCCAGCCCGCGCAGAGGCTGCCGTTCGGCCTTGAAGCCGTGGGCAAGATGCGCCGCGCCGACATTGCCGTTATCCTCCGGCTTGACCGCTCTGCCTCGATAAGTTTCAACCCCGCCGCGCGCCTCGATCCACGGCGTGCGCAAGGGCGGCAGCCCGCGCGTCACGTCATTGGTGATGACGGGGTCGGTATAAGGTCCCGACGTGTCGTAGACTTGGAAGGTGGCGCCCTCGGCGAGCGCGATCTCGCGCAGCGGCACCGGCACGTCAGCGTGGCCCTCGGGCGTGGAATAGATCTTGCGGCTGCCGGTCAGCGGCCCGGTGGTCAGTTCGGTGCGCTTGATGGTCTTGTCGTGAACGTTCATGGCCGCGGCACTCCTTTAGAGGCACCGGACCCTGACGGGGAAAGAGAAGGATGATAGGTCCCGTCCCTTCGCCGGCATGACCCGGATCAGGTTCGAAGGGTCTCCGCCGGGCCTTCTTCGAAGGCAGCGGACTCTCAGCCCCTTACCTGGGGCTCCCCTCGGAACGACTATAATTTAGACCTCGGCGCACCCCTTTCAAAGGGGCGTCGCGATCAATTCGCGCTTTAGGCGCGTTTCCGGCGCGGCCGCTTGGCGCTCCGGCTGGAGGAGGACGCCCGGGCGGCGCTGCGGCGCGGCTTATGGACCCACAAATCCTCATAGCCCATGATCGACAGAATGGCGCCGAGCACGATGGTGACCGCCGCGCCGGCCAGTACGCCGGCATGGCTGGCGATCATGCGGTCGCCAAGGGTCTGCACCGTTCCAGGGAAAACCAAATTCATGAAGCCGCGCAGGATGAACAGCCAGCCGAGCACGGTGATGACCACCCGCCAGTCCCGGACCCACAGATTATGCGCATTGACGATCGCCAGCCCGGCGACCATCGCCAGCATGCCGGTTACGAAGATCAGCGCGCGCGAGGCGATGAACTCCTTCAGCAGGCTCGAATAGCCGTCGCCCTCGGTGAGCATGCCCATGATCATGCCGATGCCGATGATCAGCAGCAGCGGCCCCATCAGCCGCGCGATATATCTCGATGTTGCCATCGTCCCCTCCCTCCCGGTTCAAGTCTTATGTTCTCGAGCGTCGCACACCCCCAGGTTCTCCAGCCGCCCTCGCCTCGGGGCTCGCCGCTGAAGTCGAGACTTCCAGTCCCAACGCCGCATCACCAGGATCGACTTTTGACTAAACGAAGAGCGTCCGGGGCGGCTTTTTTGCCAGGCTCTCCCTTGTCGCCCCTCGAACCGGCTCATGTTAAACCGAACCGGTTGGAAGACAAGCCGGACGCGATTCCGAGGTCAGAACAGGATCATGGCAAATTGAATGGTCGCCAAGCCGGCCACGACACTATGCCGGCAGCCGCACCAACCCGTGGCAATTTGGCTTACCCCCTCGGCAGCAAGGGAAATCTTGCTCCGCGGCCTCATCCAGTTTAAGCCTCGTCATCATTCTGCCGTGCTTCACCTTGATTTGCGGGCCCCAAGGCCTCAAGGAGGCCCGACATCCCCCGCCACAACGAGGTAGATAGGGACGTGAACCAGGACGCTAGGACCGAGGCCAAGGCGCGCGCGACAGGCAATGCCGCAACCTATCGCTGGATCGCGCTGGCCGTTTTGCTGCTCGCGACCATCGGCGGCGTGCTGCTTTATTGGCGCCATACCGCGATCTATCCCTCGACCGACAACGCCTATACCGGCGCCAATGTGGTGCGCGTGGCCTCGCAGGTCTCCGGCCCCATCATCCGCGTCTATGTCACCGACGACGACCAGGTGGCGACCGGCGATCCCCTGTTCGATATCGATCCCACGCTGTACGACGCGGCGCTGCGCAACGCGCGCGCCCAGTTCGACGCGGCCGCATCCGCCGCCGGGACCGCGGCCGACGGTCTGAAGGCCGCCGCCACCAAGCTCGAAGAGAAGCGCGTGGCGCTCGAGGATGCGCTGAGCAAATATCGCACGGCCAAAGATGCGCAGAATCCGGGCGAGCCGCCCTCACCCGCGCTCACCGACGCGTTGAAGGCCTGGCATGACGCCATGCAGGCCTTGGACGAAGCGCAGGCCGATTTCGACACCGAGCAGGACAAGAGCCTGACGGTGACCACGCCCACGGTCCAGGTGCGGGCCGCTTCGGCCGGGCTCGATAAGGCGACACACGATCGGGTCAAAACCCACGTCACCGCCCCCGGCAATGGTTGGGTGTCCAATCTCAATCTGCGGCCGGGCAGCGTGATCCAGGCCGGCACGCCCGCCTTCGCGCTGATCGAGGACGGCCATTGGTGGGTCGACGCCAATTTCAAGGAGACCGACCTCGCCCGCATCAAGCCGGGCCAGAAGGCCACCATCCGCCTGGACATGTATCCCGACGCCAAGCTTGACGGCGTGGTCGAAAGCATCAGCGCCGGGTCCGGCTCGACCTTCTCCGTCCTGCCGCCCGAGAACGCCACCGGCAACTGGGTCAAGGTCACCCAGCGTTTCCCCATCAGGATCAGGATCACCAGCCAGCCAAGCCCGGATCAGCCGTTGCGGGTGGGCGCCAGCGCCGACGTGACCATCGACACCACCGAGACGGCGCAGAGCCGGCAATGAGCCGCGCTAAGCGTGGGGCCGGACAGGGCCGTAAGGGAGGAAAGCCTCCCGGCGGGCCGCCGCCGCGGCCGGTCCACGCCGAAGAACTCCCTTTCGAACGACCGCCCATTCCGCTGGTTATCGCCGTGGTCCTCACCGCGATACTGGAAGTGCTCGACATCACCATCGTCAACGTGGCGATGCCGCATATGCTCGGGGCGTTCGGCGCGACCTCCGACCAGATCACCTGGGTGCTCACGTCTTATATTGTCGCCGCCGCCGTGGTGATGCCGCTCACCGGCTATCTCTCCAAATGGCTCGGGCGACGGCGGCTTCTGCTCACCGCCATCATCGGCTTCATCGCCTCCTCTGCCTTGTGCGGCCTGGCCTGGAACCTCGAGAGCATGGTGGTGTTCCGCTTGGCGCAGGGCGTGTTCGGCGCACCCTTGGTGCCCTTGAGCCAGGCGATCCTGCTCGACGTGTTCCCGCGCAACCGCGCCGGCCAGGCCCTCGCCATTTTCGGCATGGGCATCATGGTGGCGCCGGTGATCGGCCCCGCGCTTGGCGGCTATCTGACCGAGACCTATTCCTGGCGCATGGTGTTCTACATCAACGTCCCGATGGGCCTGTTCGCCCTCCTGATGTCGATCGGCTACCTGCCGCAACGCGCCGTCAAGGACATCAAGACCGACTGGATCGGCATGGGGCTGTTGGTGCTAGCCGTCGGCGCGCTGCAATTCGTGCTCGATCAGGGCCAGATGCGCGATTGGTTCAATTCCCGGCTGATCGTGGTCGGCGTCATCGTCACAATTTTCGCCACCGTCGCCTTCTTCCTCAGAGGCTGGAACAAGCCTGACAACATCATCGACTTGTCGCTGCTGAAGGACCGCAATTTCGTGGCCGGGACGCTCGCCATCACCGCCTATGGCATAAGCCTATTCGGCTGGATGGCGATCATGCCGCTGTTCAGCCAGCGGCTGCTTGGTTACGACCCGGCGACGGCCGGCACGCTGTTCATTCCGCGCGCGGTCGTCAGCGCCATCACCCTGGCGATCACCGGCGGCATCCTCATCAAAATGTTCGATGCCCGCTATCTGGTCGCCGCCGGTCTCGTCATGACCGCGGTCGGCACGTTGCTGATGTCCCACTTCAATCTGTATGTCGATTATTGGGGCATCGCCACGCCGGGCATTTGGTCGGGGATCGGCACCGGGTTGTTCTTCGTGCCACTCACTGCCGTCGCCTTCGCCAGCATCCCGAAGGGGCAGCTTGACGAGGCCTCGGGCGTCTATGCGCTGATGCGCGGCATCGGCGGGTCGGCCGGCATCGCCGTGGTCAGCTGGCTGTTCGTGCGCCAGGCGCAGATCCATTTCGCCGAGCTGACGACGCATGTCACGCCCTATAACCGCGACCTCCTCCCTTATCTGTCGCAGCACGGGCTCACGCCCTATTCGCCGGAATCGGCGCCGCTGATCGTGCAAGAGATCGCCCGTCAGGCGCAGATGCTCGCCTTCAACGATATTTTCTGGTTCATCGGGCTGGTGACGCTGGCGATCATCCCGTTGCTGCTACTCATGAAGAAGCCGGAGAAAGTCGAACTCGTGCCGGCGCATTAACGGCCGAGCCAACAATCAATCGCGCGGGGAAAAGGGATCGGCCCCGGGGTTCGCCCCGGGGCGCGATGCAGGGTCTTGCAATTAGAAGCAGACCTTGGCACCCGAGGTGCAGACATAGGGCGACACCACGCCGTGCCAGCAGACGGTGTAGGAATTCGATTTCACGATGTCCGGCTTATAGAACAGATCCGCGCTGACGCTGTCGCGCCAATAAGGCTGCGGCTTTGCCTTCATCGGCGTTATGGTGACGGAGCCGAGCTTCTTTGATGATTTGTACTGGGAGATGGCCTCAGCCAGCGCGAGTTGCGCCCGGCTAATTCCCGTTTCCCGGTCGAAACCATCGGCGGTTCCGGAAAATCCGAGACAGCCTGCATTGGCTGGCGCGCTTTGGGCCAAGCACAGGCCTGCCCCGATCAGTGCCAACCCAACGACGCGCAAATACGACCTCATCGGAACGTCTCCCTCAGCAATGACGACGTTAACACTATCCACCGCGCGCACGTGTCGCGCAACAATCGCCTGCGGCGAGGCGGGATCTCATCACCAGCAGGCTTTCGCGCCCGAGGTGCAGACATAGGGCGAGACCACGCCGTGCCAGCAGATCGTGTAGGAATTCGATTTCACGATGTCCGGCTTGTACAGCAGTTCGTCCCACACGCTGTCGCGCCAGTAAGGCTGCGGCTTTGCCTTCATCGGTGTAACGGTGACGGACCCGAGCTTCTTTTGTTTCTTGTACTCGTTGATCGCGTCAGCCAGCGCGAGCTGGGCGCGACTAACGCCCGTTTCCTGATCGAACCCATCGGCAGTGCCGGAAAATCCGACACAGCCGGCATTAGCGGCGGTGCCTTGGGCCAAGCACAGGGCGGCCCCGATTAGAGCCAACTTAAACACGCGCAAATACGGCCTCATCGGAACGCCTCCCCCTTCAGCACGATCCAAGATGCATTAGATTATCCAGCGCGAGCGCGCGTGCCAGTATCTTTGCAGCCGCAGACGCTAGGTTCGCCGCGCCCTGTAGCCTTTGTGCCACAGTCGAATACATTCGCGACGGTGCCTGAATATAGCGTAAGCACAATAGCTTAGCCGTGCAGCCGACAAGGGCGTGGGAGGGGCGTTATGGCAGCCAAGCTGGTCCTGGTGAGCGGAGCGTCGAGCGGGATCGGCGAGGCCATCGCCAAGCGCTATGGCGCTGACGGCGCCCATGTTCTGCTGCTGGCCCGCAATGCCGAACGGCTCGATCGCGTGGCCGAGTCCATTCGCCGCGGAGGCGGCTCGGCCTCGCCCTATTTGATCGACCTGTCCGATGCCAACGCCATCGCCGAGACCGGCGCGCGGATCAAACGCGAGTCGGGCACGCCCGACATCGTCGTCAACAATGCCGGAGCCGGACGCTGGCTGCCCATGATCGAAACCACCGCGGACGATGCGCTGCACATGATCGAGGTGCCGTATCTCGCCGCCTTCAACCTCACCCGCGCCTTTCTCCCCGACATGCTTGCGCGCGGCAGCGGCGCCCTGGCGTTCATAACCTCGCCCGCATCCTACATCGCCTGGCCGAATGCGTCCGCCTATACCGCCGCGCGCCGCGCCATTGCCGGTCTCGCCGAGACCTTGCAAGCCGAGCTTAGAAGCAGCGGGATAAGCGTGACGTTGGTCGTGCTCGGGGCGGTCGAGAGTCCTTATTGGCAGCACAATCCCGGCAGCCGAGAGCGTCTGCCCGCGAACAATCCAAACCTCGCGCCGATCCTGTCATCCGAGCAAGCCGCCGCGGCGATCTTCGCCGGTGTGGCGGCAGGAAAGCGGACGGTGGTGAAGCCGCCGATCTTGCGGGCCCTGTTCGTGCTCAACGCGCTCTTCCCCCGCCTCGTCGCGCGCCAACTCCGCCGCGGCCTCCCTAAGCAATCCTCGTCATGACGCGAGCTTGAGCGGGGTCTTGGCGTCGGCGCCGTCGCTCGGCATCACATGCGGCTCGACCTTCTCGCCCGACGGCAAGCCGAATTTGCGCAACAGCCGCTTCATATATCGGCGGAAGCGGTAGTGCTGAATCTCGAAGCGGTGCCAGGGCGTATCCTTCCATCTGATGCCGTGGCCGATATCGGGGTGCGCGCGTCGCCTTGAGCGACCTGAACCATTCCGCCCGCTTCGGATCGCTGTCTTGCGCCTTGATGAAGGCCGCGATCAGCCGCGCCTGATAATCGGCGATCTGCCACACGCCGCCTTCGGCCGGCTCGAACAGGCCGACCACGAAGAAATCGTCCAGCTCGCGGCTGAAGGTATGGATGAACAGCTTCGACTTGCCCTGCTCGTCGAGGATGTAGGAGCTGTCGATGAACGGGAAGCTCGGCCGGAAGCCGGTGGCCCAAACCAGAAAATCGATCTCTTCCGCGCTGCCGTCGGTGAAGATGACGCGCTTGCCGTCGAGCCGCTCGATGCCGGGCTTCACGATGGTGCGGCCATGGATGAGGTGATCGATATAGGTGTTGCAGGCGGTGGGATGCGCCTCGAACAGATCGTGATCCGGCCGCTCCAGACCGAAGCGGCGATGCGGTCCGACCACGATCCGCATGCCCCAGCGATATAACAGCCGCATCAATTTGCGCGGCAGCGGAATCCGGCTGGTGTAATCGATGAACACGTCGGTCGGCTTGCCGAACACCGTCTTGGGGAAGAAATAATAGGTCCGGCGCATCGAATGCACGACGCGCCCATTCTCGATCGCGGCATCGGACAGAATGTCGACGGCTGAATTGCCTGCGCCCACCACCAGCACGCGCTTGCCCTTGACCTGCTCCTTGGACTTGACGTCGTGAGAGTGCAGCATCTCGCCGTCGAATTGGCCGGGATAGGTCGGGACCACCGCCTCCCAATGATGCCCGTTGGCGATGACCAGACCGGCAAGAGACCGGGGCGCGGCCTCGCCCTCGATCTGGACGCGCCAGCCCTGCTCAATGCGCTCGGCTCCGGTGACGCGCTTGTTGAAGCTGATCAGCGGATAAAGGCCGAACTCCTTGGCATAGGCGCGAAGATAGGCTTGCGCCTGGGCCCGGCTCGCATAAGGCGCCCATTCATCGGGAAAGTGGAAATCGGGGTAGCGCGAGAGCTTTTTCGAGGAATTGAGATAGGTCGAGCCATAGACCACATGCGGGCTGTCGGGGTTCCATAGGCCGCCGACATCGCCCAGCGCCTCGAAACAGTCGAACGAAATGCCTCGCTCGGCGAAGGTCTTGGCTACCGCCAGGCCGCAAGCGCCCGCGCCAATGATACAGTAACGCTGCACCGTTCCGTGATCCTTTATGCTTGGTTGAGGCTGCCCGAGCTCCCGGGCGCCTTTCGGCCGAGACCTAAGCATCCCCGCAAATCGGGTTCAACCCCGCAGCGATCTGCCCGTCTACGCTTGATCTATGTCAAATCCGCGCCGCCAGGGGCGATCTCTATGGACTTGGGGCCGCGGCGCTTGGAGCCTGGATTCGGCGGCGGTTTGGTTTATGGTCTGACGCCCGCAAGGCGCCCCGGGGGAAGTGCATGGAGATCAAGCAGGACGTCACCATCAGAACTTGGGATGGCACCTGGACCTACCACCCCAAGATGCTGGTCACGCCCGAGAGCGTGGAGGATCTGGTCGAGATCCTGACCGACGAGGTGCGTTTCCCCTCGCCGGTGCGGCCGGCCGGCTCGATGCATTCGACCGCGCGCATGAACGGCGACGACGGCGGCACCATGGTCGACATGAAGGCCATGAACCGCATCCTGCACTTCACCGACGACACCGTGACGGTCGAGGCGGGCGCCACCTATATCGTGGTGTCCAACGCGCTGAAGGAGCGCGGCCTCCAGTTCCACATCACCACGGAAATCGGCAACGTCACCCTGGGCGCGATGGCCACCGCCGCCACCAAAGACTCATCGTTCCCCGGCGGCTTCGGCCAGATCAGCTCCTATGTAACCGGCGTGCGCCTGGTCACCCCCGACGGCAAGCTGCGCGAGATCACCGAGCGCGACAATCCCGAGGAGATGCAGATCATCCGCTCGAGCTACGGGCTGTTCGGCATCGTCTACGAGGTCACCATCAAGGTCCGCCCTACCACCGCGCTGGCGGTTCGCCACTACTCGCTCAGCCTCGATAATTTCAAGCGCTACTTCCCCATCTACAAGGCGCGCGGCTATGCGGTGATGTATTACATCTTCCCCTATGTGAAGCGGGTGCTGGTCGAGCTGCGCAAGGACAATCCCGAGGTGCAGCCCACCTCGCGCCACCGCTGGGTCTACCGCAACCGCTTCTGGCGCAAATACGGGCCCGCCGTCACGCTGTGGATCGAGCGCAGCACCAAGAACGCCCAGCTCAGGTCGCTCGCCGACAAGCTTCATTTCTTCGTGCTGCGCCAAGCGCTGGTGTTCGTGGTCCGCAGCGACCGCACCTGGCCGCACGCCCAGATCATCAACTATCCGCGCGACCCCGGCGCCAACAAATATCTGTTCAGCATGTGGGCGTTCCGCGAAGGCGGCTTCTTCGACATCCTCGAGGAATATTGCGAGTTCTGCCTCGCCTATGAGAAAGCGACCGGCTATCGCTGCAATCTGCCGAGCGTGGGCTATGCCATCACCCGCGACGTCGAGGCGTTGCTGTCCTATAGCTGGGAGGGGTCCACCTTGAGCATTGACCCCGCCTCGACCGGCGGTCCCGAATGGGAGGAATTCCTCCATCATTACAATGAGTTTTGCAGCGCCCGGCGCGGCGTGCCGCTGTTCAATCAGACGCCGTTCCTGACCCGCGACCAGGTGCGCAAAGCATTCGGCGTGCGCATTCAGCAATTTGCCGCGCGCCGCAAGGCCGCCGACCCCAAGAACCGCATGCTCGACACTTATTTCCGCGAGTTGCTCAGCTAGTCCCTCGTCATTGTCGGGCTTGACCCGGCAATCCATTCCAAGAGCACTTCCACTTGCTGAGACGTAACGGCATGGATGCCCGGATCAAGTCCGGGCATGACGAAGACAAGAGATGCATTAGGCCCCCATGCTTTTGGTGAACCAGCGGATCAGCGGGAAGGAGATTGCGCGCGGCAGCGAGCGCACCGTCTTCAGGAAGCCCGCGACCTGGGGCGGGAAGGCGATCTCGTAGGGGCGCCCCGCCAGTTTTTCGAGAATTTTCCGCGCGCAGCGCTCCTTGCTCATCGCATAGAGCTTTTTCTTGGGATCGTAGGATGCATTGAGCGGCGTATCGACGAAGCCTGGATTGATGATGGTGACGGCGACGCCGGTGCCTTCCAATTCGAGCTTGAGGCTTTCGGCGAGATTGATCACCGCCGCCTTACTGGCGCCGTAGCTGCCGTTCTCGGGCCAGCCGGCATAGCCGAACAGCGAACCCATGATGGCGATATGGCCCGATTTCCGTGCCAGCATCGACGGCAGCACCGCGGCCACGCCGTTGATCACGCCGTCGACATTGAGCGCCATGGTGCGGTGGAAACCGTCGAGGTCGATGTTGCGAATGTCGAACGGCACGTACATTCCGGCGCCGAACAGCGCGAGGTCGATCGGCCCAAGCCTGGTCTCGATCTTCGCCACGGCCTCCTTCATTTCCTCCGGCCGCAAGACATCGGCGCCGAAAGCCTCGATGTGCTCGCCTTCCGCGAGCGAATAGAGCCGGTTGCTCGGCCGCGCCGTCGCCGCCACGGTCACGCCGGCTTCAGCCAGCCGCCGTGCGATCTCGCCGCAGATCGCGCCCGACGCGCCGGTGATCCACGCCACCTGCCACGGGAATTTCGTCTCGGCCACGTCGCACCTCTAATCGACGAACGGATCGTGCACCAGGATGGTGTCCTCGCGCTTCGGGCTGGTCGACAGCAGCGCCACCGGCGCGCCGATCAACTCCTCCAGCCGGCGCACATATTTGATGCATTGGGCCGGCAGCTCGGCCCAGGAGCGGGCGCCGCGCGTCGATTCGGTCCAGCCTTCCATGGTCTCGTAGATCGGCTCGACCCGGGCCTGCGCCCCTTGCGCCGCCGGCAGATGGTCGAGCTCCTTGCCGTCGAGCCTATAGCCGACGCAGATCTTGAGCTCGGGCAGCTGATCGAGCACGTCGAGCTTGGTCAACGCAATGCCGTTGATGCCGCCCACTATGCGGGTCTGGCGCACCAGACAGGCATCGAACCAGCCGCAGCGGCGCGGCCGCCCGGTGACCGTGCCGAACTCAACGCCGCGTTCGCCGAGCAGCTTGCCGGTTGCGTCCTTGAGCTCGGTGGGGAACGGCCCCTCCCCTACCCGCGTGGTGTAGGCCTTGGTGATGCCGAGCACGTAATTGATGGCGCCGGGACCGAGCCCCGATCCGGTCGCGGCCTGCGCCGCCACCGTGTTCGACGAGGTGACGAACGGATAGGTGCCGTGGTCGATGTCGAGCAGCGCCCCTTGCGCGCCTTCGAACAGGATACGCTTGCCCTGGCGTCGCTTGGCGTCGAGCAGGGCCCACACCGTGTCGACATAAGGCAGGATCTTGGGCGCGATCTCGCCGAGCTGGCGGCACAGCGCGTCGGCGGAAATCTCCGGCTCGCTCAAGCCGCGGCGCAGCGCATTGTGATGGGTGAGGATGCGTTCGATCTTGGGCTTCAGCGACGGCAGATCCTGGAGGTCCATCACCCTGATGGCGCGCCTGCCGACCTTGTCCTCATAGGCCGGGCCGATGCCGCGCTTGGTGGTGCCGATCCGCCCGGCGCCGGCCGCCGCCTCGCGCAGCGCGTCGAGCTCGCGGTGGAGCGGCAGGATGAGCGTGGCGTTCTCGGCGATGCGCAGATTGTCGCGGCTGATGCTGACACCCAGCGCCTCGATCTTGGCGATCTCCTCGGCGAGCGCCCAGGGATCGATCACCACGCCATTGCCGATCACCGACAATTTGCCCTTGCGCACCACGCCGGAGGGCAGCAGCGACAGCTTATAGGTGGTGCCGTCGACCACCAGCGTGTGGCCGGCATTATGGCCGCCCTGGAAGCGCACCACGACATCGGCGCGCTCCGACAGCCAATCGACGATCTTGCCCTTGCCTTCGTCGCCCCATTGGGAGCCGACGACCACGACATTGGCCACGTGAAAATCCTTTGATTCAGGCCGGGAACACAGAAACGGCCCCGCTCGCAGGCAGGGCCGTGTCAGCTTATAGCGCGGCGCCGAGCCCGATGCGAGCGTTCCATGGCGTTTCGTTAAGCGGGCTTGGCGGGCCCCTGCGACATGTCGTGCTGCGACACTGCGCGCGGGAAACCCGAAACGGCTCGGGCGTTCGTTCGCCAGGCATCACCTGGCGTGATCGCCGCATCTGAACCAAGCAAGGATAACCCCATGCTGAGAACCACCACCATAGGCCTCATTACCGCCGCTTCGCTGACCCTGGTCCCCCTGAGTTCGGCCCTCGCCGACATCTCGGGCTGCATGAAGCAGCCCAATGCCGACAGCTGCCCGACCATGGGAGCGCCGACACCGTCCAAGGCCTCGGAGCAGGCAACGCCCAAGCCTGTCAAGCATGCGCGCTACCACCAAACGCAATCGCCCAATAAGGGCTAGCCGCTAGCTGAGCGTAACCGGCCCTCCAGTCTTGCCGAAACGGCGACGATTGGGGGCCGGCGCTCACGCCGCCTTGGCCAGATTCCGCTTCGTTTCGGCGAAAGCCCAATCGAGCCAGGGCATAAGCGCCTCGAGGTCGCTCTTCTCCACCGTGGCCCCGGTCCAGATGCGCAAGCCCGGCGGCGAGGACCGGTGCGAGGCGATGTCCTTGGCGACGCCCTCGGCGTCGAGCAGTGCCGCGATGCGCGCCGGAAACGCATCGCGCCTGTCGGGCGGCAGCGCCAGCACTTCGGGGTCCACGATCTTGAGACAGGGCGAGGTATTGGAGCGCGTCTCGGGCGCTAGCGCGAGAAAATCCACCCAATCGGTGCGCGCCACCCAATCGGCGATCACGGCGGCATTTTCGTCCGAGCGCGCCATGGTGCCGGCCACGCCGCCCACGCTTTCGACCCAGTCAAGCGCATCGAGATAATCCTGCAAGCACAGCATCGAGGGCGTGTTGATGGTCGAGCCCTCGAATAACTCATGGTTCAGCTTGCCGTGGCGCGTCATGCGGAACAGCTTGGGCAGCGGCCAGGCCGGCGTGTAGCTCTCCAGCCGCTCGATCGCCCGCGGCGACAGGATCAGCATGCCGTGCTGCGCCTCGCCGCCGAGCACCTTCTGCCAGGAGAAGGTCGCCGCATCGAGCTTCCGCCAATCGATTTGCTGCGCGAACACCGCCGAGGTCGCATCGCAGATAGTCAGCCCCTGGCGGTCGCTGCTGATCCAGTCTGCGTTGGGAACGCGCACGCCCGAGGTGGTGCCGTTCCAGGCGAACACCACGTCGCGGTCGCAATCGACTTGGGCAAGATCCGGCATCCGGCCATAGGGCGCCAGCAGCGCGCGCACGTCCTTGAGCTTGAGCTGCTCGACGATGTCGGTGACCCAATCGCGGCTGAACGCGTCCCAGGCCAGTACGTCGACGCCGCGCGCGCCGAGCAGCGACCACAGCGCCATCTCCACCGCGCCGGTGTCCGACGCGGGCACGATCGCCACGCGGTAACCGGGAGGCAGCTCGAGCAACTCGGCGGTGCGCGTGAGCGCAAGCTCGAGCCTGGCCCTGGTTTCGGGCTGACGATGGCTGCGCCCGAGCAGCGCACCCTTGAGCCGGTCGAGCGACCAGCCCGGATGCTTGGTGCACGGCCCCGACGAGAAGCGCGGGTTGGCGGGTCGCAGCGCCGGTTTTTGCGGCTTAGTCACCCCTTTGCTTTCCGGTTTCATCACGGTCTCATTGCTAACGTCGTCATGCCCGGTCGAAGTGCCGGGCATCCACGAATTTTGGGTTCCACAAGACGTGGATGGCCGGGACAAGCCCGGCCATGACGGCACTCAAGCTCGGTTACGTCTTGATGGGAAAGAGGTCAAGTCAGTGCCGGGCGGGCTGGTACAAAAAAAGCCGCCCGTCGAAGTGACGGTCGGTCTAGTCGGCTAGCAGTCGATGGTTGAGGGGCTTTTATTTAAAGGCGACCGGCATCGGCGCCGGCTGGCTGCCCAGAGCCAAGCGCACGGAAAGCATGACGTCGTTGGAAGTGATGTCCTCGATCTGCAAACCGCCCGAGGTTGACACATTGTCGTACGTGGCGATCTTGCCCGTTTTGATGTCGCCGAGATCGGTATAGCGGTAGGACAGATCGATGGTCAGGCCAGGCGTGACTTTATAGGCGAGGCCCGCATAAGCGGCCCAGGCAAAATTGGTCTCGCTGTTGTTCTGGCCATAAGCGACGCTAAGGTTAGGAACGTTCACGTCCTTGTAGCCGGTGATGGACAGCGACGCGAAGCCGACGCCGGCGCCGACATAGGGCGTGATGCAATGCCACGTGCCGAGTCGATATAGGCGTTGGCGAGGCCGACCCAGCTCTCGATGTCGGCCGTGTACTCGTTGGTGCCGCCACCAATAAAGCTATCTGGGTTACCAGCCCTGGATATTTGTCGTGAAAGACGAACAAAGCATCACCGCGATATTCGCCGGTCAGGTCGAAGCGGAAATAATGGCCCGTGTCGTAGCCGAAGCCGAGGCCGAACAGCGGCGTGCTCTTGATCTCTTTGTCATAGGTGACGAAGTCGGGCGTGATCAGTTCGTAGTCGATCCCGCCCACGTTAGGATTGGCGGAACCCACGAAGCCCTTGAGGTACCACGGGCCGGCGCAGCCGACGCACTCGGGCTCCGGCAGCGGCACGCCGAGATCGGCAGCATAGGAAGCTGCCGTCTGACCTAGAACCAAGGCAAGTCCAACGATAAGCGCGCGAGTCTGTCCCATCTCTATCCCCTCTGACTGCAGCCTGGGCGATTAGGCCTTGGGGGCTAAAAACCGCGCGGCCGTCTCATTTCGGGACTATGCGAGTTCGGGACTATGCGAGGGAAATGGTTAACGAAATGCTAATAGGAGTTGCAGCACGGCACGGCTGTTGCAGCCGGGCCACAAGCGGGGCCAGCCCACCATAACGTCTCGTTAAGAAATGGCTGTCGAGACGAGCCGGCCCGGCCTAGGCGGCGGCGTCGGTCAAGGCGTGGACGATCTCCGAGACCACGGTCTTGACCAGCTTCTCGTCGTCGCCCTCGGCCATCACCCGAATCACCGGCTCGGTGCCGGATGGGCGGATCACCAGACGCCCCGATTTGCCGAGCTTGGACTTGCCGGTGTCGATCGCGCGCCGCACCGCCACATTGTCGAGCGGCTGGCCGCCATTCTTGTAGCGGACGTTCTTCAGGATCTGCGGCAACGGCTCGAAACAATTGCAGATTTCGCTGACCGGCTTGCCGCTCTGGGCCACCACCGACAGCAGCTGGAGCGCCGTGACCAGGCCGTCCCCGGTGGTCGAAAAGTCCGACAGCACGATATGGCCCGACTGCTCGCCGCCGACATTGTAGCCATGCTGGCGCATATGCTCGACCACGTAGCGGTCGCCGACCGGCGTGCGCGCCAGGCCGAGATCGAGACTCTCCAGATAACGCTCGAGCCCGAGATTGGACATCACCGTGGCGACGATGCCGCCGCCGGCGAGCCGCCCGCGCTTCTGCCACGACTCCGCGATCACCGCCATCAGCTGATCGCCGTCGATGATGTTGCCCTTCTCGTCGACGATGACCACGCGGTCGGCGTCGCCGTCGAGCGCGATGCCGATATCGGCGCGCACTTCGTTGACCTTGCGGATCAGATCCTCGGGCGCGGTCGAGCCACAATCCTTGTTGATATTCAAGCCATTAGGTTCGACGCCGATCTTGATGACCTCGGCCCCGAGCTCCCACAGCGCCTCCGGCGCCACCTTGTAGCCCGCGCCATTGGCGCAATCGATCACCACCCTGACGCCGTCGAAACGGATATTCTTGGGCAGCGTGCGCTTGGCGAATTCGATATAGCGCTCGCGGGCGCTGTCGATGCGGGTGGCGCGGCCGATCATCTCCGGCGCGGCCAGCAGCTCGGCCGAGTCGCCGCCCATCAGCTGCTCGATCTCCTCTTCCTTCTCATCGGACAGCTTATAGCCGTCGGGCCCGAACAGCTTGATGCCGTTATCGACGAAGGGATTGTGCGAGGCGGAAATCATCACGCCGAGATCGGCGCGGAGCGAGCGGGTCAGCATGGCGACGGCCGGCGTCGGCATCGGCCCGAGCTGGAACACGTCCATGCCCACGGCGGTGAAGCCGGACACCAGCGCGGATTCGATCATGTAGCCGGACAGCCGGGTATCCTTGCCGATCACCACGCGATGCCGGTAGGAGCCGTTGGTGAACAGCTTGCCCGCGGCCATCCCCACCCGCATCGCCACCTCGGAGGTCATGGGATAGGAATTGGCGCTGCCACGGATGCCATCCGTGCCAAAATACTTGCGAGCCATGGTCTGGCCCCCCCGTTTGGTCCCTCTGGGTGCCGGTCGCATGTTCTGTTCTGACTGGCGCCTCATGGGATTATGCTCCTGGTGTACCACCCTTGGGTTCAAAAAATGTAAGCAAAAGTTACACCAACCGGGAGCCACGGTCCGGGATTTTACTTAATTTTCAATGCCGAACACCGCGGCGCGCCACACCGCCAGCGCTTGCCGGCTGCCGGCCACGTCATGCACCCGCAAAATCTGTGCCCCTTGCGCCGCCGCGGCGATGGCCGCGGCCTGGGAGCCCGGCTCGCGGCTGCTGGGGCCTTCTCCGCCGGACACCCCTTTGATGAAGCGTTTGCGCGAGGCGCCGATCAGGAGCGGCACGCCCAGGCCGTGAAACAACGTGGTATGGGCGAGCAGCGCAAGATTATGGGCGAGCGTCTTGCCGAAGCCGAGGCCGGGATCGGCGGCGATGCGCGCCGGCTCGATGCCCGCCGCCACGGCCGCCGCGATGCGCCCCTCGAGATAATCGAACACTTCGAGCACCACGTCTTCATAGCGCGGATTGTCCTGCATGGTCTTGGGCACGCCCTGCGCATGCATGAGGACCACGCTCAACCCCGTCTCCGCCGCGACCGGCAAGCTGTTGGCATCATGGGTAAGCGCCGACACGTCGTTCAGGATCTTGGCGCCGTGCTTGGCGGCTTCGCGCGCCACCGAGGCCTTGCGCGTATCGATCGAAATCACGGCGGGGAGCCCGGCGAGGCCGGCGATCACCGGGACCACGCGGCCAAGCTCCTCCCCTTCCTCCGCGGGGTCCGAGCCCGGCCTGGTCGACTCGCCGCCGACATCGACGATTGCCGCGCCCGCGGCGGCCAGCTCGGCGGCATGAACGATGGCGCCTTCAGTCGTGTCGTACAGGCCACCGTCGGAGAATGAATCCGGGGTGACGTTGACGATGCCCATCAGCACCGGGCGATCGAGCGCAATTCCGGCGAAGGGCGGCCGCTTGGTCGTGAGCCGCCCCAGCAGCGCGGCAAGATCGGTCTCGCCGGTCGAGGCCAGCGCCGGCGCCGCGAACAGCCGCATCCTGGTACTGCCCGGCTCGCCTTCGCTCAACTCCGCCGCGGTGAAGGCGATGGGGCCGCCCGCCAAGGGCAGCGCCAGTCCGTCGGCTACCGCCGCACTCGCGGTGGCGCCATAGAGCAAGCCGACCGGTCTCACATAAAGTTGCGCCGTCATGCGCGAGCCTTAGCACGTTGCGCTTATGCCGAAAACGAAATGCCCGGCACCAGGCCGGGCATTGGAGGCATTCGACGTGCGCAGGCGAGTCTCAGGTCGATGGCTCAGGCGCGAGCCCGCCGGTATCCGGCTCGGGCTCGGGTGGCCGCTTGGCGCGTCCGGCGGTCGGAACAGCGGAGGCAGGTCCTGGCCGAGGCGTGACCTCGGCGGCGAACTCGCGCACCGGCGGCTTGCCCTTGAGCAGATCCTTGATCTCTTCGCCCGACAGCGTCTCATATTCCAGCAAGCCGCGCGCGACCGTATGCAGGTCGTCGATGTTCTCGGTGAGAACCTTGCGCGCCGCTTCGTAGGATTCATCGACGATGCGGTGAATCTCCTCGTCGACGATGGTCTGGGTCTCGTCGGACAGGTTCTGCGTCCGCGCGATGGAATGACCGAGGAACACTTCCTCCTCGTTGTCGCCGTAAGCGAGCGGGCCGAGCTTGTCGGACATGCCGTATTGGGTGACCATGGCGCGCGCCAGCAGCGTCGCCATCTTGATGTCCGACGAGGCGCCGGAGGTGACTTTCTCGTAGCCGAACACGATCTCCTCGGCGACACGGCCGCCCATGGCGACGGTGATGTCGGCCTTCAGCTTGGCGCGGGTATAGGACAGCATGTCGCGCTCGGGCAGCCGCATGACCATGCCCAGCGCGCGGCCGCGCGGGATGATGGTTGCCTTGTGGACCGGGTCCGACGCCGGCATATGCAGCGCCACCAGCGCGTGGCCGCCCTCGTGATAGGCGGTCAGCGTCTTCTCTTCCTCGTTCATCACCATGGAGCGCCGCTCGGCGCCCATCATGACCTTGTCCTTGGCGTCCTCGAACTCGAACTGGGTCACCAGGCGCTTGGAGCGGCGCGCGGCCAGCAGTGCCGCTTCGTTGACCAGATTGGCAAGATCGGCGCCGGAGAAGCCCGGCGTGCCGCGGGCGATGACCCGCAGATCGACGTCGGGCGCAAGCGGCACCTTCCGCACATGCACTTTCAGGATCTTCTCGCGGCCGATGATGTCCGGGCGCGGCACCACCACCTGGCGGTCGAACCGGCCGGGGCGGAGCAGCGCCGGATCGAGCACGTCGGGCCGGTTGGTCGCCGCGATCAGAATGATGCCCTCATTGGCCTCGAAGCCGTCCATCTCGACCAGGAGCTGATTCAGCGTCTGCTCGCGCTCGTCGTTGCCGCCGCCGAGGCCCGCGCCGCGATGGCGTCCGACCGCGTCGATCTCATCGATGAAGATGATGCAGGGCGCGTTCTTCTTGGCCTGGTCGAACATGTCGCGCACGCGGCTGGCGCCGACGCCGACGAACATCTCGACGAAATCGGAGCCGGAAATGGTGAAGAACGGCACATTGGCCTCGCCGGCGATGGCGCGCGCCAGCAGCGTCTTGCCGGTGCCCGGAGGCCCGACCAGACAGCGCGCCGCGCGGAATGCGTCCGCCGAGCTTCTGGAATTTCTGCGGGTCGCGCAGGAACTCGACGATCTCCTGCAAATCTTCCTTGGCCTCGTCGACGCCGGCGACGTCGTCGAACGTCACGCGGCCATGCCGCTCGGTGAGCAGCTTGGCCTTGGACTTGCCGAAGCCCATGGCGCGTCCGCCGCCCGACTGCATCTGGCGCATGAAGAAGATCCACACCGCGATCAGCAGCAGCATCGGGAACCACGACACCAGCACGCCGAGCAGCGACGGCACGTCGTCCTCGGACGGCTTGGCGGTGATCTTGACGCCCTTCTGGTTCAGCTTGTCGACCAGGTTGGGATCGTTCGGCGCGTAAGTCTGGAAGTTGCGGCCATCGGTGAAATGGCCGGTGATGGTGTTGCCGGCGATGGTCACATCCTGGACGTTGCCGCCCTCGACCTCGGACAGCAGCTGCGAGAAACTGATCTCGTTGCCGCGGACATGGACGCCCGGTGACTGGAACAGGTTGAACAGCGCGACCAGCAGCAGGCCGATGAACACCCAGATGGCAAAGTTACGGAAATTCGAATTCATGTACTGGACCTAACGGCTCGGTTCTGGCGCGCGGCTACCGGCGCCCGGCAGCCTCTGCCCTTCAGTGTAGGCAGAGAATAAGGCTAAGCCTTGGTAACATAGGAACATGCACCCTTTTTGCCAAGTTGAGGCTAACGCAAAGAGGTGGATGCTTCCTCAACGGTTAAGCGATCGCCTGTTCCGCGCCGTCCTGGGGCATTCCGGCCCTGACGAAGCGCGCCCTGCAGTCGAGACCGACCCTCTCGCCTGCTCCGGCTGAGCCGAAAAGCGGCAGTCCCAGCAATTCGTCGCCCCGCCAGCACGCGGGCAGCGTACGGCCGGCCAGGTGCGGCAGCGACGACGCCAGCACCGAACTGTCGCGCAGCGCGCGCCAGCCGGACTCGCCGAGCGCCCGCACCATGATGGGCTTGGTTTCGTGCGCGCCAAGCTCGATCCTGAATCGGTTGTCCCAGAGCAGGCGCTCGCCCGGCCGAAGCTGCCGCCACCGGCAGTCCAGTCCCCCTCATCTCGCGGAAAATGCCGAGACGGCCGGACCACGGCTCGAGCCGGCAGCGGCCGAGCGTGTGGGCCTTGCCGGCATCGGCGCGCAAGGCGGCAAGCAGAGTCTCCAGCTTGACGAGCTGCACCGGCGTCTCGCCGCCGCCCACAGTGCCGATCAATTGCGCCAGCGCGCGGAGCGCGATCTCTTGCGGCGCGGCGTCGAGCGCGTCCCGGTCGATCAGGGCGTAGCCCGCGTCGTTCGTCTCGCTGTTCGCCGCCAGGAAGTCTCCCGCGGTCTGATCGAGCGCCGCGCGCGCCCGCCGCAAGCGCCGCGCCGACAACGCCAGCGCCTCCGCCGTCAGGCCGAGCGCCGCCAGCGCATCCGTGCTTTTCCGCAGCCGCACACGCTCGAAGCGCGCATCCACATTGCTCGGATCGGACACAAAAGACATGCCCGCTTCGTCGAGCGTCGCCACCAGCCGCGCCTTCGCCACGTCGAGCAGCGGCCGGAGCACGGCGATGCCCGCCCAGGCGCCCATTTCCGGGATCGCCGCCAGGCCATCGAGACCGCTGCCGCGCTTGAGCCGCATCAGGAAGGTCTCGGCCTGGTCGTCTTGGGTGTGAGCGGTGACCAGCGCCGGAATGTCGTTGGCATGGCAATAGGCGGCCATGAGATCGTAGCGCGCGGCCCGCGCTTTGGCCTGAAGACCTGCCGCAACCGGCGCCCGGCTTTCCCAGCTCAAGATGTCGTGGGGCAGGCCGAGCGAACGCCGCCATGCGCGCGACCATTTCGGCCTCGCGCCGCGAACCGGCGCGAAGCCGGTGATCGACCGTCAGCACGCTGAGCGCGGGCGTGCCGCCCCGCGCCTCACGCCAGCGCGCGGCAAGATGCAACAGCGCGAGACTGTCGGGCCCGCCCGACACGGCGAGCGCAACATGCGGAAAGCACGCCAAGGGCGCGAGCAGCTCCTGCCGCCTCGACGAGCGTGATCGGTGTGCGCTCATGTCAGCAGCCGGCCTTCTTGCGCCAGGCCTTGGCCTCGTCGCCGATATATTCCGGCGCGCTCGGATATTTGGTCTTGAGCTCGTTCGAGGGTCGAGCAGGCCGCATCCTTCTGGCCGAGCTCGGCCAGCGCCATGCCGAGCTTGAGCAGCGTGTCCGGCGCTTTGTCGCCCGACTTATATTTCTTGTAGCCCTTGAGGAAGGCGTCGGCCGCGTTCTTGTACTGGCCGCGCACGTAATAGGTCTCGCCGAGCCAATATTGCGCGTTGGCCGCCAGCGGATCGTTCGGGTAGGCGTCGACCAACTGGCTGAAGGCGACTTCGGCGCCCGGCATAGTCCTTCTGCAACAGCGCGCCGTAGCCCTGCTGATAGAGCGTCTGGCGCGTCGCCGCCCGCGGCGGCGCCGTCAGGTTTTGCGGGTCGGACGCGGCCTGGCGTCTCGAGCAGAGCGGCCAGCTCGTCGCTGCCGGGCTTGGGCCCGTACCAGCGCGGCTTGGTGGGATCGCTGTCGTCGCCGCTATCGGCTGGAGCGGGGGCGGTGGCGGAATCGGGCGGAGGCGGCGCGCGCCTGACCGCTCCGGCGGCGGCTCGGCGCATTGGCGGCGGCGGCATCTGGCGCGGCGGCGAGCTTCGCCTCGAGCGCGCTCATCTGCTCGCCCGATCTGCTCGATATGGCTGGTCAGCGCGGTGATCTGGGTCTCGAGCGCATCGATGCGCGGGCCGAGAATGCCGCTGCGCGACCGGCAGGCGCCTCTTGCGGCAGCACCGTGCCGGGCTTGGCGCGCACCAACGATTCCAGCGTGCCGACCATGACCTGGAGGTCTTTGATCTTGTCCTCGAGCCGGCCGAGCCGCGCGCTCGACCGAATCGCCGCCTTGCCCGCTGGGGCAGCTCTCCTGCGCCAAGGCCGGCAGCGCCGGCAGGCTGGCCACGAGAAGCCCCGCCATCAATGCGTAAGACCGGGCGCGATCGCCTGCGCCATGTGAAAGCCGAGAGACTCAAGCGAATGAGACCTTGCCGTTAGGGCGCACGATCGCGGCGCTCCCTTGGCGGGCAGCGCCGAACGGGCCGAACCATAACGCATTTGCGCGGCCTTTGCGGCCAAATTCAGGTCTCAGATGAGAGGCGCCGGCTCGTGGCCGGCCGGCACCTCATGCCCGCGCCTAGTACTGCGCGACCGCGCTGTTGTTCAGCACCGTCTGGGCGCGGCGGTTCTGCGACCAGCAGGATGGCGCGTCGCAGACCGCGACCGGGCGCTCCTTGCCGTAGGAGACCGTGCGGATGCGCGCCGCGCTCACCCCGATCGGGCGAGGAACGTCCTCACCGCCATGGCCCGGCGCGCGCCAAGCGCAAGGTTGTACTCGCGTGTGCCGCGCTCATCGGCGTGACCCTGGATGGTGATCGTGTACTGCGAATATTGGTTGAGCCACCTGAGCCTGGTTGCGCAGGATGCCCTGTGCCTCGCCGGTCAGGGTCGAGCTGTCTTCCTGGAAGTGCACCAGGTCGCCGACATTGACGGCAAATTCCTGCGGCGACCCTGGCGCGGCCACGCCGCCGGTGTTTCCAATCCCATATTCTTTAGGCTGACTGCGTGCGCATGCTGCCATCAGCAATGCCAACGCGATCACGCCCGCGACCGTGCAGGCGCGGTTAACCCCACCACTCCAACGCATTACTGGTTACTCCCGCTAGCCAAATTTTAGGAAATCGTAGAAGGGAATTCCTTAACGATGTCCTAGTTCCCTCGAATTCGGGGAGATTGGCTGGGAGTTTGGATCGGCCGGGTGTCGAAACCGGGGCCTAAAAAAGGAAGGGATGCCTGAGACGCCGCCGCATCAAGCTACGACGTCCCGGCATCCATATCCCATAACGCGGAAGGCAATGCACTTCCGCAATTCCCTCGGCCGCAGCTTAGACGCGAACAACCTGCTCGACCACGACATCAGCTGAGCTGAGCTTCAGGGGCTCGGCCACCACGGCCTTTTCGTGGTGTCCGACGCAGCCACTCAGCGCAACCGCGGCGGCCACGATCGTGGCGACGATGATAACGCCCTTCAAACCCTGCATGGTCTTCTCTCCTTTGGTTAAAACGGCAGTAGCCGTCTTTGCATGTACCGGTGCGGCGTTTTCAGATCAAGAACGGACTGCCGTCCCCCAACCGTTTTCCCGGCGATTGATGCCAAAATGCAACGCCGAATCTCATCCCTTAGCCGGATGACGCTATCTCCCGCGGAGACGGCCGATCAAGCATGGTTAACAGGCTGGAGCCTGGCGATTAAAAAACGGTAAGCCGGCAGTTGCCTTTGGGACACAGGCCGACAAAAACCGGCTGGATTTCCGCCAAAAATTGGGGCCCGAGAGCGTCAATTGATGAGCGGCGACCAGGCCGGATCGGAGCCGAAGGCGGGCGTGGCGACCTGGCGCTCGTTATAGCCGGTGAGGTCGATGGTGTAGAGCTTCGGACCCCCTGCGGCGCCCGGCGATTCGCGGAAGAACATCAGCACGCGACCGTTCGGCGCCCAGGTCGGGCCCTCGTTGTGGAAGCCCTCGGTGAGGACGCGCTCGCCGGTCCCGTCCGGCTTCATCACCCCGATCAGGAACTTGCCCGCCGGTCATCTTGGTGAAGGCGATCAGGTCGCCGCGCGGCGACCAGACCGGGGTCGAGTAGCTGCCTTGGCCTCGGCTGATCCGGTGGGGGTTGGCCCCGGTCGCATCCATCACGTAGATCTGCCGTGAGCCGTCGCGGTCGGTCTCGAACGCGATCTGCCCGCCCGTCGGGCGAATAGCAGGGCGCGGTGTCGATGGCATCGTCATTGGTCAGCTGGAGCGTGCGCCGGCTGCGCAAATCCATGGCGAACAGGTTGGAATTGCCGTCCCGCTCGAGGCTCATGACGATGCGCTGGCCGTCGGGCGAGAACCGCGGCGCAAAGGTCATGCCCGGGAAGGTGCCGACGATCTCCTTCTGCCCGGTCTCGATATTGAGCAGATAGACCTTGGGCGTATCGCCCTCGAACGAGGTAAAGGTGATCTCCTGGGTCGAGGGGCTGAACCGCGGCGTCAGGACCAGATTCTGGCCGGTGGTGAGCAACCTGATATTGAAGCCGTCCTGATCCATGATGGCCAGGCGCTTCATCCGCTTATCCTTGGGGCCCGACTCGTCGACAAACACGATGCGGGTGTCGAAATAGCCCTTCTCGCCGGTGATCCGCTCATAGATCGCGTCGGCGATGATGTGGCCGATGCGGCGGGCATCCTTGGGACGGGCGAAGAACTGCTCGCCGGCGAGCTGCTTGCCGGCGAACACGTCCCACAACCGGAATTCGGCCCTTAGCCTGCCTTCGGCGGCGCCGATGCGGCCGACCACCAGCGCCTGGGCGTTGACCACGCGCCAGTCCTCGAAGCGGGGCATGCTGTCGGTGCCGACGCCCTTCTCGATGAAGGCGGCCTGGTCGATCGGGATGAACAGTCCCGACGACCGCAGGTCGTTCGCCACCACGCTCGAAAGATCGCGGCCGCGATTTGCGGGTCGATCGACGCCGTCGCCGGCAAAGTCGGGAATGGCGATCGGCAGCGGCTGGATGGTGCCTTGGGTGATGTTGAGCTCGACCACGGCGCGGGCCGGGCTTGCCGTCGCCATCGCGCCGAGCGCGAGGAGCACGAGCGCCAACGCGCCGGGAGCGGCGGTCTGGGATCAGGTTAGCGGTACGGGTCATGGCGGTCTTTGCTCAGGAGCACGCGCGGGAATTAGCCCGCGCGATACATCTCGCTTGGGTCGAAATTGAGGATCATGTCGCGCCACAGCGCATATTTGTCGCTCGGCAGCGTATAGGGCTGGCACTGATAGACGGCTCTGACCGCGCTGTCGGCGGCGGCCTGGAAGAACGGCGAGGAGCCCTAGTTGGCCACGGTCGGAAAGCCGACCAGCGTGCCGTCCTCGTTGAGCTTGAGCCGGAGCTTCACCACGATCTGCTCGGCGCCGAGCCCGCCGGGCGGCGGGCTCCAGCATTGGGCGATGCGGGCTCTGAGCGCGTCGATCTCATTGACCCCCATGGTCATTTGCGTGCCGTTGGATTGCCCGTGCACCTTGTTGTGCCGTCTCGTCCGACGGCACCACCGGGTTG
Organism: uncultured Alphaproteobacteria bacterium; assembly: GCA_963772925.1. Taxonomy (GTDB): domain Bacteria; phylum Pseudomonadota; class Alphaproteobacteria; order Rhizobiales; family Methyloligellaceae; genus Methyloceanibacter. The sequence continues at coordinate 85,435 of CAVYZG010000003.1, forward strand.
GGCTCATCCGTGGCATCGGGGATCTTGTTGAGCAGCGCGGCGATCCGATCGGTGTTGAAGTCGCGCTTCTTTCGCCGCTTTGGGCGCAGGCTTTTTCGGCGCGGGCTTGGCCGCGACCTTGGGCTTGGCCGGCTTCTCTTCGGGCTTTTTCTCTTCGGCCTTCTTGGCCTCAACCTTGGGCTCTTTCGCCGCCTCCACTTTGGGTTTCTCCTCGGGCTTCGGCGCAGGCTCCGGCTTCTCGGCGACTTTGACCGTCTCCTCCGGCTTCTCTTCCGGCTTGCTGGCTTCCTTCACCGCTTCGGGCTTCGGCTCCTTGGCTTTGCCGGCCAGCGGCGCGTCGTCCTTGGCGTCGGCCATGCCGGCTTTGATCTTGGTGATGTCCGCCGGCGTGGCGAGATCGACCGGAATGGCGATGAGCGGGGCGCGGCTCCATCTTGGCAGCCGGGAAGGCGACGAGCGCAAAGAGCAGGATCGCCGTGTGCAGCGCGGCCGAGATGAAGGTGCTCCTGCCCATGATGGCTGTGCGTTCGAGGCGTCCCCTAAGGTTGATCCATCTGGTCGGTGACGATGGTCACCGGAAAGCCCGCTTGTCCGATCCGTGCCAACACTTTCGCCACGTCGCCGTACGGCGTGCCCTTGTCGCCGCGCACCCAGACCTTGCTGCCGCCACCGGCGTCACGAATAGCCGTGAGTTTGGGCACAAGTTCGTCAAAGCCGATCTCGGTGTTCTGGAGGAAGATCTTCCCTTGCGCGTCGACGGTGACGCTCAACGGCGCCTTCTCGGGCTCGACCGCGCCGGCCTCGGTCTTCGGCAGCTCGACCTGGGGCAACGTCCCTTTCGAATTCGACGTCGACCCCGACCGTCAGCAGCGGCGCCGTCACCATGAAGATGATCAGCAGCACCAGCATGACGTCGACCATGGGCGTGACGTTGATCTCGCTCATCGGCGCGGACGAGCGGCGCCGGGCTCGCCGGTTCGAGAGCGCCCCTCCTGGCTGTAGACCTATTCCCATGGTTTGAGCCTCACGCGGATTTGTCGATCTGCCGCGACAGAATGGCCGAGAACTCGTCGGCGAAACCTTCCAGACGCGCCGCGTGGCGCGCCGCTTCGCTGTTGAATTTATTATAGAAAATTACGGCAGGAATAGCGGCGAGCAGACCCAGCGCGGTGGCGAACAGCGCTTCGGCAATGCCCGGCGCCACCACCGCGAGGGATGTGTTCTTGCTCACGGCGATCGCCTGGAAGCTGGTCATGATGCCCCACACCGTGCCGAACAGGCCGATAAAGGGCGCGGTCGAGCCGACCGTGGCGAGGAAGGTCAGTCTGCGTTCGAGCCGCTCCACCTCGCGGGAGATGGTCACGTCCATGACCTTCTCGACCCGGTGCTGGACGCCCGGCATCGGCCGCGTGCCGCGGTCTCCGCCTTCGCGCTCGGTCGAGCGCTTCCATTCGCGCATGGCCGCCACGAACAACGCCGCCATGCCGCTGTTCCGGCGCTGCGCCAGCGCCTGATAGAGCTCCTCCAGCGACTGGCCCGACCAGAACACCTGCTCGAACTTGTCGGTCTCCTTGCGGGTCTTGGCGTAGCAGGAAGAGCTTTTCCAGGATGATCGCCCAACTCCACACCGAGGCGAGCAGCAGCCCTAGGATCACGAATTTGACGACGATATGGGCGTTCTTGAACAGCTCAAGAATCGATAGGTCGACGACGACATCCGGCGGGTTCATTGACGGCCTCGTGGCATGGCTCCAAGTTCGCCGCCTCTGGCCGGGACGACCTTGAGGAGGCGGCTTGGCCCCGCGGCCTTCGCCGCGGGCTTGACGGCTTCGCCGGAAAAAGCGCGCTTTGCGCTCGCGAACCGACCTTTCGCCAGCGAATGTGACTAAACTTGGGCTCGTTGACCCTGACTGGCGCCGCACGCGACTCCGTCCGGCCGAACGACACTTTACCGGCATTAGCTACGTTTCACGCGGTTGGTTAACGAATCGTTGAAGCGCATTACGAACGAGCGCGCCGAGACGCTGCGGTTTGCCCGCGCTCGAGACCAGCACGACGCTCACCCGGGCGCGCGCCAGCAGCATCCCGTCGCGGCGAACATCCTGCTGGAGCACGAGGCTCGCGCTGCCGATCTCCACGCAACTGGTGACGATCTCGAGTAGGTCGTCCATGCGGCCGGGCTTCAGATAATCGATCTCGACCCGGCGCACGACGAACACCGCGGGCTCGCCCTGCTCAGGACTGGCCAGGCTCTTGGCGTCGATGCCGAGCAGCCTGATGAAATCGGAGCGGCCGCGTTCGCAGAATTTGAGAAAGTTGGCGTGATAGACGACGCCGGCGCAATCCGTGTCCTCGAAATAGACGCGGACCGGCAGGATGTGGGTCTCGCCTTCGATCCGTCCGGCCAGATCCGGCCATTTCTCTCTCATCACTCGTCGCTGCCGTTGAACAGCGGAAATTGCGTGGTGGACTGCGCCGGCTGCTGCATGCCGAGATGGGCATAGGCGACCCCGGTCAGCACGCGGCCGCGCGGCGTGCGGGCGATGAAGCCCTGCTGCAGCAGATAAGGCTCGATGATTTCCTCGATGGCGTCGCGCGGCTCCGACAGGCCGGCGGCGATGGTCTCGACCCCCACCGGCCCCCCGCCATAGTTGACGGCGATCAGCCGCAGATAGCGATGGTCGAGCGCGTCGAGCCCCTTATTGTCGACTTCGAGCTGCGACAACGCGCGGTCGGCGATTTTGGCATCGACCGCGCCTGAGCCCTCGACGGACGCGAAATCGCGCACCCGCCGCAGCAGCCTGCCCGCCACCCGCGGCGTGCCGCGGGCGCGCCGCGCGATCTCATGCGCGCCCTCGCCGGTGAGCGGCAGCCCGAGCAGCCGCGCCCCGCGCCGCACGATCTCCTCCAGCTCTTCGACGCCGTAAAATTCGAGCCTGATGGGAATGCCGAACCGCTCCCGGAGCGGCGTGGTGAGCAGTCCGGTGCGCGTGGTGGCGCCGACCAGCGTGAAGCGGGCGAGATCGATCCGCACCGAGCGCGCCGCCGGCCCCTCGCCGATGATGAGGTCGAGCTGAAAGTCCTCGAGCGCCGGATAGAGGATTTCCTCGACCGCCGGATTGAGCCGGTGGATCTCGTCGATGAACAGCACGTCGCGGTCTTCGAGATTGGTGAGCAGCGCGGCGAGATCGCCGGCCTTGGCGATCACCGGGCCCGAGGTCGCGCGGAAATTGACGCCGAGCTCGCGCGCCACGATCTGCGCGAGCGTGGTCTTGCCGAGGCCGGGAGGCCCGGCGAACAGCACGTGATCGAGCGCTTCGCGCCGGCCGCGCGCCGCGTCGATGAACACTTTCAGATTGGAGCAGACTTTGGGCTGGCCGATGAACTCGGCGAGCGTTTGCGGCCGGAGCGAGGTCTCCGCCTGGTCCTCGTCGCGCCGCACCGCTTGGAGCATCCTCTCGCTCATTGCGCCAGCTCCTTGAGGCCGAGCCGGATCAGCTCCTCGGCCGCGCGCCTCGCGCCCGGCTTTGCCGATCGCCGCCGAGATGGCGGCCGCGGCCTCGCCATGGGCATAGCCGAGATTGGTCAGCGCCGAAACCGCATCGCGCGCGGCAAGTCCCTCGGGCAGAGTGGCGATGGGGGCGAGCCCCCCGCCGGGCCTGATCGCCGGCGCCAGCGACGGCATCTTGTCTCTCAACTCGGCGACGATGCGGCCGGCGACCTTGGGCCCGACACCGGGAGCGCGGGCGACCTGGCCTTTGTCTTGGAGCGCCACGGCATTGGCGAGGTCGGCGGCGGAGAGCGTGCCCAGCACGGCCAGCGCGACCTTGGCGCCCACGCCTTGCACCGTCTGCAGCGCCCTGAACCAGGCGCGCTCATGCTCGGTGGCAAAGCCGTAGAGCTTGATCTCGTCATCCCGCACATGGGTGTCGATGGCGAGCGTCATGCATCTCGCCGACCGGCGGCAGGGTGGTCAGCGTGCGCGTGCCGAGCGTCACCTCGTAGCCGACGCCGCCGACATCGACGATCACCGCGGTGAGCGAAACCGAGTCGAGCCTTGCCGGTGAGCTTGCCGATCATGGCGCGGCTCTCCCCGCCAGCGCGATCGAGGCAGTGAGCCTCGCCCAGCTGCGCGAATGGGCATGGGTGATGGCGATGGCCAGCGCGTCGGCTTCGTCGGCGCTGCCCGGGGCCGCGCGCGGCAACAGGCATTTCACCATGGCCCTGATCTGGCCCTTGTCGCCGTGGCCGGCGCCGACCACGGTCTTCTTCACCGCGTTCGGCGCATATTCGGCGATGGTCAGCCCGAGCAGCGCCGGCACCAGCAGCGCGATCCCCCGCGCCTGTCCGAGCTTCAGCGTGGCGGCGCCGTCGCGATTGACGAAGGTCTGCTCGATCGCCGCCTCTTCCGGCTCCAGCCGCGCCAGCACCTCCTGCAAGCCATCGAAAATCTGGCGGAGCCTCAAGCCCAGGCTCTCGGCGTCGTCGGACATCGACCGAACCGCAGGCCACGAAGCCGAGCCGGGCCCCATCGCAGTCGATGACCCCCCAGCCGGTGCGCCGGAGGCCCGGGTCGATGCCGATGATGCGAATCGGGCCCATTTTCCCCGTCAAAATGCCCCTCTCGGCCTGCTCCGCCGAGGGCTGGCTATGGCCCCGCAGAGGCCGAATCACTTGCGCGATTTTGCCATGCAACAGGGGCGGTACAGATAGCGGTGGAACGGAGCGGAACATTTGGCGTTAGGAATTTGGGGTGTAGACTAAGGATTGCGGCGGTTCGACGGGGAAACGCCGGGGTTGCACGCCCGCGAAGTAAAAGGCGCCGGCAACGACACGACTATCGCCGGCGCCTCAAATGAGGGAACAGCACCGTGACGGGTGCCAGCGATACGCTCGACCCGATCGCGGCCGCGGAGGCCGGGATTGTCGGGTCGAAACATCTGATCGCCTCGGTCGCCAACGATCTGAGCCAGCAAGAGCGTTGGCTCGCCCATTATCGCGTGGCCGAAAAGCGTCGCGCGCGGCGGGTCAAAATCCAGGAGCTGATTTATTGGCTCGAGCTCAGGCGCCGCCGCGTAGCGCGCTGGTCGCGGCGGCAGGCTTTGAACTCTATGCGCTTGGCGCAGGACCGCCGCCGCATTCCTGTGGCGGACCGCCGTTGCGCTGTTCGACATTCTCAGCCGCACCGCCGCTTCCTGCCTGGCGTGGCTCCGCCCACGCGCCTACGCGCTCGCGCTCACTCTGGCGGCATGGACCATCGCGTTTCTGGCCTGGGCCGCCACCGAGGCGCGGCTTCTCGCCCGCGCCCTGGCCAATGCAGCCGCGATCGCCGCCGCATGGACCGCGCGTCAATCGCGCGGTCTCGGCGCGATCGTTGCGAACATGGTCTGATCGCCGCCTTGGCTTGGACCCGCGTCGAGGCGACACGCTTCGCCCGCGCCGTCGATCAAGGGAGCATCGATCGGCGCCAGCCTGGAGCGCGGCGCGGTCGCGCTCACTCGCAACGTCGCTTCGGCGCGAGTCGATCGACGCTCGCGTCGTGGACGCGGCGGAAGGCCGGACACTTCTCGCGCGCGTCTCTCGCCACCGCGTCGCTGGGCTTTTCCTGGGCGAAACCGACCGGGCAGCACGCGGCTGCCAACCATCGCGCTCTGGTCGATCAGAAGCTGCACGGCGCTGATCTGCATCGAGCCACGGCGCGCACGCCTGCCCGCCATTCGCGCCGAGCTGAGCGCGCAGCAATCGGTCAGCTCAGATGCGGGCCGCGCATTTCCTTGATCGCCGCCTGAATCCGCCGCCAATCGCCCGCTTGATTCGTTCTCGCCTTGCCGCTCGCATTCGGCGGCCCGCCGCGCGGCCTCCAATTCGGCCTTGTCGCCATGCGCACCGACAAAGCGCCGCGCGTAGTCATGGATCGCGTTGCTGTCCATGGCATCGTCCTCCTTACGATCCTCGATATGCCGCCGGTGTTCTTCCCGCACCTTGCGTTGGATCATACGCTGCCGATTGGACGGATCTGAGGCAGGGCGATGCTGGCGCCAGCTGCGCCTCACGCAAGGGCTTCCGCCGCCTGCGGCAGCTCGACCACCTGCCTCAGTCCCCCCGCGGCGCGATTGGAAATGCTGATCGTGCCCCCGGCACGCTGAATGATCTCCCGCGCGATGGTCAGTCCGAGGCCCGCGCCGCGAATGTCCTGACGGCGCGACGGATCGGCGCTGAAGAACGGCTCGAACACCTGGTCGAGCAGGTCGGGCGGAAGTCCCGGCCCATCGTCCTCGATGACGATGCGCGCCGCCCCGTTCAAGCGGCCGACCTCGACGCGGGCCCTGACGCCATGCGTCGCCGCATTGATGATGAGGTTGCGCAGCGCGCGGTTGAGGGTGAGGCGGCTCGCCCGCACCTTGACCGGCTCGACCGTGGTCTCGGTCACGTCGAGTTTCTGGTCCCTGAGCTCGGCGCCGATCGAGCCGACCAGTTCGTCGAGCTGGATCAGCTCGGGCGGGGCCTTGCCCGATTCCTCGCGCACCAGCAGGATGGCGCTGTCGGCGATCCGCTCCAGCTCGTCGAGATCGGTGAGCCAGCGCGCGCGCTCTTCCTCATCCTCGACGAACTCAGCGCGCAGCCGCATGCGGGTGATCGGCGTGCGGAGATCGTGCCCGGCCGCCGCGACCAGCCGCATTCGGCTTTCCATCGCCCGCTTCAGCCGCGATGACAGCGAGTTCAGCGCTTTCGCGGTGGCTCTGACCTCCGCCGGACCGCGCTCGGGCAGGATCGGCAGCGCACCGTCCGGGCCGACTTGCTCGACCGCGCTTTCCAGCAGCGCGAGCGGCCGCACCATGCGGTTGGCCACGAACACGGCAATCGCCGTGGCGCCCAAGGTGATGAGGATGAGCCATCGGACCAGGCCTCGCCACGGCGCGCCTTGCGACGGCATATCGGTCATCGGCAGCAGTAGCCAGCCCCGGCGCCCCACCGGCACCGACGCCACCAGCGGCGCGCGCCAACCGTCGCGCGAAACGGTGACGGGCAGATTCAACCCGCGCGCGGCCAGCGCGTCGCGCAGGTTCTACGTGAGTCTCTCCTGGAGACGACCCGGCGACGGCTGGGGCACGAGCGCGATTGCAGCGCTGCCCTGATCGACGACGCGCAGCATGGTCTCGATCTGCTGCGCCACCGGGCTGAGAGAATGCATGCGGTGGGGCGGGCCAAGCAGATAGAACAGCACCACCGTCAGCAGACCCACCACCGACACGATGGCAACCACCAAGAGCAGGGCGATCTTGACGCGCAATTTGTTCATGGCGCGGCGTCCTGCATCTCGACCTTGGCGGCGAGCTGATAACCGCCATTGCGCACCGTCTTGAACAGCTGCGCCGCCCCGCCATCGCCGAGCTTGCGGCGCAGCCGGCTGACCAGCACGTCGATCGAGCGGTCGAGCACATCGCCGTCGCGGCCGCGGGTGAGATCGAGCAGCTGATCGCGCGACAGCACGCGCCCCGGCCGCTCGAGAAAGGTCCTGAGCAGGTCGAACTCGGCGCCGGTCAACTCGATGTCGCCGCCGTGCGGACCGGTGACCCGTCGCGTGTGCGGATCGGCGGTGAACCCCTCGAAGCGGTAGATCTTCGCCTCGCTGGCCGTCAGCGGCAGCGCCTCGGCGCGGCGGCGAAGCACGGCCCGCACCCGGGCGATCAGCTCGCGCGGATTGAACGGCTTGCCGAGATAGTCGTCGGCGCCGATCTCGAGACCGATGATGCGGTCGACGTCCTCTTTGAGCGCGGTGAGGAGAATGATCGGGACGCTCGAGCGCTGCGCCCGCAGGTCCCGGCACACTTCGAGCCCCGAGCCGTCGGGCAGCATCACGTCGAGCACGATGAGATCGACATGGCTGGCGGCGAGCCGGTCGTGCAGTTCGCGGCAGTTTGCCGCCAGCAGCACGCGGAAGCCCTGGCTCTCGATGTAGCGGGCCAGAAGCTTACGAATTTCCGGATCGTCGTCGACGACGAGAATGCGTTGCGCGGTGGCGGTCATCGGACCTGGAGCTAACGGGCGTTGCGGTCTGTTCTAACCTCGCGACCGGGGTTCACCGAGCGCATTTTTGTGACGAAGACCAGCGGCTTGGGCCGCAGGCAATGTTCCGACACAAAATTGCCGGCGCGGGCAATGTTCGGACACAACTCGACCTAGCGGCGCAAACTTCGCCCATTAAAGATAAACGCACACCAACAGTTCAAGGACGCAAACATGAACACTCCTCGATTTGTCCCCTTCCTGGTCGTGGCGATCCTCGGTGTCTCCGGCCTCGCTCTGCTCACCTCGGCCTGGGGCGAACCGGTCGGCGGCAAGTCGCCGCGGCCCTGGCACCACGGCAAGATGGAGCAATGCGACCATCCCGGTCAGGGCGGCATGCACCAAACGCATTGGCGGCGCAGCCCCGACGAAATCGCCAAGCGATTGAGCGTGATCGAGACCGAGCTCGGCATCCGCGCCAATCAGCTCGATGCCTGGCGGGATTTCACCGATGCCCTGCATCGACGTGGCAAAACCGCCGCAGCGTCCCGATGCAGACTTCGGCCGAGACCAAGGAGCCGTTCGCGCTTGCCCATCAGCTCGCCGACAGGGCCATTGCCAAGGGCAAGGCCGGAGACGATCTGCTGAAGGCGATCGATGCTCTGCGCGGCAAGCTGACGCCCGAGCAGCTCGACAAGGTCGCCGAGCTCGAAGCACGATTCCGCGCGCATCATCCGCACGGGCCGCGACCCGATTTCAATTCGCCCGGTCCCAATCAGGGTGACAACCCTGGCGCAAACGCGCCGAACGAATCCGACGACTCCCCCCTTCGTCGGAGCAGTGAGGCGACGAGGGGCGGCAGTCCATGCTGCCGCCCCTCATTTTCTATTGCGTTAGCGGGAACGAGGCTGAAATCGCAAATTCTCCCAGATTATGCGGGAAGGAACGGTACGCTTCGTTGGCGGGAATTGCTTGTCGCGCGCTTGAAACGCGGTGCGCTCCTAATATCTAATCCTTCATCGACGATCTAGCGCCTGGAAGCTCATCGGCGCGGCCGGAGCACGCGTCATCGCCGCCTAATTTGTCGGGAGGCTCGTCCTTATGTGGTCCGTAGAGAACAGCACCGGTCCGGCGTTGAGCGGCGATGCCGCTCCTCCGCGGAACCTCCTGCTCCAAGCCTTACCCCGGCGCGATTACGAACGGCTGTCCCCCTTGCTTGAGAGAGTGATGCTCACGCCGAGGCGCGTCTTGCATCACGCCCAGGTTCCGATCGACCGTCTCTATTTCATCGAAGAAGGACTGGTGTCGGTGCTCGCCAGCACCGGTGAGCGGAGCCCCGTCGAGGTTTGGCTGATTGGCCGCGAAGGCATGGTCGGCAGCCCCGCCCTGCTCGGCACCAAAACCTCGCCACTCAACTATTTCGTGCAGATAGGCGGCGGCGCGATGAGAATCGACATCGAAGACCTTACGCGCGCCATGGCCGAAATGCCGCAACTGCGGGCCGTGCTGCACAACCATCTGCATGCCGCCTTGATGCAGAGCACGCAATCCGCAGCATGCAGCCTGCGCCATTCATTGCTACAGCGCCTCGCGCGCTGGCTGCTCATGGCTCAGGATCGCACCCAACTGGACGAGATTCCGATCACGCATGACCTGCTAGCGCGAAGCCTCGGGGTCCGGCGCGCCACCGTGTCGGAGACATTCAAGCCGCTTGAGCGCAGCGGCATCTTTGGTAAAGGCCGGGGCCTGATCAGAATACTCGACCGCGCGGGCCTCGAGCAGATCGCCTGCCGCTGCTACCGCATCATGCGCCATAAGCGCATTAAGCCTGGGAACTCCAAGGCGGGGCGCGGGCCGTTTTATGTCCTGTCGATGCTGTTCGCTCTGCTCGAATTCGAATTGCTGGCGCAGTGAGGGTGCCCGGGCGAACCCGAGCACCCCATGAAAGGCTATTCAACCACGCCTTTGCACTTGGAGTCGTCGTTACGTACGCTATTCAGTGCTGTCTTGGCCGCCTCCAGCGTCTCGTAGCCGTCGCCCATCGCGGTCTGACCCGCGCTCGGCTTGCCTTGAGCCACCGAGCAATTACCGACCGTATCGACGGTAACGAAGTACTTATTCTCCGTCGCCAAGGCCGAGGTTGCCAGTCCGATCGCCAACAGGCTCGCGACAACGCATTTTTTCATTTCAGCATTTCCTCCATATCTGACTGTCCATGCGGTGCCATGGATATGGACACTTCCCCCTGTGGGGACAGGGGCAGCGGACTGAACTCGGTACGGTACCTGACGGAGTTTCGTGGAACGGCTGAGAGCGCGTTGGCCTCCATGGCAGGGCGTTGGCAAATCTCAAATAATAGAGCGCCCCACTCATAAAGCGGCTGCAGTTGCGCGGAGCTTCCAGAGCTCAGGCTGGGGACATTGCTTCGCCTAAGGCGTCACCGACACGATCGGGCAATTGACGGTCGCCACCCCGGGCGCGAGCACCTTGGCCTTCTGCGCCGTGGCCCGATCGCGCACCGCCGGAAAGTCGGCGTTGTCATAGACCGCCACCAGCCATAACGGCGAATAGCCCGGGTCGCCCGGCAGCGTGAACGGCACGTTGTGGGTCTGCTCCGAGCCGGGCTCGGCCTTGAAACCGGACCCAGGGCCGCCATTCGGGGCGCCCGGATTGACATTGAAGGTGACATAGATCGGCGACAGCGGGACAGCGCTGCCGGCCGCCGCCAACGGCGCCTCGGCGAAGCTGAAGAACTTAGCCACCTTGCCGCGATGCCAGGCGCGTTGCAGCGCGGCGCTTTCGCCGTTCAGCCGCATGCTCGCTTTCGATTTGTCGGGCACCACCGGCATGTTCCGCACCATGCTGGTCTGCTCCGTCTGGTAGCCCGCTTTGCGCAGCGCGCCCGCGTCGGTGACGGTGTTGGCGACATAGTCTTTCGGCACCGACACTTTCCACACCTGACGGAAGTCGTTGTAGCCGGTCTCGCCCGGCAGCGTGTCGATGATGTCGAGCTGGCCCTTCACCGGCTGGTCTTCGCCCTGGCGATAAAGCACGTAGACCGGCGCCGGCATGGTGGTTTGGACATCGAAATTGTAATAGCGCACCGGTTTGCCCGTCGACGGAGACAGGCCCTGGGTGATGAACGGTCCGGTATCGAAATCGACCGGCTCGTTTGGCCCGGGCAGACCATTCTCGGCCGTGCGCACTTGCAGATGCGCCGCCTTGGCGCTGAACCGGTCGACCGCGGCGATCGCCGCCTGGTCGGGATCGAGGGGCTCCAGCGCCGCCTGGCCCGGGCTGCTGTCGGCGGCGAACACGATCACCGCCGGCAGGCCCGATCCGCCGAAGAAGGCCGACACGGTGCCGGAGGTCGCGGCGACATATTGCGTGCCATCCAGCGCGTAAGAGATCACCCCGCCGCCGATGCTGCCGCCGGTGTTGAAGCGGTAGAGCACGTCGCCGCGTCTTGGCATCGAGCGCGAGGAAATCGTTGTTGAGATCGCCGGTGAACAGGACTCCGCCCTTGGTCGCGGTGACGCCGGCCACGAGCGGCGTGGGCGAGGCATATTTCCAGCGCTCCTTGCCGGTCGAGGCGTCGAACGCGGTGAGCCAGCCTTTGGACTTCTCGCGCGGATCCTGAGGCCACCGAGCCGCCGTAATAATGCATGCCCTGCATGATCGGCGGGTCCTTGGGCGCCCTGCTGAAGATGCCGCACCAGTCGACCGCCGGCACGAACAGGCTGTTGCTGCCGGGATCGTAGGCCGGCCCGTTCCACTCCATGCCGCCGAGCAGGCCGGGGCAGCGATGCACGCCTTCGACGGTCGGCAACGCGTCGACATTCTCGCGCGTGGTGATCGGCACCATGTAGAACTCCTTGTGATCGTCGTTGCGGTCGAGCAGGCGAAGCAGCCCGTCCTTGCCGCTGACGCTGATCACGTCGTGCTGCTTGCCGTCGATGGTCGCGGTGAACAGCGGACTGACCTGGCTCAGATCGGCGTCGTGCACGTCGTGGGGGATGAACTGGCGGTACCACAAGAGCTTGCCGGTCTTGGCGTCGAGCGCGACCAGCGAGTCGGTGTAGAGATTGGCGCCGGGCCTCAGTTCGCCGTAGAAGTCCGGCGCGGGATTGCCGACCGGCAGATAGACGATGCCGGCCTTGGCGTCGAGCGACAGCGGCGTCCACAAGCTGCCGCCGCCATGCTTGAGTGACTCCACGCTCTCCCAGGTGTCGGCGGCGGGCTCGCCGGGATCGGGCACGAGATTGAACTTCCATACCTTCGCGCCGGTCGCGAGCTTGAAGGCGCCGACCCAGTTCTTGGCGCCGAAATCGGCGCCCGAAGGCCCGGCGATGATGAGGTCGTCATAGATCAGCGGCGGCATCGAGAAATATTGACCGCCCTCGGCGCTGGCGACCGGCTGGCTCCACAGCAGCGAGCCGTCGGCCATGTCGAGCGCGATCAGATAACCGTCGGCCGTGCCGCGCACGAGCTTGCCGTCCTTGATGGCGGCGCCGCGATTGGCGGGCGAAATCTCCTGGCCCTTGGGCTGCCAGATATAAGTCCAGCGCTCGCGGCAGGTTTGGGCGTCGATGGCGACGGTGGCGCGGCCGAAGGTGAGATACATCACCCCGCCATAGACCAGCGGGCTGGTCTGCACCGAAGCCGATTGCTCCGAGCGGTAGAGGCAGACCGGACGCAGAGTTCTTGGCGTTTTCCGGCGTGATCTGGTCGAGGTCGACGAAGCGCGTGCCGGCATAATCGTGCGAGGCGTAAAGCCAGGTCTCGGTCGCGCCGACGGCGCCGTCGAGCTCGGCCTGGGTCGGGCCGGTGATCTTGGGCACGGCCGGGCCGGCGGGCTTCGCCTCGGAGGTCGTGTCCTTGAGCGTGGCGAGATAGGCGAACAAATTGGCCCGGCCGGTCTGGTCTGGGACCATCACAGTCATGGCCGTGCCCGGCACGAGCTTGGTCGGGTCGCCCAGGAACTGGATGAAGGTCTTGGCATCCCAGCTCAGGCCTGAGCCTTGAATCGCCGGAGTGTAGTGAAAGCCTTGCAGCGACCCCGCTTTTCGTCCGGCGACGCCGGCCAGCGACGGCCCGATGCCGTTCACCCCGGGCTGGTTGGAATGGCAGGCCGAGCACTGTGCCTGAAAGATGTCCTGGCCCATGGTGAGATCGGCGTCGGCCGCCCACGCAGCAGCGGGAGCGAGCGTGGCGAGACTGGCGGCGAAGCAGAATTGACGGATTTGCATGGCGCGAACTCCGAAAGGCGCGCGCCCGGTCGGCGGCGCGGCGCTATTTGCCCATGCGCCGAGAGTGACGAAGTTCGCGGCCGAGCTGAAATGCCGCTTTGCTCTAGGAACGATAGCAACGGGCTATGGCCCGTCCCGCGGCGCCATCAGGGGGTGGTGGCCGCCCGGGATCACATCGGTACGGCGTTGGCGAATAAGGTCTCGCCCCACTCATAAAGCGGCCGCTTGAAGTCCGATTCCGTGTGGATCGCCTGACCTTTGCGCTCGGTCCATTTCTTGCCGTAGGTCTCATACGGGAAGTGCTTGATGTAGTAGTCGCAGGTCTCCTCCCAATGGGCGACCGACAGCGACTTGCCGTAATGCTGGCAATAGAGATCGGTCTTGACGCGGGTCATGCCGCGCGGCGTGCGCCCGTCGCCTTCGGCCCAGACGATCTCCGGGCGGTTGCGCAACAGCATCAGAATGTCCCGTTGCTCGGGGCCGTAGAAGTGGCGGAAGTCGAGCAGCGCCCGGTCCGAGCTATAGGGCGCGTGGTCCTCGGGCGTCAGGTAGGCGTCGAACAGCCTGACCCGCACCGCATCGCAATCGTCGTCGCGCAGGCCTTCGACGAAACCGCGCAAATCCCCCGTCACCCGCTCGTCGGGATCGAAGCACAGCATCCAGTCATGCGGCAGCTCGGCGCGAGCCATGTCGAGCAAGAGCCCGCGGTGCCGCCCTTCGGCGAGCTTGCGCGCCGCCACGTCCTGCTCCCACGATTGATTGGCGACGATCAGCGCCACCTTGGGATGAGCGCGTAAAATCTCGACCGTGTCGTCGGTGCTGGCATCGTCATAGGCGACGATCGCGTCCACATGTTGGGCGAGGTAATCGAGCGTGTCGGGCAACAGCAACGCCTCGTTGCGCATGCGGGTGAGCCCGACCAGAAGATGCTTCCGGCCGAGCAGCTCATCGTTGCCGGTGATGATCCGCTCGCTGTCGCGGAGCTGCCAACTGTCTCTCTCGATTGCAACCAATTGATGCACCTCGGATGCGGCGCGACGGCGCCAGATTGAGCTTGCGCGATACCGTACCGGTGCCCATAGTGATCGGCACCTTCACGTCTAGTGATAGGCGCGGAGTTGGACCGACGGCAAGACTATCGCGCCGGCTGCGAGCACGACGCTCTTTCCCGAGAATTCAAGACTCAGAGCGGCCCCATGAGGGCCGAAAGGCCTGGCCTGCCCCCACGCGCCGCTGGGTCGACCCACCGATCGCGCCAACCTCGGAGACATCATGCAGCACCCGGGCTTTTTCCGGCGCGCAGGACCCTATCCCTTGAAAGCGATCGCGCAAGCGGTCGGCGCCGATCTCGATGGCGGCTGCGACGGGGACAGGGAGATCGACGATCTGCGTCCCCTCCATCAGGCGACGCGTACTCACCTTACATTCTGTGCCAGCCGCAAATATGCCGACCAGCTCGCCGACACTCACGCTGCCGCCTGTCTCATCAAGCGCCGCGACGCCAGCCTCGTGCCCGAGGGCGCCGCGCGAGTCATGACCGAAATTCCCCATCGCGCGTTCGCCATGGCGGTTGGGATGCTGTATCCCGAGGCCCTTCAGCCGACCGCCACGGCGGCGGCAGCGCAGGCGCAAGGACAGCTGATCCATCCGACCGCCGAGATTGCCGAGGGGGTTACGCTCGAGCCCGGGGCCATTGTCGGGCGCGAGGCGCGGATCGGCGCCGGTACGACCATCGCCGCCGGAGCCGTGATCGGTTATCGCGTGTTCGTGGGACAGAACTGCTATGTCGGCCCCGGCGCGACCGTGACCCATGCCCTGATCGGCGACCGCGTGATCGTCCATCCCGGCGTGCGCATCGGGCAGGACGGGTTTGGCTATGCCATGAGCGTCGCGGGGCACTTCAAGGTTCCGCAGGTCGGCCGTGTCATGATCGGCAACGACGTCGAGATCGGAGCAAATTCGACTGTCGATCGCGGCTTTCTCACCGACACCGTGATCGGCGAAGGAACCAAGATCGACAATCTGGTGCAGATTGCCCACAACGTCGTCATCGGCCGCCATTGCGTGATCGTCTCCCAGTCGGGCATCGCCGGATCGGCGCAGCTCGGTGATTTCGTCATCATGGGTGCCCATTCCGGCGTGGTGGAGCATGTCAAGATCGGCGACGGCGCGCAGATTGCCGGCATGGCCCACGTGAAAGACGACGTCGTGGCCGGCGCCCGCATGGGCGGCACGCCGGCCCGCCCCTTCCGGGAATGGGCCCGCGAAGTTGCGGCGATCAAGCAGCTCGGCAAGAATGGTCGCGCGCCGCGACTGAGCTGAGCGCCTCGCGCTCGGTGTCGCCAAGCCGCTGATCCCCTGTCGCCATCATGCCGAGCGATCCGGCTCAGCCTCGACCGGCGCAAACACGGTCTGCGGCTGGCCGACCCCCTTGAGCGGGAATGAGCCGATGCTTTTGAGCTCATGTTCCGACAGGCAGCTCTGGAAGGCGCTGGACAGTAGCAGGCTCTCGCCGAGCCGCCCGCAGAGATCGGCGATGCGCGAGGCGAGATTAACGTCGCGGCCGATGACGGTGTAGTCGAGGCGCGCACCGGAGCCGACATTGCCGTAGGCGGCGTTGCCGAAATGGAGCGCGATCCCGACCCCAAAGCGGGCCGCGCTTTGGGTGGTGTCGTTGCGCCGCGCGACCTTGAGCAGGCCGGCGCGCGCGGCGGCGAAACCGCGCAGGCAGGCCTCGATGTCGCCGTTCTCGCCGGCGCGGAAGATCGCCAGGATTCCGTCGCCCATGAATTTCAGCACTTCGCCGCCGCGCTCGTCGATCGGCGGCACGATGCAGTCGTAATATTCGTTGACCAGCGCCGTGGCGGCCTCCTCGGACAAATGTGCGGTCAAGCCGGTGAAGTCCCGCATGTCGGCGAACAGGATCGCGGCGCGGATGCGCAGCACCTCGCCGCGCCTCACGTCACCCGAGAGGATTCTGAAGATGCGGCTCGTCGCCGACATACATGCGCATCACCTCGCGCATGACGCGGTTCAGCGCCAGGACCTCCTGAAGCGCCGCCAGCGTGGGAAAGATCGAGCGGAGCACGGCAATATCCTGATCGGAGAAGCCGGCCGGCGCGCGCGTGGCGAAGGTAAAGCCGTTATGCATGCCGTTCGGAAGCACGACGGGGACGGCGATGTGATGGGTATAGCCGGCGGCCTTGAGCGGCGCGACGATGTCGAAGGTATCGTCCGGCGTTTCGGGGAGCCAGGTGAAGATCCAATCGTTGAGGCGGTGAGCTTCCGCCAAGGGCCGCTTCCCGCTCGCGTCAGAGCCCCGCTCATGCGCGTAGATATGTTCCCGGGCGGAGCTGCCGAGTTCCCAAATGCGGGCGTTGGCGGCGCGCTCGGCATGCCTCAGCTCGACCGCGCTGGTCGTCCGGTCGATGGGTACGCCCGCGTCCCGCAGCATGAGGGAGACGACCTCCAGAATGATATTGGGGTCGCCGATCTCGCGCGCCTCGCCGAGCAGCCAATCGCGCACCGCCAACGACTGGCGCAGCCTCTCATTGGACAGGATGATCGCGGGTTCCGGCGCAGATGGGACCTTTGTCACCACGATATGGACTCCGCATCGCCGGCAGGACCTTAAGCGCTGAGGCGCTCGAGCACGTCGTCGGCAATCTCGAAATTGGCATAGACCTGCTGCACGTCGTCCGATTCTTCGAGCGCGTCGATCATGCGCAGGAGCTTCTGGCCGGTCTCCTCGTCGATCGGCACGTCGGTCTTGGCCCGCCAGGTGATTTGCGCCGCGCGCGGCTCGCCGAAGCGCTCCTCGAGCGCCTTGGTCACCTGATGCAGTTCGTCAGGGTTGCAATAGACAATGTGCCCGTCCGCGCCGGACTCGACGTCTTCAGCGCCGGCCTCGATCGCCGCTTCCAGCATCTGGTCGGGCGTCGCCGTTGATCGCCTCGAACTCGATGGCGCCGAGCTTGTCGAAATTGAACGAGACCGCGCCGGTTTCACCCAGATTGCCGCCGAACTTGGCGAAGATCGAGCGCACGTCGCTGGCCGTGCGGTTGCGGTTGTCGGTCAGGGCCTCGACGATCACGCCCACGCCGCCGGCGCCGAAGCCCTCATAGCGCATGTCCTCGTAATTGGCGCCGCCCGCCTCCTGGCTCTTCTTGATGGCGCGCTCGATATTGTCCTTGGGCATGTTCTGCGCCCGCGCGGTGACGACCGCGGTCCTGAGCCGGGCGTTCATGGCCGGGTCGGGCATGCCCATCTTGGCCGCCGCGGTAATCTCGCGCGCTAGCTTCGAGAACAGCTTCGAACGCTTCTTGTCCTGGGCCCCTTTACGGAACTGGATGTTCTTGAATTTGGAATGTCCGGCCACGGCCCACCCTTTTTGGTTAGCGGCGTTATAGGCGGCCCATGCCGTAAAATCCAGAGCAGGCCAAGCGCCACGGCCGCCCCTTAGCGAAGCCTTAACCCTACCGGCCCGAAGTTGAAGGCTTGGGAGACTCGCTGGGCTTGCGCGCCTGGCAACCGGACGGGGGGGACCATGACGCAGATTTCGAAGCCGGCCGCCAAAGCCCAGGACCAAGTGATGCCCGCGCTCTCGCTGTCGGAGCTCTGCTCCGAGGCCGCCGATCATGTCGCCCAGGCGCGCCTGTCGCTGTTCGACGAGACCGGCAATGCCGACCGCGCCCTGCTTCATCTCGACGAGGCGATCTTCTGCTTGAAGCGTCTCCTGGCCCACGGCCGGGCGTCGGGCGCCACCGGATCGCGCCTCCGTTCGGCCTAAGCCTCGGGCAGAAAGAACGCAGGCTCGGTCTGCGTCAGCCTGCCGCCGAGCCGCAACGGCGCGACCGCGCGCGCCAACCCGGTGGCATCGTCCACCTCGATCGCCACGCCGCACAACGTGGCCTCGCCTGATGACGGCGCGAACCGCCCGGTCGGGATCTTGGTGAGGAAGCGCTGGATCGGCTCCTCCTTGTCCATGCCGAGCACCGAATCGAAATCGCCGCACATGCCCGCGTCGCTGATATAGGCGGTCCCGTTGCCGAGAATCTGCTCGTCGGCGGTCGGAACGTGGGTGTGCGTGCCGATCACGGCGCTGACCCGCCCATCGACGAAATGCCCCAGCGCTTCCTTCTCGGAGGTCGCCTCGGCATGGAAGTCGATCAGGATGGCGTCGGCGCCCGACTTGAGCCCGCAAGCGTCCAGCTCGCGCTCGACGGCGCGAAACGGGTCGTCGAGATCGGCCATGAACACCCGCCCCTGCGCGTTGATCACCAGCACCTCGGCGCCGCTCCTGGTCTTGAACAGGCCGGCACCTTTGCCCGGCGTGCCGAGGGGAAAATTGAGCGGACGGAGCAGACGGTCGTGGCGCTCGATGAACACCAGCGCCTCGCGCTGGTCGAACACGTGATTGCCGGTGGTCACCACGTCGGCGCCGGCATCGAGCAATTCGTTGAGGATCGGTTCGGTGATGCCGAAGCCGCCGGCGGCGTTCTCGCCGTTCACCACCACAAAATCGAGGGCGTAGCGCTCCCGCAGGCCGGGCAATCGCTCCATGACCGCCGTGCGCCCGGACCGGCCAACCACATCCCCGAGAAACAGCATACGCATGACTGCCGCCGATCCAACGCGCCCGCCGAGGCCAATGTTACCGGCGTCAATAGCGAATGGCGGCGCGCGCCGCCAGCGTCCTTGGCGTATGCCGGGCGGCAGGGTTAGCGGCAGGCTTAGAGAGATGACGAAGCCACGATGGCCGTCGGAGCGTAGATCCCGGTCTCCCTACATTAAGTAGGTGGGCGCCAAGTGACGGAAACCACGGTCCCCGCCAGGGTCGGCTCCCTTAGGATCTTATAGGGCCCTGGGATTGTGCTCCTAACGCGCCTCGCAGCCCGCCGTCTCGACTATAGTCACGAAACGGGCTTCCGCGGCTAACAGATTATTTAACGCCGTTTGGCCGCATGCGCCGGCGCTTCGATTTCGCTGCCAAATCGCTGGTGCAGCATTTCCAGACGGTCGGCCGCGGCGCTGACCCGCTGGGCGAGATCGCTCTGCGCCGACTTGACCAATTCGTCGGCAACCGACCGGTCGCGGCGGGCTTCGGCGAGCGAAGACTTCAACTCCTGCATCTGCCGCCGGAGCTCCCACAATTCGTCGGTCACCAGCAGCGATGCCATCAGAATCAGCCGGTCGTCGCCGACCTGGCCGAATTTGCGCTTCATGGTGTCGACATGGGAGCCGAGATATTCGGCCAGGGCGATCAGGTGATTTTCCTCACCCTCGCCGCATTCCAGCCGGTAGGTCCGGCCGTTCAAAGTTACGCTGACCTGACCCATGCCCAACCCCCGCTCGGTAAATTCACCCGGCGCAACCAGCATGATCTACCCCGGAACGGCCGGCATCAAGTCCTTCAGTGTCTCCATGACCGACTCGAGCCGGTCGGACACCTCCTCATTGGCGGATTTCAGGCGGCGAACGTGGTTCTTCTCGGCATCGAGGTCGCGCAGAAGCCGGTCCCGCTCCTCGGACAGAAAGCGCACTTGCTCTTTCAGCGCCGCCACCGAAACGCCGTCTTCGGCTTCGGAAAAAACCTGCCGCAAGAAGGTCTCGAGCTGATCGACCGCAGAGTCGAGCCGCTCGGTAGCCTGTTGCAGAGCGTCAGGTTGACTCATCGCGCTGCACCCTCCCCGCTCAGGCGCCGCTTTTTTAGCCAGCTGAGTATAAAGCTGCTGGACCCAGGGATTAAAGTCAATGTGGGGGCGGCACGTTTGATCTTCAACAACCGTGTACCTCCCACTTGGTTCCACCCACGGTCATTGACAGCGCCGCAAGCCGTATGTTTTGAGACAAGCGCTATTAACGTCTGGTCAACGCAAGCGAGGCGGCGGAATCCGTTGATGATGGCCGAAGTCAACTCTCGGTGCCGGCTCTATTTTCAGATCCCCACGCAGCCATCGGCAACGCTCGCAGCGCAGCTCGCGCGAGCGCTGGCCAGCACCGACGCGGCTTGCGTGTTGCTTTGCGCCGAAAACACGCCACTCGACGAAACGCATGTGGAGAGCCTGATCGAGTTGGTGCAGCGCAGCGGACTGGCTTGTCTCATCGAGCGCGATGCCGTGCTGGCCGAGCGCTTGGGCGCCGACGGCGTGCATATCGCGGCCGATCCCGCCCTTTATGCCCAGTCACGCAAGCTTCTCGGCGAGAGCGCCAGCATTGGCGCCGGCTGCGGCTTGGACCGGCACGCCGCGATGCAGCTGGCGGAGTTGGGCGCCGACTATGTGGCGTTCGGTCCTGACAGCACTATCGACGAAATCGATCAGTATGCTGAGCTTATTTCCTGGTGGTCGGAAATCTTCGTCGTGCCGTGCATCGCCTGGAACGTTGATAACGCAGAGCAAGCGGCACAGCTCGCCACGCTTGGCGCCGATTTCGTCGCGCCCTCCGCCGGCCTCTGGCAGGCCGACGACGCCCAGAAGCGTATTGCCGAGATCGATAGTGCCCTCCGTCAAGCGCGGAGAGCCGCATGAGGGCCTTGCGGTTTCGCGCCGCCAGCGTGGCCGCAGTTGTTGCGCTGGCATTCGCCATCGCGCCCGCCGCCGCCGCCGCCGAAAGCCCCTCTTATGCCGCCTATGCCCAGGGCAGATATCTGACGGCGCTGAAGCTCGCCGAGGAGGAGGCCGCCAAGGGCTCCAGGGAGGCCTTCACGCTGATGGGCGAAATTTACGCCGAAGGGCTCGGCGTGGCGCAGGACTACGGCAAGGCCGCCGACGCCTATGCCAAGGCCGCCGACCTCGGCGATGCCAATGCCCAGCTCTCGCTCGGTCTCCTGGTCGCCGACGGTATCGGTGTGAAGAAGGACCTCCGCATTGCCGCCGATCTGTTCGAGCGATCGGCCAATAGCGGCAATCCGGCGGCTGAATACAATCTCGCCGTGATCTATTTGCACGGAAGGGGACGCGCCGAGGACGAGACCAAGGCCGCCCAATGGATGCAGAAGGCCGCCGAGGCCGGCAACCCTCAAGCCCAGTACGATCTCGGCGCGTTCTATCAGTTCGGCCGCGGCGTGCCGATCGACAAGGCGAAGGCCGCAGAGTGGACCGGCAAGGCGGCGGACGCCGGCCTTGCCGACGCCCAGGTCGAATACGGCGTGATGCTGTTCAAGGGCCACGGCGTCGCCGTGGACGAAGCCCGCGCGGCCAAAATGTTTCGCCTCGCCGCCGAACAGGGCAACCCGGTCGGCCAGAACCGGCTGGCGCGGCTTTACGCCAACGGCGTGGCGGTCAAGGCCGATCCCGTGCAGGCCGCCAAATGGCACCTGCTGGCGCGCGCCGGCGGCATCAGCGACTTCGCGCTCGACATCGTGCTGTCGAAGCTGACCAAGGAACAGCGGGCCGAAGCCGAGACCGCGGCCGAAGCCTGGCAGAACGGGCGGTTGAACGAGTAGGTGCATCCGCTGCTGCCGCTCTTGACAGCGGCAGGGCCCCGCGTCTTAAAGGCGACACCTCAATTCTCCAAGGCATTCCATGAAGATCAACGGCAACGAGATTCGTCCCGGCAACGTCATCGAGCATAAAGGCACCTTGTGGGTCGCCGTGAAGACGCAAGCCGTGAAGCCCGGCAAGGGTCCGGCCTATGCCCAAGTGGAGCTCAAGAACGCCATCGACGGCACCAAGCTCAACGAACGCTTCCGCTCGTCCGAGACGGTTGAGAAGGTGCGCTTGGAGCAGAAGGACTACCAGTTCCTGTTCGCCGATGGCGACATGCTGACCTTCATGGACATGGATACCTATGACCAGATCCAGATCCGCAGCGACTTCCTGGAGGAGCGCGCGGCCTTTCTCCAGGACGGCATGAAGGTGACAGTCGAGAGCCACGAGGGCAGACCGATCGGCGTCACCCTGCCCGATCAGGTTACGCTCGCCGTGGTCGAGGCCGAGCCGGTGATGAAGGGGCAGACCGCGGCGTCGTCCTACAAGCCGGCGATGCTCGAGAACGGCGTGCGCATCCTGGTGCCCCCCTTCGTCGGGGTGGGCGAGCGCGTTGTGGTCGATACCAACGAACTCACTTACGTGCGCCGCGCCGAGTAAGACTGGCCCCCGCACGGTTTTTAGGTAACACATTGCGATTATTGGTCATGGCCGGGCTTGTCCCGGCCATCCACGTTTGTGTGAGAAAGAAAATCGTGGCTGCCCGGCACAGGGCCGGGCATGACAGATCGCAAGGAATGAGAGAGCCATGCCCGCATCCGCCCTGATGACCGTCATGCTCGCCGCCGCCCGCAAAGCGGGCCGCAGCCTGGCGCGCGATTTCGGCGAGGTCGAGCAGCTCCAGGTTTCGCTCAAAGGCCCGGCCAATTTCGTCAGCGCCGCCGACACCCGCGCCGAGGAGATCCTCTATGCCGAGCTGACCCGGGCCCGCCCCGGCTACGGTCTCCTCATGGAGGAGCGCGGCGTGGTCGAGGGCGCCGATCGCACCCATCGTTGGATCGTTGACCCTCTCGACGGCACCACCAACTTCCTGCACGGCATCCCCCACTTCGCCGTCTCGATCGCACTGGAGCGTGACGGCGAGCTGGTGGCGGGCCTGATCTTCAATCCCGCCAATCAGGAGATCTTCACCGCCGAGCGCGGCAAGGGCGCCTATATCAACGATCGCCGCCGCCTGAGGGTCGCCGCCCGCACCGAGATGGCGACATCGGTGATCGGCACCGGCATTCCGCATGGCGGCAGGCCGGGGCACGAACTCTATCTCAAGGAGCTCGAAGCGGTGATGCAGACCTCGGCCGGGATACGGCGCATGGGCGCCGCCTCGCTCGACCTGGCCTGGACCGCGGCCGGCAGGCTCGACGGCTTCTGGGAGCGCAATCTCAAGCCCTGGGACCTCGCCGCCGGCATCGTCATCCTGCGCGAAGCAGGCGGCTATATCAGCGACACCGATGGCAAGGATGCCATGCTCAAGGCCGGCAGCGCGGTCGCCGGTAACGAGCCGATCCACCGCCATCTGCTCAAGCTGCTCAAGACCGCAGGCGCCGCACGCGACGTCGCCGCCGCGCCCTAACCGGGCCCTAACGTCCTCGGTCCGGGCCTCGCCCAAGGGCGCCTGCCCTGAGGTTGCCGTTTTGCGTGTCATAGTATTCGGTTAAGCTCGGACTCCTTGGTCCGCCCGACTCGCAAATGACGGCATCTGATGGCACCGGTCACATACAAGGTCAAACTCACGCGCCCCCAGGTCTTTCTCTGGCGCATGACCCTGTTCCTCATTCTCGCGGTCCTGCTCGCCATCATCCTCGATGGTCAGACCCAGCAGCTGCGCAAGAGCTTCTTGGCCAATCCCGGCTTGAACGCGCTCATCATCGGCGTGCTGCTGGTCGGCATCGTCTATTCCTTCCGCCAGGTCCTTCGGCTTTATCCGGAGATCAATTGGGTCAACAATTTCCGCATCTCCGATCCCGGCATCACCTCGGACAAGACCACCCCGGTGCTGCTCGCGCCGATGGCTACCATGCTGAAAGACCGCACCGGCCATCTGTCGCTGGCCACCGGCGCGATGCGCTCGCTGCTCGACTCGGTCGCCTCCCGCCTCGAAGAGCAGCGCGAGACCACGCGCTATCTGGTCGGGCTGCTCATTTTTCTCGGCCTGCTCGGCACGTTCTGGGGCTTGCTGCAAACCGTGAGCACCGTCGGCGCCACCATCGGCGCGCTCGACAGCAATGCCGGCGACAACGTGATGCTGTTCGACCAGCTTAAGGAGGGCCTGGCCGGCCCGCTCAAGGGCATGGGCACCGCCTTCTCCGCCTCGATGTTCGGGCTGTCGGGCTCCCTGATCCTGGGCTTTCTCGATCTCCAGGCCGGGCACGCCCAAGGCCGCTTCTACAACGAGCTCGAGGACTGGCTGTCCGGCATCACCGAGCTGCAATTGGCCGACGCGCCCGGCGCCGCCGCCGGCGTATCGCCGCAAGTGCGCTTTGCCCTGCTCGACATGCAGCGCTCGCTCACCGATCTGAGCGACAAGGTCGAACTGAAACTGCTGAACGACAATACCGGCGACGCCGTCAAGGATCTCGCCGCCGGCGTGGACAAGCTGATCCGCCAGATGCGCGCCGAGCAGAAGGTCGTGCGCGAGTGGGCCGACGAGCAGGCCCAGCAGCAGCACGAGCTTGCCACCGTGCTCCGCCAGATCACCGACAAGGCGAAGCTGCCGGCACGCGAGGAGCGCAAGTAAATGTCGCTGGCGCGCGCCCGTCGCGGACGCTACCAGGCCAATTACTGGCCGGGCTTCGTCGACATGCTCTCCACCCTGCTGCTGGTGGTGACGTTCCTCATGTCGCTGTTCATGCTCACCAACTTCATCGTCAGCCAGGCCTCGAGCGGCAAGGACACCATGCTGTCGCGGCTGAACCGCCAGCTGGCCGAGCTGACCGAGCTGCTGGCGCTGGAGCGCTCGAAGAAGGAATCGGTCGAGGACAGTCTCGCCGCGCTCCAGGCGACGTTGAGCGACAAGGACAAGGAGAACCAGCGCCTGTCCGGACTGCTCGGCTCGTCAAGCGGACAGACCCAAAGCGCCGAGGACCGTGCCAAGGCGCTCGGCGCTTCGCTGGACGAGCAGAAGAAAATCACCAACGACGCCCTGGCCAAGGTCGAGCTGCTGAACCAGCAGCTCGCGGCCTTGCGGCTTCAGCTCAACTCGATCCAGGAGGCGCTCGATGCGTCTGAGGCCAAGGACAAGGAGAGCCAGGCCAAGATCGCCGATCTCGGCCAGCGGCTGAACGTGGCGCTCGCCAAGAAGGTGCAGGAGCTGTCGCGCTACCGCTCCGATTTCTTCGGCAAGTTGAAGGAAGCGCTCGGCAGCCGGTCGGACTTTCAGATCGTCGGCGACCGCTTCCTGTTCCCCTCCGACGTGCTGTTCGATTCAGGCTCGGCCGATGTGCGGCCCGAGGCCACGCCGCAGCTCGACCAGCTCGCCGCCGCGCTGCGCGAGCTGGAGACGCAAATCCCGCCCGACATCGCCTGGGTGATGCGCGTCGACGGTCACACCGACATCAAGCCGATCGCCACGCCGGAATTTCCCTCCAACTGGGAGCTGTCGAGCGCGCGGGCGATCTCGGTGGTGCGCTATCTGATTCAGCAGGGCGTGCCGGCCAACCGGCTGGTCGCGGCGGGCTTCGGCGAGTTCCAGCCGATCGACGCCGCCGACAGCGATGAGGCGTTGCGCAAGAACCGCCGCATCGAGCTGAAGCTGACCGAGCGCTAGGTTCCGCCTCCCTACTCGCCTCGGGATTGCCGCGCTCCGACCCGGCAAGCCAGTCCACTGGCGCCTCACCACTCGCGTGCGACGTAACGGCTTCGACGCCAAGATCAAGCCGCGGGATGACGCTCGAGAGGCAGCCTACTCCGCGGCGTCGGGCGCGAATTGCAGCTCGGCCAGCCGCTTATAGACGCCGCCCTTCCCGATCAGGCTCTGATGCGTGCCCTCTTCGACCAAGCGGCCATGGTCGAGCACCAGGATGCGGTCGGCGCGCACCACCGTGGCGAGCCGGTGGGCGATCACCAGCGTGGTGCGGCCCTCCATGATCTTATCGAGCGCCTTCTGCACCAACGTCTCGCTTTCCAAGTCGAGCGCGCTGGTGGCCTCGTCGAGCAGCAGAATGGGTGCGTTGCGCAGCACCGCCCGGGCGATGGCGATCCTCTGCCGCTGCCCGGCCGACAGCGTCACCCCGCCCTCCCCGAGCATGGTGTCGTAGCCTTGCGGCAGCGCCACAACGAAGTCGTGGGCGAAGGCGGTCTTGGCGGCGGCCTCGATCTCGCTTCGGCTCGCATCCTTGGCGCCATAGGCGATATTGGCCGCCACCGTGTCGGCGAACAACGCCGTCTCCTGCGGCACCAGCGCGAAGCGGGCGCGCAGTTCCTCGAGCGCAACTTCGTTCACCGGCACGCCGTCAATCTCGACCTGGCCTCGGTCCGAATCGTAGAAGCGAAGCAGCAGCGCGAAGATCGTGGTCTTGCCCGCGCCCGACGGCCCAACCAGCGCCACCCGCTCGCCCGGGGCCGCATGAAAGCTCACGCGATCGAGCGCGCGCGTCTCGGGGCGCAACGGATAAGAGAAGGAAACATCGCGGAAGGCGATCTCCCCGCGCGGCGGCACCGGCAAGGGCTTCGGATGACGCGGTGATGTGATCTTGGATTCGACCGCGAGCAGCTCGCCCAGCCGCTCGGCCGCGCCCATGCATTGGGCAAGCTCGCCCCACACCTCGCTGAGGCCGCCCACGGCGGTGGCGGCAAGGACGGCATAGAGCACGAATTGCGACAGCCTGCCGCCGGTCATCGCCCCTGACAGCACGTCCTGAGCGCCGTACCACAGCACGCCGACCACGCTGGCAAAGATGAGGAAGATGGCGATGGCGGTCAGCCCGGCGCGCGCCTTGGCCCGCGCATTGGCCGCGACGAAGGAGCGGTCGACCGCAGCGCCGAACCGCGCCGCCGCCGCCTGCTCATGGGTGAAGGCCTGCATCACCCTCACCTGGGTCAGGCTCTCGCTGGCATAGGCCGACGCTTGCGCCAGCGTGTCTTGCGCCTGACGCGACAGCGCCCGCACCGAGCGGCCATAGGCCACCAGCGGCAACATGATGACGGGAATGGCGATCAGCACGGCGAGCGATAATTTGGGGCTGGTCACCACCATCATGAGGGTGGCGCCGATCAGCAGCAGGATGTTGCGCAGGGCCTGCGAGATCGCCGTGCTTGCCGCCGCCTTCACCTGCGTCGTGTCGGCGGTGAGCCGCGACATCACCTCGCCCGAATGCGACACCTCGTAGAAGGCGGGGCTCAGGCCGGTCAGATGCTTGAACACGTCGCTGCGGATATCGGCCACCACCCGCTCGCCGAGCCAATTCACCGCGTAGAACCGCGCCGCGCTGGCCAGCGCCAGCACCAGGCCGATGCCGGCCAGGGTGGCAAAATATTTGTCGATCAGATCCGGCTCGATCCCGGAGAAGCCGAGATCGATCATGCGCCTGACCGCGAGCGGCACGGCCAGCGTGGCGCCGGCCGAGACCAGCAGCGCGATCAGCGCAGCCGCCAGCATCCCCTTGTGGCGAAGGAGATAAGGCCGAAGCGCCAGGAGCGGGCCGAGCGGGGGGCGTTTCGCCGCCGCCGGTCCGGCGCCTTGCGATGAATTTTGCCCGTGGCTCTCGTGGCCGTCAGGCTGTTGCGTTACCAGTTGCACAAAGAATGGGCCCAGCTGCGGTTTTACCGGCCAGACTGTAAGGGCCTAGGCGGGCGGCGGAAAGGGTTAGCTGCCGCGCCCATACGGCGCAGCCTTGCGGGCGCGAGCGACTTCCGTTATAGGCTCCGCTCAACCAAAAGCCGCCGATTTCGCGAAGGCCTGAGCCATGAAGAAAGACATCCATCCGCAATATCACCGCATCACGGTGGTGATGACCGATGGCACCGAGTTCGAGACCTATTCGACCTATGGCGCCGAGGGCGACAAGTTGAAGCTCGATATCGATACCAAGACCCACCCGGCCTGGACCGGCGGCAGCGCCCATCTGACCGATCGTGGCGGCCGGCTTTCTCGCTTCAAGCGGAAATACGAAGGCTTCATCAAATAGCAGGCTTACCTGGCTGAAAGGCCTACTCGGCGTCGGTGCCGTATGCCGCCCGCAGGCGCGTAAGCTGCGTCTTGAGCGGGTGGTCGGCCTCCGCGCCCGGCGGCGGCGCGTCGTTGCCGAGCATCTGGTCGAGCCGGATCACCCGCTCCTGAAGCTTAACGCTCTGCTCGATCAACTCGCGTAACCGGGGCGGCAACGCGCCGAGATCGCGGGCATGCTGCTCGCTTCCCGTCACCGGCAGCTTGATCTTGCGCTGCTCCTCGACCGCCTGCTCCGGCGTAAGCTCGCCCTCGCTGACCGCACGGCGGATCAGCAGCCATGAGGCCAGCTGCATTAACCGTGTGGTGAGCCGCATGCTCTCGGTGGCATAGGCCAGCGAATGAGGCGGCCGCAATTTGCGGGCCTCCTTGCGGCCATCGCCGTCGAGATAGGTCGCTGCCGCCTCGACCAGCGCCATGCCTTCGCGAAAGACTGCCTTAAACTGATCGGAGCGCGCGAATTTCGCGCCAAATGACACCGTAACGTTATCGTCACGGTCGCCGCTCTTCGATCTCCCCGCCATCGGCCCAACTCCCCGTGTACCCCAGCCGGCGGCATAGTATGCCATGCGGGAGGCGCGTCGTCGCCTTCCGCCCACAAAGGTTAAAGCCTGTGAATTGGGCAAAAAAAGAGCCGCCATGCGGCGGCTCAGGAAGTTAACAGGGAGGCGTCAAACAGAGTGGACAGGCCACTCGGATCCAGAGGACTGGATAACCAAGACCCTAACGCCAAACTCCTAAGGACGAGTTAACACTAAGCCCCGATTTACCTAAATGAAGAAAGAGCGGCGCGGCGTCAGCGTTTGAAGACGGACTCGGCCGCGCTCTTGGAGGATTGCTTGGCGCGATGGGTTTGCTCGACCCGCGCGATTTCTGCCTTGAGCTGGTCGATCAGCGCCTGTAGCTCGTCGACCGAGAGCTTGCTCAGGTCTTGCCCAAGCTCGTAGCTCTTGGCTTTCTTCGGCGGCGGGGCGATGTCGTCGGTGTCCATGGCTGGATTGTAGCATTCCCCTTGCGTGGAAATCGATCACCCAACTAACAACACTCTGCGTCATGGCCGGGCAAAGTCCCGGCCATCCACGTTTTGCCGAGCGTGTAGAAAGACGTGGATGGCCGTGACAAGCACGGCCATGACGAAATTGTGGTTTAAGGAGTTCCGACTTTCAGCGTTCAGAGGAGTGCGATGCTGCCAACGACCATGACGGTCATCGAAGCGAAGGAAGCCGGCGGCCCGGAAGTGCTCGTGCCGGCGACCAGGCCGGTGCCCGTGCCGGGCCCGGGCGAGGTGCTGATCGAGGTCGCGGCCGCGGGCATCAATCGTCCCGACGTGCTTCAGCGGCAGGGTCTCTACCCGCCGCCCAAAGGCGCATCGGATCTTCTCGGGCTCGAGGTCGCCGGCAAAGTCGTGGCCCGCGCTGTGGGCGCGACCCGCTTCAAGGACGGCGATCTCGTCTGCGCGCTGGTCAATGGCGGCGGCTATGCCGAATATGCCGTGGCGCCCGAAGCCACCACCCTGCCCGTCCCGCATGGCCTCTCATTGGATAGAGGCCGCCGCGCTCCCCGAGACGGTGTTCACCGTCTGGCACAATATTTTCGAGCGCGGCGCGCTCAAGCCCGGCGAGTGGCTGCTGCGTGCATGGCGGCACGAGCGGCATCGGCACCACCGCGATCCAGATCGGCGCCGCGCTCGGCGCCAAGGTCATCGCGACGGTGGGCAGCGCCGAGAAGGTGCGCGGCGTGCGGAGGCGCTCGGCGCCGTCCGCGCCATCAATTACCGCGCGGAAGATTTCGTCGAGGTGGTGCGCGACATGACCGGCGGCCACGGCGCCGACGTCATCCTCGACATGGTCGGCGGCGACTACATCGAGCGCGAACCTCAAGGCCGCCGCGCTTGAAGGCCGCATCGTGCAGATCGCCTTCCTCAAGGGCTCGAAGGTCGAAATCGATCTGATGCGGCTGATGCTGCGGCGCCTGACGCTGACCGGCTCGACCCTGCGCGCGCAAACGCCTGAGGCCAAGGCGCGCATGGCACGCGCGATCGAGCAGCGCGTCTGGCCGCTGATCGAAGCGGGCAAGGTCAAGGCGGTGATCGATTCAAGCTTCAAGCTCGAGGATGCGGTCGGCGCGCACCGGCGCATCGACGACCCCGAGCATATCGGCAAGATCGTGCTGGTGACCTGAGCGCCCGCGCCCTCAACCGCAAGCCTTGAATTTCACCCGAGCCGACTGGTGCTTTTCGTCGCCTTCTACCCACGGCTTCGGCGAAGACGCCCTTTTCGCCTATTGGGCCTTTGCACAAATAGCGCGTGCGAAGGCTTGCGTTCGTCAGCATAAAGCGGACCTCGGCAAGCGTCTTGTCGGGCCACAAAAACCGATCCTGCCGCAACCGTACGTGAAACAGTTTGCGTTCCTTGCAGTCGGTGCCCCTAACTCCGACGGCGACGATCGCGCGTTGGCCAACGATCCTGGCCGCATAGGGAGTTTTGACGAAGACGTTGCAGCCGGCCTGCGCGACGTTCGGTATCAGCATACAGAGCGCGACGAGAAATACGCCCACGGTCACCGCACGCGTGAAGTCCCAGGTTATACGAGACATTCCCCCCTCCTCGATGTTGAGACGCCCTAGCGGGCTGATGAACCCCTCAGCCGAACGAGGGTTCCACAGCCGGGGCGTCAATCGGCAGTCCGGGCGAGAGAAGCATTTGCCTAAGGACGCGCCAGCCCTTATATAGAGGCCATTCCCCTTCCTGTGATCTCGGATTTGTTCTTTCGCCGAAGGGGCGGAAGACCGCCGGCACCCTCTTAAGGTTTGAAGCCCATGGACCGCGCCCCGTTGATGCCCAAAGCGACCGCCGTATGGCTGGTCGACAACACCTCGCTCACCTTCGAGCAGATCGCCGAGTTCTGCGGTCTGCACGTGCTTGAGGTGAAGGGCATCGCCGATGGCGACGTGGCCCATGGCATCAAGGGCATGGATCCGATCTCGTCGAACCAGCTCTCCCGTGAGGAAATCGCCGACGCGGAACTGAACCCCAGCCATCGGCTGAAGCTGTCCGAGCCGAAGGTTGAGGTGCCCGAGGTGAAGACCAAGCGCGGGCCGCGCTACACGCCGGTGTCGCGGCGCCAGGATCGGCCCAATGCCATCCTGTGGCTGCTGAAAAATCATCCCGAGCTCAAGGACTCGCAGATCATGCGGCTGGTCGGCACCACCAAGCCGACCATCATCGCCATCCGCGAGCGCGGCCATTGGAATTCGCCCAACCTCGTCGCCCAGGACCCGGTGACGCTCGGCCTGTGCTCGCAGATCGACCTCGATGCCGAGGTGAAGAAGGCGGCGGCGCGGCTCGAGCGCGAGCGGAAAGAGTCGGGCATCGTCGAGCCGCCCAAGCCCGTAACGCTGCTGCCCACCGAAGAGACCACCGCGCCGCCGCCGCCCGAGCCCGAGCGGCCGATGGCGACCGCGCTGGCACAAGAGGCGCGCAACCGCCGTTCCGCCCCCGACGAGCATGAGGCCGCGCCTGACGTTGAATCTGTGTTCGGCAAGCTGAAAGACCTGAAGCACAGTGACGCCCCGTCGGAGTAGCCGGCGGCTCTCTCCCACTTTTTGACCCTGATCAAAGCGGGGCGCCCCTCTCGGCGCCAAGCTCTGCGCCTCGATTCATCCACGAGGTGTCACATGAGCCCGGCTGAAATGTTTTACCTGGGGGTGGTCCTGGCGGCGTTTATCGCCTTCGCCGGCGCCCTCGCCTATTACTCCCACCGTTAGGCTCGGTTGCGATTTCTGGTTTCCGATTGCCCATCGGCTCTCGCCTTCGCTAGGGTGCGACAAGGAAACGCGCCTTGGGGGAGGCAATGGCCAACCCTTACGATCATGGTCTGGACAAAAACCCGGCTAACTACCAGCCGCTGACCCCGCTTGTGTTTTTGCAGCGCGCGGCGAGCGTCCATCCCGACCACGCCGCCATCGTCCACGGCAAGACGTCCACCTCTTACGCCGGCTTCTATGCGCGCTGCCGCCAGCTTGCCTCCGCGCTCGCCTCACGCGGGATCGGCGCCGGCGACACCGTCTCGGTGATGCTCGCCAACACGCCGGCCATGCTCGAGGCTCATTACGGCGTGCCGATGATCGGCGCGGTGCTCCACTCGATCAACACGCGGCTCGATGCGCCGGCCGTCGCCTTCATGCTCGACCACGCCAACACCAAAGTCCTGATCGGCGACACCGAGTTCGGACCCGTGCTCAAGGACGCCCTGAAACAGGCCAAGGTGAAGCCGCTGCTGATCGACTACCGCGACCTCGAATGCGGGGTCGAAGGCGAGCGCCTGGGCAATCTCGACTACGAGGATTTTATCGCCGACGGCGACCCGGAATTTCCCTGGGCCATGCCGGCCGACGAATGGGGCGCCATCTCGCTCAACTATACCAGCGGCACCACCGGCAACCCCAAGGGCGTGGTCTATCACCACCGCGGCGCGGCCCTGATGTGCTACTCGAACGTGGTCGCGACCGGCATGGAGCAGCACCCGATCTATTTGTGGACGCTGCCGATGTTCCACTGCAACGGCTGGTGCTTCCCCTGGACGATCTCGCTGCTCTCCGGCACCCATGTCTGCCTGCGCTCGGTGCGCGCCAAGCTGATGTATGACGCCATCGCCGACCATAAGGTGACGCACCTCTCCGGTGCGCCCTTCGTCATGTCGGCTCTGCTCAACGCCACCGAGGACGAGCGGCGCATGTTTCCCCAGCGCGTCGCCTTCAGCCATGCCGCCGCCCCGCCGCCGGCCGCGGTGCTCGCCAAGATGGACGAGTCGGGCTTCGAACTCACCCATCTCTACGGCCTGACCGAGACTTACGGCCCCGCCACGCTGAACGAATGGCACGCGGCCTGGGACGAGCTTCCGGCCGAGGAACGGCTCCAGAAACGCATCCGCCAGGGCGTCCGCTATCACGCGCTCGAGGATCTCACCGTGATGGACCCCGACACCATGCAGAAAGTGCCCGCCGACGGCGAGACCCTCGGCGAGGTCATGTTCCGCGGCAATATCGTGATGAAGGGCTACCTCCACAACGCCAAGGCCACCGCCGAGGCGTTCGCCGGCGGCTGGTTCCATTCCGGCGATCTCGGCGTGATGCACCCCGACGGCTATATCCAGCTCAAGGATCGCTCCAAGGACATCATCATCTCGGGCGGCGAGAACATCTCGTCGATCGAGGTCGAGGACGTGCTCTACAAACACCCCGCGGTCGCCGCCGCCGCCGTGGTGGCCAAGCCCGACGCGAAATGGGGCGAGACCCCGTGCGCCTTCGTCGAGAAGCGGCCCGGCGCCGAAGTCACCGCGGACGAGATCATCGCCTGGTGCCGCGACAAGCTCGCCCGCTACAAATGCCCGCGCCACGTGGTGTTCGTCGATCTGCCCAAGACCTCGACCGGCAAGATCCAGAAATTCAGGCTGCGCGAGTTGGCGAAGGACGTGTGAGCCGGGGGATGACGAGAACATTGGTGCTCATCTCGTGCGTCAAGACAAAGCGGCCTGATCCGTGTCAGGCAAAGGACCTCTATATCTCAACGTTGTTTCGTGCCCAACGCGAGTTCGCAGAACGGTGGGCGGACCAGTGGTACGTGCTTTCGGCTCTGCATGGTCTGATCGCTCCTGACGAGGTGATTGCCCCCTACGAAAGGACCTTGACTAGGTCTTCGGTCGCCGAACAGAGAGCCTGGTCGCACAAAGTCGCCGAAACATTGTTCGCACGCTGCGAAACCAACGACCGCGTGATCA
Organism: uncultured Alphaproteobacteria bacterium; assembly: GCA_963772925.1. Classification (GTDB taxonomy): domain Bacteria; phylum Pseudomonadota; class Alphaproteobacteria; order Rhizobiales; family Methyloligellaceae; genus Methyloceanibacter. The sequence goes on from CAVYZG010000003.1 coordinate 119,118, forward strand.
TTACTGCCGGTGAGAGCTATTGCAGGTTTATCGAACCCTTACTCAAAGAACGCGGCAATGCTGTGTGGCGACCTCTGAAGGGGCTCAGTATGGGTTTTCGGCCAGGCCGCCTTCGCTCACTAACGCAAGCCGACAAGATTCCCTGGGATGGCTGACAACCTACTGGACCAGTTCTACCTGCTGATCGAACGTTTATCCCTCGGCTTGAACGGTGGCCGTACTCTTGCCGATATTCAGCAGAAACAGGGATGGCCGGCGCGGGGCGTTTACTTCTTCTTCGAACCAGGGGAAGTCCGGTCAGACGGGCCCAACCAGCCGCGCGTTGTTCGAGTGGGAACCCACGCACATCACGTCGCAGCCAGGAGCACATTGTACGGCCGGTTGCGGCAGCACCGCGGACCAAATACTGGCGCGGGAAATCACCGCGGTTCGGTGTTTCGCAAGCATGCAGGAACTGCGTTGCTCGCGAGATACGGCTCCAGCAAACCGTGTCCATCTTGGGGAGTGGGGGGTCATGCCGATCGCACTACTCGGGATGCTGAGTGTTGGCTAGAATGTGAAGTCAGCCGCTACCTCGGCTCTATGTCATTGCTCTGGCTCGACGTAGACGATGAACCGGGAGCCCAGAGCCTCCGAGGATTATTTCCTGGCCAAGGACATCGCCGAGTTCGACCGGGCACAGGAATCTGGCGGAAATCAGCCTTCTACCTAAGCGTGCCGCCCCTAATAGATTGGACCACCGTGCCGGAATGTGGTTGAGTGGCTCAAAGCATGAGCGCAGTGCAACATGGGCACGCGGCTGCGTTTTCCGGCATATTCGCGGGGATTGAGGGCGCTTTACGGCCGGGGCGCCCGCATCAGAGGTGAAGCGCTTAAGGCAACCACTTAAAGCCTTTCGCGCTGGGAGAATCGCCTCTCCTAGGGATTGAGGGATGATCAGCAGCAGAACACGGACGACCCAGCCGCGCTTTCAGCTCATCCTGATCAAACCGTCCCATTACGACAACGACGGCTATGTCGTGCAGTGGTTGCGTTCGACCATGCCGTCGAACTCGCTCGCCGCGGTGTTTAGCCTGGCCAAAGGCGCCGCCGAGCGGCAGCTGCTCGGCCCCGACATGCCGATCGACGTGCTCGCCATGGACGAGACCAATACCAGGGTCAAGCCGAAGGAGATTGCGCGCCGCATCGCCGACAATGGCGGCCTCGGTTTCGTCGGCATCGTCGGCGTGCAATCGAACGAATTCCCCCGCGCCGTGGACATCGCCCGTCCGTTGCGCGAAGCGGGCGTGCAAGTGCTGATCGGCGGCTTCCACGTGTCGGGCTGCCTCGCCATGCTCAAGGAGATTCCCGGCGACATCAAGGAGGCGCAAGCGCTCGGCGTCTCGATCTACGCGGGCGAGGCCGAGGAAGGCCTCGATGAAGTCATCCTGGACGCGGCCCGCAGAGAGCTACGCCCGCTTTACGATCACATGAAGCATCTGCCCGACATCGGCGACATCGCCGCGCCGCCGTTCCTGCCCAACTCCTTCATCGAGCGCACCATCGGCAACGTGACGAGCTTCGATGCCGGCCGCGGCTGCCCGTTCCAGTGCTCGTTCTGCACCATCATCAACGTGCAGGGCCGGAAGTCGCGCTATCGCTCGCCCGACAGCGTCGAGAAGATCATCCGCATGAACGTCGAGCAGGGCATCGACCGGTTCTTCATCACCGACGACAATTTCGCCCGCAACAAGGACTGGGAAGCGATCTTCGACCGCATCATCAAGCTGCGCGAAGAGGACGGCCTGGACGTCCGCTTCTGCATCCAGGTCGACACGCTCTGCCATAAGATTGAGAACTTCATCGACAAATCGAAGCGCGCCGGCGTCACCCGCGTGTTCATCGGGCTCGAGAACATCAACCCCGCGAATTTGATCGCCGCCAAGAAGCGGCAGAACAAGATCACCGAGTACCGCAAGATGCTGCTCGAGTGGAAGCGGGTCGGCATCATCACCTACGCGGGCTACATCCTCGGCTTCGAGAACGACACGCCGGAATCGATCCGCCACGACCTCGAGATCATCAAGAAAGAGCTGCCGCTCGACATGCTCGAGTTCTTCATTCTCACGCCGCTGCCGGGGTCAGAGGACCACAAGGTGCTGCACGAGAAGGGGGTCTGGATGGACCCCGACATGAACAAATACGACGTCGAGCATGTCGTCACCGGCCATCCCAAGATGACCGAGGCGGAGTGGAAGCAAGCCTACCAAACCGCCTGGGGCATCTACTATACCGACGAGCATTTCGAGACGGTGATCCGCCGCGCCTATGCCAGCGGCATCAATCTCCGCTCGTTGATGCCGGTGCTGTTCTGGTTCTCCAGCGCCGTGCCGGTCGAGGGCGTGCATCCCCTGCAATGGGGCATCTTCCGCATCAAATACCGCCACGATCGCCGCGCCGGCATGCCGATCGAGTCGCCGTTGGTATTCTATGGCCGCTACGCCGCGGACATCGCCCGCAAAGCCACGCTGCTGGCCAAGCGCTGGCGGCATCTGAAGAAGATCGTGCGCAAGGTCGAGGCCGATCCCCTCGCCAAGTTCTACAAGGATGAGGCGCTCACCCCGGTCATCGATGAAGACTCCGATCATATGGAGCTCTACACCCAGAACGAGGCCGCCCGTGTTGCGGTCGAGCGCGAGCGGCGCGTCGCCGCCAAGCCCGGCAACGGCAATGGCGCCAAGGCCCCGGCTTTGGCCGCGAACGGCGCCAATGGGCATCACGGCAACGGCCACGACCACGGCCACCATGCTGTCGATGTGCCCGAGCCAAACGAGCCCATGTCGCCGCTGGTATAAATTTTTGCCCAATGGCCGTGACCGAAGGCTTCAAGGACTTCGTCACGGAGCTGCTTGACGGCTTTGGCCCGGTTACCATCCGCAACATGTTCGGCGGCGCCGGCGTCTATGCCGATGGCGTCATGTTCGCCATCCTGGTGGACGATGTGCTGTATCTGAAGGCCGACAAGGACTCTCAGACTGCCTTCGCGAACGAAGGCATGGGTCCCTTCATTTACCGGCCCGACGGCAAGCGCCCCGTCGCCATGTCCTATTGGGAGGTGCCGCCGCGTCTCCTCGACGCGCCGGAGGAACTGGCCTCATGGGCGCGCGAGGCGCATCGCATCAGCCGTCTAGGCAAGGCAAAATCGCCGCGCCGGCGGCGTTGATCGATCTCAGAACCGCCCGAACGCGCGCTGCATGATGGCGGCGACGCCGTTGCCCTGGCTGCCAAGGGCGACGCGCTGCACCTGGTCGCGCTTGCGGCGGAACAGGCCGCGCGGCGCCGGTTCGACCGCAGCGACGGCTTCCTTCGCGGGCTGAACGGCGACGGGCTTGTTGCGGGGTGGCGGCACCCGCTTGGCGGCGACCTGGGCTACCACCGCCGGCTCAAGCGGCTTTGGCTCTATCGCCAGCGGCTCCGCCGCCGCCACCAGCGGCGCGGTAACGCCGTTGTCGCGCAGCCGGTAGCCGCCAACAAAGGGGGCGAGCGAGGTTTCGCTGATCCAGCCGAGCTGGCCGCTGCCGAGATCCTGGACCCGGACAAATCCTCCCTCGCGCGCGATCACGCGGAGCGGCCGGCCGACCGCGTAGGCGAACAGCACCGGCGAGGCGGTAGACGGCCGCACGCGGCCGACGGCGGTGTGAGCCGCCACCTGGACCCACTCATTATGGCGCTCGATCTGGGGCATTGAGGCGGGCTCGGCGGCAATCCGCTCAAGCGGCGCCTCGTCTTTGAAGATCAGCCTGGCCGCTCTCGGCGGCTGCTTGGCGATCACCGTTTCATTGATTTTCGGCGGCAAAGGCCATTCCTCATCGAGGACCGGCCGGCTCAAAAAGAGGACGAGGGCAGTATAAAGGGCGGCTCCCAGGAGCCACACTGACGGCAATAGGCGACGCATGCCGACTCCGCATCGGCCCACCCGTCAAAAACACCCTACACCCATCGCCGCGCACGACTCAAGCACGCGGTCGTGTCGAGGTTGATTAAGCGTAAGGAGGCGGCAGTCCGCGCGGCGCTCAGTAGCCGCCGAGCGCCCGGCCGATCATGTCGCCGAGACCCCCGCCATGCCGGCGGAGCCAACGCCGGCTGCGCCCGCGCGGTTCGTCGTCGTCATACATCTGCTCGGCTTCCTGGGGCGCCCCCGGCGCCATGGCGGGCGCGAGATATTGCGCCTTCATCCAACCGGTCGCCGCGCTTTGCGGGTCGGTGACCTCGACCCAGCCCTCGTAGCGCGACACCACCCTGAGCGTGCGGCCATAAGGGAAGGCGAACAGCATCGGCGCATCGTCGGTGGGGGCGCCATGCATGCCGACGCCGGACACCAGCACCTGCACGAATTCCTCAGGCGCACCCTGGGGATCGGCCGGCCAGGCATTCGGGTCGGCGTCCTCGCCCGGGACCGCGGCCATGGGCGCGGTGGGATCGTCATGCTGGCCAGGCTGCCCCGCCATCGGATCGGCGGCCGGACCGCGACCCATGTCAGGCGAGCCGGGATAATTCGGCCTGGCGGCGTGCTGCCAGGGGAGCGCGTCGGGATCGTTGGCTGGGGCGCCATCGTCAGGCGGCAGCGCCGCCATGTCCTGCTCGGCGGTCGGCGCGTCGGTGGCCTCTGCCGGCACGGTGTTCTGTGCGTCGTGGGCCGGCGCGGCGGGGGCCGCGGCTTGCGGCATGGGATCGCTCGGTACCGCCGCGGGCTCGTTGGTCCGCGCGATTTTCTGCTCATAAGCGAGCGATCGCGACGGCGGTACGCTCTCCGCGCGTTTGATGGTCGGCTCCGGCGGGCTCACGACCAGATAGAGAGCGCCACAGACGAAGGCGCCGAGAACCAGCAGCGTGAGGATGAGCTTGTTAATGGCAGGGTCTCCCCGTCCTATGCCGCCATTAGCCCCGGAAAAGGCGGCAACAGCGTGTCAATCTGACCTTTATGGATCCGTTAAGTCTAATTTTCGATGAACCGTTCCACCAAGGCCACCGTCGTCCGAAAACGCCAATTGCTGCAAGCCGCTAAGGCCGGCTCCGGAACGGCGCGGCCCCGTAAACCTACTGCTCGATCTGCTCCGGCTGCTCGGACGGCGGCGACGGCACGTCTTGAATCAACTCAAGATAGTCGATGATCGCCTCGACGTCGTGTGGGTTGAACACGAAGATCGGCATGTCGGGATGGCCGGAGACGATGCCCTCGGCCAGTGATTCGGCGAGGTCCGCGACCGGGTATTTGCTGGACAGCGTGCGGAACGGCGGCGCCTCCGGATGCGGACTGTCGCCTTCCTTACCGATGGCGTGGCAACGCGAACAGTTCTCCTTGACCAGGACTTCGCCCTTGGCCGTCAGATCTTTATCCGCCGCCGCCGCAACCAAAGTCCAACACCCAACGAGCACGAAAGCGGCGATCGGCGCGACAAATCCCCTGCCCCGATCAAGCCATGCTGTCAGCTTCATTCCACGATCCTCCCGGCGCCCCGGCGGTAGGTGCTCAAGCGATTCGCGACCTTAGCGCGCGGCCGGCGCGGAATTACGGCTATAGCTCAAAATAAAAGGCCGCCGGGCACCGCTGTCTTGCGCCCCCCGCGGCCTTACTAAAACTCTCCTTGGCGCGGCAGACCCGCTCGGCCCCGCGCTCCAATTCAGAGCTTGCGCGTCCGACAGACGCCGCCAAGCCTAGTGGCTCATCTCGTGTTTGAGCCGCTCCATTTCGTCCTTGAGACGCAGTTTCTGACGCTTCCACTCGGCGATTTTGAGAGGATCGGAGGCCAGGCTGGCCTGCTCCTCTTCAATCTTGCGATCCAAAATGCGGTGTTTCTCTGACAACTCCTCGATGTGTGCGTCAAGCGCCATATCCGACCTCCGTATCAGTTGGTCTCGGATTATCCATCATGCCAAATCGACGACGATTTGTCTAACCCCGGGCTGCGGTCTCCTGTCACTCCCTCCGCCACAGCGGCGGCCGACAACCGTTAGCGATCGCGCCCCAGGCCTTGCGCCGCCACCGGTTCGCCGCGATACTTCCGACCGTCCCGGAGGCAACCAGGGAGCGGGGGGACGTCCGATGGAGAGCGAGGATATTCGCGAGCTCCGGACGACCCTGCTCAGGCTCAAGCAGGAGCACCGCGACCTCGACAGCGCCATCAACGCGCTCGAGGAATCGGGCCGCGCCGACGCCCTTCAGCTCAAGCGCCTGAAGAAGAAGAAGCTCTCCCTCAAGGACGAGATTTCGCGCATCGAGGACCAGCTGCTGCCGGACATCATCGCTTAGCCGACCGCCCTCCGTGAATAGGCGAGCACGGCGAGGCCCAGAGCGCCGCCGACGATCTCGATGCCGAGATAGGCGTCGAGCAGTCCGCTAGCGGGCCCATCGACAACAAGACTGATGATCCTGCCGGCCGCCAGCGAGAGGCTGAACAGCACGGCCCAAACCACCGCGGTCCGCTGCCAGTCCGGCTTGAATGCGGCGACCGCCCAGAAGCCTGACGCGGCAATGTAGAGGCACATCAGCGCGCGAAAGATCTGCGTCTGGTCATTGCCTTCGACCTTGATATTGAGAAACCGGGGAAGCACCTCGGCCGGCGCGATCCCATAGCTCAGCGCGATCGGCAGGAGCAACGCGGCACAGAGCAAAAGATAGGCCCGCGACCACCACTCCGTTTTGCTCATCGCGTGCTTCCTTAACCCCTATCCGGCCCCCTACAATTGCGAGCTTTGCCTTGCCAAGCAAGGGTGCGTCCCTATAATCCCGCGCTTTCCGCGGCTAGGCTTCCAACCCCCGTGAGCGCAACCATGAGCGAGCCTAAGCCCGTCGTCGGCGTCATCATGGGCAGCCGCTCCGACTGGCCGACGCTGAAGGCCGCCGCGCTCGTGCTGGACGCGCTCAAAGTGCCTTACGAGACCAAAGTCGTCTCGGCTCACCGGACCCCCAAGCGGCTCTACGACTATGCCACCAGGGCGCGCGAGCGGGGGATCAAGGTCATCATCGCCGGCGCCGGCGGGGCGGCTCATCTTCCCGGCATGACCGCGTCGATGACCGAGCTGCCCGTGCTCGGCGTGCCGATCGAGAGCCGCACGCTGAAAGGCCTCGACAGCCTGCTGTCCATCGCTCAGATGCCGGCCGGCGTGGCCGTCGGCACGCTCGCCATCGGCGAGGCCGGCGCGGCCAATGCCGGATTGCTGGCGGCGCAGATCCTGGCGCTCAGCGACGATCGCCTCGCCGCTCGCGTGGTGGCGTGGCGCGCGGCGCAGACCGAAGGCGTGGCCGAGGCGCTCGAGGATAATGCCTGAGCAGAGGCTGCCGCCCGGCAGCACCATCGGCATTCTCGGCGGCGGCCAGCTCGGCCGCATGCTCGCCATGGCCGCCGCGCAGCTCGGCCTCAAGACCCACATCTATTCCGACGAGCCCGACGCGCCGGCCTTCGACGTCGCTCACGCCTGCACCGTGGGGCGTTACGCCGACCAGGACGCCGTCGCCCGCTTTGCCGCCTCCTGCGCGGTGGTGACTTGCGAGTTCGAGAACGTGCCGGCGCAAACGCTGGAAGCGGCCGCGCGCGCGGTGCCGGTCTTTCCCGGCGCCAAATCCTTCGCCGTGGCCCAGGACCGGCTGGCCGAGAAGGATTTTCTGACCGCGCTCGGCATCCCGGTCGCGCCTTACGCCCCCATCGACACGCTTGAAGATTTGCGGACCGCCCTCCCCCGCCTGCGGGTGCCGGCTCTGCTCAAGACCAGGCGGTTCGGTTATGACGGCAAGGGCCAGGTCCTGATCCGCGGCGAGAATGAACTTGCCGCTGCGCTCGAGGCTATCGGCGACGCCCCGGCGCTGCTCGAAGGCATCGTGCGGTTCGAGCGCGAAATCTCGGTCATCGTGGTGCGGGGCCAGGACGGCGCCGCGCAGTTCTACGATCCGATCGAGAACGTCCATCAGGACGGCATTCTCGCCATCAGCCGCGCGCCCGCGCGCATCGGGCACGCCCTGGCGGTCGAGGCGAAGTCGATCGCCGGCAAACTCGCCGATGCGCTCGGCCATGTCGGCGTGCTGTGCGTCGAGATGTTCGAGCGGTCGGGCGAGCGGCCGGAGCTGATCGTCAACGAATTCGCGCCGCGCGTTCACAATTCAGGCCATTGGACGCTGGACGCCTGCCTGGTGAGCCAGTTCGAGAACCATATTCGGGCGATTTGCGGCTGGCCGATCGGCGAAACCGCGCGCCACAGCGATGCGGTGATGACCAATCTGATCGGCTCCGACGTGGAAAGATGGCGTGAACTTGCAGCCGAGCCGGATACCGCCGTGCATCTCTACGGCAAGGCCGAGGCGCGGCCCGGGCGCAAGATGGGGCACATCACCCGGCTCCATCCAAAGGGCTGAGCCCCATCTGGACAACCGGCAGCCCTTCTGTTACAGGAACGGCCGGATGCGGGACCCCGGCTGGTTCTAGTCGGGGTTATATTTGGCCCCCGCTCCACTCCCAAAACCAACGGCCAAACGGAGAGCAAGACGCGGTGCAAGTCGTCGTTCGCGATAACAATGTCGATCAGGCCCTCAGGGCCCTGAAGAAGAAAATGCAGCGCGAAGGCATCTTCCGCGAGATGAAGCTCCGTAATTATTACGAGAAGCCGTCGGAGAAGCGCGCCCGCGAGAAGGCCGAGGCCATCCGCCGCGCCCGCAAGCTCGCCCGCAAGAAGGCCCAGCGCGAGAGCGGCGCCGCCCCGGTTGTCGCCAAGCCGCGCGGACCGCGCCGCTAAAACATCCAGCTTAAATCGAGGATCTCGTCATACCGGCGAAAGCCGGTATCCAGGAGTCCTGTCTCCGTGCCTGCCGCTCTGGATGCCGGCTTGCGCCGGAATGACGGAGTGGACGCCGGCTCACGCGCCAAATAACCGAGGAAGTTAGCGCGCCTCGCTCGTTGCCGCCGCGGCGATCTCCATCTGCGGACCGGCCATGACCACCGGCACCGGCCGCAAGCTCTCCAAGAAGCCGCGCACTTTTTCCCAGGCGCCCCGCTCGAACAAATCGTTGTGGCCGGCCTGCGGCACCACCACCATGCTCTTCGGCTCGGCCGCGGCATGGAACACGTGCCGCGCCTGGTCGAGCGGGATGATCGCATCGCGTCCGCCGTGGATGATCAGCACCGGCGCCTGCACCGCGCCGATGCGGTCGATGGTGCAATAGCGGTCGGCCATGATCAGGCTCAGGGGAAACAGCGGCCACAATAGCCGGCCGACCGCGACGATCGAGGTGAACGGCGCTTCGAGCACCAGCCCTTCGACGCGGCGTTGCAGCGCCAGCCGCGTGGCGACAGCGGTGCCGAGCGATTCGCCGTAAGCGACGATGTCGTGGGGCGCCACGCCGAGCCCGCGCAGCGTGTCATAGGCGCTGACGGCGTCGGCGGCGATCTTGGCCTCGCTCGGCCTGCCCTCCGAACCGCCATAGCGGCGATAATTGAGCATGAACACGCCATAGCCGTCGGCGGCGAGCGTCTTGATCTTGCCGGCGCGATTGGCGGTGTTGCCGCTATTGCCGGTGAAGTAGAGCAGGGTCGGCTTGCCCGCGCGCGCCGGACGATACCAGGCGATCAACTTGGTGCCGTCGGCGGCCTTGAACACCACCTCCTCGACCGCCTGAAGACCGACGGCCTTGGGATCGACCCGCGTGCGGTCCGGGATGTAGATGAAATAACGGTGGAGCAGGCGCCCGACCACGACGATCAGCGCGAAAATACCGATAAGCGCAAGAACAAGGTTCAGCATGGTTCAGGCAATACCTTTCGGGCAGTTCCGTTCAAGCTTGTAGTCCAATTATCCTAACTTTCCTGAATGCAGCTTGAATGACGCGTCGAGGGTCGCTGCAATCTTCTGGTAACCAAAACAATTGGGGAAAGTGTCGGGGAAAGGCGCAAACAACGCCCTATCGCCAGGGCCGCGCCTATTGGTGCAATCTCTAGGCCGCAGGCGGATTAAACGCCGAATGGAGCGGGAATTAGGCGATTCTTCGCTGGTGATAAGGCCAGGCCGCGTCACAATGACTTGGCGATTTCCTCGGTCATCTTCTTGGCGTCGCCGAGCACCATCATGGTGTTGTCGCGATAGAACAGCGGATTGTCGATGCCGGCATAGCCCGACGCCAGCGACCGCTTGTTGAACAGCACGGTGCCCGCCTTCCATACTTGCAGCACCGGCATGCCGTAGATCGGCGATGACGGGTCGTCCTCGGCGGCGGGGTTGGTCACGTCATTGGCGCCGATCACATAGGCGACGTCGGCTTGGGCGAACTCGCTGTTGATGTCTTCGAGCTCGAACACCTCGTCGTAAGGCACGTTCGCCTCGGCGAGCAGGACGTTCATATGCCCGGGCATGCGTCCCGCCACCGGATGGATGGCGTATTTGACCTCAACCCCCGCCTTCTTCAGCCCCTCGGCCATTTCGCGCAAGGCGTGCTGGGCCTGCGCCACCGCCATGCCGTAGCCCGGCACGATGATCACCTTGCTGGCGTTCTTCATCAGGTAGGCTGCGTCCTCGGCCGAGCCGAGCTTGACCGGTTTCTGCTCGGCGCCGGCAGCGGGCCCCGCCACCTCGCCGCCGAACCCGCCCAGGATCACGCTGATGAACGAGCGGTTCATGCCCTTGCACATGATGTAGGACAGGATCGCGCCCGACGAGCCGACCAGCGCGCCGGTGATGATCAGCGCCGAGTTGCCGAGGGTGAAGCCGATGCCGGCCGCCGCCCATCCCGAATAGGAGTTCAGCATCGAGATCACCACCGGCATGTCGGCGCCGCCGATCGGGACGATGATGAGAATGCCGAGCAGCAACGACAGCGCCGCGATCGCCCAGAAATAGATCGGCGCCTGTTCGAGACAGAACATCACGACGCAGGCCACCAGCGCGACGGCGAGGCCGATATTGAGCAGATGCCGCGCCGGCAGGATGATCGGCTTGCCCGACATGCGCCCCGACAGCTTCAAAAAGGCGATGATTGAGCCGGTGAAGGTGATGGCGCCGATCGCCGCGCCGAGCGACATCTCGATCAGGCTTTGGGTATGGATCGCGCCCGGCGTGCCGATGCCGAATGCTTCCGGCGCATAGAACGCCGCCGCCGCGACCAGCACCGCGGCGAGACCGACCAGCGAATGGAACGCCGCGACCAGCTCAGGCATCGCCGTCATCGGGATGCGCCGCGCGATCACCGCGCCGATGCCGCCGCCGAGGGCGATACCGACCAGGATCAGCGCCCAGGTGAGCGGCTCTTCCGGTTGCGCCACGGCCAGCGTGGTGACGACGGCGATGGCCATGCCGGCCATGCCGAGATAGTTGCCCTGCCGCGAGGTCTCGGGCGAGGACAGCCCGCGCAAGGCGAGAATGAACAGAACGCCCGCGACTAGATAGAGCAGCGCGACGAGATCCGGGCTCATTTCTTTTTCTTCTGGTACATGGCGAGCATGCGCTGGGTGACGAGGAAGCCGCCGAAAATGTTGACGCTCGCCATGACCAGCGCCGCGAAGCCGAGCAGCTTGGCAAGGAAGTGACCTGACGAACCGACCGCGCCGGCGGCCTCGACCGCGACGGCGAGCAGCGCGCCGACCACGATCACCGAGGAAATCGCATTGGTGACCGACATCAGCGGCGTGTGCAGGGCCGGCGTGACGCTCCACACCACGTAATAGCCGACGAAAATCGCCAGCACGAAGATCGAGAAGCGGAACACGAACTCCTGCCCGCCCTCGGCCGCCGCCGCGTCCTGCGCGTGCGCCGTGCCGCCGAACGCCAAGGCCGCAAAAAAGCCGAGGCCCAGCACGGCAAGAATGAGCTGGCGTGGCGTCATGACTTGGCTCCCTTCGCCTGGCGCTTCGGGCCATTTTTGGCCGGGGGCTTCTCTGGCGACGCGCTGCCGCCCTTCACCCCGCCGAGGCGCTCGGCGATCATGGCATTGACGATCGCGCCGTCCTTGGCGATCAGCGTGCCCTTGACCAGCTCGTCCTCCCAATTGATCGCCATCGTCTTTTTCTCCTTGTCGATCAGCGGCTCGACGAAGGCCTGAAGATTGCGGGCGTAGAGGCTCGAGGCATTGACCGGTACCCGGCCCGGCAAATTGAGCTCGCCCATGATCCGCACGCCTTGATGGGTGACGATCTCGCCCGGTCTGGCGAGCTCGGCATTGCCGCCGCGCTCGACCGCGAGATCGACGATGACCGAGCCCGGCCGCATGCTTTCGATCATCGCCTTGGAGATCAGCTTCGGCGCCGGCCGCCCCGGGATCAGCGCCGTGGTGATGACGATGTCCTGGTTCTTGACGTGCTCGGCCACCAGCGCGGCCTGCTTCTGCTTGTAGGCGTCCGACATTTCCTTGGCGTAGCCGCCGCTCGTCTCGGCCTGCTTGAACTCCTCGTCCTCGACCGCGATGAATTTCGCGCCGAGCGAGGCCACCTGCTCCTTGACCGCCGGACGCACGTCGGTCGCCGTCACGATGGCGCCAAGCCGTCGCGCGGTGGCGATGGCCTGCAAGCCGGCGACGCCCACGCCCATGACGAACACGCGCGCGGCCGGCACGGTGCCGGCGGCGGTCATCATCATCGGCAAAGCCCGCTCGAAAATGGCGGCGGCATCCACCACCGCCTTATAGCCGGCGAGATTCGATTGCGACGACAGCACGTCCATGCTCTGCGCCCGGCTGATGCGCGGCATCAGCTCCATGGCGAACAGCGCGACGCCGCTTGTGGCCAGCGCGGCAAGGCCTTCGGCGTCGGAGAACGGATCGAGCATGCCGATCACCGCCGCGCCTTTTTTCATGCTCTTGACGATGTCCGGGCTTGGCCGCCTGACGGTGAGCACGATATCGGCCGTGCCGACCGCCTCGGCGTCGGTTTTGGCGATGGTGGCGCCCGCTTCCTGGTAGGCCGCGTCGGCGAAATGGGACCGGAGCCCCGCGCCCGATCGCACCGTGACGCTGGCGCCCGCCTTGACGAGCTTCTTGACCGTCTCGGGCGTCAGCCCGATACGCGGCTCGTCTTTATCTTCGGCGGGGACGCCAATGGCGATCATCGCGGTTCCGAGGCTCAAGGGATGCGCCGGGCGGGAAGGCTAGCGCCCGTGCGAATAGATGTCGAAGGCTAACGGGAGCGGCGCAGTGACGCCGCCGTCAGGCAGGAACGTCTCGGCGGCTCAAACCACGAAGATGTAGAGGAAGGCCATCAGCGCGGCCACACCGACAACGGTCACCAGCGTGAGCTTGGTGAACAGTTTATAGGTCTTCTGGTGCTCGGCGTAGTCCATCGCCGGATGGCACTCGTTCGGATCGATATGCATTCCACTCCCCTCTGACGCTCGCTTTATTGCTCTCTCCCCGCGGAATTACCACAAAGCCTGGCTGGCGGGCAATAATCCCAGTGCGATGCCTTGCCAAGCCCGTTGCTTCTCCTGGACGAAAACCAACCTCCCTCCCTCCCCTTGACGGGGAAGGGGGAGGTATCAAGCCCATAGTCTGGAGTCGTGGTCGACACTAAGAGCCCTCAGGCAGCGGTACGCCGGACTGGGTGAAGGCCGCGCGCTGGCGCGCCTCGACATCGGCGAGATCGGACCCGGCAATGGTATCCTCGAACAAGCGGTGAAAATTCAACTCCGCGCCGAGATGCAGGAACACGCCGCCCAGCCCGATGGCGGCGCGGTCCATGAACACAAATTCGCGCGGCACTTTGACCGGACCCTTGTCCTGCAAGCCGCGATGCACTCTGAAGGCCTCTTGCCGTCCATACATGCCGGGGCTCACTTGATCGGCGATGGTGCGCACCCGGTTATCGAGCATCGGGCCATAGATGAAATTCGCCCAGATATTGAGAATATCGATCAGCGCGTTGGACAGACCGGCGAAGCCCCAGGTCTCGTAGGCGTGCACCACCAGCGCCCGGTCTCCCCTCAGCAGGCCATGATAGAGGTCGACCACGCCTTGGATGAATTTCGGGGCGAAGGTGCGCATGCAGCCATAGTCGAGCAGATTGATCCCCGCGGCCCTGCCCGCGCCGTCCTCGAACACGGTGTAATTGCCGAGATGGGGGTCGCCGTGGATCACGCCGTAATGGCTGAACGGATACCACCAGGCGCGAAACATGGCGCGAGCAATTTGGTTGCGCTCTGCCAGGGTGCGATCGGTGTAGTCGAGCAGCCGCCTGCCCATCGAGCCAACTCATGGTGAGGAGCCGTTTGGTGGAAAGCTCGGGCACGATCTCCGGCACGCGGATCAGTTTATCGTCCGCGAAGATGATGCCATAGAGCCGCGTGTGGCGCGCTTCGAGATCGTAATCGAGCTCTTCGCGCAGCCGGGCCGAGATCTCCTTCAGCATTTCCGAGGTCTCGATCGCCGGGCTCATGCGGCGGTGAATCGAGAACAGCACCGAGAGCTGGGCGAGGTCGGCTTCGACCGCCGACTGCATGTCCGGATATTGCAGCTTGGCGGCGAGCGCGCGCCCGTCATGGCTCGTCGCGCGATGCACCTGGCCGAGCGAGGCGGACGCCGCCGCCTCATGCGCGAACCGCGCGAACTTTGCCTCCCAGTCGGGCCCAAGCTCCGCCGCCATGCGCCGCCGGACGAACGGCCAGCCCATCGGCGGCGCCTGACTCTGAAGCTGACCGAGCTCGGCGGCATATTCAGCCGGCAGCGCCTCGGGGATGGTGGCGAGCAGCTGCGCCACCTTCATGATCGGGCCCTTCAGCCCGCCCAGCGCGGCAGCGAGCGCGGCTGCGTCGCTGTCGCGCTCAGCCGCGAGCCCGAACAATCGTCGTCCGGCGATGCGCGCGGCCACGCCGCCGACATTGGCGCCGACTTTGCCGTAGCGGAGCGCGCGGGCGCTGAAGCGATTCTTCTCCTTGTCGGCGCGATCATTCATGGGGCGCGGGGTCCACTTGCGGGTCAGGCCTCCCCTCATATAGGAAGCCAAAACCGGCGATGCCCCCCGCGCGGCATCTTCAGCGCCCCAGGACAAAGGCAAATGCAGCAATGATCGCTTGGCTCAAATTGCTGATCGCGACGGACCTGGCTCTGGGAGCGGTGTTGACGGGGCTCGGCTGGCTGGCCTCATGGTGGCCGGCCCTGGACCTCTTCAACAACGGGCTTCCCGCATTGGCGGCGGGCACCCTGGGCGTTTTCGGTCTCGCGCTGTTGGTGCGGGATTGGCGCCTCATCGTGCCGGCCGCGCTGCTGGCGGCGATCAATATCGGCCTCGTCTTTGCGGGCTTGCAGGGCGCGGCCGCGGAAGCCTCGCCGGGCAGCGGGCGCTTTCTCCGCGTCGTGACCTTCAATCTCCTGTTCGGCAACGACCGGATCGACGGCATAGACAAATTTCTCAACCAGACCGACGCCGATGTCGTCGTATTGCAGGAGGTTACCAAGGATCATCTGATCCCCCTCCATCAAGGTCTCGACGCGCGCTATCCGCACAGCCGCGGCGAGTTCGGCCTCGTCATCTTCTCCAAATACCCGATCCGCGCCGACGGGCGCGTCGACCGGCCGAATTATCCCGAGTGGATCTCGCTCATGGCGCGCTGGGTCGAGCTCGACGTGAACGGGACTGCCGTCGAGTTGGTCGGCGTGCATCTTGCGCGGCCCTTCTATCCCGTGCTGCAACAGCAGGACGTGACGATGCTGACGCAATTCGTGCTGGCCAGAAAACTTCCGATCATCGTGGCGGGCGATTTCAACCTGACGCCATGGACCGATCAGCTGAAGCGATTCACCGAGCTGACCGGCCTCGGCCGATTCAACACGTTTCATTTCACCTGGCCGATGCGCTGGCGGAAATACCCGATCGTGCCACTGGTCGCGATCGACAATGTGTTCGCCTCGCCGGACTTCGCGAACATCGCGACGATAGGCGGGGCGCGGCTCGGCTCCGATCACCGGCCCATCATCGCCGACATCGCGCTGCAACCGGATCCCGGCAAATAGCATTGCGCGTTGGGCCACCCCCGAGTCATTGTCGCCGACCAGGAGAACCATCCCCATGACCTTGCGATCCATGCTCGTGTTGCTTGCCGCGCTTCTTTGGGCCTCGCCCGCTCTCGCCGCGACCGAGGAGTCCATCGAGGTCTGGAAGTCGGCGACCTGCAAATGCTGCATCAATTGGGTGAAGCATCTCGAAGCCAACGGTTTCGCCGTGACGGTCAACGCCGCCGATCCGTCGATGCTCGAGCGCATCAAGCGCCAGTCGGGCATCGGCGCAAAAATCGCCTCCTGCCACACCGCCAAGATCGGCCCCTATGTCATCGAGGGCCATGTGCCGGCGCCCGACATCAAGCGCTTGGTGGCCGAGAGGCCTGACGCGTTGGGCTTGACAGTGCCGGGCATGCCGGTCGGCTCGCCGGGCATGGAGCAAGGCGACGAGACCGAGCCCTATGACGTGCTGCTGATCCACAAGGACGGCACCACCGAAACCTTCGCCAGCCACTGAGCGTCGGTTCGCCCGGGCTACTTGCCGAGATCGCTCAGCGCATCGCGATAGTCGCGCAGCGCCTTGCGGGCCACGTCAAGCTCGGCCTCGAGCGCAAGCGTGGCCGGCGATTTCGGCCGGAATTTCTCGCTCGCGAACACGAGCAGCACGAGGATGACGACGGGGGTGAGAAAATCGGTGACCAGGATCGGTCCGGCATTGCCCGGCGCCAGATTGCCCTGCGCGACGATGTCGACGACGTGGATGATTCCCGCGCCGATCAGGAAGCAGGCGGCGACGATGCCGGCGGCCAGCCGCGCTTCGAAGCCCCTGAACGCGGCATAGATCGACGCCAGCCCGAGACCGAGATTGGCGACCCCGACCTCGTATTGAAACGGCGTGTTGGCCCAGCCGATCGACGCCGCCGCCTGCTCGGCGAAGAACACGTGCCCGACAAAGGCCCAAAGACCCTGCACGCCCAGCGGAAACAGGAACAGATAGCGCAGCAGCCGGTCGATGACGAATCCGCGCGGAACGGGACGCGGCTCTCGCCACATGGCGGCGCCGGCGCACAGCAACGCCGCGACCCAGAGCAGGATGGGAACAAGCGATACCTGCGACATCTACGCGCTGCCCGCAGGCTCCTCGTCCATCG
The DNA here is from genome assembly GCA_963772925.1 of uncultured Alphaproteobacteria bacterium. Classification (GTDB taxonomy): domain Bacteria; phylum Pseudomonadota; class Alphaproteobacteria; order Rhizobiales; family Methyloligellaceae; genus Methyloceanibacter. Next base: position 136,206 of record CAVYZG010000003.1, read on the forward strand.
CCTCCAACTCGTCGATCAACCCCTCGATCACTTTGAGCCCCATCGACCAGAAATTCGGATCCGACGCGTCGAGACCGAACGGCGCCAGCACCTCCTTGTGATGCTTGGTGCCGCCTGCCGCCAGCATGTCGAGATAGCGCTCGGCGAAGCCCTTGTCGGCCTTCTCGTAGACGGCATAGAGCGAGTTCACCAGGCAATCGCCGAACGCATAGGCGTAGACGTAAAACGGCGCGTGGATGAAATGCGGGATGTAGCACCAGAAGCTCTCATAGTCGGGCTTGAGGTCGATGGCCGGCCCCAAGCTCTCGCGCTGCACCTCGATCCAAATCTCGCCGAGTCGTTCGCTGGTGAGCTCGCCGTCGCGCCGCTCGGTATGCACCGCGCGCTCGAAACTATAAAACGCGATCTGGCGCACCACCGTGTTGATCATGTCCTCGACCTTCGAGGCGAGCAGCGCCTTGCGCTCGCGCGGCGTCGGCGCCTGCTTCAGCAACGCGCGGAAGGTCAGCATCTCGCCGAACACGGATGCGGTCTCGGCGAGCGTGAGCGGCGTCGGCGCCATCAGCGGCCCTTGCGCGTTGGCGAGCACCTGATGCACGCCGTGACCCAGCTCATGCGCGAGCGTCATCACGTCGCGCGGCTTGCCCTGATAGTTGAGCAGGATATAGGGGTGCGCGCTTGGCACCGTGGGATGGGAGAAGGCGCCGGGCGACTTTCCTTCCCGCACCGGTGCATCGATCCAGCTCTTGGCGAAGAATTGTTTGGCGATGTCGGCCATGCGCGGCGAGAAATTGCCGTAGGCGCTAAGCACGGTCCGTTGCGCGTCGTCCCACGAGATCACCTGCTTGGGCTCGTCGGGGAGCGGCGCGTTGCGATCCCAATAGGCCAGCGTCTTCATGCCGAGCCATTTCGCCTTCATCGCGTAATAGCGGTGCGAGATGCGCGGATAGGCCTCGCGCACGGCCGCGACCAGCGCGTCGACCACCTCCCGCTCGACCCGGTTGGCGAGATGGCGGGAATCGGCGACGTCGACGAAGCCACGCCAGCGGTCGGAAATCTCCTTGTCCTTGGCCAGCGTGTTGGTGATGAGGGTGAACAGCCGCACATTGTCCTTGAACACCTTCGCCAAGGCTTCGGCCGCGGCGCGGCGCTTGGTCTCGTCCGGATCGAGCAGGCGGTTCAGGGTGGGCTCCAGGCTGAGCTTCTCCCCGTCGGCGTCGAATCGCAGCGCTGTCATGGTTTCGGTGAACAGCCGGTCCCAGGCGCCGCGCGCCGTTACCGCCTTCTCGTGGAACAGCTGCTCCAGCTTGTCGTCGAGCTGATACGGCTTCTCCTTGCGCAGATCCTCGAGCCAGGGGCGATAATGGCCGAGCTCGGAATTGGCGATCGCCATCTCGAGCGCGGCATCGTCGAGGCGATTGAGTTCGAGCGGGAAGAACAGGAGCTTCGAGGAGATGGCGGTGATCTTCTCCTGGATGTCGCCGAAGAATTTCTGCCGCTTGGGGTCGGACGTGTCGGCGGCGTAGAGCAGGCTCGCATAGGACACGATGCGGCCCATGATGTCGTTGAGCGCCTCGAACTCGCGCACCGCCTGGGCGAGCGACGCGCCTCCTTTGCCGCCGTCCAGCAGCGCCGTGAGCTTGCCGGCATAACGCTCCTGCATGGCCTCGGCGGCGCGCTCGGAGGTCTGAAGGTCTCCCTTGAGCTTGGGCGAATCCGGCCCCGCGTAGAGATCGGCCAGCGCCCATTCGGGCAGCGTCCCGAGATTCGCCTTACCCCCTGCTTCGGCGAAGGCGCGGGGTTTCGCTTTCCCCTTGGCCGAGGCGGAGGCGGCGAAGACGGGCTGCTCGGGCCAATTGCGCAGTTTGGATGTCATCTTATGTCCTGAACCTCGTTAGCGGTGACTCGCACCTAGTGTGGGAGGGGCGGCTCGCCCTCGCAAGGCCATAAGCCACGCATTTGCGTCCTTTTCGCGGGCCCCGAGACGGCACCCTCACCAAAATCGCACTCCGATAAAGGGGATGTTTACCCTTCCACTGCACAATTTTGGCACAGGAGCAGCTGCCTAAGCCGAGTGCAATGGCCTCAGCGCTGTCCTCCTGCTGTGTGGTCGTAGCGTAACGTAGCGAGTTTTGCGTCATGCCCAAGCGCGTTCTGGTCGTCGACGACGACCCTACTCAACGTCGGATTCTCGAAGAGACCATCAAGCGGTTCGGCTATCACGTCGCCACGGCCGAGAGCGGCGACAAGGCGCTTGCCGCGCTCAAGGCCGACACCGCGGGAGATATCTGCCTTGTCCTGCTCGACCTGGTCATGCCGGGCACCGACGGCCTGGCGGTTCTATCCGCCATGCGTTCGCTGCCGCGCAAGCCTCCCGCCATCGTGCAGACCGCCCATGGCAGCATCGACGCGGCCATCATGGCCATGCGGGCCGGCGCCGTCGACTTCGTGGTCAAGCCGGTGAGCCCGGAACGGCTCGAAGTCTCCATCAAGAATGCGCTCAAGATCGAGGCGCTGGCGGACGAGCTCGTCCGCATCAAGGCTTCGACCCGCGGCGACCTCGGCTTCGACGACCTGATCGCCGGCAGCGAGGCCATGACCAGGGTGCTGGAGCTCGGCACCAGAGCCGCCACGTCGACGATTCCCGTCCTGATCGAGGGCGAATCGGGCGTCGGCAAGGAGCTGATTGCCCGCGCCATCCAGGGCGAAAGCAGCCGCAAGGCCGAGCCCTTCGTCACCGTCAATTGCGGCGCCATCCCCGAAAATCTGGTCGAGAGCATCCTGTTCGGCCACGAGAAGGGCTCGTTCACCGGCGCCTCGGAAAAGCGCATCGGCAAATTCGTCGAGGCCGACAAGGGCACGCTTGTTCCTCGACGAGATCGGCGAGCTGCCGCTCGAGGCCCAGGTCAAGTTGCTGCGCGCCCTGCAAGACGGCGAGATCGAGCCGGTCGGCTCGAAGCACGCGGCCAAGGTCGATTTTCGGCTGATTTCGGCGACCAATCAGAACCTGATCGCGCTCGTCAATGACGGCCGCTTCCGCGAGGATCTCTATTACCGGCTCAACGTCTTCCCCATCTGGGTGCCCCCATTGCGGGAGCGACTCGAGGACGTGCCCGAGCTCGTACGCCACTTCATCGCGCGATTCGCCGCCGAGGAAGGCAAGCGCATCGACGGCATCGATGCCGACGCCGATCGCCATGCTCCAGCGCTATAGCTGGCCCGGCAATATCCGCCAGCTCGAGAACGCCGTGTTCCGCGCCGTGGTCCTGGCCGACACGCCGATGCTGACGGTGAACGAATTCCCGCAGATTGCCGCCCATGTCGAGGGTTACGCCGTGACGGTGCCGCCGGCGCCGGCGCCGAAGGACCCGATCCCGCACTTCGACGGGCCGGTCATGCTCGGCGAGTCCGCCGGCACGCCCGCCACCATTCACGTGCCGCAGGCCAACGGCAAGGACGCCATCGGCATTCCAGCCCTCAGCGACAGTGGCGACATCCGCTCGCTCGAAGCGGTTGAAGCCGACATGATCAGGCTGGCCTTCGGCCGCTATCGGGGACGGATGACCGAGATCGCCCGCAGGCTCGGAATCGGCCGGTCGACTCTCTATCGCAAGATGCGCGAGATCGGCCTTGAGGCGAGAGTCAACTGACGGAATCGCAACGGGTTTGGCAGGAATGTCACGCCCCGGCGAAAAAGCCCGCCGGGGGGTTAGGTTCGAGGCCCGGCGTGGCCATTTACGGGTTCTGACGGCGGGGTTTCGGTCCCGCTGAATCGCGGCCGATTCGGCCTGAGGGAGCACATCATGAGGCCCGCTTACCGCATCGCGTTACTCTTGCTGTTGGCCGCTCCTGTGAGTTTGCCGGCCAGCGCTGCCGAGCCCGAGGCGCCGCAAGCCCTGATCACCGGCACCGAGGCGATCCGCATCGCCATCCAGAATCGGCTGTCGGCGAAGTTCACCACCACCACCGAAGCCAAGAAAAGCGAGCAAGGCGCTCTCGTCGAGTATTACGCCGTTCCCGACCAACGCCTGCTGTGGATCGATGCGAACGGCGTGAACGCGCGCGGCAAAGCCATCATCGCCGAGATCAACAACGCCGACGACTATGGCCTGCGCGCCTCCGATTACGCCCTGCCCACCCCCGATGACTTCAACGCCGCGGACGCCAATGCCGCCGATTGGCTCGCCGACGCGGAAATCAAGATCAGCTATGCCGTGCTCGGCTACGCCCGCGATGCGCGCGGCGGCCGGATCGAGCCGTCGCGGCTCTCGCCCAATCTCGACCCGGATCTGGCCCTGCCCAATCCGACCGAGGTCATCGAGTCGATCGCCATCCGCTCGGAGCCCGCCGCCTATTTGCGGAGCTTCCAACCCGACCAGCCTCAATTCGAAGCCCTCAGGCAGAAACTGATCGAGCTTCGCGGCGGCAAGGCCGAGACCGCCAAGCCGGCGGTCATCATTCCCGATGGCCCGCTGCTCAAGCTCGGCGTGGAGCATGAGCAGGTGGCGCTGCTGCGAAAGCGGCTCGACCTGCCCGCGGCGAACCCCGACGGGACGCCGGTCGAGGCGAATAAGTTCGACGACCAGGTGCGCGACGCGGTGCGGCTGTTCCAGCTGGCCCATGGCAGCACCCCCGATGGCATGGTCGGCAACGGCACCAGGCACCTGCTTAACGGCGGGCAGCCGCCCCACGAAGCCGGCAGCCCGGCGCGGATCAGATCGGTGCTCGTCAACATGGAGCGCTGGCGCTGGTTGCCGCACGATCTCGGCGCGTTCTACGTCATGGTCAACATCCCCGAGTTCATGCTGCGCGTCGTCGAGGAGGACAACGCGGTCTTCACCACGCGCGTGGTCGTCGGCAAGACCGACAAGCAGACGCCGGTGTTCTCCAGGGATATGCAGGAGGTCGTGTTCGGTCCGTTCTGGAACGTGCCCACCTCGATCAAGATCGAGGAGATCAGGCCTTATCTGCGGCAAGAGGCTGCCTGGTTCTTCGGCGGCGGCGGCTGGAACACCGCCGTGTTCCAGCGTCATGGCCTGCGCGTGAAAATTGGCGGGCGGGAGGTCGACCCGGCCGCGGTCGACTGGAACCGATTCGACATCCGCAACACCGAGATCTATCAGCCCCCGGGGGCTGGCAACGTGCTCGGCCGGGTCAAGTTCGTGTTCCCCAACAAGCACGACGTCTACATGCACGACACGCCGCAGAAATTCCTGTTCGCGAATGCTGTCCGGGCTGAAAGCCATGGCTGCATGCGGGTGCAAAATCCGGATCAGCTCGCCGCCGTGCTGCTGAAGCGCGACCAGGGCTGGAGCCAGGCCCGGACCATGTCGGCGATCGATACCGGCTACGACCAGCACATTGCCCTGCAACGGAAGATTCCGGTCTATGTGAGCTACTTCACCCTTAAAGTTAACGCTGACGGATCGCTCTCAACCTACGGGGATCTTTACGGTCACGATGCCCGCATTGCGGCCGCTCTCCGGCTTTAAGCCTGTGAATAAGCTGGGGAAATCTTGTTAACTCTGCTCAAAGAATCCCGGCACAGTTAACGCCTTCGCCTTGTTTTTCCCGCAATTTGGCTAATACTCAACCTTAACGGACGGCATGGGGAACGATGCCGCCCGCTGGTGGCTGGCCCAATGTGGCCCGCGCCTCACGGGGAAGCCGGCATGGGGAAATGCCGGCGAGGGAAAGGCTTACGACGGGGATGCGAATCCGGGGGAGTGTCGCACGTCGCGCCGTGTTAGGCGCCAGCCTTGCGCTCATTTTCGCGGCAGCTTGGTGTTCGGCGACGGCTTATCGGGCCAGCGCGCTGGGCGAGACCCGCACCCTGTCGATGTACAACATCCACACCAAGGAAAACCTGACCGTCACCTTCAAGCGGGACGGCAAATACGACGAGGCGGCGCTCAAGCAGCTCAACAATTTCATGCGCGATTGGCGGGCCAATAAAGAGATCAATATGGACCCGGCGCTGATCGATCTGATCTGGACCCTGCACCAGCAGCTTGGGTCCAACGAGCCGGTTCACCTGATTTGCGGCCACCGCACGGCCGAGACCAATGCCTCCATGCGGAAAAAGGGTGGCGGCCAGGCCAAGCGCAGCCAGCACATCCTCGGCAAGGCCGCCGATATCAGCTTCCCCGACGTTTCGGCTAAGCAGCTCAGGAATTCTGCTCTCGTGCAGGAACATGGCGGCGTCGGCTACTACCCGACCTCGGGCATTCCTTTCGTCCATGTCGACACCGGCAATGTGCGCATGTGGCCGCGCATTCCACGGCTCGAGCTCGCGGCGCTGTTCCCCGACGGCAACACCAAATATCTGCCGATCGACAACAAGCCGATCACCCGCCAGGATTACAAGCTCGCATTGGCCAAAGGCCTGGTGAGCAGGACCATGGTCGCTTCCGCGGCGCCGTTGCCGAAAGCCAGGCCCGCCGACGTCGTCGCCGAGGCCGAGGCCGACGCGCAGAACGAGGTCGACACGCCGCGGCCGGTGCTCGCCTCCTACACGCCCAACGTGACCGCCATTGCCGACGATCCTCACCAGCCGGGCTCGCCGCCCCCGCCAGCGCGACTGTTCACTTATGCCAGCGCCGGCGGTATGGTATCGCTGCCGATCCCGGGACTTTTCCGCAAGGCGGCGCCCAAGGACGACGCCCCGCTACCGGCTTATCAGGACGCGGAGGTCGTTGGCGCGCCCGAGGCCGACGACGACCATCCCGAAGAATTGAGCTACGTGCCGTTCGAGATCGCCGGGCTGATGACCGACGCTTCGGTCACCTATAGCCGCACCGTGGCGCCCCTCACCCATCCCGAGCAGGGCAACCTCGATTATCTGTTCGACGATATGGATCGGCCGACCGCCTTCACGCTGCGTCCGGGCTCGGGCTACGCCGGTTTGGCGTCAGCCCAGCAGTTCTCTGGTCATGCGGTGAGAAATCTCTACGCGGAGATCGGCACGCCCGCTCCGACGCGGCTCGCCCAAAGCACCCGCTAGGCCGCTTCCGCTCCCGCCTCGGCCATGCCCAGCGCATGAAGATAGGTGGTCAGCACCGCTTCCTCTTCGCGCCGCTTGTTTTCGTCCTGCTTGCGCAGACGAATCACCGACCTGAGCGCCTTCACGTCGAAGCCGTTGCCCTTGGCTTCGGCATAGACCTCGCGCAGATCGGCGGAGAGCGCCGCCTTCTCCTCCTCGAGCCGCTCGATGCGGGCGACGATGGCGCGAAGCTGGTCTTTGGCTGATGTCTGGAGCGGCATGTCTGGACCCCCTTGGTTCTTTTTGATTCGACCTGACGGGAGCTTAGGTCGCGCCGATTTGCGGCCGCAAGCAGCAGCCCGCGCTTATCCCGCTTATCCAGAGCTTAGGCTCGCATTGCGGGCAGTGCCGCCCGCTCACCCCGCGCGCTGGCGTGGCTTCCCCGGCGCTTCGGTCTGGAACTTCGCCTTCCACTCGTCGTAGGTCATGCCGTAGACGATCTCCCGCGCCTGTTCCTTGCTGAGGGCGATCCCCTTGGCCGCCGCCGCATCCTGGTACCAGTTGGCGAGGCAATTCCGGCAGAAGCCGGCAAGCTCCATGAGGTCGATATTCTGCACGTCGCTCCGCTCGCGCAGATGCGCCACCAAACGCCGGTAGGCAGCCGCCTCAATCTCGATCCTGGTCTTCTCGTCCATCGCCGCCTGTCCTTTTCTGCTGGGTCCGCGGGCGGAACTCGCGCACCGGTCGGTTAGCGAGCCGTGCAACTCTATCGCATGTATTGCGCCGCCGGCCATAGTCAGCGCTTGGCGCAAAGCGTGAGCCAGCCGCAGCGCCCATTCGGCTTGGCCCTCGGACCCAAGGATCAAATCCTGACGCAGCTCGATCAGGGCATGGGCCAAGCCTCGCATCGTGCCGTGGCGGTAGAGCGTATCGCCCTTGAGCTGCCCGGAATAGGGAACGTTGTCGCCGACCTCGATATCGGGAATGGACCGGAGCGCGGCGAGCAGAGGCAGCGCCAGCCGCGGATCCTTGTCCCACAGCACCCCGACCTGCCACGGCCGCCAGGTGCCCTTCAGGGCCTGCGTGAAGCTATGGACCGATACGATGACCGGCGGCGTGCCCGCCGCGATGGCCGCCTCTACCGCCCGCTCGATCGCCTGATGGTAGGGCTCATAATAGCCCGCGATCCGGGCATGAACCTCCGCAGGTGCGAGGCCGATATTGCCCGGCACGAGGAGCCCGTCGGAAATCTGCATGATGAGCGTCGGGTCGTCGAGCCCGCGATTGGGATCGATCAGGAGGCGCGAGAACCGGGAGAGGATGGCCGGCGCGCCGAGCAGCGCGGCCAGCCGTTCGGCCACGGCGGCGGCGCCGAGGTCATAAGCGATATGACGGTGAAGGTCCTGCCCCTTCAGCCCCAGCGTGCCATAGGCCTCGGGAATCGTGTTCTCGGCGTGATCGCAGAGGATGAGGAGGCCTGTGCTCGCGTCGCCCTCGATGAGGCGGTAAGGCTTAACGCCCACTTCTTCTTGTCGCGTATCCAGACTTCGCTCCACGCGCTCCCCGTTCTTTCTTCTTGCCCTCCCCCTACCCCCGCGGCAAGAAAAAAGCTTGATCCCGGCCCAGCTTGCGACCCAATTACCCACGATTTTCGGTGGGTCTGTCGCCGACCGCGACAGGCCCTATAATCGGCCATTCTGGTCAGAGAAACGCAACCAATTCGGTGCTATCCTTCGACATTCTTTAACCGTGATTGCAGGCTCTTAGAGGGATGATGCTTGGTTTCCACTTGATCCGGACCGCGGGCTTGACCCGGACGGTCGCGTCTTTTGGACGGGGGCGGAGCTTCGTCCCCGCGCTTGGCCTGGCCCTCATGGCCGGCCTGGCCGCCACGCCCGCTCAGGCCGACCTTAAGCTCTGCAACACCACCGCGAGCCGGGTCGGCGTCGCCATCGGCTACAAGGATGCCGAGGGCTGGGCCACTGAAGGTTGGTGGAACATCGCCTCCCATACCTGTGAGACCCTGCTCAAGGGCGTGCTGATCGGGCGGTTCTATTACATCCACGCCGTCGACTACGATCGCGGCGGGGAATGGGCCGGCACTCTTTATATGTGCACCGACGACAAGTCCTTCACCGTCCGCGACACCAAGGACTGCGTGAAGCGCGGCTATAAGCGCACTGGCTTCTTCGAGGTCGACACCGGCGAGGAGCGGGACTGGACCGTCCGTCTTACCGATCCAGAGGGCGAAGCGAAGTCCCAATGAGGCGAAATCGCCGGGTCAAGATCGTCGCCACGCTCGGTCCTGCCTCCAACAACGAAGAGACGATGCGCCGCCTGTTCGAGGCGGGGGCCGACGTATTCCGCGTGAATATGAGCCACGCCACGCATGACGGCCTGCGCGACATCCATGCCATCGTCCGCAAGCTCGAGGTCGAGTTCGCCCGGCCGATCGGCATTCTGGTCGATCTCCAGGGACCGAAGCTCCGCATCGGCAAGTTCGAATCCGGCTCGATGCGGCTGACCGAAGGCGAAATCGTCAGCTTCGTCCGGCGCGAATCGGTGGGCGGGCTGGGTCGCGTGCTGTTGCCCCATCCCGAGATCTTCCAGGCCGTCGAAGCCGGCCACACCATGCTCATCGACGACGGCAAGCTCAGGCTCCGCGTCGTCGAGGCCAGCGACGTCCGCATCGACGCCGAGGTCCAGACCAGCGGCCTGCTCGGCAGCCGCAAGGGCATCAGCCTGCCCGATACCGTGCTGCCCTTTGGCGCCATGACCGACAAGGACCGCGCCGATGTTGAGGTCGCCATGTCGCTCGGCGTCGCCTGGATCGCCTTATCCTTCGTGCAGCGTGGCGAGGACGTCGCCGAAGCGCGCAAGCTCGTGCGCGGCCGGTCCTCGGTGATGGCCAAGATCGAAAAGCCTTCGGCGCTAAATCATCTCGACGAGATCATCGATCTCTCGGACGCCATCATGGTGGCGCGCGGCGATCTCGGCGTCGAGATGCCGGTGGAGAAAGTCCCGGGCTTGCAGAAGCAGATCACCCGCGCCGCGCGCAACGCCGGCAAGCCGGTGGTGGTCGCCACCCAGATGCTCGAATCGATGATCTACACTCACGCCCCCACCCGGGCCGAGGTCTCCGACGTCGCCACCGCGGTGTTCGACGGCGCCGACGCGGTGATGTTGTCGGCCGAGTCCGCGGTCGGCAAATACCCGGTCGAGGCCGTGGCCACCATGGACCGCGTGGCCATGGAGGTCGAGCGCGACCCGCTCTACGACGCGATCATTCACGCCCAGCGCATCGGCCCCGAGGCCACCGGCGCCGACGCGATTTCGGCCGCGGCCCGCACCGTGGCCGAGACGCTCAACCTCGCTGCCATCATTTGCTATACGGCCTCCGGCGCCACCAGCCTGCGCGCCGCCCGCGAGCGCCCCAAGCAGCCGATCATCGCCTTGACCCCGATCCCGGCCACCGGGCGCAAGCTCGCGCTGGTGTGGGGGCTGCATTGCGTGCTGACCGATGATCCGCGCGACCTGGATGACATGGTCGCCAAGGCTTGCCGCATTGCCTATCAGGAAGGCTTCGCGCTTCCGGGTCAGCGCGTCATCATCTCGGCCGGCGTGCCGCTCGGCACGCCCGGCGCCACCAATATGCTGCGCATGGCGTTCGTCGGCGACGAGACGGAAGACTTCTAAGCCAAGCCGCTAGATGTCCTGGCCGCCGACCTCGCGCGACAGGAACTCGACCGCCTGATGGGCGTCATCCAGAAATGGATTGACTTTCAACGCCTTGCGATAGGTCGCGAGCGCGTCCTTCTTGGTGCCGAGCGCCTCGTATACCAGGCCGAGTTCTTCCAACGCCCGATAGTGCTGCGGATCGAGTTCCACCGCGCGCGTGAGATCGTCGCGCGCCAGCTCATATTGCTTCTGCAGATAGTGCACCTTCGCGCGCAGATACCATGCTTCGGCTTCCTCGGGCGCCATGTCCACCGTCGCATCGAGGATCTTCAGCGCGAGATCGAGGTCGGAGTCCTTGGTGAAGCGCGCCGCGCGGCTCATCAGCAAATCGACCGTGGCGCTGCCGGTGGTGAGCCAGAGGGTTTCGATCGCCTCCATGATCGGCGCCGCCTCCTGGGCGTCGCGGACCTTGCCGAGCTGCTGATAGAGCTCCCCCAGCGCCTTGGGCCGTTCGACCGGCGCCGGCAGCGGGACATCGTCGGCGGGCGGAGCAAGCTTGTCCTGCTTGCTTTCCTCGACCGACTGTGGCGGCGGCGAGTCTTCACCGCCGCTCTTGAGGTCGGGCCGCATGAAACTGCGATCAAGCGCCTTAGGCTCGATCACGTCATCGTCAGGCTCGATCACGTCATCGTCGAAAAGGCCGTCGTCGGCACCCGGCGCCGTTTCGGCGGGTTGCTCGACATCGCTCTGCGCTTGGATCGCGTCGCCGGCCGCCCAAACAGGCGCGCCGGAACCGGACATCAGGGCAAACACCATGGCCGCCAACAGGAGCGGCGCGCCGGAAAGCTTCAGGCAGACGCTGGGGCCGGCCCGCATGGTGGCGTTAGCCCTGCCGGGCCTTGAAGCGGCGATTGGTCTTGTTGATGACGTAGAGCCGCCCGCGGCGCCTGACCACGCGGTTGTTGCGATGGCGCTTGCGCAGGGCTCGGAGCGAATTTTTGATCTTCATGGCAAAGCATCCATCGTTGGGCGGAAGAAAGGCTTGGCGGCCCCTGAACCGGGCCGGCTCTTCAAGCCGGGCGGACCATAAAAAGGCCTGCCCCTTATGTCAACGATCCTGGAGCCTCAGAGTGCCATAAGCTGCGGGCGCCACGATGATTTCGTAGCGCCCGCGCCTTCCTGGGAGAGGAAAATCGAGGACCCGGCTAGTCCTCTTTCTCCTTGCCGGTGATCTTGAAGTCCTTGTCCAAACTCACGTCATATTGGCCGTCCTTGCACTCGACGTCGTCGGCCTTGTAGCCGTCGCCCTTGGCCATGATGTCGCTATCCTCGACCGTGCAGCCGGCCGCCTTGATCGCCTTCTGCACGCCTTCGACCTGCTGCTCGGTCAGTGCCGCCGCGTAAGCCGAACCGGCCGCGACCATCGCCAGCACCGACGCTGCCATAAGACTCCTCGTTATGGTGTCACCTCCGAAAACGCCAACTTTGGTGTTGGAATGCCGCGACTAGAGCCAAAGCCGATTTTGTCCACAAGCGAGGACCGCGCGTTTTAATCGGCCGTTAATGGGCCGTTCGGGAGTCCGTCATGTTGGTGCCAAGAACCGGGGACAAGTGGCAATTCGCTCTGCCAAGGCTTCCACGGTTGACACGGTGGCGCCCCCTCCCTATACTTAACTACATGGTTAAGTATCAGCCTGCCCCTCTCGACCGCACCTTTGCCGCGCTTGCCGACCCCACGCGGCGCGCCCTGATCGCCCAGCTCGAGCGAGAGGAGGCGTTGTCGGTCAGCGAACTCGCCCGGCCGTTTTCGATCTCGCTTCCGGCGGTCATGAAGCATCTCGATGTGCTGTCGGACGCCGGCCTGATCACCCGCAGGAAGGCTGGCCGCACGGTCACCTGCCAGTTGGCCGCTGCGCCCATGGAGCAAGCGATGCACTGGCTCGAACATTATCAGCGCTTCTGGTCGGAACGGCTCGACCGGCTCGCCGCCTTTGTGGAGGAAGATGCATGCCCGCCCAAGCAAGTCTCGCCATCAAGCCAAGCCTCACCCTCAAACGTCGTCTCAATGCCCCGCCGGAAAAAGTCTACGCCGCCTGGACCGACCCCGAAAAAGTCCTGAAATGGTTCGGCCCTGACTCGGGCGCCGTGAAACAGGCGGAGTTCGATCTGCGGGCCGGCGGCCGCTACGCGGTCACCTTCCATACCGAGGACGGCGAGCAGCATCACGTGAGCGGCGTCTACCGGCAGTTGGTGCCCAACGAGAAGCTGGTGTTCACCTGGGCTTGGCGCTCCACGCCGGAGCGCGAATTGCTGGTGACAATCCTGATCAAGCCCGACGGCGACGGCTCGCTCCTCACCCTGATCCACGAGCAGTTCTTCGACGAGCCCGCGCGCGACCGCCACCGCGAGGGCTGGACCGGCTGCCTCGACAAGCTCGAACAATTCCTGGCGTAGCCCTCAAGCAAGTGGAGAGTCACATGGCACAAAAGACCGCGCAGAAAATTCAGGACGACCAGACCGACTGCGGCGCCACGGCATCGCACGGCACCTTCTGCTGGAACGAGCTGATGACGCGCGATGTCGAGCGCGCCAAGCAGTTCTATCGCGACACCATTGGCTGGAGCTTCAATCCCATGACGATGCCGGGCGGCGGCACCTATTGGTGCGCCATGCAGGACGGCAAGCCGGTCGCCGGCCTGTTCTCGCTCGATACGCCGGAGTTCGACGGCGTGCCGGAGAGCTGGATGTCCTATCTCGCCGTCGACGACGTGGACCAACGGGTCGCGCAGGCGGTCAAGCTGGGCGCCACGCTGGTGAAACCGCTCTTCGACGTGCCGGGCGTTGGCCGCATCGCCATCCTGCGCCAGCCGGGCGGCGCCGGTATCGGCTGGATGACACCGGTAACCGACTGACATCGACCCCCAAGCAACCGTTGGAGTTGAGCATGAAGCCGCACAAGATCGTGTCCCGCGACCAATGGATCGCCGCGCGCAAGGCCCTTCTTGCCAAGGAGAAGGAACTCACCGCGCGCGCGACCGGCTAAGCGCCGAGCGGCGCGCGCTGCCCTGGGTCAAGGTGGAGAAGCCTTACAACTTCGATACGCCTGCCGGCAAGAAGACGCTGGCTGAGCTCTTCGATGGAAAGAACCAGCTCATCGTCTACCATTTCATGCTCGGCCCGGGCTGGGAGGAAGGTTGCCCGAGCTGCTCCTACCTCGCCGATCATTTCGATGGCGCCGTCATCCATCTTGCCCAGCGCGACGTCGCCTTTGTCGTGGTCTCCCGCGCGCCTCTCTCGCAAATCGCAACCTTCAAGCAGCGCATGGGTTGGCGCTTTCCGTGGGTCTCGTCGTTCGGCAGCGATTTCAACTTCGACTATCACGTGTCGTTCCCGGCCGACCAGGTCGGCTCCGACGTCGACTACAATTATGAGATGCAAGACGTCGGCAGCGACGAGATGCCGGGCGCGAGCGTGTTCTTCAAGGCCGACAACGGCGATGTGTTTCATACCTACTCGGCCTACGCACGCGGCCTCGACATCCTGGTCGGCACCTACAACTTTCTCGATCTCACGCCGAAAGGCCGCGACGAGGACAAACTGCCCTGGAGCATGGCCTGGGTGCGCCACCATGATCGGTACGACGGCGGCGAGCAGCCGCAGTCGTGCTGCGGCTCGGAGCCGAGTCTGGTGCGGCCTGATCGGATCCAAGAAAGGAGCGAGCCATGACGATCGTCGCGCAAAAGATCAACCCATGCCTGTGGTTCGACACCGAGGCCGAGGACGCGGCGAAGTTCTATTGCGCCGTGTTCAAGAACTCCCGCATCGGCAGGGTCAGCCGCTACGCCGACGCGGGCCAAGAGATCCACGGCAAGCCGGCCGGGATCGGTCATGGCCGTGGAGTTCGAGCTCGACGGGCAGAGATTCGCCGCCCTCAATGGCGGCCCGCACTTCAAGTTCGACGAGGCCATTTCGTTCCAGGTGCACTTGCCAAGACCAGAGCGAGGTCGACTATTTCTGGAAGGCGCTGAGCGCTGGCGGCAAGGAAGGCCCGTGCGGCTGGTTGAAAGACAAATTCGGCCTGTCCTGGCAGATCGTTCCCGCCATTCTCTACGAGATGCTGATGGACCCCGATCAGGAGAAGGTGAAGCGGGTCACCACAGCGTTCCTGGCGATGAAGAAATTCGACATTGCGGCGCTCAAGCGCGCCTTCGACGGAGGCCAATCGTGAGCGACAGCAAAGTGCGTTCCAAGACGCCGCCGTTTGAGTTCGTCATCAAGCGCACCTTCAACGCCCCGCTCGAACGGGTGTGGCAGGCCTGGACCGATCCTGACCACCTCATGCAGTGGTGGGGTCCCAAGGGCTTCACCACCGTCTCCGCCAAGATCGGCGCGCTCAAGCCCGGCGGCGTGTTTCACTATTGCCTGCGCTCGCCGCAAGGTCAGGAGATGTGGGGCCGGTTCGTTTATCGCGAGATCGTGCCCAATGAGCGCCTGGTCTACATCAACTCGTTTTCAGACTTGGACGGCGGAATAAGCCGTCATCCGCTGGCGCCGGACTGGCCGCTCCAACTCCTCTCCACCGTCAGCTTTACCGAGAAGGACGGCAAAACCACCGTCACAATCCACTGGGTTCCTTACGAGGCGACCGAGCTCGAGCGCGACACCTTCGAGAAGGGCAAGGACTCGATGCAAGGGGGCTGGACCGGAACGCTTGACCAGCTGGAGTTCTATCTGGTCGAGGCCGGGCCGGCACGCCGGGGATGATCAACTGCGAGAAAAACATGTAGGCGAGCGAAGGAGAACCCAATGGCCTATGTCGACGGATTTATCGTGCCCGTGCCGAAGAAGAAGCTCGCAGCTTACCGGAGCTTGGCGCGCAAAGCCGGCAAGATCTGGCGCGAGCACGGCGCGCTCGATTTCAAGGAATGCGTCGCCGACGACGTGAAGAAGGGCAAATGGACGTCGTTTCCGCGCAGCGTCAAGCTGAAGCCGAGCGAGACGGTGATGTTCTCCTACATCGTTTACAAGTCACGCGCCCATCGCGACAGGTGAACGCCAAGGTCATGAAGGACAAGCGCTTTGCCGGCATGGACATGAAGGACATGCCGTTCGACGCCAAGCGCATGATCTATGGCGGGTTCAAGGTGCTGGTCGACGCTTAGGCGCGCCCGCGCCCGAACGCGCTATCCGCAGCTTACTCAGACCACAAGTCCGACCACCAGCCGGACCATGACTGCTTTGTCCGGGGGATTGCCGCGCTCGGGACTTTTCGCGCCGCGGAGTTGGCGATTAAAGCGACGTTGCTAGGCAGGCTTGGCGCTACCGAGCCGGCGCTCGGGGCGGCGTTACTCGGCAGTTTTCGTGCCGCCGCGGCATTGCTCGGAGGTTTTTGCGCTGCGATGCCGCTGCGCAAGGCCGTCACGTTCGACAGCGCAGCCTGTTTGGCGCCGGAGGCATTGGGGGCGTTGCTCGGCGGCTTTTGCGCGGCGGCACCGCAACTCGAGGCCGCCGCGTTCGACAGCGCAGCCTGTTTGGCGCCGGCGGCGTTCGCGGCACCGTTCGGCATTGCGCCAAGTTTCGCTCCTAGCGCGGCATTGCTATTTGGCATCGCGTTTGCCTTTGCGGCGTTGCTGGGCGGCGTCGTAACGTTTGAGCGAGAGGCCGCGATGCTGCTCGGGTCCGGGCTCGGCGTCTCTGCCGCAGCGCCGTGGATACCGAGACAGCCAAGAGTTGTCAGGACGGCAAGTTGAGAAAGCATCTTCATGGCGTTGTCACCTTCTTGTTTACAGCCTTCTGCCCACCGAGCTCGTTCAGCAGCTTAACTCACATCGTGGCGAATTGAAGATAGCGGCGCCCCGCGGCGCCGGGCAGCACCAACCCCAACAGAAGCGGATTGATGCTGAACCGGTGTCGCCGCCACTTCCCGTTATCGCGTGATCGAAAGGTTGCTGAAATCGATCGTATCGCCTTCTGTATCGGCCGCCAGACCGATCTGGCGATTGCCGTTCGGCTTCACTTTGAACTTGAACGCAGGCTGATCGTTGATGAAGACCTGCACGGTCGGATCGGCCGTTGCGGTTCCCGTCGGTGGCCCGCTCCACACGAGTCGCAAAGTGTTGGTCTCCCCTGACTTGAATGAGTCGTAGGGCTTGGCCTTCACCGGATTGAGCCAACCATCATTGGTCAACTTCTTCACGCCCGCTTGTCCGTCGGGCGTGATATAGACGATCCAATTCGCCCAGTTTGCATCGTAGAAATTCAATCCGGCCCATACATATGTCGGGTCCCTGACGTCCGGCATTGTGATATCGATGCAAGCATCGGCGGTCGGGTAAAAGTCCGCATCATACATCATGATGCCGGCATAGCCCGGTTCCACCTTCGCCGCGACTTTCCCATCCCCGATTTCCCACGAGCTGGTGTCTACCCACCATGGATTCCATGAGGGATCGACTTCGGTGAATTCATCCCGCAGCAGGCTTTCCGTCCCCTTGCATGCAAGCGCGGGGCTCGCTACTGCGGCAATGCATAGAGCTCCCAACAACGTACTGATCACACGGCTAACCGGCATCGGACTGACCCTCCATACGTAGGAACGACCGCAACGCGGCGAAGAATAGTCGAAGTCTAGTGGAAACGCCAAGCCCAAGGCACCGCCTCGCGCGTACCGTGCGACGAGTCCAGCGCCCGAATCCGAGCAGCATTTGGGTTCGAACAGCGTGAATTATCCCCAGCGCAGAAGTGCTTAACCGCAAGGAATGCGGACTCCGGCGCACCGACAATTAAATTTTCGCCATCAAGCCGTTTCACGACTGGCCGCGCTGCAAACGACCTTGTGAATTGAAGTTGGCTAGAGATAGTATCCGCTGGCACTAAGGTTAGCCCGGGTCGTTTCCTTGAACTCTTGAGGCGTTGCGTCGAAACATCGATCAATCCTTGTCGATCGACGCTATGCGAGTGTTGTCGATGGTACGAATCTTGGTGGTCTCGTCGATCGTCGCTTCGGCGGCGTGGCTCGTTCTCTTTTCGGCCTCGGCCGCCCCTCGCATCACCTGCAAGGATTGGCACACCGATCAGGACTGGAAGCTCGACCAGATCGATGTCGCTTATGTCGAGCCCAAGAACCCGGCCTATTCGGCGATCTACGAGGACCTGAAGAAGCGGCAGATTCTCGAGGAGGTGCGCGAGTTCCTCTCGCCGGTGCGCCTGCCCGCCAAGGTGCTGATCAAGACCGAGCAATGCGACGCACCCGAGAGCCCGTATCAGCCGGGCAGCCCGGTCACCATTTGCTACGAATACATCGCCAAATTGGCGGCGCTCGCCACCAAGATCCCGATGGACGGCACCACTCCGCGCGGCGTCACGCGCGACGACGCCATGGTGGGCGCCATCGCGCAGGCCGCGCTGCACGAGATGGCGCTCGTGGTGTTCGACCAGCAGAAAATTCCCGTTTGGGGGCGCGAGGAAGATGCCGCCGACAAGCTTGCCGGCTTCCTCATGCTGCAAATGGACGACAAGACCGCGCATCGCCTGATGAACGGCGCGGCGTTTTTCTTCGAGGCCTCTGACCGGACCTGGACGGGGAGCGACTTCTCCGACGTGAAGAGCACCGAGGCCCAGCGCTTCTACAATTATCTCTGCATTGCCTATGGCAAAGACCAAAAGGCCTTCGGCGATTTCGTCCAGCCAAGCGGCCAGCAGGCGGGCGGAGGCGGCAGCGCCAAGCGGGAGGACCTGTTGCCGCAGGCGCGCGCGGTCCGTTGCCGTGGTGAGTATACCGATTTCAAGCTCGGCTACGACACTCTCATCAAGCCCTGTCTTGACCAACAAAGGCTCGACAAGGTCATGACCCGCGTCGACTGGCTCAAGAGCGCGCAATGACCATCCGCCTCGGGGAGACGAAACTCATGCCTTCGGTACCACGCCTGTTTGGGAGCGCCGTGTTGGTTTGTGCCGCCTTATGGACCGTCGACATCAAGGCCCAGGACACCCCGAACGAAGCGCTGCTCGAGAACGACAAAATCCTCATCGAGTACGTCAAACCGGGCGAGCAGCATCTCGTGGAGATCTACGAGACGCTGAAGGAGAAGAAGGTTCTCGAACGCCTGAAGCAGTTTTTATCGCCGCTGAAATTGCCGGTGAAGCTGAAGATCACCACCCACGAATGCGGCGTGACCAACGCCTATTGGGGCGGCCGGTCGCGCGGGCTGTCGTTATGCTACGAGTGGTTCGACTTCGCCAAGCGTGTCGCGCCCAAGGAAACAACGCCCGAAGGCTATAGCCGCGACGACGCCATCACCGGCATGTTCCTCCAGGTGACCTTCCACGAGCTCGGACATGGCATGTTCGATATTTATGACATCCCGGTGCTGGGCCGCGAGGAAGATGCCGCCGACCAGATGGCCGGCTTCATCATGGCCCAGTTCGGTCCCGAGGTGGCGCGCCGTACGCTGCCCGCCGGCGCCTATGTCTGGCAAAAGCTGTACGAGGCGGGCGGAGATTGGCCGCGTTGGCTTTACTCCGACGAGCACGGCCACAGCCTGCAGCGCTCCTACAATTATCTCTGCATGGCCTATGGCGCCGACCCCGAGACCTTCGCCTATTACGTCGACTCAGGCCTGCTGCCGAAAGAGCGCGCGGTCAATTGCAAGCGCGAGTTTGACCAGATGACCAACGCCTTCCAGAAGACCATGATGCCGCATATCGACCCCGACAAGATGAAGGCGGTGCAGGAGACGAAATGGCTGCCGTCAGTGGTCGGATTGTGAGGCCGGGCGCAGCTTGTCGAGAGCGATCTAGCTGATGTCGCCTTCAGACCAGCCCAGGGCCTCGGATGGCGTTTCAGCGCTCGCGTTCCGATTGCCGCCGTCTTGGTCGGCCCGACTTATCGTTTCCTCAACGTCATCGGTCTGACCCAACGTGGCGGTCGGACAAAAGCTTAGCCCATAAACCAGAACGCCCAGAACGGCGCCGGACAACAGCGAAAGCATCGCGTGCATAGCCCGTACTCCCTATCGTTGCGGCCTTCTTGCTCCCGGAAATTGACCGGCAAAGGACGAAGCCTGCGGCATTTTCGCAAGCAGCCGCGCAACGGGCGCGCGTTCGTTCGCATGTGAAAGGAATGGTGGGCACGACTGGGTGGGAACTACACACGCTTGCCGCTCCCAATAATCGCGGTCGGCTGGTGTCGCTCCAGCGTCCTCGTCCTCATTGACAGGGCTTGGTAAAGACTGGCGCTACCCGATCTCCAAATTTTAGTGCCTGAAGCTGAATGGCGAACAGTGGGATCATGCCGTTGAAGAGGGACACGACATTCAAAAATCTGCTTGTTATATCCTCGGCAAGTGCCTCGGATTGCTTTATGGAGATGGCAAGAGCTGTTGTCGTGCACAGTCGTAGCACTGGAGCCGCCGAGGAAACAAATGGGCGGGCTGGGGTCTACTCTCAGCCATCAGTTGAGGAAGAACCAAGCCCCGCAAATCACGACCGTGGGAGGCCTAGCAGGACGGCCAAGAGAGCGATGGGGAAATCTCGAAAAAAGGCGTACTCCCGAAAGGCTATTACCAAGCGAAATCTCGCCTATCTTCAGTGGCGCTACGTTCGTAATGCCGGCCGCGCCTTGAGGGCTTGGCTGGCTCGACCTTCATTTGACGATTCCGCCAACATTGCCGAAGAGATGAGCCGTCGCGGGATCGTCGTTGGTGCTAGCGACACTTACCTCAGCGCACCGGGCCAGCAAGCCCTCAGAGAGGCATCGGCTCATGTGCTCGCCCTCGCTTCTCAGAGCGAGGTGCAGGCGGCAATCAACGCCGGTGCTTCCGGCGACAGCAAGGAGTATCTCATTCGGCTCATCCCCTTTGGACAAGAGTTCGCTCCTGATAGTCCGCTTTTGCGGTTGGCACTCGACAAGAAATTGCTTGAGATTGTCTCGCTGTATCTGGGCATGTGGCCGCGGTTGCACGCGGTTGGAGCCTGGCTCAATTTTCCTTCGGCGCATGAGCCGAAGGATTCACAGCTGTGGCATCGCGACCCCGAAGACCTAAAGAACGTTAAGGTGTTTATCTATCTGGTGGACGTGGACGAAGACCGCGGCCCCTTCTGCTACATCCCCGAGACGCAACCGTTCGGGAACCGAGCCAGCGCAGTTCCGAAGCATGCCGACAAAATTCGGGTCACCGACGAGGAGATGCGAGCCGTAATCCCTGCCCATGCTTGGCTGACTTGCGTCGGACCGGCCAATACCATGATCCTTGCCGATACGATTGGCTACCACCGGGGCGGCAAAGCGAAAAACGGCAACCGCATTCTGATCACTTTCACCTACACCTCGGGAAAGCCACTCGCCAAGGCCAGCCAGGCTCCGCGGTTGAAAGGAATTCCGGCTTGGGCCACCCATGCCGTACAACGCCATGCGCTGTAATTATTGGGGCTGTTCCGTGGGCGCGCCAATGGCCGCGAAAGCGCTGGAGCCGTAGCTGGTGCACTCGTACCAGTAAAATGGTGGGCGCGACTGGGATCGAACCAGTGACCCCTGCGATGTCAACGCAGTGCTCGTACCGCTGAGCTACGCGCCCGTTCCAGACCGGATGGCATGCTTCTATATCGGGTGCAACGCCATCAAGGCAACACGCGCGCTACCGGATCAGGCCGCGAGCATCCGTTCCACCTGGTCGACCAGGTCACGCAAGTGGAAAGGCTTCGACAAGATCTTGGCGTCTTTCGGCGCGTGGCTGTCGGGATTGAGCGCCACCGCCGCGAACCCGGTGATGAACATGATCTTGAGATCGGGATCGAGTTCGCTCGCCTTGCGCGCCAGCTCGATGCCGTCCATCTCCGGCATCACGATGTCGGTGAGCAGCAGCGTGAAGGGCTCTTCCTTCAGCCGCTCATAGGCCTCAAGCCCATTGCCGAACGATACGACGTCGTAGCCGGCCTTCTCCAGTGCCTTCACCAGGAAGCGGCGCATGTCGTCGTCGTCCTCGGCGAGAATAATACGCTGAACGCTGCGCGCCCGTGCGTCGTTCGCCTCCATCCCACGTCCCCCTACTTCTCGCCTTTCGGCGTACACGAACTTGGTAAATGACTTGGTAAATAACGATTGTCTGGGCCTAGGGACCTTTCGGGCCTGCCCCCCTGCGACCCCAAATCATCGCGTCTTATTGCTCCGGGCACAAGGCAGAAGACGCCTAGACAGGTTCAACTCTCATTGGCAGAGTTTACAGGCGATTCCCAGCCGGGCGGGATTCGGCTGGATCAGGAGCGGAAGCCAAGCATTGCCATGAGCCCAAGCGAGGTTGACGCGATCGAGCCCGAGCTTGCTCCGCCCTTCACGGTGGCCCGGCCCAATCGCCTGCAAGTGCCGCTCGTGTTCAACTCTCCCCATAGCGGTCGCGTCTATCCCCAGGCCTTTCTCACGGCCTCCCGGCTCGATTCGCTGACGTTGCGGCGTTCCGAGGACGCCTATGTCGAGGAGCTGTTCGCCTTCGTGACCGACCTCGGAGCCCCGCTGCTCTACGCCCATTTCCCGCGCGCTTATCTGGACGTCAACCGCGAACCTTACGAGCTCGATCCGGTTCTGTTCCGCGACGGCCTGCCCCATTACGCCAACACCCAGTCGGTGCGGGTCGTCGGCGGCCTCGGCACCATCGCCAGGATCGTGTCGGAATTCGACGAAATCTATCGCGAGCCGCTTTCGGTGGGGGCCGCGCTCGAGCGGATCAACCGCCTCTACACGCCCTATCATGACACGCTGCGCAGCTTGCTGGTCGAGGCGCATCGGGAATTCGGCTGCGCCGTGCTGATCGACTGCCATTCGATGCCCTCCAACCCCATCACCGAGCAAGGCGGCGTGCGGCCGGATTTCGTGCTGGGCGACCGGTTCGGCACCTCATGCAACGGCGAACTCACCCGGCTGGCGGCGAGCCAGCTCAAGGCGCAGGGCTACGCCGTGGCCCTCAACAAGCCCTATGCCGGCGGTTACATCACCGAGCATTACGGCCGTCCGCACAAGGCCCAGCACGTCTTGCAGATCGAGATCAACCGCGCCCTCTATATGGATGAGACCAGCTTCGACAAATCGGCGGCATTTGATCGGCTGCGCGGCGACCTCGAAGCCATGGCCCGGGTGCTCGCCGCGGGCATTTCAGGGCTTGCCGTGCCCCGCGCCGCGGCCGAATAACCCATCAGCGCATAAAAAAAGGGCCGCTCGAGTGAACGAACGGCCCAAGTCTAGGGAGGAAACGCCCAAGGAGGGCAGCGGAATGGCCTGGAGAGCCATGCCGCGTTGCAACAATGTGTCATTGCGCCGCACAAAAAGCAAGGTTGCAATGACAGTCCGAAGGCATTTCCGAAACACTGATGCATATCTGTCACGATGCGTTCGGCGGGGTCTGCTCGTCTCGATCCTCGCAACCTGGACGCCTTGACTCCCAAGGCTAAACTGTCTCAAGGCTCTGCCCGTGCCCGATCCCAATCAGCTTGAATTCCCGGCCCTGCTGGCCAAAGCCCACGCCCTCGCTGATATTGCAGGTGCGGTCATATTGCCGCATTTCCGGACAGAGCAGAAAATTGACCATAAAGGAGGCGCTGCCTTCGATCCGGTGACGGCGGCGGACCGGGGCGCCGAAAGCGCCATCCGGGAGGCTCTGGCTGAGGCCTATCCCTCCCACGGCATCCTTGGCGAGGAGTTCGGCGCCGTCAGGGCCGAGGCGGAATATTGCTGGATCATCGACCCGATCGACGGCACCCGCGCCTTCATCCTCGGCCTGCCTTTATGGGGCACCCTGATCGGGCTGACCCGCAACGGCTCACCGCTGCTCGGCCTGATGGACCAGCCCTTCACCCGAGAGCGCTTCTGGAGCGGGCCGAACGAGGCGTTTTTCCGTCATGACGGCGCCGGCAGGACCATACGCACCCGCGCTTGCGCTGGCCTCGGCGAGGCGCTGCTCGCCAACACCAGCACGGACTACTTCACCACCGATGACGAGCATCGGCGCTTCGAAGATTTGACCTGCGCCGTGCGGCTCAGGCGCTTCGGCGGAGATTGCTACAATTACTGCATGCTGGCGCTCGGGCAGATCGACCTCGTGGTCGAAGCCGGCTTGAAGCCCTACGACATCTTGCCCTTGATCCCGATCATCGAGCGAGCCGGTGGCATTGTCTCGACCTGGGAGGGCGGCGACCCGCGGCACGGCGGCCGCATCGTCGCCGCCGGCGATGCGCGCATCCATAAAGCTGCGGTCAAGGTGCTGTCTGGCTAGCTCGCCTTGCTCAGGGCGACGCCGGGAATGAAAGCGTCGAATGCCGCCCAGAACTGCTCGCGCAGGCTGTCGCGCTCTTGCAGGATCTCGTGGCGCGCGCCCCGCAACACGATCTGCGAGCCGGCCCTCAGGCGGATGGCGAGTTCCTCGACCGCCTCGCTGACCACGACCTGGTCGTCGCTGGCGGCGAGCATCAGCACCGGCACCCGGACCCGCGGCGCAAACTTCTCGTTGCCGACGCGCTCGATGGCGTCGAGCGCCGCCTTGAGCCAGCCGATGGTCGGCGGCCCGATCGCCAATTCGGGGGCGGCCTGAAGCACCGAGAAATTGCGCATGAAGCGTTCGCGGTCCGAGGTCAGCGTGTTGCCTTCGAACGGCTGATCCTGCCGGTATTGGGCTTTATCACCCGGCACCGCGCTTTTGCCGAAACCGAACATCGTGAGCCCGTCCGCGAGTTGCCCGCATAGCCGGCTGGGCAACGGCAGGCCGGCGATCTTCACCATCGGCGCGGTCAGCACCACCCGGGTGAACCAGCAGCCGCGCTTGGTCGCCGCCCTGAACAGGACCATGGCCGCCATCGAGTGGCCGAGCGCGTAATAGGGCGCGGGGCAATCCGGCAACACCACCGCCTTCATGAAGTGGGACACGTCCTCCTCATATTCAGCGAAATCGTTGATGTGGCCCTTGAGCGGGTTGCGGGTCAGCCGGCTCGAGCCCCCCTGCCCGCGCCAATCGAGCACGGCCACCGCAAAACCACGGCGGCGAAGCTCGCCCACCACCTCGAAATATTTCTCAATGAACTCGGCGCGCCCGGGAAAGATGCACACCGTGCCGCGCCGCTCGCGCAGCACCGATTGCCAGCTCGCGAACCGCAGCCGCAGGCCCTTGCGGACCTCGATATAGCCCGTCGATGCGCCGAGCGGGATCGGGTTCTTGGGTGTACCGACAAGATCCATGGCAGCGAGCGGCCCTCTTCAGTCCCGGCGCGAAGCGCCCGTTATAGCAGCCACGATCTCCATCGCCACACCGTTCCGGTGCGACCATGAGACCACCGCGGCGGCCCGCGGAGCTTTCGATTCCCCGTTTATATCCAGCACTCTCGCCCTCTTGAACCGCACCGTTGCCGTTCATATTTTTTCGGCAGTGCAAGGCCGATCGGCTTGCGCCATCCGCCCGGCTCAAGCAAGAGCGGGCAAGTCACCATATCGCTTCTCAAGGAGGATGTGTCATGAGGCACTTTGATCTTACCCCACTTTACCGCTCCACCATCGGCTTCGACCGGCTCGGCTCGTTGCTCGATACGCTCACCTCGCTCGACGGCGAGGCGCCGAGCTACCCGCCTTACAATATCGAGCGGGTCGGCGAGAACGACTATCGCATCTCCATGGCCGTCGCCGGCTTCGGCGCGGGCGACCTCGACATCGAGGTCAAGGAGACCACCCTGTCCATTCGCGGCGAGAAGAAGACCGAGCAGGAGGACACCACCTTCCTCCATCGCGGCATCGCTTCACGCAACTTCGAGCGCCGGTTCCAGCTCGCCGATCATGTCGTGGTGAAGGGCGCCGTGCTGGAGCATGGCTTGCTGCATGTCGATCTCGTGCGCGAGCTGCCCGAGGCCATGAAGCCGCGCTCCATTCCGATCGCGACCAAGGCCGATAAGGCCGGGCAGCCCAAGGTCATCGACAGCAAGGCCGCGTAATCACGGCGATTTGCGTGGATTTGCGCAGATTTGCGCGGATTTGGCGCGCATCAAACAAGAAGGGCGCTCTCTCGTCCGAGGGGCGCCCTTCTCACTAGGCAGGTGCTATGGGAGAGAGACCTGCGACCCCCGGCACGCGAAACATTCGTTGGGGGCAATGACGGAGCTTACCGGCCGCAGCTTTCGCGAGCCTTAATGCCTCCCGTAATCCCTCGTTAATCCCCGGATCCCGCGCCGATGGCTTCGGACCGCGCCCGCTGAATCTCGCTTGTGTGCCTCTAGGAAATCTGTCATTTTGAGGACGAATAGGACAGGCTTGCTGACCTTTGTCTGGGAGGCTGCGGCGCACGGCTCCGAGGGACTCCTCGACGAGCAGAAACGAGCCGCCGAGATGCCGGGTCTTCACCATTCTGCCGGTCGACGCTCTAGCCGGTGACGTCCGGCCGCTAGCCAAGGCGTTTTGGCCCCCTCTCGCGCGGGGCGCGGGGCGTGGCCGAGGTTTCATGTGACGATGACATTCCGTGGCTCGAAATTGCGATCCTCGACGTGGCGGTGGCCTGCGCCGCCGCCGGCGCAAGGACTTCTACGATCCTAAGAACGAGCACGATTCCTGCGGCGTCGGCTTCGTCGCCGATCTGAAAGGCCGCCGTAGCCACACCATCATCGAGCATGGCTTGCAGATTCTGGAGAACCTGACCCATCGCGGCGCGGCCGGAGCCGATCCGCTGGCCGGCGACGGCGCGGGCATCCTGGTGCAGATCCCCCACGAATTTCTCAAAGAGGTTTGCGCGCCGCTCAAGATCAAATTGCCGGAGCCGGGCCATTACGCCGTCGGCAACATGTTCATGCCGCGCAATCGCGCGCAGCGCATCTATTGCGAGTCCGTGGTCGCGCGCGTAGTCGAGGCCGAAGGACTCAAGCTGCTCGGCTGGCGCGACGTTCCCGCCGACAATTCATGCCTGTCAGCCTCGGTGATCGAGACCGAGCCGACCCATCGGCAGGTCTTCATCGGCCGCGGGCCCGACATCGAGGACGAGAACGAATTCGAGCGCCGGCTCTACATCCTGCGCAAGGTGATCTCCAACACCATCAATGGCGAGACCGGCGGCCGCGACATCGGCTTCTACACCGTGTCGCTGTCATGCCGCACCCTGGTCTACAAGGGCATGTTCCTCGCCTATCAGCTCGGCGCCTATTACGCCGACCTGCACCATCCTTTGTTCGCCTCGGCGCTGGCGCTGGTGCACCAGCGCTTCTCGACCAACACCTTCCCGTCCTGGAAGCTCGCCCACCCCTACCGCATGGTCGCCCATAACGGCGAGATCAACACGCTCAGAGGCAACGTCAATTGGATGGCGGCGCGTCAGGCGAGCGTGTCGTCGCCGTTATTCGGGCCGGATATCGAGAAGCTGTGGCCGATCTCCTATGAGGGCCAGTCCGACACCGCCTGCTTCGACAATGCGCTCGAGTTCCTGGTGCAGGGCGGCTACAGCCTCGCGCACGCGGCGATGATGCTGATTCCCGAGGCGTGGTCCGGCAATCCGCTGATGGATGCCAAGCGCCGCGCCTTCTACGAATATCACGCCTGCCTGATGGAGCCGTGGGACGGCCCCGCCGCCATGGCCTTCACCGACGGCAAGCAGATCGGCGCCACGCTCGACCGCAACGGGCTGCGGCCCGCGCGCTATTTCGTCACCGCTGACGGCCTGGTCGTCATGGCGTCGGAGACCGGCGTGCTGCCGATCGACGAGAAGACCATCGTCGAGAAGTGGCGTCTCCAGCCCGGCAAGATGCTGCTCATCGACCTGGAGAAGGGCTGCATCGTCTCCGACGAGGAGATCAAGGCCGAGTTGTCCTCGGCGCATCCCTATCAGCAATGGCTCGATCGCACCCAGATCCGCGTGCATGAGCTGCCGGGCGCGCCGCCGCCCTCACCGCGCACCAATGTCAGCCTGCTCGATCGCCAGCAGGCCTTCGGCTACACCCAGGAAAGCGTCAAATTTCTGATGGTGCCGATGGCCGAGGCCGGCCAGGAAGCGATCGGCTCGATGGGCACCGACACGCCGATTTCGGCGCTCTCCAACAAGCCGAAGCTGCTGCACACTTATTTCAAGCAGAACTTCGCCCAAGTGACCAACCCGCCGATCGACCCGATCCGCGAGGAGTTGGTGATGTCGCTGGTCACCTTTATCGGACCGCGGCCGAACCTGCTCGACCTCGAGGGCACGTCCAAGCAGAAGCGGCTCGAAGCGGCGCATCCGATCCTCACCAACGACAATCTCGAGCGCATCAGGGGCATCGGCGAAGTCGCCGACAACCAGTTCCGCACCATCACGCTCGACATCACCTATGGCGCCGATCACGGCGCCGGCGGCATGGGCAAGGCCCTCGACATGCTCTGCCGCCGCGCCGAGCAGGCGGTTCGCGCCGGCGAGAACATCATCATCCTGTCGGACCGCGCGACCGGCCCCGACCGCATGCCGATTCCCTCGCTGCTTGCGACCAGCGCCGTGCATCATCATCTGATCCGCCGCGGCCTCAGAACCTCGGTCGGCCTGGTGGTCGAGACCGGCGAGGCGCACGAGGTGCATCAGTTCGCGACGCTGGCCGGCTACGGCGCCGAAGCGATCAACCCCTATCTCGCCTTTGAGACCATCGAGGCGATGGTGTCCGAGTTCGACGAGGAGCTGACGCCTGAGGAGGCGATCAAGCGCTACATCAAGGCCACCGACAAAGGCCTCCTCAAAGTGATGTCGAAGATGGGCATCTCGACCTATCAGTCCTATTGCGGCGCCCAGATCTTCGATGCCGTGGGCCTAAGGTCCGATTTCATCGCCAAATATTTCACCGGCACCAACACCCAGGTCGAGGGCGTGGGGCTGGAGGAGATCGCGCGCGAGACGGCCGAGCGTCACAGCCAAGCCTTCTCCGATGCGCCGGTGCTGCGCGACGCGCTCGATGTCGGCGGCGAATATGCCTTCCGCGTGCGCGGTGAGGCGCATATGTGGCGCCCTTCGGTGGTGGCCGATCTCCAGCACGCCGTCCGCGGCAGCCTGCCCGAGAAGTACCGCTCCTACGCCAAGCAGATCAACGAGCAGACCGAGCAGCTCCTCACCTTGCGCGGCATGTTCCGCATCAAGACGGCGGAGGAGATTGGGCCGCAAACCCATCCCGCTCGACCAAGTCGAATCCGCCAAGGACATCGTCAAGCGCTTCTCGACCGGCGCCATGTCGTTCGGCTCGATCAGCCGCGAGGCCCATACCACGCTGGCCATCGCCATGAACCGCATCGGCGGCAAGTCCAATACCGGCGAGGGCGGCGAGGAATCCGACCGCTACAAGCCGCTGCCCAACGGCGACTCGATGCGCTCCAAGATCAAGCAGGTGGCCTCGGGCCGGTTCGGCGTGACCGCGGAATATCTGGTCAATTCCGACATGATGCAGATCAAGATGGCGCAAGGGGCCAAGCCCGGCGAGGGCGGCCAACTCCCCGGCCATAAGGTCGATGCCACCATCGCCAAGGTGCGCCACTCGACGCCGGGCGTCGGCTTGATCTCGCCGCCACCCCATCACGACATCTATTCGATCGAGGATTTGAAGCAGCTCATCTTCGATCTCAAGAACGTCAATCCCAAGGGCGACGTATCGGTGAAGTTGGTCTCCGAGGTCGGCGTCGGCACGGTCGCCGCCGGCGTGGC
The DNA here is from genome assembly GCA_963772925.1 of uncultured Alphaproteobacteria bacterium. Classification (GTDB taxonomy): domain Bacteria; phylum Pseudomonadota; class Alphaproteobacteria; order Rhizobiales; family Methyloligellaceae; genus Methyloceanibacter. The sequence goes on from CAVYZG010000003.1 coordinate 165,522, forward strand.
CAAGGCCATGGCCGATCATGTCACCATCGCCGGCTTCGAGGGCGGCACCGGCGCTTCGCCGCTGACCTCGATCAAGCATGCCGGCTCTCCGTGGGAGATCGGCCTCGCCGAGACCCAGCAGACGCTGGTGCTTAATCGTTTGCGCGGCCGCATCGCGGTGCAGGTCGACGGCGGCGTGCGCACCGGGCGCGACGTGGTGGTCGGCGCCCTGCTCGGCGCCGACGAGTTCGGCTTCGCCACCGCGCCGTTGATCGCCGCCGGCTGCATCATGATGCGCAAATGCCATCTCAACACCTGCCCGGTCGGCGTCGCCACCCAGGACCCGGTGCTGCGGGCACGGTTCCAGGGCAAGCCCGAGCACGTCATCAACTTCTTCTTCTACGTTGCCGAGGAAGTGCGCGAATACATGGCGGCGCTCGGCTTCCGCACCTTTGCCGAGATGATCGGCGACACCGAGGTGCTCGATAAGAGCCAGGCGATCGACCATTGGAAGGCGAAGGGCCTCGACTTCAGCCGCATCTTCCATCGGCCCGACGTGCCGCCCGAGGTCGCCACCCACAATTCCGAGCGGCAGGACCACGGCCTCGACAAGGTTCTCGACGTCAAGCTGATCGAGCTCGCCCGCGAGGCGCTCGAGGACAAGAAGCCGGTCAAGATTGATCTGCCGATCAAGAACGTGAACCGCACCGTGGGCGCCATGCTGTCGGGCGAAATCGCCATGCGCTATGGGCATGTCGGCCTGCCCGAGGACACCATCTGGGTGAGCCTGGCCGGTTCCGCCGGCCAGAGCTTCGGCGCCTGGCTCGCCCACGGCGTCACGCTCGACCTGGTCGGCGAGGGCAACGACTATGTCGGCAAGGGACTGTCCGGCGGCCGCATCATCGTCCGCCCGCCGAAGGAGTCGGGCATCGTGCCGGACAAGTCGATCATCGTCGGCAACACCGTGCTGTACGGCGCCATTGCCGGTGAATGCTATTTCCACGGCATCGCCGGCGAGCGCTTCGCCGTGCGCAATTCCGGCGCCATCGCCGTGGTCGAAGGCACCGGCGACCATGGCTGCGAGTACATGACCGGCGGCGTGGTGGTGGTGATCGGGGCCACGGGACGCAATTTTGCCGCCGGCATGTCGGGCGGCATCGCCTATGTACTTGACGAGGATGGTGATTTCGAGCGCCGCTGCAACCTCGCCATGGTCGACCTCGAGCCCGTGCCGAGCGAGAACCAGGTGATGGAGCTGAGCCGCCATCAGACCGGCGATCTGGAAAGCCATGGCCTGGTCGATGTGACCGACATGACCCGCTTCGACGAGGAGCGGCTTCACCAGCTGATCGAGAACCACCTCCATTACACCGGTTCGGCGCGCGCCCGGGCGATCCTCGACGACTGGGCGGCCTATCTGCCCAAATTCGTCAAGGTGATGCCGGTCGAATATCGCCGGGCGCTGGAGGAGATGGCTCGCCGGCAGATGGCCGATAAGACCGCTCTCGGCGAAATCGAGATCGGCTTGCGCGGCAACGGCAAGTAATCTTCAAGGCAATGAAGCTAACCTGCCCTGGAGAGAGGCGCCGGGCGATGACGGGGCGCGCTTGACGGAGCTGGAAAGTCCGTGACTACTCGTTGGTGAAATTTAGCCGTGGCCGCAGGCCAAAGAGCATGAGTTTGATGGGCAAGATCACGGGCTTTCTCGAGATCGAACGCGAGGACCGGGCTTACGAGCCGGCTTCCGACCGCATTCGCCACTACCGCGAGTTCATCATTCCGCCGGGCGAAGCCGAGATCGCGCGCCAGGCCGCCCGCTGCATGGATTGCGGCATCCCCTATTGCCACACCGGCTGCCCGGTCAATAACCAGATCCCCGACTGGAACGACCTCGTCTATCACGCCGACTGGGAGGTGGCGGCGCAGAACCTGCACTCGACCAACAACTTCCCCGAGGTGACCGGCCGCATCTGCCCGGCGCCCTGCGAGGCCGCCTGCACGCTCAACATCATCGACGTGCCCGTCACCATCAAGTCGATCGAATGCGCCATCGCCGACAAGGCCTTCGACGAAGGCTGGGTGCGGCCGATCCCGCCGGAGACCAAGACCGGCAAGCGTGTCGCCGTCGTCGGCTCAGGTCCCGCCGGACTGGCCGCGGCGCAGCAACTCGCCCGCGCCGGCCACGACGTCCATGTCTACGAGAAGAACGCTTTTCCCGGCGGACTGCTGCGCTACGGCATCCCCGACTTCAAGATGGAGAAATACATCGTCGAGCGCCGCGTCGCGCAGATGGAGGCGGAAGGCGTCACCTTCCATTGCAACGTCAATGTCGGCGTCGATCTGCGCGTGGCCAAGCTCGAGCGCGATTATGACGCCGTGCTGCTTTCGGGCGGCGCCGAGCATCCCCGCGATCTTGCCGTGCCCGGCCGCGATCTCGCTGGCGTTCATTTCGCCATGAATTTTCTGCCGCAGCAGAACCGCCGCGTCTCCGGCGAGCCGCAGGGCGACGTCGAGCCCATTCTCGCCGAGGGCAAGCAAGTGGTGGTGATCGGCGGCGGCGACACTGGGTCCGACTGCATCGGCACCTCGTTCCGCCAGGGCGCCGTCTCGGTGACGCAGCTCGAAATCCTGCCCCAGCCGCCTGAGAACGAGAACAAGGCGCTCACCTGGCCGCACTGGCCGCTCAAGTTGCGCACCTCGTCGAGCCAGGCCGAGGGCGCCGAGCGCGATTTCAGCGTGGCGACCAGCCGGTTCCTGGGCTCGAACGGCAAGGTCGAGCAGCTCGAATGCATCCGCCTCGACGGTCAGTTGAAGCCGATCCCCGGCAGCGAATTCAACATTCCCGGCCGACCTCGTGCTGCTCGCCATGGGCTTTTTGCATCCCGTGCAGGACGGCATGATCAAGGATCTCCGGGTCGAGCTGGATGCGCGCGGCAACGTCAAGGCCAATGAGCTCGACTATCGCACCTCGCGCGCCAAAGTATTCGCCGCCGGCGACATGCGGCGCGGCCAATCGCTGGTGGTGTGGGCGATCCGGGAGGGCCGCCAAGCGGCCCACGCCATCGACAAATTCCTGATGGGCGAGACCGAGCTGCCCCGCTAGCGGCTTTACGCGTCGCCGTCATAAACCTCGACCACCTGCATCATGCCCAGATCCTCATGGTTCATCATGTGGCAGTGGAGCATGAACTTGCCGGTGAAATCGAGAAAGCGCGAGCGGAAGGTGATGCTGCCATTGCGCGGGAGGATCGCCGTGTCGCAGCCAGATGGGCTCCGCCAGCGCCTCGCCGTTGATCTTGGTCAGCAACATGTCGTTGGTGTGGATGTGGAACACGTGATCTTCCGGGTCCTGCGGCTGATCGTTGATGATCGTCCATTCCTCCACCGCGCCCAGGCGAACGCGTTGATCGACCCGGCTGGGATCGAACGTCTTGCCATCGACCGTGAACCTGAAAGTCCGCCAAAACTCCGTCGGCCCGTCGATGCGCGTCTCGCCGAATTTGACCACGCGTGTTCCGGTGATCTCCTCGTCGCCGATGAGCTTCTCTAGCGGAGCTGGAAGTTTGGCGGGGAGGTTCATGGGTAGCGGATCGCCCGCCACCACGAGGCGGGCGATGGGTCCGGTTGGGGAAGGGTAGCCCTGATCGTAAGGGACGGCGCGCAACGCGTAGGTTCCGGGCTCGCCGGCCTGCACCAAAACGTCGAGCCGCTGCCCGGGCGCGATCAGCATGGCCTTGGGATAGTCGGTCGGCTGATCGGGCATGCGGGGAACGCTCTGGCCCATCCGCGCCAGCGGGATGCCGTCGCGGGCGATCGAGTTGAGCGCGTGCCCTTCCAACTCCAGGAACAGATCGTCCTGCCAGCCGGCATGCAGGATCCGCCAGCGCTGCACCTCGCCAGGGCGCATGGTGATGGTCGGTTCTCGTACGCCGTTGACGGCCAGAAAGTGCGCGGCGGTTTCGGGGAACAATGTGCCGAAGTCCTCCACCATGCCGAACTGGTCGAACACCGCCTCGGTCAGCACGAGCAAGCGCTCCTCGGCGGCGACGATCTCCGGAACATCGGCGAAATCGCCTTCGATGATCAGCGCGCCCACCGCGCCGCTGGCGATTTGCACGTCAGCCGAGCCATGCGCGTGCGGGTGATACCAATTGGTCCCGGGGATATGGTCGGACGGAATGGCGATCTCGATGTCGTAGCTCTCGCCCGGCTCCATGATGCGCATGACATTGTCGGAGATGCCGCTCGGACTGACATGCAGTCCGTGGGAATGAAGGTTGGTGGTGTTGAAGTGATGCGGCAGCGAGTGGTCCTCCGGCGCGGGAGTCGCGGTTGGGAGGCATGTCGTTGATGAGCTTGATGCGCAGCACGTCGCCGGGCTTCACGCGCAGAGTTGGTCCGGGCACGGTGCCTTCGTACATCCGCATATAGAGCCGGTAGCCGCCTATATCCTTATAGGCATATCGCATGCGTAAGGTGGTGTTGAGCGCGCCATTTGTGGAGCTGCGGACCTCCGGCTCGACGAATGGCGCGCCGGGCGTGAAGTCCTTTAGATCCTTATCGTCTTCGGCCGGTTGGTGATCATGTGCCGGCGCCGCACGGGCAACCAGAATGGAGCCAGGAAGGCGAGGCAGCAGCCATGCCGCCCCGACACCCATTCCCGTCCGCATGAGACTGCGCCGAGACCACGTGTTCCTTGCCACTTATTCCTCCCAGCCACGTCCGAGCCAAAATAGCAGAACACGGCTTCATGGCATACGCGGCTGGCATGCTCGCAGGGACGATTAGGAGGAACAACCACGTGAGCCATTTGGCGTCATTGCCTGGCGGCAAGCGCAACTGGGATGGCAAAATTCGCTCGTGGCTTAGCCGGGCGGCCAGGCGAAGTCGTCGGCCCTGCCGGCCTTGGGCGGCAGCTGCTCGCCCTTGATCAGCACCTTGTAATAGGGCCGCTGCGACAGCGGCAGCCGCGGCCGCGACGACGCCAGCGACGGATCGGTGACCGAGGAGATGGTGGCCACCGCGGTCAACCCGTTGCTGAGCTCGCTGGTGATCATCTCCGCTTCGGGCACGGCAGTGGCCGGCTGCGGCGATAGGCTTTGCGCCGCCTGGAGCGTCTGGTCGATCGCCGGCCTGACCACGCTGACTTCCCCGACACTGCTTTGATCGGGCGTCTGCTCGGCCTGCGCCTGTTCGGACGCGCCGGAAGCTTCAGCCGTTCCGTCGGCCTGCTCTTGGGTCGGCCCGGGCGGGCGCGGATCGGATCGCTCCGGAACAACCGCACGGCCCATGACCTTGGCCTGCTCCTCCTCGTTGCCGGCGAGCGGGATATTGCGCTCGATCTTGGCGAGGTTCAGGTCGCGCCGAAGCTCCCGCTCCACGAAATGGGCGAGCTTGAGATAGCCGCGCATGGTGAAGTGAATGCCGTCATCGGCCCTGAGCCGCTTGACCTGTCCGGTCATGTCCGGCCCATAGGCGCTGAACCGCCCGGACTCGTCGGTGAAGCCGTTCCAGGTCTCGATGAATTTGGCGCCGTTGATGAAGGCCTTTTCGCGGAACACATCGTTCAACGCCTGGGCATCCGCATTCTGACCCTCGCTCCGCATGATGGGAAGGCCGACCCAGTACACGGCGATATTCGCGGCCCGCAGCTTCTTAATGAAGGCCTCGGCCCGCTGACCGTAGACCTCGTGCCAACCCTCGCTGCCCACCTTCAGATAATCCTTGCCGCTCTTGATCGCCTGGGCGTCGTTGGCGCCGAACATGATGACCGCGATTTGGTAGGTGTTCTCCTTGAGGATATCCGCGAGCTGGGCGTTCCAGTCATAAGAATTGGGGCGGGAAAAACCCGTCGATGCCTTGGCGTGCTGAATGAACTCGAGCGTAGCGTCGTCCTCGAAGGCGCGATAGAGGCCGGACCACAGTCCGTCGCCGAGCGAGTCGCCGACCACGAGGACCCGATAACGGTCGCCGTTGGGAAACGGATTGATATAGCTGCGCTGGACGGGGGTCGTGCCCTGCTGGGCGAAAACCGGCGTTAGCCCGACGACCAGGCCGGCAAGAAGCACCGCAGTCCCGACCGCAAGAGTGGCGAGCCGACGCCGCGCGAAGCCGCTTGAGCCTAGGCAAAACCCGCTACCAAACATGACCGTCCGGACCCTTTACCAAGCCCGCCCAAAGTTCGCTCCCGGCCGCGACACTGGTAGTCCTTTCCGGCCGGAACGCCAAGCCCCGTGCGTCATTCCTGCCCGGAAGCTTCGGCCTGTCCTGCCCCGACCGCGGCCGGCTGACCTGCTTCCGCCGCTGACTGAGCCGCACCGGCCGAAGCGGGCTGCGGGGCTGCGGGTTTAGGCGGCGGGATTGCGCCGACCGTCGGCGGTGGAGTTTCGCTGCGCAGCTGCTTGAGCAAAGTGAGACTCGGATAGCCGTCGACCCCAACGCCCTTGGCGCGCTGATAAGTCCTCACCGCCTCGAGCGTCGCCGGTCCGATCACCCCGTCCGGCTCGCCCTCAAGAAGGCCGCGCGCGATCAGCAATTGCTGAAACTCAGTGCGCTGTTCGAGCGAAAGATGCGTCTCGTCGGTCGGCCACGGATGCACGAACGGTCCGTAGCCCTTAAGCCGGTCGGAGAGATGCCCCACCGCCAGCGCATAGGATTTCGCCACGTTGTAGCGGAGGATCGACCGGAAATTATTGAGCAGAAGGAAGGCCGGGCCATTCGTTCCTTCCGGCACGAACAGAGAAGCCTTGTCGGAAAGTCGCGGATAGGGCTCGCCGTTGACGCGCACGATGCCGGCCTGCTGCCAGTCGCCGAGGGGACGCAACGTGCTCTCGCTCACCCGCTTGGGGTTGAACCCCTTGGGCAGTGTGACTTCATAGCCCCAGGTCTCGCCCCGCTGCCAGTTGGAGACTTTGAGATAGCTCGCGGTCGAGGCAAGCGCGTCGGGAATGTTGGTCCAGATGTCGCGCTTGCCGTCCCCGTCATGGTCGACGGCATATGCGGTGTAGGTGGTGGGAATGAATTGGGTGTGACCCATGGCGCCCGCCCATGAGCCGTTCATCGCCTCGAGGCTGATATCGCCGCGCTGCAGGATCTTGAGCGCCGACACAAGCTGCGGCTTGGCGAATTTGGACTTGGTGCCGGAGCAAATCAGGGTGGCGAGCGAACGGATCACATTCTTGTCGCCGGGCTGCACGCCGTAATTCGATTCCACTCCCCAGATGGCGAGGATGATGGTGCGGTCCACGCCGTAGCGGCTCTCGAGCGAGCCAAGCAACGCCTGGTACTCGACCAGCTTCTGCTTGCCGATCTCTACGCGCTTATCGGAGACCGCCCGGTCAATATATTCGCCGATCGGCTTGACATATTCGGGCTGGAAGTTGGCGGCCTCGATCACTTCGGGGTCGGGCGTGAACCCCTTGAAGGCGCGATCGAAGGTGACGCGCGTGACGCCGGCGCTCTTGGCTGACGGCCAGAGGCTCTCGACGCAGGACGTGATCTTGTCGGCGCCGGCCGGCGCGGGCAGCGCCAACACCAGCAACGCCGCGTTGACCCCGAGGATCAAGGATTTAGGCAGTTGGGCGATTCGCATGGGCTGATGTCTAGCAAGCATGCCTGGCAAAACCTAGGCAATACCCCCTTTTCTTTGGGGGCTATTGGGCGGCCGCCGCGCTCGCGTCCTTAAGCACTTTATCCACCACCGCCTGGCTCGGATAGCAGGTCAACGGCAGTCCAAGCGCCTGTTCTTCAACGCCAATGGCCCGCCGCGTCTTGAAGCCGGCCAGCCCGTCCACCTTGCCGACATCGTGGCCCTTGGCCACCAGCACCTCTTGGAACCGCTGGATGCGGTCGCGGGGCAAGCGCTCGACCGGCAGCCAATCGCCGGCAAACGTGGTCGGCGCATTGGCGGCGATCATGTCGGCCACATGGCCGACGAAAATCGCGTAGACGTCGGAGTTGTTATAGAGCTTCAGCACCGAGAAATTATTGGTGGCGAGGAAGGCGGGACCCTTGAGCCCTGCCGGCAGAACCAGGAACGCGGAATCGCCAAGCCTGTCCTCCGGAAAGGACCGGTCCTTGACCCGCGCCACGCCGAGCTTCACCCATTCGCCGATCGGGCGCGCTTTATCGGGTCCCTGCTCGGTGCAATCGAAGCCCTTCGGCAGCGAAACCTCGTAAGCCCAAGTCTGCGCGCCGTCCCATCCCTGGCTGTGCAGCGAGTTGCCGGCCGAAGCGAGCGCGTCGGGAACCGAGCTCCAGATGTCGCGCCTGCCGTCGCCGTCGAAATCGACGGCATATTTCTCGAAGTCCGAAGGAAGAAATTGGGTATAGCCCATGGCGCCCGCCCATGAACTGCGCATCTCCGCGCGCGTAGCGTGGCCTTCCTCGATAATTTTCAGCGCCGCGATCGCCTCCTGGCGGAACACGTCAGGGCGGCGGCCCATGAAGCCCTGCGTGGCGATGGCCGAGAGCGCGTCATAAGGGAGCGTCGCCGCGCCGAAGCCGGTTTCCCGTCCCCAGATGGCAACGACCACGCTTGCCGGCACGCCGTATTTCTGCTGGATGGCCCCGAGCGTCTGGCCGAGCTGTTTGTACTTGCCGCGTCCGGTGGCGGCGAGCGAGTTGAGCGCACTCTTGCCGAAATAGTTCTCCGGGATATCGAACTCGGCCTGATGGCGCGGTTTCGGCTTCAAGGCGGCGGGCAGCGCCGGGCCTTCGGCATAAGCGGGATCGGGCGGCGTAATTTGCGGCAGCGACCAGTCGAGCTTCAGCCCCTTGAGATTCGCCTCGAAGGTCTTGCGCGAGACGCCGGCGGCTTCCGCGTCAGGCCACAGCGCCTCGAGCCAAGCCGCGAAGCTCTTCTCCACCGCGCGCTTATAGACCGTCACCTCGTCGTCTGCCGCCCCGGCCTGAAGCGGCAGCAGCGGCAGAAGCGCGAGCAAAAGGGCTGATCCGATAATCCGTGCGCGCATAAGCGTGTCCTGGCCGAGATCTCGCCCCCATTGTGGGGCGTTTTGCGGCACGGCAAAGGCAAAATCGCTAGGAAGTTTAAGAGGCGGCGCGGTACTCGATCAGCCGCTTTTCCCAGGCCAGCGCATGACCGACGATGGTGTCGAGGTCGGCGAGGCTCGGCTGCCAGCCGAGAACCTGTTTGATGCGCTCGGCCCGCGCCACGATGGCCGCCGGGTCGCCCGGCCGGCGCGGCCCCATGCGTAAGGGAAAATCGTGCTTGGAGGCCTGCTTGACCGACCTGATGACCTCGAGCACGGAGAAGCCGTTGCCGTAGCCGCAATTCAGCACCTCGCTCGCACCGCCGGCGCGGAGATAGCGCAGCGCGTCGAGATGGGCCCGAACCAGGTCGGTCACGTGAATATAGTCGCGGACGCAGGTGCCGTCCGGCGTGGGATAGTCGGTGCCGAACACGTCGAGATAAGGCCGCTCCCCCAGCGCCGCTTCGCATGCCACCTTGACCAGATGTGTGGCCCGCGCGGTGGATTGTCCGCTCCGGCCGAGCGGATCGGCGCCGGCGACATTGAAATAACGCAAGGCGACATAGCGCAGATCGTGCGCCTGTGCGGTGTCGCGCAACATCAGCTCAGTCATGAGCTTGGAGCTGCCGTAGGGCGACATCGGATCCGGCAGCGCCGTCTCGGCAACCGGATTCTCTTTCGGCATGCCGTACACCGCTGCGGTCGACGAGAAGATGAAATGCGGGATCTTGGCTTCGACCGCCGAGGCGATCAGCGAGCGCGACTTGCAGGTGTTGTTGAGATAGTAGCCGAGCGGGTCGGCCACCAATTCGAATACCACCACCGAGCCGGCGAAATGGATAATGGCGTCGATGCGCTGTCCTGACAGCAGCCGGCGCAGGAGGTTGCGATCGCCGACATCGCCCTCGACGAACGCGGCCCCGCCCGGCACCGCCCAGCGGAAACCGGTCGAAAGATTGTCGAGAACGACCACATCCTCGCCGGCGTCGAGCAGCTCGAGCACCATATGGCTGCCGATAAAGCCCGCCCCGCCCGTGACCAGAACACTCATGGAACAACCTTACCACACGGCCATTTGCAATTCGCTGCTAGCTATCGGATAGAGGTTGAGAGACTTCTAACCAGCGGCCTGACCGGCCCTTGACGAGATATAACCTTAACGAGGATCTGGATGGCCGCTCGCGTCCGTAAAGCAGTTTTTCCCGTAGCCGGGCTTGGCACCCGCTTTCTGCCGGCCACCAAGGCGATGCCCAAGGAGATGCTGACCGTGGTCGACCGGCCGCTGATCCAGCATGTGGTGGACGAGGCCATGGAAGCCGGCATCGAGCACTTCATCTTCGTCACCGGCCGCAACAAGAGCGTGATCGAGGACCATTTCGACCGGCAATTCGAGCTCGAACAGGTGCTGGCCGAGCGCGGCAAGACGGCCGAGCTCGCGATTCTGAACGACGATTTGCCCGGGCCGGGAAGCACCAGCTTCACCCGGCAGCAGGAGCCGCTTGGGCTCGGTCACGCGGTGTGGTGCGCGCGCGAGCTGGTGGGCAACGAGCCGTTCGCCCTGTTGCTGCCCGACGTGCTGGTGCAGAATCCCGGCAACGGCTGTCTCGCCCAGATGCTCGACGTCTACGCGCTACGCGGCGGCAACATCATCGCGGTCGAGCCGGTGCCCGACGACCAGGTCAAGAATTACGGCGTGGTCAGCATCGGCGAGGGCGACGGCCGGGTTTTCCCCATCGACGGCATGGTAGAGAAGCCCGCGCCGGGAACCGAGCCGTCCAATCTGACCATCCTCGGCCGCTACATTCTCCAGCCTGAGATCTTCGCCCTCCTCTCCGCGCAGGAGAAAGGCGCAGGCGGCGAAATACAACTGACCGACGCCATGCTCGCACTGCTCGAGCGGCAGCCCTTCTCCGCGCTGAAATATGAGGGACGGACCTTCGACTGCGGGTCCAAGGTGGGATTCCTGACCGCCAATGTCGCTTACGCGCTGGCCCGGCCCGATATCGCCGCCGCTTTGAAGGCCGAAATCAAGAAGCTGATCTAATTGCATCGATCTGACTCTTTCTCCTTAGCCTGATCGCAATCGGGTCCCGTAACCGACGGTTGTGGGCGACCGCGCCATGGTGGGTTGATCGAAGTCCCCCGAGCGGGGGACGCCCGCCTCACCGCCTGAACTTCAGCCCTATCTTCAGCTCGTCCTCGACAAAATCGCTGCCCGCATCGCTGCTGTTGAAGTCGGTATGTTCGTAGCGGGCGTAGGCCGACATCACCGGATTGAAATAATACTCGCCGGTCGCCCCGATCTTGGTGCGGCGGTCGATCTGCGGATCGCCGACAAAATCGGCAACTTCGTACGAGCCATAGACTCCGAGCACGAGGTAGCGCCAGAACGCGTGCTGCAGCGACAGCTCGAAGAAATGGTCGATGGCGCCGGCGGAGTCCTCGAAACGCGTCTCGTCGATCTCCGTGCGCGCCAGGAACTCGAGCTTGGTCATCGGCGTCGGCATCCAGATCAGGTCGCCATTGATGAGCGGCCCTTTGATCGTCTCGAGACTGTCGTCGATCGGCTGCTGCTCGCCCCAGCCGCCGGCGATCTCGCCGAATAGCGTGCCGGCGACGCGCAAATTGACGCCGGCCAAGGTGGTGAAGCCGGTGGAGCCGTGGCGAATGCCGGCGACGCGTGATCGGTTCCCGGTAGATCCGCTCGTTGATCGAGGTCTCGATGAACCCGGCCCAGCTCGACTGGAACTCATAAGTGCTGCGCAGCGTGCCGATCGTGTCGCGGTAGTCCCTGATATCGACGAACGGCACCGGGCCGCTCAGTCCTGGGTCCGTATCGTCGGCGTAGTCGTAATCGGCTACCGTGCCGGTGAACTTCAGAGTCAGCCGGTTGAAGGTATGCTCGAGCCCCGCAGTGGCATGCTGCTCTTCGACCGCGGTGTTGGCGTTGGAAATATCGGTGATGCTGATCGAGCTCGAGTTTTCCTGGACGTGCGATTTCTCGATCTCGCCCGACAGATGCGTGCGTGACATCACGTCGAGCCGACCCCGCGCCAGCAACTGGTAGTTCTTGGTATCGGCAAAGGGGAAGTCGCTGTACCAGATGCGGTCGGCATTGGCCTCGAAGCTCAGGGCATGCCGGCCCCAGTCGGAATCGAGGCGCACTCTCGGGCTTGAGCTCCGGTCCCATGTCGGACCTTGTATCGAAATGCGTGTCGAGAACGTTGTTGGTCAGGTCGGCGCCGACTTCCAGCTCCGGGAATAGCAGGAAGCTTCCGAGTTTGATGCCGATCGGCAAATAGGGGTCGAGGTCATGCGGCTCCGGCAGAAGCGCGGTGTGGATCGGGCTCAACGCGGATAGTCCCGCCGGCGGCGGCGCAAGGCCAAGCTCCTCGGCGGGAATCCCGCTTTCCTCCGGCTGGATGGCGGCCTGGCTTTCTTCCGGCTGGAGCGCCGCTCCGCTCGGCTCGTCGCCGAGACCGCCGAGCGCCGGCGACGCGGGCACGGGCTCGGCCTCGTCGCCCATCCCGCCAAGGGGCTCAGGAATGGTCGTGCTTTCCCACCCGCCGGTCGAATCCAGACTGTCGGCCGATTGATCCTGGCGCGCACCGGCAGCCGCCGACCCTCGCGGCGTTGCCGCCCCGTCCGGCGCGCCCGAAATGTCGCGCTGGGGCTGGTCTGGCGCAGTTTGGGCGTTGGCCGGCGCGTGGACGGCAAGAACCAGGGCGGCAGCGAGAGCGCCCGCTGCGCTGAGAATGTGGCGACGCGGCAAGGACGCACCCTCGATCGAGACCGGGAAGGCCTGAACGCCCCAAAGGAGGCGCCGCTTCCACCGGACCGTTGATCGCTAAAGCCTAGGGGGAATAGAGTTAACGGGTCGTTTAGGGCTGACCCGAAACGGGTCAAGTCTTGGCCCTGACGGCGCCCAGATCCGTGCTAAAATCCGTTCAACCACGGGGGAACACGATCATGACGGTCGGTCTTAAGCGGGATCGCTTGCTGCGCGACGAACGCGGCGAAGCGATTGCGTCGGCGACGCGCACCCTGCAACTCGAGACCGAAGGCTTGAGCGCGCTGAAGGCGGCGCTGGCCGGCGACCTCGTCGACAGCTTCGCCGAGGCGATCGAGATCCTGCGCACCTGCCGCGGCCGGGTCATCGTCACCGGCATGGGCAAGAGCGGCCATGTCGGCCTGAAGGTCGCGGCGACGCTGTCCTCCACCGGCTCCCCCGCTTATTTCGTGCATCCGAGCGAGGCCAGCCACGGCGACCTTGGCATGATCACGCGCGACGATGTCATCCTGGCCTTCTCCTGGTCGGGCGAGACCGTCGAACTCGGCAATATCGTGTCCTATTCGCGGCGCTTCGCCGTGCCGCTGATCGCGGTGACCTCAAATCCCAGCTCCACCCTCGCCGAGGCGGCCGAGCTGGTGCTGGCGCTGCCGCAGGCCAAGGAAGCGTGTCCGCATGGGCTCGCGCCCACCACCTCGACCGTGATGCAGCTTGCGCTCGGCGACTGCCTCGCCATGGCTCTGCTCGACAGCAAGGGCTTCACCGCGCGCGACTTCCAGGCGCTTCATCCCGGCGGCCAGCTCGGCGCGCGTTTGAAATTCGTCGGCGATCTGATGCACCAGGGCGATCGCCTGCCGCTCGCCGCCGCCGGCCAGGTCATGGCCGAGGCCATTGTCGTGATGACCGAGAAGGCGCTGGGCTGCCTCGGCGTGGTCGATGAAAGAGGCATCCTCAGAGGCATCATCACCGACGGCGATTTGCGCCGTCACATGGGCGACGGTCTGCTCGCCCGGCGCGTTCAGGACATCATGACGCCGGCGCCCAAGACCGTGTCGCCCGACCTATTGGCAAGCGCCGCGCTGGAAATGATCAACTCGTCCAAGATCACCACGCTGTTCGTGGTCCAGAATGAGCGCCCGGTCGGCATCATCCACATTCACGACCTGCTCCGCGCCGGCGTCGCTTAACATTTGGCGCAGAGCGTCGATCTCCTCGTCATCGGCGGCGGCATTCATGGCGCGGCGGTGGCGCGCGACGCCGCCGGGCGCGGGCTGAAGGTCATGCTCGCCGAGCGCGGCGACTATGCCTGCGCCACGTCCTCGGCCTCGTCCAAGCTCATCCATGGCGGCTTGCGCTATCTCGAGCATCTCGAGCTCGGCCTGGTGCGCGAATCCCTGGTCGAGCGCGCGCAATTGCTCAAGACGGCGCCCCATCTGGTCGCGCCCTTGAGATTTCTGCTGCCGACATATCGTCTGGCAAAAGCGCCCGGCGCTGATGGTCCATGCCGGCCTCGCGCTCTACGACCTGCTCTCCATCGGCGATGGACTTGAGCCGAGCGGCAGGCTTTCGCCCAGTCAAATCGCGGCCCTGCCTCGGTTGCGCCAGCAAGGCCTGGCCTCGGTGCTGCATTATCACGACTGCATCACCGACGACGCGCGGCTTACCCTTGCCGTTCTGCTCGATGCCCGCGCGCGCGGCGCCGATATCCTCAACCGCCGCGCCGTGACCGCGCTTGCCGCACTGGCCGATGGCTATGCGGTCGAGCTCGACGAGCGCGGGAACAAGCGCCGCATCGAGACGCGCTTCATCGTCAATGCCTCAGGCCCGTGGGTGGCGAGCGTAGACGCCATGACCGAAGCGGCGCCGCCGGCGCGCGCTCTCAGGCTGGTGCGCGGCAGCCATATCGTTCTCGCCATGCCCGACCCCCCGCAGACCGACGCCTTCACGCTGCAGGACCAAGACGACCGCGTCATCTTCGTCATGCCTTGGCTGGGCGGCCGCTTCCTGATCGTCGGCACCACCGACATACCGCACCAGGGCGACGCCGGAGCGGCACAGCTGCTCCGCCGGCGAGGCGGCCTATCTGCTCGCTGCCTATAACCGCTATTTTGCGCATCCAGACGGACCCGCGACGGACGACGACATCGTGTTCACCTGGTCCGGCGTCCGCGCGCTTGAGGGCGACAGCCGGCGCCAAGCCGAGCCGCATCAGCCGCAGCCCTGCCCTGACCTCCGTCGCCAATGGCGCCGGCGGCTTCGTCACCCTGTATGGCGGCAAGCTCACCACCCACCGGGCCCTGGCCGAGGAGGTGCTCGACGCGCTCGGCAGGCTTGGCGCTGCCAGAGGCGGGGCCTGGACCAAGGAGCGTCCCGCTCTATGGCGGCAAATCGTCCCGACCCGAGCTGCTCGACCGCGCCGCACTTGGGCCGGACAGCGTTCCTTTGGCGACCCGCCAGCGCTGGGCGCTCACCTATGGCGACAAGATCGAGACCCTGTTCGCCCGCATCGCCGCCGAGCCGCGATCAGCCGGGGAAATCGCTCCCGGCGTCACCCGGGCCGAACTCACATACGCGGTCGACCTCGAGGACGCCCTGACGGGAGAGGATTTCCTGCTCCGCCGCACCAAGCTCCACCTTCTGCTCGACGAGAAAGGCCGCGAGGCCGTGGCGCAATGGTTCGCGGGCCGGGGCGCCTGACCGTCACGGACAGCTTGCATTCGCTCGCTAGCACAACTATGAGTTGTTATCCCTCAGAGGAGGTGCTGGGCAATGGCGAAATTCACCGTGCGCAAGGGCAAGCGATATCGCGCGACCATCAAGCTCACCGGGCTCAAGCGGCTCGCGTCCAACGAGACGGTGGCCGGCGTGCTGCGAACCGTGGGCTTCAGCGAAATCCGCGTCGAGGGCAGCGGCGGAACGCGTTACGCCGAAGCGCTGTGGCCGAAAGCGGATGTGACCGCTGAAATTCCCCCCGAGATCGACAAGATCGAAGAGGTGCAATTGATTGCGAGCGCCGCCGTGCGAACGACGCCGGCCAAGCGCAAGCCGAAAGCACCGGCCAAGACGCGGCGCAAGACCTCGAAGACCGCCCGGCGCAAGGCTGCGGCTAAGCCGCGGCGGCGCCCGAAGGCGTGACCTTGAGTACCGTGCCGTCGGCGCCGACCACCTTGATGCGCGCACCTTGGGGCAATTCCGGACCTTCCACCCGCCAGATGGTGTCGCCCGTCTTGATGCTGCCTCGTCCGTTGACGATCGGGTCGATCAGCACGAACGACTGGCCGATGAGCTGAACCGCGCGCTCGTTAAGCAGCGGCCGTTCGCTCGCGAGCGGATGCTTGCGCAGATATTTCGCCGCCAGCAGCACCGAGGCCAGCGACAGCCCGCAGAACCAAATAAGCTGCCACTGCCAGGCGACCTCGTAACGGAACACGATCAGCGCGGTGATAGCGGCGGCCACGCCGAACCACATCAGGAAAATGCCCGGCGACAGGACCTCGAGCATGAACAGGATGGCGGCCAGGATCATCCAGTTCCAGGCGCCGAGCGCGAGAATGGTTTCCATGGCTCAAATCCCCGCGGCTAGACGGTCGGGACCGAGCCGGCCCGCCGCTGGCCGGCCGCGGGCGGCGGCGCGGCCGCAGTTGCCGCCGTTGCTGAACGCCTCGCGGGCGATCTCGCCCACTCCGGCAATGGCGCCGATCACCGAAGACGCTTCGAGCGGCAGAATGAGCACCTTCTGGTTCTTGGCTTCGGCCAGCGCCTTCAGCGCGCCGATATAATTGTTGGCGACGAAATAGTTGATGGCCTGGACGCTGCCTTTGCTGATGGCCAGGCTCACCACCTCGGTGGCCTTGGCCTCCGCTTCGGCCGAGCGCTCTCTGGCCTCGGCGTCGCGATACGCGGCTTCGCGGCGGCCTTCGGCGGCAAGGATCTGCGCCTGCTTGGAGCCTTCGGCGGTGAGAATGGCCGCCTGCCGCTCGCCTTCGGCGACGAGAATGGCGGCGCGCTTGTCACGCTCGGCCTTCATCTGCCGCGCCATCGAATTCGATCAGGTCGCGCGGCGGTTCGATGTCCTTGATCTCGATGCGGGTGACCTTGACGCCCCAATTATGGGTGGCGTCGTCGACCACCTTGAGCAGGCGGTGATTGATCTCGTCGCGCTCGGACAGCAGCTTGTCGAGATCCATGGAGCCCATCACCGTGCGGATATTGGTCATGGTCAGATTGAGAATGGCGATCTGGAGATTGGTGACCTCGTAGCTTGCCTGCGCCGCGTCGAGCACCTGGAAGAAGGCAACGCCGTCGACCCTGACCATGGCGTTGTCCTTGGTGATCACCTCCTGGCTCGGCACCTCGATCACCTGCTCCATCACGTTGAGCCTGCGCCCGATGCGGTCGATGAACGGGATGATGAGAGTGAGGCCGGGATGGAGCGTTCGCGTATAGCGGCCGAAGCGCTCAACCGTATAGTTGTAGCCCTGAGGCACGATTTTGACGCCCGCCGCGACCACCGCGACAAACAGAACGAGCAGAGCAATGGCAAAGATATCGAAGCCGAACATTGGGCACCCTCCCGGGAGGTGTCTTGACGAGACCGCTTATTGTTTCACTTTAGTCACTAGCCTTGCTGACGGCAGCCCATAAATGGTGCCGCCGGCAGATCATTTTAAGTGCCCCTAGCGCGGGATGAGCTTAACGATGTCAGCGGCGGCGGCTGCCGCCGCGGCTTCGGCGGCTGCTCCCCATTTCTTGTCGAGCGAGCCTTTGCGGACGGTCTTGGTCTGGCGGGTGATGCCAAGCTGACCGCCGGCGGGGTCGAGCACGACCCAGACGATGGTGACGCTCTGCCTGCCTTTCGCGGCCGGCGCCAAGCGCACCGTCCCCTGCACTTCGTAGACATTGGCTTGGAAAGAGGTGACCTGCTTGAAACCGCGCCCGGCGAGCTGCCGGCTAAGCGCCGCGGCCAGCGCCTGCTCCCCATCACCCGGCGCGCCGGCGACCGAGACATAGGCCAACGGCTCTGTGGTTTCAGTCGTGTCGCTCGGCTCGGCAGCAACAGAGACGGGCGCCGACAACCCGGCAACACAGCACAGTGCTACGGCGAAGGCGACACGCATGCTTTCAGCACCTCTGCTTGGCGCGCGGAGTTCAGCGATATCGAGATTACACCCAGCCTTCCAGCTCGCGCTCGATCAGATGGACCAACACGCCGATGCCGGCCTCGCTGTCGTTGAGGCAGGGGATATAGCTGAACGTCTCGCCGCCATTCTCGAGGAAGATCTCCTTGTTCTCTTCGGCGATCTCCTCGAGCGTCTCGAGGCAATCGGCGGCGAAGCCGGGCGTAAGAACGGCA
Source organism: uncultured Alphaproteobacteria bacterium (assembly GCA_963772925.1). Lineage (GTDB taxonomy): Bacteria > Pseudomonadota > Alphaproteobacteria > Rhizobiales > Methyloligellaceae > Methyloceanibacter. Next base: position 183,634 of record CAVYZG010000003.1, read on the forward strand.
ATCCGTTTGACCCCCTCGCGCGCCAGCGCCTCCACCGTCTTGTCGGTATAGGGCTTGATCCATTCGGCGCGGCCGAAGCGGGACTGGAAGGTCAGCTTGAGTTTGGCGCCGAGCGGTCCGAGCGCCGCGCGCAATGCAGCAGCCGTGTCCATGCACATACACTGATAGGGATCGCCCTTGTCGACATAGGACTGCGGTATGCCGTGGAACGAGGCGATGATCGCCTCGGGTTCGAAATCAAGACCGGCGAGATGGGTCCTGACGGAGTCGGCAAGCGCGGCGATATAGACCGGATCATTCGGATAAGGCGGTACGGTGCGGAGCGCCGGCTGAGCCCGGAGTGCCTTCAGCGCGTCGAACACCTTGTCGTTGGCGGTCGCCGTGCTCGCCGCGGCGTATTGCGGATAGAGCGGGAAGGCGAGGAGCCGATCGCAGCCTTGGGCGGTCAAAGCGTCTATGCGCGACGCGATGCTGGGGTTGCCGTAGCGCATGGCCCAGTCGACCACGACATTCTTCTCGGCCAGCGCGCGCGCGACCTTCTCCGTCTGATTGCGAGTGATGGTGCGCAGCGGCGATTCGTCTAGCGTCTCGTTCCAGATCGAGCGGTATTTGGCGCCGCTGGCGGTCGGCCGCTCAACCAAGATCACGAGATTCAAGATCAGCCACCACAGCACCCGGTTGGTCTCGATCACCCGCCGGTCGGAGAGGAACTCCTTGAGGTAGCGCCGCATCGGCCAATAGGAGGTTCCGTCCGGGGTGCCGAGATTGATCAGCAGCACGCCGATCCGGCCCGCTTGGGTATGGGCGGACGGCTTCGAATGCTCGAATTTTGGGGCGAAACGGCCGGGTGGCGGCGTTTCATTCATGACCATCGCTCCGCCGAAGGGGCCTTGAGACCTTAGATAGTGCATACCCCGCCGCGCGCCTAGTCTACGGGGTTCCGGCGCTCGAAGCCGGCGGACGCGCTAATGCGACAGATAAGTGGGTTTGGCGGCGTCGTTGCGCGCTTCCATCAGCGCCATGCTCAGCAGATAGGCCAGAAATTCTCGGCCCTCGGATTGAGCGATGCTGATCATGATTTCGAGCATCTCCTCGAAATCATCCTCATCGGGATGGGGGCTCTGGCTTTCCCCACGGACAATGAAGTCCTCATCGGACATTGAGGTTGCGCTCTCTTGCGATTCTCAAGAACCGCCATCCTGTCACATATCCCGCATCCTCACCTAGCGATGGGCGCAACGATGACACCGATGATCTCCATCGATAGGTTCAATAATGGTTCAGGATGCTTTCATAATTCGCTCGGCAGCGGCCAGGATCTTGGCGTGATCGAAGGCAAGATCGAGTGCCCGCCAGTCCTTGACCCACGCCGCCGCCTCGGCGTCAGACCCCGCTTTGGGGCTTGGCGCCCGCGGCAAGCAAGTGAGATAGACGATGCTCACGGTGTGACCGCGCGGATCGCGGTGCGGGTCTGAATAGACACCGACAAGACGAAGCTCGCCCACCGCCAAGCCGGTTTCCTCGAGAGCTTCGCGGCGGCACGCGGCCTCCACCGTCTCGCCGATATCGACGAATCCCCCGGGCAGCGCGTAAGCGCCCTTGAACGGCTCGTTCTTGCGGCGAATGAGCAGAACGCGCCCGTCTCGGTCGCAGATGACGCAGTCGGTGGTGAGAAGGGGCGTCTTTGGCGCTGCCATGGCGGCCAGCCTCCACCCTGACGCCAGCCCGTTCAAGTCCTGAAGCTCCAGGCCTTCGATTTCGCCCCGAGGCGAAACCTTCGCCCCTCACTCCTCGGACAGACGCCGCGACTCTTTGAGCGCCATGGCCAGCAGATAAGCGAGGAAATCAAATCCTTTGACCCGTGCGCGCCGGAGCAACGGTGAGATTTGATCGGCAATGTTTTTGGCGGCTTCACGCGCGCTGTCTCGGGACCCGGTCGGGTCCGAGCCGCTTGGATCGGACATAAGCCCCCTGCCTGGCGTTTCTGGCCCCGGTCGACGCCAGCACGCCTTCTGTTCACGGACCGATATGATCCGTATACAGCCTTTCTACCATGAAGCCGCGGGGGAGCGCCAATCGATTTTTGACGCAATTTTGCGACGCTAGCGCGACGCCTCAAGCCAGACTCTGAGACCGAGATCAGCTCCGCGGCTGGGGCACGATGCGGATATAGGGCCGCGGCGCCTTCCACCCGTCAGGATAGATCTTCTTCGCCTCCTCGTCGGACACCGAGCCGGCGATGATCACCTCATCGCCCTGCTTCCAGTTTGCCGGCGTCGCCACCCGATGCTTGGCAGTGAGTTGCATTGAGTCGATCACCCGCAGCACCTCATCGAAATTGCGCCCCGTGGTCATGGGATAGACCAGGACCAGCTTGATTTTCTTGTCGGGACCGATGACGAACACGTTGCGGACGGTCTGGTTGTCGGCCGGCGTGCGCTCCAAACCGCCCGACGCGCTGGCGGGCAGCATGCCGTAGAGCTTGGAGATGGCGAGGTCCGGATCGCCGATCATGGGGAAGTTGGGGGCGACGCCTTGCGTCTCCTTGATATCCTGCGCCCATTTGGCGTGGCGATCCACGGGATCGACGCTTAGGCCGATGATCTTGACGCCGCGCTTGTCGAACTCGGGCTTGATCCTCGCCATGTAGCCGAGCTCGGTGGTGCAGACCGGCGTGAAGTCCTTGGGGTGAGAGAACAGCACCGCCCAGGAATCGCCGAGCCAGTCGTGAAAGCGAATGCGGCCTTGGGTGGTTTCCGCCTCGAAATCCGGTGCCGTTTCGCCGAGTTGGAGTGCCATCATAATTCTCCGTGGCCAATGCCGATGAATGAGTGAACCTTGCTCCCCGCAACCAGGCGTTATGTAGGATGCGGTGCCGGGCTTGTGCAAGCAACGCGGCAGAAAGAAACATCATTCTCGCATTGGCGGCAAGCGCGGCGCGGACCTGCGCAATCGAGAAGTGGCACGCAACGCGGCACACTCAGAACGGCCGGGCCGGGCCCAATGAGGCGAGAAACAGCAGCGATCCGAACAGCAGAATGACCACCGCGCCGCCGATGGTGCAGGTGGTCCAGACCGCATTGGCCCAGGCGCTGTTGGTGCCCCCGAGCCTGAGCGCAAGTTCTCGTGAGCCGAGCGCCAGCGTCGCCAGCGCCGCCACGGTGATGGCCGTGCCGAACGCCATGGCGAAAGTCGCGGCGACGCCGGCCCAGAACAGGCCTTGGGTCACGGCAAAGACCAGCACGAGAATGGCGCCGGTGCAGGGCCTGATCCCCACCGAGAACACCACCGCCATCACCTTCCGCCACGAGAACGGCCCGGCAAGCTGCCGCGCATCGACGATATGATCGCACGCCTCTCCCGGCGCATGATGATGGTCGTGATCGTGACCGTGATCGTGCGCATGGTCGTGGTCGTGATGGTGGTCATGCGAATGGTCGTGGGCGTGATCGTGGTGGTGATGCCCGGCATGACCATGCGCCGACTCCCCCGCCACCCCGCGCCAGCTACGCCACAGCCGCGACAACTGGGTCGCAAGCAAATACACGCCGAGCAGCGCAATCATCGCGTAGCTCGCGCTCTCGAGCTTGTTCGACCAGGCATTGATCTGGAGGCCGCTGGCGTTAAGCCCGAACAGCAGCAACCCCACCAGGGCGACAGCGGTCAGCGCCTGCATCGCCGCCGCGATGAAGGAGATCATCACGCCGCGACGGGCCGTTTCCTCGTTGGCGACGACGTAGGACGAGATGATGGTCTTGCCGTGCCCGGGCCCTACCGCGTGCAGGATGCCGTAGAGGAACGAGAGTCCCGCCAAGGTGAATGCGCCGGCGATGGGATTGTCGGTCTTGAGGCTCTTGACGCTCGTTGCCAGGACGCGTTGCAGCTTCTGCTGCTGGTCGAGCACCCAGGCGAACAGCCGGCCGAGCGGCCCTGTCGCCTGGAATGCCGCCGCCGCCGGGCGCGGCGCGAAGGCCGAAGGGGGCGCCGGCGCGACTTCGGTCGCGGCGAACGGACCGATCGGTTTCAGCTCGGCGCGCGCCGGACCGGCAGGGAGCAGCAAGGCGAACAGGACGGCGCCGACAACAACGGCAAGCAGAGACCTCATAGATGGGCATCCTTGCATTTCACCGTAACCGTTTGGGCGAACTGCGACCCGAAGCTCGAATTCGGCCCGAGCTGGCTGAAGAAGGATTCGGTCAGGGCCTTGGTGTCGGCGGCGGTCTCCGCGTCGGGCAGCGTGACGTCGGCGGTGCAGCCTTTGGTCTCGGCGCCCGCCAGGCTGACGGGCTTCTCGGTGGCGAAGCCGAAGGCGACGAAAAAGGACGGATCGTACACATCGATGGCGACCGGCTTGCCGTGGGTGTCGACCGGCTTCTCCAGCGGCAGCGTGAAATGAAGCGTGAGCACGCTCTTGTCGTAATCGATTGAATAGTCGACCGGCGGCTTCAGCGCGATCGGCTTGTCGTCCTCACCCTCGAAATGCACGAAGGTGAAATAGTCGAAGTCCTTGAGCGATTCGACATTGACCTTGGCCAGCGGCGCCAGCTCCTCGTTCGAGAAGACGCCGTCTTTGTTGGTGTCGAGGCCCTCGACCGCCATGGCGGTGTAGAATTCGTCGAAGGTCCAAGCGTGACGAATGCCGGTGATGCGGTGATCGGGGCCGAACACGATCTCGGTCCGCACCGTGGCCCAGACATGGGGATGGGCGGTGACGGCGGTTCCACCGCCAACGACGATCGCGGCGGCGAGAATGATTCGGAGAGGATGGCGCCCCATTGGCCCCCGCGACGGCAAGGCTCGAACTCCCTCGAAGAGCGAGCTTTTCCTACGCGTGAATTATGGAGGATTGGGGGCTGCGCCGGCGGACATTTCAGCACGCCGCGTCACAGCTTGAAGGCAGCCCGTCGCGTCGAACGGGTAAAACAGAACCGGGGCCGGCGCCGCCTCGCAGCGGCGCCGGCCCCGTCTTGAGTCTTGCAGGATTCTAGGTGCCGGCCGCGGTGAGCTTGGCAGAGATCCGGCCGAACAGGCCTGACAGATCGGTACCAATCGCGTTAACGGCAGTCAGGATGGCCACGGCGATGCCGGCGGCGATCAGGCCATACTCGATGGCCGTGGCGCCCGACTCGTCCTTGACGAAACGTGCAAACGTCCTCATTTCGACACTCCCTTGATTAGTCATTCCATGGCCCCCTCGCCGCCTTCTGGCCGGTCGTTGGAACCTGACGCGAAGCTGGCACCGCCGCCTTAGATGCAAGTTAAACCAATTCAACAGACTCGGAGCTTTCGTGGTCAATGAAGTGTAAACGCCCGAAAGGCTTGCAGACGTATATGAGGGAAAAATTGGGAAAAATTACTGAAAGTTTGTGGGTCGTATTTACGGATTCTTAACCTAATCTGTAGAACAGGGCTCTAAACCCATACCGAATCGTAAAGATCGAGGATCCGATCTTCCAAAAAACCTCAGAGTGACCCTTGACTCTGGCTCCGAACTCCAATTAGAACAAAATAGGAACAAGAGCTGAGGTCAGTAGCGTGCGTAACGACGTTCCAGGCGGTGCAGAAGGTCTCCTCGTTCCACCGGCTGGCGTTGCAAAAGCAGGCGGGGCAAGGGCGAGGGTCCTGATTGAGCATCTACGCGCGCAAATCCGCGCGCTCGAGCAGGTTCCCGTGTCTCTGGCAAGCCCCCCCGCACCGGGCGCGGCCCCTCCCCGCTCCGCCTGCTCTCATCTTTCTCCTTCACGAGGTCTTTTCACCCCTCCCCGTGAGGGAGAGGTGCCCCGGCCCCAGGAATTTCCTTTGAGCAGGCTGAAAACCGGGGGCCTCCATGAAATTAGGCCCCAAGCCTATGGCGATGGCCCTGCGGCGCTCGGTTTCGCCCTTGCCCTGATCGCCCAACAGGCGGCCGAACAGGCTCGGCGCCGCGATCTCGTGCTGTGGTGCTTCACCAGCCCTGCCACGCGGGAATGGGGCCGCCCTTATGGGCCCGGCCTCATAGTGTTCGGCCTCGACCCCGCGCTTTTTCTCGTGGTGGAGGCGCGCAAGGCCGAGGACGCCGCCTGGGCTCTGGAAGAAGGGCTGAAAAGCCGCGCGCTGATCGCGGCTCTGGCCGAGATCGAGATCAAGACGCCGCTGGCAGCCCGTCGTCTCAGCCTCGCCGCGCAAGCCTCGCGCACGCCGTGCCTGCTGCTCTCAGGGCATCAACACGCGGCGATGCCCGGGACCCTCACCAGCTGGCGCATCGCCGCCAGGAGAAGTGAATCCTCATTTTTCGACGCAGCGGCGCCTGGCGCGCCGTCCTGGCACCTCACGCTCGAGCGCTGCCGGGGCGAGGCACCGGGGCGAAACTTTATGGTGGAGTTCAGTCATGAGTCGTTTCGTTTCGATCTTTCTGCCGCATCTGGCGATCGAGCGGCTGAATCAGGAGAGAGCAGCGAGCGGCGCCGCGCCGTTAACCGATGACCGGCCTTTAGCCCTGATCGGCAACGAGGAGCGCGGCCTCGTCATCACTGCGGTCAATGCGGCGAGCGTCAGCCAGAGCCTGTTCCCCGGCCTCGGCCTCGCCGATGCCCGCGCCATCTGCCCTTATCTCCTCACCCTTCCCGCCGCGCCCAAGAAGGATGAGGACGCTCTCCTCGACCTCGCCCGCTGGGCCTCTCGCCGCTATAGCCCCACCCTCAATGCCGACGGCGACGACGGGCTCTGGCTCGAGGTCAGCGGCGTGCCGCATCTGTTCGGCGGCGAGCAGGCGCTGCTCGCCGACTTGGCGCGACGGCTGACACGTCTCGGCTTCACTGCGCGGCTTGCTCTTGCCGAGACCTTGGGCGGAGCGCATGCGCTGGCCCGCTGCGCGCGCGCCTCTCTCATCGTGCCTGAAGGAGAGATCGGATCCGCGCTGGCGCCCCTCCCGGTCGAGGCCTTGCGCCTTGAGCCCGAGATTACCGGCCTGTTGCGTCGGCTCGGGCTGAAGCGCATCGGCCAGCTCTATGCTTTGCCGCGGACGAGCCTCGAACGGCGGTTCCATTCCAAGGACAGGGCTGAGGCCGTTCTGCTGCGCCTCGATCAAGCCCTGGGGCGCAGGCAGGAGCCGTGCGTTTCGCTGTTGCCGTCGCCCGACTTCGCGGCGCGGCTTCCCTTTCCCGAACCGCTCATCACCCATGACGGCGTGGTGGCCGGGCTCGACCATCTTGCCGGCGAGCTGTGCCGAAAACTTGGCCGCGCCGGACGCGGCTGCCGGCGCCTGGCGCTGTGGGTCGCCCGTGCCGACGGCTCCTCGACCGTGATCGAGGCGGGGCTCAGCGCCCCTTCGCGCGAGCCGAGCCATCTCTTGCGCCTGGTTGAGGACAAGATCGAGGCCCTCGACATGGGCTTCGGCGTCGACCTGATGGCGTTGACGGCGCTGGTGACCGAGCCGCTTCGCCCGGCGCAAACGAGTCTTACCGAGACGGCCGGGGAAATCAGGGCTGAGGCCCTGATCGACCGGCTGGTCAATCGCTTAGGTGCGCGCGCAGTGCGCCGCCTCGTGCCCCAGGCGAGCCACATCCCCGAATTGGCGCAGAGGCTGCGCAGCGCTTTTGCCGGCCCTTCGATGTGGCCCGGGCCTATGCCTGGCAAGCCGCCGCGCCCGCCGCTGCTGTTCACCAGCCCTGAGCCGGTGACCGTGCTGGCCGAGATTCCGGAAGGCCCGCCGGCGCGCTTCACCTGGCGCCATGCGACGCGCCGCGTGGTCAAGGCGGAAGGCCCGGAGCGCATCGCGCCGGAATGGTGGCGCGGGTTGGCACGAGCCGCAAATACACGGGGAGCTTTCACAGCTTCCCCGCTCCCCCCTTGTGGGGGAGCACGATCGGCTCTTAGCCGATCGGAGGGGGGTAAACCTCAAACTCAGAATTTGACGTTCACCCCCCTCCCTACCCTCCCCCACAAGGGGGGAGGGGGAGCAAGCAGCAAGCCATCAGCAAGGCCGCGCGACTATTACCGCATCGAGGACGAGGACGGGCACCGCTACTGGATATTCCGCGACGGCCTTTATCAGGAGAGCGCACTCGGGGCGCCCTCCTGGTATCTGCATGGCGTGTTCGCATGAGCGCGTCCCATGCGCCGCTACGCCGAGCTTGAGGTCACCACCAACTTTTCCTTCCTGCGCGGCGGCTCCCATCCCGAGGAGCTGGTGGCGACGGCCAAGGCGCTCGGCCTCGACGCCATCGCTGTCACCGACCGCAACACGCTGGCCGGCGTGGTGCGCGCCCATCTCGCCGCCAAGGAAGTCGGCATCAAGTTCGTCGTCGGCGTCCGCCTCGATCTGCAAGACGCTCCGAGCCTGCTCGTCTATCCGACCGACCGGGCCGCTTATGGCCGGCTGTGCCGGCTGCTGACCCTCGGCCAGCGCCGCGCCGAGAAGGGCGAATGCACGCTTTACCTCGATGACGTCGCCGCCCACGCCGGCGGCCTGATCTTCATCGCGCTCCCGCCCGACGATTTGGATTGGTTACGCCGAGACAGCGCCACAGGCTCCATCCCTCCCCTTGACGGGGAGGGTGGCTCGGCTGAAAGACGAGCCGGGTGGGGTGATCGTTATCGCAAAATGCCCCCCACCCCGGCGTCGCCTTCAGCGGCGCCGGACCTCCCCACAAGGGGGAGGTATGGTGCAAATGGCATCGCCACAGACTACCAGCTCGACTTCGAATCTGCAGCTCCGGCGCATCAAACAGGCGCTCGGGACGAAGCCACGTCTCTATCTCGCGGCGCGGCACTCTATCGCGGCGACGACCGCGCCCGCATCTCAGCGCTCGCCGATCTCGCCTCGCGCGCCGGCACGCCCCTGGTCGCCACCAATGCGGCGCTCTATCACGCCCCCCACCGTCGTCCCTTGCAAGACATGCTCACCTGCATCCGCGAGAAATGCACGATTTCCGATGCGGGCCTCCGCCTCGAAGCCAATGCCGAACGCCATGTCAAGTCGGCGAAGGACATGGCGCGTCTCTTCGACGGCCATGACGACGCGCTGCGCCGCTCGATCGAGATCGCGGAAGCCTGCAATTTCTCCCTCGATGAGCTGAAATACGAATATCCCGACGAGCCGGTGCCGGCCGGCAAGACCCCGCAATCGCATCTCGAAGACTTGACCTGGCAGGGCGCGGCCTGGCGCTTTCCACACGGCGTCCCTGACAAGGTGCGCGACACGCTTGAGAAAGAGCTCGCGCTGATCGCCGAGTTCGACTACGCGCCCTATTTTCTCACCGTCCACGACATCGTCCACTATGCGCGGAGCCAGGCCATCCTGTGCCAGGGCCGCGGCTCGGCCGCCAATTCCGCGGTCTGCTATTGCCTCGCCATCACCAATGTGGACCCCACCGAGATCGATCTCCTGTTCGAGCGCTTCGTCTCGCCCGAGCGCAAAGAGCCGCCCGACATCGACGTCGATTTCGAGCACGAGCGCCGCGAGGAAGTGATTCAATATATCTACGCCCGCTATGGTCGCGACCGCGCCGGCCTCGCCGCCACCGTCATCTGCTATCGCGGCCGGCTTGCGGTGCGCGAGGTGGGCAAGGCGCTCGGCCTCTCCGAGGATATTGTCGCCGCGCTCGCCACCACCATCTGGGGCCTGAGCAATTCGAGCCTGCCGGAACATTATGTCCGCCAGGCCGGGCTCGATCCGTCCGATCCGCTGCTCGCCCGCGTGCTGGAGCTGACCCAGGAGCTGATCGGCTTCCCGCGCCATCTCTCCCAGCATGTCGGCGGCTTCGTGCTGACGCGCGGGCCGTTGTCGGAGGTCGTGCCGATCGGCAATGCCGCCATGGACGACCGCACCTTCATCGAATGGGACAAGGACGATCTCGACGCGCTCGGCCTGCTCAAGGTCGACGTGCTCGGCCTCGGCATGCTCACCTGCATCCGCAAGGCCTTCACCCTGCTGAAGACCCATTACCGCAAGGATGTCAGCCTCGGCACCGTGCCGCGCGACGATGCCGAAGTTTACGACATGCTGTGCCGCGCCGACTCGATCGGCGTGTTCCAGGTCGAAAGCCGGGCGCAGATGAACATGCTGCCCCGGCTGAAACCGCGCTGCTTCTACGACCTCGTCATCGAGGTCGCCATCGTGCGGCCCGGTCCCATCCAGGGTGACATGGTCCACCCTTATTTGCGCCGCCGCTGCGGCGAGGAGCCGGTCGAGTTCCCCTCGCCGCACCCCGATCATGGTCCCGCCGACGAGCTTCGCCAGGTGCTCGGCAAGACCATGGGCGTGCCGCTGTTCCAGGAGCAGGCCATGCGGCTCGCCATGGTGGCGGCCAAGTTCTCCGGTCCCGAGGCGAACGAGCTGCGCCGCGCCATGGCCACCTTCCGGCGCCGCGGCACCATCGACCGCTTGCGCGAAAAGATGGTCGGCCGCATGACGGCGCGCGGCTACCCGGCCGAATTCGCCGAGCGCTGCTTCAATCAGATCAAGGGCTTCGGCGAATATGGCTTCCCCGAGAGCCACGCCGCGAGCTTCGCCCATCTCGTCTATGTCTCGGCCTGGCTCAAATGCCATTACCCGGCGGCGTTCGCCGCCGCTCTGCTCAACGCCCAGCCCATGGGCTTCTACGCCCCGGCGCAGATCGTGCGCTGCGCCCGCGACCACGGCGTCGAGGCCCGCGAGGCCGATGTCAATCTCAGCCTCTGGGACTGCACGCTCGAACATGGGGGTGAGAAAGGAATCCGTGACATAGCCACAAGCTCCATCCCTCCCCTTGATGGGGAGGGCGGCTCGGCTGAAGGCCGAGCCGGGTGGGGTGATGGGCAATGCCTCGACGGTAAGCCCCCCACCCGGCTTGCTGCGCAAGCCGACCTCCCCACGAGGGGGAGGTATGAAACAAGCGGTGGGGCCACGGAAAATTCAAAAGCATTCGCGCTCCGCCTCGGCATGCGCCAGATCGACGGGCTGCGCGAAGCCGACATTCAGCGCCTCGTCTCGGTGCGCGACGGCATTGCCGCCGATCTCAGCCCTCATTTATTTGCACCCCAGCCTGCCCCAGACTCCATCCCTCCCCTTGACGGGGAGGGCGGCTCGGCTGAAGGCCGGGCCGGGTGGGGTGAGTATCCCAAGGTCGAAGAAAGCCCCCCACCCCGACACCGCAAAGCGGTGTCGGACCTCCCCGCAAGGGGGAGGTATGGAACAAGCTGCACCGCTATTCATTCCTTCACCGACATGCGCGATGTGTGGCGGCGGAGCGGGCTGAAGCGCGCCAGCCTGGAGAAGCTCGCCGCGGCCGATGCCTTCCGCTCGCTCGGCCTCGACCGCCGTCAGGCGCTGTGGGAGGTGCGCGGCCTGCCCAAAGAGCTGCCTCTGCCGCTGTTCGAGCATGCCGACCAAGCTGACGCCGGCCCCGAGCCTGAGGTGGTTCTACCCGTGATGCCGCTGTCCGAGCATGTGGTGAACGATTACCGCACGCTGCGGCTCTCGCTCAAGGCTCACCCGATGAGCTTCCTGCGCGCCCGCGTAACCGAGGCCCACATAAAATCCTGCGCCGATCTCAGAGCTTCGCGCGACGGCGCGCGGGTGAGCGTCGGCGGCGTGGTGCTGGTGCGCCAGCGCCCCGGCTCGGCGCAAGGCGTGGTGTTCATGACCATCGAGGACGAGACCGGCGTCGCCAATACGGTGATCTGGCCCAAGGTGCTCGAGCGGATGCGCAAAGTGGTGATGGGCGCGCGTCTGGTCGTGGTGCATGGCCGCGTCCAGCGCCACGAGGACATCATCCATGTGGTAGCCGAACGGCTCGACGACCGCAGCGACTGGCTCCGCCTCCTCACCGAGGACGGCGAGGCCTTGAGCACCGCGCTCGCTTATGCCGATCACGTCAAGCATCCGGGCGGCGAGGACAGCCGCGAACGCAAGGCTGAAAGCGGTCACCCACGCTGGCATCCGCGCCGCGAGCGCATCATCCCCAAATCCCGCGACTTCCATTAACTGAAGACCCTCCCCTTGGGTTGAGCATGTGGCTCCCTCGCGGAAACCCGCTATGCTCCACCGCATGAGCAACGTCTTGCGCCTTTTGCTCGCCCTACTGCTCGCGCTCGCCGCGACCAGCGTTGCGCCGCGCGCCCATGCCTTCGAGCAACCGGAAGGCGAGAGCGGGCTCACGCCGAAGCCGCTGGTCAAGGCCAACAAGCATATGGTGATCGCCGCCCATCCGCTGGCCGCGGAGGCCGGCCTCGCCATGCTGCGTAAGGGCGGCGCGGCAATCGATGCCGGCATCGCCGCGCAGATGGTGCTCAACCTGGTCGAGCCGCAATCCTCAGGCATCGGCGGCGGCGCCTTCATGCTCTATTGGGACGCGGCCGCGAAGACGCTTGCCGGTTACGACGGCCGCGAGACCGCGCCCGCCGCCGCCACGCCCGAGCTGTTTCTCGATGAGCAGGGCCAGCCGCTGCCGCGCGAGGCGGCCATCGCCAGCGGATTGTCGGTCGGCGTCCCCGGCGTGCTCGCCGCGCTGAAGCTGATGCACGACCAATACGGCAAGCTGCCCTGGGCCGAGCTGTTCCAGCCGGCGATCGACCTCGCCCGCGACGGCTTTCCGGTCTCGCCCCGTCTCGCCAAGATGCTGGCGGACATGGGGCCTGACAGTTTCGCGCCCGAGGCGCGCGCCTATTTCTTCGATGCCCAAGGCAGGTCGTGGCCGGTCGGCTACCAACTGAAAAATCCGGCGCTCGCCGATACTCTGGAGATCATTGCCCGCGACGGAACCAAGCCCTTCTATGAAGGCGCCATCGCCGTCGACATCGCCCAGGCGGTGCAAAGCGATCCGCGTAAGCCGGGCAAGCTCACCACCGATGATCTCGCCAATTACCGCGCCAAAGAGCGCGAGCCGGTCTGCGCGCTTTATCGCGATCATCACGTGTGCGGCGCGAGCCCGCCCTCATCGGGCGCCGTCGCCGTCGGCGAGGTGCTCGGCCTGCTTGCGCCGTTCGATCTCGGCGACACTCCCTTCGGCTTAAGCGCGGCTCACGCCATCGCCGAGGCGGAGCGTCTCGCTTTCGCCGACCGCGCCCGCTATCTCGCCGATCCCGATTTCGTCGCCGTTCCGGTCGGCGGCTTGCTCGACCCAGCCTATCTCGCCGAGCGCCGCGCGCTGATCGATCCCAACCGCGCGCAGAGCGAGGTCGCCGCCGGGTCGCCGCCCAATACGCGCCAGGGCGCGTTCGGCACCGACGGCACCAAGGAGAAAGGCGGCACCAGCCAGATCTCCGTGGTCGACGATGAGGGCGATGCCTTCTCCATGACCACCAGCATCGAATACGCCTTCGGCGCGCGGACCATGGTGCGCGGCTTTCTGCTCAACAATCAGCTCACCGATTTCTCCTTCCTGCCGGTCGATGACCAGGGCCGCCCGGTGGCCAACCGCGTCGAGGGCGGCAAGCGTCCGCGGAGCTCGATGGACCCGACCATGGTGTTCGCTAACGACGGCGGCCTCTTATATGTGCTCGGCTCGCCCGGTGGGCCGGCCATCATCTTGTTCAACCTCAAGGCCCTCATCGCGCTGATCGACTGGCGGCTCGACCCCGCCCAAGCAAGCGCGCTGGTGAATTTCGGCAGCACCGAGGACACGCTCCTGATCGAGCCGGGGGCCGAGTGGGACGCGCTCGCCGCCGCTTTCGCTTCCATGGGCCATCAGGTGCGCCGCATTCCCATGACCAGCGGGGAGCACATCATCGCCGTGACGCCGGACGGCCTTGAAGGCGGCGCCGACCCGCGCCGCGAGGGCGTGGCGCTGGGGGATTAGACGGCCGCCCGCCGACGCGCTATCCCGGTCCTGACATGGCCAACCGAAAACAATCGATTGCGATCCGCGGCGCCGGCGTGGTCGGCCTGTGGCAGGCGCTGACGCTTGCCCGAAGCGGTCATGAGGTCACGCTCTATGAGCGCTCGGCAGAGCCGTTCGCCGATTGCTGTAGCCTTTATGCCGGCGCCATGCTGGCGCCGCGCTGCGAGGAGGAAAGCGCCGAAGCGATCATCAGGGATCTCGGCAAGCGCGGCATCGCGCTGTGGCGGGAGACCTATCCCGGCACCATCGCCAACGGCACGCTGGTCGTGGCGCTCCATCGCGACCGTGCCGAGCTCGACCGCTTCGCCCGCATGACCGGCGGGCATCAGCGTCTGTCGGCGGCAGAGCTTGCCGCGCTCGAGCCGGCCCTCAGCGACCGTTTCGCCGGCGCGCTCTATTATGACGAGGAGGCCCATCTCGCGCCCGAGGCGCGCTTTGCGCTTCCTGCTCGATGCGATGCTGGCGCAAGGCGTGGCGTTGCGCCTCGGCGATGGCGAGATGCCGGAGGGCGACGATCTCGTCATCGATTGCCGCGGGCTTGGCCGCCAAGGACGATCTGCCCGACGCTCCGCGGCGTGCGCGGCGAGCGGATCGTGGTCAGGAGCCGCGAGGTGAACCTGACGCGGCCCGGTGCGGCTGCTGCATCCGCGCTTTCCGCTCTACGTCGTGCCTTGGGGCGACGGCCTTTACATGATCGGCGCCACGGTGATCGAGAGCGAGGAGGTGGGCGCGATCACCGTCCGCTCGGCGCTCGATCTCCTGTCGGCGGCCTACGCCGTCGATCCCGCCTTCGCCGAGGCCGAGATCGTGCGGCAGGGCGCGGGCGCGCGGCCCGCCTTCCCCGACAATCGGCCTAGGATTATCGCGGCGAAGGGCTATATCTACGTCAACGGTCTCTACCGGCACGGATTTCTGCTCGCGCCGGCGCTGGCCGAGCTGGTCGCGGCCTTTGTCGAGACGGGCGCGACCGACCCGGAGGTGTTTCGTTGAAGATCCTGCTCAACGGTGAGGCATTCGCCACCGATGCGAAGACTCTCGACGAGCTCTGCGCGCGGCTGGGCTTTGCCGAAGCGAAGATCGCCACGGCCGTGAACGGCAGACTTCGTCGCCGCCGCCGCGCGCGGAGCGACGCCATTGACCGACGCCGACGAGATCGAGATCGTGGCGCCGAGGCAGGGCGGCTGATGCTCACCCTTTACGGCAAGGACTTCACCTCGCGGCTGCTTGCTCGGCACGGCGCAGTATCCGTCGCCCGAGAGCCTGAAGCAGGCCGTCGCGGCCTCGGGCGCCGAGATCGTCACCGTCTCGCTGCGGCGCGAATCGGCGCGGACGCGCACCGGTCAGGGCTTCTGGGCGCTGATCGAGGAGCTCGGCTGCCGCGTGCTGCCGAACACCGCCGGCTGCCGCACGGCGAAAGAAGCGATCGCCACCGCGCAAATGGCGCGCGAGCTGTTCGGCACCGACTGGATCAAGCTCGAAGTGATCGCCAACGACGACACCTTGCAGCCCGATCTGTTCGGCCTGGTCGAGGCGGCGGCCGCGCTCTCCGCCGACGGCTTCGAGGTGCTGCCCTATACCACCGAGGATTTGAGCGCCGCCGAGCGTCTGGTTGCCGCCGGCTGCACCGTGCTGATGCCCTGGGCCGCGCCGATCGGCTCGGCGCGCGGCCTCGTCAACAAGGACGCGCTGAAGACGCTGCGCGCCTACTTCCCCGACATTCCGCTCGTCATCGACGCCGGGATCGGCACGCCGTCGCACGCGGCCGAGGCCATGGAGATGGGCTACGACGCCGTGCTGCTCAACACGGCGGTGGCCAAGGCCGGCGATCCGGCCAAGATGGCGGCGGCTTTTGCCCGCGCCGTCGAAGCCGGGCGGCTCGCCTTCGAGGCCGGCCTGATCGAGCCGCGCGACATGGCCGCAGCCATCGACCCCGGTTGCGGGCACGCCGTTCTTCAAGATCGACCACGCGTCCTGAGCGATCCTGGTCTGCGCGGCCTTGATCAAACTCGATCCCTTCTACCCCATCGTCCCCGACACGGAGTGGCTCGCCCGCCTGCTGCCGCACGGCGTCAGGCTGGTGCAGCTTCGCATCAAGGACCAGCCGGACAGCGTCATCCGCGCCGAGATCGACGAAGGCGCTATCGCTCTGCGCGGACTATGGCTGCGAGCTGGTGGTCAACGACTATTGGCGCGCGGCGATCGAACTCGGCGCCGGCTTCGTGCATCTCGGCCAGGAGGACCTGGCCGCCGCCGACCTCGCCGCCATCAGGGCCGCGGGCATGAAGATCGGCGTCAGCACGCATAGCGCCGAGGAGCTGGACAGGGCGCTTGCCGCCGCAGCCGACTATGTCGCGCTCGGGCCCATCTACGCCACCACGCTGAAAGCGATGCCCTGGGCGCCGCAAGGTCTTCCCCGCATCGCCGACTGGCGCGCGCGAGCTCGACTGCCCGCTGGTGGCGATCGGCGGCATCACGCTCGAGCGCGCGCCGCTGGCGCTTGCCGCGGGCGCCGACTCGGTCGCGGTCATAACCGACATTGTGACAAGCCAACGACCCTGAAGCGCGTGTCGAAAATTGGGTCGCGACGACCGCGCCATGGCGCAATTTGTCCACAGACCTTCCACAGGGATGAATCCGCGCGTTTGGACTTGACCTGAAACCCCTCGCCCGGGGATCATCGGCTCTCGGGGCTTCGTTCAAGGCGGTGCAGGGGGCTTCATGAGTTACCGTCTCGATCCGGCGATGCCGATGAGCGAGGCATTGCGGCGCGTGGCCTTCGCCGAGCTTGAGATCGCCCATGGCGCGCTGGCGACTCCGCCGGAGCGCCATAGCGGCGTGCACAGCGCCCGCAAATGCTTGAAGCGACTACGCTCGCTGCTGCTGCTGGCGCGGCCCGGCATGCCCGAGCCGGCCTTCGCCACTTTGACCGATCGGCTCGCCGCCATCGCCAGGGGGCTGGCGCCTGCGCGCGACGCGGCCGCCTTGGCCGACGCCGTGGACAAGCTCGAGCGCGAGACCGGCCAGGGACCGGGCCTCGGGCCCGATCCAATCCTTGCGCGCCTGGCTGCTACAAGCGGCGGCACGCGGCCGAGCAGAATCTCGAGCGCAGCGCTGCGTCCGACGCCATGCGCGGCCTGCTCGAGCTGCGGCCGGCCTTTGCCGGTCTGGCCGTCTATCCCGACGACTTCCGCTCGCTCGCCAAGGGCCTCCGGCGCTGCTATCGCACCACCCGCGAGGCGTTCCAGCACGCCTTCGACGCCGGCCGCGACGAGGATCTCCACGAATGGCGCAAGGGCGTGCAGCATCATTGGCGGCAGATGCAGCTGCTCGCTCCGTGCTGGCCGTCGGAGCTTTCGGCGCGGGTCGAGGCCGCCCGGTCGCTGTCGCAGATCCTTGGCGACGATCACGACATCTCCTTGCTCATGCCGGCTGGTCTCCACGCCGACCATGATGTTCGGCAGCCCCGAAGAGACGGCGGCGTTCTTGAAGCGCTGCCGCAGGCGCCACCGCGCTCTGCGCAAGGAGTCGCGCACCCAAGGCGAGAGGCTGTTCGCCGAGCGGTCGCGGCCGTTCGCCGAGCGCATCGAGGCCTATTGGCTGATCGCGGCCGGCGACGCGGCCAAGACCGTGGCCGAGACGCGGCCCGACAATGTCGTGGCCTTCGGCGATGTGCGCACGCCTCGCGCGAGCTAGATCCGTCCGAAGGCCGGCCGACGCCCGCGTGCGTCACACCCGCACCTGCCATCCCATCGTAGGAAATCTCCCATCCGGCGTTTTCGACCGCCGCCCGCTCGGGCGAGCCTTCGCGCAAGGCCGGATTGGAGTTGTTGATGTGGATGAAGATCTTGCGGCCGATGTCGAGCGGCGCGAGCTGCGCGATGCTGCCCGCGCTGCCCGACATGTTCATATGGCCGATGCGCTCGCCGGTCTTGTTGAGCAGTCCCTGGGCGATCATCTCGTCATTGGTGTAGAGCGTGCCGTCGAAGAACAGCAGCGGCGCGCCCTTGAGCCGCGCCCGCAGCGCGTCGTCGAGCTTGGCGCAGCCGGGGATGAAGAAGAAGTGACGCCCGCTTGCGGTCTCGGTCACCTTCAGGCCGGCGGTGTCGCCTTCCTGCGTGCCAAGCCCCGCGCCCGGCTCTGGCTTCTTCGAGATAAAGCGGGATCTTGCCCGGCACACCGAAGGCCTCGATGGTGATGCCGACCGGACCTGACGGACCCTCGACCGCGAACGGGCGCCCGTATTCCATGGGCACGCGCTTGACCACATTGGCATCGAGCACATCGAAAATGCTGTTGGCGGCAAGCACGTCGAGCACGCGCGCGGTGCCATAAACGGTGAAGGGCTGGCCTTCGCGCAGGCATAGCAGGCCCGCGACGGCATCGACATCGCCATTGGTCAGCACCACCGCCTTGATCGGGCTGTTGCGCGGACCGCCGTCAGGCGCGGGGTGAAGCTCCGGCGTATCGTTGATCTGCTGACGCAGATCAGGGGCGGCGTTGAGCAGGACCCATTGCGCCCCATCGGCGGTCACGGCCACCGAGGCCTGGCTGCGCGGCAGCCACGTCCCGCCACACCCTGACGCGCGTCGGCGGAGTTGCGGCCGTTGCAATTCCATTGCGGTAGGCCGCCGCCTGCCGCCGAACCGAGAACCTTGATCATCATGATTGGGCATCAATGGCGATGCGACGCCCGCCTCGTCAAGGCAAAAGCGAACGGCCTCCGCATCTTCTGCGAAGGCCGCCGCCCCGTGTACGAGGGTGCTCTAGAAGGCCAGCGAGCCCTGGAATTTGAGCGCCGTGTCCGAGGTGACGTCGGTCAGTCCGAACTGAACGCCGACATTCAAGGAGAATTCGATGTCGGGCGGGCCGGCGACTTTCTTGTCGTCGTCGTCATCCCCGCCGCCATTGGCCTCGTCGTCGTCGTCATCCCCGCCGGGATTATAGAACAGGGTGGGCCCGATGCTGTGGTTCTGGTCGTCGAACGAGCCGGCATTGGACAGATCCTCGATCTCGCCGAACATTTCGGCGCCAACGCCCCAATGCTTGGCGAAGTTGTATTGGGCGCGCCAGCCATATTCGAAGCCGAGCCCGTCGGTTTCCCGGTTGTCGCCGACCTGAGCGCTGAAGAAGGGATTGAGCGTCAGCAAGAACTTGCCGCTTGCCAGCTCGACGATCGGCCCGAACTCGATCTCGTCCGCCTCGCCGCCGCGCGTCGCGAAGCCATAGCCGCCCGTGAAGGCAAGGCCAAGGCCGTTGCCCTCACGCTGGATAATCTCGTATTGCAGCTCCAGCTCGACCGAGCTCAGGGCGTAATTCTCGTCCAACGGCTGGTCGGTGCCGAATGTGGTGGAGAACAGCCACCGATCGCTAATGCCGTAGGAGAACTCGAAGTCGTGGCTCTGCCGCAGCGGGCCCTCCTCTTCCTCCTCCAAGGCGCCCTCGTCCTCATCCTCCCCGGCGTCCTCGCGCTCGGCTGCGGGAAAGCCCCAATGGACCGCGCCGCGATATTCAAGCTCGACCTCGCCCTTCTCGACCTGGGATTCCTGGATCTCGAATTCGGCGAGGGCCGATTTCGTGGTGCCTACGGTCAATCCAAGCGCTGCCAGCGCCGAGAGCGCGGCCGTCAGCACCAAGCGCTGCGCGGCGCGCAGCCTATCCAGATGGTATTGCAAGAGCCGTCCCCCGACCTAAGTCTTGCTCAGTCCCCGATTCTTTTGTTAGCCGAGACTAGCAAATCTCTCACCGAACAGCCTTGGCAAAAATAATGCCTGTATTTCCAAATCGGACGGGCGTCATGGGGATCGCGGCCCGGAACATGAAAGGGACCTGACGCGCAGATGAAAAAATCATGACGTGGGCCGGAAGTCACGGCCAAGTATTGGAAAAAATGCGCTATAGAGGCTTCTTCTATTGTCTAGCGGCGCGGCGAGTCTCTGCCTACCGCGCCCGAGCAAATGACGCCCCCTCCGGCCGTCAACGGCTAGGAAGGCCTCGAGATCTACGATGCGTTACCAGACGAAGCTCCTCATCACCGCGGGATTGCTTCTTGCCATGTCGCTTTCGGCCGCCGCCCTCGCTTATTGGGGCGTGACCCAGTCGCATAGCTACCTGACCCGCTCGAGGCTGGCCCATGAGCAGCTCGAGCGCCAGCTTCAGCTGTCGCGCCATAGCCAGCAGCTATTCAAGGCCTGGACCGATACGCTCCTGACCGGGATCGCCGAGCGACCGCTTGGCGCCGCCTATCTCAACAAGGTGATCGATTCCGATCTGGCGGCGCTCAAGGAGCTCAGCGCCAAGGAACTCGCCATCGTCGGGTCGGATGAGCAAAAGGCCGAATCCGCCGAACTTGTGCGCCTGACTCAGATCAGACAGGAGTTCCAGCACACTTTGGATCAGCTTGGCGAGGTCGAGCAGCTGCAGAGCCGCGGCCGCCCCGACGTCGCCTGGCAACGGCTGATCGATCTCCTCAAAGGCGGCATCGACCAGAAGCTCAACGAGCTGATCGAGGTCGGCGTGGCCGACGAGACCGCCGAAGTGATCAGGATCGACGCCGACGCCGCCCAGCTATTGGGCCGGCTCGAGCGCATCAGCCAAATCCACGCCGCGCTCGCCGTGCTGACCACGCTGGCGCTGGTGCTGCTGTTGTTGCGCGGCTTGCGCGCGCCGCTGGCCGAGCTGTTGCGCGGCACCGGCAAGCTCGCCGAAGGCGAGCTGTCCCATCGCATCGCGATCTCCGGCCGCGACGAGTTCGCCGATCTCGGCGGGAGCTTCAATCGCATGGCGGGCGATCTCCAGACTCATCAACAGGCCTTGCAGGACGCCCACGCCAATCTCGAGACGCTGGTGGAAGAGCGCACCGAGGAGCTTCGCCGGGCCAACGAGTCGTTGCGCCAGATCGATGAGACCCGCCGCGGCTTCTTCGCCGATATCAGCCACGAGCTCCGCACCCCGCTGACCGTGATCCGCGGCGAGGGCGAGATCGCGTTGCGCGGGTCGAACAAGCGGGTTCCCGAATATAAGCGTTCGATCGAGCGCATCGTCGAGCAGGCCAAGCACCTGTCCGTTCTCGTTAACGACCTTCTATTCATTGCCCGTCAGGGTGCAGGCGCCGCGCGCCTCAACATGCAGGCCATCGATCTCGGCGACCTGCTCGATAAGGTCTGCGGCGACGCCAAGGTTATCGCCCATGATCGGGACGTCGAGGTCGCCTTCGTTAACGGCAATGGGCACGACATGGTGCGCGGCGACCCGGCGCGGCTTAGGCAGCTTTTCCTGGTGCTGCTTGACAATGCCGTGCGCTACTCCAAATCCAAGGGGGCCGTGAAGGTCGAGATCGGCAGCGCCGACGGCGAGGTCAGGGTGCGCGTCACCGATCGCGGCATCGGCATTCCGCCCGAGGAGCTCGAAGGCATCTTCGAGCGCTTCCGCCGCGGCGGTCGAGCCGCGGCCATGAACGACGAGGGCCTTGGGCTCGGCCTGCCGGTCGCCAAGGCGATCGTCGAGGCTCACAAGGGACGGATCGAAATGGCAAGTCGCCCAGGCGAAGGAACCACGGTCACGGTCGCGCTGCCGGCCGACATTGCGGAAGGGGCGAACGCGTGAACGTGCTCTTGGTCGAAGACGAGCCGCGCGTCGCCGACTTCATCGATCGCGGACTTCGCGCGGAAAATCATGGGGTTACCGTCGCCTCGTCCGGCACCGAAGGGGTCGACCTGGCCAAGACCGGGGAGTTCGACGTCATCGTGCTCGATCTGATGCTGCCCGACATGCACGGCTACGACGTGTGCCAGCGCCTGCGGCTTGAGGGCGACCACACGCCGATCCTGATGCTGACCGCCATGGACGCGCTCGAGGACAAGATCAAGGGCCTCAAGATGGGCGCCGACGACTATCTCACCAAGCCGTTCGATTTCGACGAGCTGCTGGCCCGCATCGAGGCGCTGGTGCGCCGTTCGCACAATTTCGCGCCGACCTCGAATATCCTGCAAGTTGCCGATCTCGTGCTCGACCGGGAACTGCTCGAAGTCAGGCGGGGCGACGACACCATCAAGCTCACCGCCAAGGAGCTCGCCATCATCGAGCTGTTGATGAGCGCACCCGGCCGGGTGTTCTCCCGCACCCGCATCCTCAACCAGGTGTGGGGCTACAGCGAGGACCCTCTCACCAATGTCATCGACGTCTATATCGCGCGGCTCCGGCGCAAGATCGATACGCCCGGGCGCGATCCGCTGCTCGAAACCGTGCGCGGCCACGGCTACCGCCTGAAAGCGCCGTCTTAATGCCAATGAGGAATGGAACCTTGCCAACCACGCCGGGATCGGTAGAGTATGCGCCGCCACTCTCGCCGAACACGCGCCATAACTTTCTCGGGCCTCGCCAGAGGGCCACGGCCGCGTTTGCCGCATCTGCGGCGGCAGAGCTTACGTGCCCTCATCGCCCGGCTAGCCCCAACGCCATTGGATTAGAGCCGTAACAACGTGGAGGAGCACCCGTTGCGATCACGTCTGTTGGTTTTCCTGGTCTGCGCCATAGCCGGCGTCGCCCTCGCCCAGCCCGCGCACGCGTCGAACAAGGTTACGATCGCCGTACTCAAATTCGGTACGGTCAGTTGGTTGCTCGACACCATCCACGCCAACGGCCTCGACAAGGCCGAAGGCATCGATCTCGACATCATTCCGCTGGCCAGCACCCAGGCGACCACCGTCGGCTTGCAGGCCGGCTCGGTCGATCTCATCGCCACCGACTGGCTGTGGGTCTCGCGCGAGCGAAGCAGCGGCGCAGACTTCACCTTCTCGCCGTTCACCACCGCGCTCGGCTCGATCATGGTGCCGCCCAACTCGCCCATCAAGACGCTGAGCGACCTCAAGGGCAAGCGGCTTGGCGTGGCCGGCGGCCCGCTCGACAAGAGCTGGCTGTTGCTCGTGGCCTATGCGCTCAGGACCGCCAATCTCGATTTGCGGACCGAGACCAAGCCGGAATACGGCGCGCCGCCGCTGCTCGCCGAACGGGCCAAGCAAGGCGAGCTCGATGCCGTGCTCAATTTCTGGCCCTATGCCGCGCGGCTCGAGGCCGAAGGCTTCACCCAGCTGATCGGGGTCGAAGACGTGGTGCGCGAACTCGGCGCCAAGGGCGAGGTGGCGATGGTCGGCTATGTCTTTAGCGAGACCTGGGCCAAGGACAATCTTGAGGCAATTCAAGGCTTTCTGCGCGCGGCGGCGAAGGCCGACGAGCTGCTGGCAACCTCCAACGAAGAGTGGGACCGGCTGAAGCCGCTGATGGGCGAGAACGATCCCAGCTTCACCGAGGCCACCTTCGAGGCCCTGCGGCGCCGCTATCGCGAAGGCATCCCCGAACGATCCGCCGCCGACAACGAGTCCGACGCCAAGATCCTGTACCAGTTTCTGCGCGAGCTCGGCGGCGAGAAGCTCGTCGGCCCCGGCACCGAGCTTGCGCCCGGCACGTTCTGGCACGGCGGCAAACCATGAGCGTGACCTTCGTCCGCAACGACCCCGTGCGGTGGACGCGCTTGATGCGCGGCCCGATCGTGTCGGTGCTGTCCGTCGCGGGCTTCCTGCTGGTCTGGTTCATCGCCGCCGAGATCGCGCAGAGCCGGCTGCTTCCCGGACCCGGCGCGGTGCTCGACTATATCTACAAGGAGTCGGTCCATGGCGACCTGCTGACCGAGCTCGGCATCACGCTGTGGCGGGTCGCGGCGTCCTTCGTCGTGGCGATGGCGATCGGCAGCGTCATCGGCCTCGCCATGGGCCAGATGCCGGCGCTCGACCGCGCGCTCGATCCCTGGCTGATCGTGCTGCTCAATCTCCCCGCCCTCGTCATCATCATCCTCGCCTATGTATGGTTCGGGCTGAACGAGGCCGCCGCCATCGGCGCCGTCGCCCTCAACAAGATCCCGAACGTCGTCGTCACCTTGCGCGAGGGCGGCCGCGCGCTCGATCCCAGTCTCGACGAGATGGCGCGCGCCTACCGGCTGTCGCCGATGAGCAAGCTGCGCAACGTCACCCTGCCCCAGCTGCAACCCTATTTCGCCGCCGCCTCGCGCTCGGGCATCTCCCTGATCTGGAAGATCGTGCTCGTCGTGGAGCTGCTCGGGCGCCCGAACGGCGTGGGCTTCGAACTTCATCTCAACTTTCAGCTCTTCAACGTCACCGCGATTCTCGGCTATACGCTGGCCTTCGTCGCCGTCATGCTGGCAATCGAATACCTCCTGGTGCAGCCCATTGAACGACACGCAACGCGCTGGCGTAACAAGCCGGTTTGAAATCCGCATTGAGGACAAGACGCATGTAAGTGCGGACGGCAGCGAGCTGGTTGCCATCCGCGACTTCGTCCTCGCCGTCGAGCCCGAAAGCATGACCGTGCTGATGGGACCGTCCGGCTGCGGCAAGACCACGCTGCTGCGCATCATCGCCGGCCTCGACGAGCGGTTCCGCGGCGAAGTCGACGTCCCTCCGGGGGCGCGCATCGGCTTGATGTTCCAGGAGCCGCGCCTGCTGCCGTGGCGCACGGTCAGGCAGAATATCGAGCTGGTCGCCGCCCCCGGCTTCTCGGAGCAGGACCTCGAACAACTGGCCCAATCGGTCGGCATCGCCGATATGCTGCCGCGCTATCCGCAGGAGCTGTCGCTCGGCCTCGCCCGCCGCGTGGCGCTGGCCCGCGCCTTCGCCACCAAGCCCGACCTGCTCCTGCTCGACGAGCCGTTCGTGTCGCTCGACGAGCGCACCGCCGACCGGCTGCGCAAGCTGCTGCTCGAGGTGTGGCAGGCCCGGCCGACCACCGCCATCATGGTGACCCACAATGCCCGCGAGGCGATCATGCTGGCCGACCAGCTGGTGCTGTTGGCGCCGCGTCCGACCCACGTGGTCGCGATCGAGACCATCAAAGTGCCGCAAGCCGAGCGCGATCACAAAGTGGTCGAGAAGATCCACGCCGATCTGTTGCGCCGCTTCCCCGCCAATTTCTCCAGCAGCTAGCCCGCCACGGGCGCGGCGCCGACCTTGCGCTGCTGGATGCCGAATGACGGGTCGTAGGCCCACACCGACAGCGCCAGGAACAACAGCGTGCACCCGCCGACGATGCCCAGCGCCAGCCAGTTGACCTCCAGATAGAACGCGAACCGGATCAGCTCGACCGCCCAGGTGAACGGGTTGTACAGGCAGATGTAATAGAGCCACAGGCTCCCTTCCCGCATCTTCCACAGCGGATAGAGCGCCGACGACGCGAAGAACATCGGGAAGATCACGAAGTTCATGATCCCGGCGAAATTCTCGAGCTGCTTGATGGTCGAGGACAGCAGCATGCCGAGCGCGCCGAACATCAGGCCGGTCAGGATCAGCGCCGGCAGCGCCGTGAGATAGCCCCATGGCGGCAGCTCCACGCCGCAGAAATATGCGACGATGAGGAACGCATAGACCTGGAACAGCGACACGATCACGCCGCCGAACAGCCGCGCGACCAGCAGGAACCAGCGCGGCAGCGGCGTGGTCAGCAGCACGCGCATCGAGCCCATCTCGCGGTCGTACACCATCGACAGCGAACTCTGCATGCCCTGAAACAGCTGGATCATCGCCAGCAGGCCGGGCGTGATGTAGACGTCGTAGGTGATGTAGGTCTGGTAGGGCGGAATGATGGAAATGCCGAGCGCGGCGCGGAACCCGGCGGCGAAAATAATCAGCCAGATCAATGGCCTAACCAGAGCCGCGAAAAACCGCTCGCGCTGCTGCAGGAAGCGCAGCAGCTCGCGCCAGACGATGCCCCAAAAGGCGCGGACATAATGCATCACGCTCATGCCGTCACGTCCTTCTCGGTATCGCCGCCGATCAGCAGCCTGAACGCGCCGCCGAGATCCTTGGCGCCGGTCTCGGCCACCACGTCCTTGGCCGTGCCGCGCGCCACGATCCGCCCGCGGTCGATCACCAGCAGATCGTCGTTGGGCTCGACCTCGTCGAACAGATGGGTCGCCCACAGCACGCCGACATTGTCGCGGGTCGCGAGCGCGTGCACGTGGCGCACGATGGCGCGCCTGGTCGGATCGTCGAGCCCGATGGTCGGCTCGTCGAGCAGGAGCAGCTTCGGGCTGTGCAGCAGAGCGCGGGCGATCTCGACCCGGCGGCGGTGGCCGCCATTGAGCGACCGCACGCGCTCGCCGATGCGCTCCGCCATGTCGAGCGCCTTCAGCGCGGCGAGCATGCGCTCGTCGGCCTCCTTGCGCGGCAGCCCCCTGAGCGCCGCGAAATAGCGCAAATTCTGTTTGACCGTGAGGTCGAGATCGAGCGTCGGCTGCTGGAACACGACGCCGAGCGGTCCGAGCGCCTTGGCCCCCCACTCCGACGCCGCGCGGCCGCAGATCTCGATCCGGCCGGCGGGCGCATCGAACAGCCGGGTGATGAGCGAGAACAGCGTGGTCTTGCCGGCGCCGTTCGGCCCGAGCAGCGCCGTGACCTTGCCCGAATAGACCTCGAAGCTTACGTCGTCCAGCGCCTGCTTGGCGCCGTACCAGTAGGAGACGTTCTTGACGGTGAGAACGGGCGTCCGCGACGGGCCGTCTCTGCCGGCTTCCTTCTGCATGGGCGTTCTCGAGCCGAGGGCGCGGCGATATCCGGCCCGGGCGCTTGCTGTTGGAGCTCCAGTCTCGCTCCAGAGATAGCGCCGCAACCGCGCTTTCACAACCCTCGCGCCGACGGCCGCGCCGCATTTAATCTCCTTGTCATCCTCTCCCCCAAGGTCCTTTTCCTACCTGCCCCCCGTGGGGAGGTCCGGCGTCGCACTTGCGACGCTGGGGTGGGGGCTGTTGCGAGCAAGTAGCGAAGCGGTAGCACGTTCGCACTCTCACCCCACCCGGCCGCTCGAAGAAGCGCGCCCCCCTCCTCATCGAGGGGAGGGATGGAGTGTGTTGCTCTGCTTTGACCAGGCATGCGGGCTCCTTGCCGCGGCGCGTTTGCCTCCGGCTATGGGGAGGGGTCCCCGCAGGGGGTGGCGCGCCGAAAGACGCAAACCTATGGTGTCGCACTCTGGCGGAGTCGCGGGCGCCTCGCGGCGCGCCACACGCGCTCAAGTAGCGAAGCGATAGCGCATCAAAAAATGCGCCACACACCTGCGCTAACGTTAGCGCATGCTCTTTTGCGGCGACTATTCGGTACGCCGGCCCCGCTTTCGCTGCACCTTGCCCCGCTGCCCGGCCTGGACCATGTCTAACGGGCCAGACAGCGTTTGGTGTAGGCCGGCGAGTTGTCAGCCAGCTCCTGGCAGGGCCTCGTAATGGACCCGGGGGGAGCCCGGCGCCGCCCCGAGTGACTTCACACTCGCGTCAAGCGAAGCCCCGCAGGGACACCGCACCTCATCCCGCCTCACGACGCCTCAAGAAACGCCCCTTCAGAGGACGAGGTGGGATCATTGTAAGCGAGGCTTGGAAGGCGAGGTTTATGCGGGGACAGCGTCCACCGCTTGCTCCATACCTCCCCCTCGTGGGGAGGTCCGACGACGCGCTTCTTTGTTACGCTACCGCTTCGCTGCTTGAGCGCGAAAGCGCGGCGTCGGGGTGGGGGATGGCTCCCCACCCCACCCGGCGCGCGGAAGAGAAGCGCGCCCCCTCCCGATCAAGGGGAGGGATGGAGTTTGCTGCGGCGCTCAGGCAAGAATGACCCGCTCTGGACCCGGCTTTCGCGGGGTGACGCATGAGGCCCGGCGAAAGCTCTGGCACAAAAAAGAAGCCGCCCCGAAGGGCGGCTTCCGTAGGTGAGTTCCTGGTCGTGTGGCTTAGAAGAATATGATGCCACCAGCCTGGAAGAGGTCGAAGTCATCGAAGCTCTGGCTACGATGGTCGTCAATGCAAGTTGATGAAGTCGACGTCGAGGTCCTGATGCTGCCATCTCAGCCAGACATGCATGGCGGCCGAGTTCGATTTCCTGCACCACGCCTAAGCCCCAACGCTCGGCTTCCGAACCGGTGATGGTGCAGAAGCAGTGCGTATCGCAATTGGGGAAGAAACTGGAGACGTCGCCGATATTCCCCAGGCCGTACATGTCGTTATACTGGGCAAATTCGCCGTACAGCACCGTGGCGCCGATCGGGCTCCAGGCCTTCCTCCAGAAGGGCTTGACACCCCACTGTCGGTGTCCGGCAGCGCGCTGACCACGACGGGCGCATGTTGAGGCATGACCCCGATAGACAAGGCGACCCAGATCCCAAGCAATTGTTGTTGTCGTTGCCGACGTCTTCCCAATGAGCCGATGGCATAGATGCCAAGACCGGACGGCTTGTGCATGATGGTACCACCGACCTGCCAGTAATCTTCCTCGCCGCCGTTGAGCGGGTTGGATTCCATCCAGGTATAGGCGGCGGCCAGCGAGATCTTGATGCTGTTCCAATCAGCCACGTAGAACACGGCGAGATCCCAGAAATGGGAGTCGTCCGTGCTCGGGTGAATGAAGAACGCGTCGGTATTGGTATTTCCTGCGTCGGCGTCGAGAATCGCCGGCACCACGTCTGCGGTACCATACGAGGTCTCGAACCGGAAGCCACCCCAGGTCGGCGAGTCGTAACGAACCGCCGGTTCTGCGGCGCCGAAGCAATCGGCGCCAGGTGCGACGGCCGAGCTGCAGAGCACGAAGCTGTTCCAGCTGGCGCCGGGGCCGCTCGCACCCTTCGCCTTCGTGGCGAAGCCGCCGCCCTCGAAGAACACGAAGTTCAATTCGATCACGGTGCCGGATGCGTCGGCCAAAACCGCCGGGTTATCCGACGCCGGGCTCAAATGACCCCAGTTCAGGGTGCCGAACGTGTCGCTCTTGATGTAGATGTAGGAGTAGAGCGTATTGATGTTGCCAAAGCTGCTGCCGTATAGGCGGGCATTGACCCCGTCGAACTCATCGTTTGAGTTGCTGTTGATGCCGAAGTTCGTGCCGCCCACGTTTACGGTCAGATTGTAACCAGCGGACCAGCCTGGCGCGATCGTCGCGCTGCCGGTGATGGCGAACCGGGAACCAAGGTCATAGTCCTTGTCCCCAACGGCGAAGCCGCTGTCGTTCGCAGTCGTCCCAGAAATTCATGGACTTGATGACCCAACCAGAGAGAGTCACCGAGACCTTCTTGTTGCCCTTGCGGACGGTCGTAGCTTCAAGCTCGGCCACCCGCTCCTCGAGATCCGCGCAGCAATCACCGCCCAGGTCCGCTGCTTTAGCGGGGGTCGCCTTGAAAGCGAACCCGCCAAGCGTCAGGCCGAGTGCGGCTGCGATGGCGATGCGGCTGGATGTTTTTGTCAGTCCCCCAAACATGTCCATCTCCACCTTCCCTGATAAATTGCCTAAAACCCAAACTCTCGCTTCGAATTCGCCTCTCGGCACCGTCCGGATGAAGCCCCGCCATGATGCAGGCAGAAATCCCCCCGATGAGAGTTCTAATCTGCTTATACGCGTTCCGTCGGGAAGGTAAATTGCTATCAAACCGGGCGCGGACGTTTTTGGTCTTCTTGTGACATTTCCGCCACGAAGCAGCCATGTAAAACGGGCCGGGCTGAGCGCCGCCATCATGCCAGAAAGTGAAGCATTGTCAAGGTCTTGGACAGAAGGGGGCGAACCGGTCGCCGGACCGTCGGCGAACCTTCCAGCGCGTGCAATCTGACGCGGCGGGGAGCGGGCGCTGCCTAATTCCTACGCAATTCCGGAGCCGGATTCGGGCATCCGTGAGTGCCTTTTTCCGTCCGCCGAATGGGGCGATTCTTCACGGTCAATATGGCGCGCGACCGCCAAAGTCCTGAGCTAGGACTCAAGGCAAAGTCCCGGCACGTAGCCTGTGCTCGGGCCGGCGAAGCCGGACCCGAGTGGCCAGGCTTGGCGGGAAATGGCGGTCTCTCTCCGGCCCGGCTTGCGCCGGAATGACGCCAGGCGTCGTGGCTTAGGAGCCTTGGTGGCCGGGTCACTTGGTTAAAGTCATTCTCCTCTGCTAAACAAGCGGCAGCGGAGCCGTTCACAGCGCCGGGAGCAGCGATGGCCGACCAGTCCCCCGAGGAAATTCACCTGAAGCACGTAAGAGCTCCCGACTATAAGGAGATTGCCGCCGATGGTACCTTGCACAAGATCGTCGATAATCATCTGGTGATCACCTTCTACATCGAAGATTCCCGGGTGACGGCGGAAGTTCTCCAGCGTGACGGCCAAGACCCGCCCACCTATCGAATCGCCGCGGTCGAAGAGGAGAAGCAGCGCCTCGACGTGGTGGCGGTGCGGGTGCCGATCAAGGCGATTCTCGGCCTTGCCGCCGCCGTCGCCGAGCGCTTGACCCAAGCCCCGGCCAACAAGGCGGCAAAGCCCGCCAAGAAATGACGTAAGTCAATGTTTTGCGCGCGCGGGCGCGGCATGATTGCGAACCCTGCGGCGAAAGGGCCGCGCCATCATGGGCTTGCCGACTTGTGACCGCGTTGCGATTGATGCTAGTTAGCCTTGGACGCCGCCGGAAACGGGGCGTTTCGCGATAGACCGGACGAACGGCTTGCCGTTTTGCGCCGCCGCAACGATATCGGGGGCTCCCGGCCTGGGCAGAGGCCGGTTAGGTTGAGATGATCGAGGCTTGAGACATGGATTACGAGTCCCGCTTCCGCCAGCATCTTGAGGCGCTGCACGCCGAAGGCCGCTACCGGGTTTTCGCCGACCTCAAGCGCCGCTGCGGCGCCTATCCGGCCGCCGATCATTTCGCCCAGGGCGGCGTCCGCGACGTGACGGTGTGGTGCTCCAACGACTATCTCGGCATGAGCCAGCACCCGGCCGTGCGCGCCGCCATGCATGAGGCGATCGAGGAGGTCGGCGCGGGCTCCGGCGGCACGCGCAACATCTCCGGCACCACCCATTATCACGTCGAGCTCGAGGCCGAGCTCGCCGATCTGCACGGCAAGGAGGCGGCGCTGCTGTTCACCTCCGCCTATATCGCCAACAATTCGACCCTTGCCACGCTGCAGCGGCTGATGCCGGGCCTGGTGATTTTCTCCGACGAGACGAACCATGCCTCGATGATCGAAGGCATCAGGCGCGGCGGCGGCGAGAAGCACATCTTCCGCCATAACGACATCGAGCATCTCGACGAGCTGCTCCAGAAGGTCCCGGCCGACACGCCCAAGATCATCGTGTTCGAGAGCGTCTATTCGATGGACGGCCATATCGCCCCGATCGCAGCGATCTGCGATCTGGCCGAGAAATACGGCGCGCTGACCTATCTCGACGAGGTCCATGCGGTCGGCCTGTACGGCCCGCGCGGCGGCGGCATCGCCGAACGCGACGGCGTCATGGACCGCGTCGACATCATCAACGGCACGCTGGCCAAGGGCTTCGGCGTGATGGGCGGCTATATCGCCGCCAGCGCCGCCTGCTGCGACGCCATCCGCTCCTATGCGCCGGGCTTCATCTTCACCACCTCGCTGGCGCCGGCCGTCGCCGCCGGCGCGCTCGCCTCGATCCGCCACCTCAAAGTGAGCGAGATCGAGCGCGCCCGGCTGAAAGAGCGGGTCGGCAAGGTGAAGCAGCTGATGGCCGAGGCGCGGCTGCCGGTGATGGACAATCCGAGCCATATCGTGCCGGTGATGGTCGGCGATCCGGTGCACTGCAAGGCGGTGACCGACACGCTGCTGACCCATTACCGGATCTACGTCCAGCCGATCAATTACCCCACCGTCAAGCGCGGCACCGAGCGCATGCGCTTCACCCCCTCGCCGGTCCACACCGACGCCGAGATCGCCGCGCTGATCGGCGCAATGGAAGAGCTGTGGGCCGCCTGCCCGGTCGGCAAGGGCGAATATGTGCGGCTCGCCGCCGAGTAAAGGCGGTCCACTCACGTCCCGAGAAAGATGCCGCGCACGAAATCGCGGTAGAGCATCACCTGGCGTGGCAGTGCGTCGTTGTCCTTGACGATGCGCGACAGGATGATGCCGCCGTCGGTCATCACCGACAGCATGTCGGCGACGTCGTCGAGATCGACTTTGATGCGCGGCTGATAGCGCGCGGCGATCAGGTCGAGCCGCGCGCGGAATCGCTTGCGCCAGCCGAGCACCGCCGCCGCGTTGAGGTCGCGCACCTCCTTGTCGAACAACCGGTCCTGATAGCAGAACGACGCGACCAGGCAGCCGGGATGACCATTGGGCAGATCGGCCATCAGTTCCGACAGCATCTTGAGGCCGACGAGAAAGCCGTGCAGCGGATCCTCGTTGAGCGCATCGGCGCGGGTGAACAGCTCGTCGAACAGCGCGTTCTCGCGCTCGACGTAGCGGACCAGCAGGGTTTTGGCGAGATCGCCTTTGTCTTTGAAATGATAAAAGAATCCGCTCTTGGTGATGCCGACGGCGGCGATCAGCTCCTCGATCGAGGTGGCGGCGAATCCCTTCTCCAACACGGCCGCCTCGGCCGCGTCGAGAATGCGCTCGCGCGTGTCGCCGCCCTTCCGCTGCTGCACGTCCTGCATGGTCCTTTCTCCGCGTCATTACTGTACCACGGGTACAGTTGACGGGTGCGCTGTTGCCGCCGCTCGTCACGGCCGGGCTTGTCCGCGCCATCCACGTCACCGATTTCGGCGAAAATTGGTGGATGCCCGGCACTTCGGCCGCGCATGCCGGGTGCACCACGGGTTCACTAGCACCGGCGCCTCGCCGGTCGCATTTTACGGGCGAACGCGCATCCCCACGCGCCCCCACTATTGGAGATCGGATCATGACCAGACGTCAGCATGCCAAATATCGCCATCGCCTGCCGCAGCTGGACGGCGGGCTCTTCCTCACCGACGGCGGGCTCGAGACGACGCTGATCTTTCACGACGGCTTCGACCTGCCGATGTTCGCAGCCTTCCCGCTGATCGAGAGCGAGCGCGGCCGCGCGGCGCTTCGCGCCTATTACGATCGCTATGTTTCCATGGCGGTGAGAAACGGCAACGGATTCATCCTGGAGAGCCCAACTTGGCGCGCCAATCCCGACTGGGGCGCGAAGCTCGATTACGATCGCGACAGACTCGCCGCCGCCAATCGCGCCGCCATCGACATGTTGCGCGCGATCCGCGCCGCGCACGAGACGAGCAAGACGCCTCTCGTGATCAGCGGTTGCATCGGCCCGCGCGGCGACGGCTATGACCCCGGCGCTCTCATGCGCGCCGACGACGCGCAGGACTATCATGCCTGGCAGATCGACGTGCTCAAGGACGCGGGCGCCGATCTCGTCTCGGCCTTCACGCTGACCAATATCGGCGAAGCCGTCGGCATTGCATGCGCGGCGAAGGCCGCCAGCATCCCTTGCGTGATTTCCTTCACGCTCGAGACCGACGGCAGGCTACCGACCGGCGAGAGCCTGGGTTACGCGATCGAGACGGTCGATCGCGCGACGCGCCGGGCGCCGGCCTATTACATGATCAACTGCGCGCACCCCGATCATTTCAGCCAGGTCTTGGAGGAGGATGCCGGCTGGATGCAGCGCGTGCGCGGGATCAGGGCCAACGCCTCGCGCAAGAGCCATGCCGAGCTCGACAATTCCACTGAGCTCGATGCGGGTCATCCGCAGGAGCTCGGCGCGCAATATGCCGAGCTGCTCCGCCGCTTCCCGCAGATCAATGTGCTGGGCGGATGCTGCGGCACCGACCACCGCCATGTGGAATGCATCTTCGCGTCGTGCCGCGGCGCATCGCACAGACACGCGATGCAAGCCGCGGAATAGCCCGCCTCAAACATCGTAGCGATAGATGCGGTAGAACCCGGTCGGGTCGCAGAAGATCTCGCGCGCATCGGCAAAGCCTGCCTCGCGGCCGAGCATGACCCAAGTCGCGCTCGTCTCGGGATAGTCGCAGGTGGTGACGTGATGGTCGATCTGCGCCCATTCCTCTGCGGTGAGGAAGGTCCAGGCCGGACGGTTCACGCGGGCGAAGCGCTCCAGATAGTCGTCGCGACTCTCGCCGTCGGCCAGAGTCGGTTCGTAGATCATCAGAAAGCTGCCGGTCGAGCCGCGGATCGCCTTCAGCAACGCAGCTTGCCTTCGGTCGACAGGTGATGGATCGACAGCCCGCACCAGGCCGCGTCCGCCGGCTCGGGCCGGTGCGTCAGCGCGGTGACGAAGTCGCGATGGTCGAGCTCGACCTCGAACGGAACGCCGGCCAAATTCTTCGCGGCCAGCTCGAGCGCCGGCTCCGACAGATCGATGCCGTGATAATGCCTCGCCTTGGTGCCGGAGAGCGCCGTCGCCATTTGGCCGGCATCGCCGCAGGCAATGTCGACAAAGGCGAACGGCTTAGCGATCGCCGTGAGCGCGAAGTGCAGGATCTTGCCCACCTCTTTGTGCGCCAGCGCGTCTTCATCCACCAATTTCTGATAGGTCGCCCATTGCTTCTGGAACTGCTCGAGCGCGTCCTGGTCGGCGACGGCGCCCTTGGCGCACATGTGAATGTGGATGTTCATGCCGGATTGCCTCCGTTCAGCCGATAACGGCTTTTACCGCCCGGTCGTTGTGCAAAGGTTAGCAGGCCGCGCCAGGGCCTTCCGCGCCGCGCCTGACATTTGGAAAGCACGTTTCACGGTAACCCTCGCCGAATCGGCCCTTTCCGGCATGATCGTAGGGTGATGATAATAGGGGGATGGCCGCGGCGGGTCGCTCCCCGCAGGGAACGGGCTCATGCTATTGTTGCTGTTCAAGAACTTCTGGTGGGCTGCGCTGTGGCCCTATTGCACCATGCAGTTGGCGATGGAGAAGGCCGCGCGCCAGGCGGCCGACGGGTTCAAGCCGCCGCCGCCGCCCCCACCGCCCCCGCAAGGTTCGCAGCCCCCGCCACCCGACACAGGGCCAGTACGGCAACAGGAGACCATCATGGCAAGTGACGCATTCAAGCCGGAAATTCCGGAGCCATTGCGGGAGCTCATGAAGATGAGCATCGAGCAGGCCAAGCGGGCCTTCGAGACGTTCGTCTCGACCAGCGAGAAGACCTGGAAGTCGCTCGAGAACAGCTCGCCGTCGGGCCGGGCCAGCCTCTATGCGCTCAACGCCAAGATCGCCGAGATCACCCGCCGCAACGCCGAAGCCAATTTCGCCCTGGCGATGAAGCTCGCCGAGAGCAAGGACATCAATCAGGCCATCGAGCTGCAGAGCCAGCACGTGCGCACGCAGATGGAGACCTTCGTTCACCAATTGGAGGAGATGCGCGATCTGACGGCGCAGATCATCCAGGAGGCGAACCCGGCGACGCGGACCGACATGTCGAGCGTGAGACCCTCCCCATCAGCCGCCCGGCCCGCCCCGGGACTGAGCACCGCAAGCTCGTCCCCTTACGCGCCGTCGAGCAGCTACCCGCCCGGCGAGACCGGCCGCACCTATTAGGACGCACTCTCGGAATAAATTCGTCATTGCCGGGCTTGAGCCCGCAATCCGTTGCGCCTCCGCTTGCTGAGCGGTCAGGGTATGGATGCCCGGATCAAGTCCGGGCATGACGATTATTTGCTAGAACTTCCAGCCGGGATCGTGGCTGATGGCGTGGAAGGCCTTGTGGATGGCGCCGCCCCAGCCGTCGCGGATAGCCTGGAGGTAAGGATCGTCGTCCTCCAGCCTCGTCATGAAGTCCTTCTTCAGCGAGTTGCGGCGATAGATCAGGAGATCGAGCGGCGGCCCTACCGAGACGTTCGAGCGCATGGTCGAGTCGAACGAGATCAGCGCGCATTTGGCGGCGTCGCTCAGGCTCGTGTCGTGTTGAATGATGCGGTCGAGGATCGGCTTGCCGTATTTGACCTCGCCGATCTGGAAATAGGTCGTGTCGCCCATCGCCTCGATGAAATTGCCGGCGTCGTAGACCAGGAACAGCCTGAGCTGGCCGCCCTTGAGCTGGCCGGCGAGGATGAAGGAGCCGGTGAAGTCCACCTCGCGCTGCTGGAGATAGCCGCCGTCGATCTTGTGAATCTCGCGCAGGGCGGTGCCGACCACGCGGGCCGCCCCGAACATCGAGGTCACCGCGAACAGGTCCCGCTCGGGGTTCTCGGTGTTGAGCCACTCGCTCAAGCAGGCTGATCACCCCTTGCGTGAGCGAGAGATTGCCCGCGGTCAACGAGCGCGAAGAAGCGCTCGCCCGGCTTCTCGAAGGTGAACATCTTGCGGAAGGTGGAGACCCGGTCGATGCCCGCATTGGTGCGAGAGTCCGAGGCGAGCACCACGCCCTCATCGAGCAGGATGCCGACGCAATAAGTCACGTGTCCTCCACTATTGGCTTTGCTGTTGTTGTTGGCTTGGGAAACTGACTTTCACCGTCATGGTCTCGACCCCGCCGCCGCTGCGACGCCGCGGATCGGACTGGCTTCAGCATAGTCGAGACCGATGGCGGTGCGAATATACGCATCTGTCGCACAGGCGCGATTGGTCGGATCGAAGCCGACCCAGCCGAGATAGTCGACTAGGGCCTCGGCCCAGGCATGGCTCGCGGCATGCGCCCGTCGCCTGGGTCAGATAGCCGCTGACATAGCGCGCCGGCACGCCGAGCACCCGCGCCGTGGCGCAGAAGATATGCGCGTAGTCCTGGCACACGCCGCTCCCCTGCTCCAACGCCTCGGCGCCGGTGGTGTGCACATGGGTCTCGCCCTTGCGGTATTCGACCGTCGTCGGCGATGGCCATCATGATCTCGTGCAGCGTCTCGATCACGTCGCGCTTGAGCTTGGGCTCGAACCGGGCGGCGAAGTCGCGGATCGACGTGGGGCGACGGTGTAAGGCGTCTCGCGGAGATAGATGGCGGCGGCAAGTTCGGCCGGCGCGAGCCCGACCACGCCGTTGGTGTCGCGCGTGCGCACCAGCCCGCGTACCTTGATCTCGAGCTCGTCGACCGGCTGCGCCACGGTGAGGGTGTGGCAAAGATTGCCGTATTGGTCCTGCCACGGCGTGGTGGTGGCGCCGGGGCAAGTGAGCTTCCAGCTCTCCACGGCCTGCGTGCGGCCCGACAGCGGCGTCATGCGCAGATATTGCGTGCTCGACACCAGCGGCTCGGAATAGCTGTAGCAGGTGGCATGCTCGACGCGGATCAGCATGGTCTTCACGCCGCTCCGGCGATGATGGTCGGCGTCATCAGGAAATCGTCCTGGAGCTGGACGCCGAGCGCGCTGTTCGAGGCGATGAAGTCGATCAGGAACTCGTGCAGGCCCGACTGGAAGATCTTGTCGATGCGGCCGTAGCGGAGCCGCGCATAGATCTGGCCCGCCAGCCGCCGGCATTCGAGCTGCTTCTTGCCGGCGAGCTC
Source organism: uncultured Alphaproteobacteria bacterium (assembly GCA_963772925.1). Taxonomy (GTDB): domain Bacteria; phylum Pseudomonadota; class Alphaproteobacteria; order Rhizobiales; family Methyloligellaceae; genus Methyloceanibacter. The sequence continues at coordinate 220,666 of CAVYZG010000003.1, forward strand.
GTCGAGCGTGCCGATCACCACCTCGTAGCAATGATGCAGCGAGCGCGGCATGTCGGCGCGCAGGATCAGCAATTCGGCGATGCGCCAGGGATAGACGGTGTCGTGATAGACGCGGCGATAGGCGCGGAAGGCGCCGACCGAGCGGAGCAGCGCGCCCCATTGGTAATAATCGACATAGCCGCCGACCTGCTCGGTCTCCGGCAGCAGCACATGATATTTGACGTCGAGGATGCGCGCGGTGTTGTCGGCGCGCTCGATGAAGGTGCCGAGCCTGATGAAGCGGAAGGCGTCGTCATGCAGCATGGTGCCGAACACCACGCCGCGGAAGAGATGCGAGCGCTCCTTCACCCAGTCGAAGAAATCGCGATAGCCCCAGCGCGTGAGTCCCGGCGAAGTCGAGATTCTGCACTTGCAGCCAGGTCGAGTTGAGGCTCTCCCAGGCTTCGCTGGAAATGGCCGAGCGCTGGGCGCGGGCATTCTCGCGCGCGAGCTTGATCAGCGACCAGATCGAGGCGGGATTGGCCGGCTCCAGCGCCACATAGCGCACGATGGTCTCATGCGTCAGCTCGCCGTAGAGCTCGCCGAAGCGGCCGTCGCCCGGCGCGATGGCGAGGATCGGCTCGAAATGCAGCGCCTGCTTGTTGATGGTCGACGGCAGCAGCGCCATGCGGAAGCTGACATCGAGCATGCGCGCGGTGTTCTCCGCCCGCTCCATGTCGCGCGCCATCCAGAACAGATTCTCGGCGGTGCGGCTCAGCATGGTCAGCGCTCCAGCACCCAGGTGTCCTTGGTGCCGCCTCCCTGGCTCGAATTGACCACGAGCGAGCCTTTGCGCAGCGCGACGCGCGTGAGGCCGCCGGAGATCACGCTGGTCTCCTTGCCGGACAGCACGAACGGCCGGAGGTCGACATGCCGCGGCACGATCTCGCCCTCGATCAGCGTCGGCGCGGTCGACAGCGCGAGCGTCGGCTGGGCAATATAATTGTCGGGGTTGCGCATCACGCGGCGCTTATAGGCCTCGCGCTCTTCCGCCGTCGACGCCGGCCCGATCAGCATGCCGTAGCCGCCCGAGCCCTGCACCTCCTTGACCACGAGATTGTGCAGATTCTCGAACACGTGCTGCCGCTGCTTCGGATCGCGCAGCATGTAAGTGTGCACGTTGTTGAGGATCGCGTGCTCGCCGAGATAGAACTCGATCATGCGCGGCACGTAGCAATACATCGCCTTGTCGTCGGCGACGCCGGTGCCGAGCGCGTTGGCGAGCGCGACGCGGCCCGAGCGGATCACGCTGAGCAGCCCCGGCACGCCGAGCGCGGAATCCGCGCGGAAGGCGAGCGGGTCCATGAAATCGTCGTCCACCCGGCGATAGATCACGTCGACCTTGACCGGGCCCTCGGTGGTGCGCATCCACACGAAGCCGTCGCGCACGAACAGATCGCCGCCTTCGACCAGCTCGATGCCCATCTGCTCGGCGAGGAACACATGCTCGAAATAGGCGCTGTTGTAGCGGCCGGGCGTCAGCAGCACGACGACCGGGTCCTCGGCGCCAGAGGGCGCCACCGCGCGCAAATTCTCCAGACAGCTGCTCGGGGTAATTGCCGACCGGCGAAATCGACTGTCCGGCGAAGGCGTCGGGAAACAGCCGCATCATGATCTCGCGGTTCTCGAGCACGTAGGAAATGCCGGAGGGCGTGCGCACATTGTCCTCGAGCACGAAGAAGTCGCGTTCGCCGGTGCGGATCAGGTCGATGCCGGCGATATGCGCGTAGACGTTCTTCGGCGGCTCGACGCCCAGCATCTCCGGGCGGAAGGCCGGGTTGAGCAGCACGAACTCCTCCGGCACCAGCCCCGCCTTGATGATCTCCTGGTCGTGATAGATGTCGTAGAGAAAGACGTTGATCGCCTTCACCCGCTGGATGCAGCCCCGCTCGACCAGGTCCCATTCGGAGCGGTCGAGGATGCGCGGGATCAGGTCGAAGGGGATCAGCCGCTCGGTCGAACCGCCTTCGGCATAGACGGCGAAGGTGATGCCGAGCCGCCGGAACAGCTCCTCCGCGGCGTTCTGCTTGGTGACCAGGGAATCGATCGAGAGATTGTCGAGCAGGCCGGCGAAGCGCGGCATAGGCGTGCCTGACCGTGCCGTCGGCCGCGCGCATCTCATCGAAGAATTTGCGGGAAAGCAGGGAAGGCTCCTCCGCCTTCACCTCGACACTCACCCTCTCAGCAATTTGCGGCAATCGCGCCCGTCCCAGCTCTCCAAAAAACCAGCCACTCCAAAGCCCGGCGCGCTTCCTCTGTTCTATTTTCAGGCATCTTAATCCGATGCTTGCGTTTTGAGCAACGCCCTTGGCTGTCGCGGCGCACGTCGTCGTGCTTAACCGGCGATCCAGGACGTGCTCGGAAGCTGTGCCCGATGCCCGCTAAGGCCGGGCATGACGAGTCTTCGTTTCCGGCCCGCCATGCTCGAAACCGCGCTCACCGCGTTCACCACCTTCTTTGCCGTCATCGGCCCGATCGACACGGCCGTGCTGCTCGCCTCGCTCACGCCCAATATGACGCGCGAGGAGCGCCGCGCGATCGCCGTCAAGGCGGTGTTCATCGCCACGGTGGTCATCCTGCTGTTCGCCCTGTTCGGCGGCCCCGTGCTGCGGCAGCTCGGCGTCTCGCTCGCGGCGCTGCAGACCGCCGGCGGCATCATCCTCTTCATGATCGCGCTGGAGATGACGCTCTCAAAGAAGCCCGCGCCCGCGACACTAACGGTCGAAGGAGAGCGAGGAAGCCGAGGACAAGGCCGAGCGCCATGCCGAGATCGCCGTCTTCCCGCTGGCGACCCCCCTGCTCGCCGGGCCCGGCGCCATGACATCCGCCATCGTGCTCGCGGCCGGCACCAAGGGAGACCTCACGCTGCTCGGCGCGGTCGTGGCGGCGATCATCGCCGTGATGGCGGTGACGCTCGTGCTGCTCCTGACCGCCCAGGAGATCCACCACTTCATCGGCGTGACGGCGCGGAAGGTGATCGTGCGGGTGTTCGGCGTGCTGCTTGCCGCGCTCGCGGTGCAATCGATTTTCAACGGCCTCGGCGAGGCCCATATTTTCGGTTGAGCTTGAGCCAAGTCCCCTGCCCCAAGGAGTGTCCCCATGCGCGTTATCGAGATCGCCAAACCCAATGCACCGTTCGAGCTCGTCGAGCGGCCCACCCCCGAGCCTGGACCGCGCCAGGTGCGCATCAAGGTCGAGGCCTGCGGCATCTGCCATAGCGATGCCTTCGTGGCGACCGGCAGCTATCCCGGCGTCCACTATCCGGCCGTGCCGGGGCACGAGGTCGCCGGGCGGATCGACGCGATCGGCTCCGATGTCACCACCTGGAAAGTCGGGCAGCGCGTCGGCGTCGGCTGGTTCGGCGGCGCGTGCTTCGTCTGCGATCGCTGCCGGCGCGGCGACTTCATTACCTGCCGCAATCTCAAAGTCCCCGGCTTCCACTATGACGGCGGCTATGCCGACTACATGATCGCGCCGATCGACGCCTTGGCGTCGATTCCCGACGAGCTCGACGCCACCGCGGCGGCGCCGCTGCTCTGCGCCGGCATCACCACCTTCAACGCGCTGCGCAATGCCGGCGCGCGGCCGGGCGATGTCGTCGCCATTCACGGCATTGGCGGCCTCGGCCACCTCGCAGTGCAATTCGCGGCGAAGATGGGCTTCCACACCGTCGCGATTGCGCGGGGTAAGGACAAGGAAAAGCTCGCGCTCGAGCTCGGCGCGCATCGCTATATCGACAGCGAGACGCAGGATGCGGCAAAAGAGCTGATGGCGCTCGGCGGCGCCAAGGTGATCCTCGCCACGGTGACCAGCGGCAAGGCGATGACGCCGCTGATCGACGGGCTCGGCATCGACGGCACGCTGCTCGTGGTCGGCGCCTCGCCCGAGCCGATCGAGGTCAACCCGTTCCACATTATTGGGCAGCGGCGCGGCGTCAGGGGCTGGCCGTCGGGCACCTCGGCCGATTCCGAGGATACGCTGCGCTTCAGCGCGCTGACCGGCGTCGCGCCGATGATCGAGACCTATCCGCTGACACAAGCGGCGGAGGCCTATCAGCGCATGCTGAGCGGCAAGGCGCGCTTCCGCGTCGTGCTTGTGCCGTAGGCGTCACTCGGCCGGGGCGGCTTGCGTGCCGTGCGCATGCGGCTTCGCCGCAAATTTGCGCACCACCACGTAGAACACCGGCGTGAAGATCAGGCCGAACACGGTGACGCCGATCATGCCGAAGAACACGGCGGTGCCGAGCGACTGGCGCATCTCCGAGCCGGCGCCGGTGGCGATCACCAGCGGCAGCACGCCGAGAATGAAGGCGAACGACGTCATCAGGATCGGGCGCAGGCGGACGCGCGCGGCCTCGGTCGCCGCCTGGAAGCGGTCCTCGCCATGCTCCTCGTTCTGTCGGGCGAACTCGACGATCAGAATGGCGTTCTTGGCGGCCAGGCCGATCAAGACGACGAAACCGATTTGCGCGAGGATGTTCACGTCCATGCCTCGCATCAGCAGGCCGCTCACCGCGGCGAGCAGACACATCGGCACGATCAGGATCACCGACAGCGGCAGAGCCCAGCTCTCATATTGTGCCGCCAGCAGCAGGAACACGAACACGACCGACGCGCCGAACACGAAGATGGCCGTATTACCGGCGGCCTTCTCCTGATAGGCGAGCTCGGTCCATTGATAGGCATAGCCGTCGGGCAGCAGCTTCTGCGCGATCTGCTCCATGGCCTGGAGCCCGTAGCCGGTCGAATAGCCCGGCTTGGTGCCGCCTTGCACGGCGGCGGAGGGGAACAAATTGAAATGCTCGACGCGGTAAGGCCCGGTGATGTCGCGGAACGAGGCCACCGAGCTGAGCGGCACCATCTGGCCTTTGGCGTTGCGCGTCTTCAGCTGACCGATGGCGTGCAGATCCTGGCGGAAGTCGCCGTCGGCCTGCGCCGTGACCCGGTAGGTTCGGCCTAAAAAATTGAAATCATTGACATATTGCGAGCCGAGATAGACCTCCAGAGTCTGGAACACATCGTCGGTGTTGACGCCGAGCATCTCGGCGCGGACGCGGTCGATATCCGCATAGACCTTCGGCGTGCGCGTATTGAAGGTGGTGAACACGTTCATCAGCCCGGGCGTCTGGTTCGCCTGGCCGACCACCGACTGTGCCACGGTCTCGAGTTGCGAGAGGTCGCCGCCATGAGTGTCCTGCACCTCCATCTTGAAGCCGCC
>CAVYZG010000004.1:0-220654 GCA_963772925.1 uncultured Alphaproteobacteria bacterium
TCGATCCCGATCGAACCCTTGTCTATACCGAAACCTAAACCCGGACGTAGTGGTGATGAAGCCCGCCGAGGATCGCGTGTGACCCGATGCTTCCGGTTCGCTGAATTGGACGAGAGACCGGGGCATCTTTAGCCAAGGACAAGTGGGTTCTGATGTCGTTGTAATAGCGGGCATAGGCTCGCAGGATTCGGCGCAGATGCGCCTCGCCCAAGACGACGAAATGATCCACGCACTCGCGCCCGGATCGATCCGATCAGCCGTTCGGCAAAGCCGTTCTGCCAAGGCGAGGCTGGTGCAGTAGGCTTGTCCCGGAATGCCCATGGCCCGCAATCGGCGCGTGAGCGATGGTCGCCGTAGTATACGATCCCGATCGCGAATGAGGTATTGCGGGGCATCATCCCAAGGAAATGCCTCCGTTATCTGACGCGCAATCCATTCCGCCGTCGGGTTTGTCGTAACGTTGATCCAGACGAGGTTTCTGCGGTCTAGCCGAACAATGACGAGGGCATAAAGCAGATCAAAGCTGATGGTCGGCACAACGAACAGTCCATGGCGGCAATGTTCGCCGAATGGTTGCGCAGGAAGGTGCGCCATTCCAGGTCTGACGGCCCTCGTCGCTTGGCCATGTACTTGGCCACGGTCGACTGCGCGACCTCGATCCCGAGCTTGAGCAGTTCACCATAGATGCGTGGCGCTGCCCACAGCGGGTTCGCCATACTTATCCGCCGGATCAGACGTCCGGAGGTCGATTCGATCTGGGGCCGACCGCCACGAGAGCGCGACTTCCACCGCCAGTATAGGCGAAGGCCGACCCGCTGCCGACGTTCCCAGCGTCTCGGGTTGGATGATCGTGAGAACCTCCAGCGTCAAGCACAGGAAACCATCGATACAGCTGGACCAAGAACCAGCGATCGTTGTTCGTGAGCTGGATCCGGCCCTGCACCTTACGCCGCAAAACGATCAACTGATGCCGAAGTGCCGCGTTCTCTGCTTCAAGCCGGCTCTTCGACTTGAATGGCGAGGCCAAGACGGCCAGGACGAAGCAGAGCAAGGCGAGCATTGTGCTCTGACGTTCAGCAATACCTTCAGCTAAACAAATGCGGATGAGGTTCTCGGTACACACAAGATCTAAACCATTCAACACACTGGTCCGCTACAGTCCAACGGACAATATTGCCGAAGTGAGACTCAGATAGGTTTCGTTGCGCCCTCGGGAGATTAATCCTAGCGGCGCTCACGGATGCGAGAAATAGGGGTAAGGTAGCGCGGGCACTAAGCGATGTCTGCTTGTGGCACTTAGCGGATCTCAATGCCGAAGCCAGATGTCCGGTAAGCGGCATAAAGCGGACACCCAAAAAGCACGTCCTAATGTCCGCTAATAACCAAAGCAGACAACAGTTCGACGTATTCAGCCTCTCTACGGCTGTAGCAAAATCGCCTCTCAACCCACCGTAGTAGTGCTATCCAAGTTACCGTGACATTGCCGTGGTCATCGCTGTTCCCTTATGACATTCGTTCCTTCAGAATTGATGCCAGGTGCTTTCTACTTGATGTGCTTGCCAACTCACTTTCAGATTGAGTTCGCGTGTCGCGCTGGCAGCCACGTAAGTCAATATTCCTGCATAGGTGGGAAACGAGAGCGGAATATGAGCCAGATCGTCCACTCTCATCCTTGCGGCAATGGCTATCGCCGCCACCTGCACGATCTCCACCGCTCGCTCACCTACAACGTGGCAGCCCAATATCCTGCTGGTCGTGCGGTCGACAATCAGTTTGCAAAAACCCACCGTTCGCCCGTCAATGATTGTGCGCGTGGTCGAGTCGAAGCGTACGACCGCGGTCACGACATCGTGTGTTTCACGGGCCTTTGCTTCAGTGAGACCCACCTGAGCGTACTCCGGGTCCGTGAAGCTGCCGATAGGACTCACCGGGTCCTCAATCATCATAGTCGGGCCTCGCACGGCGTTGGTAGCCGCCACGAAGCCCTCCTGTATTGCCTGAGGGACCAACATCTGGCGACCGGTAATGTCCCCAGCGGCGAAGATATGGGGCGTAGAAGTCCGCAGATAGCCATCAACCTGCACGAACCCCCGATGATCGGTCTCGACGCTCACAGTAGCGAGTTCTCAGCCCGGCAATATCAGCGACCCAGCCTACTGCCAGCACCGCAAGTGTCGCCTCGGCGCTCTCCCGGTTGCCGTTCCTGGAGACGATCATTCGCACCCCCGTCGGGGTCTTCTCGAAAGATCTCCACGGCGCCGAAGTTCTCATGCACCACGATCCCTGACCCGCGAAACGCCGCCGCAACCGCTGCCGATACACCTTCATCCTCGCTCGGCAGGATGCGTGGGCTAGTCTCGAAGAGCTGGATTCGTGAGCCAAATGCGTTGAAAATGGAGGCGATCTGCACCCCCGTTGCTCCGGCGCCGATGACCAGCATCGACGAAGGGACGGAGGTTAAAGCCCAAGCGTCGCTATGCGTGCTTGCCAAGTCGCAGCCGGGAACTGAGAGCCGCCGGCTCACACCGCCCGTGCAAATGATGATCTTTTCAGCCTCAAGCCGTAGGCCGTCTTCGGTCTCGATGGTGTGCTGGTCGGCAAAGCGTGCAATGCCGGCATGCTCACGGACCATCACTCCCAGGGAATCGATCTGCCGCCGCAAGGAAGAGTGCGCACGCACCTCGCCGACGACCTCGTGCACGCGCGCAAGCAGCTGAGGATAATCCAATGCCGGCTCGCCCACGCCGATACCGTATTGACCCAGCTGTCGAGCTTCGCGAAATCAGCCGGGCTGCATGGGCCAGGGCCCTTACCGGAACTGGTCCGTCGTTTGCCGCCATGCCGCCAAACTCAGCGCGAGTTACCAGCATGGTACGCGCGCCCAGATCCGCAGCACGCAGGGCAGCGGCTACACCCGCCGGTCCAGCGCCAATAACGATGGTGTCAATCATCTTTGCCTACCCCGACGGTGAACGATGCCTATCCCGTTTTAAGGGGCATCCAATGTCGCCAAAAGGGCCTAAAGAGGGGCCTTGAGTAGTTCATAGGTGCGCCGGACGGGCACCGTTTGACTTGTTCGACAATCGCGTCGGGAGCCGCGCCGTTTACGTCGATCCACGGCTTTTTCGAGATATTGAAAACAGACGGAAGGCCGCGCACGCACTCCCCTGCATGGATGCAAATGGCGGGGTCGTAGCCGACGATGAGCTTATCGTTTTTGTATTCCTGCATTTGTGCCGCAGCGGTCCAAGTGCGCGGCCGCTTGTGACTCAAAGCGGACGATCTAGGATCAACCAGCGGGAAAGTACGGGATTGAGGAGAACCAGGCGGGGCGATATTGTCTTTGGCAGAGTGGGAGCTGTTGGCCCTGTACGGGAAGCTCCGCGACAATCCCTGTTAGTGGCTTAGCGTGGCGTAAGTTGCGTACCTGGCGCCGGTCCGGGCGCTGCATCTCAGGTTTGCGATGGAGGTACCAGTATGTTCACGACCAAGCCCGAGTTCGGGCGAGGTGTCTCCCGTCGCGGCGGAGTAGCAATGGGCTATTGAAGGGCTTCGGCTTCGAGGCTTGCTTTCGAAGCCGATCCTCATAGTCGGACGCCCATGCAAGCCAGGCGGTCCAACGTCATGTCCGCTAATGACCCCAAGGGACATCCGACCAGTTAGAATTTAGCAATCAAGGCGTCGTGCCTTCTCGATTGACTCGGCATATGATGGGTTATGCACAAGCGCGAGTGAGGTCAAGTCGATGCGGACCGTGTTGTTCAATGCCGCAGTGATTGCGGGTTTTGTCTGGATGGGTACAGCGCCCGCCAACGCCGCCCCACCAGCAATGTCAGGAATAGTCAACACTAGCATTCAGGTCGCCACGGGCGAGCGGGTTGGCTACCGACGGTATTACCGTCGACATGGGTACCCAGTGCCCTATGCGTATTACCCCCCACCATACGGTTATTATGTGCCACCGCCGGGGTACGCCTACCCCCCTCCGGACATCGATTACGCTGGGGCTCCTCCGGACGGCGACTACGGCCACGCTCCGCCGGATGGCGACTATGCCGACGCTCCGCCGGACACCGATTATGGCGACGTTCCGCCGGAAAGCGACTATGGCGACGCTCCGCCTCCGGAAGGTTACTAATCGAAGGCAGGAGTGCGCATTAGCAGTAAAGGTCTTGTGTGTACCGAGAACCTCATCGGCATTGATTAGCTGAAGGAATCACCTAACGTCAGTGCACGATGTTTGCCCTGCTCTGCTTCGACCTGGCCGTCTTGGCCTCGCCATTCAAGTCGAAGATCCGGCTTGAAGCAGAGAACGCGGCACTCCGACATCAGTTGATCGTTTTGCGGCGTAGGTTGCGCGGCCGCGCCCGGCTTACGAACAACGATCGCTGGTTCTTTGTCCAGCTGTATCGATCATTTCCGTCGATCCTGTAGGTCCTCACGATCATCCGTCCCGAGACGCTCGTGTGTTGGCATCGGGCGGGCTTCCGCTGCTACTGGCGTTGGAAGGCGCGCTCACTGGGAGGGCGGCCGCAGATCGAGACGGATTTCCGCGTGTTGATCCGGCGGATGAGCGTCGAGAACCCGCTCTGGGGAGCGCCGCGCATCCACGGCGAACTGCTCAAGCTCGGGTTTGAGGTCGCGCAGTCGAGCGTCGCCAAGTACATGGTCAAGCGACGCGGGCCGCCAAGCCAGGGATGGCGCACCTTTCTGCGTAACCACGCGCCGGACATTGCCGCCATGGACTTGTTCATTGCCCCGACCATTGGCTTCGACCTGCTCTATGCCTTCGTCATCGTTCGGCTAGACCGCAGAGACCTCGTCTGGATCAACGTCACAGCAAACCCGACGGCAGAATGGATTGCGCATCAAATAACGGAGGCATTTCCTTGGGATGATGCCCCGCAATACCTCACTCGCGATCGGGATCGGATCTACGGCACCATCGTCACACGCCGATTGCGCGCCATGGGCATCCGGGACAAGCCTACTGCATCAGCCTCGCCTTGGCAGAATGGCTTTGCCGAACGGCTGATCGGATCGATCCGGCGCGAGTGTGTGGACCATTTCGTCGTCTTGGGCGAGGCGCATCTGCGCCGAATACTGCGAGCCTATGCTCGCTATTACAACGACATCAGAACGCATCGGTCATTGGATAAAGATGCGCCGGTCTCTCGCCCGGTTCAGCGGACCGGAAGCGTTAGTTCACACGCGATCCTTGGCGGACTTCATCACCACTACGTCCGGGTTTAGGTTTTCGGTACACACAGGGGCGATCTTGCGGCTGCGGAAACCGCGACGCCCGTCGAACGCGTGATGAGCACGCCGAGAGGTCGACTGAAGAGCCCTTACACCGACTTCTCTAGGGTGGCTGAGGAGGGACGCAAATACTTTCAAGCGAACGACTGCGGCGGGTGTCATGGCGGTGGTGGTGGAGGGGGGATGGCCGCGCCTCTCACAAATGAGATTTGGATCTACGGTAGCGATGATGACACCCTGTTCCGCCTGATCACACTCGGCACCGGAAGTCTCAGCCCCGGGAACGCCTTCCAGAACCAAGGCTTCGTGCGGAAAGGCTCCGAGCATGTTGTTGGGCCGATGCCGCCCTATGGTGAGATCATCACGACCGAGGATGACATTTGGAAAATCATCGCCTGGATCAGGTCGGTAAATTGTGAGCGGCGAGCAGCAGGGTGTTGACGAGGTGCAAACCTGTCCTTTCCGAAAATCAAGGATCGGAATGGCGACAATGGCGCCAGATCGATAAACTAAGATTCCGGTGGGCTCCTCGAATAAGGGGAGCATTTGGTCTCGCATCCAAAGCCTCTGCGCTCCCCATCCACAACGCACATGGCACGACTAAAGGTCGTTCGTCGTCATAAGGCGCTGGCTATTCGCGTCGGAAGGGCGCACGCTGCCAGCATCGCCGGTAAAAGCAATAATTAGGCACCGACGGCTGAGAGCCTAAGACTTCCCGCCTGCTAGAGCATGGAGGGAGGAATGTACCCTCAAAACCCCCAAATTGACCGTTACCATCCGACGACGGTTGATGCATTAGGACAGGCCTTCGACGCCACGTGGGTGGTGCTTCAGGCTCGCAATCCCTTTCGTGATTTCGAAAGCGATTGCGAACTCAAGACCGCCCTCAGTCGAAAGCTCACGACACTCGCTGCCGATGGCGTGACCGATCCCGTCGAGCTTCGAGAGTGGGCCCTCGAGAGCCTACTGCCTGACGCCTGAAATCCTCTCCGCCGAACGCCCCTTAGCCGTAAGGCTTCGGGTCCCCTTCGACCCCACCCCAAGAGGTCTACTATGAACGAGTCCATCAATCCCCAAGTTGCCGTTGGAAAAGCGCGTGACACAGACCGCAAGACTACCGCGCAATTCGAGAATTTGGCTCTCGACGCTCCTCTATCGGAGGCAGTGCGCGCCCTTAGCGAGAAGAACGTAGCTCAGACACGCGAGGTCTATGAGCACTCCAAGGATGCTCTCGACGCGGCATTAGAGACTTTGGAGCGGTCTTTCGACGCGCTGGGCCAAGGCGCCACAGCTTTGAACCACAAAGTCATTGATATCGCCCAACGCAATATCAACTCCGGCTTCGATCTTGCCAAGAGCCTGACCAAGGCAAAGAACCTCGCCGAGGTCATCGAATTGCAAGCGACCTATTGGCGCGAGCAGTTCGGCGTACTCGCCAACCAAGCTGAGGAGGTGCGCACGCTATCGACCCAGGTAGCCGCCGATGCGGCCACTTCGGGATGCGCTGCCAAGTATCCCGCCTCACTGGGCCGGGGTTGATAAGACGGTCCGCTATGATTAGCTAATAGACTTGATGGGGTTTTCCCTCCCCATCATTGTTCCCCCAAGGAACCAAGAAGCCCCGATGGCCCCCCGTCTTCCGGGGCTTCTTCTTTTCCCTGAAGACGAAACGCATTGAAATTGCGGCGTTACCGACAAAAGACGGGGGCTTATGAAATGAGCCCGACGTTCAAATGACAACCCCAGAAACTAGCCGGTATCGCGGATATGACATTGTACCGAGGTGTCAGTGGTCACAGTGGTGCGTTAGCGTCTATCCCACGCGCTCAGATCTGCCCATTCTGTCACTATCCACTCTGAGAAGTCTGACGCCCCGAAAGCGAGATGCCCTGGTCGATGCCAGGAAGCGCATCGACCGCATTCTGGCGCATACCAATTCGAGCACTTAGTCCGCGCTAGTTCGCACTTGGTTGCATCCTTCCGCGGGGGTGATTTGGCGATCTTGCTTAGCCGCTTCTCAAAAGCAGCCTCGTCTTCATCGCAGCCTTTTATGCGCCTTGAGGGTCTTCCGAGATAACAGCCAATGAGCTTGAGGATCGACAAGCGCCGACGCTGGGAGCAACAATCGGCATGCAATGCTTAGTGTGTACTGGCGAAGCCAGAGACCTCACTCCACAGAATTTCGATGGTTACGTTATTGGGTGCCCGAGCTGCGGCAACTACGAGGTCGCTGGCGGCGCATGGGAGAAATTTCGAAACGCTTCTCAGGAGGAACGCAGCGCGGCGCTGGGCAAGGCTGCATCGCTCAAAGGCGTGGCTAGATGGCCAACGATCAAAAGCATCTGCTGGTGATTGCGCGTTTCGCCTCGACTCCCGGCCGACGCTTTTTTCATATGACCCAGAAGCCTAACAAGCCTGGATCAAAAGCGGGCGCCCGTTCGCACGGCGGCCAAGGCCGTGAAGACGTCTATCAAATTCGGAGCCCAGGGAATCTGCGTGTTGGGGAGCGGCGCGATGTTAGAGCGGCTAAACGCAGAACTGGCGGAGGAACGCAAAAAGGCGATGAGACCCTGATAGCGCTTTCCATGGCAGGAAGGCGGCTGACAACACTCAGATTAGGTCAGTGCAGGGTTTCTGTCGAAGCCCGCTTTTGGCACAAAGCAGACACGCTCCTCGCCGAGCTCGCTGTCAGCTTTGACCCAAAGCGGACATCGAGGCCGGTAATTCAGGCCAACACAGCGAAAGGCGCTCACGACTCGACCACAATTGTGATCTATGTTCCGCACCTAAGGAACTAAAAGCCAGGCGATGTTCCGGACTTTGATGAGTTACCCGCTTTGTTCGCAAAAAAAGGAACAAATGACCATGTTGAAGCGCATAGGGGTTATCTTACTGGTCGCGATCGGTGGCGCGTCTTGCCTTGAGCTCGGCGAGCAACTCTCAATTCCCGGCGTGTATGGGCTCGTCTCAAGTGCCGAGGCCGTAGTTGGCCGCCCCCTGACGCCGGTTAGCGTCGCGGGTGTCGCGCGGAGGACTACACGGCGCAACTAAGCGTCGAAGCCCGCCTAAGGCTTAGCTTATCGGAAGGTTGTCTACCGGACGTCGCGACTTCCATGTCCGTCAACGTAAATTGTAAAATGACTTTTGAAAAGAGGGAGGACGGATATGGCGTGCAGTGTAACCATCTCAGAGCCAAATGAGGCCGCCGACAAACCTTGGGGTTCGTCGGGTAGAAGGCAATCCGCGGCGGCCAGAAACGGGCTTGCCACGGTGAGATACCTCTTGGTCGCGGTCGCCCTCGCGGCTGCCGCCGCGCTGAGCGTTCCGGCCTGGGCGCAGACGAGGGACCTCCAAGCAGAACAAAAGACGGCAGACGACCTTGCCAAGAATTATAGCAAGGAGGAGATGCAGCAGGCGTTGCAGACCAAGCAGCGCTTCGATCTCTATGGCCTCCATTTCGAGAGTGACCAGGCGGCAATCAACGTTGATGGGAAGTCACTCCTCGACGACATCGCGACAGCGCTCAAGAACTTCCCTGATTGGGGTCTGAGGATCGTTGGCCACACGGATGCCACGGGCGATCCTCAGCCCAACGAGGCGCTTTCCCTTGACCGCGCCAATGCGATCAAGGCGGCGCTGGTCCAGCGCGGCATTGACCCGCAAAGGCTGCTAACGGCAGGCGCTGGTGAGAGCCGGCCGGCCGCCGTAAACAACACGCCCGAGGGCCGAGCTCTGAATCGCCGGGTCGAACTCATTCGGTTCACCGATTCCGCCGAAGCCAAGAAAATGCTCAAGGCGATGTCCGACTATCTAGCCGCGCAGAAGGCGATATCATTTGAGTACAACGGCACGCTCGAGGTTGTAACGAACGATGACCAAAAGCTTGCGCTCGCAAGCTCCGGCGCCGTGCTGCTTAACCGCCCAGACAAGATCCGTACCGAGCGCTCCGGTGGCTTCGTCGACAGCGAAACCTTGTTTGATGGCAAGACGCTGACGCTGCTCGGAAAGAATGCAAAAAAATATGCTCAGCTTGACGTTCCCGGCACAATCGATGGCCTTATCGACGAACTCAGAGACAAGTACGACCGACCCTTGCCTGCCGCAGACTTATTGACCTCGAACGCCTACGCCATGTTGATCGACGGCGCCTACAACTCCAAGGATCTCGGCAGTGGCGTGATCAATGGCACGGAATGCGATTTTCTGGCATTCCGGAAGGACGAGGTGGACTTTCAGGTTTGGATCGCGCAGGGAGATAAGCCCTATCCGTGCAAGTTCGTCGTGACGTCTAAAACAGTCGCGGATGCGCCGGCCTACAGCGTCGAGTTTAGAAACTGGAAGACGGGCGCCGACGTTGCAGTGGATGACTTCACGTTCAAAAACACGATCGGCGCCGAGAAAATCGAAGTGAAGGAGTTGCAGGAGAAGTTAAGTGACTTGCCCCCGAACTTCTCGATTGGAGGTGGCAAATGACCGTGCTGAAGCGAGTTGGGCTCTTGTCAGCAACAGTAATCCTGATGACCGGTGTGACCGAATTGGGTGAGCATCTATTCATCCAGGGCGTGCCAACACTCGTGTCCACCGCGGAAGCTCGCGTCGGTCGGCCACTGACGCCGGTGAGTGTCGCCCGCTGCGCCGGCGGCGTCTACAACTGCTAGGCCGAAGCTAGAGTGACGTCGGTCCCTATTTCGACTGGGGGCCGACGTCACAGCGCCCAGTCTTCGTAGGAGACGAGGTGAGCTGCTATGCGACAATCCTTAAGGTGGGGCTCACCTCGGTAACAGTGAAGGTCGAAGCCTTTGCCCGCTGTGGTCGCAGTGGTAAGAAAATACAGGTGACCGAAGGTGTCTTTACCTATGTGGCGGTGGATTCGAGAATCAACGCCGCGGCCGGCTTGGTCAGGGCGACCTGATGGGCGAGTCTGCTTTTGGCACTTAGCGGACATGGAGGCCGTTCAGCCTCACGTCAGCTTTTGACCCAAAGCTGACATTGATGTTCGTAGCCAGCAGGTCAGCTTTTGACCCAAAGCGGACATGCGAGCGGCCGAAGCATAGTCGACAAGCCGACATCCGGCGCATCTGCAAATAGACGACCGTCTTGCCTGTTTGGTGCAGGCCGGTGTGCCGGGCCACCGCGAAGCTGTTGCAAGCTGAAGTAGAGCTGACGCACTTCGTGTCACCTATCGGTCACAGATAGCCGAATAGAAGCGCTACGCCCGCAACAGAGGCGAGTCCGCCCGCAACACGGTAGACCTTATTGCCGAAGGTCTTGGTGGACATGCCAATTATGAAGCCAATGCCGATGCCAACTGCGTGGAGAATCGCGGTGGCGAACATGAAGCCAATCCCGTACTCGATACCGGAAGCATCAAGGGGCATTTCGGAACCATGGGCATGACCGTGGAAGATAGCGAATAGACCGACGACGCCCATCGCCACAGCGACTGGCGCTCTAACCCCAAACGCGACAATAGCGCCAAGCACGATCACCGAAAGCGCAATGCCCACTTCGACAAACGAAATCGGCACTCCCATCACGCCCAGGAAGCCGCCGAGTGCCATGACCAACACGAAGGTTAGGGGCACAAGCCATAAGGCACGCTCGCCGAGCTGATAGGCGAAAATGCCGACGAGGATCATAGCAAGCTGGTGATCTAAGCCGCTAATCGGGTGTGCGAAGCCATGGACAAACCCGCTGGTGCTACCCACTCCGACATGGGCAAAGGCCGTTGTCGGTGCCAGGCAAAGCGCAAACAAAGCTAACTGGGATAGTCGCTTCATGAGGGACTCCTTCTCTGGTGCGTGCCGGACATGTCCCCACACGCTGTGATCGCGCGAGCGAACAGTGCGCGTGCTCCTGGCGTATTGCGGACTTTGAGATTGAGTTTCGCTAGGCTCAACGCCCGCTGGGGTTCGTTGCCTACCGAGAGCCAGAAATCCGCAGCGTGGTCGGCAAAAGCGGCTGGATGGCGCGCGACAATTTGTTCATATCGCTTTTCGGCATGCTCGCACCACATACCGGCTTCATCCAGGTGGTCGGTTTCCGCAAGCATTCGCGCGAGCTGCACCGCATAGTCGGGATCGTCGGCAACGGAGGCGAGGCGTCGAAGGCGTGCGATCGCGCCATTGCGCTCGCCGAGTTCATATTCAACCTCGGCCAGATGGCCTTCGGCTTGTGCATAGTCTGGCAACCGTCCCCATGCGGCTTCAAACCAGTGCCGGGCGCATTTGAAATCACCATGCCTCAACCACATGTGGCCGCGTTGAAACTCAAGCTGCGCAATCGGAAACGGCGAGACGCTTCGGAAACACCTGCAGCTTTCGTCGAACCAAGTCTCAGCAGCCGTAATCTCCCCAAGTTCAGCATGGAGGGAGGCAAGTCCAGCCAGGCTTTCGAAATCGGCGCGGCGCTCAGCCGCCGTCCGTCGAAGCGCCAACGCTTCGTTATATCGCCCGAGCGCCTGCAGAATCGCTGCCCTTTCGGCCTCTACCTCGGGGCCCGGCGATCCAAAGCGCTCGGCGCTGTCGAGATCGGCTAGCGCCTCATCAAAGCGGTGCAGAGCGGCTCGCGTGCGCGCGCGCGCGAGGAACCCGAGGCCATCGGCCGGCGCATCGAGCGCGCGCTGTTCAGCGAGTGCTGACGCGCGTTCGTAGTCGGCGATACGGCCGCGTATCTGGGCCCGAAGCGTGATGAGATCGATCAGCTCGGACCATGCAGGGCTGTCCAGCTCCCCCCGGCCACAGCTCAGTTCAAGACCATCAATGTGCGCTTCTAGGTTCGACAGAGCGATCGTACCATCCGTCGTACGGGGTGATGCGCAAGACGAGAACGCGTCCATCACATGGGTATCCCGACAAGCGGTGCCAGTTTTGGGGGCATTGGGTTCGGCTTCGATAGATAGGGAAAGTTTCGGGACGCGGGGACCGCTGTTTGATCAACACCGTCCGATATGCGGGGACCATTGCCGTTGTTGATCAGGATCGTGAGCAGCGAGTCGACGATGTCGTGGTTGAGCCAACGTCCGCCACAGGTCTTGTGTGGGGCGCCGCGCAGCATCGCTCTCTCGATCTCGAGATAGCCGTCTTCGTCGAACGGCTTGGACATGTCGACGACCAGGAAATCGGCAAGCAGCATCTCGGTCAGCGGGTGGACACCCTTGTCATCGAGTGGCCAGTCTGTTTTGCCGTCCAGACTGTCGTAGACGGCCATGCTGCCGTTGAGGCGGGCGCGATAGGCACCAAGATAGTCTGGGCGAAGTTTGAACCCATCCTCCTCGCTGTAAAGGTCGCGTATATCCAGATCGCGGTTCACCGCATCGGCGGCCTTGTCCATCATGATGAAGTTTTTGATTTCGGGTCGGCCGACTCGATCGAGCCGCGCACGGAATGATCCATTGGTAGTGGTCTCGGCGATTACCGCGACTATGGGCCCGGCGTCGGGTCCAAACAGCTTCGCGTGCTCGACCTCGACGACCACGCTTAGGACGTTCTGCCCCTCGACCGAATTGACTCCCGTGATTTTAGGGATCTTGCGGGTCATTCTAAGCCCGCCCGAAAACAGCTGGTCGACGAAGAACGGGTCAAGCCGGCAACCAGCGAAGACACGGACACCATCACCATGCGCGCCGTCTTCAGCGCCGACGCGGACGGCGATATCGCCCAAGGGGCTGTGGCAGGTGCCAGTCTGTGTCAGCTTGCCGTCACTTTGCTTTGGAACGACGAAGGTGAAGCTGAAGAAGCATTCGTCGTCGCCAACCGCGAATGCGGCGCCTAGCCCCGTAGTCGCGATGCGCACCGGGCGAACGCGGATCCGGTAGTCGATGGCGTCCGAGAACAGGAGCCGTGTGGCTTCGATATGCTTGAACGGGTAAGCGTTCATTATCAGCACCAGGTGGCCGGGGCGCTCGGGGCTGGGAAAGGCGAACAAGTCGGTGATGTCGATCTCGGGGTTGGCTGTAGCCCTCGGTCCTGCACCATGATCCGCCATTTGTTTCTCCTACGATGCGTGTGACGCGACGTGTCGGTCTGACAACTCGACGAGCCCCGCTTTATTTTATGTCTCTAAGTCGGCCAGCCAGCGCAGCGCCTTCAGCCCAGGAAGAAAGAAGTACGCGCCGCCCCTCACCGTAGTGAAGGCAGGCAGGCCGGTGATCGTTTTGCGAATGGGCCGCTTTGGGATTTTGAATTCAAGCGTGCCGTCGTGAGCGCCGATGATCGGGTCGCGTTCGTTACCGAGCTCGTGAAAGTTTCGGTCGTTCGCCCATACGTTCTGCGCAAACTCGAACTGTCGGATAAGGCTTGCACAGATGATGAAAGCCGCTATGCCGCGGTCGGCGCCATCGTCTGGAGCGTCTTCCGGCAAAGGCAAACCATAAGTAGCGCCGCGGCGAATCATGCGACGTCGGTTTATGTTCGCTGCAGTGTCGCGAGGGTTCATGCGACGCATGTGCGAACCGAGCGGTACCGCATACCCATGCGGATCCATCTCCTTGTAGTTGAAGTTGTTGTTTCGCTGCAGGTCGGCGCCCAATGCAGGATCTTCCTTGTCTGGCGCCAGCACTAATGGAGCACCGCTCCGCCATCGACCCATGAGCTTCGCAGCCACGAGTTCCTGCTCCTCGGGAGTCTCGCCATGCTGGCGCAGAAAGTCACGAAACTTTCCGACATGCTCCTGTAGCCGGCGATAGGCCATGTAGCTGCCGTTTCGAGACAAAATTTCCGGTTCCGGTAGGTCTACGGGCCGTCCGCTCTCGTCTGGGTAGCCAAGAATAAATTCCCCTGGTTTGAGTGGCGGCCCGGAGCCGGGCGTTGGCACGTCATCAGTGCCTTCAATGACTGGCTGCGAGAGCCTGTCGCGGTAACCGAAGTGGTCGTGAGCCGTATCGAATGGCGGGATCGCTAGGAGGTCTAGGGACGACAGCACCTCAACGCCTTCGCAGTCCGCTAGGAACCTTTGGTGCTCCGTATTGCAACGCTCCCGCTCGCCTTCATCGCGGGCAAATAGAATGGCGATGGCGTGAAGATCCGGGCTCGCAAGTCCCCCTACCCAGTTGTCAGGATGATTGGCGCCAGTGTCACCGAGGATGCTCTGCGCGTGCGGGCATGCCTTGCTTGAACTCCTCCGGGAACGTGGCTAGCGATGTTTCGTCCACGCCTAGAGCCTTGAGGCCATTCCAGGTGAACGCCACCGTCACCCAGCGCTTGTCCTCATCGACCGAAGCCAGAACCTCCGCCGCTGACTGTACTGTCTTGAGAATGCCGCTCAGCCATGCCCTGCCACCCGAAGCGTTCCGAAACGATAGAAACTCATATCGTCCGGTGAGTGCCGGAGTGCGCGTCAGCAGGATGTGCTGAATATCGTCAAATTCGAGCATGTCTGCTACTGAGAAGTGCCTGTGCGCGTTGGGATCACTGCATCTGGTCGAGCATGTTCGAGAAGGCGGCCTTGAGCTTCAGTGCCTTCTTGATCTCGTCGGCACTCACATAGGGATATTCCCCGTATTCGAGGAAACTCGGGCACTGGTGCTCGCGGACGAACTTGACGAATTCCTCCGGCTTGGTTTTCCAATCTTTGGGAAAGCCTTCGAGGTTTTCGAAGACAGTATCAATGCCGGTGGCCGAGAAGAGAGTCACGGCATCCTCAGTGTATTTGTCGAAGTCAGTGTCAAAGATGCCCTGATACATGAAGTAGGTATCCCCGTTGATCGGAAAGAGGAGCCAGCGCAGGTAGTGCAGCTTGAGCACTGCGAGACCGTCAGGCTGAGACGCTATCGTCTTCTCGATGGTTTTGGCGTGCTCATAGAAAGCCTCCTCCCTACCCGGGATGATTTTCGCGAGAATCGAAAAGCCGTAGCACGCCGGAGTCTTGGGAAAGATCGGGCCGTATCTGCCCTGTTCCACCTTATCCTTGGCGAATCCTCCTTTCGGAATCGCCATCGCCGCCGGTTTGGTCCAGTCGCCCTGCTGCATTTCTGACATAGCTGCGTCCTTTCCTTTTTAATGCGAGTGCGAAAGACATCACGCCGGATGTCAAAGTTTGGCGGTGCATCTTCCCGAGAGTGCTAGCGATGAGTCTGGGGTGGACACACCAGCCGATAGATTTCCAGTCTTCAGAGAAATGACAGCACTCCAGGTCCTGCCGGTGTCTTTCTTGCCGAGGCCATGGAGGAGGACGGCATCATCGGCCACGGTCACACTGTCGATCGCATCCGTGGTGGGATCTCCCCCCCAGGGAGCTGAACTAAGCTGTTTCTTTTCCACATCGATCAGCATGACGCCTGCCAGATTGGCGTCTTCCAGAGAGATGCGGCTGCAGCCGGCGACGGCCACACATTCATACACTTCGTTGATTGCACAAAGGTAAGCCTGCTCAGCGAAGACAGGGCCGGAGCTATGCAGATGAAGGCGAACCCCAGGCAAGCCTTAGAGATCGAAATTCGCATTGCTAGCTCCTATCTTGTAACTTGATAACCTCTGGCCTCTAAGCAGACCTCGCCCGCTCTGAGGTAGGCGTCATAAAGTTCATTTAGGCGGCGGATGTCGGCGTTGCCCCTGACTCCGGCAATTCCGCCTGGAGCCGGGTAACGTCGGTCGTAGGTCGGAAGCGTGTTGCCACTCTGCGTAATTATTATGCCCCGCTGAGCTGCATACAAAAGGGTGGGATCGTAACCGCTCTGAGCGACGGCCCAATCGTGACAGGCTGACCGATCTGCATTCTCCTGCTCTGGAGTTTGCCCTTGCATGGGATAAGCAAACAACGCACGCGCGTCGACAGGTGATAGGGCTGCTCCAGCCATAATCATGATGGCGGCGCCGCAGAGGACTTGGCTCATTCGGAACACGTGTTTCCTCCCTAGTCGCGCTAGCTCAGGTGTCCAGCCATCGCGTCTTCAAAAATGTCTGAGCGAGTTCCTGTCGATCAGCGCAGGACGATAGGTTCCAGCTAATCGTTAGCCACAGATGTGGCAGTGTTTGCTTCTGTTGGCGCCTTCACCCCTCCAATGGCAGTGATACTTTTTCTGACAGTGCACTGGAGTTACTGACGACCCCACATAGAGTTTTCTATCGGGCGCGGTGACCAATGCGCTCGCGGGCGTGAAACTGATTGTCGCGATAGATATCAGCAAGGCGACGGTCGCGGTTGAATGGATCAGTCTTTTCATTGCTTGGACTCCTTACGCCAGGACAAACGCTTCTCGATGGTGTGAGACAAGCAGGCTTTCCACGGTGAGATTTCGGAGCCGAATAGGATCGGTCACCCCGTCGGCCACAAGTTCAGAATTGCGAAAGGGATTGTCCGCCCTGAGCGCATTCCAAATGGCGGCGAACGCCCGGCCCATTACGGCCAGCGTCTTGGGATCGCAGATATCGGCTCGCGGAATTAGACAGGTCAACAGGCTGTTTTCCTGTGCGCAGGCGGGAGCGCGACTTAACCTCTCTCAGCCACCAGTGCCCGGGGCTACTTACTGGTGGTACGGTAGTGTACGTGTGCCGTGGGATAACAGCAAGGCATCAAGAATTTCTCAGGCTAGGTCCTAACTTTGGACACGCGGGTAGGCTGGGTAGCGCTCCCGGGTTGAGCTCCGCTCATGAGTATTCGACGTCCGCTATTGGCACTTAACGGACCTAGATTGGGAGGCAGAGCATGTCTGCTCTGCCTCAGTTTTCAGACGTCGATCTGCTCGGCTACGGTGAGCGCGTCATCGACCTCGATTCCGAGATAGCGAACTGTGCTCTCGATCTTCGTGTGGCCTAGCAAAAGCTGAACTGCTCGAAGATTTCCCGTTTTTTTGTAGATCAATGTAGCCTTCGTCCTGCGGAGTGAATGCGTGCCATAGAAGCAGGGATCAAGGCCTATCATTGTGAGCCAATCCTCTAACGGTCTTGCATATTGTCGCGTGGTCAGATGACCTGCCGGACCGCGACCAGGAAAGAGGTATGGACTAGACGCTCCACCCCGTTGCGAGAGATGGTCGTCGACTGCCTGGCGGGTTTGCTCAGTGATCTCGAATTGAACAGGCCTCCCTGTTTTGCGCTGTCGAACGGAGGCTCGATCTACGGGATAGCCATTGGGTGCAACGTCAACGACCTTTAGGCTGACAACGTCGCAGCCACGAAGCTTACTGTCGATGGCCAGGTTAAACAGCGCGAGATCCCTGAAGCGTTTCAATAAATGAAGTCGGGTTCTGACCGCCCAGACATGTTTCGGGCGAAGAGGTGGCTTGGCTCCGGTGAGCTTGCCCTTGTTCCAAGGTTGAGTGACTGGGCTATCAGACTCACTTTGAACATGCGTTTCCATTTAGGCTCCTCCTTCTTTTGGGAGGAGGAACTTGCGCGCGATTGCTCGAGAACGTGTTCTATGTCCGCTTTTAGCGCGAAGCCGACAATGGAAGGCAAGAGTGCGGGAGCCCTATGTCCGCAAATGACCCAAAGCGGACATAGTCTTGTGGCTTGCGAAACTAAAATACGCCGGATACGCAGCAACCGCTCTTGATCCGCCGGGGCACACTGTTTTTTAGCCAACAGCGCGGATTCTCAGCCTGGATTCCGGCTTTCACGTAGGTCCAAGCCCTGCAGCGGCCCGGTTCGTCGCGGCAAAAAAAACAATCCGCTACAGGAGAATCTTTTCGAGTAAGAGTCACGCTCATATAGTCGCTTCCCGGCAGATCGACGTCTGGTTGCGGGTCAGGATATTTTATCCCTGAGATGCAGCATTTGTCTGACCGCTGCGCTGGTACGGTGTCCTTAAGCCAACAGCGCGGATTAGGACCCTGAATGCCAGGCCTGACGAAAGTCCACGCCTCGCACTGTTGATCGGCATTGCAGTAATCGAGGCAGGCTTGATACCCGTTGGCCGTCGACAGCGTAAAATTCGCATAATCACCGCCGACGCGATCCGAATCTTGCTCCACTAGTTGGCCGGCGTACGCCGTCGCCACGAAAGCTGAAATCGTTGCAAGCTGAACCAGTAGCGACACACAAAAGCTCGTCGCCTTTTTCTTGCCCGCGGAGCAAGTGTCACTTGCACCCGCGATTATTTTAGTGGTCGACGACTGGCGCATAGCTGCCTCCACAAGACAGTCATCGCACCGGCGGTCGCGCTTCAACAATAGCCGCCGAACTTGATACAGGTGTCGCGATAGTTGCAGACAAGCGGCCCCGTAGCCGAGGGCATTTGCCTGCATTGATAGAGCCGGTGATTTCTGCATTCAGTCCAGGGGGCACGACGCGATGGGCAAAGCTTGGTGCCAGTGACTCCAGCCTTTTCCTCTGGGGTCGGCTGTTTGAGATACTTGTCGACCCCGTCACCCTTAGGCAGGACGTCGCGCTCCGCATTGCCAGCGAGCACTGGCGTGACCAGAAGCCCAACCGCTCCGTACGAAACAAATGCCGCGAGCGCGGCTATGGTAAAGGCCCGAAATAGTCTTTGAGTGCCCATGTCTAGGCTGCGCATACCGCCTCCATCAGGGCTGATCGCACCCGGCACCATGGCCATTATAGCGGTTGCGCGTAATTCGCCTATCGTAAAGGTTGCACTTGCTATATTGTTCTGCCCACGGATCGCGAAGCCTTGTCCAGGGTGTTCTCGTGGATCACCACCGTCTTAAAGCCGCTTGCGGCTGTTGCGGTCGCCTCAGAGTAATAAGGCGATCGCCAATATCATTCCCACCATATCAACCGGGGAAACCCCCTAACGGGGAGGCAAATCTCGCATTCGCCATTGGCGCAAATCGGCGTCGATCAGGAGTGCATGCCATGATGCGCCCAAGTTTTGTTCTTCTCGCATTTTTTGCTTGGTTGTTTTTCGGCACCGCAACTGCCCTGCTGCCGTCCTCAGCCCGCGCCGACTGCGCCAAATGGGACATAAACGGCGAATGGGTTTTCGCTCAAAACAACGGATTTAATACGACCTTTCATCTTCGTCAGGACGGCACCGAACTGTCGGGGGACGCGAACTACATTTCAATCAAGAGCAAGAACCTCTCCGAAGCAGTTGGCAGCAAGTCGCTTACTGGCACCTTCGATCATGGCACACTCATCATCAGAGTTGAGTGGAACAGCGGCTCAGTCGGTAGCTACGTAGGGGGGATAAGCGCTGAAGGCCGCTTGGCGGGCGCCGTCAAAGACGAGACCACGGGCAATGCTACCGGCTGGAAACAACTGTGGCACAACGGCACAGATTCTTCCGCGACGTGTCTCGCCGAGGCTACTCCGCCACAAGCCCCGCCTGCGGCCCCGGACAAGCCGGTGAAAGCGCTCGGCAAGGTCAAAAAAGTCGTCGAGCTCGGTAATGGCGAAGTCCAATACAACTACCCCGTGGTGGAGACGAGCAGCGGCACCACTCTTCCACTGGATTGGTGCCGTATATGGGCCAACGATTGCGGGCAGGGCGCCGCGGACGTGTTTTGCCGCCAAGAGGGGCATCAGGCAGCCGCGCGATTTGTTCGCTACGACGGTGCCAAGAAAACCTGGGTGATCGACGACAAGAAGGAGTGCAATGCCCCTTGCGCGAGCTTCAAGTCGATCGTTTGCACCAAGGTTGCCGCCGCAAACGCTGGGGGTGGCGGAGCCGAGTACGCAACGGCAATAACTCCCGCGACGATTTATGCCGCACCCGGCGGCGCCGCGTTCAAGGACGCCAACGGCAATGACGTCGGCATACCGGTGGGCAGCAAGTTCCTCGTGCTGGAGAAGCGGGCAAACCCAGTCTGGTACAAGCTGCAGACTAAACCCGTCGGTTGGGTTTGGGGGGAGGACGTGACCCTTGGTCCCTAATCGGCAGCAGCCAGCCAGTCCCGGATACGAATCCTTGAAGCCCTAGGTCCCCAGGAGAACGCCATGGCTTGCACCAGCTGGCTATCCGGCGCCGTTCTCACAACCGCCGTCGCCGTGTTGCCTTTCGCCGCCATGGCGGAGTGTCGAGCTTGGGAGCTGCTGCCGAGTTTCGCCGTCAAGCAGGACAACGGATACAACGTCACGTTCGCGGTGAATGTCGCCAGCGGCAAAGTCGTCGGCGACATTACCGGCTCCGCCCACTACTACACGGGAGATGATTTCCACCGCGTCGATGGGAAGGCCGGCGGCTTCTTCAACGGAACCGGTCTCCAGATCGACGTCATGTGGCAGAACGAGGTTCAGGCCCGATACGACGGGTCCATCAATTCCGAAGGTCACTTCACGGGCACAACTCGAAAACTTAGCAACCCCCGCGGAGAACCTGATTTAGAAATAGGCTTTATCAGCCCACAGACATTCCGCTGCAGGGCTGTCGAGGCGCCCGGGCCGCCACCTGCATCCGCAACGTCAACGGGCCCGTGGGCGGCGATCGCGGCCGACGGCAAGGGGCGCTGGGGCTACGCCGTCGGCCAGCCATCACCCGACGTGGCGAAGAACGCCGCCCTGCAAGGCTGCGGCGACAGCGCCTGCACGATACTCGATGCGCTGAAGGCACGTTGCATCGCCTACGCGGAGAGCCGCGCAAATGGCGGGTATTGGTACTTCGGTCATTTCGGCGCCGACACAAGGACGGTGGAAAACAACGCGATGAGAGCCTGCTGGAAGGCGGCACCGTCGAACTCGTGCGCGCTCGTAAAGGCGGCATGCGGTGATTGATCCGACATGCGAGCGGTGAAACCGGACAACACGACGGTTTACCTCGGGACCGTCTCAATCATGATGCGCATTGGCACAATCTCGGTTGTCTTACGCTGCACCGCCGCAGCGATGGTCACGATGTTTTGGCTCGGCTCTGCATCGCCCGCGAAGGCCGTCGACGAATTCCCGTCGAGCAAGGACTGCAAGCCGGTCTCCTATTGCGTCAAATACCACAAAGGCGAGCCCGGCCAATTGGCCGGCCGCTGCGTACGCTGGGCACAGATCCTGCCCTGCACGCCCGTTCTCAAACAGGCACCGCCGCCAAGTTCCGAGGAGAAGACCGGGATTACCCAGAAGCCCGGGAAGGGCATCGGCGACATCCTCAAGGAGACGCAGCCGTAGCGCGTGGATGTCTGAGTCCAAACCCGGAGCGTCAATAGGAGAATCGCGATGAGGGCAAATCTGAAGTTCCACGCCGCTGGCAAGGTTGACCGACGATGTCCGTTCAAGTGAGCGCAGCAATGATGTCGATCTCGTGCTCAAGCATGCTGGGCAGTTGCTCCATGGTGGCTTGGAGGAGAGGTCGGCCAACGACGCCAAGGAGGATGCCATGATCGGTCTCGGCTCGATTGCTCGTCTCTTTGCAATCCTGACCGTGTGTGCCGCCGCCTTCGCCGCCCTCGCGCCATCTTCCGCTAAAGGCGGATGCCTGGAATGGAATCTGAACGGCTACTGGGAGTTTCAGTTGAAGAGCGGCGCTTGGATTGGTTTCAATCTCACGCAAGCTAGATGGAAGCCAAATTCCAACCACTTCGATCTCAGCGGGAAAGCGACCTACAACACTCCGCGCCGAGCCGACGGCTACGGCGGTCTCGTTGTCCGGGTGGTCCAGGGCGGGATGGACGGTAACAAGTTCCACTTGATCTATAGCGTGGATGAGCCCGGGCTCGGAGAGGAGCACCCCGTGGAATTTCACGGCGTGATTGACCCTGACGGGAACCTAAGCGGTACGGGCCCCACCGACCTAGACCGCCCTAAGGGTACGATCAAATTCCATGAGAAGACCGGACGCAAAGCCATTTGTCAGAAAACGTCCGCCGAAGCCGAGATCCAACAAAACCCGGAAGGAGACGTCGGCGAGAGTTCTCAAGGACACGCAGCCCCCAACGCCAGAGGAGAAGGCCGGCGTGTTCGAGCAGAAGCCGCACAAGGGGATTGGCGACGTCCTCAAAGAGACGAAGCCGTAGTCAGCCGGTCAGTAACGCTCACAGGCGAGGTATAGGCATGACTATAAAGAACAGGGCGATCGTTGTTGGGCTGCTGATTTTGTGTTTTACCGGCCAAACTGCGTGGGCGGACGAGACAGTGTCATTCAAGTCGGTCAACTATCCGGACCGATGGATCCGCCACTACAATTTCGAAGGCAGAATTGACCCGATCGACCCTAACGACACTGTGGGCCTGAAGGATGCGACGTTCATCTTGCGTCCGGCCTTAAGCGGGACACCGGGTGCGGTGAGCTTCGAGTCCGTCAACAACCCTGGCTTCTTCCTGAGGCACGAAGATTTTCGGCTGAAGCTGCATGCCACCAATACAGACCACCATCCACAAAGCTTCCGCGCGGATGCCTCTTTCCTGCCACGGGCGGGGCTGGCTGGTGGGAGTGCGATTTCGTACGAGTCGGTTAACTTCCCCAACCATTTCATTCGCCATTCTGACTACAAACTATGGGTGAATAAAAGTAGAGGCGAACAGACGTTCCCCGAGGACGCGTCGTTCCGCAAGGTTTCGCCCCTTTGGGCAGGCGGCGGCGGTGGTGGTGGTGGCGGTTTGTCCGCCGAAGCACAAGCGGCGCTCAACGCTCATAACGGATACCGCGCCAAACATTGCGTGCCCAATCTGACTTGGTCGGCGCAACTGGCCTCGGGCGCTCAAGGTTGGGCGAACCGCTGCGAGAGGAAGGCGGACGGCTCGTTCAAGCACTCCGAGGAGCCTGGATTGGGCGAGAACCTATATTGGGCGCCGCCAGGCGCACCGAACGCCGGCGCGGATGCCGTGGCTTGGTTTTACGGCGAGGCTCCCAAATACGATTACAACAACCCCTACGCCTCCTTCAGTGCCGGAGACCACGATAGGTCCCGGGAGGTCCGACACTTCACTCAGGTGGTCTGGCGGGAGACGGCCCAGGTCGGTTGCGCCGTGGCGCAATGCGGGGACACGACATACTGGGTGTGCCGCTATTCGCCACCCGGAAATTGGAATGCCGATGTTCCCGGCGAACTCGCCAAGAATGTGCCGCCGCCATGCAAGTAGCTCTACGGTATCCGGAGGAAAGAGCATGATACGCCACCATGCCATGGTCTTTTTGCTTCCATTTGCTATTTTCTCAATTGTTTCGGTCGCGTTGGCTGGAGAGCGCATCTGGCTGGTCGCAGAGCCCTCGGAAGGCATGCCCGCCTGCGAGGAGTTCTTCGACAAATGGGAAACGCCGGGCGCGCCCCCAGGAACTCCTGGCCATGGCCGGGTACAGCCGGGAGGTTTTTGCTGCGAAGGCCTGCCTCGACAAGAACAACGTCCCCATGGCCTGCAAGCACTGGCAGGGGCTGTTGGTCCTCGTTGACAAGCTCGGTCCACCCATGAACGAAAATCGCGGCGATATCGAACAGCTGATGCAGGAGCACGACTGCGAAACGGCACCTGCTTCCGAAGCCAAGTTTCCGTCAAACTCCGGCAGCGCCCCAGCTTCCGCAGCAACTCCCAACGCTCAGTCCCCGCCTGTTTCCGGAGCCGGTCCCACACCGGAGGCCGTCCCTGGTTCTGAAAGCGTCCCGGCTTCGGAAACAAGACCCGACGCCGCTGAGTGAGGAACGCACTCAAGCAGAGCAGGCCACATATGGAGTCTCTCCTCCGGCGTGTGGTTCTTTATCTCCGCGTTCCCGTCGGCATGATCGCGCTAGGGGGTCTGTTGCTTTCAGGCTTAATTCACGCCAAGTCCTTGCGCGGCATCGATGTGGAGTCTGCATGGCCAAGCGTGTGGCTTCTGCATTACGCGTTGTTTCCGGCCGTTGTGCTTGCTGTGGCGACTGCCGTGGTGGTGGCGGAGAAGAAGCGGCTCAGCCTGCGGGCGTTTTTCACGCTAGTCCCTTGTTGGGCATTGGCATTGTTGGCGGCCGCACTCGTCTACGCGCTCGCAACATTCGTGATCGTCACGCCCTCTAGTGGCGCGGGCGACCCGCTGATCCGGGATGGCCGATTCTTCTTCAACGATCACGGGATCATCCGTGAAGTGACCGAAGACCAGTTCCATTTCCAGCGTAGCGTCGCCATGCGCCTCTATTCCGGCGTCTGGCTGTATCTTTACCTGGTCGCGGTCGTTTATCTCCTCGGGGCGAGACGGCCGCGGGAAGTTCAAAAATCTTATCCATAATCCGCACGACTTGCGTCGAGAGACGCCAGGTCCGCTTCTGGCACGAAGCGGACCTTCGATGAGCCGGTGGCTATGTCCGCAAATGACCCAAGGCGGACTTGGTTTTTAACAGGCAGACTAGGTAAACGCTGAACGAGTTGCCTAGGCCATCACCATCCGTCTGACTCGCTATTTGCTCAGCAAAGGGGCATGTTGGGTTGCTCCGTGAGGCGTTGCCGAGAATTCGTCAATCGAAAGGACACTGCATGATCCGCATCGGTGCTGTTTCCCTCGGCTGGATGGTCAGTATTTCCTTCGCCATGCTCCTGCCCTCGGCCGCGCAAGCGGCCTGCTCGCAATGGGACGTATCCTACCACAATATGCCGAATGAATCATGGAGAGCGATGCAATCGAATGGCTCTAAACCATTGTTTCATTTGGAGCAAACGGGGACGCTTCTCCAAGGAACTGCAGGCTACCTTAAATACAATGACGGTGAATATGAGGGGAGCGTTGACGGCTCGGTCGACGGAACGATCAAGGGTGATTTCTTTGACGTCACTGTTTATTGGGAAGACGGCGGCGTCGGGGGATACACGGGCACGATCGGACCCACGGGCCGGTTGACGGGCACGACAGTCGACAAAAACAATCCTCGTAACGTCGCTAAGTGGTACAGCAACCAGCCGTTTAAGTGCCTCACAAGCGCAGCACCACCGGCCGCAGGACCTCCGCCGGGCCCCGCGAAGCCATTAGGAAGAGTGACGACAGGGCAACCGACGGGGGCGCCCCTGCCGATCTGCGAAACCGCCCGGGTGGCTCGCGCACGAAATTCACCCGCCGCGCCGGGTCTTGAGGCCCAGTGCAAGGCCGCCACGGTGCAGCACGACGCCGCCCTGGCCCAGCAAGTCGAGGCGGCCCCTGATAATGGCGCCGGCGCCGGCGCTCACGTGCTGAAGGACAATGCGGGAAGTACGGGCAATGCAGCGCGGGCGACAAAACCCGGCGTACCGGTCGCTGACCCCATCAATGGAGACTCGGCCGCTGAAATCTCGGAATATCGCAGAACGAACGGTGTTGGACCCGTCACCGCTGACGCCGCGCTGATGCAGATTGCCATCGACCACTCGCGTGGAATGGCTGCCGCCGGACAGCTGACCCACGCCCTACCGGGCGAAGGCAGCTTTACCCAGCGGGCTGCCCAGAACTTCGACGCCGAGAATCTCCTCCTCAGTGGGAACATTTCTGTGACGGGTGTCGTGGCGGAGTGGAGCAAAACGCCAGACCACAACGCCAACCTGCTTCTCCCCGGCGTCACCAGGATCGGCATTGCTTCCGCCCATGGCGCTGACAATTCCAAGCACTACTGGACGCTGGTTCTCGGTAAGTGATCTGTCCGCTTTTGACTTAGTTGCATCATCAGAAGGACACCGCGTGATCCGCGTCGTGACCTAACTGTCTCCGAAGTCTGTGTCGGAAGCGCCCGTTTGCCAGATCATCAGTTTTTTATGCTTATGAAGGGCGCCGATCACGCCCACTGGGCGAAAACTTGCCCACGCAACCATCGAATCGCTGACGAGAGCGACGACGAGAGGTCTCGACAGCCCGCCCGTGCAGACACTGACGGCATAAGGGTCAAACTAACCGACGGAGGCAGCGATGCGGCGAGTGGCCTTGGGTGTGGCGATAGCCATGTTGACCCATATTTCGGTGGCTGCGGCACAGGAGAACGGGCCCGGGTCTAAAGTTCTCATTCCCGTGCAGCCTGTCGAAAAGCCAGCCGCCGTTTCGGGACGTACACCCGGCGTGGCACCTCCCCCGATACCGGCATGCGCCCCGGCGCCCACTTGCCGGGCGCCCAGTATCGCCATCTGCACAAGCAGGGCCGCTTGCCACCGCAGCCCCGCCGACCGTCCCGATATTGCCTGCGTCAACTACGCCTGCGCTCCGAAAGTTGACGCGACCGCGCCGCTGATCCTCAAACAGCCGCTAGTTGGCTTGTCGAAGATGTTGAAGACTCCCGCGCAGTAAGGCGGGCAAGCGCAGATCGGACCGGGCGACTGCATTTGCGTCCCCATCTGCCTTGGCTGCGACGACAACGGGTTTCAAGTCCAGGTGGAACAAGCTGATGTCCGCTTATGGCACAAAGCGGACATTCCGCGAGCTGGTGCCGATGCCCGCTAATGACCCATAGCGGACATAGCGCCATGTGCAATTCGGCTTCTAGCTGACTGCGGGGGCGATAATTGAGACCATGGTGCCCTCGAGGGCCACTCGTCTTCTGCACCGTCGCAGCGAGCTGATGCGCCAGGGCCTCGACGATGCTCGTGCCAAGACCGGCGCGTGGAATTTCGCCGTCAGCTTCTTGGCCCCCCAATCCATTGTCGGCAACAGAAAGACGCCAGCCGGAATCTTGCGCGTCATAGCTGACGAAGATTTCGCCCTCCGCTCCGGCCGGGAAGCCATGCTTCAAGGCGTTGATCACGAGCTCTGTCACGATCAACCCGAGGCTCACTGCTTCGCTGGAAGTCGCACCGCCGGAGCTCGCTTTCACCTTGATCGAGAGCGGCCGGCGTTCGCCGATCATCGATGCTGCAAGACTGGCGCACAGCTTGGTGAGATAGGGCCCGATCTCGATCCTTTCGTTCAGCCCGGTGGCATGGAGCTGTTCTTGCACCGTCGCCACCGACATGACTCGCTGGTGGGCGTCGTGTAGATGATGGCGGGTTTCCTCCGATTGCACGGTCCTGGCCTTGAGCAGAAGAATGCTGGCGATGATCTGAAGACTGTTGGCAACGCGGTGCTGCATCTCCTGAAGCAGAATTTCCTTTGCCTGAAGCAGCTCGTCCTTTTCACGATCAGCCTCGCGGCGCCGAGTCACGTCCTCAATGGCCAGAAGAATGGCGGTGGCTGTGCCATTCTCGTCAAACACCCGGCGGCCATTGAGCAGCATCACGCGCCGGCCGATCGACGGGAATACGTGCTCGACCTCATAGGACTCGACAGTGCGGCGCTTCGGAATGATGTCTTCGAGGAGCGCCCGTAGCTTGGGAATGTTCCACTGCCCGTCGCCTAGGTCGAACACCAGCTGGCCTTCCGTCTTGCGCGGCGTCACGGCGAATGTCCGGTAGAACGAGCGGCTCGCAGCGATCACGCGCAAGTCCGGGTCGAGCACGAGAAGGGGCTCGCGTATCGCGTCGACGATGGCCTCGGCCAAGTCAGGCCCATGCGCGATGGCGGCGAAAGGATTGCGTTTGGCCACGCCGGAGGGCTCCGCTTTATCTGTTTTCTGCGGGTTGGATTTTAGCAAACCATTCGGCGAAATCGAATCTCGCCGGATCACGAAAAAGGAAACGGCCCCAGGAAAGACCCGAGGCCGCTTCATCACGCGCCGTTACGCTACGTGGCGTCGTTACTCTTTTGCTCTATTGCTTGGGCATCGGGGCTGGCTGACGGGGGGCGTCGGGGGAACCGCGCCAATGCCACTAAAAGGAGAACTCGGCCACGTGGACTTAGTTCCGGTTGCCCGGGTGTTCGACCTACCGCAGCATCGCGTCAACGCGCGAACGCGCCTCAACGAGTGCCTCCGTCCATGCCGGGTGGATCACGCGAAAACCGGCTCGTCGAAGAATGGGCAGATCAGGTGTGTTGGGATGAACTTCGACACTCCAACCTCGTCCTTGCGTGTTTCCGAGGATGTTATAGCCACGATAATGTTCGGCTCGTTGGGACATTGGGACTTTAGATCCTTCCCTTCAGAAGCAACGCCCCAACCGATGGTCCGTTCAGGGAGGGAGGGAATAAACTACGGGGCGATGTCAGCTTAGCCGACAGTATTCCGACGCTGCGCAGGACTGCTCTTGGGGGTGAGGCGGACATTCCTGAGCCTCCCGGTGAGCGCTCCTGTAGGGAACCTATCGTCTCGGTGGGGCTTGTCCATTTAGCGCATCGGACCATGCCCTTCCTTTCGTGGACCCCCACACCGGCTGCCGTCCCTTTTCTGCGCTGAGAGGACATCATGAGCACCACCACACTTTTAATAATCCTTCTCGTCGTCCTTCTTCTGGGTGGCGGCGGCTTCTACGCACGGAGACGCCGATAGGCAAGAAGGAGATTGGCGACTTGTATGGGTCTCAATCTTAGTAACGCATCGCGCTGAGTCTTAGGCCCGGTCATTGTGCGCGAGCGGCATAACGGCGGCCCCTTGCGGCTGAACCTACTGAAAGCCGGGCCAGGTTGACCACGATGGACGAGCAAAGCGGTCGCGATCCTAGGGAGTTGAGCCCTCGCAAAACGGCATTTGCGCGGGAGATCCTGCGCAGACGTCGGGAAGACAAAAATGAGGGCTGGTGGCGAAGACATGGGTGGTTAGCAACCACCACCGCTGCGTTGAGCATCGGGTTAGCTGTCATTAGCCGAGTTTGGCGCCGGCGACCCGGCGCGTCACCGCACCGACCTTTGTGACCCAGTTAGAATTTTGGATCGCTGTTGATGTCCGCTTATGGCACTAAGCGGACATTCGCGGTCATCGACATCACGTCTGCTTTTGACCCAAAGCGGACATCGCTAATGCACCGGCCAACTAGGCAGTCCGATTGGCTCGTTCGCGATTCTCCTACGGTCGGCCGAGCTGCTGTAGTGCTGCGCGGAGTGGAGCACTCGAAATTTGGATGGGACCGCTATAGGGCTGATCCATTTCGAGAATCATATAGATCGAACCTGCCACTGACAGCGCGGCGACGACGAGCGCAACAGCAACGCTGCTGTTATGGGGTGCGAATAAGCCGAAGCTTGCGAAAATTACGCCGAGCCACAACACAACGGCAGCCAAGAGCGGCCACTTAACTCTGCTGTCGTTCTGCTCGAACAAGGACCAGCGCGCTGTCGCAATATCGCTAGTGATCTGAAGCGCCGCCGACTGAAGCCAACGCTGAGCATCGTTCTGAGGGGAAAGCTCGAGAAGCTTCACTTGAACAGTTTCCACGCCGGCATCTCGACTGATGGCCCGCTCGGCCTCAGTGATTTCGTTGTTCTCCTCCAGCCAGATTTCATTAATTCTCGCGCGCAAAATCGTCTTAAGCAGTTCACGAGCTTCCTTGGTTTCCGACCCATATTTGGCCAACGTACGATCGAGGAGAAGGACCTGCGCGGCCGTGCTTCTCATTTCAGTTTCCTTGGACTCTAGTGAGCTACTGGCAGATGCGGTCATCAACCCAAGAACCAGCGCGGCCAACGTGGCGATCATGGCCATTGCCACCTTGATGACGTCCTTGGTGTCGGTGCTCAGGTGATCGTCAGGCAAAATCCTGCCAAGAAACATTCCAAACAATGCGCCACCAACAACGCAAATAAACGCGGTCAAACCGATGGCGAAGGGGCTCATTGACTGCCGCCGGACCCGACGATGGCTTGGAATCGGCCTGACTTGCTCATGTTCGGCACAACAAAGGGTCCACCTTCCGGGTCGTCACTCAGCGGATCGTACTTGGACCATTTGAAATCGGCATCTCAAGCTCGAGCAGGTTTTTACACTCGGTCGCTGGGGGTTTCTCTACGATTGCCCCTCCCCGCTGTACGCACTGACTCGGTGGCGGCGCAATGCCGCGCTCGACCCACGCCTCGAGCAATTCAAATGCCTTGTGTGCGTAGGGTTGGATCAGTTCCAGGTTTGGAAGTTGCTTGCCGACCGTAGCGCCCTTTAAGGAGTCCAAGTGATTCCCATTCTGGATCTCATAAAGGCGATAGTTTTGGCCAAAACCTTTGGCTTCGACCATGGCCTTGTAAGGCCGTGCATGTCCCTTGATGGTAATCAAAGCGTCCAGCGTCCCGTGGACACCGATCAGCGGTTTGCGAACTATGCCAGTATTTGCGAACGTTTGGATGGTTTTTCTCACGCTCTCAGGGCGGGTTCTATAATCGTAGTTTGCGAACGCGGCGAAGCCAGGAAATTGCCTGCCATAATCCGGGTCAAGCTTGCGGACATACAGACACTCGGTGACTTCCCATGCTTGGGTGCGATTCAGGCTCCAAAGAGACGTGCCATTCTCGACAAGGTCTGGTGGAAAATCAGCGGCCTGTATGGCCAGGGCCTCAGGACTATTCGGATCGAGGCGATCTATCGAAGTACGCGGGAAACTTTTTCAGATCCAACCGGCAATTCCCCAATGAAGTTCGGCCCCTCAGGGCGCCACAAAACCGCTTCCCACTCGACGCCCCCATCGAAAGTCTCTGGGTGGTCTTCGATCGCCTTGCGGACTTGGTAGCCACCGTTCGATACGCCCATGGCATAGGTGCGAGATAGCTTAGATTCGTAGTGCTCTTCGATCAGTGCCTTAGCGATGAGAGCAGCCTGATTGATCCGCTCGCCCCACTCCGCTAGGGAGTTTTCGTTGTCGAGAAGAAAAAAATAGGCCAGCGGACAGGTGGCGGAGTTTGCGACGCAGTCTGCAACGGGGTTCAGCGGGCAGGCGTTCGGCTCACTCTTATCAGCCATTCTAAAGTTCATCGTCCCCTTATTTTGGGAGGCGTAGGCGTAACCTTTTTGCAAAACGAAGTCGCTGATAACGAGGTCACCGTTGAATTCGCTGCGCGTTCCAGAAGCTCCGCCCACAACGAGTTTGCCGTTCCACTCCTTTGGGAGGCGCAGCAAAAATCGCCCTTGATAGTCACCTTTGAGGGTTCCTTTGATTAGGACCCCGGGGACCGTCTTAGTAATGGGTGTCCAATCGGCTGGGTTGGCAGGAGCGATAGCCAGTGCGTCGCCCGGAACACTGGACGTCGCACGTTGGTGAGCAGTGGTGAGATCTGATTGGGTTTCGATCTCAGGATCAACGAGCCACTCGGCAAGGATTTCACTTTTTTCGTCCAGAGCCGCCTCCGTGGGGCTCGGGGTAAACGTCGACCCAATCAGCACGAGCATCAGTCCCAACTGATGCTTCATCATACACCTTTCTTGTGTTTGCGGTTGGCGCAAGCTTCTCCACGTCACGCAAAATGCTGGACCAATTAATTCGCACCGAACATCGGTTAGTGATTGCGTCTCGGATCTCAGTATTCATGTGTACCTTCGTTGACAGACGCACAGCCTCAGCCTGAGTCTTCAGTTCACCAACAGAGAAACGCCCCATCAGAGTTTGGCGGTGCATCTCCCCGCGAGGGCAAGCGATGAAGTTTGGGGTGGAGACGCCAGCTGATAAATTGCCCGTCTTCAGCGATATGACGGCACTCCAGGTCCTGTTGGTGTCCTTCTTGCCTATACCATGCAGGAGGATGGCGTCGTCAGCCACGGTCACGCTGTCGATGGCGTCCGTGCTCGGGTCTTGGCCCAGTGGAGCCGAGCTAAGCTGCTTCTTTTCAACATCGATCAGCATGACTCCTGCAAGATTGGCGTCTTCTAAAGAGATGCGGCTGCACCCGGTGACAGCCACGCATTCATACACTTCGTTGATTGCACAAAGGTAAGCCTGCTCAGCGAAGACGGGAGCCGGAGCTATGCAGGTGAAGGCGAACCCCAGGCAAGCCTTAGAGATCGAAATTCGCATTGCTGGCTCCTATCTTGTAACTTGGTAACCTCTGGCCTCTAAGCAGACCTCGCCCGCTCTGAGGTAGGCGTCATAGAGTTCATTTAGGCGGCGGATGTCGGCGTTCCCCCTGACGGCGGCAATGCCGCCGGGAGCCGGGTAACGCCGGTCGTAGGTAGGAAGCGTATTACCGCTCTGCGTGATGATTACGCCTCGCTGAGCCGCATACACAAGCGTGGGATCGTACCCACTCTGAACGACGGCCCAATCATGACAGGCTGACCGATCCGCATTCTCCTGCTCTGGTGTTTGCCCTTGCATGGGATAAGCAAACAATGCACGCGCGTGGACGGGGGATATGGCGGTTCCGGCCATTAACATGATGGCCGCGCCGCAGAGAACTTGGCTCATTCGCTGCATGTGTTTCCTCTCTAGTCGCGTTAGCTCAAGGGGCCTTGCCTGCGGCCGCAACGGAAATTACTCGGCCGCCTGGTTAAGTAATGGCAGAGCTTCGGTCGGCCGGTAGATTACAATCTCTGGTCCCGCTACGTCGGGCTTGATCCTGTCCCAGCCCGAGATGGAACGGCGCACGTCTTCAAGACCGGCTGTCCACGCATCCTCAATAGTCGCGCGTGAAAATTCGTAGTCCTTCACCAAGCCCGAGCGTGAGGGGCGCGTATTGATCAGGCGAATGATTAGCCAGCTTCTCTCGGCGCAGGCGGCCGCCAGTTTCTGCGCGTTGGGATCAGACTTCAGGTGCGGCGGCAGTGTGTCTAGCAGCGCACGGGCTGCGGTAGCGAGCTCGCCCATTTCCTGTATTCGTTCGATGTTGAAACGAGTCCTGCTCGCATACTGGATGTCCTTGGCCCGTTCCGACACCTCGCTTAGATTCCGCGGTAGCTCTCCTTGGGCGTTGAAATTATCGACCTGAATGATGCGGGCGGTGGGCAATGGTCTTTCGTCCACCACATAAGTGATTGGCGTGTTGGTTACCACGCCGCCGTCCCAGTAGTGGTCCCCATCGATCGTGACCGGGGGGAAGCCGGGTGGCAGAGCGCCACTGGCTCGGACATGGTCCGCGTGGATCAGCGTATTCTTCGTATCGAAATAGGTGGAGGTGCCCTTGCATACGTTCACGGCACCCAACGAAAGCCGGACTTGCCCGCGATTGATCAAATCAAAATCCACCAACTCTTCTAACGTCGCCTTGAGCGGGGTTGTGTCGTACACGCTCAGGGCGGCCTCGGTGCCGTCCGCTGCGAACGACGCTGGTGGCATTCGAGGTCTATAGAAGCCTGCGACGCCGATAGTGGCAGCTGACATCGCAGCCATGTGGTTGACGGCCGGGCGAAGTGAGTCGAGCCAGGCCGGCAAGGGAGGCCCAACATTGACTGCAATTCGCCGCCAGAACTCACGCAGTCGCTCGACCCGCCGCTCTGGCGGATTGCCGACAATCAAAGCTGCGTTGATGGCGCCGATCGAGATGCCGACGACCCAACTAGGCTCGATGCCCGCTTCGACGAGGCCTTCATATACGCCGGCTTGGTAGGCTCCAAGCGCACCACCGCCCTGTAGCAGCAGAATCTCGTGGTCGTACTTCATGCGCTACTCTTCGGTTACAACCGGCTTCCACTAAGCGGGCAAGCCGTCGCGCCTGCCGTACGCGCATCAAGCCCTGACGACGCAGCAACAGTCACGTTGTCGCCGGTAAGGTTCTCGAAGTGGATGGAGCGAACTTGACGGCTCCGCTTGCATTAAAACCACGTGCCAACGTCAAGCGTGAAAATCCATCCGGTGCCGCCGACCTGATACGGAATTGCCGTGTAGCCGACTGCCGAAGCGTCCGTGTAAAGAGCCTGACCGTTTATGCGCACCTCCTTGTGGCCAAACGGAAAGTACGTCAATCCCGCTGCAAGGTCCCACGGCTCTCCATATTCACCGAAAATCATTCCTCCTGAGAGATAGGCTTGCCAATAGTCCGGTTTGAGCATGGTTGACGCGTAGACCTGGAATCCATGATCGAACAGGCTGGTTACAGGGATGGTTCCGGTGACGTCGAAGTCACCCAACCAGCGGAAATAATACTCTGCATCAAGCGACCAACCCTTCCACTTTAGCCCACCGTCCAGGTCCAGCATGTTGTAGGTCGCCTTGTTGATCTGGCCACCCGTGTTGAAAGCATTAGGGGCGAAGAGCAGCGTTCCATCCGAGAGGCGTATCTGACTGTTTTCGAAAGAGTTGACCCCTGGCTGCTCCTGCGCATCCTCACGGCTGGTTGTGAAATGGACGCCGAGCAGCGTCGCAAGCTCCTCGTGATACTCATAATCGCCAAAACCTGCACCCGGCCCGAACTCGCCGGTGGTCGGCATCCAGTAAAGCATGCCAGTGACCGTATTAATGTCGGGATCCAACTGGGTTGCGCTGACGCCAAGGGCGCTGAGATTGCCGGCGAGTGCCAGCTTGTAATCCAGTTTATCCGTAATCTCTCCGCTCGCCATGTATCCCTGTATGTACGATCCTCGGAAGTACTCATCTGCCATCTCCCGATGGTCAATCCTAAGCCAGTTGGGGAATGACTGAGCGGTTGATCGCGTTGTAGGCAACGAGAAGATACCGGCCATTGCGGTCAAACCATCACCGAACTTATAGCTGATATTGCCGCCGACCACGACCTGCGCCGCGTCACCCTGGCTCACATTTTGCGTCCAGGCATACCAAAAGTAGCGGAACCGTTCGTCGAACAGCCATCCGTGCAGAATAAATTGAAGTCTATTCAACTGAATGTCTTGTCTTCGATCGATCTCGATAGTGCGTCCAAACGCATCCGTGTAGAAGTCATTTAAGTCCAACTGGTTCAGGTAGCGTACATAGCCCTTGGTGGAGAAGTCGACCTCCCCGTTAGGTCCGCGAGCGAGAACGAAGCCTTTACCGAATTCGTAGGGAAAGGGACCCGATTTGGGTCCTTGGTATGCCATGCCGGCCGGAGCCCCGGGTTCGTAGGGACCTGGGTCTGAAGTTTTGGCGTAGACCATGCCGTCCGGAGATGCGACCGCCGCAGTAGAGGCTGTGGCGTCGGAGTTCCCCTGAGGCTGTTCATCCTGCGATGGAGTAACCCCCAAGCTCGCTTCCAGCGCCGCAATCCTCGCGTCGAATTCGGCAAGTTGCTGCTGCATGGCTTGTTGCGAGGCTTGCAGATCTTTCTTCGTGCGGAGCAGCTCTTGCAGCTGTTCGACGCGCTCACGCTGGATGTCCGCAGAGGGCGGCGGAGCCGTCTGCGCCTGCGCTACGCCAGGCGCCAGCAACAGGATAGGCAGAACCAACCTGAAGGAGATCAGCGTTCGAGTATGCGAGAGTGTAGATGAAGAGGGGCGATTTGAAACGCAGCCGACACGTGCCGCAACGCTGGGCGGGGAAGCAGAGACTTCGAGAGGTTTGACACCTAAACGCATTACAACCCGCAACGCATTTAACTGGGACAATTCACATCACTGAGATTAGCACACAGATTAAGTAGCTACCCCACCCACGCGTTGTGCGCGCTACAATCCTTACGTGACTGTGGCGGTTCGGTCACAGGAATGGAACTACCAGTCATTGAACGTCGCCCATAGGCATCCACGACCTTGAAGCTGCCCGGGATCTTCCAACGGCCAAGGTGGTCAGCCAGTGAGCTATAGATCCCGCGCTGCTGGCGTGGATGGGGTTCACTGCTTCTTAGGTGAAACAGGAGGCGTGGCCCTCGGCCAAAACGAAAGCCCCGACGCGATTAAACGCGCCGGGGCGAGGAGAGAGTTGGAGGATAAGCGTGGAGTCTGTCGCGCTAGCCGAGTTTCAACGGCTCTTGGACGACGGCCTTCTCGTGGTGGCCCCAGCAACCGCCGAGCGCGACCGCGGCTGAGATAATGATCGCACAAGCAATTAAGATGCGCATGGATGTTCCCCCTTCGAGTCCCGAGTCCCAAACTACAGCAACAGACCCTCGAAGCTGTGACACCTTGGTCACACAGCCGCAAAAAAGCGCGGAACGCGCCGAGAGACTCTCGCGCTCGATTTCCGTCATCCGCGTCGGCCGAATCCGACGACCAAGGACTAGTCGCTAAATCGTGCGGGAGAAGCTAGACTGAGCTTTCGAGCTCACCAGCCGGGCTCAGAGGGGGGAACATGCCGCTCGATCTATCAGCACCCAAGGTCATCACTTTCAGTGTCGCGGTCGTTATTGCCTTGATCGCCGCAATTATTCACTACGCTCATCTCAACGTCCCGTATGTCCACAGCGGGTTCACGCTCCTGTTGGTCGGCTTTTTGGTCCTGGCTGCCGGCAACGTGCTTCGCGGATTGTAGGCAACGCGGAGCAGATCTTCGTCGGCCGCCTAAAACATGCGCGGGTTTTTGGGCGACCATAAAATGGCCGAAGCTTTCGGTGCGCGGGGAGTTTTTTTAGCCACGCACGTTGATTTTCGAGCTTTGAAAATAGATCCTTCTACCGCGACGACGAGCGATGCTCACCCAACGTCACCCCGCAGTTGGCGCAAGCGTAGGCGTTCTCGCCCCATCACTGTAATGACTGAGCGCGCGGCCTGATGTCGCCCACTCTAGGTCTCAAAATGACCGCGTCACGGACGGCCCGGGAGACTGCGATGTCCGCTATGGGTCAAAAGCCGACGAGGCGATCATCGGCTAACAAGTCCGCTTTAGGTCCCGAAGCAGACCTAGCGCCGAAAGATCTGCGTAATCGACTAGTGTGACCCCCGAAAGTGGCCTGAAGAGATAAACCGGCAGAATCGTGGCTTCTTCCCACCGACACGGTCTCTCTCGCGTCGCGTTTGAGAGAACGACATCCATTTGGTGGCCTATTTCCGGGCTTCCTCGGGAGTGGCTGACGACGGTCGGGAGAGAGCCGGAATACCCACGACTGGTTGGCTGAGAGCATCGGATTCGAAGTTCGACACACATCATGAAGCTGGCTGATCAGCGGATTCGAACCTCGATGCACATCATGATGCTCGCTGTTGGTGGCGACCATCGGCTACTCGGCTAGTGTGACCCCCGAAATTGGCGAGGAGAGATAAACCGGCAGGAAAGCCGCGTTCTTCTGCTGAAGCGGCCTCTCTCAGGTCACATGGCAGGGAACCACCGCCAATTGGTGGCGCAATTCCGGGCTTCCTCGGGAGTGTGTCGCAAGGGTCAGGTCCCCGCTTCTTCGGTCTCGTAAGAGCCGGTAGAAGCTCCTGAGAGGGGGGACGGCAATGCGTAAGCCTCAAGAGGTGACGCGGCGCCCCTCGAGACGGCTGCGCTGCGCCATCTACACCCGTAAATCCTCTGACGAGGGTCTGGAGCAGGCGTTCAACTCACTCGACGCCCAGCGCGAAGCCTGCGCTGCCTTCGTGCTTTCCCAGAAGCACGAAGGGTGGTCGGTCTTGCCAACTCTGTATGATGACGGGGGTTACTCAGGAGGGACACTGGAGCGCTCTGCCCTGCAGCGGCTTCTTGCCGATATCGCCGACGCCAAGGTGGATGTGGTCGTGGTTTATAAGATCGACCGTTTGACACGCTCGCTGTTCGACTTCGCCAAGATCGTGGAAGCCTTCGACGCGCGCGGCGTCTCCTTCGTATCGATCACGCAGCAGTTCAACACCACCACGAGCATGGGACGGCTGACCCTCAATGTCCTTCTCTCCTTTGCCCAGTTTGAGCGGGAGGTGGCCGGCGAACGGATCCGCGACAAAATCGTCGCGTCGAAGAAGAAGGGCATGTGGATGGGTGGCCTGCCGCCACTCGGCTACGATGTCAGGGACCGGAAGCTTGTCGTCAACGAGGAGGAGGCACAGACCGTCCTCGATATCTATCGGCGTTACGTCAAACGCAGGTCGGTGCGTGCCCTCAAGGCAGAACTCGATGCTGCGGGGATCCGCAGCAAACACCGCACCTTCGCGGACGGGACTGTCTATGGCGGTCACAAGCTCTCCCGCGGCGCCCTCTATCTCATGCTGCAGAACCGGATCTATCGCGGCGAGATCACCCACAAAGGCAACGCCTATCCCGGAGAGCATAAGGCCGTCGTGGACCAGGCCCTTTGGGACAAGGTCCAGGCTGTCCTCGCTGAGAACCGAATCGACCGGGCCACAGGCGCAGACGCAAAATATCCCAGCCTGCTCGCCGGCATGGCCTTCGACGACAGCGGCGAACGATTGACGCCCACCCATGCGGTGAAGAAGGGCACGCGCTACCGCTACTATGTCTCGAGGTCTCTTATCACAGGGACCGCCAATGACCATTCGCAGGGGCGGCGAATCCCGGCCGGCGATCTTGAAAGTCTGGTCATTGGGCGGCTGCAAGCCTTCCTTTCCGATGAAGGCGCCCTGCTGAGCGCCATCGGCGATGCGGAGAAGGATGGAGCGGAGCAAAAGCAGCTGATCGCGCGCGGCCGTCAGATCTCAGGGGAGTTCCCTACGCTCACACCGGACGAAATACGATCCATTCTCCTGACACTCATCAACCGTATCGATATCAGAGCGGAGCATGTTAAGATCAGAGTGCATCGGGGACGGCTTCACAGCCTGCTCCAGGCACGGTCCCTAGAAGCATTACTGGCCGACCGGGCGCCTGAGCAACGCCCCGGCGATAGTCTGAAACTCAAGGTCAAAGCGCGACTCCAGCGCGTCGGCCGCGAGATGAAGCTGGTTGTGCACAACGCCGAGGACCGG
Organism: uncultured Alphaproteobacteria bacterium; assembly: GCA_963772925.1. Taxonomy (GTDB): domain Bacteria; phylum Pseudomonadota; class Alphaproteobacteria; order Rhizobiales; family Methyloligellaceae; genus Methyloceanibacter. The sequence goes on from CAVYZG010000004.1 coordinate 38,483, forward strand.
GCACAAGCAGATCCAGGTTTGCTTCGGATCGTCGCTCGGGCGCACGATTTTCAGGAGCGGTTGATCCTAGATCCCGAACTCACCGTACCAGCGATAGCGAGCCAAGAGCGGCTGACGATCGGCTACCTCTCTCGCCTGCTGCGGCTTCCTTCGCTGGCACCCGATATCGTCACGGCCATCATCAACGGCAAACATCCGCCTGAACTCAGCGCAAAGCGGCTGATGCGGCTGGCGCTCAAACTCCCCACCGACTGGGCCGAACAGCGCAAGCTCCTCGGGTTTCGGGGCGAGTAAGGCGCGTCAGGTTCGTGTGCCAGCGCGATGCTTCACTGTCGTCCCCGTCGAAAATGTTGACCCCCAAATGCCGCCCGAGAGATTTTCGTATCGGCGCGCGCGAGAACTCGACGAAAAATCGTCTCTACCGCTTCAAATGGAATGCGACGGGCCGAAATCTGGCGGGAATTCGCGAGGAATTAGACTCGCTCGGCAAGACACGAAAATTATTCTATATCAATGACTTATGGTGGCTGTGCTGGCAGTCTTTTGCGAAAGGCTCTCTGGGTTCAAATTTCCCCTGTTAAGCGGGAAAATACAGGGAAATTTTGCAGATCTAGCCGCGAAGGCGCGAAGAGAGATCAGTTTTCCGTCTATTAGTCAGCTACTTACACCCAAATTCCCTACGCACCCGAACAGGGAATTTTCTGGCGCTAACAGGGAATTTTTCCCCGCAGAGCAGGGAAAAAATCGCTGGCTAAATCTCCTGCGGATGGAATTTACGGAAGGGACAGGATGGAATTTTCGGAAGGACAGCACCAAAGTTTCGCTTCCGCACATTAACGAGACGGACTCGATGCCCCTTGACACCTCCCTTTGGCGAAATGAGCTGGTATCTCACCTGCACGCACACGGTCGACCACTTTGATCGAGCAAGGCCTGCCGGGCTAAGGAGCAAGAATGTTTCCCCTCTCGCACATGCTGAAATCCTTCGTGCGGGTCGGCACGTTAAAGGTGGTCGATGCCAAGGGGCGCGTGCACGTGTTTGCTGGAGCGCCGGGGCCCAAGGTCACCATGGTGCTCAGCGACCCCACGCTCTATCGCAAGCTGTTCCTCAATCCAGAGCTGCACGCGGGTGAAGCCTATATGGACGGCCAGCTCCGCTTCGAAGACTCGAGCTTGCGTGACTTTCTAACGCTCTTCTCAAAGAACCGGCTTGAGCTCGGCGCCTATCCTTTGCAGAAAGTACTGCGTCGCATCTCGCGCGGCTTCAAGCGCTTCCAGCAGGCAAACCCCATTGGCAAGGCACAGAAGAACGTCGCGCACCACTACGATCTCGGGAACGATTTCTACCGCCTGTTTCTCGATGAGGGCATGCAGTACTCTTGCGCCTATTTCCTCGACGACGACGAGAAGTCTCGAACAAGCGCAAGCGAACAAGCTTCGGCTCATTGCCGCCAAGCTCAATCTGAAGCCGGGCCTGCGCATCCTCGATATCGGTAGCGGCTGGGGCGATCTCGCGCTCTATCTTGGCTCAGTGGCAGAGGTGGACGTGACCGGCGTCACACTGTCAAAGGAGCAGCATGTTCTCTCCAATGAGAAAGCGTCCGCTGCCAGCTTAAGCGACCGGGTCCGCTTCGAGCTGCTCGATTACCGCAATGTCCGAGGACGCTTTGATCGTATTGTCTCGGTCGGCATGTTCGAGCATGTCGGCGTGAGCCATTATGACGAATTCTTCGCAAAGGTGAATGCGCTGCTTGAGGACGACGGCCTCATGTTGCTGCACTCGATTGGCCATATGAGCCCGCCCGGCACGGCGAGCCCCTGGCTCAGAAAGTATATCTTCCCAGGCGCTTATTCGCCCGCGCTGTCGGAAGTCTTCACGGCCGTCGAGCAAGCGAGTCTATGGGTCACGGATTTGGAGCTTTTGCGTGTGCATTACGCTAAGACTCTGAACCATTGGTGGCGGCGCTTCGAGGCCAACCGCGCCAAGATCGCGGCAATATATGACGAGCGCTTTTGCCGTATGTGGGAGTTTTATCTTGTCAGCGCCGAGATGATGTTCCTGACCGGCAGCCAGCTTGTCTTTCACATGCAGCTCGCCCGCAAGCGAGACGCGGCGCCGATCGTGCGCGACTACATCACCGACTTGCAGCGCTCTTACCCAACATTCCCCACTAAAGGCGAAAAATGAGGTGGGCGCCCCTTTCGGAGCGCCCGCCGATCCCAGCCTCGCGTTGCGTCGTAACCGTGGCCAATGTCTCTTGTTGGCACTTAACAGACCAAGTTCGCGCCACGCCGAAGGTCAGCTACTGACCTAAAACCGACACTTTGGGATACGCAGCCAACTACCCGCTCACTTGGCCGGGGTTGATAAGACGTGCTGCGATGATTAGCTAACAGACTCGGTGGGATCTTCCCTCCCCATCATTGTTCCCCCAAGGAACCAAGAAGCCCCGATGGCCCCCCTGTCTTCCGGGGCTTCTTCTTTTCCCTTGATGACGAAACGCATTGATTTTGCAGCGTACAGACAAAAGACGGGGCGTATGAAATGAGCCCAACGTTCAAATGACAACCACAGAAACTAACCGTTATCGTGGATATGACATTGTACCCAGGCGTCAGTGGTCACAGTGGTGCGTAAGCGTCTATCCAACGCGCTCAGATCTGCCCATTCTGTCGCGATCCACTCTGAGAAGTCTGACGCCACGAAAGGTAGATGCCCTGGCTGATGCCAGGAAGCGCATCGACCGCATTCTGACGCATACCGTTTCGATCGCTTAGTCCGCGCTGGCTTCGTACATTGGAACTTGCGTGCTTCGGCGCGGGTGCCTTGGCGGTCTTCCGTAGCCGCTTCTCAATGTGACGGCACGGGAGGCCGACACGATCAACCGGCTGATGTCAGATAATGACGACGCGACGGCCCCCACATTCCCGTGGTGGAGAGAAACCGGCTGATCCGTTTGGTCTCCATTGACGATCTCGTCAAGATGCCGGTCGTTGAAAATCGAGATGGAGGCGACCACAACGCAGCGGGACACCGCCTAGCCTCGGCTGTTTGAGCAACACAAGAGAAAGCTTCCCAATGAGGCAATTACCCGAACATAACCCTTCCAGGGTTGGAGCACGGTCACCCGCCGCCGCATCCCACTCTAGTGCCCCGGAGCCCGGCGCTCGGGCAACGATCTTGAGGATCGATAAGCGCCGACGCTGGGAGCAACAATCAGCATGCAATGCTTAGTGTGTACTGGCGAAGCCCGAGACCTCACCCCACAGAATTTCGATGGTCACGTTATTGGGTGCCCGAGCTGCGGCAACTACGAGGTCGCTGGGGGCACATGGGAGAAATTTCGGAAGGCTTCTCAGGCAGAACGCAGCGCCGCGCTGGGAAAGGCTGCGTCGCTCAAAGGCGTCGCTAGATGGCCAACGATCAAAAGCATCTGCTGGTGATTGCGCGTTCCGCCCGGCTCCGGCCGACGCTTTTTGTTTATGATCCAGAAGCCGGCGAAGCCTGGATCAAACGCGGCGGCCTCGTCGGCCAACAACAGCAGAAGGGACTACCCTATGAATCGTGAGCTTCTCCAATTCGTAACGTTCGGCAGGGCTCCATTGGCCTACGAAAATAGCGCAACGGAGCCATCGGAGCCCAGCAAAAATACAGGCCCCAAAGACCCGCCTTCAGATCAGTCAACCTATCAGGACCCTAATGATGACGAGGACATTCTAGACGAGGACAGTCCAGACGAACCCGACAACGACGAGGACTAGGACCTTGCCCGCCGCCAACGCAACCTTCTGGTATATGTGTTCCGAACAAGGAGGCGGATGCTGATGAGAAAAATCTACGTTTCTGACAGCGGCAACGACACGAGCGACGGCCTCACCCACAAGACTCCGATACGTTCTTGGAAGCGGTTCATCCAACTTTGTGAAGGCAATGACGAAATCATCATTATGGGGAACGCCGATACAGGGAAGATGAGAATTCATTGCCGAGATTGACAAGAAAGGTCGCATCGCTCAAGGCGAGGTTGCTCCAAAAACCTCTTAGTTGCGACCGCACTTTCTAACCCTGACTTCGATCGTCGAGAAAGTCATCATGGACACAGCCCTGCCAAAAATTGCTCAGCTTGTGGCTGATGCAAGGATTGAGCTAAAGCTTCTCGGAATCGATACCGAAGGCAAACGCTCCGATGAACTTTTGAACATGGCGCGCGAACAGCGAAACAACTCCCGGTTGGCCCGACCCAAACCCGACTGAGCCAATGTTGAGAGTGTTCAAGAAGGATGATGATCATCCGGCGACCACGCCGCTTGTCTTGTTCGATGGGGCGCGACCGGAATTGTGCGGCTGGTGCTTTGCGGACATTGATGCCGACGCTGAGCATGTCCGCTTTTAGGATGACGCGGACATCACTGGCGCGCGTCCTATTGTCCGGTAGTTACCCTAAGCAGACGTCCAGGCGCTAGCATCGTTCATCCGGCGCTGAGGTTATGGCGAGTCCCTCCGGGCATGAACCGGTTCTTGTATCTTCGCGGATAGATCGAGCGCATTGTCCCAATGCCATGGACAAACGCCATGGCAATGTCGGAAGGAAACCGCATGATCCGCACCGGCGTCGCACTCTGGACGGCCTTCAATGTTGCGTGGGCCGCGCTGCTGCTCTCTCCCTCTGCCGCTTCCGCGACATGGGACGGGGCGAAGTGTCTCCAATATCAACTGTACGGCAAATTCGAATTTGTCGCGTCGAATGGCACTTCAATCTTCAATTTTACGTCGTTGGCCGATAGCCGGAATATCGAGGGAACAGTCGAAACCGTGCCAAAAAGCCGTCTCGATCCCGTGTGGCATGGCAGAGTGTTCGGCAAGCTGGAAGGCGATAAGTTACAACTCAACGTCTATTGGGACACCGGAACAACGAGCGTGTTCGTGAGCACTATCGGTCCTGCCGGGCGGATTGAGGGTTACAGCTATCTCACAGACAACCCGGGCATCAGGGCGATCTGGAATTCCTCTAAAGCCGCATCGTGTTGGGACAAAGAAATTAGCGCTCGCTGCAAGCAGTATGCTGAGACCGGGCTGAAACAGGTCGAGGAAAATCTCGCCCAGCATTGCGGGTTCAAATGGGCCTCTCTCGAACATGCCAAGCTGACCTACGGGTCCAATTGTATGAATTCTCGGGGAGAATGATCCGAGGCTTGCCGAAGAGACCAAGGAGCGAGACAAACAGCTGGCAAGATGCCGGGAGTTGCATCAGAACGTTGAAGCTGTCGACAAGCCGGATGCCCCCAGCCATCAGCTAATTGAGAAGAAGTTGGGTCGGGTGCCACAGACCTCGGCGCAAAAATTGTTCCCGCAGCAGCCCCTCCCGATCTGTGACGCCGCACGGCAGGCTCGCGCGAGAAACTCTCCCGCCGCGTCCGGTCTCGAAGCTCAGTGCCGGGCTGCCGGAGGGACGCCTGAATAGGGCTGATGCTCGCGCTCGACGTATCGCTTTCAGGGACAAGGCAGACACGATTCTCGATCACGTCCGAGTCCGCTCATGGCACGAAGCGGACATTCGCGATCGGCGCCACCACGTCCGCTTCTGACCCGGAGCCGACATCGCACCGTGCCGCGTGGCAAACGCGGTTAGCGCCAATCTCATCTAAAGGGCTGCGGCTGAGGCAGGCTCTTTTGCGAGTCTCTCAAAGATGCCGCGTATCTCCTGATTGGAGGCCCTGCCAACAACCCCCCTCGCTACCTCTTCGGGTGTCCACATCCAGCTCCGAGCCGGATCGTGTCGCATAGACCAATCGGGAAAGAGGCGCCTATCGATTTCACTCGATAAGAGGCCGACGACATCGACATGACGCTCATCGCGCAGGATACGTGCGAAAATGGACGTCACGAGGTCGCGTAAACCCTCGAGGAGCTGCAGGAACAAATCTTCGCGGCAAATCAAGCAGCCGGTGATGCCGTCGCGCGCATTGTTTTCTCGTGCCTGCATCAGAATGCTGGTTAGGGTTAGATCGTCGTATCCGAAAGGCCTCGATGCATAAATGAGCTGCGTGTCTCTCATGTGATCATTCGCTAGTACGAGGCTGCGAATGCGGGGCACTGACCGAGTGTAGCGATTTTTTAGAGACGGGTACGCCCCGCTGCCGCCGGGGGGCTGGTTGGGGGACAACATGGCAGCGGGGCGTCGCCCTTCAGTGAGCCGAGCGCCCGCGTAGCGCGGACGGCTCGTCACTTCCGAAGGCCACAAAAAGCGGAACCAGCTGCCAAAGCGCAGACAGGCCGACCAGGCTGTAGACGATGCGTGCAAGCATCGAGCCCGCGCCGAAGAGGGCTGCGACCAGGTCGAAGTTGAACAATCCAACCAGGCCCCAGTTCAGACCGCCGACGATAAGAAGAATGAGAGTGATGAGGTTCAACGGCTTCATGGTTCGCTCCACGAGGGATGAGGGGCCGCCGCTCGTGCGGCGACTCATTTTGGGGGTTAGCTCTTCGGAGGGAGAATCACCGTGTCGATGACATGAATGACGCCGTTAGATGCGCCGATATCGGTCGCAGTCACTTTCGCGTCGTTCACCATCACCGCTTCGCCTTTCGTCTCGATGTCGAGCATCTTGCCGTTCACGGTTTTGGCTTCCTTGAGTTTGACCACGTCCGCCGCCATCACCCTCCCGGGCACCACGTGATAGGTGAGGATCGCGACAAGCTGATCCTTGTTCTCAGGCTTCAAGAGATTCTCGACCGTTCCAGCCGGCAGCTTGGCGAAGGCCGCGTCGGTCGGCGCGAACACCGTGAACGGACCGTTGCCCTTCAGTGTGGCGACGAGGTCGGCTGCACCGAGCGCGGTGGCAAGCGTTTTGAACTGGCCCGTATTGACCGCAGTCTCGACAATGTCCTTTTGCGCCGCGCGCGTATCTACACTGCTAAGGGTGAGACCGATGGCGGCCACGGTCGCCGCCACGACGGATACAATTTGAAACTTCATGACTCTTCGCTCCTCGTTTGGTTCGAATGCACAGCTACAGGGGCTGTAAGGCTTTGCATATAGCGATAAAGATTTTTATTGCTAGTAATATTTTCGTGACAGTATCTTGTAATTTTCTCTCAGAGAAAATATGGTGGTGACGGTTTCACTCAACGGAAAAAGAGGCGCGCGGGGGATGCTTTCCGACACTCTGGCCACGGGGCTCGAGCAGTACAAAATCGGCCCGAAGATCCGCGCGCTGCGGCTAAAGAAGAAACTTGGGTTGGTGCAACTCGGTGAGCACACCGGCTTATCGCCAGGCATGCTGTCCAAGATCGAGCGGGGAGCGCTGTTCCCAACACTGCCAACACTGCTTCGCATTGCGCTCGTGTTCGGTGTCGGGCTGGAATACTTTTTTGTGGAGAGCAAAGGACGTCCGGCTGTAGCGGTGATCCGCAAGGGGGACCGCTTGCGCCTGCCGGATCGGCCGGGCGAAGCGCCGCCATCCTATCTTTTTGAGAGCCTCGATTTCCCCGTCACCGATCGAAAGATGGAGGCGTTCCTCGCCGAGTTTCCGATACAGTCGAAACCATCGGAGCCACACACGCACGAGGGCGCGGAGCTCATCTACGTCATCAAAGGTCAACTTGTCGTCAACCTCGACGGTGACGACATAGCGCTCAACGAGGGCGACGCCATGTACTTCGACCCAAGCGCACCGCACAGCTATCGCCGTGAAGGACGGTTGTCTTGCTCGGCAATCGTTGTCGTCGCACCAAAATAGGTGCCTCATGTCGCTTGGCTGCTCTTGGCACGAAGCAGACATCGCCTCGGCCCTAGCTCATATCCGCTTCTGACCCAAAGCGGACTTGAGCGCGCATTTTCCAGCTACTGATTTACATCAATGCTATCCTCACTCAGGGCACTAAAGATGCGATCCGATGTCATAGAGTAGCATCGCCATCAAGAGCGTTGAGTGGACTGATAACGGCTTCGTAGCAAAATAATCTGGTACCGTTCAGCGAGTGGGCTCAGAATCTTGGATTTTTCGGAGCTTGTTGAGCAAGCTGCCTTAATTTACTGCCGGTTTCGTGCCACTGATCAGCGGTTACACCACTTGGGGGCATTGCTCTTAAATTCCGCGCTGACTTCCCGTCACCTGTGCCGCGTAGGGGTTCCACATGGCTCAATCGCTTGCGTCTCAATCCTTGTTGGAGCGTTTTGATGTTTCGGCCCGCGACTTAAACCTGCTCAAAGAATGTGGGAAGCTGCTTGCCGACCGGATCGACGGCGTTGTCGACAAGTTCTACGAGTGGCTCGCGGAACAACCTGAGTTCAACGTGTTCTTCAACAGTCAGGATACGGTGGAACGGGTCAAGAGGCTCCAGAAAGTATATTGGGCTGATTTTTTCAGCGGGGTAGTTGATCAACGGTATATCGATTATCGAGTCCACATTGGGGAGATCCACGCCCAACGTGATATGCCGAATCTCATCTACTTCGCAGCCATGCTGCGCTTCCAACTTCTCTTCATGGAAGAACTGCAGGATTGCGGCCTTGCCAAAGATAAGATCCAGCCCGCGGTTGGCGCATTCACAAAGCTATCGATGCTCGACACTTATGTAACTAGCGATCAGATCGCCCAATTCGCCAAGAAGCGAGTAGTCGAGAGCGGCAAGGCAATGCTGGCAATGTCCACGCCGGTCACCGCGATCTGGGAGGGGGTTCTGTTGCTGCCTCTGGTCGGAGTTGTGGATTCACAACGCACTCAAGACATTATGGAGAAGACGCTGTCGCGGATTGCTGAGAGCCGCGCGCGTGTCTTCGTCATGGATATCAGCGGCGTGGTGACCGTCGACACCGCCGTGGCGAATAACTTTATTCGGATCACGCAAGCGACCCGGCTCATGGGATGCGACTGTATCATCTCCGGAATCTCTCCGAACGTGGCGCGAACTCTCGTCGAGCTTGGCGCAAATGTGGGAGAAGTGCGCACGACGGCTACTCTCCGCGACGCGTTGCAGCTTGCACTCGCCACCATCGAGCCAACGGTACGCGACGGCAGGGCGACCGCCAGGGCGAACGCTGACGCGATGCATCGTTAAACGCCCTCAAGAGAGGCGGAGGGCCGCGTGGCAGAAGGGCGCTATGTAATCAGCCGCATTGGCCAAACCCTCGTCGTCACCTTGGAAGGCGCGGCGGAGGCGGGTGCTCTTTCAGACGTGGCCCAAGCGCTGGCGGATATGCAAGTGCGTCACGGCGTCGACAGTGTAGTGTTCGAGGTTTCCGGATGCGAAGTGATCGATCTCGACGAGTTTATGTTGTTGCAGAAGGTCGTCCGCACCATGGAATGGCTTGGGCTGCGCTGCGTGATAGCGGGGCTGAGACCTGGCGTTGTTGCCTATCTCGCCACGGCTGGCATGTCGGCCGGATCGCTTCGCACCTCGCTCGACCTAGAACTTGCATTGCGGAGCCTCAATCCTAGCGATGACGAACCCGAACCTCAACCAGACTCCGAACCTGAATACGAGCCGGACGACGCTCGGCCGCTTTGACATTCAGGCTGAAGCCGATCTTCACGCTGCTGTAGTGAATGTTCAGTTCAACAAGCGTTTAGCAGAATCATTTGGGACAGCGGGGGTGGCCATGATAGCAACCGTCGCTTCTGAACTGGGGCGCAACATCCTCAAATATGGCGGCGGCCGGGGCCACCTGCTGGTGACCTGGTTTGAAGATGCCACCGGCCGAGGCGGAGGTGTTGAGATCAAGGCTATCGACCAGGGCCCGGGCTTCAGCGATATTGAGTCGGCCCTTAAGGATCACTTCTCCACCGGCGGTACGCTCGGGCTCGGCTTACCCGGCGCGGCACGGATCATGGACTCTCTCGAGATCGAATCCCAACCAGGGTCGGGGGCTATCGTGACGGCCAAGAAATGGGTGAAGCCGCGTGGAAGGTAGAATTGAGTCGGGCATTTATGTGCGGCCTTGCGACGGCGAGACATTGTCCGGAGATGTCGTCTTCGTGCAGCCGCAAGGCGACGGCCTGTTTGCCGCTGTTATCGATGTTCTAGGTCATGGCCCCGACGCGCATAGACTTGGCGTCAAGCTCGTCGCCACTCTGTCCGGGTGGTTACTGGAGGCAAAGCCTCCAGCGCCAGAGGGCGCCCTTGCCGTCCTGCATGAGAGCGCCCATGGCACGAGAGGCGCCGCAGCAGCGGTGGCGTGGCTCAATACCCAGACGCTCGAGGGATGGGTAGCCGGAGTAGGTAATGTGCGATGCCGCCTGTTCGGTGCGGTGACGAGGACTTTCGAGTTCGGAGAAGGCGTGCTCGGCCAGAGGATGCGAACGCCACGGCCGGTATCGTTCGCGCTGCGCCCCACAGACGTCGTGATCTTGTTTTCCGATGGAGTAACTGGCCGTTTCCGCCGGGATGACTATCCGAGCCTAGGCCTGGATCCGGCCCCGGCGATCGCCTTCAATGTGGTCAGACGTTTCGGCAAGGGCATGGACGATGCGTCATGCGCGGTGATGCGATGCCGATGGTGACGCTTGGCGAGCTTTCGGTAACTGGCCCGAAAGCAATAAAAGCCCTGCGCCGCAAGCTGCTCGCAGCTGCGCAGCTCCTCGGCGTCAATTCCATCAGGGCGACTCGGCTTGCCGCGGCCGCATCAGACCACGCCAAGGACGTAATGCACAACGAAGGCGTCGAGCTCAGGGTTGCGCTGGACGGAGCAGGCGCGGCGCCTTTCCTCTGCGTGGATTTTCTGACGTCCGGTTCCAGCGCCGAGAAATACTTGCGCCTTGGATTTGATCGCGTTGAACCTTTGATTGACGGTCGCGGGTGGCGCGCCATCTGCCAAGTTGGCGGCGATGCGGCTTCGGACAGGAAAATCTCCCAATGTCGGGACGTCATGGCCGAGCAAGGTGTAGAGGAGCTTGTCGAGGCGCTGCATGCGAACAACCAAGCCCTGCACGCGGCGAAGGGGGCGGAGGAGGATGCACGCGCTCGCTTGTCCTTATTGCTCGGAGCCGCCCCAGTTGTCGTCTACAGCTTCAGGGCGAGCGGAGATTTTGCACCCACCTTCGTAAGTGACAGCATTCAAGGGATGCTGGGTTATCTGCCTGATGAGTATTTGGAGAACGCGGATTTCTGGCGGTCATGTGTGCATCCCGAAGACCTTTCTAGGGTCGAGGCTGAGCAGGGGCAATTGTTTGAAGGCGGACGGCATGCGGCCGAATACCGGTTCCGCAAAAAGGACGGTTCTTATTGCTGGGTTAGTGACGAGCAACATCTGACTCGGGACCCAGACGGGCGTCCCATCGAGGTAGTCGGCTCGTGGAGTGATGTCGACATCCGAAAGGCTGCTGAGCAGGCTGTCCAGGCGGCCCAGGTGGAACTGGAGAAGGCGAATGAAGCGAAGAGCGCATTTCTGGCAAATATGAGCCACGAGATTCGGACGCCAATGAATGCCGTTCTCGGGCTTTCTCACCTCGCGCTCAAGACCGATCCCTCGCCGCGCCAGCGGGACTATCTGGTCAAGATAAAGAGCTCAGGGCAGCATCTTCTCGGCATCATCAACGAAATTCTCGATTTCTCCAAGATTGAAGCCGGCAAGTTGTCAGTCGAGAAAGTCGAGTTTGATCTCGATAAGGTGCTGGAGAATGTAAGCAATCTGATCGCCGAAAAGGCGGAAGAAAAGGGGTTGGAACTCATCTTTGACATCGAGCCCTCGGTTGTTTCGACCCGTCTCAGAGGCGATCCGCTGCGACTGGGGCAGATCCTGATCAACTTCTGCAACAACGCCGTCAAGTTCACCGAGAAAGGCGACGTGGTAATCCGTGCCGAGGTCCTAGAGACCGCGGGGGATAACCAGTTGATCAAATTTTTAGTCAGCGACACTGGAATCGGCATGACCGAGGCACAGATTGGGCGTCTATTTCAAGCGTTCGAGCAGGCTGACACCTCGACAACTCGCAAATATGGCGGCACTGGTCTTGGTCTAGCCATCTCAAAGCGGCTGGCCGAGTTGATGGGCGGAGACGTTGGGGTCACGAGCGAGTTAGGTAAAGGGAGCACATTCTGGTTTACCGCTCGCCTCGGGAAGGGGACATTGGCGCCGCGTCCAAGTCTGCTCCGCTCTGACCTGCAGGGCCGCCGTGTCCTGGTCATCGACGACAATTCGCAGGCCCGAACCGTTCTGTCGAGCATGTTGATAAACATGGCCTTTGTCGCGGATGAGGCAGCCTCCGGCGAGCAAGGTATCGAAATGGTTTGCCAGGCCGCCCAACGTAGCGAGCCTTACGAGATCGTCTTCGTTGACTGGCAGATGCCTGGGCTCGATGGCATTGAAACCAGCAGTCGTATCCTTGCACTGCCGGAACTCTCTGTCTCGCCTCATCTCGTGATGGTGACCGCCTACGGCCGCGAGGATGTTTTAAAACAGGCCGAGGAGAACGGACTTGAGAACGTACTCGTCAAGCCCGTCACAGCGTCGACCCTGTTCGATACAGTCATTTCTGTTCTCCGCGCCCCCACCGAAGCGACGGATCATGTCGAAATTGCTCCTTCTTTTGAAATCGCTCGGACGCGCGGGACGCGCGTCCTGCTGGTCGAGGACAACGACATAAACCAGGAAGTCGCAATTGGCCTGCTCGAAGACGCCGCAATTCAGGTCGATTTGGCGGAGAACGGCGAGATCGCCGTCCGAATGGCGCAGGAGAACGACTACGATGCAGTGCTCATGGACATGCAAATGCCCGTGATGGACGGCATCGAGGCCACGCGCGCCATCAGGTCTGATCCGCGCTTTAAGAACTTGCCGATCATCGCCATGACCGCCAACGCCATGGCCGCCGATCGCGAACAGTGCCTGAAGGCTGGCATGAACGATCACATTGGCAAGCCGATCGATCCGGACCAACTCTTCAGTGTTCTGCTTCGCTGGACGGGACGGGACAATGCTGAAGCCACTCTGGAGTCGCCCATTGGGTCCTGACACCGATTTGCTCAAAATTGCTGGAATCGACATGAGCTTGGGATTGAAGCAAGTAGGCGGCAAGCGCGAGCGCTACGAGTCCCTGTTGCGCAAATTCGCAAGTCGGCAGGCAGGAACCGTTACAGCCATTCGTGCCGCGCTAGCGGCCGGAGATGCCGCGACGGCTGAACGCGAAGCCCACTCGCTAAAGGGCGCTGCGGCCACCCTTGGTGCGCTAGCCCTGTCAGAAGCCGCATCCAACACCGAAACGGCTCTTAAAGCTGGGGTGGGTGTGGAGCAGGCGCTCGGGTCGCTTTCGAATTCTCTCGGCACGGTTGTGGAAGCCATCCAATCTAGCTTGCCAGACTAGGGGTAGGCGCCAACTGAAGTTTTTTCGATAATTTGCTGCTGCTAGGCTCTAAACCTTCAAGGAAGTGATGTCTCCCCGGAACAAGAAGCTCGTGTTAATTGTCGATGATACACCGACCAACATTGCGGTGGTTTCGGGGGTGCTGAAGGACTCGTTCCGCACCAAGGTTGCCACCAATGGCGAGAAGGCGCTTGCCCTCGCCAACGACGCCGAAAGGCCGGATCTCATTCTACTCGACGTGATGATGCCTGGCATGGACGGCTATGAGGTTTGTCGGAGATTGAAGGACATTCCCGCGACGTGCAACATTCCTATCATTTTTCTCACGGCCAAGACCGAGGTGGAGGAGGAGGAAAAGGGCTTCGACGTCGGCGGGGTCGACTACATCCACAAGCCCTTCTCAGCCCCCATCGTTCTTGCCAGGGTTAGGACGCAGCTCGCGTTGCAGGAAGCGCTCACAGAGGCCAAGGAGGCGCGCCACCAGGCCGACCAGCTGCTGCACGCGCTGCTGCCAAAAACGGTCGCGGACGAAATCCGCAGCATCGGGGCCGTGATCCCGCGGCGCTACGAGAACGTCGCGGTGCTGTTCTGCGACGTGACCAACTTCACCGCCTACTGCGACAAGCATGAGCCTGAGGACGTGGTGTCGAGGCTCGATGCGCTCTTCGTCATTTTCGAGCGCATCACCGCCAAGCATGGTCTCGACAAAATCAAGACGATTGGCGACGGCTTCATGGCGGTTGCCGGTCTGCTCCACAAGGTCAATGACCCGATAGGCTCCGCCGTTCGCTGTGGGCTGGCGATGACCTCGGCCCTGATCGATGCCCAGCTCAACTGGGAAGTCAGGATGGGCGTACATGCCGGCCCGGTTGTGGCCGGTGTTGTGGGCCAGGAGCGATACCAGTTTGACATCTGGGGCGACACGGTAAATGTCGCGGCCCGCTTAGTCGGCATGAGCGCGCCGGGAAGCGTGGCCGTCACCGAGGAGATCTTCGAGCAGGTCGCCTCAGCCTTTGATGGCGAGTCGCTAGGCGAACTTACTGTCAAAGGCAAAGGCGAGATCTCCGTCTTCGGACTGCGCACCCATAAGAAGTATCAATAGCGGCCTGCCCGCGCGCGGCAGAATGTCTGCTTTTGGCACCTAGCGGACATTGACGCTGACGCTGATCATGTCCGCTCTTGAGGAGTAAAGCGGACATCCGTGACGCAGGTGACCGTAAGTTCGGGCAGACCTAGCCGTCCGCAAGCTCTTCAAGCCGACCGGCAAGTTGGTCTAGCTCCCATTCGCGCGCTAATTCGGCTACCTTGTCCCAGGTTGGCTTTTGACTGCGAAGGTTTGGCAACGGCGCCTTTCGGTTCATGGTGGTGATCGACCTAAAAAGCCGCAAGCTTTCGGCAATTGCGGGGAATCGCCCCGCTTTGAGTGCAGCTTCCAGGCTGCCATATCTTCGCAACAGCGTCGCAGCACCGGTTGCGCCGACCCCGGGTGCACCGGGCACCTTGTCGGAGGGATCGCCGCGCAAAGCGATGAAATCCGGAACCTGCTTAGGATCGACGCCATAGCGCTCACGAACTTCGGCGGGACCGATACGCGCCATCTCGCCCGCGCGGATGGGGTAGAGAATGATGGTGCGGTCGGAGGCTAGCTGAAATGTGTCGCGGTCGCCGCTCGCGACGACGACGGTGCCCCCTCGCCTTTCTTCTTTTGCCGCAGCAGCGGCGAGAAAATCATCTGCCTCGAAGCCGGGCGCTTTCGCATTTTGAAAGCCGCAGGCGGCGACAAATTCCGGCAGCGCCTCGAGTTGCTCAAGCAAGGCGTCGTCGAATTCGCGTCCGCTTTGGTAAGCGGGAAATTCTTCATGCCGGTAAGTAGCTGCTTCCAGAGTATCCCAGGCGACAAGCACCGCGCGCGGCTGCTCAACACGGTAGAGGCGTAAGAGTATATTCGCAAAACCGAGAATGGCACCGGCCGGTTTACGGCCTCGCCTCAGGATTGTTTTCGGGAGGGCATGAAGGCGCCCTGCTGAGTGCTATCGCCGATGCGGAGAAAAACGGAGCCGAGCAAAAGCGGCTGATCGCGCGCGGCCGTCAGATCTCAGGGGAATTTCCTTCGCTCACACCGAACGCGACCCGATCCATCCTCGTGACGCTCATCAGCCGGATTGATATCAGAGCGGAGCACATCGAGATCAAAGTCTATCGGCAACGGCTTCACGACCTGCTCCAGACAGGGTCGTTGGAACTGTCTTTGGCGGCCCCGGTCCCTGCGAGCCATCCCGGCGATATTCTGAAACTCAAGGTGAAAGCGCGACTCCAGCGCGTCGGCCGCGAGATGAAGCTGGTCGTACACAACGCCGAGGATCGGGCGACTGCCGATCCAGGTTTGCTTCGGATCGTTGCTCGAGCGCACGACTTTCAAGAGCGGATGATGCAAGATCCAGATCTAACCGTGCCGGCGATAGCGAGCCAAGAGCAGCTTACCATCGGGTACCTCTCTCGCCTGCTGCGGCTTCCTTCGCTGGCTCCCGATGTCGTCACGGCCATCATCAACGGCAAACATCCGCCTGAGCTCAGCGCAAAGCGGCTGATGCGGCTCGCCCTCAAGCTTCCCACCGACTGGGCCGAACAGCGCAAGCTCCTCGGGTTCCGGGCCGAATAAGGACGCGTTAGGCTCGCATCCCCGCGCGATGCTTCCTGTTGCTGTCGTCGGAAATGTTGACCCCCAAATGCCCCCCGAGAGATTTTCGCGTCAGTGCGCGCGAGAACTCGACGAAAAATCGTCTCTACCGCTTCAAATGGGATCTGAGGGGCCGAAATCTGGCGGAATTTCGCGGGGAAGTCGGCTGTTTCGCCAGAGCATAAAAACGCTTCTATATCAATGACTTAGGTTGGCTGGGGCGCCAGGATTCGAACCTGGGATCACGGGACCAAAGCCCGTTGCCTTACCGCTTGGCCACGCCCCAATCCGCTTTCGGAAAGTGCCCCGCTTCACGTCCCCTGCCCGAGAGGGCTCCCGGACGGGCGCTCTACGGAATATGGTGAGCGGATGCCCTCCTAGCAGCATCGGGGGCTGGGAGCAACGCACGCCATTTGGGGAAACCAGCGGGTCGACGGGTTTGTTGCGGGCCGTGGCGCCCACGTCTATATACGGGGGCTTCAGCCAGCCGGAGTGTAGCGCAGCCTGGTAGCGCACCGCGTTCGGGACGCGGGGGTCGCAGGTTCAAATCCTGCCACTCCGACCATTTTGACCACCCTCGCGCGGGACATGTTCCAGCCAAAGGGTCCCAACTTGCCCCACGGAACGCACACGGGCCTTATGGGTTGGATAGGTCGAGGCTCGGCTCCCCGAGCAATTCTTAAACTATGGCTGAGCCATAATTGGTTGAGCTACAGGAGGCCATGTCAATGAGAAGTACCACACGAATCATCGCGGTCGGTGTTGCCGCATTCTTCGCTTTGGCCGGCGCGGTGTCGACGGCCGATGCCGGTCGCGGCGGCGGTCACGGCGGCGGCCATGGCGGCGGTCATGGTGGCGGTCACGGCCACAGCGGCGGTCACATGAGCTTCAAAGGCGGCGGTGGCGGCCCTGGTCACGGCCATGGCGGCAAAGGCCACGGCCAGCATTATGCTCATGGCGGCAACTGGAATAACAACTACTACTCCCATCACCACGGCAAATACGGCCATTACCGCCGTGGTTATCCCTGGTATGGGGTCTACGCCTATGGCGGCGGCGGTTGTGGCTGGCTCTATAGCCGGGCGATCACCACCGGAAGCGCCTATTGGTGGGACCGCTACTACCAGTGCACCGGCTACTAAGGTCCAGATGCAGCATCATCGGGGTAAGCCCAGCGACGGGGTCCTGCCTGCTGATTGACGCGCGCGGCGGTATCCATTATGCGCATGCCGCCGCGGCCGCGTCTGGGTCCCAAGTGCCTGTGACAGGCCATATTTTGCGCTAAAAGCGATGAGACGTTAACGCTGCCAAAAGGGCGGCGCTGCCGCCGCCCGCGCGCTCCGCTACACTCGGCGCGGGATCGACGAGAAGACCAACAAGACAAGAGACCATGTCGGCGGAGCTTGCTTTCAATCGCAGCCAGGACGTCGACTACGGCGTCGCCCAGGAGGTCGCACCCGACGTCCGGCGCATCGTCGCCAACAATCCCGGCCCTTACACTTTCCTCGGCACCAATAGTTATGTGGTCGGCAGCGGCGAGGTCGCCGTCATCGACCCCGGCCCGGCCGACCAGAGCCATCTCGAAGCCATAGCGCACGCCATCAAGGGCGAGCGCTTGGCCTATATCCTCATCACCCACAGCCATCGCGACCATTGCGAGGGCGCGCGCGGCTTGCAAGCTCTCGCCGGCGGGGAGATCGCCGCGTTCGGTCCGACCGGAACGGCGCGGGGCGCCGGCGCGCCGGGCCTCAGCTACGATTTCGTGGATCCCGACTTCGTACCGGACCGCACGCTTGCCGATGGCGACACGGTCAGAGGAAGGGGCTTCGCCCTCGACGTGCTGCACATGCCCGGCCACGCGCCGGACCATCTCTGCTTCGCGCTGGTCGGCAAGCGCACCATGTTCACCGGCGATCATGTGATGGGGTGGAACACCACGGTGATCGCGCCGCCGGAAGGCAATCTGGCCGACTTCCTGGCCTCGCTGGAACGGCTGATGCAGCGGCACGACAAGATATTTCTGCCCGCTCATGGCGGCCGCATTCAAACCCCGCAACGGGTGGTCAAGGCCTACATCATGCATCGCCAGTGGCGGGAGCAGACCATCCTTGCCTGTTTGGACGAAGGGATCTGCACCGTCCCGCATATCGTCGCCAGGCTGTACGGCACGCTCGATGCCGGGCTCAAAGGCGCAGCCGCGCTGTCGGTGCTCGCCCATCTCGAGCACCTCATCACCCGCGAATTGGTGACGGCCGACGGGCCTAGCGGCCTGTCGAGCGTTTTTTGCCTGCGGGCTTCTTGACGCGCTTCTTGACGGCGTCCTGCTTGTCGGGGGCCTCTTCCTTGGGCGCCGCCTGTTCGAGCACCGTCTTCTCGCCCTTCTCCAACGCCGTGTTCACTTCTTCGAACAGCCTGCGGATGCGCGCGGCATTGGCGCCGAGATCGTGCAGCCCATAGCGCGACACCGAGCGCACGTCGACGATGGCGTGGGCGTCGTCGCCCTTGATTTGAATGAGCACGTCATCGGTGAAGCCCATGATCAGGGTCCGATCGTTCGCCTCGATGCGGCCGATGCCGGTCTCGCCGGGAGCCTCGTCCAGGGCGACGGTCCAGCCGAGCCGCTCCACCGCCTCGTGCACGATGCTGAACACCTCGGGCGCCGAGCGCTCGATCACCATCGGGCCGATATCGGGATAGGCCTCGACCTGCGCTTCGACCGCCGCCGCATCCGGTTCCTTGATGGGGTTGGCGTCGGCGGGGCGCTGGGCGGCCAGCATCCTGAAATCAAGCGGCTCCTCCGGCGATGTCTCGACCTCGGTCAAGGGCGGCAGCAGGGCGGCATGGGAGAGATAGAAGACCGGCACGGCAAGGCCGATACAGGCGATGAAGATGGCGGCGAAGGCTTGGGCCGCGCCGGTCTGGCCGCCGAACCAGATGCGCACGATGGACGCCACGGCGATGGCGATGGCGATCAGCAGCCCGGCGATGCACACGCCGATAAGATTCAGCGCCGCGGGCGTCGCCAACGAGGCGAAGCGGTGCAGCAGAACCGTCAGGATCAGGAGCTGCACGAAGAACAGCGCGACGCGGCGCGCCCAAACGGCCTCGCGCGCCTCCTTGACGGCGTAACGCGCGGTCGCATAGCGCGCCATGGAAAAGCTCACTTCGCCGCCCTCACCTCAACGATGCCGACACGCTCATGCCTCGGCCTCTTTATACCGGACTTGCGCGTTTGCGCGACAGCGGTCGTGCCATCATCGCCAGCGGCAGAGATTCACGCCGTGGACCCTGGCGGAAGGCCTATCGCCAGGGCATGGCAGGTTTGTGGTGCCCGCGCCGGCCGATCACGGCGCCCTAACGGCCCGGAATTCGGCGAAAATCAGCGGGTTCTGCGGTGTGGCAAATGCCACAGCGGAAATCGAGGCGGCCGGGCATGATGCTCTCACGCTTCGAGCTCGAGATGGTCTTGAGCGGCGGTTCGAAAGAGGAACTCGAGATGACCAGCTTCACCGACACGTCATTCCCCTACGTCCTGATCTGCAGCATGTTCGCCAGCGTCGTGAGCCTGGCCTCGGTGTGGATCGTTACGGCCCAGTCATTCGCCCCGGCCCTGGTCGCCTAGCCGCCGTCTATTCCAAGCCCGAACCAAGGATGTTCGCCATGACCCGCAAAATGACAAAACCAACGTTTCCGTATGCGCTTGCCAGCAGCACTCTGGGAACCGTCCTTGTCAGCCTGACCGCGGTCTGGCTCGCCACCGCTTCCTACGCGCCGGTCGCCGCTCCCGACGCGCCGAGCGCGCATTCGACCAGTTCACAGCAGCTCTACCGCCTGTCACCCGTCCCCGCAGGCGCCGACTGGACCTCTTAGCCCAATCCCCGCTTCCTCGCTCCCCCCTCCCCTGAGCCCGCCTCTTCCGGCGGGCTCATTTTGTGGAGGGGATGGATGCACCTAGAGGGCCGCTACGGGTAGAGACGCGTCTTGGTCCAGGGCTGTTGCGGCGAGGCGCGCCGGAACAGGATGCGATCGTGCAGGCGGAACGAGCCGCTGCTGCCAGAACTCGATCTCGAGCGGGACCAAGCGATAGCCGCGCCAATAAGACGGGCGTGGCACCTGGCCATCGCCGAAGGCCTCGGTGAGGCGCTCCACTTCCGCTTCGAGCGCCGCGCGGCTGGCTAGAGGCCGCGACTGGCGCGAGGCGCAGGCGCCGATGCGGCTCTCGCGATGCCTGGTGGCGAAATAGGCGTCGGCCTCGGCCTCGCTGGCCGGCTCGACCGATCCGCGCAAGCGGATCTGGCGGCCCAGGCTCTTCCAGTAGAATAGCAGCGCGGCCTCGGGATTGGCGGCCAGCTCCTGGCCCTTGGCGCTTTCGCAATTGGTGTAGAACACGAAGCCGTTTCTGTCGGCGCCCTTCAGCAGAATCGTGCGCAGATTGGGCAGGCCGTCAGCATCGACCGTCGCCAGGGCCATGGCCTCGGGATCGACGGGCTCGGTTGCCGCCGCCTCCGCCATCCAGGCGACGAACAGGGCGAACGGGTCGGTGGCCTCGGTGAAGTCGGGCTCCCCGCTCTTCGGTCGCGATTGGTCGTCCATCCTCGAAGATCCTCGCCAGAACGCCCGGAAAGCAAGTTTTTTTCGCTTCATCCCGGGGCGGAACGGGCATTTACGTTTTCCTCACCCTGATACGGCACCATAGGTGCCGTTGATAGTGGGCGCGGGGGGACTGAGTGATTCCCGCGTCAGAGTTGGGGACGATTGGTTATGCGTACGTTCCGTTTGAACGCTCCTATCATCATTGGGGCGGGCGCTCTCGTGTTTTCAGTATTCGCGCCCGCCCCTCTTCCCCTTATGGCCGGGGAGAGTGGAGCGGATGTGGCTGTGGCCTCCGAGGGCCCGCAGCTTGGCCTTGGCGAGCTCAAAGCGAGATTAGACCGCAGCGACCGGGTCGCGGCGATGCAGGCGCTCGAGCTTGCCCTGTCCGAACTCGGCGACGGCGTGACGCTGGTCTGGCAGCGCCCAGAGCGCGGGCTGGTCGGCCGGATCAAGCCGGTGTCGGCGTTTCGCGACGACCATGGCCGCGTGTGCCGCCACGTCGTCTACTCGCTCGCGCTCGGCACCTACCAGCGCGAAATCGAGGGCGTTGCCTGCCGTGAATCCAACGGCTCCTGGTCGCTCTCGGGTTGATGGAGGGTTCACATGTCTCAAGTCAGTCATTTCGAGGCCGTCGTCTCGAACCGTTCACGGCAAAGACGCAAGGACACCGGCAAACCAGAGGCCGAGGGTGGGCGTTTCACCCCCCTCCTCACGCGCGACGAGCACACCTTCTCACGCATGAGGACGGACGAGCGCGGTCCGCGCATGTTCTCGGCCATATGCTCTCCCCGTTGGAAGCAGAGCTAGCCTAACCCGCGCCGATTGGCCTCAAGCCGTTACGGCGAAAAGCCTTCCGACCGGGCTGTCGCGAGCCTATAAAGCCCTTCCTTTTGAAGGGCGGCAGATCGATGGCCGAGGGCGGCAAATTGATGGCGGGCAAGCGCGGCGTCGTGTTCGGCGTCGCCAATAACCGCTCGATCGCCTGGGGCATCACCAAGGCCGTGACCGATCAGGGCGCCGAGGTGGCGCTCACCTATCAGGGCGAGGCCATCAAGAAGCGGGTCGAGCCGCTCGCCCACGGGGTGGGCTCCAAGCTGGTGCTGCCTTGCGACGTGACCGACCAGGGCTCGGTCGAGTCGGTGTTCAAGGCGCTGCGGGCCAGCCTGGGGCAGCATCGATTTCCTCGTCCATGCCGTCGCTTTCTCCGACAAGGACCAGCTCGACGGGCGCTATGTCGACACCACCCAGGACAATTTCGCCCAGACGCTGCTGATCTCCTGCTATTCCTTCACCGCGCTTGCCAAACACGCCGAGGCGTTGATGCCCAATGGCGGATCGCTGCTCACCCTTACTTATTACGGCGCCGAAAAGGTGATGCCGCATTACAACGTGATGGGCGTGGCCAAGGCCGCGCTCGAGGCGAGCGTGCGCTATCTCGCCGTCGATCTCGGCAAGGGCGCGATTCGCGTCAACGCCATCTCGGCCGGGCCGATCAAGACGCTGGCCGCCTCGGGCATCGCCGATTTCCGCTATATCCTGAAGTGGAACGAGTACAACGCGCCGCTCCGCCGCACCGTCGCCATCGAGGATGTCGGCGCCGGCGCGCTGTATCTGCTGTCCGATCTCGGCCGCGGCGTGACCGGCGAGATCCTGCATATCGATGCCGGCTACCACGTGGTCGGCATGAAGGCCGAGGACGCCCCCGACATCTCGGTGGCGAAGGAGTAGCGGCCGCCGCTTAGACAGCCTCGGCCGGCTCCGGGGCGAGCACAGAGTGAATCTGCGCCACCACCGCCGCGCCCTCGCCGACCGCGGCGGCCACGCGCTTGGTCGAGCCGGCGCGAACATCACCGATGGCGAAAACGCCCGGCTTGCTGGTCTCGAGCGGCAGCGGCGGCCGGGAATTCGAATGCGGACATCTCGTTCCGGTCACCACGAAGCCTTTGCCGTCCACGGCCACGCATCCGTCGAGCCAGGCGGCGTTCGGGTCGGCGCCGATGAACAGGAACAGGTGGCGTAACGAACAGCTATGCACCTCTCCCGTGGCGCGCTCGCGAAACTCCGCGCCGGTCAGTCCGGTCGACTCGTCGCCTTCGAGCCCGATCACCTCGGTCCCGGTGTGAAGCTCCACATTGGGCAGCGCGGCGATGCGGTCGATGAGATAGCGCGACATCGAGGACTCCAGGCCCTGCCCGCGCACCACGAGGTGCAGCTGCTTCACCCTTGGCGCAAGATAGACCACCGCCTGTCCGGCCGAATTGCCGCCGCCGACCAGCGCCACCTCCTCGCCCTCGCACAGCTTGGCCTCGACCGGCGAGGCCCAGTAGGAAATGCCGTGGCCTTCGAACATCGCGAGGTTCGAGATCGCCGGGCGCCGGTAGCTGGCGCCGGAGGCGACCACGATGGTTCGCGCGCGCGCCGCGCCGCCATTGGTAAATTCGAGGCGCATGGGCCCCGCCGATTGACCGCAGTCGAGCCGCGACACCTCCAGCGGAATGGCGATCTCGACGCCGAATTTGAGCGCCTGATTGAAGGCGCGCCCGGCCAGCGCCATGCCCGATATGCCGGTCGGAAACCCGAGATAGTTCTCGATCCGCGCCGACGCGCCGGCCTGACCGCCAAAGGCGCGCTCATCGAGCACCAGCACCGAGAGACCCTCCGATGCTGCGTAGACGGCGGCGGCGAGGCCCGCCGGTCCCGCGCCAACCACGGCCACGTCATAGATTTTCTTCGGGTCGAGTTCCGGCGTTATGCCGAGACAAGCCGCAGCCTCGGCATTGGTCGGACGCCGCAGCACCGTCCCGTTCGGGCAGAGCATGATCGGCAGCTCGTCGGCGAGGACGCCGAAGCGCTCCACCACGGCGCGCCCGTCGGCGTCGTTCGCGGCGTCGAGCACGGTGCAGGGATAGCCATTGCGGGCGAGGAAGCCTTGCAGCCGGGTCAGATCGGGCGTGCCCGGCTCGCCGACCAGCACGGATCCGACCCCGCCCGATTCGAGCAGTCCGACGCGGCGAAGAATGAAGGCCCGCATCATGATCTCGCCGATCTCGGCCGAGCCGATCATCAGGGCGCGCACATGCGCCGCGTCGAACGGCAGCGCGGTGCAGCCCTCCGCCCCGGCGGTGCCGGCGGCAAGCGACTGGCGCCCGGCGAGCTGGCTGACCTCGCCCGAGAACTGACCGGCATGGTGGGTGGTGATGGGCGTCTCGCGATTGAGACCATCGCGGCGGACGACGTCGATCGAGCCCTTGAGCACGAGCCAGGCCGGCGCATTGGCCACGCCGGCGTCGAAGACCGGCTCGCCCGGCGCGAAATCCTGGGCCGGCCCGCTGGCGAAGCGCTTGGCCGTCTCCATTTGGCCGGCGTCAAGCACCGGAAACATCTGGTGGCTCCGGGTATCAATAACACTCATCGAAACTCTCCGTGGTCTGCGCGCCCATTCTACCAGCAAGACAAGGCCTGCCCGCGCAGTGCCCAGGGCACAGATATCGGGTGCGCGAACGCCGATGGCGAGCCCTGCGAAAGGGTTTGTTGCGAAGTTCAGGGTAGGCTCCCCCGCTTGCCGCAGCCCTGCCACGCTCTTAAAAGAACTCATGTCGCACAATAGTTTCGGCCATCTGTTCCGCATCACCACCTGGGGCGAAAGCCACGGGCCGGCGATCGGCTGCGTGGTCGACGGCTGCCCGCCCGGCATCCCGATCACCGAGGCCGAGATCCAGGCTTTTCTCGACAAGAGGAAGCCCGGCCAGTCGCGCTACACCACCCAGCGCCAGGAGCCCGACCAGGTGCGCATCCTGTCGGGCGTGTTCACCGGCGAGGACGGCGCCCAGCTCACCACCGGCACGCCGATCGCGCTCGAGATCCAGAATATGGATGCGCGCTCCAAGGACTACGGCGACATCAAGGACAAGTTCCGGCCCGGTCACGCCGACTACAGCTATCTGATGAAATACGGCTTGCGCGATTGGCGCGGCTCGGGCCGGGCCAGCGCGCGGGAGACCGCCAACCGCGTGGCGGCCGGCGCCATCGCGCGGAAGGTCGTGCCGGGCTTGACGGTGCGCGGCGCGCTCACCCAGATCGGGCCTTACGAGATCGACCGCCGCAACTGGGATTGGGACGAGGTCGGCAACAACCCGTTCTTCTGCCCCGACGCCAAGACCGCAAGAGTGTGGGCCGAATTCCTCGACCAGGTGCGCAAGAAGGGCTCCTCGGCCGGCGCCGTGATCGAGATCGTGGCCGAAGGCGTGCCGCCGGGTCTCGGCGCGCCGGTCTACGGCAAGCTCGACCAGGACATCGCCTCAGGCTTGATGAGCATCAACGCGGTGAAGGGCGTCGAGATCGGCGCCGGCTTCGCCTCGGCGGCGCTGTCGGGCGAGGAGAATGCCGACGAGATGCGCATGACCAAGGACGGGTCGCCCGAATTTCTGACCAACAATGCCGGCGGCATTCTCGGCGGCATCTCGACGGGTCAGCCGATCGTGGCCCGCTTCGCGGTCAAGCCTACCTCCTCGATCCTGACGCCGCGCCGCACGGTCGATGCTCAGGGCCACGACACCGAGATCTCGACCAAGGGCCGCCATGATCCCTGCGTCGGCATCAGGGCGGTGCCGATCGGCGAGGCGATGGTCGCAATCGTGCTGGCCGACCATTACCTCCGCCACCGCGGCCAGACCGGCAAGGGCTAGGCTCGCTCAGCGCACGAGATGCGCCACCAGTTCGATATGCGGCGAGAACAGGAACTGGTCGACCGGGGTGACGCGGGCGATGCGGTAGCCGCCATCGACCAGGATGCGGAGGTCCCGCGCCAAGGTGCCGGGGTTGCAGGAGACGGCAACGAGCCTCGGCACGGCTGACTGGGCAAGCGCCTCGGCTTGCGCCGCAGCGCCTGCCCGCGGCGGATCGAACACCACCGCGTCATAGGCCTGCAATTCCTTCGGACCGAGCGGAGCGTGAAACAGATCGCGGCAATGCGTCCGCACCGGCTTGAGCTTGGGCGTCTTGCGCGACGCGTCGGCAAGCGCATGAAGCGCAGCCTCGTCGGCCTCGAAGGCATCGACCGCGGCGTTCCGCGCCAGCGCAAAGGTGAAGGTGCCGAGGCCGGCAAAGAGATCGGCGACGCGCTTGGCGTCGCCTACCCCCTCGAGCATCAGCTCAACCAGAACGGCTTCGGCCTCGCGCGAGGCCTGAAGGAAGGCGCCCGGAGGGAGCCTCACGCTCACGCCCGAGAGATCGACCTCCGGCGCAGCAACCGGGCCGATGCTCTCGCCATCGGCCGTGAGCCGCGCCACGCCGAGCGAAGCGGCCTTGCCGGCAAAGGCGCCCAGGGCCGCCAGACCCGGCCTGATGCCTTCGACGGCGATATCGAGGCCGCTCTCGGTTTCGGTAACACTCACCCTGGCCTCGCGCTTGGCGCCAAGCAGCGGCGCCAGCGCCTGCTTGAGCCCCGGCAGGCTGGCGACGATGCGGGGGTGAGAACCGGACAGACCGTGACGTCGATCAGCTCGTGGGAGCGGGCGCGGCGATAGCCGAGCGCAGCGCCTGTCCTTCCCTTGCCAAGCGCGAGAGCGGCGCGGCGCCGGCTGCCGGGCGGCACGGCGCGCAATTCGTCGACCTCGACCTCGAGCCCGCGCGACCGCAGGGCCGTCACGACAAGCTCGCGCTTCCAGTCAAGATAGGCCTCGGCTTCTAGATGCTGGAGGGCACAGCCTCCGCAAACGCCGAAATTGGGGCAGATCGGCTCGAACTCGGTTCGGGCTGGCTTCGAGCACCTCGAGCAGATCGGCACGGTCGGTCCCGGGCGCGACCGCGACCCTGACCCGCTCGCCGGGCAAGGCGAATGGCACGAAGAGCGGTCCGCCGGGACCTTCCGCCAGCCCGTCGCCCTTGGCGCCAAGCCGGTCGATCCTGAGCTCAAGCTCCATGGCGCGCGCCGATCAGGAATTCCTCGTTGCCGCTGCCGCCCCGAATCGGCGAGGCGATCTCGCCCACGACGGTCCAGCCGGCCTCCCCCTCGATGAATGCTCGCACCTTCGCGACCGCCTTCTCTCGGTCGGTACGATCTCGCACAATGCCGCCTTTGCCGACCGCCGCGCGCCCGGCTTCGAATTGCGGCTTGATGAGCGCTACGAGCCAGGCGCCGGGGGCGGCAAGGCTGAGCGCGGCGGGCAGGGCCAGATGAAGCCCGATGAAGCTGACATCGGCGACGATGGCGGTCACCTCCTCGCGAATCACCTGCCGATCGAGGGCCCGCGCGTCGGTGCCTTCCATGGCGATGACCCGGGGGTTGGCCCTGAGCGTGGCGTGGAGCTGGTCCCGGCCGACATCCACGGCATAGATTTTGGCCGCCCCGCGGGCGATCAGCACGTCGGTAAAGCCCCCGGTCGAAGCGCCGATATCGAGCGCCACCCGTCCTTTGGGGTCAAAGCCGAAGGCATCGAGCGCCGCCGCGAGCTTGAGGCCGCCGCGCGAAACATAGGCGCAAGCCTCGGGGCTGACCGCCAGCTCGGCATCGGCGGCGACCTGGATGCCCGGCTTGAGCGCGGTGACGCCCGCCACCCTGACCAGACCCCGCCGCACCAGGTCGGCCGCACGGGAGCGGGTCGGCGCCAAGCCGCTCTCCACTAATAATTGGTCGAGACGTTTTTTTTTGTAGATGGGCACAAAAGCTTCTCATATGCTTCGCGGGCGTCGGGGATTCTCGCGCGCGGATGTCGAGCCGGGAGCGGCCGGACGCCGCCAACACTATACTGCGGAGCGCCCCGCTCGGCGCGCATACGCGGAGGTCTCGTGAGCCCGGACAGTACGGCTTACCTTACCGATAAGTGCGAAGTCCAAAATCGTGACGTGACCGGCGGCAAGGCCGTCTACGCTCGGGAAGCAATCGAACCGGGCGAGCTTGTCGCCGTGTGGAGCGGACGCATCGTCAGCGCCGACGAACTGGACGAGCTGCCCCCTGAGATCAGGCGTCACACCGTGCAAGTCGAGGAGAGGCTCTATCTCGCCTCGCTCTCGCCCGACGAGCCGCCGGACTTCATCAATCACTCGTGCGAGCCGAATGCCGGCCTTGACGGTCAGGTGGCGATCGTCGCCTTGCACCGCATCCAGCCCGGCGAAGAGGTCACCATCGACTACGCCATGTGTGACGGCTCGGCTTACGACGAGTTCGAATGCGGCTGCGGCATGCCCGCTTGCCGGGGCCGTGTCACGGGCCAAGATTGGCGCATCCCCCAACTGTGGGAGCGTTACGCCGGACATTTCTCGCCCTATCTCGAGCGCCGCATCAAGGCGCTCAAGCGGCGGCGCTTCCGGCGCAAGCGGAGTCTCGTTGCCGTCGGCACGGAGGCCACGGGAAATACCGCATGAGTGGATTTGAATTTCAATTACATCAAGGAACCAAACGATGCTGACGGTCAGCAGCTATGTTGCGCCGAGCGCCATCGACGGCCTCGGCGTTTTTGCCGGTGAGTTCATTCCAGCCGGACGTCTGATGTGGGATCTCAACCCCAAATTCGACATCTTCATCGATCGCCGCGAGATCGAGAACTTTCCGCCCCACATGCAGGATTTCATCGCCCGCTACAGCTATCCGCATCTGGAGATGCCGGGCGTGGTGGTCGTCGACAGCGACAACGGGCGCTTTATGAATCACTGCCTTACGCCCAACACCGACTTCCGCGTGTTCGACAAGGGCTATGCGCTGGTGGATATCTCGCAAGGGGACGAACTCACCTGCAATTATCATGAGTTCGATCCGACCTTCGCGGGCTTCTTCCCGGCGGTGCAGGCGGCCATGTCGGCGGCCAGGCTCCATGCCGGCCGCTGATAAGCAGCAGCCACGCAAGGTGCGCCGGTTCGCACCGATGGCCGCTAGGCACCTGGCTCTTCTCCTGGCCGCCTCGCTTGTGGTGGGCTCGTCAGGCGCTACAAGGGCCGACGATTTTGCCTGGTGGGTGGTCAAGCAGCCGAAACAGACTCCGAGCAAGGCCTCGCTCATTTATGGGTCGACCGAAGATATCGACACGACCACATTCTTCCTGCTTTGCGACACCAAGCGTAAGACCACGCAGCTCGATGTCGGGGTGCAGAGCGAAAGCGGCGAAGACGGCAAGCCGGTAACCATCGAGATCGAAGCCGGGTCGGCGAAGACCTCGCTGCCAGCGAAGACTGCGACCGACGACGGGGGTAACTTCGTCTATCGGGCGGAGAACTTCGCCGTGAAGCCGGTGTTAGCCGTACTCCAATCGCCTGGGGACGGTTGGGCCAAAGGGCCCGGGATTTCGCAGTCGTTGCCCGAGAAGGGCCGCGTTGAGGCGGTTTCCGAGTTTGCTATGGTCTGCAAGCTCGACTAAACAAAAGCGCCGTCCGGCTGCAACTCGCACCCACACGAAAGCATTTCCGTCAATGATGAGCCGTAACCAAGCGCGCCTGTTCCTTGCCGTTTGCATGGCCGTAGGCGCGCTGTCATCGGCGATCTCGGCGCGCGCGGAGGAGAGCCTGGTATGGCTCGAGCGGGCGAGCGAAGGCTTCGTCTCGCTTGCCTACGGGCCGCTCGACCCGGCCAAATCCCCGCTGCTTCTCCTGTCCTGCTTCGACGGCATGGGTATCGCCGTGTTGGATCTGCACATCGCGATCGACGGCGCCAAGCCGGGCGAGGCGCTCACCATCGTGCTGTCAGCCGGGGGCGCGACGTCGCAAGTCGAAGGCGAGGCCACGCTGGACGATGCCAACGGCATGATCTTCGCCGAGGCGAGCGATATTGCGGTGAAGCCGGTGCTCGAGGTGCTGCGCCAAACGGGCCCGGTGGCGGTGACCGTCGGTCAGACGAACGCCACGCTGTCCGACCAGGGCCGCGCCGATGCGGTCGGCAAGTTCAGCAAAGATTGCCAGATCGACTAGCCCTTATCAGGCGAGGCGCACGATTTCGGCGCCGCCGAGATCCTTGCCGAGCGCCATGAATATGGCGGCGACGATACCGCGCGCATCGAGCCCGGCCTCCGCATACATCGCTTGCGGCTTGTTCTGCTCGATGAAGCGGTCAGGCAGATTGAGCGTCCGCACCTTGAGCCCGCGGTCGAGCAGGCCTTCGCGCGCGAGCGCTTGCAGCACCAAAGCGCCGAACCCGCCGCTTGACCCCTCCTCGACGGTGATGAGCACCTCGTGATTGCCCGCCAGCTGGCGCAGCAGGTCGAGGTCGAGGGGCTTGGCGAATCGCGCATCGGCGACGGTGGTCGGCAGGCCGAAGCCGGCGAGCTGGTCGGCCGCCGCCAAGCATTCCGGCAGCCTCGCGCCGAACGACAGCAGCGCCACCGCCGAGCCTTCGCGCAACACGCGGCCCTTGCCGATCTCAAGCTTGGTGCCGCGCTTGGGCAGCGGCGAAGCCGATGCCCTCCCCGCGCGGATAGCGAAACGCCGACGGGACATCGTCGATCGAAGCGGCGGTCGCCACCATATGCATCAGCTCGACCTCGTCGGCCGCCGCCATGACCACCATGCCCGGCAGGCAGGACAGGAAGGCCACGTCGAACGCGCCGGCATGGGTCGGGCCGTCGGCGCCGACCAGCCCGGCCCGGTCGATGGCGAAGCGGACCGGCAGCTTCTGGATGGCGACGTCATGCACGACCTGATCGTAGGCGCGCTGGAGGAAGGTCGAATAGATGGCGGCAAAGGGCTTGAAGCCTTCGGCGGCAAGCCCGGCGGCGAAGGTCACCGCATGCTGCTCGGCGATGCCGACATCGAAACAGCGCTCAGGGAAAATCTCGGCGAAGCGGTCGAGCCCCGTGCCTGACGGCATGGCCGCGGTGATGGCGACGATCTTGTCGTCGGCGCGCGCTTCCTCGATCAGGCTTTGGGCGAACACCTTGGTGTAGCTCGGCGGCGCGCCGGCGGCCTGCGCTTCCTGCGCGCCGGTGACGACATTGAACTTGCCGACGCCATGGAACTTGTCGGCCGACACTTCGGCCGGCCCGTAGCCCTTGCCCTTCTGGGTCACGACATGGACCAGCACCGGACCGTTCCTCATGTTGCGCACGTTGCGCAGAACGGGCAGCAGATGATCGAAATTGTGGCCGTCGATCGGGCCGACATAATAGAACCCGAGCTCCTCGAACAACGTGCCGCCGGTCCAGAAGCCGCGCGTGAACTCCTCGGCGCGGGCCGCGCGGCGCTGCCAGCTCTTGGGCAGGACCCTGTGGGCGAGCTGCTTCAAGAAGCGGCGCAGGCGACGGTAGGCGCCGCCGGAGATGAGCTTGGCGAGATAGGCGCTCATGGCGCCGACCGGCGGCGCGATCGACATGTCGTTGTCGTTGAGAATGACGATCAGGCGCGAATCCATGGCGCCGGCATTGTTCATGGCCTCATAGGCCATGCCCGCGCTCATGGCGCCGTCGCCGATCACGGCCACCACGTTGTGGGACTTGCCGTCGAGGTCGCGGGCCATTGCCATGCCGAGGCCGGCAGAGATCGAGGTCGAGGAATGGCCGGCGCCGAAAACGTCGTACTCGCTCTCGGCGCGCTTGCAGAAGCCCGACAGCCCGCCAGGCTGGCGCAGCGTGCGGATGCGGTCCCGGCGGCCGGTCAAGATTTTGTGCGGATAGGATTGGTGGCCGACATCCCAGATGAGCTTGTCGGCCGGCGTGTCGAACACATGATGGAGCGCGATGGTGAGCTCGACCACGCCGAGGCCGGCGCCGAGATGGCCGCCGGTCACCGCCACCGCGGCGATCAGCTCCTGGCGCAGCTCTTCGGCGAGCTGCTTCAGCTCATGGTCCGGAAGGCCGCGCAAATCCTTGGGTTCGTGGATCCGATCGAGCAACGGGCGTGGGACTTTCGGCGCTCATTCGCTTAACCCACCGGAATTCAGGGAAAGGAAGGAAGGATCGACGCGTGGAGGCACCTTTATCGGCCATGAGCCCTGCTGGCAACTATCCTATGAGACGGGCCAAATCGTGTCATGTCCCGCGCAGCGCAAGGGCTAAAAGCCGGTCGCCCGCACGAGCGAGGCTAGTCCTCGACGTCGAGGGGCTCGGTGCCGGTGGGCTGGCCGTTCTGATTGAGCGAGATCTTCTCGACCCGGGCCTCGGCCTTGCGCAGCAGACCGTCGCAATGGGTCTTCAGCGCCTCGCCCCGCTCATAGATCAGGATCGAGGCTTCCAGCTCGACATCGCCCTTCTCCAGGCGGTCGACGATGGTTTCGAGCTCCTTCAGCGCCTGCTCGAAGCTCATGGTCTTGATGTCGGAATGGTCGGTCGGTGCGGCCATGACCTGCCTTAGCCCTTTCCCGCGCCTGCAATCAAGAGGCTCAAGCGGCGGCGCCCATCAGTGTCTCGACATGGATTGCGGTCGAACTGGCCAAAGCGTCGAGGTCGTAGCCTCCTTCCAGGGTCGAGATAAGCCTGCCGCCGGTGTGCTTGGCGGCCGCCTCCAGCAACTGCTCGGTCACCCAGGCGAAATCCGCCTCGACCAGCCGGAGCTGAGCCAACGGGTCTTTGACATGGGCGTCGAACCCGGCTGACACCAGCAGCACGTCGGGGGCGAAGCGGTCGAGCGCCGGCAGGATGCGCGTCTCGAAGGCCGCGCGGAAATCGTCGCCGTCGTCGCCCGGCTTGAGCGGCGCATTGAAGATGTTGCCGACGCCGGTCTCATCGAGCGCGCCGGTGCCGGGGAATAGCGGCATCTGATGGGTCGAGCCGTAGAACAGATCCCGGTCGGACCAGAACGCGGCCTGGGTGCCGTTGCCGTGATG
The DNA here is from genome assembly GCA_963772925.1 of uncultured Alphaproteobacteria bacterium. Lineage (GTDB taxonomy): Bacteria > Pseudomonadota > Alphaproteobacteria > Rhizobiales > Methyloligellaceae > Methyloceanibacter. The sequence continues at coordinate 70,795 of CAVYZG010000004.1, forward strand.
GACGTCGAAATCGACCACCGCCACGCGCTTGGCGCCATGAGCCGCGCGCGCATGCAGCGCCGCGACCGCGACGGTGTTGAACAGGCAGAAGCCCATGGCGCGGGACGGCTCGGCATGGTGGCCCGGCGGGCGGATGGCGCAGAAGGCATTATCGACCTTGCCGCCCAGGACCTGATCGACCGCGTAGATGCAGGCGCCGGTCGCGCGCAGCGCGGCCTCCCAGCTGCCCGGCGACACCACCGTATCGGGGTCGAGCCAGGCGTGGTCCTGCTTCGGGATCGAGGCCTTGACCATCTCCACATAGGCCTTGGGATGCAGGCGCTCGATCGCGGCGAGATCGGCGAGCGGCGCCTGTTCGCGCTTCAGCGCCTTGAAGGCTGGCGCGGCGAGCGCGTCGTCGATGGCGCGCAACCGGTCCGCGCGCTCGGGGTGGCCATAGCCCGTATCGTGCTCGAGGCAGGCGGGATGAGTGAGAAGCAAGGTGGTCATCGGCCGGATATGGTTACCAGGGTCGGTTCGGTCGCGCACTCTAGCTTGACCGCTCCGTGGTAACACGCGAAATGGCGCGATGGCCGTCGTTCCCGCCACCGAGAAAGCCATCAGGCAGGCTGCCGAAGCGCTCACGCGCGGCGACATCGTCGCCTTTCCCACCGAGACCGTCTATGGGCTCGGCGCCAATGCGCTCGATGCGCGCGCCGTGGCCAAGGTGTTCGCCGCCAAGGAGCGGCCGCGCTTCAATCCGCTGATCGTGCATGTGCCGGATCTCGCCGCGGCCGAGCGCTACGCCGTGGTGAACGAGACGGCACGAGTTCTCGCCGAGGCGTTCTGGCCCGGCCCGTTATCGCTGGTGCTGCAAGAAGCGCCCCGCTTGCGGAATCGCCGACCTGGTCAGCGCGGGGCTCGACACGATCGCGCTTAGAGCCCCGGCTCACAAGGTGGCGCAGGCGCTGCTCGAGGCGGTGAAGCTGCCCATCGCCGCGCCGAGCGCGAACCGGTCAGGCCGGATCAGCGCGACCACCGCGGCGCATGTGGAGGCCGAGCTGGACGGGCGGCCCGCGATGATCCTCGACGGCGGCCCCTGCCCGCTCGGCATCGAGTCGACGGTGATCAGCGTGCTGGGCGGCGCGGCCGCTTTGCTCAGGCCCGGCGCGATTTCCCGCGAGGCGATCGAACACGTGCTGGGCGGGCCGCTTGCTGCGGCCAATGCCAACCATCGCGGCGCTTCGCCGGGCCAGCTTGCAACTCATTACGCGCCCGACACGCCGCTTCGGCTCGCGGCGACCAGCGTCGCGCCGGACGAGGCTTTGCTCGCCTTTGGCCGTGACGTGCCTGAGGGCGCGCGGCTCACCATCAATCTCAGCGCCGGCGGCAATCTCGAAGAGGCGGCTTCCAGGCTGTTCGCCGCGCTCCGCGAGCTCGATCAGGCCGGGGCCGCGGCTATCGCCGTAATGCCTATACCCGCCCACGGGCTCGGCGAGGCCATCAACGACCGCTTGCAGCGCGCGGCCAATCAGCGCTAGCGCTCATGCCATGACGTTCGAACCAAGGCATAAGAAGCCGAGCCAGGACACCATCGAGGCGTTTACCCGCATCGTCGGCGAGCAGCACGCCATTCGCGACGAAGCCGGCATGGCGCCTTATCTGGTCGAATGGCGCGACCGCTATCGCGGCAAGGCGGCGCTGGTGCTCAAGCCCGGCGACACCGATGAGGTCGCCGGGATTCTGAAACTTGCCAACGAGACCAAGACGGCGATCGTGCCGCAAGGCGGCAATACCGGGCTGGTCGGCGGGCAGATTCCGTTCGAGACCGGTCACGAGGTGGTGGTCTCGCTCGAGCGGCTCAATCGCGTGCGCGACATCGACCTCGGTTCCAACACCATGATCGTGGAAGCGGGGCTGGTGCTGGCCCAGGCCCAGCAAGTGGCGGCGACCGCGGGGCGCCTGTTCCCCTTGAGCCTCGCCTCGGAGGGCAGCGCGCAGATCGGCGGCGTGCTCGCCACCAATGCCGGCGGCATGGCGGTGCTCGCTTATGGCAGCGCCCGCGACCTCACGCTCGGGCTCGAAGTCGTGCTGGCCGACGGACAGGTGTGGAACGGGCTCAAGTCGCTGCGCAAGGACAATTCAGGCTACGACCTCAAGGACCTCATCATCGGCTCGGAAGGGACGCTTGGCATCATCACCGCGGCAGTGCTGCGGCTGTTCCCCAAGGCGGCCGAGAAGGTTAGCTGCATGGCGGGCCTGAGCGCGCTCGAAACCGCGCCGGACCTGTTCAGCCGCGTGCTGGAGAGCGCCGGACCGGCGCTGACCGCGTTCGAGATCCTGCCGAGGATCGGCGTCGAATTCGTGCTCAATCATGGCAGCGCGGTGCGCGATCCGTTCGCCGCGCCTTATCCCTGGTATGTGCTGTTCGATCTCACCAGCCCGCGCGAGGGCGACGAGCTGCCCGGCCTCGCCGAGAGCGTGCTCGGCGCGGCCCTCGCGGCCGGCGAGATCGACAGCGCGGTGATCGCGTCTTCGCTTGCCCAAGGCGAGGAGCTGTGGCGCTTGCGCGAGCTGATGAGCGAGATGCAGAAGCACGAGGGCGGCAGCATCAAGCACGACATCGCCGTGCCGGTGGCGCATGTGCCGGAGTTCGTGGCGCGGGCCAACCAACTGGTCGAGTTGCTCATCCCCGGTGCGCGGCCGGTTCCGTTCGGCCATCTCGGCGACGGCAATATCCATTACAATGTCAGCCAGCCGCCGGGCATGGATCGGGCAATCTTCTTGAATTACTGGGAAACGCTGAATGCCGCGGTGCACGAAATCGTGCTCGACCTTGGCGGCTCGATCAGCGCCGAGCACGGTATCGGCCGCTTGAAGCGCGATCTCCTGCCCCATGCCAAGCAGCCGCTCGAACTCGAAATGATGCGCAAGATCAAAGCCGCGTTCGACCCCAATTTCATTCTCAATCCGGGGAAGCTGTTGTGATGAAGAGGCCCAAGACCGACCAGCTCTGGACCGCGATCGACGAGTATCTTACCGACTGCCTGGTGCCCGGCGACGACGCGCTGGAAGCGGCGCTCGCAGCGAGCGAGGCAGCGGGACTGCCGCCGATCAACGTGGCGCCCAATCAGGGCAAGCTGCTGATGCTGCTGGCCCGGGCGACGGGCGCGCGCCGCATCTTGGAGATCGGCACGCTGGGCGGCTACAGCACGATCTGGCTGGCGCGGGGCCTCGCCCCTGATGGGCGGCTAATCACGCTCGAGGCCAATTCGGACTGTGCCGAAGTCGCCCGCGCCAATATCGCCCACGCCGGGCTCGCTGAAATGGTCGAGGTGCGGGTCGGCCGCGCGCAAGACACGCTTCCGAACCTCGCCGGCGAAGCCCCGTTCGATCTCATCTTCATCGATGCCGACAAGCCCGGCACGCCCGGCTATTTCCAATGGGCGGTCAAGCTGGCACGGCGTGGTTCGCTGATTATCGTCGACAATGTCGTGCGCGAAGGCGCCGTGCTCGACGCCGACGGCGATGCCAATGTCCAGGGCATTCGGCGCTTCTTCGAACTCGCCGCCACCGACCCGCGGGTGAGCGGAACGGCGCTTCAGACGGTAGGCGCCAAGGGCCATGACGGGCTCGCCATCCTGCTCGTCACCTCCGAGCCGTAACCGGGCTCAGCGCTTCAGCGCCTTCTCCTCCTCACGCAGCGCGGCCTGCGCCTTCGCCAGCGCCACTACGCTCGCCTCGTCGAATTTCGGGAATTGCAGATCGAGCGCTTCCAGCCGTTCGACCAGCACCGCCGCGACCAGGAGCCGCGAGAACCATTTATGGTTGGCCGGCACGACATACCAAGGCGCGTGCTCGGTCGCGGTATGGCTGATCGTGTCCTCATAGGCGGCGATGAACTTGTCCCACAGCTTGCGCTCGGCGACGTCGTACAGCGAGAACTTCCACCTTTTGTCGGGGTCGTCGGCGCGCGCCAGCAGGCGCTCCAGTTGCTCCTCCTTGGAGATATTAAGGTAGAACTTGATGGGGACGGTGCCGTTCCGCGCCAAGTGCAGCTCGAAATTGTTGATGTCCTGGTAGCGCTGCTTCCAGATGTCGTCGGTGACCAGCTTCGACGGCAGGTTTTGCTTTTCGAGCAATTCGGGATGCACGCGCACCACCACCGTCTCCTCGTAATAAGAGCGGTTGAAGATGCCGATGCGCCCGCGGCCCGGCAGCGCCACCGCGCCACGCCACAGAAAGTCGTGAGCTAGCTCGAGCGAGCTCGGCTGCTTGAAAGAATGCACCTCGCAGCCTTGCGGATTGACCCCGGACAGGACGTGCTTGATGACGCCATCCTTGCCCGAGGTATCGATCCCTTGCAGGAGGGCGAGAATGGCCCACTTCCCCTCGGCATAGAGCCGCTCCTGCAATTTGGACAGGCGCTTCACGCCGGTCTCGAGCAGTTCCTTGGCGTCCTTCTTGCCGATGTCGAGGCCGCTCGTGTCGTCGGGATCGTAATCGGACAGCTTGAAGCCTTTGCCGGATTCGACACGAAAGCGCTTGATGATCTCTGCTGGGAGCATGGCGTCGGCCTCTATAGCAGCGACGGCTCGAGCGGCTGTTGGATGCCGGGCTCGTCGCGTTTGGAATCGTTGATCTTGGGGTCCATCTCGATCGCCTCCAGCAGATCGTCGGAAGCGGGCTGCAACAGCGCCAGCGCCGCCTCGGGCGCCGTGCCCTTGACGTCGAGCCAGGCCTCGAACTGCTCGACCGCGAGCACGACCGGCATGCGGTCATGCAGCGGGGCGACAATATCATTGGCGGCACAGGTGAGGATGGCGACGGTATCGACCTCGCCGCCTTCCGGATCGCGCCAGCGCTCGTAGATGCCGGCAAAGGCGATCAGATGGGGCTGACGCGGGCGCAGCAGAAACGGCCGGCGCTTACCCTTGGGCCCGGTCCATTCATAAAACCCGTCGGCCGGGACTAGGCAGCGGCGGTAGCGCATGGCGCCGCGAAACGACGGCTTATCCAGCACCTCTTCGCCGCGCGCGTTGATGAGGGTCGGGAATTGCTTCGGGTCCTTGACGAAGGGCGGCAACAGGCCCCAGCGCATCAGCCTGAACTGACGCTGCCCGTCCCGGTCGTGGCGCACCACGGCGACGGGTTGGGTGGGTGCGATGTTGTAGCGCGCCGGGAAGTTCGGCGTGTCGCGATAGCCGAAATAGGCCCGCACTGCCTCCGGCGGCGAGGTGAGGCTATAGCGCGAGCACATGCGGGCGGGGTCCCGGTAACTGTTTGGCAATCATGATCGGGCAACACTCAACGTTGTTCCAGGCCCAGTTGTGTAAGTCCTTACAGCGATGCTTGCTGCCGAGAAACCCAATCGTCCCCAAGGGGATATTTACGAGGACGTGAGCCGGGAGGATATCGTCTCGGCCTTCCGTTCGGCCATGATCGGGCATTTCCGCTCGCACATCCCCGGCACCAACATCAACGAATCGACGCTGCTCGCAAGCGATTATCTCAATCATTTCCACGAGCTGGTGATGCTGTTCGAGGCGATCTCGTCCGAGCCGCAGGACTTTTCCGACGACCTGTTGTCGTGGCGGCCGCTCACTTATGAGGAGCATTTCGCCGAATTGGGATTCCGGGACAAGAACCTGGCCATCGCCGCCTATCGCCGGGCGCCGCCCAAGATCCGCGCCCGCTTCGACGAGGCCGTGGCGCGGTTGCATGGCGAGGCCGTCACCTTGGTGGCCGAGGTCGCCGCCAATTTGACTGGCAGCACCGCCGCCCTGAACGCCACCTGCGAGCAGGCCGTCCAGCGGCTGCGCCTCCTGATCGACGAGGCCAATGCCATCGCCAATGGCGAAGCGCTGCCCGACCGCACCGATCCCGACACGCTCGGCGATGTCGGCGGCCAAGCCGCGATCGATGCGCTGTTCGGCAACCACTGATTGACCCGAAGATGCGCGCGGCCCAAGCTCAAGGCCGTTCCATGACCGCGCCCCCCTTCGCCAACAACGATCTCGCGCTCCGCGACGGAGCCAGCATCGCCCTGTTCAAGGATCGCAAAATCCTGGTGGTGAAGCGCGGGCGCGCCCCATTCGCCGGATTGTGGAGCCTGCCCGGCGGCAAGGTCGAGGGCAGCGAGACGCCGCGCCAGGCGGTCTGCCGCGAGCTCAAGGAGGAGACCGGTATCGAAGCCGAAATCGAGGGGATCGTCGACACCGTGAGGGTTGCGGCCGGAAACGACGGCAACGGCCAAGCCGTCACCTGTCGGCTTACGGTGTATTACGGTCGTCCCAGCGGCGGAACCCTCCGGGCTGGAAGCGACGCGGAAACGGCCGAATGGGTCCCTTTGGACGATGTCGACGCCCTGGCCATGACCGAGGGCACGGCTGAGATCATTTGGACCGCCGCGCACCGGTTACGGACCCCCTGACGGCTAGATTTCAACAAAAATTGGCGCTACTGAGGGCCATGCGATCGCTCAAATGGCGCTTTCTGAGGCTGGCATTCGGCGCGCTGTGCGTCGCCTGGGCGTGCATGGCCTGGACGCCCGTCGCCGAGGCCCAGTTCTTCGACTGGTTCAGCCAGCCGAAAGCAGCCCCCAAGCCCAGAGTCAGACCAGCCAAGCCTCCCGGGGACGACCTGCCGCCAATCGTGCCGCGGGAGAGTTCGATACCGCCTCCTCCCGACGACCGCCCCTATGACAACAAGCTGATGCGGCTGGCCGAGATTCTCGGCGCCGTGCACTATTTGCGCGAGCTATGCGGGGCCGAGGAAGGACAGATCTGGCGCGACCAGATGAAGGACATCCTGCGCAACGAGGGCACCACCGCGGTGCGCCGCGCCAAGCTAGTCAACAGCTTCAATGACGGCTATCGCGGCTACCGGCGCACCTACCGCTCCTGCACCCAGTCCGCCACGCTTGCCACCGTCCGCTTCAGCAGCGAAGGGGCGTCAATCGCCGCCTCGCTGGCCCAGGGCTCGACCTTCGCCAGCAAGGGCCCGGCCGATGCCAAGCCGGAGGCCTCGCCTAACCCCAGCAGTGAAGCCCCGACCCCCGGTAGCGATCAGACCGGGGCGACCCAAGATGGCGCGCCGGGCACGGGAGACAGCGCTCAGGCGCCCCAGCCCGAGCCTGCCGGAACAGCCGCGCCGGGCCCGCAAGGGCCTGAACCTCCTGATTAATCTAAAATTTAAGGCTAAAGATTAACCGTTAGTTCACTCTGTCGGCCCGGCGGCGGAAGGGGGGTGTAATTGTCACATCTAAGGATTTCCGCCAGCCATAAAGGGGGCGCCAGATTTGCGATCAGTACGTCGAACGCTGCGCTCCCCCGAAGGCGAGGCGCTGAAGCAGGCGGCGCTCAGATACATCCTCGATGCCTGGGAAGAGGCGCTGCATGACGGCATCGAGCCGGAAATGCTCGCCAATGCCGCCCTGTTTGCGGCACTCGCCGATCTCATCGGCGCCTATGGCGAGGACGCGGTGGCCAAGATGACCAGCGGCCTGTCGCGCCGCATCCACCACGGCGAGTTCACCCTGCGCCGCACCTCGCAGTAATCCGCGAAGACGCTTACCGCAGCACGAAGCCGTCGAGCAGCAGGATCAGCCCGAAGGCGATCAGCACGGTGCCGGCGATGCGATTGATGAGCTTCAGCCGGCCCTCGGTCAGCATGTGCCTGATGGTGGCGATCAACTCCGACAGACCGAGCCACCACAACAGGCTGCCGCCCATCACCGCCGCCACCAGCAGCAACGCCTCGGGATAAGTATTGAGGCCGCCGATCAGCGAGCCGAGGCCGCCGATCATGGCCGCCATGCCGAGAATGGCGCCGGGATTGGTGACGGTGAGGAAGAAGGTCTGCGGAATGATGCCGGTATGGTCCAGGAGATGCGATTTTCCCCCGAGCGGAATGGTCAGAGCAGGCCGGGTGAACAGCAGCGCGAGGCCGAAGGCCATCAGCAGCAGCCCGCCGATGAATTGAATATACCCGGCATAGGCGTTCATCACATCGGCGATGGCGGTGACGCTGAAAGCGGCAATCGCCGCCAACAAGCCGTCGCCCGCGACGGCGCCAAGACCCGCGGCGAGCCCGGCCCAGAAGCCGCCCGCCACCGTCCGCTGAATGACGAGCACGTTCACCGGTCCGATCGGGGCCGCCATCAACACGCCAATGCCAAGGCCGGCAAGCACGAGCTGAAGGGTGGTTAGGACGATTTGCGCGCCTGCCTGCAAGGCCAGGGCCTACTCGCTCATCGAGGGTGGCGCCGAAGCGGGAGCGCTTGGCGCTGACCTCGTCAAGGCGCGCACTTGCGCTCGCTTCCCGATCTGCGAAATTGATCGCGCTATCACGGAGTCCGTCATGAATCGCCGCAGAATCCTGGTCGTGATTGCCCTCGCCGCATTGGTAACTGGCAGTGCAGCCCTTGTCTACGCTCAGAACGAAGCACCCAACGCCGCTCCGACCGGGACCGCCGGCGCCCCCACGGTCCTCTATGATTTCAATGCGCTGCCCGATCCGGTCAAGCGCATGCTGGAACAGATCGCGACGGCGGCGCAAAGCGGCGAGATCGAGACCATGCGGCCGGTGTTCGAATCGAATGAGCTGAAGCCGATGGTCGCCGCGGCCTATGTCGACGACCCCATCGCCTTGTGGAGGAAGGAATCGGCCGACGGGACCGGGCGCGACGTTCTGGCCGCTATGCTCAACGTGATGTCTTCCGGCTACGTGCGCGCGGGAAAGGGCCAGGACGAGATGTATGTCTGGCCTTATTTCGCCGAGACCGATCTGGCGAAACTCACCCCCTCCCAGGAGGTCGAGCTCTACCGCATTGTTCCTCCGGCGCTCGCCATGCCGATGAAAAAGACCGGCAAATACAGCTATTACCAGCTCGGCATCGCGCCGAACGGGGTGTGGCACTATTTCATTCGATAGCCGGCAGGGCCTCGCCGAAGCGGACAGGCTCACCCCTCGCCTCGCGGGTCTCGCTCTCCCACATGGCGAGCCGCCCGCGCACCACCGTGCCGACCGGCCAGCCTTTCACCCGCCGCCCGGCGAACGGGGTCCAGCCGCATTTGCTGCCGATCCACGCATCTTCGATCACCCGCTCGGCCTTCAAATCGACGATGGTGAAGTCGGCGTCATAGCCCACGGCGATCCGCCCCTTGCCGGCGATGCCGAAAATCCGCTGTGGCCCGGCGCTGGTCAGATCGACGAACCGGGCCAGCGTCAGGCGGCCGGCATTGACGTGGTCGAGCATCACCGGCACCAGGGTCTGCACCCCAGGCATGCCGGAGGGCGTCGCCGGGTAGCGCTTGCTCTTCTCGTCGAGCGTATGGGGCGCATGATCCGAGCCCAGCACGTCGACCACGCCGCGTTCGAGGCCCCACCACAGCCGATCGCGATGGGAGCGGTCGCGGAGCGGCGGATTCATCTGCGCCTTGGTGCCGAGAGCCTCGTAGGCGTCAGGCGTGGCGAGCGTCAGGTGCTGCGGCGTGACCTCGACCGAGGCGACATCTTTGTGCCGCGCCAGCAGCGCCATTTCCTCTCCGGTTGAGACATGGAGCACGTGAACGCGCTTGCCGGCTTGCGTCGCCAGCCGCAGCAGGCGCTCCGTCGCGATCAGAGCGGCTTGTGGATCGCGCCACTCGCTGTGGCTGGCGGGATCGCCCTCGCGCTGGAGCTTGACGCGCTCGCGCAGCCTCGCCTCGTCCTCGGAATGGAAGGCGGCGCGCCGGCTGATCGCGGCCAGGACGCGCCGCAAGGTTTCCTCGTCGTCGACCAGAAGGTCGCCGGTGGAGGAGCCGATGAACACTTTGACGCCGGCCGCGCCCGGCTGACGCTCAAGCTCAGCGAGCCGATCGACATTGTCGCGGGTGGCGCCGACGAAGAAGGCAAAGTCGCAATGCATGCGCCCGGTGGCGGCGGCGACCTTGGCGGCGAGGGCCTCGGCGCTGGTGGTGGGAGGTTTGGTGTTCGGCATCTCGAACACGGCGGTGACCCCGCCCAGGACCGCCGAACGGCTGCCCGACGCCAGATCTTCCTTGTGCTCGAGGCCGGGCTCGCGGAAATGGACCTGGGTGTCGATCACGCCAGGCAGAATATGGAGGCCCGCCGCCGCGATGATCTCGCCGGCGAGCCCTTCGCCGATCGAGCCGATCTCGACGATCCGGCCGTCTCTGACGCCAATATCGGCGAGCGCCGCGCCGTCCTGATTGACGACGGTCGCGCCTTTGAAGACAAGATCGAAAGTTTCGGCCAACGGCTTCTCTTGCGGGGGCTCGGCCCCTCCCATAAATGTCGAAGGTCTTGGTAGCAGAAGGGCCGGGAATGAGCCATTGCCATGCGAGTCTTTTGCCCTCCCGCGTCTTCTTGCGCGTGGGCGGCGCCGACGCGCGCAAATATCTGCAAGGGCTGATCACCAACGATATCGGCAAGGCGCAACCGGGCCACGCGATCCATGCCGGCCTGTTGTCGCCGCAGGGCAAGATTCTGTTCGACTTTTTCGTGGTCGAGGACGGCGACGGATTTCTCATCGAGGTGGCGCAAGACAAGGCGGACGAGCTGGCGCAGCGGCTCAAGTTCTACCGGTTGCGGGCACAGGTCGAGATTGCCGACGAGCCGTCACTCGCCGTGGCGGCGGCTTGGGGCGGAACCCCTCGCCCCCAAGACGGCGCCATCGTTTGTGCCGATCCCAGGCTCGCCGCGCTTGGCTTTCGCCTGGTGCTGCCCAAGGGCGATCTGGCCGCGCTGGGCTGCGACCCCGCATCGGAAGCGGACTATCACGCCATCCGCATCAGCCACGGCGTTCCGGAAGGCGGGCGCGATTATGGCTTCGGCGAAGCTTTTCCGCATGAGGCGCTGTTCGATCAGCTGAACGGCGTCGACTTCGCTAAAGGCTGCTATGTCGGCCAGGAGGTGGTCTCGCGCATGGAGCATCGCGGCACGGCGCGGAAACGGATCGTGCCGGTCGAAGGCGAAGCGCCGTTGCCGCTGTCCGGCGCCAATGTCGAGGCCGACGGGGTGGCGATCGGGGCGCTCGGCTCGGTTAGCGGCAGCTCGGGTCTGGCGCTCATCCGTCTCGACCGGGCCGAGGAGGCCTTGGCCAGCGGCAAGACGCTTACCGCCGGCGGGGTCAAGATTGCGCTGCGGCGTCCGTCGTTCGCACGTTTCGCCGTGCCCGGTGCCGAGGTCCCGGCATGACCGGCGGCGCGGTCAAGCGCTGCCCGTGGCCCGGCACCGATCCCCTCTATGTCGCCTATCACGACGAGGAATGGGGCGTACCGGAGCGTGACGACCGGGCGCTGTATGAGAAGCTCGTGCTCGACGGCTTTCAGGCCGGCCTGTCCTGGATCACCATTCTGCGCAAGCGCGAGGCCTTCCGCCGCGCATTCGACGGCTTCGCGCCGGAGAAGATCGCACGATACTCCAGCAAGAAAGTCGAAGCCTTGATGCAGGACCAGGGCATCGTGCGTAACCGCATGAAGATCGAGGGGGCCGTCGCCTCGGCGCGCGCTTGGCTCGAGATCATGGAGGGGGGCCCCGGCTTCGGGCCCTATCTGTGGGACTTCGTGGGCGGCAAGCCGATCGTCAACCGCCACAAAACGATGGCCGAGGTCCCGCCCGAGACCGAGCTGTCGCGCGCCCTGTCAAAGGACCTCAAGGCGCGCGGCTTCAAATTTTGCGGTCCGACGATTATCTATGCCTTCATGCAGGCAACCGGCATGGTCAACGACCACTTGACCGGCTGTGCTCGACATGCGGCGTGCGTAAAGCTTGGACGCGCTTCGTCTTAGCCGCGGCCGCGCGGATCCATGCTGCGCGGATAGGTGCGCTCTTCTTGGATCTTGCCGTTGCGCTTTCTGATGCGAACCGAGCCCATGCCTTTAACGGCTCTCTCCAGGACCCCGCCCTTGGTGGCCGCCGCCTTGGTGGCAAACCGCTTGACGACTTGCCCCGAGCCTTCGTGCTTCAGCTCCCACTTCTTGGACTTGTCGTTATGCACGAGGGAATATCTAGGCAGTTTGGCCATGTGCGTCTCCCGAGTCTCGAAGTTGGGTTGATCCTGTACTTTGCTTGATAATCGTCGCAATAAATGACATTCCGAGCGCTTCTAGTCTACTTCTACATGGCGTGGTCGGACAATTATTCATCATGCCCCACACCATGATTCGGGACGATCTTGATGCCGAGAATTGATTGATCATGCATAGCGTCGGTACCGATAGCGGGGCACGCGCCTGGCAGCGCATGTTGAGCGGGCGGCGGCTCGACCTGCTCGACCCCTCGCCGCTCGACATCGAGGTCGAGGATATCGCGCACGGGCTGGCCCGGGTCGCGCGCTGGAACGGCCAGACCAACGGCGAGCACGCGTTCTCGGTGGCCGAGCATAGCCTGCTGGTCGAGCGCATCGTCACCGCGCTCGAGCCCAGGCTCGATCGGCAGTTCAGGCTGGCGGCGCTGATCCACGACGCGCCGGAATATGTCATCGGCGATCTGATCAGCCCGTTCAAGGCGGCATTGTCGCTCGACTATCGCGCGTTCGAGGCCAGGCTGCTCGCCGCCATCCATATTCGTTTCGGCATTCCGCCGGAGCTGCCCGCCGATGTCACGAAGCTGATCAAGCGAGCTGATAAGATCGCCGCCTATTACGAGGCCACCTGTTTAGCCGGGTTTTCGCGGTCTGAGGCGCGTCGCTTTTTCGGCCAGCCGCGGGGCTTGAGTCCAGCTCTCGTCAATCGTCTGTCGCACTTAAGCCCGCTTCCTGCGGCACAGGGAGAGGTCGAGTTTCTCAAGCGATTCAATGAGCTCCTTCAGTGATGCGTCACAGCCGGAATTCCTGACCCGAAGGCACTGCGAACAATGACCACGCTGATTTTGCCAAGAGAAACGACTAGAGTGCCGCCCAGCATGAACCTCAAAACCATCTATGTGGCGCCGTTGAGCCTGGTCGAGGCCACGGTGGCCGACGCCAATGTCAGCCATTTGGTGACGCTGATCAACGGCGAGACCCTGATCGACACGCCGCCCGGCATTGGGCCCGACCGGCATTTGCGGTTGGCCATGAACGATATCTGCGAGCCGCAGCCCGGCCTGGTGCTGCCGTGCGAGAATCATGTCGCCGACCTGATCAAATTCGCGCGCGATTGGGACCGACAGGCGCCGTTGCTGATTCATTGCTGGGCCGGTATCAGCCGCTCCACCGCGGCGGCGTTCATCTCGCTCTGCGCGCTGAACCCCGAGGGCGCCGAACTTGAGCTGGCTCGCACGCTGCGCCGCGCCTCGCCCACCGCCTATCCCAACCGCCTGCTGGTGGCGCTGGCCGACGAGATCTTGTCGCGCAACGGCCGCATGATCAATGCGGTCGAGGATATCGGGCGCGGCAAGGTCGCCGAGCAAGCCGAGGTGTTTGCATTGCCGGCGCTTCTCGCCGCCTAACCGCCGCCATGGCAGCAAGACCGAAACCGGCTGTCGCTCAGGAAACGCAAAGCACCGGTCCGCAGATCGAGCTGGGGCTCAACGCCGCGATCGTCACGGTGCGCGAGGGCCAGCCTCATATCCTGGTGGTGCGTCCCGGCATGGCGGGATCGGGCGCGTGGGACGCGCTGCCGTTCGGCCCGTTCGCGCCGCGCGCCCACCGCACCCTTGAGATCGGCTTGCGCGAATGGGTGAAGCGGCAGACCGGGCTGGAGCTCGGCTATGTGGAGCAGCTTTATACGTTCGGCGACCGGGGCCGGCATACCGAGCCCGGCGGGCAGCACACGCTGTCGGTCGGCTATCTGGCGCTGACCCGCGAGACCGACGACGAACTGCTCGGGTCGCATTGGTCGCCGTGGTACGCCTATTTCCCCTGGGAGGACTGGCGCAAGGGCAAGCCCGACATTCTCTCGGCCGAGATCGAGCCGAGGCTCAAGGAATGGGCCGCCCGCCCGCCGCTTCGCGACGAGCCGGTGCGCGCGCTGCGCCGGTCCGAACGCTTGCGGATTTCATTCGGCATCGGCGGAGGATGGGACGAGGAACGCGTGCTCGAGCGCTACGAGCTGCTGTACGAAGCCGGACTGGTGCCCGAAGCCAAGCGCGACGGACGTCACGCCGCCGAGCAATGGTCGGACCTGGCCGAGTTCGGCCGGCCCATGGCGTTTGACCATCGCCGCATCCTCGCCACGGCGCTGGGGCGGCTGCGCGGCAAACTGAAATATCGCCCGGTGGTGTTCGAGCTGCTGCCGCCGGAGTTCACCCTTTACGACCTGCAAAAGACGGTCGAGGCCATCTCCGGCACGCTGCTGCACAAGCAGAATTTCCGCCGTCTGGTCGAACAGGGCGGCCTGGTCGAGGCCACCGGCAATGTGTCGACCGCGACCGGCGGGCGCCCTGCCCGGCTCTATCGTTTCCGCCGCGAGGTGGTGCTGGAGCGCCCCGCTCCGGGCTTGAGGGTCAAGGCCGGGCGCGGTTGACCTTAGGCGCGTTCGAGGGCGTCGGCAGGGCTCGCACGTGTCGCCACCCAAGCCGGATAGAACGAGCCGAGGATGCCGAGAATGATGGCAGCGAGCGCCGTGATGACAATGAGCCCGGGCGTCGGGCGCACGGCGATGTAGCGTCCGATGGCAGGGATCGCGCTTAACAGCCGCGATCCTCCAATCCCGAGCATGATGCCGAGCGCGCTGCCCAAGGCAGACAACAAGAACCCCTCGATGACAAGCGCCCCCATGATGCGCTCCTTGGACCAGCCGATCGCCGAGAGAATACCGATCTCGCGCGTGCGCTCGAGCACCGCCATGAGCAACGTGTTCAGCACCATGAGGACGCCCATGAGGAGAGCGACCCACGCCATCGAGCTCGACACCGCATCCAGCAGGCCGACTAGACTGTCATTCTTGAGCATCGATTCACTTCTAGTCACAGAAAACTCGCCCAGGCCCTCTATCGCCTTGGCGATGCGATCACTCGCCGCCTGGTCCGCGGGATTGACCAGTCTCACCGCGATGAAGGTCACCGATCCGGTGCGGAATGTCGCTTGCTGGAGGTCAGGAAGTCCGGCGATCACGGCGTTACGGTTGATGACCGAGCTATAGTTGGTGATACCAATGAGATGGAATTTATCGCCGAGCAGGGTGATGTCATCGCCAATATGCTTGCCGAGCGTGTTCGCAATATCCTTGCCGACCAGCGCGAATTTGCGCTCGCTCGGGTTCGGAAGGCGCCCCTCTGCCAAGGGGACACTCGACCAAAAGAAGCTGTCCTCGGGCCAGCCAAAGGCGATGACATGATCGTCATTATCGGTGGCCGCAAAGGTGAGGAGCTGGCCAGACACGGCGGCCACACCGGGAATTTTGGCGATGTCCGGGATAACCAACTCGGGCACCGTCCCGCCGAAGGGCTCGGCGATGCCGCGCCGCCTTACGGTGAGATCGGTGCCGCGCTCCTCGAAGGCCTGCTGCACATTCTCGTTGACACTGCGCGACAGGCCATAAAGCGTGATGAAGCTGCCTACGGCAACGGCGACGCCGAGCACGGTGAGAATCGAGCGGGTGGGCCGGCGTTGAAGATTGCGGAAGGCGAGTTGCAGGTGGTTCATGTCGCCTCTTCGCCGGCCGGCACCGACTGCTGGTTGATGACGTTTCCGTCCTTCATTTTGATCTGCCGCTTGCAGCGCTGCGCCAGATCCGGCGCGTGAGACACCATAACCAGGGTCACTCCGCGCGCGCGCTGCAAATCGAACAGGAGGTCCAAAATCGCGGAGGCATTGGCACTGTCGAGATTGCCGGTAGGCTCGTCGGCGAGAATGAGCATCGGATTGTTGATGATGCTGCGCGCGATGGCCACTCGCTGACGCTCCCCTCCGGACAGCTCCTGGGGCAGGTGGGTGGCACGGTCGGCGAGACCGACCGTCTCGAGCGCTTCCTCAACCCGGCGCCGCCGCTCGCTCGTGCTGGCGCTCGAGCCGAACATCGCCACCTCGACGTTCTCGCTGGCTGTCAGGGTGGGAAACAAATTGAAGTCCTGAAACACGATGCCGATTTCGGAGCGCCGCAGATCGGTCCACCGCCGCAGTGTCGTGACGGGCTCGCCCTTCCAGCGAAGGATCCCTTTCGTTGGGATCCTGATGCCGCACATCACGAGGATGAGCGTCGTCTTGCCGCTGCCACTCGCCCCGACAATGGCGACGGACTCTCCTTCGACAATAGTGAGGCTGACATCCTTAAGTGCGACTACGCGGCCGTCGTCGAAGCTATGGCTCACGTGATCGAGGACGACGAGAGGTTTGGGCGCCATTGGTAGGACTTCTCATTGTGCCGCGCGTTTGCGCATGAAGGCGATCAGCGCATTCATGTCGCCATTATTATTCTCCAAGACGCTGGAGTATTCCTCGGCTTCCGTGTCTACGGCGCTGCGGCCATTGAGCACAAGATCTTCGATGCGCCATGATGACCCATCAGGCCGCATCCACCAGATCCAAATCTGATCTTCCTTGTCCGGAATGGAGCGTCGGCTCGCAGCACGTTGATGGTCGTCCGAAGGCGGTCGGGTGCCGATAAATGTCAAGGTGGTGCCCTTGGGTCTCATACGGCGAAGATAAGCGCCAATGACGTCCTCTTCGAAAGCCTCAAGATATTCGGTGCGCTCCTGTTCCGTCGCTTTGTCCCAGGCGCGTCCAAGGGCCCCCTTAGCCATGGCGGGTACATCGAAGGCCCAGGCGAGCAGAGCGGTGCATCGTTCGCGGGCATCGGACTCCGAGCCGGAAGAGAAGAAACTGACCGACGCCTCATTTACGCGCTCGATGAAGGTGCGAATCGAGTCCGCCGTTTCTTCCTCGCCCGCGACGGCGATCGGCTCGAGCCAGACGAGGACAACGGCTAAAAAAAGCACCCTCATTAACGCGCGTACTGGCATGTGGGCCTGACCTTGATCTGCCGCAAAGCGCAGAGAATAATGCCAACATCGCTTGGTTGCCCGGACTTTATGGCAAGCTGAAGATAAGCGAACTTCTAATGCGGGTGGACGTTGGAACAAGACGAGCGCGGTAAGCGGAGGAGAGTCGTGGGTCAAATTGCAGTGCAAAGCGTGCGCCGGGCCTTGGTTCGGATCCTGCCCTTGGCGCTCCTGGTGATCGTGGCGGTGTCGGCGATGACGTGGTGGCGGATCGGTTCGGCCAAGGAAACCTTGATCGAGACCAAGTCGGGCCCGGTCAAGGTCGATACGGTGGCGAAGAAGCTCCAATATCCCTGGGGCCTCGCCTTCCTGCCCGACGGGCGCATGCTGGTGACGGAACGGCCGGGGCGGCTCCGCATCGTCGCCAAGGACGGCACGCTGTCCGAGCCGGTCAAAGGCGTGCCCGAGGTGTTTGCGCACGGACAAGGCGGCCTGCTCGGCATCACTCTCGATCCCGATTTCAAGTCGAACAAGCTCATCTATTTCGCCTTTTCCGAACCCGGCGAAGGCGGCGCCGGAACGGCGGTGGCGCGCGCCAAGCTCGACGACGACAGCCTCAATGACGTCGAAGTCATCTTCCGGCAACAGCCCAAGGTTGAGGGCGGCAACCATTTCGGCGGACGCGTGGTATTCGCGCCTGACGGCAAGCTGTTCGTGACGCTCGGCGAGCGCTTCAAATTCGAACCGGCTCAGGACCTGTCGAGCCATCTCGGCAAGATCGTACGCATCAACCCGGACGGCTCGGTGCCCGACGACAATCCGTTTGTCGGCCAGGACGGCAAGCTGCCCGAGATCTGGTCCTATGGCCACCGCAATGCGCAAGGCGCCGCCATCAACCCCGAGACCGGAAAATTATGGGAGACCGAGTTCGGCCCGGAGGGCGGCGACGAGCTGAATATCCCGGAAGCCGGCAAGAATTACGGCTGGCCGGTGGTGAGCTGGGGCGACCACTATGACGGCAAGAAAATCCCCAAGCCGCCGACCCATCCGGAGTTCAGCGACGCCATCGATTACTGGAACCCGGTGATCTCGCCGTCGGGCATGACCTTCTACACCGCTGACATTTTTCCCGAGTGGAAAGGCAATTTGCTGATCGCCGGACTGTCATCGGAAGCGATCGTCAGGTTGACGCTCGACGGCGACAAGGTGACCGGCGAGGAGCGGATTCCGATGGGCACGCGCATCCGCGACGTGGTGCAAGGGCCGGACGGCGCCGTTTACGCGCTTACCGACTCCAAAAAAGGCAAGATCCTCCGGCTTACGCCCGCCAGCCCGCGCAGCTAAGCTTCTACGACGCGCGTTCGTGAGTGTGGTCATCGATGGTGCAGCGCGGATTGTCTCTCGGTTTGTTCGGCAGGTTCGGCCGGTCGGCGGAGATGCGCGCGTTCGACGGCGCGCTCCGCTCGGTCGATCTGCATCCCAACCTGGTGCCGGACGCGGTCAAGCTAACGGCCGTGAAGATGCTGAAGGAGCAGGCGCAGGGCCCCGACCCGGCGCCGCAAGCCTACCGGGCAGCAGCCGAAATTATCGCCTATTGCATGATCGGCGCGTCATCCTTTGCCGGTGCCAACAGCCCGGAGCTTGCGGCCCAGGTCGAGCACCGCATCGACGCGGCGCTGGACGAAGACGCGAGCCTCGACGCCAAACTCGTGCTGCTGATGCTGCATGCCCGCGTCATTCAGCCGAGCGTGGTCGAGCACTTCCGGCTGGAAAGCGTGTGAGACCATAGCCGTTCCGACCCTATTATTGCCGTATAAGAAGCCTCTATACGGCCTCCCTCTCCTACCTCGTTGTCACCCATGAAGCCGATCATCTCCATCAAGAACCTGTCGAAGACCTATGCTTCGGGCTTCGAGGCGCTCAAGACCATCAATCTCGATGTGCGCAAGGGTGAGATCTTTGCCCTGCTCGGCCCTAATGGCGCCGGCAAGACCACGCTGATCAGCATCATCTGCGGCATAGTCGCCCCTACCGCCGGCACGGTGACGGTCGACGGTCACGACATCAGCACCGACTATCGCGCCGCACGGGCCATGATCGGGCTCGTGCCGCAGGAGCTGACCGCCGATATGTTCGAAACAGTGTGGTCGACGGTCTCGTTCAGCCGCGGGCTGTGGGGCAAATGGGACGACCCGGCCTATATCGAGAAGGTGCTGAAGGATCTTTCGCTGTGGGACAAGAAGGATTCCAAGCTCATGACGCTGTCAGGCGGCATGAAGCGCCGGGTGTTGATCGCCAAGGCGCTGTCGCACGAGCCCACCGTCCTGTTTCTCGATGAGCCTACTGCCGGCGTCGACGTCGAGCTGCGCAAGGACATGTGGGAAAACGTGCGGGCGTTGCGGAAGTCCGGCGTGACCGTGATTCTCACCACCCACTACATCCACGAGGCCGAGGACATGGCCGACCGGATCGGCGTTATCAATAAGGGCGAGCTCATCCTGGTCGAGGACAAGGAAGAGCTGATGCACAAGCTCGGCAAGAAGCAGCTGACGCTACAGTTGCATCAGGCGCTGGACGCCATACCGGCCGAGCTCAACGGGCATCATCTGGCGTTGACCAATGGCGGCAGCGAGATGGTCTACACCTATGACACGCAAGGGACGCGCACCGGCATCACCGGATTGCTCACCGATTTGTCGCGCGCCGGCATCAGGTTCAAGGATCTCGACACCACGCAAAGCTCGCTCGAGGACATCTTCGTCGATCTGGTGAGGCGAGACCGATGAACCTGCCGGCGATCAAGGCGATCTACAAATTCGAGATGGCGCGCTGGGGGCGCACCTTCCTGCAAAGCATCGTGTCGCCGGTGATCGCCACCTCGCTCTATTTCGTGGTGTTCGGGGCGGCGATCGGCTCGCGCATCACCGAGATCGACGGCGTGGCTTATGGCGTGTTCATCGTGCCGGGCCTGGTCATGCTGACGCTGCTCACCCAGAGCGTGGCGAATGCCTCGTTCGGAATCTATTTCCCGCGCTTCACCGGCACGATCTACGAGCTGCTGTCGGCGCCGATCTCGGCGTTCGAGATCGTGATCGGCTATGTCGGCGCGGCGGCGACCAAGTCCATTCTGCTCGGCTTGGTGATCCTCGCCACCGCGTGGCTGTTCGTGCCGCTTCATATTGCTCACCCGGTGTGGATGGTCGGCTTTCTGGTGCTCACCGCGCTGACCTTCAGCCTGCTCGGCTTCGTGATCGGACTGTGGGCCGACGGCTTCGAGAAGCTGCAGCTGGTGCCGCTGCTCATCATCACCCCGCTCACCTTTCTCGGCGGCACGTTCTACTCGATCCACATCCTGCCGCCGTTCTGGCAGACGGTCACATTGTTCAATCCGGTGGTCTATTTGGTCAGCGGCTTCCGCTGGAGCTTCTTCGAGGTGTCCGATGTGAGCCCAGCTGTCAGCCTGGTCATGGTCGGCCTGTTCCTCGCCATTTGCCTCGGCTTGGTGTGGTGGATCTTCAAGACCGGATACCGGCTGAAGAGCTAGCCAAGACGTTTGGGGCGGATATCCACCCAGGTGAAAGAACTCTTTTTGGCATTCCAGGAACTCCTGGAATGAATTTTTTCGGCCCCTAGATTTTTGCGGGATAAAGCACTATATATAGTCTCTGCCCCCACTGGGGCTCATCCAGATCCTGTTGTCCTAGAAATTTGGAGCGGACAGCCAGTTCGGATGTTCATCAGCGGAGATCGAGCACTCTGCTGAAGGCTGTCGGCGTTAGCCGGCTTCCAGCCATGATGGAGCGGCCGCCCGCCCCGCGTTTGGGGGAAGGAGGCCTTGTTTCTAAAGACAGATTGAAGGTGAAGCGTCATGTCCAATTTCGATTACACGGCAGAAGCGGAACTGTTCCCCACCAGGAGCTGGAAGGCCCGCTCGCGCGGGATCACCTATAAGCGTTTCGACGAGGCTGCCGAAGCAGTCCGCTTCGCCATCGAGGAACTGCCGGCCGATTGCCTGTTGGGCACCTATCTCGAGGTCGACGAGGCGCGCTTCGACAGCCGCGGGATCAGGCGTCTGTATGAGAGCGCCGATTTTCCTCTGCCGCGCGCAGGGGCGGCCAAAACCCCGGCCAAGACGAAAAGCAAAAGCAAGCGAGCAGCGTAGCGCCGGCTGTCGGCGACTGATAGGCTCGGCTGGACTCAAAGAGGTTCCATGCAGACCTATATCGCAGAGATTGACGGCCGGGCGATCTTCGCCTTTCGCGCGGTCGACGACGTCAACGCCCAAGCCTGGCTCGATATCCACGCCGTCATGCGGCACACGCTGGAGACGCTTCACAGCGGCGGCCGGCGTATCTGGAACGGCCAGGCGCAGATCACCGCGCGCCGAGCCAGCGCCAAACAAGCGACGATCTGGAGCAAGTCGAGTGGCGAGGCCGCGGGGTCCGATCCATTCGAGGACGCGGACAGCGTCACGGTGTGGCTGATCCCCACCACGGACGAGCGGCGTATCAGCCAAGCTCCCTAAAACTAACAAGCCGTCCCCCGAAGGGGACGGCTCTCAATTCATCAAAGCTCGTGTCGTCCGTAAGGACTAGAGGGCTTCGATCGTGGCCACGGCGGTCTTGCCGCTGCGGCTGTCCAGCTCGGTGTCAAAAGAGACCTTCTGGCCTTCGACCAGCCTGCTGATGCCAGCGCGCTCCAGCGCGGTGGCATGAACAAACACGTCTTTGCTGCCGTCTTCCGGCTCGATGAAGCCGAAGCCCTTTTGCTCGTTGTAGAATTTCACAGTGCCCTTAGTCATAAGGGGTCGTCCTTTCGCTATAGTCAGTTGCAGTTCTGCTTAGGACCGAGCCATGGCCCGGCCTGAAGCGTGTTCGTCGATGTTTGGAGGGTCTGAACGTGCGCCTGGCTATTAGCTAAGGCGAAACGGCCACATGGTCCGGCCAAATGTCGATGGAAGCTACATAAGCGCAATGAGCGGCATTTACAAGCGGAAACGCGCAACGGAATAAAGACGGTCGAGGCAGCATGAGCAGGCAGGCCCCGCGCAAGCTACCCTTCCGCAAGTCGGTTTCGCTGACTCCGTGTTGTCACCTTCTTATCCCCGGCCCTCGCAGTGGCGAGGGGGACAATGCCAACGTGACGGGCAACCTGATCGGCGTGCTAAGGACAAGCGATGAGGGATAAGTCCAAGCCGGAAGGAGCATCGAAGCCGCAGCTTCGCCGCTCCATCGGACCAGTGCAGATGGCGCTGTACGGTCTCGGCAGCATGCTCGGCGCCGGCATTTACGGCTTGATCGGCAAGGCCGCCGGGCAGGCCGGCAACGCGGTATGGATCGCCTTCCTCGTGGCGCTGGTCGCGGCGCTGCTCACCGCGCTCTCCTACGCCTCGCTCAGCTCGCGTTATCCCCGCGCCGCCGGCGCGGTCTATGTCACCGAGCGGGCTTACGGCTTCCCGCTGTTGAGCTTCATGGTCGGGCTCGCGCTGGTCTGTTCGGGGCTCACCTCGATCGCCACGCAAAGCCAGGTATTCGCCGCTAATCTCGCCACGTTATTCGGCATCGAGAGCCTGCCGGTGCCGCTGCTCGCGCTTGGCTTCCTGCTGATCCTGACCGGCGTGGTGTTTCGCGGCATTCGCGAGTTGATGTGGGTCAATGTGGTGTGCACTCTGGTCGAGGCCGGCGGCCTCGTCCTGGTGATCCTAGCCGGCATGTCCTATTGGGGCTCGGTCGATTATTTCGAGACGCCGGCGCTGCCGGGCAGCGACCATGCCATCCTGCTGGTCATGCAGGGCGCTGTGCTCGCCTTCTTCGCTTTTATCGGCTTCGAGGACATGTACAACGTGGCCGAAGAGGTCCGCGAGCCGGAGCGCACCCTCCCCCTCGGCCTCATCCTCGCCATGGTGGCCGCGGCGATCCTCTACATCGCCGTCGCGATCACCGCCGTCTCGGTGGTGCCGTGGCCCGAGTTGGCGGAAGCGCCTGGTCCGATCACCGAGGTGATGGCGCGCGCGGCTCCGTCCGTATCGCCGGTGGTGTTCACCGCGATCACGCTGTTCGCCGTGGCCAACACCGCCCTGGTCAACTACATCACGGCCTCGCGCCTGATCTACGGCATGGCACGCCAGGGGCTGCTGCCGTCGGGCCTCGGCGAGGTTCACGCCGGGCGGCGGACACCGCATATCGCCATCATCGTCCTGTTTGTGGTGCTGGCGCCGCTGGCGCTCATGGGCACGATCACCGAGCTCGCGGCGGCGACAGTGCTGCTGCTCCTGCTGGTGTTCATGGTGGTGAACGGCGCGCTGTTCATCTTGAAGGGCCGCCGGGGCGAGCACCGCGGGCGGTTCGAGATACCGCGTTTCCTGCCGGCGCTCGGCACGCTGGTGTGTTTCGTGCTGATTGTGGTGCGGGTCGCTACCGGCGATTTCGAGGCGCCGCTCCTGGCCGGCGGTCTGCTCCTCGGCGCGCTTGCCGTCTACGCCGTGGTGCAGCGGACGCGCTAAGCGCGGGTGTCGGCCAGCCGGTGCGGCGGATGGCGCTGATCGCCCCGCCGGTTCAGGCGGCGGACATAGGTGATCACGGCCTCGGGCCGCTCGGCCTTGACCTTCAGCGCGGCAATCAAGGCATCTTCGGCCCTGACCACGAGCCGGTCGCCTTTGCCCTCGATGCTGATTCCAACAGTGAATTGCGACTGCACGCCGATGCTCCTTTGCCGAGCACGCCCAAACCGGCGCTCAAGCCTAGCAAAAGACCGCGGTGCCCGCATCGGATAAAGCTGAAGGACGAGCGGCTGGCCTAAATCCGCCGGTTCACGGCGAGGCGCCGGCGAAGCCTGTCGCAGGCGGCGGTGGCGGCGGCTGACGAATTGCAGAGGTCGGCGCAGGGTCGGCCTCGGGCGCCGTGGGCGGCTTGGCGGGCTTGGGCTCTGCGTTGTCGGCCACCGCCTCGGGCTTCGCCCCTTTACCGATGATTGCCGCGGCAACCGGCGCATCGAGCTTGTAGATGTCGGAGAATATCGCCACCTTGCCCTGCTCATCGGCCACTGCGGTAAAATAGGCGGTGTGAACGGGCACGCTATTCTTGATGCTGACCCCGGCGTTGTAACCGCTCGCCAGCAGCTTATCGACCTCGGCTTGGGGCAGATTCTGATCTTGCGCCAAGATCACGGCGGCGATCTTGCCGGGATGCTCGACGCGCGGGCAATTATGCCCCTCGGCGCGCATATCCTTGTTGAACAGCCCTTCCTTGATCGTGTCGTGCATGTAGACCGAATAGGGATTGGGATAGACGAACTTCACCTTGCCGAGGACATTCTCGGGGCCAGGCGCCTGGTTGAAGCTGATCGCCCCCATGTTGACGTGGTTCCAATCGATCGAGCTCGGGTCAACACGCTTGCCGTTGTAATTCACGGTGAGCCCGTGCTGCTTGAGGATCGAAGTGTTGCCGCCGAAAAATCCGCCCCCTCCCCGCAATTTCGGCAGGAGGTTTTCTCTGACGATGGTCGGAGGCACGGTCCATTCAGGATTGAACACGACCGACTTCAGATCGGCTGAGAATACCGGCGTCGCGTATTTCAGCTCTCCCACGACGATCTTGTCCTGGTAGATCGCTTTGCCATCCCTGGCGACAAAGACGGTGAAGGCGGGAACATTCAGCAAGACATGAAGCGCCCCGAGATTTTCGGGCATCCATCGCCAGCGCTCCATGTTGACGATGATTTTTTGCATGTTGGCGGGCTTGGCGCCGGCTTCGCTTTCGGCGCGTGCCTTGAGCAGCGCCTGATGCAAGCGTTGGAACTGCACGTGCTTGGGATGCAATCCCTGCAAATAGGTATCGGGTTGTGGCGCAGCGGCGATCTCAACCAACACCGTCTTCGGATCGCGCAGGCTCGGGCTCATGCCGTAGAGTTTGCTCAACTGGGCAGGCACGGTGCGGCCGCCGCGGGCGTAACGCGCATATTTCAGGATCGCGAGATCGAGCTTGATCTCGTTCAAAGCCTGGTCGTCCACCGAGTCGGGAAGATCGCCAGCGGGAGGCATTTGGAAGTCGGCGGCAGACAGTCCCCAATCGTCGGCACGCAGCACCTCGTCGATGGCGGCTTGGGCTTCGCTCGAGAAGCCCATGTCGGTCATCCAAATCGGATCGCTGTGCGTATTGTAGAAGGCTACCAGCGCCGCGAGATCGCCGGCGGAAGCTCCCAGGCTGGACGCGGCATCGCCGAGCTTGGTTCTGATCGCTTCAACCACCGGGGAGGCCGGCGCGGGGATGTCGACGGTCTGAACCGGCGTGGCGCTCGGCTGCTCGGCCTGTGATTGGCCGGGATCGTCGGCCGGAGCGACTGCCTGGTCCGCAGGTTCGGCATCGGCCGGTATGGCAGCATCGGGCGTGGCGACCTGCTGATCGGCGGGGCCGGCCCCACCTGGGTTCGGATCGCCGGCGTCTTCGGCCGCCGCGGTATTGTCCTGCGCCAACGCCGGCAGAACGGTCGCAGCGCCGAACAGTAAAACTGGAGCCGCCGCAAGAAGGGCGGCAATCACCCACCGACCACGCATTCCGGACCCCTCGCACCCGGCTTCAGGTTAATCCCAGATGCCGGTCAGGGCCACCAGGAATTGCCCGCTTCTTGGGCTCCGTGTCGCCATCAAGTTGCCGCGTGGATTGGGGGCCACAGTTCCTCACGAACGCGGTGAAGATGACGCAGCCCCTTTGAAAGGCCGCAATCCATCCCCTATACTCCAAGTGAGAATAGGGAAGGCCGGCACTTGTGCCGGATGTTTTAGGTCCCATATATGCTCACTGTGAGCATTACGGGAGGACATCATGACGAGGCTTCAAAGCAGCACCGCGCTTGGCGGGCGCAAGGTGCAAATGGCGCTTCCGCCCACCCTGCTCCCCGACCTCGCCTATACGCCGGAGGTGGCGCGCGAGACCGCCCATCTCTACGAGCGCGTGTCGCGCGTGATCCCGCCGATCGAGTGGCCGGGCTTTGCGCCTTACATCAAGGCCATCAACGATCTTAAGCGCGCGCGCAACGCCGTGGTGCTGGCGCACAACTACATGACGCCGGAGATTTTCCATTGCGTCGCCGACGTGGTCGGCGACTCGCTCCAGCTTGCCCGCGAGGCCGGCAAGACCGACGCCGACATTATCATTCAGGGCGGCGTGCATTTCATGGCCGAGACCTCGAAGCTGCTCAATCCCGACAAGATGGTGCTGATCCCTGATCTGCGCGCGGGCTGCTCGCTCGCCGCCTCGATCACCGGCGCCGACGTGCGGGCGTTGCGCGAGGCCTATCCCGGCGTGCCGGTGGTCACCTATGTCAACACCTCGGCCGAGGTAAAGGCCGAGTCGGATATCTGCTGCACCTCGTCCAATGCGGTGCGGGTGGTCGAGTCGCTCGGCGCCAGACGCGTGATCATGATTCCCGACGAGTTCCTCGCCAAATGGGTGCAGACCCAGACCAAGGTGGAGATCATCACGTGGAAGGGCCATTGCGAGGTGCATGAGCGCTTCAGCGGCGAAGAGTTGCGCGCCTATCGCGAGGCCGATCCTGGCGTTAAGATCATCGCCCATCCGGAATGTGCGCCCGACGTGCTGGCGGAGGCCGATTTCACCGGCTCGACCTCAGGCATGATCAAATGGGTGCACGACCATCAGCCGTCCAAGGTGCTGCTCGTGACGGAGTGCTCGATGAGCGACAACGTCGCGGTCGAAGCGCCCAATGTCGCGTTCGTGCGGCCCTGCAATCTCTGCCCGCATATGAAGCGGATCACCTTGCCGAAGATCCTCGACAGCCTCGTGTTCCTCAAAGAGGAGGTCACGATCGATCCGCTCATCGCCGACCGGGCGCGTGCGTCCGTCGAGCGCATGATCAATCTCAACCATTGATGCTGGCCGCATAGGATCGGGTGCATCCAATGACAGCGCACAGCCAGTTCCCATCGCAAGCAAGCAACGGCGGCGTGGTCGTGGTCGGCGCCGGCTTGGCCGGCCTGTTCACCGCACTCAAGCTTGCCCCCCTCCCCGTCACCGTGGTGGCCGGCGCGCATCTCGGCGAAGGCGCCTCCAGCCTATGGGCGCAGGCGGGCATCGCCGCGGCGGTGGCCGAGGGCGACACGCCCGAGGCGCACGCGGCCGACACCATCCTTGCCGGCGCCGGCATCGTCGATGACAAGATCGCGCATCTCTTGGCGCGCGAGGCGCGCGACCGGATTGCCGATCTGCTGTCCTATGGCGTGCCGTTCGACAAGGATCTCGAAGGCCATTTCAGCCTGGGGCGCGAGGCGGCGCATGGGCGCAACCGCATCCTCCATGTCAAAGGCGACACTGCCGGGCGCGCCATCATGGCGGCGCTGTTCGAGGCGGTCAGGCGCACGCCGTCGATCAGCGTGCTCGAAGGCTATGCGGCTAGCGATCTTCGGCTCAAAGACGGCCGCGTCGCGGGCATCGAGCTTGCCGCCACCTCGGCTGACATCACGCCGCCTCGGCTGGTCCTGCCGGCCAGCGCCGTGGTGCTGGCAACCGGTGGCGCCGGCCAGGTCTACGCCATCACCACCAATCCCCGCGAGGCGCGCGGCGAAGGCATCGCCATCGCCGCCCGGGCCGGCGCGGTGATCGCCGACGCGGAGTTCGTGCAGTTTCATCCGACCGCCATCAATATCGGCCGCGACCCCGCCCCGCTCGCCACCGAGGCGCTGCGCGGCGAAGGGGCGTTGCTGATCAATGGTCGCGGCGAGCGTTTCATGCGCGCTGTCCACGCGGACGCCGAGCTCGGCCCCCGCGATGTGGTGGCGCGCGCGGTCTATCGCGAGGTGTCGAGCGGGCGCGGCGCCTTTCTCGATTGCCGGCCGCTGGCGGCCGAACTCGCCGACCATTTCCCGACCGTGATGGCCGCTTGCCGCGCTGCCGGCATCGATCCGACGCGCGAGCCGATTCCGATTGCCCCGGCGGCCCATTACCACATGGGCGGCATCTTCACCGACGCGCACGGGCGGAGCACCGTCGACGGGCTGTGGGCCTGCGGCGAGGTGGCCTCGACCGGCGCCCATGGCGCCAACCGGCTCGCGTCCAACTCCCTGCTCGAGGCGGTGGTGTTCGGCGCCCGCGTCGCCCGCGATGTCGCCGCCATGCTGCCTTCCGCCCTGCCCACAACCCTGGGGCCATGCGAGGTTCAGCGACAAGCGGCAACGCCGCCAAGCGACGGGAGCGCAAGCGCCGAGCAGCGGCTTCGCCTGGCCATGGCCGCAGAGGTCGGCGTCATTCGCGACGAACATTCGCTGTTAAAGGCGATCGCGACGATCGGCACGATCGAGCGGGAAAATTCAGGCGACCGGCGTCTTGCCAATATGCTGACCACGGCGAAGTTGATCACGGTCGCGGCGCTCGAGCGCAAGGAAAGCCGGGGCGCGCATTTCCGCAGCGATTATCCAATTCAGAACCGGCTCGCCAAGCGCAGCTTCTTCACCTTGGCTCAAGCCGAAGCCATCGCCGGCGCGGTGAGCGGGGCGCGGGCCCCAGCGCGCCGGCGTCACGCGCTCGGCCGCGCCGCGCTCCATGCCTGAGCTAAAACTGCCGCCGCATCTCGTCGCGACCGCCATTGCGGCGGCGCTGGAAGAAGATCTTGGCACGGCCGGCGACATCACCACGGACGGCATCGTGCCCGGCGAAGCGCAGGGCGAGGCTGCCATCGTTTCGCGTCAAGCCGGGGTGATCGCCGGGCTCGATCTGGCCGAAGCCGCCTTCAAGGCGCTCGATCCCGACACTCGCTTCGTGAGGGGCGTCGAGGATGGCGGCCAGGTCGCCAGCGGCGACACTATCGCCACGGTCTCGGCCAAGACCCGCGCGCTGCTCACCGGCGAGCGGACCGCGCTCAACTTTCTCAACCGCCTGAGCGGCATCGCCACCCTGACCGCTTCTTACGTCAAGGCGGTGGATGGTACGGCCGCGCGCATTGCCTGCACGCGCAAGACCACGCCCGGATTGCGCAGCTTGGAGAAATACGCGGTCAAGGCCGGCGGCGGTGTCAACCATCGCTTCGGCCTCTACGATGCGGTGCTGGTGAAAGACAACCATATCGCCGCCGCCGGCGGTCTCGCCGCGGCGCTGGAGCGACTGGGCGCAGGGCGCGGAAAGCTGAAAGGGGTCAAGGTCGAAGTCGAGGTCGACACGCTCGATCAGCTCGAACAGGCGCTGCGTTTTCCCATCGATGCGGTGCTGCTCGACAATATGGATGTCGAGACGCTGCGTAAGGCGGTGAAATTGGTTGCGGGACGGGTGGCGACCGAGGCGTCCGGCGGCGTGACGCTAGAGACGGTGCGGAAAATCGCTGAGACCGGCGTCGACATTATCTCGGTCGGCGCGCTTACTCACTCGCCGCGAAGCCTAGACTCATCGCTGGAGTGGCGGGACTAGAGGCTGAGCCGGTCCCGGTCGCCGCCGACACCAAAGAAAGAGCGGGGGTGAGGGAGAACATCGAGGTCGAAGATTCCGGTGCTTGCTCCGGCGCAGCCGCATCGCCCGCCGAAGCCTCGACGAGGTAAGGCTCCTCGTTGCGCTTCTTGTAGAAGATGTGGCGGCCGATCTTGTCGATTATGTTCATGCTGCCGGCCCAGCGCGGGTTCACATAATTAGCGTGGTAGAAGGTCGAATAACCGACCTCAGGCAGCCATAGCTCGCCCGCGGTGATCTGCTTGGCGATGTCCTGGGCGAGCGCCCATTGTTCGTTGTCGCGCGGGATGTCGGTCTTGCCGTCGCAGGTGAAGGAGAACTGGCAACCCTTCTCCATCTGACCCTGATAGACGACGCCGCAGATGGTCTCCGGGAACATCGGGCTTCTTACCCGATTGAGGATGACCTGACCGACGGCAACCTGGCCCTGCACCGGCTCGCCGCGCGCCTCGAAATAGATGGCGATGGCAAGGCAGCGGCGCTCACGCTGCTCGAACTCGGCCTGGCTCTCGCCCTTGTAGCGGAAATCCAACCCCTCGGGGGTCGGGTGGTAGGCCACCTCTTCCGCCGAAGGCCTGAAGCCATCGACGTCGAAGCTCGCGTTGAAAGCCGAAGCGGCGCCGGCGCTCATCAGCGACGGCCCGGCCGGAGCACCGACCGAGCCTCTCATCGCCACGGCGGAGCTGGTCGGACGGAGCCGGTCGGCCTTGATCGCGCCGTTCACCTCATTGCGATTCCACAGCGCGCCGGTCACGCCCGGGTCGCCGCCAAGGCTCGCAGCGATGAGCTGCTTGCCAGCGGAGGTAACGGTGTTGGGTACGAGATATTGGTCGGCGCGCGGCCCCTTGCCGCCGGTGCGGAACAGCAGCGCAGCCTCGCGCGGCAGACTTTGCGGCGCGGTTTCGGCCCTATGCGTCAAGGGCTGGGACGAACCCTGGCCCGCGAAATAAAGCTGGATTTGGAAAGCGATGGGGTTGCCCGGCACGGCCGCGACATAGCCCAGACAGATCAGGGGCAACGGCACGAGCGCAGCGACTGTGTGCCACACCCGACGAGGCAAGCGTCGGCCCATTGTCCCTCCAGGTTACCCCGTAACCCTGCGGGAAAATCCGTCCGACGCGCCGGCCGGTCTTCCCCCGCTTATTCACCCTCCCGGGCAGGCAAGAGCCCACGCTGGGAGAGTCCCCAAAACCCTAACCAGGCAAAAAGGTGGGAAAATCAGTTATTTAGTTTGAAGTCCCCCACCGGTTCTCATGCCCGGAGTCCTGTCCCGTTACCTTAACCGTGCCCGACAAATTAGAATAAATTGTGGTGAACGGCAATGCGGGTCCGGGTTTGTTGCAGACCATCGCTAACGATCGGTTACCGGGCGCCCCAAGGCGGCCTGGGCCGCGGCGAGACGGGCCACCGGCACCCGATAAGGCGAGCATGAAACGTAATCGAGCTCAATTTTCTCGCAGAAAGCAATGGTTTCCGGGTCGCCGCCGTGCTCGCCGCAAATGCCGATCTTGAGCTCGGGCCGGGTCTTTCGCCCGCGCTCGGCGGCGATCTGCATCAATTCGCCCACGGCCTGGTCGAGGGTCACGAACGGATCGTGGTGGATAATGCCCTTGTCGACATACTCGCCCAAGAATCGCCCGGCATCGTCCCGGCTCAGGCCGAAGGTGGTCTGGGTCAGGTCATTGGTGCCGAACGAGAAAAACTCGGCACTCTGGCCGATCTCGCCGGCCATCAAACAGGCTCGCGGCAGCTCGACCATGGTGCCAACCGAATAGGCCACGTTGGTTCCCCGTTCCTGCTCGACGGCGCGAGCGACGCCGCCAATGCGACCTTTGACGAGGTCAAGCTCGCCCTTGGTAGCGACCAGCGGCACCATGATCTCGGGGATGACGCGCTCATGCAGAGCCTTGCCCGCCTCGATCGCCGCTTCGAAGATGGCGCGGGCCTGCATCTCGACGATCTCGGGATAGCTGACCAGAAGCCGCGATCCGCGCTGGCCGAGCATCGGGTTGAACTCGCTTAGAGCGGCGACGCGGCGGCGCAATCTCGCCACGCTCACGCCCATGCTGGCGGCGACCTCGGCGATGAGTTCGTCGGTGTGCGGGAGGAACTCATGCAGCGGGGGATCGAGCAGGCGGATGGTGACCGGCAGCCCCGCCATGATCTCGAACAGCTCGATGAAATCCTGACGCTGCGCCGGCAGCAGCTTGGCGAGCGCCGCGCGGCGTCCCTCCGGCTCCTCGGCGAGGATCATCTCGCGCATGGCAAGGATGCGGGCGCCCTCGAAGAACATATGCTCGGTGCGGCACAGCCCGATGCCTTCGGCGCCGAACGCGCGCGCCTGGCGCGCATCGGCGGGCGTGTCGGCATTGGCGCGCACTTTCAGCCGGCGATAGCTATCGGCCCATTGCATCAAGGTGTGGAAGTCGTCCGACAATTTGGGCTCGCGCATGGCCACGCGGCCCTTGATGATCTCACCGGTCGAGCCGTCGATGGTGACCACGTCGCCCTTGTGCAGAAGGGTGTTGCCGGCCGAGAGCGTCTCGCGTTCGAGATCGATAACCACGGCGGAGGCGCCGACCACGCACGGCCGGCCCATGCCGCGCGCAACCACCGCCGCGTGGCTGGTCATGCCGCCCCGCGTGGTCAGGATGCCGACCGCGGCATGCATGCCCTGCACGTCCTCCGGCGAGGTCTCGACGCGGGCGAGAATCACGGTGTGGCCCTGCGCCTTCAGATGAACGGCCTCGTCGGCGTCGAACACCAGCTCGCCCGAGGCGGCGCCCGGCGAGGCGGGCAGCCCCTTGGCGAAAACCGTCTTGTCGGCCTTGGGATCGAGCGTCGGATGGAGCAGCTGGTCGAGCTGACCGGCATTGATGCTGCGCACCGCCTCCTGGCGGGTGATCAGGCCCCCTTCGGCCATGTCGACGGCGATCTTCAGCGCGGCCTGGGTCGAGCGCTTGCCCGAGCGGGTCTGCAGCATGAACAGCTTGCCTTCCTGCACGGTGAACTCGATGTCCTGGATGTCGCGGAAATGGGCCTCGAGCTTGGCGCAGGCCGCTTCGAGCTCGGCGAACACGTCGGGCATGAGGCCTTCAAGCGAGACCCGGTTCGAATTGGAGCTGCGGCGGTCGGCCTCGGTCAAGGATTGCGGCGTGCGCAAGCCCGCCACCACGTCCTCGCCCTGGGCGTTGACCAGGAACTCGCCGTACAGCTCGCGCGCGCCGGTCGAGGGATTGCGGGTGAACACCACGCCGGTCGCGCTGCGTTCGCCCATATTGCCGAACACCATGGCCTGGATGGTGACGGCCGTGCCCCAATCGTCGGGGATGTCGTGGAGACGGCGATAGGCAATGGCGCGGGCGTTCTGCCACGAGCCGAACACCGCGGCGATGGCGCCCCATAGCTGAGCATGCAGATCCTGCGGGAAGGGCTTGCCGAGCTCGGTCTCGACCACGGCCTTATAGCGGCCGACGAGACCGAGCCAATCCTCGGCGCTGAGTTCGGTATCGAGTTCGAAGCCTTTGAGATGTTTGTAATTCTCCAGGATCTCCTCGAACAGCTCGTGATCGAGGCCGAGCACCACGTCGGCATACATCTGGATGAAGCGGCGATAGGTGTCGTAGGCGAAGCGCCGGTCGCCGGAGCGCCGCGCCAGGCCCTCGACGGTCTGGTCGTTGAGGCCGAGATTGAGCACGGTGTCCATCATGCCGGGCATCGAGGCGCGCGAGCCCGAGCGCACCGACACCAGCAGCGGATTCTCCACCTCGCCGAAACCCGCGCCGACGATCTTGCCGACCTGATCGAGCGCCGCGCTCACCATCGGCTTCAGTTCGTCGGGCAATTTGCCGCCAAGCTCGTAATAGGCCGCGCAGACTTCGGCCGAAATGGTGAAGCCGGGCGGCACGGGCAGGCCGAGCCGCGACATCTCGGCAAGATAGGCGCCCTTGCCGCCGAGGCTGTCGCGCTCCGCGGCCGAGCCGTCGGCGCGGCCGGCGCCGAAGGTATAAACCCATTTCGGCGCGGATTTTGGCGCGGACGCCGCTCTGGTCATCGTGTGGTCCATCGGTCAGCCCTTGTAACGGCCCCCCGACCTTCACACAAACACCTGTCAGCTTAAATGGGTTAAGGGCGGCGGACGCCCGGCACGCGCAATTTGCGGTCGGCGATGAAGTCGCCGGTGCCGATCAGCCGGGCGCGCGGCGCCTCCTTCAAGGCATAGGTCCAGGCCTCGACGCTGCCGCCTTTGTCGAGATGGACCTCAATGGCGATGCGGTGGAACAGGCCTTCGGACTCGGGAAACTCACGCTCCTCCTCGGTCGGCACCACGCCCTCATATTTGTCGAGGTCGACGAGCAGTCTTGGATTCGGCCCAAGGGCGAAGACGCAGCCGATCACGCGATATTTTTCTTCAAGCCCGAAAAATGCGCCGGGCCAGCTGCCGAAATCGTAAAGCAGACCGGGCGCACGTCCCCTGCCAATATGCCGCGCCCCCACGCGCAAACGGTGCGCCATGGGGTGCGCGCTCTCGGCCCTGAGCGTGCCGTAGACGAACAAATGATCCGGCATTCCTGTCCTATTCGATCCAGCGCAGTTGGATTACCGCATCCATCCTAACGCGCGGACGCGGCATTTTGCGCCATCGCGTCGACAATCCAACGCGAGCTCGCTTTACTTCAAGCGTGGCTTGTGATGGAAGGCGGCGGCACACGTCAAGGGGGCTCTATGACTATCGAACTCAAAATGCTTGCGCTGTCGGTCGTGCTTGGCCTCGTGCAGATCGTGCTCTCCTCGCAGAGCAAGAATTTCGCAACTCGGTTATCGCTGGGCCGCCGGGCCGCGCGACGAGCCGAGGCCTCCATTGACCGGCGTTGGCGGCCGGCTGGAGCGGGCGCTGTCGAATTTTCTGGAGACCTTTCCGCTTTTCGCCGCCGCGGTGCTCATCGCTCACGCGGCAGGACAGCACGACTGGATGACGGTCTGGGGCGCGCAGCTCTATTTCTGGGGACGCGTGGCCTATGTGCCGCTCTACGCCTTCGGCGTGTTCCTGGTCCGCTCGCTCGCGTGGAACGTCGCGACGTTCGGGATCATTCTCATCCTTTTGTCGCTGGTGCTCTGAGATCAGCCTTCGATCTTGGAGAAGTCGGCAACGGTGAGCGTGGTGGCGCGGATGCGGTTCAACAGGCGCAGGCGGTTCTCGCGCAAGCCCGGCTCCTGCGTGTTGACGGTGACCGACTCGAAGAAGGCGTCGACCGGCGCGCGGAGCAACGCCATCGCCGCCATGGCGCCCGCGAAATCCTCGCGTGCGACCGCCGCGGCGGCCGCCTGCTCGACCTCGTCGACGGCCTTGGCCAGAGCCTTTTCCTCGATTCGTTTGAGCAGGTTGCGGTCGGGCGCTTGGTCGTAGCTTACGTTGTCCTTCTTCTCCTCGATGCGCAGGATGTTGATGGCGCGCTTGGTGCCGGTGAGCAGATTGGCGCCGTCCTCGGTGTCGAGGAAGCGGCCCAGCGCCTCGACCCGACGCACGATCATCAAGCAGATCGTCGCCGCCCAGCGCGAACACCGCGTCGACCAGATCGTGCCGCGCGCCCTGGTCCTTGAGATGCACCTTGAGCCGGTCGGCGAAGAAGGCGAGAAGACCGTTCGCCACGCCATCTCGCTTCTTGTCGTCGCGCGGCGGTTGGAAACGGAGTTGACGCATCATAGGTAGCCGCACGCCGTTCTCCAGCACGATGCGGATGATGCCGAGAGCGGCGCGGCGGAGCGCGTAAGGGTCCTTGGAGCCGGTCGGCTTCTCGTCGATGGCCCAGAAGCCGACCAGCATGTCGAGCTTGTCGGCCAGCGCCACGGCGATCGCCACTTTCTCGCGCGGCACCTCATCGGAGGGACCTACCGGCTTGTAATGCGTGGCGATGGCGTCGGCGACATTCGGACTTTCTTCCTGGTCGAGCGCGTAGTAACGGCCGATCACCCCTTGCAGCTCGGGGAATTCGCCGACCATCCCGCTCACCAGATCGGCCTTGGCCAGAATGGCGGCGCGCTCGGCATCGTCAGGCTCGGCGCCGACCAGCGGCGCGATCTCGCGAGCCAGCAGCCGCACCCGCTGCACGCGCTCATATTGGCTGCCGAGCTTGTCGTGGAAGATGATCTCCTTCAGCTTCGGCACCCAGGCTTCGAGGCCCACATTGCGGTCCTGGTCGAAGAAGAACTTGGCGTCGGCCAGCCGCGCGGCAATCACCCGTTCGCTGCCGGCGACGATGGCCTTGCCGCCGTCCTTCGCCGCCAAATTGGCAATTAGTATGAATCGGTTGGCGAGCTTGTCTCCCTGGCGGAGCGAGAAGCATTTCTGATGCGCCTTCATCGCGGTGGCGAGCACCTCGGGGGGCACCGCCAAGAACGCCTGGTCGAACGAACCCATCAGCGCCACCGGCCATTCGGTCAGCCCGGCGTTCTCGGCAAGCAGGCCCTCGTCCTCGACCAGGGTCAGCTTGTCCTTCTTCGCCAGCGCGCGGGCGCCGTCGAGAATGATCCTGGCGCGCTCCGCGCCGTCGAGAACGACCTTGGCGTCGCGAAGCTTGCTCACATAGTCGGCGAAATTCTTCACCGCGAAGGGCTCAGGCGCCATGAAGCGATGGCCGCGCGTCTTCTTGCCGCTCTTGATGCCGGCGATCTCGAAATCGACGACCTTGCCGTCGAACAGGCAGAGGATCGAATGGAGCGGGCGCACCCAGCGCAGCCTGCCGGAGCCCCAGCGCATGGATTTCGGCCAGGGGAAGCCCGCGACGATCTCGGGCACGATGCCGGCGATGACCTCGGCGGTGGCGACGGCCGCGCTTCTCGATGGTCGCCAGGTAATAGGCGCCCTTCTTGTCGTCGCGCTGCTCGGCCTGATCGACCGAGCTGAGCCCCGCCGACTTCAGGAAGCCTTTGATGGCGGCCTCGGGCGCATCGACGCGCGGGCCCTTCTTCTCCTCCCTGACATCGGGCGAGCGGGCCGGCAGGCCGGCGACCACCGCGGTCAAGCGGCGCGGCGTGGCGTAGGTGGTCATGTCTTTATATTCGAGGCCCGCCTCGGCCAGCGCGCTGCCGAGGAGACGCGCAAGGTCCTCGCGGGCGCGGGCCTGCATTCGCGCCGGAATCTCTTCGGAGAATAGTTCGAGCAGAAGCTCAGCCATGTCCTAGCCGATGCGGTTGTGAAAGCCGAGATCGTAGTCGGCGATGGCGAAGATCAGCCGATTCGTTTCAAGGCTGTAGGGGATGACACTTAAGATGAGATCTGATTGGGCGCCGGCAGCCGGCAGCAAGGTCACCAGCACATGGGCGGGCACCGATTCCAGGAAATCGTAGAAGCGCATGAAAGCGTTCTTGCCGCGCTCGACATAGAAGGCGCCGACCGCCCAGGACTACCGGCAGATGGTTCTCGTGGGTGTGATCGAGATAAAGCGGGAAGCTCGTGAGGTCGGCGGCGAACGGCGACAACGCCGCGCGCAGCCCCTCGTCCTCGATCTCGGAAATTGCCAGACTGGCATCGAGCTTCAGCATCAACTGGAAGGTCTGCGGCGAGGAGCGCCACACCCGGCCGGTCCATGATTTGAGCCGCGGCTTGAGCGCCGGCGTGCGGGCTTGCGGCGGCGCCTCATTCTCCCGATAGGTCTCAAGCATCGGCGCCGCCCGCCTCGGTCTTGAGCCATGCGGCGCAACAGGCCTTGGTGAGATCACGCACGCGCAAGATGTAAGCCTGCCGCTCGGTCACCGAGATCACGCCGCGCGCATCGAGCAGATTGAAAATATGCGAGGCCTTGATCGCCTGGTCATAGGCCGGCAGCGCCAGCGCATGGCGCCCGCCATTCTCGCCCTTGGCCAGCAGCGCCCGGCATTCCTTCTCGGCGTCGCGGAAATGATCGAGCAGCAGAGCGGTGTCGGCGTGCTCGAAATTGTAGCGCGAATATTCCTGCTCGGCCTGAAGGAAGACATCGCCATAGGTGACCTTGTCCTTCCCCTCGCCGCCGTTGAAATCGAGATCGAACACGCGGTCGACGCCCTGCACATACATGGCGAGGCGCTCGAGCCCATAGGTCAGCTCGCCCGAGACGGGGTCGCAGTCGAAGCCGCCGACCTGCTGGAAATAGGTGAACTGGGTCACCTCCATGCCGTCGAGCCACACCTCCCAGCCGAGGCCCCAGGCGCCGAGCGTCGGGCTCTCCCAGTCGTCCTCGACGAAGCGGATGTCGTGCTTCAGAGGGATCGATGCCGATGGCGACGAGGCTGTCGAGATAGAGGTCCTGGAGGTCGGGGGGCGACGGCTTCAGGATCACCTGGAACTGGTAGTAGTGCTGGAGCCGGTTGGGGTTCTCGCCGTAGCGGCCGTCCTTCGGCCGGCGGCAGGGCTGGACATAGGCGGCGCGCCAGGGCTTGGGCCCGAGCGAGCGCAGCGTGGTGGCGGGATGGAAGGTCCCGGCCCCCATCTCCATATCGTAGGGCTGGAGGATGACGCAGCCCTGATCGGCCCAGAAGCGCTCGAGCTTGAGGATCAGGTCCTGGAAGGACGGCGGGCGATCCGCAGTCGGATTTGCTCGGCTTGGCCATTTCTTTGGGACGACCGTTTATACGGCAACTCTGGAAAAGGTGGCGGGACGCTAAAGCAAAATCAGTTCCATTTGAATCGTCATGCCCGGCCGAAGTGCCGGGCATTCACGAATTTCAAATACAAACAAAGACGTGGATGACCGGGACCAGCCCGGCCATGACGGGCTTCTATTCCTGTTTGGGGCCTTAGTGCAGCCGTTTCGGCCGATAGATGCCGGTCAGAGGGTCGGCTTCCAGCGGCACGATGGGTGTCTGATGCTGGTCCATGGCGTCCTTGGCGGCGCGCAGCTCGGCGGCGATGCGGCTGCGCTCGCGCACATACCAGCGCCGTCCGGCCAGGACCAGGCCGGCACCCGCGGCGAAGAGGAGAAGGATTTGCGGCATGGCTAAAATCCGAACCGCGACCACAGCGCGCGGGCTTCGATCGCCGAGATCAGATCGGCGGCAAAGCCACCCGGCGAGAATCCGAGCTCGAACACGCCACCCTCGGCGAATACGCTGCGCCGCCGGCGGAACCACGAGGTCGACGGCATCACCAGCTTGAGACGGACATCGTCGCCGTAAATCTCGCGCATCTTGGTGCGGAGATCGGAATGCCCGTCAATCAGGCCGAGCTCGAGCGCCCGCTTGCCGGACCAGAATTCGCCGGTGAACAGATCGATGTCGGCCTTGTCGAGCTTGGCGCCTCGGCGCGTCTTGACCAGATCGATGAAGGACTGATGTACGTCGAGCTGGAGCGCCTTGATCCGCTCGACGTCCTCCGGCTTCTGGGGCAGGAACGGATCGAGTGTGTCTTTGTTGGCGCCGGCGGTGATGACCCGCCGTTCGACGCCGATCTTGCTGATCAGCTCATGCAGGCCGAAACCCGAGGTGATCACGCCGATCGAGCCGACGATCGAGGCCGGGTCGGCATAGATTTCGTCGCCGGCCAGCGCGAGCAGATAGCCGCCGGAGGCGGCGACGTCCTCGGCGAAAATATAAACCTTGAGGTTCTTCTCGACGGCGAGCGCCCTGATGCGCTTATAGATCAGCATCGACTGCACCGCCGATCCGCCGGGCGAATTGATCTGGATGGCGACCGCCTTGGCGCCGCTCATCGAGAATGCCTTGTCGATGGCGGCGGCGGAGGTCGACAGTGACAGGCCGGGCCGTAGCGGCGTGACCACGCCGATCGCGCCGCTGAATCTGAGCACGGGAATGATCGCGCCGCGCTTGGTCCAAGCGGCGGGGAGATAGCTCTTCCAGCTTTCGGGGCGAGTGAGATCGTCGAGGAATGCGTTCATGGTGGCTTAAGGTATAGCGCAGCTTGCGCCAAATAAAAGGCAGCGCGGCGGGTTCTGTGCCAATAAAAATCAGATGGCGGCGGCCTTTAAGCGTTTGGTTAGCGCAACTTAGCGACTGCCGTGAGGCCGCCGGAACTCCTTGCTATAATCGATGTTGAAGGTGGGGCACCCCACCTCGGCAACGCGTCTCGGCGGAGACCGCGCGCCGGCAAACTTTCGAGGAGGAATCGATGAGCAAGCTTGCGACTTTTGCGGTGGCAATGGCGGCCCTGGTGCTCGCCTTCGTCACCCTTTCCCCAAGTTCCGCGGAAGCCGGATGGCGTCGCGGCGGCTGGGGCGGACCCGGCGTGAACGTTTATGTCGGACCGCGCTGGGGCTGGTACGCTCCGCGCTATCGCTACTGGGGACCCTATGCCTCCGGTTACCCCTATGGCTATTACCCCTATTGGCGCGGCCGCTACTACCGCGGCTGGTACTAGGCTCGCGCGCCGCCAAGGCGCCTGACGATCGCAGAGGGCCGTTCCCGAACCGGGCGCGGCCCTTTGGTTTTTCGCCGAGGTTTCTCCCTGAACGCCAGATGAACGGCGCCATCAGCTTCGGTTCAACCGGCTCGCGCTAGAACCATCTC
This sequence comes from uncultured Alphaproteobacteria bacterium, assembly GCA_963772925.1. GTDB lineage: Bacteria > Pseudomonadota > Alphaproteobacteria > Rhizobiales > Methyloligellaceae > Methyloceanibacter. Next base: position 110,586 of record CAVYZG010000004.1, read on the forward strand.
GCGAGCTCGAGACCCCTCCTCACCTCGGGCGAACGAGGGCTGCCGCCTTACCCCCCTAGGCGGCGGCCCTTCCTTTTGGACGATCCGCGGAGAGCAAGCGCCTCGCCGCCCCTCAGCACGGCTTCGGCCGCTTCGGCGTAGCGTCCGTCCTCTTCATGCAGCACGAGGCCGGGCAGAAGACTGAGCCCGGCTTTGCTCCCTTTCTTGGCCTGCACGATGATGCGGGTGGCGGGCTCGTCCCGCTTGGGGAACAGCGGAAAGACGGCGATGTCGCCGAACCGTCCGTCAAGCAGCGCCAGCAACTCGCCAAGACAGTCAGGCCGATGGATCAGCGTGAGTAGCGCCGTTCGGCGCTGGCCATGGCGGCGAAGAAGCGCACCCAGGCGCGCAAGGCCGCCTTCGCCCATGACATGAGCGGTCGCGCGCGCGGCATCGGGTGCCGCCCTCACTCTGCCTTCGGCGTGGAACGGGCGGGTTGGCGATCAGCTGATGATAGCTTTCGCGCTTCGAGGCCCGCGGCGCGCAGCATCTTGCCGGGCGACGTCACATCGGCGGTGATCGACTTCGAACCTGTTCGGCAAAACCGTTCCGTCCGGCATTTTGCGCGGCAAGCGCGCTCAGCCCAGGGTCGATCTCGACGGCGGTTACGGCGATGCCGGGCACGCGCGCCAACAGACAAAGCCCGGCCACGCCCACGCCGGCGCCAATATCGAGCACGCGCTCGCCGGCTTGCGCCGGAACGGCTGCGGCAAGAAACACCGCATCGCTTCCCGCCCGATGTCCGCCACGCGGCTGCACGATACTGATGCGGCCGCCGAGGAAATCGTCGGTGCTGGTGGCGCTGGCCGGGCGCCTGCCGGACGCTAGGCTTTTTGGTCGTCGGCGATGACATGGCCGATGCCGGCCTCGGTGAGGATGTTGCGCGCTTGCCCAATCTTGTCGCTCTCGACCAGCACGCGCCGGGGCAAGGCGCCGATCGAGCCCTCCAGCACGCTCATGTTGGTGTCGGCGACCATGAAGGCGATGTCTCCTTCCTCCAGCAGGGCGCTGACATAGGACAGAAGCACCGGATCGTTCGACCGCAACAATTCCTTCATGGCCTGCCGATGCCTCGTGTCCTTGGGCGGACGCCTTGACCTTGACGGCGGAGCCGCCGACATTATCGGTAAAGTGCCTGCCGGCCGATTAGGAGAAGTCCTTTGGGCGTTGTGGTTAAGCTTGCCGGCGCGAACGATCCGAGGGCCAGCCTCGCGCCGCTGGTGGCGCTTGTCGAGGAGGACATGGCCCATGTCAACCGCATCATCCTCGACCGCGCCAGATCGAATGTCGAGCTGATCCCCGAGCTTGCCCGGCATCTGATCGATTCCGGCGGCAAGCGCCTGCGCCCGATGCTGACGCTGGCCGCCGCCAAGCTGTGCGGCTATGGCGGCGACGGCCATGTGCGGCTCGCGGCCAGCGTCGAGTTCATGCACACCGCGACGCTGCTGCATGACGACGTGGTCGATGAGAGCAATCTCCGCCGCGGCAAGGCCGCGGCGCGGCTGCTGTGGGGCAACGAGGCGAGCGTGCTGGTCGGCGATTTCCTGCTCGGCCAGGCCTTCAAGATGATGGTCGATGTCGGCTCGCTCGGATGCTCTGCGCATCCTGTCCGATGCCGCGGCGGTGATCGCCGAGGGCGAGGTGATGCAGCTCGATCACCGCCAAGAACACCGAGACCACCGAGGACGATTATCTCGCGGTGATCGACGCCAAGACCGCGGCGCTGTTCGCGGCGGCGGCGGAAGTCGGCGCGGTGATCGCCGACCGGCCGAAATCGGAGGCCGCCGGCGCTTGCGCTCCTACGGCCGCAATCTCGGCCTCGCCTTCCAGCTGGTCGACGATGCGCTCGACTATTCGGGCGAGCCGTCGACGCTCGGCAAGAGCGTGGGCGACGATTTCCGCGAGGGCAAGATCACGCTGCCGGTGGTGCTGTGCTACCGCCGCGGCAATGAGGCGGAGCGGGCGTTCTGGCAGCGCACGCTCCAGGACGGCGAGATCGGCGAGGACGATCTCGCCGAGGCGATGAGCCTGATGAAGCGGCACAACGCGCTGAGCGACACGATGGAGCGGGCGCGCCATTACGGCGCGATCGCCCGCGACGCGCTCGGCCATCTTCCCCGATTCGGCGCGCCAAGGCGGCGCTGCTCGAGGCCATCGAGTTCTGCGTCGACCGCCCGTTCTAGGCTGGCAAGCGCCGCCGGCGGCGATCCACCAATCGGGAAACTCGGCGGCGAGCCGCGCACGCGGCGCGCTTGCGCCTCGTCTCGCTCGCGAACAGCGCAAAGCAGGTCGGCCCGCTGCCCGAGAGCCTGGCAAGGCGCACGCCGTCGAGCGCCACCAGCGCGGCGAGCACCGCCCTGATCTCCGGCACGAGCTGCGCCGCCGGCGCTTCGAGATCGTTGCCGCGCGGGAGCGCATAGGCGAGCAGCGCCTCGAAGTCGCCGTGGAAGTCCAGCGTCTCGGCGACAGCGGCGCGGCGCTGCCGCCAAGGCGGCGGCACGAAGCGCGGCATAGACCGCCTCGGTGGCCAGCGGCCCGTCCCGGATTGGCGAGCAGCACGCCGCAAGACGGGAAGCCGCGCAACCGGCTCGACCTTCTCGCCGCGGCCGGACATCAGCGCGGGGCGGCTCGTCAGGCAGACGCTCACGTCCGAGCCGAGCTTGCGGCGCAAGCTCGGCCAGTGCGGCTTCGCTCAGAGCGCCCGTCATTGGCGCGGGCGATCAGCCGCAAGGCGGCGGCAGCATCGGCCGAGCCGCCGCCAAGGCCCGACGCGACCGGAAGGATTTTGATCAGGCGAAAGCGCCCGAGCTTCAGGCCCGGCACCATGTCCGCGCGCGGCTCTAGCGCCGCTTTGATGATGAGATTGTCGCCGCCCAAGGCCCGGGCGAACGGGCCTTCGACCTCAAGCTCGAGCGGACCGTGCGGGCTCGAGCTCGACCTGATCGCCGAGCGTGGCGAAGGCGACGAGACTGTTCAGCTCGTGAAAGCCGTCGGCGCGGCGGCCGAGCACTTCAAGCGTCAGATTGAGCTTGGCCCGGCCGATATCACGGAGCGCCGTCATGCCGCTCCTCCGCGCGCTGGCCAGGGCGTTCTATTGCGGCGACTTCTGACCCGCCTCGATGGTGCGGTCTTGCGCCGATTTGGTCTCGGCGGTCTCCGGCAGGCCCGACTCGATCTTCTGCTTGAGGGTGACGACCTGTTCGTCTTCGGGCTTCAGCGTCAGCGCCTGCTGCCACTGATATTTCGCTTCGAGCGTCCGCCCCACCCGCCAATAGGCGTCGCCGAGGTGATCGTTGATGATGGGATCGTCGGGCTTGAGCTCGACGGCGCGCTCGAGATTCTCGACCGCCGCCGGCAGATTGCCGAGCCGGAAATAGGCCCAGCCGAGGCTGTCGACATAGTAGCCGTCGTCAGGCTTGAGCTTCACCGCCTTGCGGATGTAGTCCATCGCCTGCTTCAGATTGCTGCCCTGGTCGACCCAGGAATAGCCGAGATAATTGAGCACCAGGGATTCGTCGGGAGACAGCACGAGCGCTTCCTTGAAATCGGCCTCGGCGCGCCGGCCAGTCCTTGAGCCGCTCGTTGCAAACGCCGCGCGAATAGAACAGCGTCCAGTTGTCCTTGGTCGGGCTTGGGGATCAACGCCAGCGCGCGGGTATAGTAGTCACGCGCCTCTTCGTAACGCTCATGCGAGCGCAGGATGTTGCCGAGCGCATCGAGCGGCCGGACGTCCTTCGGGTCATTGGTCTTGATCAGCCCCTCGAGCAGCACCTTGGCGTCGTCGACCCGCTCCAGCGAGTTGAGCGCGAACGACTTCTGGATCTGCACGTTCAGCCAAAGCGGCGAGTCCGGCTTGATCTGATCGAGCGCCTGCATCTCGAGCTCGTATTTCTTGGCGCCGTCGTAAGCCTCGGCGAGCGCCGCGTAAGCGAGCGGAAAATCGGGCTCAAGATAGAGCGCGAATTGCAGGAAGATGATGCCCATGTCGAGGCCGCCCTCGCCGGCCAGCGCATCGCCGATGCCGTAGAACACCTCGGCGAGGCCCTGTGTCGGGGTGGCGACGAGAAGCGGCGGGGTCTTGCCCGCTTCGATCTCGGCGAGCAGCGCCTCCGACAGCGGATGGCCCGAGGACTTGGCGATATGGGTCTTCAACGTTTGGCGGGCGAGCCTGCGGTTATTGTTATTCACCGCATGGCGCGCATAGGCCTCGGCGACCCTGAGCGTCGACGGATTCTTCTTGAAGGCCTGGGCAAAGGCCTGGCGGGCCACGTCGTGCTTGCCGGCCAGATCGGCGATCAGCGCACGATGATAGCGCTGATAGAACTGGGCCCAATCGGCATCGCTCAGGCTGTCGAGCGTGGCGAAGGCCTCGTTGGGCTTGCCGTCGGCCTCCTGCACCCAGGCGCGGGCGAGCGTCGAGGTGAGATCGGCGATCGGCCCTTGGCGCGCCGCGGCGAAATCCTCGTCGGCGTCCTTGTACCGGCCTTGCTTGAAGGCCTCGCAGCCGAGCAGGAAGCGGGCGATGCGGTGGGCCGGCTCGATCTTGACCAGCTCCTTGGCAAGCTCGATGGCGCGATCCCAATGGGCGGAGGCCGCTTCGAGCAGGAAGGTCTGCTCCAGAATGATCTCGTTGCCGGGATCCTCGGCCAGAGCCTTGGAGTAGAAATCGGCGGCGGCAATGGTGTCGTGGTCGCCGCGGGCCACGCGCCCGGACAGATAGTTGCCGAGCAGCGTGCCGGGATCGTCTGACACCTCCGAAATGACTTCCGAGTAGGCGGCCGGAGCCGCGACCAGCGCCGCAAGGAGAAGAGAGCGCGGCGCCCATTTGCGCAGGGCCGCCTTATTCAGCATTGTCATATTTTCTCGGCTGTCACGCCGCCCCAAAACTAGCGGTTTGTATGATCCCCGACCAAGGTTAGCGCTTTTAGGCCTTCGAACAAACCAAAAGCTTGCTTGCAGCCTAAAGGCGGCTGGTTTGTGGCCGATTACCGCGACATCGCGACCGTGCCTCACATATTGACGTAATTCGGTCCGTCGCCGCCCTCGGGCGGCACCCAGGTAATGTTCTGGGCTGGGTCCTTCACGTCGCAGGTTTTGCAGTGGACGCAGTTCTGGGCGTTGATCTGGAAGCGCTCGCCGTCGCCCTCCGCCACCACCTCATAGACCATGGCCGGGCAATAACGCTGGGCGGGCTCGGCATAGAGCGGGAGATTCCGCTCGATCGGGATCGACGGATCGGCGAGTTTGAGATGCACCGGCTGGTTCTCGGCGTGATTGGTGTTCGACAGGAACACCGATGAGAGAATATCGAAGCTGATGACGCCGTCGGGCTTGTCGTAATCGATCGGCGTCGCGTCGGCCGCTTTCTGCAAAGTCGCGTAGTCAGGCTTCAAATGCCTGAGCGTGTGGCCGAGGAACGGGAAGACGGTGTTGAGCCACATGTCGATGCCGCCCAGCATGACGCCAAGACGCGTGCCGAAGCGCGACCAGAGCGGCTTGACGTTGCGCACGCGTTTCAGCTCCTTCGCCATCGAGCTCGCCTGCACGGCTTGCGGATAGGCTTCGAGCGTGTCGCGCGAGCGCCCTTGCGCGATCGCGGCGAACGCGGCTTCCGCCGCCATCATCCCGGACAGCATGGCGTTATGGCTGCCCTTGATGCGCGGCACATTCATAAAGCCGGCGGCGCAGCCGATCAGCGCGCCGCCGGGAAAGACGAGACGCGGGATGGCCTGCAGGCCGCCTTCGGTCAGCGCGCGGGCGCCATAGGCGATGCGCTTGCCGCCTTCCAGATGCGCGCGGATCAAGGGGTGGGTCTTGGCGCGCTGAAACTCCTTGAACGGATTGGTATAGGGGTTCGCGTAGTCGAGATGCACGACGAAGCCGACCGACACCAGGTTCTCGCCGAAATGGTAGAGGAACGAGCCGCCGCCGGTCTTGTCGTCGAGCGGCCAGCCCATGGTGTGCTGCACCAGGCCGGGCTTGTGCTTCCCGGCCGGCACCTCCCACAGTTCTTTCAGGCCGATGCCGAATTTCTGCGGGCCCAACTCGGCGTCGAGACCGAGCTTGCCGATCAGCATTTTCGACAGCGAGCCGCGCGCGCCTTCGGCGAACAGCGTGTATTTGCCGGCGAGAGCGATGCCCGGCGTGAAGCTGTCCTTGTGGCTGCCGTCGCGGGCCACGCCCATGTCGCCGGTGATCACGCCCTCGACCTCGCCGTTCGCGCCGAACATCACATCGGTGACGGCGAAGCCGGGATAGATCTCGACGCCGAGCGCTTCCGCCTGCTCGGCCAGCCATTTGGTCAAGGCGCCGAGGCTGCCGATATAGCAGCCGTGATTGCTCATCAGCGGCGGCATGAAGATGTTCGGCACGCGGACGCCGCCGGTCTTCCAGAGGTAATAGAAGCGGTCCTCGCTGACTTGCGTCTGCAGCGGCGAGCCCATGTTGCGCCAATCGGGCAGCAGGCGGTCGAGCGCGACCGGATCGATCACCGCGCCGGACAGGATATGGGCGCCGACCTCGGAGCCCTTCTCCAGCACCACCACGGAGATGTCCTTGCCCTGCTCGGCGGCAAGCTGCTTCAGCCGAATCGCGGCGGCGAGCCCGGCGGGTCCGGCGCCGACAATGACGACGTCGAACTCCATGGTCTCGCGTTCGACGATCTCCGGCTCGGTCGCTTCGCTCAAGGCTCTAGCTCCAAAGAGACGGGAGTCATTCCCGCAAGCGCGGGAATCCGGTATCCATCAATATGGTATTGACGCGTGGGAAGCGCCAAAGACAGCGGAATGACTGCAACGGAACGACAGACGGTTCAAGCCTTATTGGCCTGGTACGCGGCGATGGGCGTCGACGAGGCGATCGGCGAGACGCCGGTCGACTGCTTTGCCGCGCCGGCGGCCACGCCCTCCCCCGTCCGCGCCGAGCCAAAGCCACGCGCCCCGGCCCAGCGGCCCCAGGTGGTCGCCGGAAGCATAGACGCGACCAGCATTGCTCAGGCCGCCAGCCTGGCCGAGCTCGAGGCCCTGGCCACTGCGTTCGACGGTTGCGCGCTCAAGCGCACGGCCAAGAGCCTATGCTTCGCGCGTGGACGCGAAGACGCCCGCCTGATGCTGATCGGCGAAGCGCCCGGCCGCGACGAAGATCTCAGCGGCAAGCCGTTCGTCGGGCGCGCGGGCCAGCTGCTCGACCGCATGCTGGCGGCGATCGGACTTACCGAGGAGCATGTCTACATCACCAACACGGTCTATTGGCGCCCGCCGGGCAACCGCACGCCGACGCCGGCGGAGGTCGAGGCCTGCGCGCCGTTCCTTGCCCGGCAGATCGAGCTGCTCGCGCCCGATGTGCTGGTGCTGCTCGGCGGCGCCGCGGCCAAGACCATTCTCGGCGTGACCGAAGGCATCATGCGGCTGCGCGGCAAGTGGCTGTCTTATCCGTGCGCGGGCCGCGACATCGCCACGCTCGCCACGCTGCATCCCGCCTATCTGCTGCGCACGCCCGCGGATAAGCGGCTGGTTTGGCGCGACCTGCTGATGGTCAAGGAGAGGCTTCCGACATGAGCCGCATCGACGAAAGCAGACCCTTCATCCCGGTGCGGATCGCCGTACTCACGGTGTCGGACACGCGCACCGATAAGACCGACAAATCGGGCCCGCTGTTGGTCAGCATGATCGAGGAAGCCGGCCACGAGCTGGCCGAGCACGCCATCGTCGCGGACGATCCCAAAGCGATCCGCAAGCAGGTGAAGCGCTGGATCAAGGACCCCGCCGTCGACGTGGTGATCACCACCGGCGGCACCGGCTTCACCGGCCGCGACGTGACGCCCGAAGCGGTCAAGCCGCTATTCGAGAAGGAGATCGACGGCTTCTCGGCGCTGTTCCACATGCTGAGCTACCAGAAGGTCGGCACCTCGACGGTGCAGAGCCGCGCCTGCGGCGGGCTGGCCAACGGCACGTATATTTTCTGCGTACCGGGCTCGCCGGGGGCCTGCCGCGACGTTTGGGACGGCATCCTCAAATCGCAGCTCGACAACCGGCATCGCCCCTGCTCGTTCGTGGAAATCATGCCCCGCCTGCAAGAGGCCCGGAAGAAGCGCGCCACGGACAAGTAATCAGAGCGCGGAGGCGCGGGCAAACCCGTTGGTGACGATGGCCGGCCGCGTCAGGATGCCGGCATGAGCGCCGACCACGCGATTGCGTCCGCCGAGCTTGGCGTCGTACAGCGCCGCATCGGCCCGGGCCAGGATCTGGTCCACGCTGTCGCCCGGCCTCCCCTCGCCGACCCCGATGCTCCAGGTGAGCGTGATCCGATCCTTGCCGGTATCGAACGGCTGCCCGGCTAATTTCAGTCTCAGGTCCTCGGCGATCTCGATCGCTTGCGCGAGAGGCTTTCGCTCGAGCAGCAGAGCGAACTCGTCGCCGCCGAGACGGCCGGTCAGGGCTTCTTGCAGTCGCGCCGCATGGGCGCAGGCGCGGATCGCCTCGTCGCCGGTCTCATGTCCGTAGGAATCATTGATGTGCTTGAAGTTGTCGATATCCAGGATGATGGCCGACACGCTCCCTTCGGGCGGGACGGCGCGCGCGCAAGCTTCGGTCGCTTGCTCGAAGAAGCCGCGACGATTGCACAGCCCGGTCAGCGGATCGGTGGTGGCCAGACGAAGCAACTCGCGCTGCATCGACAGGATGCGCTCCGCGGCGCGCAGCCGGGCGCCAAGCTCCTCGGCCGAAGGCGGCTTGCCGATGAAATCGTCGGCGCCGGAATCCAGCGCCTCGATCAGGCTGCGCTGATCGTATTGGCTGGACATCATCAGCACATAGATCGGACGCCGGCAGGTGGCGAGCAGCCGTGTCTCCCAGCACAGCTCGACACCCGATATATGTTTGAGCTCGGCGCTGGTAATCAGGGCATCGATGCAGGGATCGGTCCTGATCTGAGCAAGAGCATCAAGCTCGTCGGAGAACGGCAGAACCTCATGCCCGCGCGCTTCGAGCATGCGGGAAACGATCAATCGCGTCGTGCGGCTCGGATCAACTAACGCGATATGCATGAGTGCTTCCTTTGCTCAGGATTGCAAGCAGTTAGCCGAGCCGCCTTAAAGTTAGATTAAACGCGTTGCGGGTGCGACATTCATGTCGCCGGGGGGACGAGCCGCGCGGCGTGAGCGTGCTCGCGACGATAGTCCTCCGCTGCGTCGACATCGCTCAGCATCGCGGCGAAGCCGACGCGCCTGCCCGCGAGATTTTTGCGCGTGTCGGCAAGAGCGTGCGGGCCCGACCACCGGACGCCGGCAAAGGGTCTCAGCACTTTCGGCGTCCGCTTCAGTCCGATCAGCCAGTAGCCGCCGTCGGGCGCCGGACCAAGCACGGCGTCGGCGCGGCCGAGCAGCTTGAAGGCATCGGCAAGGTGACGCGGGGCGATGGCGGGGATATCGCTGCCGACGATGATCGCCGGTCCCGGCGGCAGCCGCTCGAACAGTCGCTGCATGCGACGGCCAAGATCGCCTTGCCCTTGCGGCAGCCGCCGGAGAAGCCGCGGCGACGGCCAGAAGCGGGCCGCCACATCGCGGTCGGGATCGACGACGAGCACCGTGCGCCAGCGCGGGTCGCGCGCCAACCGCATCACGGCATGAGACAGGCAGAAGCGATAGAAGCGGAGCGCGGCGACCTCGCCGATCTCGCGCCCGAGGCGACGCTTGCCGCGGCCGAGATGCGGGCTCTTGGCCATGATGACCAGATACTGGGCGAAGCTCGGGCGGCAGAGCGCCCCGGCGCGCCGCCTAGCCATAAAGCCGCGCAAGCACCCGGGGCGGCACATGAAGGTAATAGAGCAGGACGCAGCCGAGATTGCGCAGGCTCCGCGCGAGATAGCCTTCCCGCCGATATCGCTCGCCGCTGGTCACCGCGCGCGATTGCAGCATCACCAGCTCGCGCCGCTTGAGCCGCCGCACGAGGTCGACGTCCTCCATGAGCGGCAAGGGCCGGAAACCGCCGAGCCGGCGATAGAGATTGCGCGAGATAAGGAGGCCCTGATCGCCATAGGGCAGCGCCAGCACCTGGCAGCGCAAACTCACCAGCCATTCGACGAAGCGCGGCATCAGGCCGTCATCGTCGAGTGCAAAGCGGAAGGCAGCCGCGGCCTGAGGGCGCCTGCCGCTCTCGACCCGCTCCATGAAGCTCTGCGCCTCCTCGGCCCAGCCGGGCTCGAGCACGGTATCGGCATGGAGGAACAGCAGCCAGTCGCCGCGGGCCTGGTTGGCGCCCGCTTCGAGCTGCGATCCCCGCCCGCGCCTGGCGTCGATCAAATGGGTGCCGGCAGCCTCGGCGATGGCGCGGGTCTCGTCGGTCGAGCCGCCGTCGACCAGGATCGCTTCCTGCACGATGCCGTCGACCACCGCCGGCACGAGCGCGGCCAGGCTGTGCGCCAGGGTGCGCTCGGCATTAAGGGTCGGGATGATCACCGAAATCATGGCGCGAACTATAGCGTCTGGCCCTTGCCGGGCAATCGGCACGTCGCAAGCCATGAACATGTTCTTGCTTTGTTCCAAACGAGTAACTATATAAGCGACATGTCGATCGCGCTCAGAAAAGCACCCGATTCGGAAAGCTTCCCGCTTGAGACGGGAGGCGTCGCCGCCGGCCGCCGCCACGGCAGAGGCGCCCAGACCAACCGCTCCGGACGCTACGAGCCGGTCGGTTATGAACCGGTCGAGGACGGCTGGGAGTCGCTCGGCGAGCTCGATGCGCTTAGCACCGAAGTTCAGGAGGTGCCGGCCAGGCGCATCATCACGCGCAACGAATCCCCCGATATCGGCTTCGACCGCTCGATCAACCCCTATCGGGGCTGCGAGCATGGCTGCATCTATTGCTTCGCGCGGCCGACCCATGCCTTTCTCGGGCTGTCGCCGGGGCTCGATTTCGAGACCAAGCTGTTCGCCAAGACCAATGCCGCCGAGGCGCTGACGCGCGAGCTGGCCGATCCCCGCTATCAGGTCCGCACCATCGCCATCGGCACCAATACCGACCCCTATCAACCGATCGAGCGGCGCTACCGCATCATGCGCCGCATCCTCGAAGTGCTGAGCGCGGCGAACCACCCGGTCGGCATCGTCACCAAGTCCACGCTGGTGCTGCGCGATCTCGACCTGCTCAGCTCGATGGCCGAGCGCGGCCTGGTCAAGGTGGCGCTGTCGGTGACCACGCTCGACCGCAGGCTGGCCCGCGCCATGGAGCCGAGGGCGAGCACGCCCGACAAGCGGCTTGAGACGGTGCAGCGTCTGGCCGATGCCGGCGTGCCGACCTCGGTGATGGTGGCGCCGGTCATTCCCGGCCTCACCGACATGGAGATGGAGCGGATCCTGGAACGCGCGGCCGCTTCCGGCGCCCGCCAGGCCGGCTATGTGCTGCTCAGGCTGCCGCTCGAGATCGGCGATTTGTTCACCGAATGGCTCAAGGCCAACTGCCCCGACCGGGCCAACCGCGTGCTGTCGCTGATGCGCTCGACCCGCGGCGGCAGACTGTACGAGGCGAAATGGGGGGAGCGCATGACCGGCGAAGGCCCCTATGCCTGGATTATCGGCCGGAGATTCGAACTCGCCGCCGAGCGGCTGGGCTTGAATGAGCAATCGGTCGCGTTGCGCACCGATCTGTTCACGCCGCCGACGCTGCCCGGCCAGCAACTCAGGCTGCTCTAAGGGATTCGTCGTTCAAAAATAGAACCGTCATGCCCGCGCTTGTCGCGGGCATCCACGTCTACAGGCCAAATATGAAATTCGTGGATGGCCGGGACTAGCCCGGCCATGACGAAGTCTGATAGGCGGTTTTCCACATGATTGGCGCCCGGCCGAGGTCCGAGTTGCCAAACGCGCGGGCTTTGCGCCAGAGTCCGTGACCATGGGACTGCCCGCCGAGTCGCTGCCGCTTCGCCCCCAACCCTGCTTCGATTACGAGGCGGAGCTGATGGCCCAATATCACGGCCCGGTGGCCGGCATCGACGAGGCCGGACGCGGGCCTTGGGCCGGACCGGTGGTGGTCGCCGCCGTGATCCTCAATCCCGACCGCATTCCCGAAGGTCTCAACGAACTCGAAGGTTCTCACGCCGGACGTGCGCGAGGATCGCTATGCCGAGATCATCGCCACTTCGATCGTGTCGGTGGTGGTCGGCCATGTCAGGCGGATCGACCGCGACAATATTCTTCAGGCGAGCCTATGGGGCATGCGGGCGGCCTATCGCGGCCTCGGCATACCGGCGGGCTGCGCCTTGATCGACGGCAATATCATTCCGCGCCGCTTCCCCTGCCCGGCGCGCGCCGTGATCGGCGGCGACGGGCTGTCGCTGTCGGTTGCCGCGGCCTCGATCGTGGCCAAGGTGACCCGCGACCGGATGATGGTGAAGCTTGCGCGCCGCTACCGCCGCTATGGCTGGGAGAGCAACAAGGGCTACGGCACGCGCCAACATGCGGCCGCCATCGAGAAGCACGGCGTGTGCACCCATCACCGCCGCTCGTTCAGCCCGATCGAGCGGGCGCTGCGGCTGCTCATCAACGGGGCCGAGCTGCCGCTGCCCGACGAGGATCAGCCTTAAGCCGGGATCCAGTCGGCGATGCGCCGGGCGATGTCATCGGCGCCGGGCTCAAGCACGAGCATATGGCCGTGGCCGTCGAGCTCCCAGAACGTGGCGTCGCGATACGGCGCCGCGGTGTCGCGCGCGGTTTGCGGCGACACGATACGGTCGTCGCGCGCCGACCAGGCATAGCACCGGACAGGTCACGGCATTGGTGTCGACCGCGGTCGCGCCGGTCCGATCGAACATCCAGAAGAACAGCTCGAAGAAGGCGCGGCCGGATTCAGGCCCGAATCGGTCGAACACGGCGCGCTGCTCCGCCTCGGGCACGCGGTTCAAGGTGTAGACCCGGGCAAGATCGAAGTCGGGATTGATGACGCTGTTCCAAAAGCTGCCGAGGCCCATCAGGTCCCGGTCAAGATTCTTCTCGGCCTCGGTCGGCGGCAGGATGCCGGCCCGCGGCGCCGGCGCCACCAAGATCAGCGCGCGGGCGCGGCCTTGCGCCGCCAATTGCTGGGCAAGAACCGCCCCCATCGAATGGCCGAGCAGCACCGGCCGCGGCGGCAGGGCGTCGAGGAAGGCCTCGAGTTCGGCGCGGTAGTCGGCCATGCCGATTCCGACCAGCTTGGTGGCCGCGTCAGCGCCTTTGCTGCCGTGGCCGATCAGGTCGGGGGCGTGGCACGTCCAGCCCAGCCCCTCGAACACCGCCTTGAACTTATCGAAGCACCAGCCGCCCTCATTGGCGCCGTGCAGCATGACGATGTTCTTGGTCATGACTCGCAACCTTCCTCCTCAGTTAAGCCCACCTTTACCCTAGTCCGCCAGCATGGGCCGGTCTCGCCCCGGAGCGAGCGCGTGCAGTATTGCGTAACCTTGGTGGTGGCATGGGTGTGGGGGAAAACGGCGGGGCCAGCCTCCCCCGCAACAAGATCATTGTCGGCGATTGCATCGAGGAGCTGAAGCTCCTGCCCGAAGGGTCGATCGATCTGGTGTTCGCCGATCCGCCCTACAATCTCCAGCTCAATAACGAGCTTTACCGGCCGGACAATAGCCGGGTCGACGCGGTCGACGACGATTGGGACAAGTTCGGCAGCTTCGCCGCCTACGACACTTTTACCCGGGACTGGCTGTCGGCCTGCCGCCGGGTGCTGAAGCCATCCGGCAGTTTGTGGGTGATCGGCAGCTACCACAACATCTTCCGCGTCGGCACCGTTCTTCAGGATCTCGGCTTCTGGGTGCTCAACGACGTGGTGTGGCGCAAGACCAATCCCATGCCGAATTTCCGCGGCCGCCGCTTCACCAACGCGCATGAGACGATGATCTGGGCGTCGATGGGGCCCAAGGCGCGCTACACCTTCAATTACGAAGCGATGAAGGCGCTGAACGAGGATTTGCAGATGCGGTCGGACTGGCTGTTCCCGATCTGCTCCGGCGGCGAACGGCTGCGCGAGGAGTGCGGGCGCAAGACCCATCCGACGCAGAAGCCGGAGGCGCTGCTCCATCGCCTGATCCTCGCCTCCAGTCATGAAGGCGATCTGGTGCTCGATCCCTTTCTCGGCTCGGGCACCACGGCGGTGGCGGCCAAGCGGCTCGGGCGCGACTTCATCGGCATCGAGCGCGACCAGACTTATGCCGACGCCGCGGCGGCGCGGCTCGCAGCTCTCGCCGCTTTCGACAAGGATTCGCTGCAAGTCACCAAGGGCAAGCGGGGCGAAGCGCGCATTCCGTTCGGCGCGCTGGTCGAGCTCGGGCTGATCTCGCCCGGCACGGCGCTGTACGACCCGGCGGCGCGGCACGAGGCCAAGGTGCGGGCCGACGGCTCGATCGCCTGCGGCAGCGCGCAGGGCTCGATCCACAAGATCGGCGCCCAGGTGCAGGGCGCGCTGGCCTGCAATGGCTGGACCTTCTGGCATTACGAGGCGGAAGGCCGGCTCATGCCGATCGACGCTTTGCGCGAGGCGGCGCGGTTGAAGCTCGCGCCGCAGGGCTGAGCGTCTCGTTCAGGGCGTGACGGATCACTTTGCGCATCAGAGACGGCAGCGCGGCGCCCGGCAGCTCGCGGAGCTTCAGCCAGCGGCAGCGCTCGGGCCCGGCGGCCTGATTCGGCTTTGCGTCTAGTCCGACCGCGGCGCGATAGACCTCAAGCTCGAGATGGAAATGGGTGAAGCTGTGTTCGACCAAGCCCGGCACCTTGCGCCAGTCCGCCGTGAGCGGGGCGTGGTCGCGCCCCGATTTCCGGATCGGCCCGGCCTGCTCCAACGGCGAGCACGGCGTTTCCAGCATGCCGCCCAGCAGCCCGCGCGGCGGCCGTTCGCGCAGCAGCACGGCGCCGTCGGCACGAAGCGCGACGAAGGCAACGCCGCGGCGCACCGGCCGCTCGCCCTTGACCGCACGATAGGGCAGCGCCTCGGCCAGTCCTTCGGCATAGCCGCGGCAATCGGTCCTGACCGGACAGAGACCGCAAGCGGGCCGGCGCGGGGTGCAGATCGGTGGCGCCAAGATCCATCAGGCTTTGCGCGAAATCGCCGGGACGCCGCTCGGGGGTAAGGCTCTCGGCGAGCGCCCTGATCTCCGGCTTGGCTTCGGGGAGAGGCGTGGTGACGGCGAACAAGCGCGCCACCACGCGCTCGATATTGCCGTCGATCGGGGTGGCCCGCTGGCCGAAGGCGATGGCCGAGATGGCCGCGGCGGTATAGGCGCCAACCCCCGGCAGCTTGCGGAGCTCGGCCTCATGGGGCGGAAATTTGCCGCCATGCTGGTCCGCCACGGCGCGGGCGCAAGCATGGAGATTGCGCGCGCGGGCGTAATAACCGAGCCCGGCCCAGGCGGCGAGCACCTCGCCAAGCTCGGCGCCGGCCAGCGCCTCGACATTCGGCCAGCGGCGGAGGAAGACGGTGTAGCGAGGCAGCACCGCCTTGACCGTGGTCTGCTGGAGCATGACCTCGCTCAGCCAGACTCGGTAAGGATCGGGCTGCTCGCCGGGCGCGCTCCGCCACGGCAGCTCGCGCCGGTCGCGGTCGTACCAGGCAAGCATGGCATCGGCGACGCCCGGTCCCGGTGCGCTCGTGCCCGCGCGTCTCTGCATAAAACGAACTCCTGCCGCGCTTCTCCCAGGGCCATGGTGTAGAGCTAGACCGAGGCGAGGCAAGCGGCGGGCACGATCCCTCCACCATCGGCTCATGGCCATGAACGACGCTCAACGGAAATCTTTTTCACGATCGGCAGTCTGGGCGCGGCCGATCGGCGCTTATGCCGCGCGCGCACTGGACCCGGCCGCCCGCGCCCGCGGCTTCGCCACCACGGCGATCCTGAGCGAATGGCCCGCCATCGTCGGCGCCGAGCTGGCCAAGTTCACCATGCCCGACAAGCTGGTCTGGCCCAGGCGGCGCGACGATGCCGAAGACACCGCCCCGCCCAAAGGGCGCCGCGACGAAGGCGCGATCCTGGTGCTGCGGGTGGAGGGCCCGCGCGCCATCGAGGTGCAGCATCGGTCGGGGCAGATCCTGGAGCGGGTGAATAGCTATTTCGGCTATCGGGCCGTCGCCGAAATGCGCATCTTGCAGGCGCCGGTTGCGCGCAAGGCCGCGCGCCCCGCCGTCCCGCCGCCGCCGATCGACCCTGACGCGCTGCCGCCATCCGCTGCCATCGACGATCAAGGCTTGCGGGCGCGCCTTGCTGCGGCTCGGCTCCGCCGCCCGCGACAAGCTCACAAGGGGTTGAGGGCGCTTTCTCGCTCTTGCCAGGAAGCGGGTGTTTCAACGAAGGTAGGCCCGGCCCGAGCCTGAGGCTCGGCAAGGCATCAGCTGGAGTGGAGAGAGTGGCGAAAAGCGGGAAAAAGGCGGCTGCAAAGCCGGAGGATAAGGTCGAGGCGACCGAAACCAACAAGACTTGGCTGTTCATCGTCGGCGCCGTGGCGGCGGCCATCCTGGTCGGCGGCATCGTCTATTGGCGGGCCAGCTCCGACGGCGGCATGACCGCCGGGGGCGAGAAAAAGGACCCCGACCAAGCCGCGCTGATGGCCCCCGGCCCATTGGAAGACATTTCCCTGGGGAAGGTGGATGCGCCGAACACCATCGTCGAATATGCGTCGATGACCTGCCCGCATTGCGCCCAGTTCCAAAAGGTGGTGCTGCCGGAGCTGCAAAAGAAATATATCGACACCGGCCAGGCGCGGCTGATCCTGCGCGAATTCCCGTTGGACGGGCTGGCGGTCGCCGCCTTCATGCTGGCACGGTGCGCCGGGCCTGACCGCTACTACCCGATGGTCGACGCGCTGTTCGAGACGCAGCAGACCTGGGCGCTGCCCGGCGCCGAGGGCAAGGACAAGTTGCTGCTGATCGCCAAGCAGGCCGGCTTCTCCAAGGAGAAGTTCGACGAGTGCCTTGCCGACAAGGAGCTGTTCAAGAAGATCGTCGACGACTCGCACGCGCGGCAATGAGGAGTTCGGCGTCGATTCCACGCCGTCCTTCTTCGTCAACGGCAAGCGGCTGACCGGCGAGCACACGCTCCAGGATTTCGAGACCGCGCTCGGCGGCGGAAAGCCCGCCGCAGACGGAGCGGCCAGCCCGGCCGGCGATACGCCGCGTGAGCCCGAAGGGACGCCGGGCCAATAGGTAGCGAGGCGATGCTCTTCCGCGCGGCCAGTAGCGTCGATTGTGATTGCCGTCGCCGCCGCCCTGTCGGGATGCGGCGGTGGTGCCGGCGGGCCTGACGCCGCCGATCGACAAGGCGACCTACGTCCCGCCGCAAGCGGAGCTGATGGCGCCGGGGCCGCTCGGCGAGCGCGTGCTCGGCAAGGCGACGGCCCCGGTCACGGTGATCGAATATGTCTCGCTCACCTGTCCGCATTGCGCGCAATTTTCAGAAGCAGCCTGTTCCCGCGCATGAAGAAGGAGTTCATCGACACCGGCAAAGTGCGCTATATCGTGCGCGAATTCCCCATCGGGCATACCGCCGGAAACTGCCGCGATCGTCAATCGCTGCGCCCCGGAAGACAAATATTTCTTCCTCCTCAACCAGTTCCTGACCCGGCAGCCGGAATGGGTGAGCCAGGAGGTTCGCCCCGACGCCATTTATGCGGTCGCCAAATCGAGCGGGATGAGCCGCGAGACGTTTGACAAATGCCTATCGAATCAAACCATTATCGACGGCTTGACGGAGGTTAAGCAGCGGGGGCGGCAATTTGGCGTGATCGGCACGCCGACCTTCTTCATCAATGGCCGCAAGGCGCAAGGTGAGGTCACCTTCGATGAGATCAAGGCCCTGATCGAGCAAGCCCCGCCGCCGCAATCGTCATGATTTAGGCGGGCCCTGTCAGCGGCGCGTCCGTTCCGGCGTAGGCATTGCAATTAAAGAGGCAGATCCAGCGTGAAGATCACCCGTCTTCGCCTTCTCGGCTTCAAGTCGTTCGTCGAGCCCACCGAGCTCCTGGTCGAGCCCGGGCTGACCGGCGTGGTCGGCCCCAATGGCTGCGGCAAGTCGAACCTGCTCGAGGCGCTGCGCTGGGCCATGGGCGAGACCTCGTATAAGAGCATGCGCGGCACGGCCATGGAGGACGTGATCTTCGCCGGCTCCGAGACCCGGCCCGCGCGCAACTGCGCCGAGGTCACGCTGTTCATCGACAACAGCAAGCGGACCGCGCCGGCCGAGTTCAACGACAGCGACACGCTCGAGGTGACGCGGCGGATCGAACGCGAGGCGGGCTCCGCCTACAAGGTCAACGGCAAGGATGCGCGCGCCCGCGACGTCCGGCTGCTGTTCGAGGATGCGGCGACCGGAGCGCGGTCGCCGGCGCTGGTGCGCCAGGGGCGGATCGGCGAGATCGTCAACGCCGCGCCCCAGGAGCGCCGCCGCGTGCTGGAAGATGCCGCCGGCATCGCCGGACTGCACAGCCGCCGCCACGAGGCCGAGCTTCGCCTCAACGCCACCGAGGCCAATCTGGCGCGTCTGGCCGATCTGATCGGGCAGCTCGTCGTCGCAATTGCAGGCGATGAAGCGGCAGGCCCGCCAGGCCCAGCGCTATCGCGAGATCTCCGGCAAGATTCGCGAGATGGAGGCGCTGCAGCACCATCTTCATTGGGTCGGCGCTTGCGCCCATGTCGAGCACGAGGAGGCTTCGTTCCAGGAGGCTCTGGCCGCCGTGGCGCAGGAGACCAAGGCCGAGGGCGAGGCGCTCCGCCAGCAGGCGCGAGGCTGCCGAGAAGCTCCAGCCGTTGCGCGACGAGGAGGCCGCGCGCGCGGCGGTGCTGCATCGCTTGAGCGTGGAGCGCGACGCGCTCGAACGCGAGGAAGCGCGCGCCAAGGCGCGCCAGGCCGAGCTCGAGACGCGGCTGGCGCAGGCATCGCGCGATCTTGCCCGCGAGGAGGAGCATATCGCCGAGGCCGAGGGCATGTTGCGCGGGCTTGGCGACGAAGGGCGGCGCCTCCAGGCGGCAAGTTCCGGCGACCATCAGCAGCCGCAATTGCGCGAGGCCGCGGCCAACGCCAAAGCGACACTCGACGCGGCCGAGCTGGCTTTGCGCGAGGCGACCACCATGCTGGCCGAGGCCCGCGCCGAGCGGGGCAGGCTCGACGGCGAGAAGGCCGAACTCGAAGCTCGCATCGCCAAGCTGGAAGCCCAGGCCGCGGACCTCGAAGAGCAACTGGCCAACGCACGAGGCGGAGAGCGGCAGCGACGGCAAGCTCGCCGGCCTCCAAGCCGGGCTGACCGAGCTGTTCGCCGCGGTCGAAGCGGCCGAGACCGAACTTCAAGCGGCCGAGGCCGACGAGGAGAAGGCGCGGTTCGATGAGGCCAAGGCCCGGGCGCTGGCCGCTTCGGCCAAGCTGGTCCATCAGGAAGTCGACACCGAGCTCGCCACGCTGACCAAGCTGCTGGCCCCTCGCTCATGATTGGTCGCCGATCGTCGAAGAGATCAAGGTCACGGCCGGCTACGAGCAGGCGCTTGGGCGCGGCGCTCGGCGACGATCTCGATGCCGCGAGCGACGAGACCGCGCCGTCCCATTGGCGCGTGACGGCCGGAAGGAAGACCCGTGCGTTGCCGGACGAGGCCACGCCGCTCAGCCAATTCGTCAACGCGCCCAAGGCGCTGCGCCGCAGGCTCGACCCAGATCGGCGTGGTCGAGGCCGGACGCGGGCGCGAGCTCCAGGCCATGCTCGCGCCGGGTCAGCGGCTGGTGTCGAAGGACGGCGATCTGTGGCGGTGGGACGGCTTCAGCGTCCAGGCCGGCACGGCGAGCGCCGCCGGAGCGCGCCTGGTCGAGCGTCGCCGCTTGGAGGCGCTCAGAATAGAAGTCACCACGGCGCAAGCTCACGCCGCCGAAGCCGAGGCCGAGCTGCAAGCGGCGAGTCGCCAAGGCCGAGACCGCTCAGCTCAAGACCAAGGCTCTGCGCCAGGAGGCCAAGGCGGCTCATGCCGAACTCGACCGCGACGCGCGACGCCATCGCCGCCGCCGAGCACGAGGCGCAATTGGGCAGCAAGGCGCTCGGCGCACTGGCCGAAGCGCTGATCCGCACCAGGGCGGCCTTCGACGAGGCCAAGGCACATGGCGCGCGGGTCGCCGCCGGTCTTGCTCGAACTCGGCCTCGCTGGCCGGCCTGGAAGCGGCGCTCGAAGCGGCGCAAGCCAAGGCGGCGGCAGAGCCGCCAGGCCGCGGCCCGCGCCGACGCCGACGCTCGAAGGCTTCGAGCGCGAAGTGCAGCTGCGGCAGGAGCGGATCGAGGCGATCGGCGCCGAGGAAGAATTGTGGCGAAAGCGCATCGCCAATGCCCGCGAGCAGATTCTCACCCTTCGTGCGCGCGAGGAAGAGACCAGCGCCGATCTTGCCGCGCTCGCCAATCTGCCCGCCGAGATCGAGCAGCGCCGCACCAAGCTGTTCGACGCCATTGCCAGCCGCCGAGCGCGAGCGCGCCAAGGCCGCCGACGATCTGGCGCTGGCCGAGACTGCGCTCAAGGGACGCGAGAAGGCGTTGCGCGAGGTGCAGGAGCGGCTGGCGGAAGCGCGCGAAGCCCGCGCCCGGAGCGAGGCGCGGCTCGAATCGGCGCGCGAGCGGCGCGGCGAAGTGGCGCGCGCCATCCGCGATCAGCTCGATTGCGCGCCGGAAGCTTGCCTCGATCTCGCCGGGCTGAAGCCGGGCGCCGCCATTCCCGCGGTGGAAGAGGTCGAGGCGCGGCTGCTCAAGCTCAAGGGCGATCGCGAGCGGCTGGGCGGCGTCAATCTCAGGGCCGAGGAAGAAGAGGCCACCCTGGCCGCGCAGCTCGAAGAGATGGAGCGCG
Source organism: uncultured Alphaproteobacteria bacterium (assembly GCA_963772925.1). Taxonomy (GTDB): domain Bacteria; phylum Pseudomonadota; class Alphaproteobacteria; order Rhizobiales; family Methyloligellaceae; genus Methyloceanibacter. Next base: position 131,453 of record CAVYZG010000004.1, read on the forward strand.
AGAAGGCCGATGTCGAGGAGGCGATCCTGCGGCTCCGCCAAGGCATCTCCAATCTGAACCGCGAAGGGCGCAAGCGCCTGCTCGAAGCCTTCGAGGCGGTCAACGGGCATTTCGGACGGCTGTTCAAGACGCTGTTCGGCGGCGGCTCGGCCGAGCTCAGGCTGGTCGATTCCGACGATCCGCTCGAATCGGGGCTGGAGATCTTCGCCTGCCCGCCCGGCAAGCGGCCGCAATCGCTCACGCTGCTGTCGGGCGGCGAGAAGGCGCTGACCGCGCTGGCCCTGATCTTCGCCGTGTTCCTGACCAATCCCTCGCCGATCTGCGTGCTGGACGAGGTCGACGCGCCGCTCGACGACGCCAATGTCGAGCGCTTCTGCCTGCTGATGGAGGAGATGGCGAAGGAGACCGACACGCGGTTCCTCATCATCACCCACCACCCGCTCACCATGTCGCGCATGAGCCGGCTGTTCGGCGTGACCATGGCCGAGCGCGGCATAAGCCAGCTGGTTTCGGTCGATCTCGACACCGCCGAGCGCCTGCGCGACGCAAGCTAGTTGAAGCGCCTGAATCCAGGGGCTTTCGGCCCCCGGACTTCCTTGACAGGCCGAAATCCCAAACTAAAGTGCCGGCCAAGCTTGAGGACCAGCCGGTCCTTTAGGGCTCTCCCGGAATTGAGCAGTGCCAATGGCCGGAGCCGAAAACCAGTCCGGTCGCAAGACGAAGCGGCCGTGACGCCGACACTATTCGGCAGCGGCTCGACGCTCTTGGCCATGAGCTCGCGGGGGCCCAGGCCCGGCATCATAAGGCTCCCGTGCTCGCGCCGCAGAGCCAGGGGGCCGCGCTCGGCCAGGCGCTCAGGCTTGGCGTCGAGCTGGTGGCAGGCGTCGCGGTGGGCGGCTTTATCGGCTGGGCGCTCGACCGTTTTCTCGGCACGGCGCCCGTGCTGATGGTGTTGTTTTTTGGGTTGGGTGCGGCGGCCGGGATCATGAACGTGGTGCGGACCGCCAAGCGCATGCAGGCGGACGCCGCATCGGTCAAGGACCTGCCGAGCGTGGTGGACGACGACGATGATTAGGGGCGTTGGACGGTGATCGAAGCAGCATTCGCCGCGGAAGAGGCAGGACATGGGGGCGGCCACGACGGCGGCCTGCCCAATCCCATGCACCAGTTCGAGATCAAGCGGCTCATCCCGTTCGAGCTGTTCGGCTTGGATGCGTCCTTCACCAACTCGGCGCTGTTCATGGTGATCGCGGCCTCGATCATCACCCTGTTCACGGTTTACGCCATGCGCGGCCGCGCGCTGGTGCCGTCGCGGCTCCAGTCGGTCGCCGAAATCTCCTACGAGTTCATCGCCAATATGGTGCGCGACAATGTCGGCACTGCGGGAATGAAATATTTCCCGTTCGTGTTCACGCTGTTCATGTTCGTGCTCACGCTCAACATGCTCGGCATGGTGCCCTACTCCTTCACCGTAACCAGCCACATCATCGTCACCTTCGCGCTGGCTGCCTTCATCTTTCTCGGCGTGACGGCGATCGGCTTCTGGAAGCACGGCGCCAAGTTCCTCAAATTCTTCGTGCCCGAGGGCGTGCCGATCGTGATGCTGCCGCTGCTGGTGGTGATCGAGGTGATCTCCTATCTCACCCGCCCGCTGTCGCTGTCGGTGCGGCTGTTCGCCAACATGATGGCCGGCCACACCATGCTGAAAGTGTTCGGCGCCTTCGTGGTGGCGCTCGGCTTTCTCGGCGGCTGGGCGCCGCTCGCCTTCATGGTGGCGTTCACCGGGCTCGAAATCCTGGTGGCGTTTCTGCAAGCCTATGTGTTCGCCATTCTCACTTGCATCTATCTCAACGACGCCCTGCATATGCATCACTAGCCCATCGCAATAACCGTACTATCGTTCAAAGGGAGAGAGAATCATGGATCCATCAGCAGCAAAATTGATCGGCGCGGGCCTCGCCTCGATCGCGCTGGTCGGCGCCGGCGTCGGCATCGGCACCATCTTCGGCAATTATCTGCAAGGCGCTCTGCGCAACCCGTCGGCGGCGCCGTCGCAATTCGCCAATCTCCTGCTCGGCTTTGCCCTGGCCGAGGCCACCGGCCTGTTCGGCCTGGTGGTGGCGCTGATCATCCTGTTCGTGTTCTAGGTCCGACGAAGGCCGACACCCGGCAAGCGAGAGGCGACCATGCCGCAACTCAACCCGCTCGATTGGGCGCCGCAGCTCATCTGGCTGCTCATCACCTTCGGCATTCTCTATCTGCTGATGGTGTATGTGGCGCTGCCGCGCATCGGCGCGGTGATCGAGGCCCGCGCCGACCATATCGCCAAGGATCTCGCCACCGCCGACAAACTCCGGCGCGAGACCGAGGAGGCGATCGCGGCCTATGAGCAGGCGCTGGCCGAGGCCAAGCAGAAGGCCCATGCCATCGTCGAGGAAGGCCGCACCAAGCTGAAAGCAGGAGACCGCCGCCGAGCGCGCCAAGCTCGACAACCAGCTTGCCAAGAAAGGCGCCGAAGCGGAGGCGCGCATCAACGAGGCCAAGAATCTCGGCCATGCGCGAGGTGAACGCGGTCGCCGCCGATGTGGCGTCCGACATCGTGCGCCGGCTGATCGGGGTCGCCCCGGCCAAGGCCGAGATCGATCAGGCCGTCGCCGCCGCGCGGAAAGACTGACCATGGAATTCATCTACGAGCCGGAATTCTGGGTCGCCGTATCGTTCTTTTTGTTCGTCGGCGGGCTGCTCTATCTCGGCGTGCACAAGAAGATCGCCTCGGCGCTCGACGCCAGGGCGGCGACCATCGCCAAGGAGCTCGAAGCAGGCCAAGCGCCTGCGCGAGGAGGCGGAGAAGGTGCTCGCCGATTACCGGCGCAAGCAGGGCGAAGCGGTCAAGGAGACCGCAAGCCATCATCGACCTCGCCTCGAAAGAGGCCGAGATCCTCGCCGCCGAGACCCGCCGCTCGATGAAGGAGCATTTCGAGCGGCGCATCAAGCTCGCCGAGGACAAGATCGCCCGCGCCGAGGCCGAGGCCTTGCGCGAAGTGCGCGAGGCTGCCGCCGATGCGGCGGTGGCGGCGGCGCAGACCGTGATTGCGGCCAAGCTCACGCCCGAGGCCGCCGACAAGCTCGTCAAGCAGGGCATCGACGCGCTCAAGGGCAAGCTGAACTAACTTTCAGCCCTGTCGGCGGCGCTAGCCGCTGGCCGACGGCCGCGCGACATCGACATCGCACCAATTCGGGCCGGTCTTGAGCACCGCGGCCAGCTGATCCAGCGCCTCGAGCGCGTCGAGCAACGCGCCCGATACCTCGTCGCCGGCGGCCGGCGCCAAATCATCGGCGAACGAATAGTCCGTCAGGATTTCGAGCGCCCGCTCCATCGAAGAGACCGCAGCTTCGTTCTTCTTGATCTGGTCACGCGCCGAAACCTCGTGCCAATCGAGCACTTTGGCGAGCATGTTGTCCTGGCCGTTGGCCTTGCGCTTGACCCGGGCGCGCAGCTTCGTGGTCCGCTCGATGGCGCGGCTTTGGCTCGATATGTTCGACCGGCGTTGGGCGATATCCTCGCGAATCGCTCCCTCGATCAGCGCCGCCGATATCCAGCGCCGTCACGTCCTGCTCGGCATGAATGACCAGCCCGAGCTTCTGGGCGATGATTTCGATGGCGCTGGCATCGAGAATGTCGGCGCGCGGAAGCTCGATCTCGCCGGTGGTGTCGTAGCGCTCACGGCGCTTGGTATCGGACAGCACGGTATAGGCGGTGGCGACCTCGCCGAAGGCTTCGACCGAGCCGCCGCTATCGGGATGGGAGATTTTGGCTTTGCGGCGGTAGGCCCGGTGAATCTCGTCCCGCGGCGCACGCCGCTCGACTCCCAGCACGCGATACAGATCAATCACTGACTTGTCCCCCGTCCCTCGCGAGCCCGGCCTCGGAGAAGACCTGTCGTGGCCATAGCACCACGCTGGTTCAATATTGCGGCATCAACATGAAAACAGCGGGGCATCTGCCCGGTTTTTTACCCGGCGCCGGCGACATTGCGCTCGAAGGCGACGAACACTTTGTAGTCCTCGGGCCTCGTGCCAATGGTGATGGGAAAGGCGATCTCGCGCACCATGGAGAAATAGCCGGCCGGATCGGCGGGCGGGATGGTGGCGGTGACGCTCATCTTGTCGGTGGCGAGGGTGTTCTGCTGGGCGCCGGCGACGCGGATATTCACGCCCAGAGTCACGGTCCCCGGCGCCCCTTTGGGCCCAAGCAGCACCCGCCCGGCAAAGCCGTATTTGACCATCACGCGATCGGAATAAAGCTGGCACTCGCGCGCCATCTTGGTGATCTCGCCGCGATGGACGACGGCGTTGGCATCCCCGATATGGCCGGGCTGGTAGATGGTGAGCAGCCGGTCGCGCGGCCAGGCCACCACTTGCGGGCAATGGTTGCTGAGCCCGTTCGGCAGATCGGTGCCGGTATCGGCCTTGGCGGTCTGGAGCAGCCGGTCCTCGGTCACGGCCGAAGCCGCGGTGTCCTCGCTGCCCGAGCGGAATGGGCTGGCAAGCCTGGAGACGGCGCAGCCCGAGACCAAGGCGGCGGCGATGAGCCCGACCAAGGCGCATGGGCACAACCACCAAAGAGCGTCGGTACGCCTCACCTGACCCCGTCCTCGGCTTGACATGCCAGGTATCCCCGCCTGATATGCCGGTTCTAAGATTTGCTTTGTAATGTCGCGAGTTGCCGGCTTTTTTGTGCCTTTGCGCGCCAAGCTATCCGTAGTCAGCAAGCGCGACAAGGCCAGACTCGACCCGCTCGCGGGCAGATTAACGCACTCTCCGGGATGCCAATGACCGGCACGATCAAGGCCAATGGGCGCCATTCCGACCGCCCTCCCCTCACCATCTTCCTGGCCGCGCCGCGGGGCTTCTGCGCCGGCGTCGACCGCGCCATCCAGATCGTGGAGCTGGCGCTCGCCAAATACGGCGCGCCGGTCTATGTGCGCCATGCCATCGTCCATAACCGCTACGTGGTGGAAAGCCTCAAGGCCAAGGGCGCCATCTTCGTCGAGGAATTGGACGAAATCCCGGATACCGGGGCTCCGATCGTGTTCTCGGCTCATGGCGTGCCCAAGGCGGTGCCTGCGGCCGCCGGCGCCCGCAATCTGTTCTATCTCGACGCCACCTGCCCGCTCGTCTCCAAAGTCCATATCGAGGCGGAGCGCCTGTTCGAGGAGGGGCGCGAGATCCTGCTGATCGGGCATGCCCGGCCATCCCGAGGTGATCGGCACCACCGGGCAATTGCCGGACGGCGCCGTGCACCTGATCGAGACCGTGAACGACGCGCGCGCCTTCAATCCACGCGACCCCGACCGGCTCGCCGTGATTACTCAGACCACGCTGTCGGTGGACGACACCAAGGAGATCGTGGGCGTGCTCGCGCAACGCTTCCCCCGCATGGTGACCCCGCGCAAGGACGACATCTGCTACGCCACCACCAACCGCCAGGAGGCGGTCAAGCGGATGGCGCCGGCTTGCGACCGCATGATCGTGGTCGGCTCGCCCAACAGCTCGAACTCGCTGCGCCTGGTGGAGGTCGCCGAGCGCGCCGGCTGTCCCTATGCGGTGTTGATCCAGCGCGCGGTCGAGATCGACTGGGACATGTTCGCCGGCATCACCCGGCTCGGCGTCACCGCCGGCGCTTCGGCGCCGGAGGTGCTGGTGGACGAGATCATCGACGCCTTCAAGGCGCGGTTCGAGGCCAAGGTCGAGACCGTCACCACGGCGGAAGAAGCCATCTCGTTCAAGCTGCCACGCGAGCTTCGCGAGATGCCGGCGCTATAAATGGCGGTCTACACCGACGTCTCCGACGAAGAGCTCGAAGCCTTCATCTCAAGCTACGCCATCGGCGCGCTGACCTCGTTCAAGGGCATCGCCGAGGGGGTGGAGAACTCCAACTATCTGGTCCACACCGAGAGCGGCCGCTACATCCTCACGCTGTACGAGAAGCGGGTCAGGGCCGAGGATTTGCCTTACTTCCTGGCGCTGATGGAGCATTTGGCGGCGCGCGGCATCACCTGCCCGCTGCCCGTGCAGGACCGCGCGGGCCGCACGCTGAAAGAGCTGGCGGGACGGCCGGCGGCGCTGATCACCTTCCTGGAAGGTCTATGGGTGCGCCGGCCCAGCATCGAGCATTGCGCCGGGCTCGGCCAGGCTCTTGGCCGCTTCCATCTCGCCGGCCAGGACTTCCCCATGACCCGGGCGAACAGCCTGTCCCTGCCCGGCTGGCGGACGCTGTTCGGGGAAATCGGCAGCGGCGCCGATCGGGTCACGCCGGGGCTCACCCGCGAGATCGAGAAGGAGCTGCGCTATTTGGAAGCGCATTGGCAGGCGGATCTGCCGCAAGGCGTCATCCACGCCGATTTGTTCCCCGACAATGTGTTCTTTCTCGGCGACAAGCTCTCCGGCCTGATCGATTTCTACTTCGCCTGCAACGACATGCTGGCCTACGACGTCGCCGTCTGCCTCAATGCCTGGTGCTTCGAGAGCGACGGCAGCTTCAATGTCACCAAGGCGCGGGCGCTGCTCGAAGCCTATGAGAGCGTGCGTCCCCTGACCGCTGCCGAGCTCGACCGGCTGCCGACGCTGGCGCGCGGCGCGGCGCTGCGCTTTCTGCTGACGCGCACTTACGATCTGCTCAACACCGACGCCAACGCGCTGGTGAAGACCAAGGACCCGAACGAATATCTGCGCAAGCTCCGGTTCCATCAGCGGGTGAAGTCGACGCGCGATTACGGGCTCAAGGAACGGCCGGCGCATGGCTGAGCGGCCCAAGGTGGTGATCCATACCGACGGCGCCTGTTCCGGCAATCCGGGGCCCGGCGGCTGGGGCGCGATCCTGGAAGCGGGCGCGCATCGCAAGGAGATCAAAGGCGGCGAGTCCATGACCACCAATAACCGCATGGAGCTCATCGCCGCGATCGAGGCGCTCGATGCGCTCAAGGCGCCGTCGGACGTCGATCTCTACACCGACTCGAATTATCTCCGCGGCGGCATCACCAGCTGGATCAAAGGCTGGAAGAAGAAATGGCTGGCGCACCGCCGACCGCAAGCCGGTCAAGAATGCCGAATTATGGGAGCGGCTGGAGAAGGCGGCCGACCGCCATAAGGTCAACTGGCACTGGGTCAAAGGCCATGTCGGCCATGACGCGAACGAGCGCGCCGACGAGCTCGCCCGCGAGGGCATGGAGCCGTTCCTCCCGGCCCACCGCCGAACCAGCAAAAGCGACGTCTGACTATTGAAACCGCTCCAGCAGCTTGGCGGCGGTGCTCTCAACCGCGACGCCGGGCGAGTCCTCGATATTGAGCGCCTTCACCACGCCGTCCTCGACCAGCGCCGCATAGCGCTTGGAGCGGGTGCCGAGGCCGACACCGCTGCCGTCGAAATCCATGCCGATCTTCTTGGTGAACTCGGCATTGCCGTCCGACAGGAACAGCACCTTGCCCTTGCCGCCGGACTTCTCCTCCCAGGCGCCGAGCACGAAGGGATCGTTCACGGCGACGCAGGCCACGGTGTCGATGCCGAGCGTCTTGAACTCGTCGGCGCTCTCGATGAAGCCGGGCAGATGCTTGAGATGGCAGGTGGGGGTGAAGGCGCCGGGCACGGCGAACAGCACCACCTTCTTGCCGCCGAACACGTCGCCCGTGGTCATCTCCTTGATGCCGTCAGCGGTCATGACCCTGAACGTAGCCTCGGGCAGGCGATCTCCGACCGCAATGGCCATTGCTGCTCTCCCTGAACTCTGGTGGGCGGCACCATACCGGCTTAACCGGCAGCGGCCAAGCAGCCCCTACTCCACCTTCCACGCGGTCTCGGTCGAGCCCAGGTTGGAGACCAGGGTCAGCGCCAAGGTCTTGCCCTTGATAGCTGCAGCTTCGGCCGGCGAGACGAAGCTGATGGCGAAGCGCTGCTTGCCGTCGGCGATGGGGCCAAGCGGGCGGGCACGGGAACGAAGACGTCGCCGCCGTCGATGAACAGATCGGTGCCGGTGGCGCCGGGCGGAAAGACGGCATCGACGACCAGTCCGGGCGTCGTCGCCATCGAGCTTGGCTTCGACGTCGCTGACTTCAGGCAAGAGGCCGTCGCGCGCGGGCTTCGGCACCGCGCGAGCGAAGCCTTGCAGCAGCATCGCATCGCCCTTGCCGGCATTCGGGTTCAAGCGTCAGGCCGAGGCTTACATCGTTCGGTATGCAGAGGTCCTTGCACAGGCCGTAGGCGAAGGCGAGCTTGAGCTCGATCGGCTCGCCGACCCGCTCCGGCGTGAGCTTGACCGGAAACACCACCTGGTCGTCATAGCCGATCGCCGTGCCGTTCGCGTCGGCGAAGCGGTGGGGCGCGGGGTACAGCACCTCGGCATGTTTCAAGTTCTTCGACCCGGCCCAGTCGAAACTCGGCGGCACGCCGGAATCGCCGGGATTCTTCCAATAGGTCTTCCAGCCGGGACTCCATACGGAGCTGAATGCCGGCAACCAGCGCGGGTCCGTCGTCGATATCGACCGTGCCGGACACGAGGCGCACCTTCGAGTCGACCGAGGCGACCCAAGGCGACGCGCTCGCCGCCGCGGCGAGCGCGCTAACGGCGGCTACCGCCGCACCCAGCATGGCGCCGGCGGCAAGAGCGAATAAGACCGGCACAGCGTTGCGCTGAAAAAAGGCAAAATTCATCGTCATGGTCCAGAAGTCTGATGGCCGGCGCAACTCTAGCGTCAGCACAGACGCGGCGCGACGTGAAGCAATCGAGAAAAGCGTCACTCTTTCGTGAGCGCAATGCGGCGAAAATGCCGCGCCCCGCGTTAATTGGCAACGGCCCCTTCTCAGGCCATGGAACTGTTGTAGTCTGGTGCAATGTCAGCTCGTAGCTCAAAGCCCAAGCCTCAACGCGACGGCTATCTCGACGGTCAGTTGCTCATCGCCATGCCGGCCATGGGCGACCCGCGCTTCGCGCGATCCGTCATCTATCTGTGCGCGCACTCCGCAGACGGCGCCATGGGCATCATCATCAATCAACGCGCGCCGAATATCAGCTTCACCGAACTGTTGGAGCAGCTCAACATCGTGCCGTCGGAAGACCGCATCAGGTTGCCCGCCGGCCTGCATGCCATGGCCGTGCATCTCGGCGGCCCGGTCGAGACCGGCCGCGGCTTCGTGCTGCACAGCGCCGACTATTTCAAGGCCGAGAGCACGCTGCCGATCGACGAAAGCGTCTGCCTCACCGCGACCATCGACATTTTGCGCGACATCGCCAAGGGCAGCGGGCCCAACAAGGCACTGCTCGCGCTCGGCTATGCCGGTTGGGCGCCGGGCCAGCTCGAAAGCGAGATCCAGGCCAATGGCTGGCTCAATTGCCCGGCCGATCCGGTGCTGATCTTCGATCCCGAGGTCGACCGGAAATATTCACAGGCGCTCAATAAGATCGGGGTCGATCCGGTGCGCCTGGTCAACGATGCAGGCCACGCTTAGCGCGTGCCCACACACTAGGACGTTGACGGGACGGTACCACCGGGAAGAGCCGGCAGAGGCGCCGGGCCGCTCACCTGCACATCCAAGCCTTTCGGCTCGGCCGGCGCGCGGGCACGTTCGCGTTCGCGGCGTTTGCGGTGACTGGCGAGGGCGGAGAGCAGGCTGGCCACGTCCTTGGCCGACATCGGCTCGCCGTAATAATAGCCCTGGCCATACTCGCAGCCGATCGAGCGCAGATAGCTGGCGTCGGCCTGCGTCTCGACGCCTTCGGCCACCACTTCCTTGCCGAGCTCGTGCGACAGCGCGATCACCGAGCGGAGGATGAGCGGGGTCGAGCCGTTGAGCCCACTGTCGCGCACCAGCGAGCGGTCGACCTTGATGGTGTCGACCGGAAAGCGGTGTAGATAGCTGAGTGATGAGTAGCCGGTGCCGAAATCGTCGAGCGCGAGGCTCGCGCCGAAAGTCTTGAGCCAGGTGAGAATCTCGACGGCGCGCTCGGGATTCTCCATGACCAGCAACTCGGTGATCTCGAGCTTCAGCGTGCCCTTGGGCACCGCCTCGCGCGCCAGCAACAGCCTGATCTCCTGCACCATGTCCTGGCGGAATAGCTGGCGGCTCGACACATTGACGCTGACGAAGAGCGGATCGCGGTCGCGCGGCAGCAATTTGTGCCAACGGCCGGCCTCCTCGAGCGCCTGACCCAGGACATAGCTGCCGAGCTCGACGATGAGCCCCGACTCCTCGGCAAGCGGGATGAAATCCTCGGCGCCGAGCCGCCCGTGGGTCGGATGGTCCCAGCGCATCAGCGCCTCGAAGCCGGCCAACTGGTTGGAGGCAAGGCGCGTTATCGGCTGGTAGAGCACGGCGATCTGCTGCCGCTCGAGCGCTTTCCTAAGGTCGCTTTCGAGCGGGAGCTTGCTCTCGTCCTCGCCGCGCATGGCGGGATTGAAGATCTCGATGCGGTCGGCGCCAGCCCGCTTGGCGCGCAGCATGGCCAGCTCGCCCTCGCGCAGCATGTCCTGCGCCGTCGCCTGGCTCGAAGTCATGCACGACGATGCCGATCGAGGCGGTGAGGATGATCTCCTTTGAGCTGATCTTCATCGGCGTGCGCAGCGCGCGCCTGACCCGCTCGGCGAGCGTCGCCACGTGATGCGGGTCGGTCTCCGAGATCAGCAGGATGGCGAACTGATCGCCGCCCAGGCGCGCCAGCGTGTCCTGCGGGTTGAGGTGACGCGAGAGCCGGCGGCCGAGCGTCAGCAGCATGCTGTCGCCGATCACCAGGCCGAAGCTCTTGTTGACGTTCTTGAAGCGGTCGATGTCGATGAACAGCACGGTGGGACGGTTGGCCTGGCCTTCGCGGGCGCGGGTGATGGCGCCCTGGACCCGATCCATGAACAGCTCGCGGTTGGGCAGGCCGGTCAGGCTGTCATGCACCGCGTCGTGGATCAGCCGCTCATGCGAGCGCTTCACATTGGTCACGTCGCGCATCAAGCCGGTGCAGCGCAAGAGCCGCGCGTTCTCGCTTTGGGCGGCGTGGGCGCGGAGGTCGTACCAGAGATAGGTGCCGTCCTGGCGCCGCAAACGGAAATCGGTCTGGAGATCGCCGCCCTGCTTCTCCTGGAGCGACCACAACATCAGCCGGAAGCGCTCACGGTCGGACCCGTGCATATATTGCAGGAAGTCGTCGACGGCGACATTAAGGGCGCCGGGCTCGAGCCCAAGTTCCTGCTCCACCTCATTGGCCACGGTGATCTGGTCACGGCCGGCGTGCCACTGGAAAATGTGGGCGCCGGAGCCGTCCACCGCCAGTGACTTCATCTGCACCAGGCTCGGCGGTCCAAAACTCAGCGGCGCGCTGCCGGAGCGGAAGGCGAATTGCGTCACCGTGAAACCGAGCAGCACCAGGAGCAGTACCAAGCCGGCGACGAGGCTCGAGACCACGAGGTCGCCGGACAGCTTGCCGAGCACGACCATGGCGGCGCCGAACAGCCACACGATCAGCAGCATCCAGCTCGGGATCAGCGACAGCGCGCGGTCCTGCCCGCGCAGGGCAAAATACGCAATGAGGCCGGTGCCGATGCCGGCAACCGCCACCAGCGAGGCACGCGCCATGCCTGCTGCAAAGGCGGGGTCGACGATGGCGACGAAGATCAGGGCGAACTGCAAGGCGATCCAGCCCCAGAACAAGGTCCTGATCCAGCCATGCCACAGCCCGATGCGGAGGAAGGCGTAGAGGAATAGCACCAGGCTGGCCGCCAGCCCCGCTTCGGCGGCCGCGCGATACAGCGCCGTGCGGTCGGGGCCGACCGGGAACAGCTTGTTCCAGAAGCCGAAATCGACGCAGAAATAAGCCAGCGCCGCCCAGGCCACCAGCGCGGTGGCCGGGAAGATGGCCCGGTGGTTGGCGGCGAAGATGGCGGTTAGGAAGATGGCCAGCAGGCCGGTGATGCCGAGCAGCACGCCGTTGAACAGCATGCGGTCCTGCTGCTTGGCTTGGTACGCGTTGGGGTCCCACAGATTGAGTCGCGGCACCATCTGCGAGGCCATCTCGGCGGCGAAGGTGACGGTCTGGCCGGGCTCGAGGTTCAGCCTGAAGATGTCGGCGCGCGCGCTCTTCAAGGTCTCCGGGCGGAAGCCGAGCGAGGGCGTGAGGGCCGAGATGCGCGGCGCATCGAGGGTGGGCCAGAACACGCGCGAATCCGCGAGCGTGTAGCGCGGTGCGACCAGCCAGCGCGCGATGCGCTCGGAGGTCGGGTTGGTCAGGGCAAAGACCAGCCAGCCCGGATTGGTGCCGGGGGTCGAGGCGGACACCGCCATGCGGCCGATATAGCCGTCCGGGCCCGGCGCGGTCTCGATCTGCAAACGGTCGCCGCGGCCCTCATAGAGCTCGCCCTTGGCGGTGATGTCGATTTTTTCCTGATTGGGCTCGACCGTGATCGCCTCGATGGCGTGAGCGAGCGGCGGCGTGGCCAGGATGAGGACGGCGGCGATGGCGCAAACGAGCGCGCCGAACCTCCCGCCTAACTGCCGGGAAGGCGCCGCTTCACCTCGTACTGAGGCGCTCAACTCCGCCATTCCTCCCCCGTCTTCTATGCTGCTTGCCGATGGCCGCGCTAGCGGCACGTATCGGACTCAAGCAGCGCGTAAAGCAGATGGTCCTGCCATACGCCGTTGATACGCAAATAACGACGCGCGAGGCCCTCGCGCTTGAAACCGGTCTTCTCCAGGAGCTTGATCGAGGCCGTGTTGGACGGCAGACAGGCCGCTTCCAGCCGGTGCAATTCGAGCGAATCGAACACGAACGGGATGACGGCGCGGACGGCAGCCGTCATATAGCCCTGCTTGGCGTGTGTGGCGCCGACCCAATAGCCGAGCGTGCAGGACTGGGTCACGCCGCGCCGCACGTTGCACAAGCGTCAGGCCGCCGACCAGCCCGCCGGTCGGAACATTGAAAACGAACAGCGCATAGCCGACATCTTCGCGGAGATCGCGCTGATAGTGCCGGACGCGCCGGCGGAACGAGGCGCGGGAGAGTTCATCGCTCGCCCAGAGCGGCTCCCACGGCGTCAGAAACTCGCGGCTCTGAGCCCTTATTTCGGCCCAGGCGGGGTAGTCCGACATTTGCGGCGTCCGCAACATGACCAGCTCGGACTCAATGACCGGTCCAAGATCGCTCGGGGAGGCAGTTCGCAATAACGCCATGGCCTATAGCACCCCTGTCACGCGGCCTTGGTTGCTGGGACGGCGAATTTTTCGGTCACCCGGTCGAATCTTGCAACATGAAGAATGGGCCCAACCGTGGCAAGACTGGCGGGCGAGGCGAGCATGCGCGCAACCAAGGCTTGCAGATCCTGGGTCTCGACCATCTCAACCTGCTCGATCAACTCCTCGGTCGACAGCGGACGGCCATGGATGAGCACCTGGCGGGCGAGCTGCTCGGCCCGGGCGCTCGAACTTTCCAGCCCGGCCAGCAGGCCCATCTTGAGCTGGGCCTTGACCCGGAGAAGCTCCTCGGGACGGAACCCCGTCTCCGCCGCCTTGACCAGCTCGTCGCGGATCACCGCGAACAGCTCATGCGCCTTATCGGGCCCGCCGGCGGCGTGGATGGTGAACATGCCGCTGTCGGTAAGCCCGCTGGCGAAGGCATAGATGGCGTAGCAGAGCCCGCGCTTCTCGCGCACTTCTTGAAACAGGCGCGAGGACATGCCGCCGCCAAGGGCGCCGGCGCAAATCTGCGCGGTGAAATAGTCGGCGTGGCGATAGGGGGCGCCCTCGAATGCGAGCACGACATGGGTTTGCTCGAACGGCTTGTCGGAGCGCCTGACGCCGCCGGCATAGCGGGCCCGGTCCGGCTGAGGCGCCGGATCGAGGGCGAAACCGCCCAGGCGCCGCTCGGCCTCGATCATGAGCGCCGCATGGTCGACGGCACCGGCCGCCGCCAGCACCATGTTGGGAGCGTGATAGTGAGCGGACAGATAGGAGCCGAGATGGGCGCGCTTGAAGCTGCTGACGCTTTCCACTGTGCCGAGGATCGACCTGCCGACCGACTGGTCGGGGAAGGCCGCGTCCTGCACCAGGTCGAAGGCGATATCGTCCGGCGCGTCCATGGCGGCGGCGATCTCTTGCAGGATCACGTCGCGCTCGCGGCCAAGCTCGGTGCGATCGAAGCGCGGCGACAATAGGATGTCGCTCAGGATGTCGAGCGCGAGCGGCATGTCCTTGCGCAGCACGCGCGCGTAGTAGGCGGTCGAGTCGACGCCGGTCGCGGCATTGAGCTCGCCGCCGACATTCTCGATCTGCTCGGCGATATCCCAGGCGCTACGGCTCGTCGTACCTTTGAAAGCCATATGCTCGAGGAAATGGGCGATGCCGTGCTCGCCGAGCGCCTCGCTGCGGCTGCCGGCCCCGATCCAGATGCCGAGCGACACGGTCTCGACCTCGGCCATGGCGTGGCTGACCACCGTCATGCCATTGGCGAGCTGTGACAGTTCGATGCTCACGCGCGCACCTCGGCTCGACGCTTCCGGGCGGCTGCGTTCTTGCCGCCGGCGCGGGCATGGCTCTCGATGAAACGCGCCACGGCGCCCATCTCGTTGGGCAGGAAGGCGCAGCGCTCGTGCTGGCCGAGCCTCAGGCGCAAGCGTTCGGGCTGCTCGGGCACCCGGCCGCAAGCGCGCTCGACCGCTTCGGGAAACTTGGCGGGATGGGCGGTGGACAGCACCACCATGGGGCAAGGTCCAAGCCCGCTCTCCTCCCGCGCCGCGGCGACGGCGACGGCGGTATGCGGGTCGACCAGCATCCCCGTCTCCTCCACCAGCCCGCGAATGGTCATGTCGCTCTCATGCTCGCCGATGGCGTGTGCCGAGAACAGCGCCCGCAAGCCGGCAAGCTCGGTGTCGTTGAGGCGGAACGCCCCGGTCTGGCGCAGCTCGGTCATGAGCGATCTCACCCGCGCGGCGTCGCGGCCGGCAAGCTCGAACAGAACGCGCTCGAAATTGCTGGCAAGCTGGATGTCCATGCTCGGGCTTGATGTGGCGATGACACCCTTGGGCTCGTAAACCCCCGACCCAAGGGCGCGCACCAGACTGTCATTGAGGTTCGTGGCAATAACGAGGCGCGCGACCGGCAAGCCCATCTGTCGCGCCGCGTAACCCGCGAAAATATCACCGAAATTTCCGGTGGGCACGGTAAAGGCGACTTGGCGGTACGGCGCGCCGAGGCTGACCGCGGCGGTGAAGTAATAGGCGATCTGGGCGAGGATGCGGGCGAAGTTGATGGAGTTGATCCCGGTCAACTCCAGCCGGTCGCGCAACGCCATGTCGCCGAACAAAGCCTTCACGATGTTCTGGCAGTCGTCGAAGGTGCCTTCGATGGCGATGTTGTGAACATTGGACTCGATGGCAGTCGTCATCTGGCGACGCTGCACGTCGCTGATGCGCCCCTTGGGGTGCAGGATGAAGATGTCGATGGCTTCGAGCCCGCGAAATGCCTCGATGGCGGCGGCGCCGGTATCGCCCGACGTCGCCCCTATCACCGTGGCATGGGCGCCTTTGCGCAACAGCGCGCGATTCATCAGCCGCGCCACCACCTGCATGGCGAGGTCCTTGAAGGCCAGCGTCGGCCCGTGAAACAACTCGAGCACAAAGGTATTCGGCGCGATCTGGCGCAACGGCGCGATCGCCGGGTGATGGAAGCTGCCATAGGCCTCTTCCAGCACGGTCTCGAGGTCGGCCAAGCAGGGATCGCCCTCGAGGAAGGGGCGCATGACCCGGTAAGCGGCGTCGGCATAATCGAGGCCGGCCAGCCCGGCGATGGCGTCGGGCTGAAGCTTGGGCCAGGTCTCCGGCATGAACAGCCCGCCGTCGCGGGCGAGCGCGGCCAGGAGCGCGCCTTCAAAGGAAAGCGCGGGCGCTTCACCGCGCGTTGAGACAAACTTCACGACAAGCCTCGTTGTGGGCAGGAAATGGGGATTTTCCGGGCTGACCCTAGCGGTCGGCGCGTTCGCCCGCAACAGGACCAAAGCCGGCCTAGGGCCGGTCCCGGCGATACAGACCCCGCACATAGACGCCATAGATGACGAGGAGGCAGGCGGCCAGCAGAAACCAGGTGATGGCGTATTGGAGATGGTTGTTGGGGATCTCCAGCCGGGTCTGGCCGCCTTCGGGCCAGCCGCCGGGCACGCTGGATTTCTCGGCTTCCACGAAAAACGGCGCGACTTGGATGACGCCGTTGGGAAATGCCGAAAGCGCCATGCCCTGCAGATCACGCCAGAACCACCGATCGGCTTTGGGCTCGTTGTCGGGCAGGAACAAGCCTTGGGTCTCCGGCGACCGCACCACGCCGGTGACGGTAACCACGTTCTCAACCTGTCCCAGCGCGCGGGACGATGGGTCTTTCAGTTCATCGGGGACGAAGCCGCGATCGACCAGAACCATGTCGCCGTCGGCCGTCTCGAGCGGGGTGATGACGTGCCAGCCGACTCCCTCATCCGTCACCGCGTAGAGGTAGAGTTCCTTGGCGTGGTGGAAGCGGCCTTCGACGCGGACCCGGTAATAGCTCGGATCGCGACCCTCGCGCGCCAAGGCGACCGCCTTTTCGAGGCTGATCGGCGCGCCCTTGGTGCGCGTCTCGATCTTGGCGATGAGCCCTTCCTTCCAGTCCAGCCGCTTCAGCTGCCAAACCCCGAGGCCGATCAGCACGGCGAGCGCGGCAAGCATGAAGGCGGTCAGCCCGAGCAGGCCTCTGTCTGCCATCGCCGCTCTATTTGGAGACAAGCTTGCCCTCTTCGGCCATGTGTCTGAATTGGAGCGCGACGAGAACGCCCTTGAAGGACCGAAGCAGGACGAGCGGCAGGAGGATGGCGAGCGGACCCCACAACGCGGCGTGAAGCCAGTAGGGCGGGGTGTAAAGGATCTCGGTGATGAGCGCCAAGCCGGTCACGATGAAGCCGGTCACCAGGATGACGAACACGGCAGGCCCGTCGCCCGAATCGGCGAAGCCGTAGTCGAGGCCGCAGACATTGCACTTGGGCGCAATGGTGAGATAGCCGTCATAGAGCTTGCCGCGGTGGCAGGACGGGCAGCGACCGGCGATTCCCGCCCATAGCGTCGAGCCGAACGACGGCACGTGCTGTCCGCTGGTCATCTGGCCCATCGAGACTCCTCAAACAAAAAGGGGCGGCCCGAGGCCGCCCCCGCTGACGGCGCGAACCGCCGGTTAGTGTGCCGGATAGCTGCTGCCCGCGCCCCACACATAGATGCAGGTGAACAGGAACAGCCACACCACGTCGACGAAATGCCAGTACCAGGCGGCAGCCTCGAAGCCGAAATGCTGCTTCGGCGTGAAGTCGCCCCGCATCGCCCTGATCAGGCACACTGTCAGGAAGATGGTGCCGACGATGACATGGAAGCCATGGAAGCCGGTGGCCATGAAGAACGTCGAGCCGTAGATGTGGTTGGCGAAGCCGAACCCGGCATGGGCGTATTCATAAGCTTGGCAGGTGGTGAACAAGATGCCCAGCACCACGGTGCAGATCAGCCCAAGCACCACGCCGCGGCGATCGTTGTGCAGCAAAGCATGGTGCGCCCAGGTCACGGTGGTGCCCGAGGTCAACAGGATCAGCGTGTTGACGAAGGGCAGGCCCCAGGGATCGAAGGTGTGCTTGAAGCTGCCGAGCCCAGGGACGTCGGCGTCGACGCTCGGGATCGGCGGCCACTGGCCGCCGAGCACCTGAGTGCGGGCATAGGTTACGGCATCGGCCGGATAAAGTGCGGCGTCGAAATAGGCCCAGAACCAGGCGACGAAGAACATCACCTCGGAGGCGATGAACAGGATCATGCCGTAGCGCAGATGGAGTTGGACCACCGGGGTCTCGTAGCCCTCATGCGCCTCTTTGATCACGTCGCGCCACCAGCCGAACATGGTGATGATGACGATTAGGAAGCCAGGAAGCACGTACCAGAGATGCGGGTCGCCGGCTTTGCGCGAAATGAAATAGAGGATGGCCCCGATCGCGAGCGTCAGCCCGCCGATGGCTCCCACGAGCGGCCATGGGCTCGGATTGACGAGATGGTAGTCGTGTTGTGGTTTGGCGTGCGCTTCAGCCATGGTTCGCTCCGTTTCCTCCCAAACTTGCCGAGGCGGCGGGCCGCCTCAATCAATCACGATCCCGAATTGCCGGCGGGAGCGGCAGCGACGCCCCCCTCCTCGCCGGTTCGATAGAAGGTATAAGACAGAGTGATCTCCGAGATGTTCTTGGTGTCCTCGTCCTCGACGATCTTGGGATCGACGAAGAAGGTCACCGGCATCTCGACGCTCGCTCCGGCCTTGAGCGTCTGCTGCGTGAAGCAGAAACACTCGATCTTGGTAAAGTAGCGCCCGGCCAGTTCAGGCACCACGTTGAAGACGG
Source organism: uncultured Alphaproteobacteria bacterium (assembly GCA_963772925.1). Taxonomy (GTDB): domain Bacteria; phylum Pseudomonadota; class Alphaproteobacteria; order Rhizobiales; family Methyloligellaceae; genus Methyloceanibacter. The sequence continues at coordinate 149,863 of CAVYZG010000004.1, forward strand.
CGGTGCCCGACACCTCAGCATTGGAAGTGTTCGAGGCCTTGAAGAAGGCCAGCGCGGTCTCGCCGATCTTCACGTCGATCACGCGCTGCACGGGCGCGAAGGTCCACGGCAGGGTATGATCGACATTGGCGTCGAAGCGGATGCGGATGGTGCGGTCGAGGATCTCGCTTGCGCCCCGTTCGGCGCGTTGCGGCACGCCCCCATAGCCAGTGGCCTGACAGAACATGCGGTAGAGCGGTACCGAGGCGAAGGCGAGCCCGGTCATGCCGGCGACCAGGCCGACAAGAGCGAGCGCGACGGGGCCATCGCCGGCGCTTTCTCCTATGCTTCTGTTCAGAATCGCTCATGGCTCCGCTCACAGCGGCCGGTTGGCGACGTTGCCGCCGAGCCTGACAATGGTGACGATAAAGAACAGCACCACGAGCGCCGCCAGGATCCAGGCGATGGCCACAGATCGCATGCGTTGGCGGCGTTGGCGCTCCTTTTCCGCATCTTGCATCACAACGCCCAAAGCGACGGCAGATTGCTGCCGTCAATGCCGAAACCTTGCTCGACGAGAAGCACCGCGAACAGGAGGAACAGGTAAAGCACCGAATAGGCGAACAGGTTCTTGGCGGCGCGGTCGGCCGCCTCCCCTTGCCGCACCCGGTAGCATTCGAGCGCCATGACCACGAACAGCGAACCGAGCAGCGCGGCGGCGGCCATATAGAGCGTGCCGCCGAGCCCGATAATGGCCGGCGCCATGCCGAGCGGCGCCAGGATGAGGCTGTAGATCAGGATCTGGAGCCTGGTGGCGTCGGGACCGGCGACCACCGGCAGCATCGGCACGCCGGCGCGGGCATAGTCCTTGGTCCGGAGCAGAGCCAGCGCCCAGAAATGCGGCGGCGTCCAGATGAAGATGATGAGGAACAGAACGAATGGCGCGAGGCTGATGCTGCCGGTCGCCGCGGCCCAGCCGATCATCGGCGGCACCGCGCCCGCGGCGCCGCCAATGACGATGTTCTGCGGCGTCGTCCGCTTGAGCCACATCGTGTAGACAAAGACATAAAAGGCGATCGTGAGCGCGAGCAGCGCCGCGGCCAGCCAATTTGCCATCAGCCCGAGGCAGAGCACCGAGCCAAGCGCGAGCACAGTGCCGAACGAGCGCGCTTCGTCCGGACTCACACGCCCGCGCGGCACTGGACGCGCTGCGGTTCGCGCCATCGCCGCGTCGATATCGGCGTCGTACCACATATTGAGCGCGCCAGAGGCGCCGGCGCCGACGGCGATGCAGATCAGCGAGGCGATGGCGAGCACGGGATGCATCGAGCCCGGCGCCGCGACGAGGCCGACCAGAGCGGTGAACACCACGAGGAACATCACGCGTGGCTTCATCAGCGCGAAATAATCCGCGACGTCGCCGCCGGTATCGGCTTCGCCCGTCCCGGCCCCTAAAGAAAATGCGACGTCAGCCATGCTCACTCACTTAGCTTGCCGTGAGGCGCGGGAGTTCCCGAGTCTCCAAGCTCTCTCTCTATTTCACGCGCGGCAGCGTCTCCCAGGTGTGGAAGGGCGGCGGCGAGGGCAGCGTCCATTCCAGCGTCGTGGCGCCCACGCCCCAAGGATTGGCGGGCGCCTTCACCTTGCGCGCAAACTGACTGACGATGCCGTACAGGAAGACCAAAAAGCCCGCGAAAGCGATGTAGGAGCCGATGGAGGAGACAAAGTTCCACCCGGCGAAGGCATCCGGATAATCCGCGTAACGGCGCGGCATGCCGGCGAGGCCGAGGAAGTGCTGCGGGAAGAAGGCCAAGTTGGCGCCGATGAACATCAGCCAGAAATGCAGCTTGCCGATCGTCTCGGAATACATGTAGCCGGTCATCTTCGGCGACCAGTAGTACCAAGCGCCGAAGATGGAGAACACGGCGCCGAGCGACAGCACGTAGTGGAAATGCGCCACCACGTAGTAGGTGTCGTGCATCGAACGATCGATGCCGGCGTTCGCCAGCACGACGCCGGTGACGCCGCCGATCGTGAACAGGAAAATGAAGCCGAGCGCCCACAGCATCGGCGTGCGGAAGCTGATCGAACCGCCCCACATGGTGGCGATCCAGGAGAATATCTTCACGCCGGTAGGCACCGCGATAACCATGGTGGCGAACACGAAATAGGCCTGCGTGTTCACGCTGATGCCCGCCGCGTACATGTGATGCGCCCACACCACGAAGCCGATCACGCCGATGGCGACCATGGCGTAGGCCATGCCGAGGTAACCGAACACCGGCTTCCTGGAAAAGGTGGAGACGATCTGGCTCACCATGCCGAAGCCGGGAATGATGAGGATGTACACTTCCGGGTGGCCGAAGAACCAGAACAGATGCTGCCAGAGCAGCGGATCGCCGCCATGGGCCGAATCGTAGAACGCCGTGCCGAAATTGCGATCGGTCAGCAACATGGTGATGGCGCCGGCCAACACGGGCAGCGACAGCAGCAGCAGGAAGGCGGTCACCAGCACCGACCAGACGAACAGCGGCATCTTGTGCAGCGTCATGCCCGGCGCGCGCATGTTGAAGATGGTGGTGATGAAATTGATGGCGCCGAGGATCGAGGAGGCGCCGGCGAGATGCAGCGCGAGGATGGCGAAGTCCACGGCGGGTCCGGGCGTGCCCTTGCTCGAGAGCGGCGCATACATGGTCCAGCCGCCGGCCACGCCGTTGGTCCCGGGAGGTCCGGGCACGAACAGGGAGATGACAAGCAGCACGAAGGCGGCGGCCACGAACCAGAACGAGATGTTGTTCAGGCGCGGGAAGGCCATGTCGGGCGCGCCGATCATCAGCGGCACCATCCAGTTGCCGAACCCGCCCATGGTGGCCGGCATGACCATGAAGAACACCATGATCAGCCCGTGCGCCGTGACGAAGACGTTGAACATCTCCGGATTGCCGAAGATCTGCATGCCGGGCTCCATGAGCTCCATGCGCATGCCCATCGACAGCAAGCCGCCGACGATGCCGCCGATCATCGCCAGGATCAGGTACAGCGTGCCGATGTCCTTGTGGTTGGTCGAGAACAGCCAGCGCCGAATGAAGGTCGGATGCTCGTCGTGATGGGCTGCTTCGGCATGGGCGCTATGTGCCATGGCTGTCTTCCTTGTTTCTTCTCTGTCTTTGCGTTGTTTCGTTCGAGGCGACCGTCACCGCTCCGGCGCGGGAGCGGGCTTGCGTTACTCCTGGGCCGCGGCCACCTTGCCCGCACCATCGAGCGAGGCCGCGGGTTTGGTCTTGGCGAGCCAATCGGCGAATTCGGCTTCCGACACGACGCGAACCGCGATCGGCATGAAAGCGTGATTGCGCCCGCACAGCTCCGAGCACTGGCCGTAATAGATACCCTCGCGCTCGGCCCTGAACCACGTGGTCTGCAGGCGACCGGGCACGGCGTCGAGCTTTACGCCGAACGCAGGCACGGCCCAGTCGTGGATCACGTCATTCGACTTGATCCCGACGATGACGTTCTTGTTCACCGGCACGACGACCTCGCGATCGACGGTGAGCAGCCGCGGCTGTCCCTCTTTCAGATCGGCCTCGGGCACCATGATGGAATCGAAGGTGATGCCCTGGTCCGGATATTCGTAAGTCCAGTACCACTGATTGCCGGTGGCGGTGATGGTCAGGTCGGGCTTCGGAAAATCGTATTGGGCGAACAACAGCCGGAATGAAGGGATGGCGATCGCCACCAGGATCAGCACCGGCAGTACGGTCCAGGCGATCTCAAGCGCCGTGTTGTGGGTGGTGCGCGAGGGATCGGGGTTACGCTTCTCGTTGAAGCGGCCCATCACGTAGACCAGCAGGCCGAGAACGAACAGCGCGATCACGCGTGATGATGATCGTTACGTAGGTATGGAACGAGGTGATCTGCTCCATGATCGGAGACGCGGCCGGCTGAAAGCCGAGCTGCCAAGGCGCCGGCTGGCCCTCCTTGGCGTAAGCCGCGCCCGCACAAGGCCATCGGCGCCGCCGCCACTAACACCGTCTTGATTCGATCGCAGATCGCCATTCCTTCCACTCCTAAAGCCTGCTCCCTCGCCCGTCGCTGATCTCCGTCAAGAAGGCGGCGGACTTTCCAAGATTGGACGCGGGCGCACTAAGCGTCGCCTGCGCCGCTTGATCGAAGCAAGGGCGGCGCGAAAGTTCAATAGCGATATAAAGTGCGTCGCCCCCACCGTTATTTTGCTTGCCCAGGCAGCCTCGCGCTTCGGCGTGGCTGGAGGCTCTTTTCCGGTGTTCAAATCATAAAGGGAATAGATTGGCAACACTCATGATTCAGGGCCTCGCTGCGGCATATGCACGCTCGCCGCGCAGGTTTTTCAGGGCCGGAAAGATTTCCGGCGGCGGTTCTGCGTCGAAATTTGGCCCCAATACTCGGCGATGGCGGTTTTCTATGTTGCGCATCTCCGCTTCACTGCGCCGCTCCCCACAATCTAGTCTCTGGCGAGACGATTCGCGCTTATATGCGCGGGCGCGGTCCCATTAGCTCCATGGCCCAGATGTCCAGATTTCCATTGGTTGTGCCGGCCGCGCGGGCGCTCGCTGGCGCTCGTCATCGCCTGCCATGTCGTGCTCGGCGGGCAAGCCGCGGCCCAAGGGGCAACGCCCGAGGCGGCGCCGGACGCCACCGGTCCCGGCAGCGTGGTGCGCGAGACCCATGGCGCCTGGCAGGTCTCTTGCCGCACGCCGCCCGGCGCCAAGGAAGAAAAATGCGCGCTGGTGCAGAGCGTCACGGCCGAGGACCGGCCGAATGTCGGCCTGACCGTGGTGTTCTACAAGGCGATCGGCGAGGACAAGAAGCTGCTGCGCGTGGTGGTGCCGCTCGGCGTGCTGCTGCCCACCGGGCTCGGGCTCAAGATCGACGGCGCATGACGTGGGCAACGCCCCGTTCCTCAAATGCGGCAAGCGCGGCTGTGTCGCGGAGGTGGTGCTGCAGGACGAGGTGATCGCCAAGATGAAGACGGGCACGACCGCCATGTTCATCATCTTCGACACGCCCGAGGCCGGCATCGGCATCCCGGTCGCCCTGCAAGGCTTCGGCGACGCGCTCGCCAACATGAAATAGCGCGACATCAGCGGGCAAAAAGAATCGGCGACAGAGAAAGGAGACTCTGTCGCCGATGACATCCGTCTTTTGGGGGACGGACTATCGTCCCTCCGTGCAGGGTAGCGGAAGGGACGGTTACTTGGCCGATATATGGTTAGCGCCCCGCCCCCGGTCAAGCCCGCAAAAACCCCGTTCTGCGCGACCCATGGCGGCATTGCGGGCGTCTCTCCTTCCCGCTCGGATAATGTCGGACTTTTGACTTTTGGCGGCTCGGCCAAGAACGGCGGCGCCTCGGCAATTCAAAGGCGTCGCGTCAACGCACAACTCCCCCGACACGTAGCGAGACCCTCTCGCGCGAAACGAAGGAGTGAGCCGATGCCGCTTATCAACGTGAAGCTGATCGAAGGCGTGTTCAACGAAGCCCAGAAGAAGAAGATGGTCACCGATCTCACCGACGCCATGGTCGCCATTGAGGGCGAGGCCATGCGCCAGGTCACCTGGGTGGTGATCGAGGAGATAAAGAGCGGCAATTGGGCGCTCGGCGGCAAGCCGCTGACCACGGCCGATGTTCGCGCATTACAGGGCAACCGCAACGCGGCCTGACGCGCGGTAACTGCCTCAATCGGAAGCGGAGCGGCCGGCGTCGGACTTCGCCGTGCCGCGCCCGCCGGTTTTCCGCCATGCCGTCGGCGGCAGGCCGAATTCGCGTTTGAAGGCGCGGGTGAATGAAGCCTCGGAATCATATCCGCTGCGTTCGGCGATGGGCGCGATGCCCTCGCTGCCGGCGCGCAAGGCGTGGGCCGCCAGAGTGAGCCGCCAGCGGGTAAGATATTGCATCGGCGGCTCGCCGATCAAATTGGTGAAGCGTTCGGCTAGCGCCGAGCGCGACAGCGCCACTTCGCGCGCCAGTTCCTCCACCGTCCAGCCGCGCCGCGAATCCCCGTGGAGCAGCGCGAGCGCACGTCCGACATATTGGTCCTGAAGTCCAGCGAGCCATCCCTTCAGTTCGGGCGGATTGGATTGCGCGTAGCGGCGCAAGGCCTCGGTGAAGGCGAGTTCTGACAGCTTCGCCAGCAACGACTGCGAGCCGGGCCGCTGCGCCTGCGATTCCTGAACGCCGACTCGCAAGAGATCGGCGAGCCAGCCGCTGAGCGAGATATCGCCGAGCGGAATGCGTAATATCGGCGGCAACGAGCCCAGCAACGCGTGCGAGGCACGCCGGTCGCAGGCGAGATAGCCGCAAATGAAGCGGGTCGTGGCCCCGCCCCCGCCGGCGCGCAGTTGGAGCAAGCCCGTTTCGGGCGGGGCGCTCCTCACTTCGGCGAACGGCAGCTTGAGATCGCTGCCGATGACATGCAGATCGTCGCGCGGGAGAAGCAGGAGGTCGCCGGCCTTGACTTCGATGATCTCGCTCCCGTCGGCGAGACGCGCGAGACACGATCCATCGGTCAACAAATGGAAGAACACGACGTGGTCCGAGTCCGGCAATCTGGGCGCCGCGGTGTGGAGACCATATTGCGTCGCGACACACCACGGCGCCGTGAACTCGGCGTTGACATAGACCGCCCCGTCGAGGCGGATGGCCGACAGCACGTCCGAAAGTGCGTCCATGACGGGACATCCTAAAAGGGAGTCAAAAGGCCTGGAACTCGAATATCCTGTCGATATCTCCGCCCCAAGGCCCATGATAGGGCAGCGCGTAGCCGGTCGGGCGGCGAGCGCCCCCTCCGGTCACGACTAGGCAAATGATTGTAACATGAGCGGCGCAACCGACTTACGCAGCCAATTACGGTGGTGCAGGAAGACGGAGCAATATTCCCGACGCCCCGTGCGAACCGCCGTCAAGTTCTTGCGATGGGCACTTTACCAGACATGGAAGCTCGATTTCTCATTTCGTACTGACGACGGGTTTCATTTTGTCTCGATGCCTGGAAACTGGAGTTCATTGGCGATCTATATCCAGAATGATCGAGATCCCGCCATCCAGAGCTTCATTCGGCGCAGCCTTGCGCCGGGGAGCACATTTGTCGACGTCGGGGCCAATATCGGCACCTACGCCATACCTGCATCCGCAGTCGTTGGGCCAAACGGGAAAGTTGTCGCCCTTGAACCCCATCCCTTCATTTTCGAATACCTGAAGCGCAACATTGCCGGGAACCAACTCCAAAACATCTTGGCCGTAGACGTGGCTGTCGGCGCGACGCGTAAAGACGCGCTGATGCAATACACGGAACACAATCCAGGGCAGACTCACATCACTTCGGAATTTCATGCTGAGGCGACGAACGTTCCCATGGCTCGGCTTGATGACATTCTGTCCGACCTAGGAATTGCGAACGTGGACTACTTGAAAATCGACGTAGAAGGATATGAGCTTTATGTGCTCCACGGTGCGAAACGCGCAATCGATGCAAGCCGCAGCATCATTATCCAGATCGAGCTCGTTGACTCCAATACTGAAAGATACGGGCACTCGACGGCAGACGCTGCTGAGTTTCTTTTTTCGATGGGGTTTGTGCCGCACGCGGTGGATCGTTTCGGCATGCCTCATACCATCAGCAAAGAGAGGCTATTCGATATTCGCGATTCGCTTTGGTCGCGTAGCAGATTGTCCTAATTGCCAATGGTTGAACCGCACGCCCGCGTGTGGCGCAGAATCTTTCCGCGCTAGTTGGCGATGATACGTCCAAGAGGGGATGTCGGCGGCACCGCTGTCCAGGATGTTGGACGGCAGCTGGCTCGTTTTGTTCGCGAACAGTTGGCTCCAGAGGTGAATCGCGCGCGTGCGCGACGTAATGAGATCGTCGAGACCGAGTTCCGGATCGATGAGCAGGCCGATATGGGACATGGCAATCGGATAGAACACGTCAATTGGCGCTGCCTCTGAGACGAGTCCATATTGCTGCGCGTACCACGTCAAAGCCTTAGGACCGGTGGTCCCCCAGCCCATTTTTTGCAGCGGCACGGGGCGGCCAAGGAGCTGTCGGAGGCGCAATCGTCGCTGATCCTTGCTGTTGCTCCAAGGAGGAATGAATCCATCCTTTAGCTTGCAAAGCTCGGCCAAGACCGGACAGTCGGGGGGCAATTTTAGGACGGCATTATTCAACCTCCGCTGGTCCTGCCAGCCCATGACATAGTCGGCGTCTTCGATAGGCCGGACGCAATACACGTCGCAATCGATGTATAGGCCGAGACCGGCCTTGAGGAGTTGATAACGGAACAGGTTGGCGAACAAGGCCGGACTGCCGCTTTCTTCATAGTAGACAATCCGGCTTTCCGGCATGACCGCGCGTGCGTCGGCCAGCTCGACGCCGCTGGGCACGTCTGACGGCGGATCATAGCTGTGCAGCACCACTCTATGTCCGGCGCGCACGAACGAACGCAGGCAAGCGGCGTGGATCGGACCAAGTTTCGGGCCTATCCAGATGGCATTGGCCGTCGGGAGGTTCATGGATCAATCCCCTCAAACGGAACCTAGCACCCTATAGGCTCTGGTCGAAACGACTCGGATGGTGTGCGCCGGACTGAGCAACGGGCACTATTGCCAGATCAGCTGCTGCCCCTCATGTCAGTCTGAAATTGGAACTAGAACGCCTGCGACTCGAACACCTTGTCGATATCGCCGGCCCAGGGACCATGATAGGCGGCGAGCAGGCGGTCGGACGGCGAGCGCCCCTCGGCGATGGTCTCGATCAGAGGCGCCAGCGCCTTGCGCTCGTCGTCGCCCTTGCGATTGAGCCGCGCCCTGCCCTTCAAGCCAGCCTCGGCCAGCTCAACCATGGCGCGGGCCGCATCGTGGATCGTGCCGCCGCGGAACGGCGCCCGCAAACCGAGGCGCGGCACCGCATCGCGCAAGCCCTGTATCTCGTCAACGGTCCAGTCACGGGTCAGCGCCAAGGCCCCGTCGAGCGCCGCCTGGTCGTAGAGAAGCCCGGTCCACAGCGCCGGCAGCGCCGAAATCTGCGCGAACGACCCCGCGTCGGCGCCGCGCATTTCCAAGAATCGCTTGAGCCTGACATCGGGGAACAGCGTGGTGAGATGGTCGGCCCAATCGTCCAGCCTGGGCCGCTCGCCCGGCAGCGCCGCCAGCTTGCCGGCCAGAAAATCCCGGAACGAGGCGCCGGCCACGTCGATATAGCGGCCGTCGCGATAGACGAAATACATCGGCACATCGAGCGCGTAGTCGACATAGCGCTCGAAGCCCATGCCGTCCTCGAAGGCGAACGGCAGCAGCCCGGAGCGGTCAGGGTCGGTGTCGCGCCACATCTCGGCACGGTAGGACTGAAAGCCGTTAGGCCTGCCATCGCTGAAGGGCGAGTTGGCGAACAAGGCGGTCGCCACCGGCTGAAGCGCGAGGCCGGCGCGCAATTTGGCGACCATGTCGGCCTCGTCGCTGAAATCCAGATTCACCTGCACGGTGGCGGTGCGGAACATCATGTCGAGTCCACGGCGCCCGCGTGTCGGCATGTAGCGCGCCATGATGCGGTAGCGCTCTTTCGGCATCACCGGCGTTTCGGCCAGAGTCCATTTCGGCGAGAAGCCCAGCCCGAGAAAGCCGATGCCGAGCTCGCCGCCCACTTCGCTCACTTCGGAGAGATGCTGGCGAAGCTCCTCATTGGTTTCATGCACGGTCTCGAGCGGCGCGCCGGACAGCTCGAGCTGGCCCCCCGGCTCGAGGCTGATGGTGCCGCCTTTCGGGCAATCCTGCCGGCTGAGCGCGATGATGTTGCCGTCCTCAATGACGGGATCCCAGCCGAAGCGGTCTTGCAGCGTTTCCAGCAGCGCGCGGATGCCGCGCTCGCCGTCATAGGGAACCGGCCCGTGACCCTTGCGGTAGAAGCCGAACTTCTCGTGCTCGGTGCCGATGCGCCAATCGCTCTTGGGCTTTCCGCCCGCTTCCAGATAAGCGACGAGCTCGTCCCGTGAGCAGATGATGGGGCTGTTCGGCCCACTCACCCGTGTCGACATGAGGAGAGCTCCGGTTAGGGTTCAAGCGGGGACCGAGGGGAAGGGCGGCCTTTATGGCGCTCTCCGCGCGCGCCTGACAAGCGATCCTTACTGCCAGTCGCCCAGGGCCGCGTTCACAAGGGCGAGAGCGGCGACCGCGGCCGTATCGGCCCGCATCACCCGCGGCCCAAGGGAAATGGGGAGGACGAAAGGCTTTGCAAGCAGCGCGGCGCGCTCCTCGCGCTCAAATCCGCCCTCGGGCCCGATCAGCACGGCAAGCGGTCCTGGGGCACGCGCTTTCAGGGCCTCGAGCGGCGAAGCGTGGGGGGCGGATTCGTCGGCGAAGATCAGCAGGCGGCGCTCGTCCCAGGCCTCGAGCAGCTGCGGCAATTTCTCCGGCTCCATCACCTCGGGTACGCGCAAAATGCCGCACTGCTCGGCAGCCTCGACGGCATTGGCCAGCAGGCGGCTGGTCTTCACGCGCTCGGCCATGGTGTGGCGCGTGATGACCGGGCGGAGCACGCTCACCCCAAGCTCGGTGGCCTTTTGCGCCATATAATCGAGGCGCGCGCGCTTCAACGGCGCGAACAGATAATGCAAATCGGGCCCCTGTTCTTGCGGGCGCGTCTGGTGCGCGATGCGGGCTTGGGCGGCTTTGCGGCCGATGGCGCCAAGCTCGGCGAGCCACTCGCCGTCCTGGCCATTAAACAGCAGGACCCGGTCGCTTGGCTTGAGCCGGAGCACGGTTCCGAGGTAATGCGCCTGGTCCTTATCCAGCGCGATTTCGGCGCCCGGTGCAAGCTTGGACTTGACGAACAGGCGCTGAAGCTTGGAGGACATGGGCGAATGCGAATGACGGGCGAAGGACCTGAAGCGCCGAACACATGACACGACCCCCGCCCCCAGGTAAAGCAAGCGCGGTTGCCGACGCGGGCGCCCGCAATTGGGTCGACCGCTTCGCCCCGGCGGCGCTCGTGCCCTTTCTCCGGCTGGCCCGCGCCGACCGGCCGATCGGCTTCTTCCTGCTGGCTTTTCCCTGCTTCTGGTCGGTGTCGCTGGCGGCGCGCAGTCTCGGCGATGCCTATCCCGATCCCTGGCTGCTGGTGCTGTTCGCTCTCGGCGCGCTGGTGATGCGCGGGGCCGGCTGCACCTATAACGACCTGATCGACCGCGACCTCGACGCACAAGTGGCGCGGACACGCGGGCGGCCGCTGCCGAGCGGACAGCTGAGCCCTCGCGCCGCGGTCATCTTCATGCTGGTGCTGTGCCTGATCGGGCTCGCCGTGCTGCTCAGCTTCAACGGCACCACGATCTGGCTCGGGCTCGGCGTGCTCCCCATCGTGGCGCTCTACCCCTTCGTCAAGCGATTCAGCCATTGGCCGCAAGTCGTGCTCGGGCTGGCGTTCAACTGGGGCGCGCTGCTGGGTTGGCCCGCGGTGCTGGGCCGGCTCGATTGGCCGGCGATCGTGCTCTATGCCGGCGCGGTCGCCTGGACCATCGGCTACGACACGATCTATGCCCATCAGGATCGCGAGGACGACGATTTGATCGGGGTGAAATCGACCGCGCTCAGATTCGGCCGCGCCACCAAAGTCTGGCTCGCCCTGCTCTACGCGATCGCCTGGCTCGGCCATCGTCGCGGCGGGCATCATGGCGGATGCCGGCACCGCCTTCCTGCTCGGTGATGATGGCGGCGGCAGCGCAGCTCGCCTGGCAGGTGGCCACGCTCGACATCGACGATGCCGGAGAATTGCCTCGAGCGCTTCCGCTCCAATCGCGAGTTTGCGCGCGCTGGTGCTCGGCGCCATCCTGATCGACATGGCCCTTGCGGCAATATTCTGAGTTGCGTGCGCCCGCGCTAACGCGCAAAAAGCAACCGGGCCCCAGAGCTTTTGCCCTGGAGCCCGGATGACGCCTTGCTGTTAGCTTCCCCGTCGGCTGGCTGCCTTAAGGCGGCCTTTCATTGCCACGATGCTGCCATAGAAGCTTTCCGAAGCGCTTAATGGACGTTGTTAATGTCTGGTATGCGCCGTTTAGCTGCTCACATGGTTTAGAGAACTCTTCTGAAAAGTTTCGAGAATCTTCCGCACAGCGCAAATGACCGCCATCGAGCCAGCCAAACGACCGCTTCCCGGCCCGTCTCTCGAAGAAGATTACGCACTTCTTAAGCAGGCCGCGCGCGAAGCCGGCGAGCTTGCGCTCTCCTATTTCCGCAAATCGATCACGGTCAAACGGAAGATCGACGGCAGCGAGGTGAGCGAGGCCGATCTCGCCGTCGATGTCGCGCTCAAGCTTGGGCTGCACGTGCCGCGCCCCGACTATGGCTGGCTGTCGGAGGAGAGCGAGGACGACCCCGAGCGGCTCAACTGCCGCAGGGTATGGACGGTCGATCCGATCGACGGCACCAATGCCTTCCTGCGTCACCTGCCGGAATGGACGATCTCCGCGGCGCTGGTCGAGGACGACGTGCCGGTGCTCGGCGTGGTGTTCAATCCCGCCACCAATGAGTTTTTCCACGCCATGCGGGGCAAGGGCGCCTTTCTCAACGACAAGAAGATCATGGCCAGCACCAAGGCCACGCTCGACGGCGCGCTGCTGATCGCCAGCGGCGGTCTGTTCAAAAAGAAGATCTGGAAGGACCCGTGGCCCGAGGTGCAGACCAAATGGGTGAACTCGGTGGCCTACCGGCTGGCGCTGGTCGCCTGCGGCCGGGCCGACGCCACCATCTCGCTCTCGGCCAAGAGCGAATGGGATCTCGCCGCCGCCGCGCTCATCGTCGAGGAAGCGGGCGGCGTGATCACCGATCATCATGGCGAGGTGCACCGATACAATCGCGCCACGCCGCGCCTGCCGAGCCTGGTGGCGAGCGGCAAGGCGATGCACCCGCTCCTGATCGAGCGCACGGATCGCGTGGACCTCTAGCGCTCAATTCGGCATATCCGGCAGATGAAGGGGGAAGGAGCAGTCATGGCCGCAACGGACGGGGGCAAGAAGAGCGGGCGGCAATTGCTTCACCTCGTGTTCGGAGGCGAGCTGACCGAACTCGACAAGATGGAGTTCAGCAATCTCAAGGCGCTCGACATCGTCGGCATCTACCCCAACTATGCGCAAGCCTATGATGCCTGGAAGGATGCCGCCCACCGCACCGTGGATGACGCCCATGTGCGCTACTTTATCGTGCATCTGCACCGGCTGCTCGATCCCGAGCATGGACCGGGCGAATCGTCGCGCTGAGAGCGAGCTGGCGCGTCGACGGCACCCGGCTCGACGCATGAAGACCATGTTGCGAGAGGGAATCTTATGGTGACGATAGCCTCTCTGAATGAGCATGGTCCGGCAATCGTGCCCCCACTTTCCTGCACTGTTCTCGACAAGGAGCAGCCGGGGCCAGAGCTCAGGACCCACATTGGCGAAAAACGGAAACAGGATTCGATCTTCGGCGCCTTCCACGTCCAGCTTGATCGCGTCGATCTTGGTTAGCTGGTGCTTCGCGACCAGAAGTCGAGGGTCTCTCCGGGCACCTCTATGATCTCGTCCGGAGACTTCTCCAGGTCGAAGACGATGGAGCTGTTGCCGATGTTTCGGCCATTGATCTTGAAGCTCACAGGTCCGACGCCGTCGCACAGCGCGATCGGCTCGATGCTCACGGTGGTGAGCTCGTTGAGAAGGACATTGCAGCGTAACCGCAACAGCGCAGAAGTGCGGGCATAAGGCCGGCGGGGATAAAGCCCCCAAACGTGATGAGGCTTTTCTGGACGACACCGGGTCCGAATGTCCCGAACGGCACTTCAGGTCCTAAATCTCGAGCCAACGGGATACTCGCAAGGGGTCGTTTTGTAGTGGGGAGACTATCATATTCCCGCTTCGACCCAAGGACGGGAAGCGCGCAGCGAAGGAGCATTCGGCCCCAATATGGCGCCTAAGGCAAGAACACACATCATGCCCTAGGTTTTTCGCCTTAAGGCCGCGCCCCGCCGCGTGTTAGAAGGACGAACGGGCGTCCCGGCAGCCATGCCGCCGGGCTTTTCGAAATCGGGGAATCGGTTGAAAGACCAATCTATTCAGGGACACGAACACCATCACGCGGGGCGCCGACGAGCTCCAGGTCGATTATACGACCTGGCAAATCGTCAGGCGCATCTGGCGAGAGCATTTGCGCCCCCGCCTCGGGCTGCTGCTGATCGCCTCGGCCGCCATGCTGCTGACGGCGGCCACCACCGGCGCCATTCCCTTCCTCATCCAGCGGACCGCCGACGACGTGTTCGTCGGCAAGAACGTGCAGATGGTCTACTGGGTCACCGCCGCCATCGTGATCGTCACCGTCATCAAGGCGTGTGCCGAATATACCGCCGACGTCACCGTCGCCTATCTCGGGCACCGCTTCGTCGCCGACCTCCGCATTCAGATGTTCGCCAGGCTTGCCCGCGCCGATTTGAACTGGATCCAGACGGTGCATTCGGGGCGTTTGCTGTCGAGCTTTCTCAACGATTCCATGCTCATCCGGCAGACGGCCAGCCGCTCCATCGTCACGCTCGGCGAGAATTATCTCAAGGTGATCATTCTGATCGGCACCATGTTCTACATGGACGCGCGTTTCGCGACCATGATCCTGATCTTCATGCCGTTCGCCTGGTTCTTGCTCGGGAGCCAGCGGCGCAAGATGCGCAGATCGACCTCCAAGTCGATGCAGGAGACCGGCGACCTGTCGGCGCTCATCACCCAGACCTTGCGCGGCATGCGCGTCGTGCGCGCCTACCGGCAGGAGGATAGGGAGGAGTCGCGCGCCGCCTCCACCATCAATCGCGCGCTCGAATTCGCCATGCGCAGCACGCGCGCCCGCGCGCTGTCGAGCCCCTCGGTCGAGCTTCTGACCGGGTGCGGCTTCGCGCTCGCCATCTATTTCGCCGGCACCAAGGGTGTGCGCGGCGATCTGACCCTCGGTCACTTCGTGGGCTTCATGACGGCCGCGCTGTTGATCTACGCGCCGCTCAAGAGCGCAGCGACCTTGCAGACGCAATTGCAGGAAGGCATCGCCGCGTCGAGCCGCGTGTTCGGCGTCATCGACCGCGAGATCAGTCTGGCGGAGCTGCCCGACGCCAAGCCGCTCAAGCTTGACCGCGGCGAGATCGAGTTCAGGAACGTGTCCTACGCCTATGAGCCGGAGAACAGCGTGCTGAAGGGCGTGAGCCTCACGGTGCCGCCCGGCCGCACGGTAGCGCTGGTCGGGCCATCCGGCTCGGGCAAGAGCACGCTGGTCAATCTCACCTTGCGATTTTTCGATCCCGACCACGGCAAGATTCTGATCGACGGCCAGGACATCAAGCATGTCACGATCGACAGCCTGCGCGATGTCATCGCCCTGGTAACCCAAGACCCCGTGCTGTTCGACGACACCATCCGCGCCAATATCGCCTATGGCGCCAAGCCGATCGACGAGAGCCAGGTGATCCACGCCGCCAAGGCCGCCGCCGCGCACGACTTCATTATGTCGCTGCCCAAGGGCTACGACACCAGGGTCGGCGAAGCGGGCGGATTGCTGTCAGGCGGCGAGCGGCAGCGCATCGCCTTCGCGCGGGCCATCTACAAGGACGCGCCGATCCTTCTGCTCGACGAGCCGACCAGCTCGCTCAACTCCGAGGCCGAGGCCAAGGTGCAGACCGCCCTCGAGGAGCTGATGCGCGGCCGCACCGTGCTGATGATCGCGCACCGGCTGTCGACGGTGAAGAAGGCGGATCTGATCTGCGTGCTCGATCAGGGCCGTATCGTCGAGTCCGGCCGCCATGAAGAGCTGGTGGCCAAAGGCGGCCTTTACACCAGATTGCACCGGACCCAGTTCGGCATCGCCGGAGGGTATGCGGCGCCCTCGCCCGAAGAGGCGGGCGAAGAGGCGGTCGCGGTGGCTAGCAAGTAGCGGCACCGGAAGCTTCATGTTGAAACGGCTGCTATTGTCCGAGCTCGCCAGTTTGGGGATCCATTGACCAACCAAAAGACCATCGCGCCCGGGCTGTCGCTCAAAGCTTATCGGGCGCTGACCAACATGGCGGCGCCGTTCGCGCCGCTGATCCTGGCTTGGCGGATGCGGCGGGGCAAAGAAGAGCCCGGCCGGCGCCCCGAGCGCTACGGTCTGTCAAGCGCGCCGCGGCCTGCCGGCTTCCTCGCCTGGTTTCATGCGGCGAGCGTGGGCGAGGCCAATGCCGCGCTGCCGGTGATCGACACCATCGCCGCCGAGCGGCCCGATGTGCGCATGCTGCTGACCACTGCCACGGTCACCTCGGCGCGGCTGGCGCGCACGCGTTTGCCGCGAGGCGTGCCGCATCAATATGTGCCGCTCGACAATCACATCTTCGTGCAGCGCTTCTTGAACCATTGGCGCCCCGACCTGGCGGTGCTGGTCGAGTCGGAGATCTGGCCGAACCTAGTGCTCGAGACCAAGGCCCGGGACATTCCCCTCGTCCTCATCAACGGCCGCATGTCTTTGTCGTCTTACCAGCGCTGGCAAAGCCGGCCGGGCCTGAGCCGGCCGTTGTTCTCGGCCTTCGACCTGGTGCTGGCGCAGAACGGCAGCCTGGCCGAGCGCTTCGCTCAGCTCGGCGTTGCCCGCACCCTCGACGTGGGCAACCTCAAGGCCGACGCGCCGCCGCCGCCGGCAGATCTGCCGGGACGGCGCAGGCTCGACGCCGCGCTGGCCGGGCGCAGTGTGTGGCTGGCGGCCAGCACCCATCCCGGCGAGGACGAGACGGTGATGGCGGCGCATTGCCAAATGAAAACCGCCCGGCCCGATCTGCTGACGATCATCGTGCCGCGCCACCCCGAGCGCGGGCCGGTGATCTTCGAGCAGTTGCGCGCCGCCAATTTGACGGGCGCGCTCCGCTCGGAGGGGCAGTTGCCGGACGCTTCGACCGACATCTATGTGGCCGACACGATCGGTGAGCTCGGCCTGTTCTATGCCCTCGCGCCGGTAGCCTTTGTCGGCGGCTCGCTGGCCGACCGCGGCGGGCAGAACCCGGTCGAGCCGATCAAGCTCGGCGGCGCCGTGCTCACCGGGCCCAACTGGCAGAATTTCCGCGAACTCCTACAGCGAGCTGCTGAAGGTGGGCGGCTGCCAGGAGGTCACCGATGCGCCGAGCCTCGCCGCGGCCGCTCTTGCTCTGCTCGAAGATGGCGGCGCCAGACAGGCGATGACCGAGCGCGCCAGCCGCGCCATTGCCGCCATGAGCGGCGCGCTGCCGCGCACGCTCACCGAGCTCGAACGCTACCTGCCGCCGAAGACGACCCTGAAACATGCGTCTTGAGGCGCCGTTGTGGTGGTATCGCAAGCAGGGCGCGCTGGCGTCGGCGCTGGCGCCGCTTGGGCCGGCTCTATGGCCGCATGGCGGAAGCCCGCTTCGCGCGGGTCGAACCTTACCGCTCGCGCCTGAAGGTGATCTGCGTCGGCAATTTCACGGTCGGCGGCGGCGGCAAGACGCCAACCGCGATCGCGATCGCCGCGTTGCTCACAGAGCTTGGGGCCCGGCCGGCGTTCCTCACCCGCGGCTATGGCGGAGCGAGCAAGGGGACTGTTCTGGTCACGCCGGGCCTGAGCGCGGCGGAGGTGGGCGACGAGCCGCTGCTGCTGGCTGAGGCCGCGCCGACTTTTGTCTCGGCCGACCGTCCGGCCGGCGCCAAAGCCATCGAGGCGACCGAAGCGAGCGTCATCGTGATGGATGACGGGCTGCAAAACCCCAGTCTTGCCAAGGATTTATCTTTGGTGGTGGTGGATGCCGCCGCCGGTCTCGGCAATGGTCTGGTCATGCCGGCGGGGCCTTTAAGAGCGCCGCTCGAAGCGCAGCTGGCCCGGGCCGATGCGCTGATGGTGATCGGCGACGGCGGCAAGGCCGCGGCCCTGATCGAGGCCTTCGCCGCCCAAGGCAAGCCCGTGTTCAAGGCCCGCATGGTGCCGCGCCAGGACAGACGCTGGCTCGGCGTGCTGCCGGTGATCGGCTTCGCCGGGATCGCGCGGCCCGAGAAGTTCTTCGCCACGCTGCGCGACAACGGCGCGCGGCTGATCGAGACGCGCTCCTTCCCCGACCATCACCGCTACGGCGAGCGCGACGCGCGGCGCCTGCTCGACGCGGCCAAGGCGCAGAACGCCATGCTGGTCACCACCGAGAAGGATTTCGTGCGGCTGGCCGAGGACGCAGATGAAGATAGCGCGCTCGGCGAGCTCAGGCATCGCTGCCGCCCCTTCCCCATCGCGATTGAGTTCGAGGATGCCGCCGCGGTGAAGGCGCTGCTCGCCGCGCAGCTTACCCGGCAGGGTTCGGATCGGTCTCGCGGAAGCGCTTGAGCGAGGCGGCCGCGTCGGCATAGGCCTCTTGCCGCTCGACGCTCCAATAGCGCAGCTCGTCGAGCGGGATGGTGCGGCCGGTGACGGCGCAGCGCACGAAGTCGCCGGGCGTCATCACCTGCACCTCGCCGTCGAGATATTTGAGCTTGGCTTCGCCCTTGAAGCTGAGATTGCGTTCGAACCAATTCATCAAGACTGAGTGGCCTGTTGTTCTGCGTCGATGTTGGTCAGCATAGCCTCAAGCAATCGGCGAAGGCCAGCGCGCTGTTAGGTTTTGCGCATGATCTTGGCGAAAGCGCGTCCGCCGTCCGGATCATGCTTAAAGCAGCGAGCCCTGCTTGCCGTCGCTGCGCCGCGCGGATGGTTTCGCGGCCGGCTCGGTCTTGCGCTCGCCGTTGTCGGCATGCGCGTTGACATGGCCATCGGCGAACTCGATGTCGAGAGCGGCACCCGGCTCGATCTCGGCGGCGCGGCGCAGCATCGCGCCGTCGGCGCCGCGCACCAGGGCGAAGCCGCGCGCCAGCACATTGTGATAGCCGAGCGTTTGCAGCAGCTTCGCCTGGCTGTCGAGCTTGGCCCGCGAGCGCGCCAGCAGCGCCTCAACCGACCTCGCCTGCGCGCGGTCGAACCGGATCAGCCGGTCGCGGCCGGCGCGGGCGGTCTGCGCCACGATCTGGGGCCTCAGCCGCGAGGCGCTGCGCTCGAGCCAGGTGCGATGGGCCCGCGCATTGGCGATCAGCGCGCGCTTCAACCGCCCGCTCACGGTATCGAAACGCTGACGCGGCAGGTCGAGAATATTGGCTTTGCGCGGCAGACCGCGCGCCAGCCCGGCGAAGCGATGGCGCTCGCCCTCGATGCGGCGCCTGAGCGAGGTGGTCACGCGCAGCCCGTGCTGCGTCACGTGTGACCATCAGCTCGGCGCGCACCGGCACGGCGCGCTCGGCGGCGGCGGTCGGGGTCGGCGCGCGGAAATCGGCGACGAGATCGATGATGGTCCAGTCGGTCTCGTGCCCGACCGCGGAGATCAGCGGGATGGCGCTGGCGGCGGCGGCGCGCGCCACGCTCTCCTCGTTGAAGCCCCAAAGGTCTTCGAGGCTGCCGCCACCGCGGGCGACGATGATGAGGTCGGGCCGCGGCACCGGACCCAAGGCGTCGAGCCGGTTGAAGCCGAGAATGGCGGCGGAGACCTCCACCGCGCAGGTCTCGCCCTGCACCCTGACCGGCCATACCAGCACGTGACAGGGAAAGCGGTCTTCGAGCCGATGCAGGATGTCGCGGATCACCGCGCCGGTCGGCGAGGTGACCACGCCGATGATGCGCGGCAGATATGGCAAGGGCCGCTTGCGGCCCACGTCGAACAGGCCTTCGGCGGCGAGCATCTTCTTGCGCTGTTCGAGCAGCGCCATCAGCGCGCCGGCGCCGGCGGGCTCGAGCTCGTCGATGACGATCTGATATTTGGAGCGGTCGGGATAGGTGGTGACGCGGCCTTTGACGATAACCTCGAGCCCCGCCTCCGGCTTGAATTTGAGCCGCTGATAGGTGCTCCGCCAGATCACCGCCTCGATCGCGGCCTTGTCGTCCTTCAGGGTGAAATAGCAATGGCCGCTTGAGTGCTGGCCCTTGAAGCCCGAGATCTCGCCGCGCAGCCGCACCAGGCCATAGGACTCTTCGACCGTCCGCTTGAGCGCGAAGGCCAGCTCCGACACGGTATATTCCGACGAGATTGGTCGCTGGCGCTGCGATGTCGATGCGGTCGGCCATGATTTCAAATCATCTCATTTCGCCCGGCGCGCGGGGTCGTGCTAAGGAGCGCGTGAGGCTTGGGGGCCTGAGCATTACTCGCCTCGGCGCCCCCTCACAAGCGGAGCGTGAGCGAAGGTGAATGTGCTGTTGATCGGAGGCGGCGGCCGCGAGCATGCGCTGGCCTGGAAGCTCAAGCAAAGCCCCCTGCTCGCGACGCTCTATTGCGCGCCGGGCAATGCCGGGATCGCGGCGCTCGCCGAGTGCGTGGCGCTCGATGTGGCCGACCATGCGGCGGTCATCCGCTTCTGCAAGGACAAGGGCGTCGGCCTGGTGGTGATCGGGCCGGAGGCGCCGCTGGTGGCCGGGCTCAGCCGACGATCTCGAAGCCGCCGGCCTCAAGGTGTTCGGCCCGTCGCGGCAGGCGGCGCAGCTGGAAGGCTCCAAAGGCTTCACCAAGGATCTCTGCGCCGAATACGGCATCCCCACCGCCGCCTATCGCCGCTTCGGCGACGGGGCGGCCGCCAAGGACTATGTGGCGACGCTCAGCGCACCGATCGTGGTCAAGGCCGACGGCCTGGCGGCCGGCAAGGGCGTGGTCATCGCCCAGACGCGCGCAGAGGCCGATGACGCCATCGATGCCTGCTTCTCGGGCACGTTCGGGGCGGCCGGGACCGAGGTGGTGATCGAGGAATTTCTCACGCGGCGAAGAAGCGAGCTTCTTCGCCCTGGTCGACGGCGACACCGCGCTGCCGCTCGCCACCGCGCAGGACCACAAACGCGCCTTCGACGGCGACCAAGGCCCCAACACCGGCGGCATGGGCGCCTATTCGCCGGCGCCGATCATGACGGATGCGCTGTGCGCCCGGGTGATGGAGGCGATCATCATGCCGACAATGCGCGCCATGAAGGCGCGCGGCACCCCGTTCAAGGGCGTGCTCTATGCCGGGCTGATGATCGAAGGCGGCGCGCCCAAGCTGATCGAATATAATGTGCGGTTCGGCGATCCCGAGGCGCAGGTGCTGATGATGCGGCTCAAATCAGACTTGCTGCCCGCGCTGCTGGCCGTGGCCGAGGGCCGGCTCGCCGGCGTCACGCTCGACTGGCATGACGACGCGGCGCTGTGCGTGGTGATGGCCGCCAAGGGCTATCCCGGCCCCTACGACAAGGGCTCGGAGATCAGAGGGCTCGAGGCGGCGGGCGCCGATCCGCAGGTCGAGATCTTCCATGCCGGCACCAAGCGCGATGGCGGGCGCGTGCTGGCCGATGGCGGCCGCGTGCTCGGTGTCACCGCGCGCGGCGGCACCATCGAAGAGGCCAAGACCTTGGCCTATGCCGCGATCGACCGGATCGATTGGCCGCAAGGCTTCTGCCGCCACGACATCGGCTCCCGCGCCGCCAGGTGACGTTTCGTTGATAAGGCAAACGAAGAATTCGATATGATCCTCATGGAATAAGGCATGCGGTGCGGGCAGCAGTCGTGTTCTTGCACGGCCTGCGCAGCTGCAAGCGTTGGGCTCGCCGTCGTTGATCATGGCCCAGAATTGATCCGTGGCGCCGGCGTTCCCTCGGAGCGGTTCAGCTGCCGGTGAAATCGCCGAGCACGATGACCGAGCGGCCGATCCGCCGTTGCTGATCCAATTCTCGAGAATTGCGGCCTGGGGGCAACGTCCGGCAATCGTAGCGGCTGGGGTGAGAGGCTTCGTTGCAACTCGACTTCAGGTGGACATTGAGAAGGCTGACCTGCCGATCGCCCAAGGTCTGCTCAAGGATCATGCCGTCACGCGTCGGTCTGTCGTCGGCAGCTCGTGGGTCAGGGCGACAGGCTCTTCACTGCGAGCCAGGGAGCGGGACTTCTCACCAACTCGCGCAAAATCCGCGCAAGCGCCTGCGGCGAGCCGACTGAGAGCGATGATGCGTCAAGCCCCGGAAAGGCTCTAGTTATCATCCTCCTGATCGCGCGCCTGTCTATCCGGCAATCCGTCCGCCGTTATCCCCGCTTCCCAAACCTGGACTATTCTGTAGCCACTTCGGCGCGCCACCCCCTCTTGCGAGGGGCGAGATCAGCAAAGCCCGGGCGCTAGCCGCGTCGCGGTGAGGGCGTTCTGTGTCTTCCCGTTGCCTGTTTCTGGGTTGCCGCACTGGTCTCGCGCAGAACGCCGAAGCGATAGCTGCGCAGATTGTCGCCGCCGTCGAACAAAGCAAGCTCGAGCAGCAGATCGAGCGGGTCGCTATCCTCCGGCAGGAACAGCCAGGCCGTGATCTGCACCTCCGAGCCCGGGGCAACGCCGCCGTGATCTATTTCGTGCGCGGCGATGGCCATATCGAGCGGGATGCTGGTCTTGGCCTTGTCGGTGGCGGGGTCGGACCAGACCTGGAAATTGCCTTTCCGTGTCGAGACCGAAACGATCGGGTCCATCAGCCGCGCCGATCTCGGCCGCACCCGCCTGAGCTCGTCGACCACCAGGCGATAGGGGGCGCGATTGGCGACGGCGATGTTGAGCTGATACCAGCCGAGCTTCAGCTTCTGACAACTCGCCCTGATCAGGGGCTCGGCGCCGGACCGGGTCGCCCGCAAGGCATAGCGGATGGTCGAGCCGGCGATCACCAGGATCACCACCACGGCAATGCCAAGCTGGAGGACGAAAAGTGGCGAATCCATTGCCGTTTCGCGCGATCGGCGAATCCCTTTGGGCGAGGCGTTGCGGGGCGCCACGCCTATCTCTAAGCTCATGCCCGAACAGACCGGAGATTCGTATGCCCCAGCGATTGTCACGCGCGACGAGACTGGCCTCAAGCTTGGCCGGGACCGCCGCGATTGTCCTTGGCCTTTATCTCTCCGCCGGCAGCGAGACGGCGCGCGCTGCGCCCGGCTTTGCCTCCGGCGTTGCCGCCCCCGCCTCCCAGGTCACGCAAGCTCGCATCTACCGGCGGGGACGGACCCCCATCTATCCCTATTATTACAACCCGGGACGGCCCGGCGGGTACAGCTTCTATTTCGGCTTCGTGCCTTACAGCAAGGGCCAAGTCGAGAATCAGGCGATCCAGCGGAGCCTCTATCCGCAGAATATCGAATGGCCGCCAGAGGTGCCTGGGCCTCGCCCGGGATGGGGACCGAAGGCCGCGGACTGAGGCGGGCGCGGGATCAGCGCCGTCCAGCGAAAAATTGCTTGAGCAGCGCGGCGGCTTGCGACTCGCTCAGGCCGCCGACGACTTCCGGCGCGTGATGACAGGTCGGCTGCGCGAACAGGCGCGGGCCATGCTCGACCGCGCCGCCTTTGGGGTCGGCCGCGCCGAAATAGAGGCGGCGGATGCGGGCGAAGGAGATGGCGGCGGCGCACATGGCGCACGGCTCGAGCGTGACATAGAGGTCGCAACCGGTCAGCCGCTCGCTGCCGAGCCTGGCGCAGGCGGCGCGGATGGCCAGCAATTCGGCATGGGCGGTCGGGTCGCGCAAAGCGAGGGTGCGGTTGCCGGCCTGGGCCAGAACCTCGCCATCGGCGCTCACCACCACGGCGCCGACCGGCACCTCGCCGAGCTCGCGCGCTTCCGCCGCCTGGTCCAGCGCCAGCGCCATGGGCGGCACGCCCTTGCCACTCACCCCGTCATCTGCAAGCTTCGCCTTCATGGTCGGCAAAGTGGGGGTCAAGCGCGGGCAGGGTCAAGCCCTGCCGAAAACCGGCGCGAGCGAGCTTGCGGCCAAGCCGGCCGAGCCCATGCGCATCGCCAAGGCGAATAGCCCATGCCGGGCTGTGCTCGAGGCGCGATGCCGAGGCCTGGATCGCGGCCGGCCGCGTCGCCGTGAACGGCAAAGTGCTGACCACGCCGGCCTGTGTGGTCGGCGCCGGACGACACGATCACGGTCGACGGCCAGCCTCTGCCCGAGCCGCAAAGCGCGCGGCTGTGGCGCTATCACAAAGCGGCGCGGCCTCGGTCACCAGCCACAAAGACCCGCAAGGGCGCAAGACGGTGTTCGAGGTGTTGCCGCCGGAATTGCCGCGCGTGGTCTCGGTGGGGCGGCTCGATATCAACACCGAAGGCCTGCTGCTGCTCACCACCGACGGCGCGCTGGCGCGGCATCTCGAATTGCCGAGCACGGGCTGGCTCAGGCGCTACCGGGTGCGGGCGCATGGCCGCGTCACTCAGGAGGCGCTCGACCGCTTGCGCCAAGGCGTCACCCTCGACGGCGTTCATTACGGGCCGGTCGAGGCGCGCATCGACCGCGAGCAAGGATCGAATGTCTGGCTCAGCATCGCCTTGCGCGAAGGCAAGAACCGCGAGGTCAAGCGGATCGCCGAGCATCTCGGGCTGACCGTCAATCGGCTGATCCGGGTGTCGTTCGGACCGTTCGCGCTCGGCGATCTGCCCGAAGGCGCGGTCGAGGAGGTGAAGCGGCGCGTGCTGGCCGATCAACTGGGCGCCAAGCTGGCGGCGGCGTTCGGCTTGGTGGCGCCGGAGAAGCTGCGCCGCCAGGCGCGCCGCAAATGACACGATGCGCATCGTAGCCGGCAAATTCAGAGGCGTGGGCATCGAAGCGCCCAAGGGCCTGGTAACGCGCCCGACCTCGGATCGCGTGCGTCAGGCTTTGTTCAACGTGCTGGAGCACGGGGCGCCTCGGTTCGACTTCGACGGCGCGCGCGTGCTCGACCTGTTCGCCGGCTCCGGCGCGCTCGGGCTCGAAGCGTTGTCGCGCGGCGCGCGCTTCTGTCTGTTCATCGAGGAGAGCGCGGAGGCGCGCGCCGCCATTCGCCGTAACGTGGAAGCGCTGGGCTTGACCGGCGTCACCAAGATCTGGCGGCGCGATGCCACCAAGCTCGGCGAGGCGGGCAGGCTGGAGACGTTCAATCTCGTCCTGTGCGACCCGCCTTACGGGCAAGGTCTCGGCGAACCGGCGCTGGCCGAAGCGATTGGCCGGGGATGGGCTGAGGATGGCGCCATCGTCGTGTGGGAAGAGCGCGCCGATGCCGGCATGGCGTGGCCGGCGGCTTGCGAGGAGATCGACCGGCGGCGCTACGGCGATACCGAGATCGCCATCGCAAGGACCGGAACTTGAAGCCATTTTCGCCCTTAACCCGAAACAAAGACGCGCTATGCTCTAAACGGCCGACACGCGCCGTCAGGACCCGCCAATGACCCTGAGAGCTTCGCTCGTCGTCCCGTTGCTCGCGGCGGCGCTATCGATGCTCGGGGTGGATAAGGCCGGCCTTCATCTCAGGAGTGTGGCAAGGCGACGCCAATTACGACGCCGAGGGCAAATTCTCCGATTGCACCATGACCGCGCAGGCGGACAGCGGCGTCCTGATCGGCTTCGTCATCAGCAAGCACTTACGAATGGGGACTCGTGCTCGCCGACGACACGCCGCAGCTTCGAAGTGGGGACGTCGGAGCCGGTGGTGCTGTTGATCGATCATCGCGACCCGATCCCGGCCATCGCCAAGGTGATCGACGTGCACGGCATCGTCATCCCGCTCGAGAACTCCGATCCGGTGCTCGAGGCGCTGCGCGAGGGCAAGGTGCTCACCATCGTCGCCAAGGAAGCCAAGATTCAGTTTCAAGCTGACCGGCACCAAGGAGGCGATCGCCGAGCTGGCGGCTTGCGTCACCGAGCATCTCAACAGCGAGAAGGTGGACGCCTCCAGCGGCCCGCGCATCCGGGCGGCGGCGGAAATTCCTCAGCGGCGGGAGAACAGCTTCTCGATGTCGGCGAGCTTGAGCTCGATATAGGTCGGCCGGCCGTGGTTGCATTGGCCGGTGAACGGCGTGCTCTCCATGTCGCGGAGCAGCGCGTTCATCTCCTCGGGGTTTAGCCGCCGCCCTGCCCTGACGCTGCCGTGGCAGGCCATGGTCGACAGCACATGGTCGAGCCGTCCGGCCAGGAGCCGCGCTCTCGTGCTCGCTCTCGGCCTCGGCCAGCTCGTCGGCGAGATCGGCGAGCAGTCCCTTGACGTCGCAAGTCCCGAGCAGCGCCGGCACCTCGCGCACCAGCACGGAACCGGCGCCGAACGGTTCGACCACCAGACCGAGCCGCTCAAGCTCGGCGGCGGCGGCGCACAGGCTCGCCGCGGCATCGCCGTCGAGCTCGATCACTTCGGGAATGAGCAGAAGCTGGCGGGCGATGCCGCCATTGGCAATGGCGCGCTTCAGGCGCTCATAGACCAGGCGCTCATGAGCGGCGTGCTGATCGACGATGACCAGGGCGTCGTCGGTCTCGGCGATGATGAAGGTGTCGTTGATCTGGGCGCGCGCCGCACCGAGCGGATAGGCGGCGCCGAGCCCATCGTCCTGGACAAGGCTGCCGCGCGTGTCGGCGCTCGGCTCGGTGAGCGAACCGAGCGGGGCCTGGGCGCGCTCGGCAAAGCCGAAGGTTTCGCGGCCGGCGCTCTCAGCCGGTGCATAATGGCCGGAAACAGGCGCCATGCGCGCCAGCGCCGCTTGCGACAGAGATGACGTGGCGCGATGGCCCGCGGCGCCGAGCGCCTCTCGGAGCGCGCCGATGATGAGCGAGCGCACGCCATTGGGATCGCGGAATCTGAGTTCGGTCTTGGCCGGATGGACGTTCACGTCGACTTCGTCGGGCGGCATGGTCAAAAACAAAGCGAGCATGGGATAGCGTCCATGCGGCACGAGATCGCCGTAAGCCCCGCGCACGGTTCCGGCGAGCAGCTTGTCGCGCACCGGCCGGCCATTGACGGCGAGATAGAGCTGGAGGCCGTTCGGCCGGTGCAGCGTCGGCAGACCGGCAAAGCCCTCGAGCGCCACGTTATCGCGCTGCGCACGCACCGGCAGCGCGTCGGTGACGAAGTCGGGACCGAGAATGCGGCCAAGCCGGTCTAGGCCATGATCGAGCAGTCCGGGCGGGCAGGCTTCGAGGCGAAAGACGGTGCGCTCTTCGTTGACCAGGCTGAAGGCGATCTCCGGCCGGGCCAGCGCCAGGCGCTTGACCATGTCGGAAATGGCGGCGGCCTCGACTCGTTCCGACTTCATGAATTTCAGCCGCGCCGGCGTTGCATAGAACAGATCGCGCACTTCGACGCGGGTGCCGGACGCGAGGGCGGCCGGCTTGAGCTTCGCCTTGCGGCCGCCGGCGACGGCAATTTCGTAGGCCTCGCGTGCGCCGGCAGCGCGGCTCTGGATCGACAGCCTGGCCACGGCGCCGATCGACGGCAGCGCTTCGCCGCGGAACCCCAGCGTCATGATGGCCGACAGATCGTCATCGGCGAGCTTGGAGGTGGCGTGGCGCTCGACCGCCAGAGCGAGGTCGTCGGCGCCCATGCCCGAACCGTCGTCGACGACACGGATCAGCCGCAGGCCGCCGCCTGAGATCGCGACCTCGATCCGGCGCGCGCCGGCATCGACCGCGTTCTCGACCAGTTCCTTGACGACGCTGGCAGGCCGCTCGACGACCTCACCGGCGGCGATGCGATTGACGAGGTTCGGCGGCAGCTGACGGATGGCCATCGGATGTTCCAGGCTCTCCGCCGGCGAGATACCGGCGGGTCAGTATTTTACCCGATTCTACCGCCGGCTGGTCGAACGGGTCGACGCCCAAAAGATGGGCGGCGAGGATGGTTTCCAGCATGAAATGCATCATCAGCGCCCCGAGCGCGGCTTCGTCGAGGGTAGCGAGGTCGATGGTCCGCACCGGCCGGCCTTGGGCCATGAGGGCTTCGGGGATGGCGCGCTGCTGCGCGGCGACGAGGTCGCCGGCGGCATGGCCGGCCAGATAGTCGGCCCCGGCCAGCTTGGCGAGGTCGGGCGCGACACGCGGCCCGCTGCCCGCGCAGTTCTCGCGGATCACGGTGACGAGGTGCTGCGGCGCGCCGTCGAGATAAAGCTGGAGCTGGCTATGCTGGTCGACCGGGCCGAGCGCGGCGACGGGCGTGATGCCCTCGCCCTGCTTGCCGAGGCTTTCGCCCCAGAGCTGCACGTACCAGGCGGCAAAGCGCGACAGGCGGTCGGCATAGGGAAGCATCACCGTGGCGCGGACGGCGCGCTCCTTGGCCAGCCCGACGACGATTGCGGCGCCGATCGCAGGCGCGAAGTCGCCAGCCTTCTTGGCGGCGAGCATCGCCTCGATCACGGAACGGGCGCCGGCGCGCAAGGCTTCGACGTCGAGGCCGCGGGCCAGCGCCGGCAGGAGCCCGACATTGGTGAGCCCCGCGAACCGGCCGCCGATATCGGGATCGTGTTCGAGCGTGGGAATGCCGAAATGCTCGCACAGGGCGCGCAAGCCATTGGTCCGGCCGGACGTCGCAGGCTCGGTCACGGCGAGGAACAGTTCCGGAATTTGCGCGGCGAGTCCGGCCTGGCGCACCGCGTCGATCGCGGTGGTCACTTGCACCAGCGTCTCGGGCGTGCCGCCCGACTTCGAGATCACCACGAAGCGCGTGCTCTTGAGGTCGAGGCCGGACAAAGCGAGCTCGAGGGTGCGCGCGTCGAGATTGTCGTAGAAGCGCGTGCGCGGACGCGTCTCGCTGCCATGCTTGTCGTCGCCGGGAATGCCCCAGCCGCCGAGCTGGGCGAGCGTCTGGCCGCCGAGGCTGGATCCGCCGGTGCCGAAAAACACCAGCGTGCGCGCGCCATGGGTGAGCCGCTTCAGCGCCTCGCGGGCGGGTGCGATGTCGTCATGCCGCTCCGGCACGCGCAACAGAGGCAGCGTGCCGTCGGCGTAGGCCTCGCGCAACGCGGCGAGCCGCGGCTCGAGCTTGGCAAGATTCGCCGCGAGCGAGGCCGGCGGCAATCCTAGATCGCCGATGCCGAACTCAAGACAGCCTTCAACGGATTGCAACAGCGGCACGACCGGTCCTCGCCTCTCATTCACTTACGCGCCTGAGCGCCTAGCCGGGAGCAGCCTGAGACTTCGCCGCCACCGGCTTGCCGACGATGGTGGTGATGAGGCGGTCGGCCTCGATCAAGCGCTTGGCCACGCGCTTGATGTCCTCGAGGGTCACCGCTTCGACCAGCTCATTCCGCCGGGCGGCATAGTCAATGCCGAGATCCTCGATCTGGATCCATAGCAGCTGGTTGGCGATGCTCGACGACGACTCAAAGCGCAGCGCATAGGCGCCGGTCAGATAGCTCTTGGCGTCGGCGAACTCCTCTTCGGTCGGACCTTGATCGGCCACGCGCCGCAGCTCGCGGGCGATCACATCGAGCGACTGGCCGACCGCCTCGTTCTTGGTTGCCACATTGCCGATAAAGACGGCGCCGTGCTGGAAGGGAAACAGGTTGGAGTGGACCGAATAGGCCAGCCCGCGCTTCTCGCGCACCTCCTCCATCAGCCGCGAGGAGAAACCGCCGCCGCCAATGATGTAGTTGAGCACATAGGCCGGGATGAAATCCTCGTCCTTGCGGGCGATGCCGCGATGGCCGAACTGCGCCACCGATTGCGGCACGTCCATCTCGATGATTTCGCTGGTGGGGCCGAGCGGCGGATTGGCCTCGGCGACCGGCGTCAACGCCGACTGGAGGGGCAGGTCCCCGAATATATGGTCGAGCGCCTTGCCAAGGGTGGCGGCGTCGATGTCGCCGACCACCGAGATCACCAGCTTATCGCGGGCGAACACGCGGTCGACATAGCCCGCAAGGTCGTCGGACGCGATGGCGGAGATGGAGGCCATGGTGCCCTTGATGGGACGCCCGTAAGGATGATCCTGAAAGGCCAAACGGTCCCAGGCGAGCGAGGCCACCGTGCCGGGGTCGTTCTCGTCGAACTTCAGTCCGGCCAAGATCTGAGCGCGCACGCGCTCGACCGCGTCCTTATCGAAGCGAGGCTTGGTGAGCGCCAGCCGCACCAGATCGAACACCTCGTCCTTGTTGGCGGTAAGGGTCTGGACATTGCCGAGCATGACGTCGCGGCTGGTGTCGAAATCCATGCGCATGGCGAGCGCCTGCTCGCGCTCCTGAAAGGCGACGGCGCCGAGCTCGCCGGCGCCCTCGTCCATCATCGCCGAGATGAAATAAGCGAGACCCTCCTTGCCCTTGGGGTCCTGGGTGGAGCCGCCGCGAAAGGCAAAGCGCATGGCGATCAGCGGATTGGCGTCGCTGTGGACGAGCCAGGCTTCAATGCCGCCGGGGCTGATGACGCGCTCTATCTTCATGCTGGTAACCTCAGCCGCCGGCGCGGCCGAAACGACCAAAGCCGCCGCCGCTAGCCCCGCACCATATCGTAACAGGAGGGGCATAAGCGGGATGCGTTGCGCCATGACGGCTAGGACTTGCCTTTGGTAGGCGCATGGACCGGCTTCTCACCTATGCTGCTGGTATATTCGGGAGCGGGCAGCAGATAGCCGGTGACCGAATTCTTGTCGACAAGATATTTCCGCGCCGCCTCGCGGATGTCATCGACGGTGACGCGCGTCAGCCGGTCGGGCCATTGCTCGACATCGGTGACGGTCATGCCGGTGGCCAGGCGCCAGCCGTAATGGCGCGCCATGCGCGACTGACTGTCGGAGGTATAAATGAATTCGGCGAGATAGGAGGCACGGGCGCGGTCGAGTTCCTCCTGCGTCACGCCATTCTGTTTCAGGTCCTCGATCACGAGATCGATCTCCCGATCGAGGTCGTCGGCAGAGATATTCTCGGCGGCGATGGCGTAGAAGCCGATCCTGCCGGAATCGAGACCGGAATCGGAATACCAGCCGCCGGCATTCGCCGCCTTGCGGTCCTCGATCACCAGCCGCTTGTAGATCTTGCTGATCGAGCCGGCGGCGGCCACGCGCATCAGCAGATCGAGCGCCTCGGCCTCGCCCGGCTCGGCCGAGGCGTAGCTCGGCGCGAGATAATAGCGCTGCACCGTGGTGCGCCCGGCGCGTTCATCCTCCAGCGTCACCCTGACCGGCGCGTAATGGGTGGGCTCCTTCGGCCGCGCGCGGCCATTGACCAAGCCGCTGGGCGCGATCTTGCCGAAGGTCTGTTCGGCAAGCGCCCTGACCTCGTCGGGCTCGACATCGCCGGCAACCACCAGGAGGGCATTGTTCGGCGCGTAGAACCGCCGGTAGAACGAGAACGCATCGTCGCGATCGAGCGCCTCGATCTCGTGCTCCCAGCCGATGATGGGGATGCCGTAGGGATGATTGGTGTAGAGCGCGGCCATCATCTGCTCCTGCAAGATGCTGCCCGGGTCGTTGTCGACGCGGGTGCGGCGCTCTTCAAGAATGACCTTGCGCTCGGTGGCGACGTCGTTCTCCGAGAGGCGGAGATTGGCCATGCGGTCGGCTTCCATCTCCATCACTTTGGGCAGGCGGTCCTTGGCCACGCGCTGGAAATAGGCGGTCACGTCGTGATTGGTGAAAGCGTTGTCCTCGCCGCCGTTCTTGGCGATGGTCTTCGAGAACTGGCCGGTCGGAATGAGATCGGTGCCCTTGAACATCAGATGCTCGAGGAAGTGGGCGATGCCGGATGAGCCCGGCGGCTCGTCGGCGGCGCCCACTTTGTACCACACCATCTGGGTCACCACCGGCGCGCGATGGTCGGGGATGACGAGGACCTGGAGGCCGTTGTCGAGCTTGAACTCACTGACGCGCGGAGCCGCCCGCGTCTCGCCCGGAGCGACCGCGACGGCGAGCGAGGCCAAGCAAAACGAGGCCAAGATCAGACCGGCGCCGGGATCGAGCGCGGCGAGAAAGTGATCGAACATCCACATCATCCTGGAGCGGGACCGGGGGTAAGTCACGGGATGAGACCGAGCAAGGTTCGTGCCGAACATGGCGCCCTGCCTCGCAGCCTCACATTTCAGGCGTCGGGCCGGCATTTTCAAGCCAAATTCCGTGGCAAGCGACGATAGGAAATCCCGCCCATCAGTAAGTGGGGTTCGTGTAGCTCTTGGGCGGGGCCGGATGGAACAGGTCCTCGTTCGGGACATCAACATCCGGCGCGGGCGGCGAAATCGGCTTGGGCGGGGCCGTTTGGGCCACGCTCTGGCCCTCGGGCGGCTTGTCGGACGCATCGGGCTCGGGAGTGTCCTCGACCGGCGCTGCCTCCGTCTTCTTGCCGGGCAGCAATTTATCGAGCAGCGTGGGCTTGCCGATATACGGATTGAGCGGCTGGCTCTCGGCATCCTCGCTCGCTTTCGCCTCCTTCTGAGCCGCAATAGCCTGCTTCTGAGTCTCTTCAGGATTATGCGGCCAGTCCTCGCGCGCGGTCGCCACGGCGACGCCGTTGCCAGGTTGAGGCAGAGCCTTGGTATTGGGCGGGAGCAGCAGCGGGGGGCGCTCGGCCAATTTCGGATCAGCCTCCTGGCGATCGCCGGTCAGACCGACAGCGTCGAACACCTTGCCTTCGAATTGGATGCCGCCGCAGCCCGCAAGGGCCAAGGTGGCAGCGGATAATGCGGCAAGGACCGCGGCCCGGCCGGGGCGGCATATGGCTGCGATGTGCCCCAAGGCTCCCCTCGTGCCCCGGATAATCCGGGGTTTCTCTACATCTTAGAAGGGTTTCCGACCTTTTTGTGACCCCTGATCAGGGAGTCATATAGAAGTCCCACCACGCCGGCAACAATGGCCGTATCGGCGATATTGAACACGTACCATTCATAGCCGGACGCGTGCAGCGAGTAGAAATCCGCGACCGCGCCATAAGCGATGCGATCGATGGCGTTGCCGATGGCGCCGCCGATGATGAGGCCGATCGAGGCCGCCGCCAGCGATGAGGCGAGGCGCGCCAGCCAGACCGCAAGGCCGAGGCTGGCGGCGAAGGCGAACAGGATCAAACCCCAGCGCCCAAGGGTACTCTCCTGCGGCAGCAGGCCGTAGCTGATGCCCCGATTCCACACCAGCACCAGGTCGAAAAACGGAGTGAGCGCCACCGGAGCCTTGGCGCCAATATCGTAGATATAGAGCATCCAGGCCTTATTGGCCTGATCGACGAGCATCGTCAGCGCGGCGATGCCGAGACCGAATGGCGACAGGGGGCCCCAAAGCAACCGCCTCATGGCGTTACTCGGCGGCGGCGCGGCGGGCATCGAACTGCCTGACCGCTGCCGCGTCCCGCAAGGAAAGTTCGGGAAATTCGGGGTCGGTGCCGACCTCTTCCAGGATTCGCCAGGACCGCGCGCATTTCGTCCCGGTGGCGCGCTCGAACATGACGGCCACGCCGGTCACGTCATCGAGGCGGAAGGCCTTGTCAGGCCCCTCCCCCAATAGCAGCCGCGCGCCGCTGGTGATGGCGATCTCGGCAAGATCGACGCCATGCAGCGCGGCGCGCAAATCCTTGTCGGCGACATAGACTTTGGGCGCGGCCTCCAGGCTGGAGCCGATGCGCCCCTCTTTCCGTTCGATCTCGAGCGCGCCGGTGACGACGCGGCGCACTTGGCGGATCTTGCGCCATTTCGCGGCCAGCGCCTCGTCGCGCCACGCGTTCGGGATCGCCGGGAATTGCCGCAGATGCACGGAAGCCTCATCCCCGGGGAAGCGATTGAGCCAGGCCTCGTCCATGGTGAAGCAGAGCATGGGGGCGAGCCAGGCGGTGAGCGCCTCGAACACTAGGTCGAGCACGGTCAGCGCCGCGCGGCGGGTGACGCTGTCATAGGGATCGCAATAGAGCGCGTCCTTGCGAATGTCGAAATAGAACGCCGACAGATCGTTGACGCAGAAATTGAGCAGCGCATGGAAGGCGCGCTTGAAGTCGAAGTCGTGGTAGCCGGCGCGCACGGTCGCGTCGAGCTCGGCCAGGCGGGTGAGCATATAGCGCTCGAGCTCGGGCATCTCGGCGTAAGGCACGGCCAGCGCCGGCCGGTAGTGAGCGAGATTGCCGAGCAGGAAGCGCAGCGTGTTCCTGAGCTTGCGATAGGACTCGACATTGGCCTTGATGATGTCGGGACCGATGCGCAGATCCTCGGCATAGTCCGAGCTCATGGCCCACAGCCGCAAGATTTCCGCGCCGGACTGGCGGATGACGTCTTGCGGCGCCACCACATTGCCGAGCGATTTCGACATTTTGCGCCCGTCCTCGTCGACCACGAAGCCATGGGTGACCACGGCGTCGTAAGGCGCGCGGCCGCGCGTGCCGCACGATTCCAGCAGCGAGGATTGGAACCAGCCGCGATGCTGGTCCGAGCCTTCGAGATACAGCGAGGCCGGCCAGGCGAGATCGGGGCGCTGCTCCAGCACGAAGGCATGGGTCGAGCCCGAATCGAACCAGACATCGAGAATGTCGTCGATCTTGTCCCAGTCGTCGGGGTTGTCCACCACGCCGGCGAGGAAGCGCTGCTTGGCGCCTTGCTTGAACCAGGCATCGGCGCCCTCGGCGCGGAAGGCCGAGAAAATCCGCTCGATCAGCTCGGTTGAGCCGGCGAAACCGGCGCGCGGAATCACGTCGCCGGACTCCTTGTGGCGGAACACGGTGATCGGCACGCCCCAGGCGCGCTGACGCGACACCACCCAATCGGGCCGCGTCTCGATCATGCCGGTGATGCGGTTCTCGCCTTGGGGCGGAACCCAGCGCGTGTCGTCGATGGCTTTGAGCGCGCGATTGCGCAACGACTGGGTGCCCTCGACGGCCTTGTCCATGGCGATGAACCATTGCGGCGTGGCGCGGAAGATCACCGGCTTCTTGGAGCGCCAGGAATGCGGATAGTCGTGCTTGTGGCGCGTGCGCGCGATCAATGCCCCCGCCTCGGTCAGCGCGGCGATCACCGCGAAATTGGCGTCGCCGAACTTGCCCTTGTCGTCGACCACGCGCTTGCCCTCGAAGCCCGGCGCGTCCTTGGTGAAGAACCCGGCCTCGTCGACGGTAAACGGGATCTTGGTGTCAATCTTCCGTTCGCTCAGCAGGCGCTCGTTTGCTGTCCAGACTTCGAAGTCCTCGACGCCATGGCCAGGAGCGGTGTGGACAAATCCGGTTCCGGTATCCTCGGTGACATGCTCGGCGGCAAGCAGCGGTACGTCGAAGTCGTATCCCTGCCCGTGCAATGGATGTGACGCCGCGGCAATTTCGGATGGCTTGACATCACGGCGGCGCTCGAAAGCGGTGACCCGTGCCGCGCCCATCACGCTCTCAGCCAGAGCATCCGCCAGCAGGAGCATGTCTCCCTGTTTTGTCCAGTTGTCCTCGGGCGCGTCCGTCACCTCGTACAGGCCGTACGAAATGTCATTGGAGTAGCTGATCGCGCGGTTGCCGGGAATGGTCCAAGGCGTCGTCGTCCAGATGACAACGTTGGCGTGCTTCAAGTCGTCATGCGCGGCACCGCTGAGCGCCTTGACCGGAAACTTCACGTAGATCGCCGGGCTTTCGATCTCCTCATATTCGACCTCGGCCTCGGCGAGAGCGGTGCGCTCGACCACCGACCACATCACCGGCTTGGAGCCACGATAGAGCAGCCCGTTCATGGCGAATTTCATCAGCTCGGCGGCGATGGTCGCCTCGGCGTCGAAGCTCATGGTGGTGTAGGGATGCGCCCAGTCGCCGATGCCGCCGAGCCGCTTGAACTCCTCGCGCTGCACGTTGAGCCAATGCTCGGCATAAGCGCGGCATTCGGCGCGGAAGGCGATCATCGCGTCGCTATCGGACAGATCGGGCTTGGACTTGCCCTTGGCGCGGTAATTCTCCTCCTCGACCTTCCACTCGATCGGCAGGCCGTGACAGTCCCAGCCCGGCACGTAATTGGCGTTCTTGCCCATCATCTGCTGGCTGCGGACGATCACGTCTTTCAGGATCTTGTTCAGGCCCGTGCCGATATGGATGTGGCCGTTGGCGTAAGGCGGCCCGTCATGGAGGATGAACTCCTCGCGCCCCATCGCCTCCTGGCGCAGCCTTTGATAGAGGCCGAGCTTCTCCCAGCGCTCGAGCAGCTCAGGCTCGCGCACCGGCAGGCCGGCCTTCATCGGGAAGTCGGTCTTGGGCAGGAATAGCGTCTCGCTCCAGTCGCGTCCGGTTTGGACCCTGACATTTTCCGCCTCGAGCCGGGCAACCAGGGATTGGGGCTTCGGCGCGGCTGTCGGCGTCGGCGCGACCGAGGCCTGCGGTTTCGGCTTTGGCTTTGGTGTCGGTGCCTTGGCGCGACTCTGGGGGGCGCCTTTGGGTTTCGCCTTGGCGCGCGGCTTCAGCTTCGGTTTGGTGCTCGCCCTGAGCTTCGCAACCCTCGCTTTGGCTTTCGGCTTGGCCGCAACTTTGGCGGTTTTGCGCTTGAGCGCGACGTTGCGCTTGGGCGCGACCTTGCCCTTGGCTGCCGCCTTGGGCTTGCGCGCTACAATCTTCGGCTTCCGCGTCTGCTTGGGCTTACCCGCCGCGGTCTTCGGCTTGCGCGCCGCACTCTTGGCGGACGTGCTGCCGCTTTTTGAAGTTCTCGCCATAATCCTTGCGTGCCTGTTCCGCCGCGCCATACCCGCGGCGTTCTAGCAACCGCGCTGCACACATGCCAGGGCCTTCCTGCCTTGCGACGCTGCTATCGGCGCCGCGCCCTGCTAAGCTCGAATCAGGGAACGGGAACGAACGAGGGGAGGCTTGGCATGGTTCGTCTGGCATTTTGCGCGTTGGGACTTTGGCTGTTGGCGCTGCCGCCAGCGCTGGCCGCAGCCTCCGACGAGGCCAACAAGCGGGAGCAGCCGCCCGCACCTGCCAACGCGGCGGAGACGGACAAGGCCATCGCCGCCATCGACGCCGCGCGCGCGGCGACGGCCGAGGCCCTGAGCAGCGCGCCGCTCGGCTTCCGCCGCATCCTGTTCGTGAGCGAAGTGCCAGAGGGCTTCGCCGACTACCAGCCCCGCGCGGACAATGTGTTCACGCCGGACGAGCCGCTGATCGTCTACACCGAGCCGATCGGGGTGTCGTGGATCAAGGACGGCGACCAACTCGCCACCAAGCTCATCGTCGATTTCGAGATTCGCCTGCCGGACGGAAAAGTGCTGGCCGGGCAGCGGGGCTTCGGGGAATTCGCCCTGTCGGCGCGCGAGCCGCCGCTCGATTTCATGACCCACGTCAAGCTCGATGTCACCGGCGCTCCAGCCGGCGCTTACATTCTCGGCCTGACCATGCACGACACCAATAGCGGCAAATCGACCACCTCGGATTTGCCGTTCGAGATCAAATAGACGGCGCCGGCTTGGCCAGCGCGCGGGCCAGCGGAAAACGGCGCATCGGATCGTCGGCATCGATCTTGGCCAAGATGGCGCGCGCGCGCGCGCAGTCCTCGCCCATTTTCGCGGCAAGCGCCTCCGGCGCGGCGAAAGTCTCGTCGGGACGAAGAAAGGCGATGAACTCGGCCTCGACCTCGGCCCCGTAGAGATCGCCGGCAAAGTCGAGCAGATAGGCCTCGAGCACCGGCTCGCCCGCACCGAAGGTCGGGCGCGCGCCGACATAACCGGCGGCAGGGTAGCGGCGCCCGTCATGGTCGACGCGCATGGCGTAGATGCCGTGGCGCACGTCCTGCCCTGGCGCGAGCTTGAGATTGAGCGTGGGGAAACCGAGACCGTGACCGCGACCGGCGCCCTCGTCGACGCGTCCGCGCACCCGCCACCAATAGCCGAGATCCTCGGCCGCGGCGGCGACCTCGCCGGCGCGTAGATGATCGCGGATGCGGCTCGACGAGAACGTGGTGCCTTCGGTGCCGACCGGCGCGACCACATCGACGCCAAAGCCGAGCGCGCCACCGAGCGCGGCCAGTTCCGCGGTCGTGCCGGTGCGGCCCTTGCCGTAGGAGAAGTCGTGGCCGACCACCACATGGCTCGCGCCCAAGCCCTCGGCCACGACTTCGGTGGCGAAGTCTTGCGCGCTCAGCGACGCCAGTGCGCGGTCGAAACCGATGACGAAGGTCTGGTCGAGGCCGAGCGCCGCGAGCAGCTCCAGCTTCAACGGCAGCGGCGTCAGCCGGAAGAACGGCGTCTCGGGCGCGAAGAACTCGCGTGGATGCGGCTCGAACACCACCGCGCCGGAGCGGCGTCCCTCCATCTTGGCGATGCGAATGGCCTCGCGCAGCACCTCCTGGTGGCCGCGATGGACGCCGTCGAAATTGCCGATGGCAAGCGCCGCGCCCTTGAGCTCGGCCGGCACGTCCCGCCACGAGCGGACAATGTCCATCCTCAAGCCTTCGATCTCATTTATTGCCGGCGGTCGACCATCATCACCGCTTCGCCCTCAAGCACGGTCTTGCCGTTGACGGCACAGTCGCATGCCAGCGTGGCGCGGGCCTTGTCGGGATCGAGGCCGGTGACGCGGAGCGTCGCTACCACCTCGTCGCCGATATAGACCGGAGCCCGGAACTTCATGGTTTGCGAAAGATAAATGCAGCCCGGTCCCGGCAGCTTGGTGCCGAGCACGGTGGAGAACAGGCTGCCGGTGAGGAAGCCGTGGGCGATGCGCTTCTTGAAGATGGTCCCGGCGGCGAACGCGTCGTTCAGATGGACCGGGTTGACGTCCCCGGACAAATCCGCGAACGCCAGGACATCGTCGTTGGTGATGGTCTTGGCGTAGCTCGCTTCCATGCCGACCGACAGATCCTCGAGATAATAGCCGTGGCCTAGTCCGGCGGCGCCGTTTCCGGTGCTTGTCATCGTTGCTCCTGTTCCCTGTTATTTGGCTTGCGGCAAAATAGCGAACCCATTGCTGCACCGCAATAAGTCCCTGGCGCCCCCGGCGGGGGCAAAAACCCGTTGGGCGGGCTGGGTTTAACCATCCGTTCACGGCCGAACCTTAGTCTTGGGCCGAGGACAGGTCGCGCGCGCCCGATGCCGGTTAGGCCTCACGTAACGCCAACAGAAGCCCCGTCCCCGCGCGGACAGGAGGAAGTTATGTCTGTCGATCACAGCATGCCCGTGCTCATCGTCGACGATTACAAGACGATGATCAGGATCATCCGCAATCTCTTGAAGCAGCTCGGCTTCGCCAATGTCGATGAGGCCGGCGACGGAAGCGCTGCTCTCGACATGATGCGGCACAAGGATTACGGCCTGGTCATCTCCGACTGGAACATGGAGCCGATGACCGGCTACGAGCTGTTGCGCGAAGTGCGCGCCGACGATCGGTTGTCGCGCACGCCGTTCATCATGGTCACCGCCGAATCGAAGACCGACAACGTAATCGCGGCCAAGAAGGCCGGCGTGAACAATTATATCGTCAAGCCGTTCAACGCGGCGACGCTGAAGGCCAAGATCGACGCCGTCTTTGGCGACTAGCAACACGACGAAGAGGGGTGGGGGAATTATGCCAGGTCGCGGGAGACTGACCGCACGGCGCCGTCCGGGGGGACGCGCGCCGGCCAAGCGGCGGGAGATCGGCCGGTCGGTCTCGGAAGAGATCACGGTGTTGGTCAACACATTGCGCGAACTCGCCGCCATCCGCTCGACGGCCGAGGACGCCGCCGGGCGCATCCTCGACTCGGCCGAAGGCCTGCTTGCCTTCGCCGACAAGGACGAGGCGAAGAAGGCGGAACAGGCGATCCTGGCGATCATGACGGCTTGCGGCTTCCACGATCTGGTCGGCCAGCGCGTCACCAAGATCACCGAGTCGCTCGACCGGGTCATCGCCACGCGCATGAAGGCGGAAAAGGGCCGGAAGCACGCCGCGCCATCGTCGCGCAAAGGCAAGAT
The DNA here is from genome assembly GCA_963772925.1 of uncultured Alphaproteobacteria bacterium. Lineage (GTDB taxonomy): Bacteria > Pseudomonadota > Alphaproteobacteria > Rhizobiales > Methyloligellaceae > Methyloceanibacter. The sequence continues at coordinate 189,466 of CAVYZG010000004.1, forward strand.
CACGCTCGAAGGACCCGGGCTGCCCGGTGCGAGCGACGAGGACCAGGCGCGTATCGACGCGTTGTTCCGCGACAACTAGACGTCACCACTTCAGGGCGCGCATGGCGCCGAGCGGGCGCGTCTTGGCGTGCGCGAACAGCTCGGCCAGATGACGCCGGTCGAGCGCGTCGCCGCCGCCTTCGCCGCCGTTCGACGGCGCATGCAGCCCGCTCGCCACGAACACCGCGTCGATGCCGACGTCAGCCGCGCCGGCCATGTCGGTGTTCACGCCGTCGCCGATAGCGAGAACCTCGCTCTGCGCCAAATCGGTTTGCGCCAAGCGGTTGATGGTCTCGAGCGCGAGCCAATAGATGGGCGGATAGGGCTTGCCGGCATAGATGACCGGGGCGTCCTGCTGCTCATAGAGGGCGGCAAGCGCGCCGGCGCACCACACCAACCGGTCGCCGCGCTCGACCAGGCGATCGGGATTGGCGCAGATCATCGGCAGCTTGCGCGCGGCAAGCGCGCTCAGCAGATCGGCATAGTCCTCGGGCACTTCGGTGTCGTCGTCGAACAGGCCCGAGCAGACCACCAGTTCGGAATCCTCATGCCGCCCGAGCGTGACATCGAGCCCGTCGAAGATCGGCAGGTCGCGCTCCGGCCCGAGATGAAACACCCGCGCGCCCGCATGCTTGGCGAGCTCGTGGCGGGTGAGGTCGCCCGAGGTGACGGTAGCGTCATAGGCGTCGTCCGGCACGCCGAGCCGGCGGAGCTGCTCCTGGACGGACGGGCTCGGCCGCGGCGAATTGGACAGCAGCACCACGATGCCGCCTTGGGCCCGGAAGGCGCGCGTGGCGGCGACCGCGCCGGGAAAGGCTCGATGCCCGTTATGCATGACACCCCAGATATCGACCAGCCAGGCGCGATAGCGCGTCCCGAACTCCTTGATCGAGTCGAGGACGGGAATTTCCGGGGCGGTGACGGTCATGGCTGCTCGGTTAGAGGCTCCTAAAGGGTGGGTCAAGCATCGCCTCTCCCATGGCAAGGCGGCGCGAGCGTCCCCTCGCCCCTTATGGGAGAGGGCTTCCGGCCCGGCGCGCGAAGCGCGACGACTGGCGGGAAGGGTGAGAGTGATTCATTTGCGACGCGGCTGCATCCCTCCCCTTGATGGGGAGGAGGTATGGAGGGCGTTGCTCTGCTGCGATCAAACATGCTCTCCGTTGCCGCGACGCGATGTGCGTCCGGCTTATGAGGGGATGGCGCGCCGAAAGACGCAAACCTATGGTGTCGCACTCTGGCGGAGTGCGCGGGCGCCTCGCGGCGCGCCATTGCGGTGACTTGCGGTGGCCGGCCCCGCTTTCGCTGCACCTTGCCCCGCTGCCCGGCCGGACCACGTCTAACGGGCCAGACAGCGTTTGGTGTAGGCCGGCAAGTCGTCAGCCAGCTCCTGGCAGGGCCTCGTAATGGACCCGGGGGGAGCCCGACGCCGCCCCGAGTGCTTCGCTGCGACAGCGAACCCCGCGGGGACACCGCACCTCGTCCCGCCTCACGACGCCTCGAGAAACGCCCCTTAGAAGAGGTGGCAGCAGTATAAGGGAGGTTTGGCTGGCGGGGATAGCCGACGGGAATTTATGCGACGCGGGCTGCAGTCCCTCACCATGATGGGGAGGAGGTCTGGAGGGCGTCGCTCTGCTGGGATCAGAGCAAGACATTCGGCGTTGCCGCGAACGCGATAATGCGTCCGGAGCTTATGACGGGATGGCGCGGCGAAAGACGCGCTGACCTGGATGTGAGCGTGTTCGCGACGGCATTCAGGCCGGAGGCGAAGGCTGATCCAGGTCTTTCTCCACACGCTCAGCCAGCGCGAGATCGCCAAAGCACTGGCGCAGGAGGCCGATCCCGAAGCGACGCGCCGAGGCAGCCAGACGCTGGCCGCCGAAATCGCCCAAGGTCAGCGCGTCCAGATCATTCTCGAGGGGCGCGGCCTCGACGTCGACCAACAGATGCAAACGCTGGTGTGGCGGGGCGAGCCCTGCGCTTGCCAATTCACGGTCAGCGCCGCTGCGAACTCGACTGGGCGCACATTCCATCCCCGCGTGCTCGTGCTGGTCGATTCGGTGCCGGTCGGCTCGCTGGCCTTCGCACTCAAGGTCACGGCGGAGGCGGTAAGCAAGACCGAGCCCGAACTCCGCGGCGACCGGGCCCGCCGATACCACTATGCGTTCCTCTCCTATGCCTCGCCCGATCGAGCCGAGGTGCTCAAGCGGGCGCAAGGCCTGAAAGCCGGCGGCACGAATTTCTTTAGCGACCTGCTGTCGCTCGACCCCGGCGAGCGTTGGGAGAAGCGCCTTTATGAGGAGATCGACCGTTGCGACGTGTTCTATTTGTTCTGGTCGTCACGGGCAAAAGCATCCGAGTGGGTAATGAAGGAGACCGAATACGCGCTCGCCCGGCGCGCCGCCTCGAATAATGGTGGCCCCGACATCGTTCCGGTCATCATCGAAGGGCCGCCACCGCCCTCCCCGCCCGAATCCCTGAAAGACATCCACTTCAACGACAGTCTGCTTTACGTGCTGGCTGGCGTCTGAGACGGTCGATCCGTCGGCGGAAACTAACCCGGGTTTCCACGGATTTTTTCGACAATTCGCAACGTTTTGCTGGACAGATTCTGACGGTTCTTAGAATGCTCCTGTGGCACAGAACGTGCCGGCCCGCTGGCTCGAGCCGGGCAGGCGCCACTTACTAGGAGGTCACGCCACATGACTCACGCTTTGATGAAAATGGCTGCCGGTCTGTTGGTGCTCGGCGGTTTCGCCGGCCCGGGCTTCGCCGCCGCGCCGCTGCCCTTGCACGCCGCCCCTGCCCTCGTCATCACGGTGCAAGACGAGGAGAACGCAGAAGTCTGGCACGATCTGCGTCCCGACATCACGCCGCCCGAGGCCGCTGTCGGCACCGAGGGAGAGAAGGCGCCGGTGGAAGCCGCGCCGGAGCACCCTAAGGAAGAAGGCGCGGGCAACGCGGAAGAAAAGGCGCTGCAAGAGGACGGCTTAGCGCCCGAATAGGCCTCGCGCCGGACGGGTCAGGCCGCGTCGTCTTCAATCTCGCGGAACAGCGCCGGGCTCATCGGCTTCGGCTTGCCGAACAGATAGCCCTGCGCCAGCTCCACGCCGTAGTCGAGCAGCTGCTCCACGGCGTCCTCGTCCTCGACCTTCTCCACGATCAGCTTGATATCGAAATCGTCGAGGGCGCGTTTCATGTCGGCGGCCGAGAAGGTCGAGCCCTTCGCCTTCATGCCGTGCAGGAAGGTCCGCGCGTCGATCTTGACGAAACGGAACGACCGTTCGCGCAAGCCAATGAAATCGACATCGAGATCGGCGATATGGTCGAGGGAGAAGCCATAGCCGAGCGCGCCCAAAGTATCGAGCGCGCCGAGCTCGGTCGCGTTGAGCCCGAGAATGCCAGGTTGGCTGACCTCGAAAATCAGGCTCTCGCTGAGGCCGCTATTCTCCTCCATGAACTCGACCAGCTCCGGGAAGAACTCGGGATCGAGCAGGGTGTTGACCGAGATGTTGCAGAACACGCCCTTGATCCGCGATTGGGGACCGAGCCGCCGCAGGGTCTGCACGCTCTTGACCAGCAGGACATTGTCGATCAGCGGCATCATGCCGGAGGCCTCGGCCGGGGGTAGATAAGACCCCGGCAGGATGAGGCTGTCGGACTTGGTCCTGATGCGGGTGAACGCCTCGAGATAACGGGGCCTCCGCTCGGCCAGGGTGACGGTGGGTTGCAGATAAAGATCGACGCGGCCGGCCTCGATCGCCTGACTGACGATCTCGAGCATCTCGTCATCGCCGATATGAGCGGTGTCGGCGGCAACGACGAGTTCCTCCTCGAGCGGCGGGATCTCGAGCCGGGGACTTTTCCTGAGCGGCTTATCGCGGTCGAAGCTCGCCGCGCGCGGGGTCTCCGCCGGCGGCGGCGGCGCGTCCTCGACAAGGGCGACGATCTCCTCCTCCTCGTCCTCGACCTCGATGACGGCGAGGGGCTCGGGCTCGGCCACAAATCTCTCGTCTCTCGTCTTCCTCCTCCGCGACGTCGTCCTCGTCCTCGGGCTCGATCATTTCGATCTCGGCCAAGCTTGACGGGGGCGGCATCGTGGCGCGCTCGGGCAGCGCGGCCGGCGCCTCGGAGGCGGCGATCAATTCGTTGGACAGCTGCTTGATCAGGTTTTCCAAAACTCTGAGATCGCCGGTCATCTTCTCGCGCTGATTGCGCGACTCGCCTTCGAGATCGGCCCGCAGATTCTCGATCTTGGCGTGCACCTGATCGAACTCTTCGGCGAACTGCTCGAAGCCGGGCCGGTCCACCGGCCCGCTCGCTGACGCCGGAACCGCCCATGGCCTGATCGAGCCGCTCGACCCGATCGGTGAGCAGATCGAGGCGCGATACATCGTCCTCGACCCGGTCGATACGCTGCAGGTCCTTGTCGATCATCTCGAGCGCCGCTTCGAGCTCGTTGAGACGGTCGGAGCCGCCGGCGGCGGGGCGCGAACCGCGGGCCACCATGAGGTAAGAGGCCGCCATCACCATGTAGAGCGCGGCGGCGGCGATCAGCGCCGGAATTTGGGCAATGCCGGAATGAAGGATCAGCCCCACCGCGAACGCGGCCGCCGTGACCGCCATGGCGACCAGGACGATCACGTCGAGCATGGCAAGCCCTCCCGAGGAATCGCTCCGCCTAGAGGCCATGGCAATGGTGTCAGCCATGCTGGCAACCTCGTGCAAAAATCATGCGGCGACAGCCCCCTGTAAGGCAACAGCAATTTGGCCGCCCATCGGAGTTTGTTTGATAGCAGCCTGGAGCGCCGAAACCAAGCCCGCGAGATCAGCGCAGTCCCTTGAGCAGGCGGGCGACCCGTTCGGTGATGGCGGCGATATCGGCCTCGGCCGCTATCAGGGACGGGGCCAGCACCAGCGTATCGCCGACCGCGCGGATCACCAGATCCTCGTTGAAGAAGGCGGCATCGAAGGCGCGCGCCCCGCGCAAGCCCGGCGCACCGTCGACCGGGGCCAGATCGATGCCGGCGGCGAGGCCGATGGTCCTGATGTCGACCACATGCGGCGCGCCTTTCAGCCCATGCACCGCGTCGGCGAACACCGGCTCGAGCGCGCGGGCGCGGTCGAACAGGCCCTCGTCGCGATAAAGGTCGAGCGCGGCAGAGGTCGTCGGCGAGGTCGGCGCCCCGTTCCGGCTCGCCGCGGGCGTAAGCCTGCCGCTCGCGCGAATAGGTGGCGCGGAGCTGATCGACATCGAGCAGCGGCTCGAACAGATTGCGGTTCTGGGCGATGCCGCCGACCGAGGTGCCGCCGATGCATGCGCCATGATAGCTGCGCTCGCGCGAGACGAAACGCGTGCGGGTGCTGGCGCCGGCCAGCTTGTGAAAGCCCAGCGCGATCTTGAGCGCGGTGTCGACCGCTTCGGACGATTAAAGGGAGGCGGGGGAATGCCAGGCCCCGGCCAGGTAAAGGCGGGGGGGGCGAGGGCGGGGGAGGCCCAGAACGGGCGGGGGGGAACTCGGCGCGGTCGATCAGCCGGGGGCGATGCTTGAAGGCGCGATTGGCGGTGAACGGAAGCCAATAGGCGGCAAGCTCGGAGCGATCGAGCGCGGCGGAGGATGGAGCGTCTTGCGGAGGCATGGTTGCCGCTTACAGCAAAGGACGTTTGCGCGCCGGGTTCAAGTCGAATTTGGCGCGTTGACATAGCCTCACCCCTGCGACGCTATCGCGCGCCGCCGCGTGTCGCGCTGTCAAATTCGTGCGATAACATTCGCGATCCCGAGCAACGGGCCGCGCTGGTCCGATGCCAATGCCGCAGAAGAGGTCTCCCGTCATGACAACCAGAAGCCGGTCGAAACGCGTGGTGATTTCACTCCTCGCGGTGGTGCTTATTGCCGGAGCGGCGCTGGTCGCGCGGGCGGCCGACGTGGGGCCGGCCGACCTGGTCGACGCCTTGAACGGGGTGTTCGGCACGCATAAAGGGCTGCGCGCCGCCCACACCAAGGGCTTCTGCCTGACCGGCCAGTTCACCCCCTCCCCCGATGCCGCAGCTTTGTCCAAGGCGCCGCACTTCGCCAAGACCGTTCCGGTCACGGGCCGGTTCTCGCTCGGCGGCGGCAACCCGCAAGCGGCGGACGACGCCAAGGACAATGTGCGGGGCCTGGCGCTCCGGTTCAATCTCGGCGATGGCGCCGTGACCGATCTGGTGATGATCTCGGCGCCGATGTTCTTCGCGCAGACGCCGGCTTTGTTCGTCGAGTTCCTGCACGCGGTCGGTTCGGGCGACCAGGACAAGATCAAGGCCTTCTTCGCCGCGCATCCCGAAGCGGCGCGGCAGAATGCCTGGCTCACCTCCCACCCGGTGCCGGCCAGCTATGCGGGCGTCAATTATTGGGGCGTGCACGCCTTCACCTTCACCAACGCCAAGGGCGATACCGCGCTGGTCAAATATAAGGCGATCCCCGATGCCGGCGCGCTCGATCTGACCGACGACGAGGCCAAGGCCAAGGGCCCGGATTTCTACCAGGCGGAGATGACCGACCGGCTGGCCAAGGGGCCGGTGACGTTCGAACTGGTGGCCATTCGTGGGCGTGACGGCGACCAGACCAGCGATCCCACGCAGAGATGGGACGACGAGGATGGGCGCGAGACCACCCCGCTCGGCAAGGTCAGCATCGAGGCGATGGCGCCGGACGCGACCTGCAATGCGTTCTCGTTCCTGCCGGGGAACGTGGTCGACGGGATTGCCGGCCCGGCCGACGACCCGGTGTTCGCCGCGCGGTCGCCGGCCTATATCGTCTCGTTCGGCCGCCGCCTGACGCCCTGAGGGGACCGGCTAGCCGCCGCTTTTGCTAAGCTCTGCCTTGACAGAACGGGGTCGCGACAGTATCTCCTGCATAGCGATTAGCACTCGCTATTGGTGAGTGCCAGCGCGGCACAATCCTTAATTCCCAAGCAAGTTCCCGGAGAAAAATCCATGAAATTCCGACCCTTGCACGACCGCGTGGTCGTGCGCCGGCTCGAGGAGGAGCTCAAGACCAAAGGCGGCATCATCATTCCCGATACCGCAGCGGAGAAGCCGCAGACCGGCGAAGTGATCGCGGCAGGGCCCGGCGCCCGCGGCGAGGACGGCAAGCTTCAGCCCATGGGGGTCAAGGCCCGCGACAAGGTGCTGTTCGGCAAGTGGTCCGGCACCGAGGTCAAGATCGACGGCGAGGATCTCCTCATCATGAAGGAGTCCGACATCATGGGGATCCTCGGCTAAGCGCCGAACGCCCCGCCCCCCAGACCTATCTGACACAGAAACACCGGAGCAAAATTCAAATGGCAGCTAAAGATGTGAAATTCGCAGCCGACGCGCGCGAGCGGATGATGCGCGGCGTCGATATCCTCGCCAACGCGGTCAAGATCACGCTCGGGCCCAAGGGCCGCAACGTGATCCTCGACAAGTCGTTCGGCGCCCCGCGCTCGACCAAGGACGGCGTAACCGTCGCCAAGGAGATCGAGCTCGAGGATAAGTTCGAGAACATGGGCGCGCAGATGCTGCGCGAGGTCGCTTCCAAGACCAACGACACCGCCGGCGACGGCACCACCACCGCGACCGTGCTGGCGCAGGCCATCGTGCGCGAGGGCCTGAAGGCGGTGGCCGCCGGCATGAACCCGATGGATCTCAAGCGCGGCATCGACAAGGCCGTGCTCGACGTGGTCCAGGACATCAAGAAGCGCTCGAAGATGGTCAGCGGCTCGGCGGAAATCGCCCAGGTCGGCACCATCTCGGCCAATGGCGAGAAGGCGATCGGCGACATGATCGCCAAGGCCATGCAGAAGGTCGGCAATGAGGGCGTCATTACCGTCGAGGAAGCCAAGAGCCTCGACAGCGAGCTCGAAGTGGTCGAGGGCATGCAGTTCGACCGCGGCTACATCTCTCCTTATTTCATCACCAATGCCGAGAAGATGATCGCCGATCTCGAGAACCCCTACATTCTGATCTACGAAAAGAAGCTGTCCGGCCTCCAGGCGCTGCTGCCGCTGCTCGAGGCGGTGGTGCAGTCGGGCCGTCCGCTGCTGGTGATCGCCGAGGATGTCGAGGGCGAAGCCCTTGCCACGCTGGTGGTCAACAAGCTGCGCGGCGGGTTGAAGGTCGCCGCCGTCAAGGCGCCGGGCTTCGGCGATCGCCGCAAGGCCATGCTGCAAGACATCGCGGTGTTGACCGGCGGCGAGCTGATCTCCGAGGATCTCGGCATCAAGCTCGAGAACGTCACCGTGCAGATGCTGGGCAAGGCCAAGAAGGTGGCGATCACCAAGGACGACACCACCATCGTCAGCGGCGCCGGCAAGAAGCCCGACATCGAGGCCCGCATCGGCCAGATCAAGCAGCAGATCGAGGACACCACGTCCGACTACGACAAGGAGAAGCTGCAGGAGCGGCTGGCCAAGCTCGCCGGCGGCGTGGCGGTGATCAAGGTCGGCGGCGCCACCGAGGTCGAGGTCAAGGAGAAGAAGGATCGCGTCGACGATGCGTTGAACGCGACCCGCGCCGCGGTCGAGGAAGGCATCGTGCCCGGCGGCGGCGTGGCGCTGCTGTGGGCCTCGAAGTCGCTCAAGACCAAAGGCGATAACGACGACCAGGACGCCGGCATCAACATCGTGCGCAAGGCGTTGCAGGCGCCGATCCGGCAGATCGCCGAGAATGCCGGCGTCGAAGGCTCGATCGTGGTCGGCAAAATGCTGGAGCAGAAGTCGGCTTCGTACGGCTACGACGCGCAGAACGACGAATATGTCGATCTGATCCAGAAGGGCATCATCGACCCGGCCAAGGTCGTGCGCACGGCGCTGCAGGATGCGGCGTCGGTGGCGGGCCTGCTGGTCACCACCGAGGCCGGCGTGGCCGAGGCGCCCAAGAAGGGCGGCGACGGCCACGCGCACATGCCGGGCGGCGGCATGGGCGGCATGGACATGATGTAGTCCAAGCTAGCCGATCGAAATGCCAAGGGCCGCCTCGTTCGGGCGGCCCTTTTTCTTTTCGGCTCGAACCGCGCGCACTCTAGCGCGCGACCCTGACGTCCTTCTTCACCACATGGGCCGGAAAGTTCTCGCCGAAGGGGAACTTGCGCTGGGCACAGGTCACGCACGATCCCGTGCACTTGCCGGACTTGTTGTTGCAATCGAAATCGCAGACCTGCGTACCTCCGCCGCAGGATTTCGTGCAGCCCGTGTGGCCACCGCCGGTTTGCGCGTTCTTGCCGCAAACATTGGCGACCTGCTGTTGCGTCAGCGAAACGAGAATCGTCTTGGCCGAGGCGTCGTTGGCCACCATGGCCAGTGCCGCGAGCCCAACCACCAAACCAATCAGAACGACGAATTTGCGCATCGGAGTCCTCCTGTTGAAGCTGACCCCGACCCATTATTCCCCGCGACAGCCTATAGGGTCCGCCCCGAACCGTCGAGGCCGAGGCGCGGCCAAGGGCCGCCATTTGCCGCGGGACATATAAGGCAGCCTCACTTAAGGCTTACGCAAACGTAATTTCCTGTGCGCCCGGGTTTGGCCTTATCGTCGGCCGGTTTGGCCCGCATAGGGGCCTATTGGAGCCGCTCCACCCGATGGCGAATTTCCGCAACACGGTCCACGAATTCACGCGTATCGCGGTGCCCTATTTCCGGTCGGAAGACCGCTGGGCCGGCCGCGTCTTGCTGTTCACCGTGATCGCGCTCCAGCTGTTCCAGGTCTGGCTGAACGTGCGTTTCAACGCCTGGTACAACACCTTCTACACCGCGCTCCAGGACAAGGACTGGGACACCTTCATCTGGCAGCTCGGCGTGTTCAGCGTGCTGGCCGCGTTCTTCATCGTCAGCGCCGTCTATCAGCTCTATCTGCAGCAATGGCTCCAGATCCGATGGCGGAACTGGCTGACCCAGCGCTATATCGGCCGCTGGCTCGGCCAAGGCACCCATTACCGCATGCGGCTGAAGGGCGACCAGGCCGACAACCCCGACCAGCGCATTGCCGACGATATCCGCGACTTCGTGGACAACACGCTCAATATCGGCATCGCGCTGTTGGGCTCGATCGTCACGCTGGTGTCGTTCGTGGTGATCCTGTGGACGCTGTCGTCGGCGACGCCGCTGATGATCGGATCGCAATCCTACCAGATCCCCGGCTATCTGGTGTGGGCGGCGCTGATCTACGCCGTGCTCGGCACCTGGATCACCCATCTGGTCGGGCGCCCGCTGATCCAGCTCAACTTCAATCAGCAGCGCTACGAGGCCGATTTCCGCTTCTCGCTGGTGCGGCTGCGCGAGAACGCCGAGGAAGTGACGCTGCTCGCCGGCGAGGGCGCCGAGGAGGCGCGTTTACGCGACCGCTTCGGCTGGGTCATCCGCAATTGGTACGACATCATGCGGCGGCGGAAGCGGCTGACCTTCCTGACCGCCGGCTACTCGCAGGTGGCGCTGATCTTCCCGTTCATCGTGGTGAGCCCGATCTATTTCTTCGGCTCGCTCACGCTCGGCGGGTTGATGCAGATCGTGTCGGCGTTCGGCCAGGTGCAGAGCGCGCTGTCATTCTTCGTCTCGGCCTATACCAGCGATCGCCGACTGGAAGGCGGTGCTGAACCGGCTGTCGGGCTTCGAGGCCTCGATCGATTGGGCCGAAGGCCTGGACCGGACCGCGCCGCGGGTCGGGTTCCTGACCGACGGCGGCAAGGCGCTGCTGGTCGAGGAGCTTGCGGTCGGGCTGCCCAACGGCCAGGAGATCGTGCGGCTCGCGGAATTTTCGATCGAGCCGGGCGAGCGGGTGCTGGTGACCGGGCCGTCAGGGGCCGGCAAGACGTCCCTGTTCAGGGCGCTCGGCGGGGTGTGGCCGTTCGGGACCGGCTCGATCCGCGTGCCGCAAAGGCGCCAGCGTGCTGGTGCTGCCGCAGCGGCCTTATATGCCGCTCGGCAGCCTGCGCGGCGCGCTGGCCTATCCCGGGCCCGAGGATGCCTTCAGCGCCGGACGAGATCGAGGACGTGCTGAAGGCGGTCGGGCTCGGCGCCTTCATCGACCAGTTGGACGAGACCGCCTATTGGGCCGACAAGCTGTCGGGCGGCGAGCAGCAGCGGCTGTCGATCGCCCGCGCCTTGCTGCAAAGCCGCATTGGCTGTTCCTCGACGAGGCGACCGCCGCGCTCGACGAGGGTTCGGAGGCGGCGCTGTATCGCCTGCTGATCGACCGGCTGCCGGGCACCGCCATCGTCTCGATCGGCCACCGCTCGAGCCTGGTCCAGTTCCATAACCGGTTCTTCGCGCTCGAGCCCGACGATACCGGCCGCCACCATTTGCGGGAAGCGGCCGCCGCCAATGGCAAGCCGCCGCACGATGCGCTCGATCTGAGCCTGGCTTAGTTGTTGCACGACGCCTCGCCGCGCGCCCTTCTGCGTCGCGCGATGTTAGACTATCCTCATGGCCCGAGTTGGCGGTGGAGGTGACTGACGATGCGAATGCTGATCGCGTTGCTGGCACTAGCCCTGGTGCCAAGCTTGGTGGAGCTTAGCCTTGGCGCCGGCAAGCGCAGGCGGGGGCGAGCTGCAGAGCAGCGCTACAATGTCTGCCTCGCCCGTTGCGGTGCAAATAGCCAAAGATGCCAGCGCTGCCGGCTGCAATATAAATATTGCCGCTACCCCGTCCCGTATATGGGCGACCTGCTCTGAGCGGATCCGGCGAAAGCGCGGGCCGTCAGTCCTCGACCTTGGTCTTGCAGCCGCTTGAGGCGTCGAGCCCGTCGGGCGTGTCCCAGTCGTTCGAGCGGCACCTTGGGGAAGGACGTGCCGAACTCCTGCTTCATCATGGTGAACTTGGAGGGCACGTTCGAGTTCTCGGCGAAATCGACGATCCAGAAATAGTCGTAGGTGTCGTCGGGCCAGGTCTTGGGCACGCCCGGCAGGATGTCGAGATTGAGCAGCTGGCGCAGCGTCACGCCCTCGCGCTCGAATTTGGTCGTCAAGCTCGGCATTGGCGATATGCTTGTGCTCCCACACCACCACCACGGTCTTGCCCTTCAGCGCCGGATTGGTCGAGCAGCCCGCGCGCGGCTTCCTGGGTGCGGCGGTTGAGCGCCTTGGTGAAGTCCTCTTTGCTTTGCCCGCTCTCGGGCACCACCGAATAAAGGATGATCGGCTTGTTCCAGCTCGCCACCGACGGCGAGGCGAGCTCGGCGGTGTGCAGCGTGATGGCGAAGAAGAAGGCGGGCTCCTCGCCCGCGGCGAACAGCGACTTGGCGGCGTCGCGGCCGAGATAGGTCAGGGCCAGCGCCTTGGCGCGCTGCTCGCCGATCTCGCACAGCTTCCAGTCGTCGGCCTTCTCGCCATGGCGCAAGATGATGATGCGCGACGGCGCGGCGGTGGCGGACTGCGCGAAAGTGGCGAGCAGCAGCGCGAGGACGAGGCGAATCATCATGGCGCGGACCCTAGCCGCTCGATTTTGTCCCCGCCAGTCACCTCTGGGTGAACAGGACCATTCCGGCTTCCCGGTCAGCCGCCACGAGTCTTCGTGACGACAGATGGCGTCGCGGAGCTTCATGGCGGCCTTGTCCCAGGGTGCGGCGCGCGAGGCGAACAGATGCGCCTGCGATTTCAGGATCAGCCCGTCGTCCAGCACCTTCAGGTGATTGGCGCGGAGCGTGGTGCCGGTGGTGGTGATGTCGACGATCAGCTCGGCGGTGCCGGCCGCGGGCGTCGCTTCGGTGGCGCCGACGCTCTCGACGATGCGATAGCCGGCGACGCCCTGGCGTGGCGAAGAAGCGCCGGGTCAGATTCATATATTTGGTGGCGACGCGCAGGCGCCTGCCATGCACCCGGCAAATTGCGCGGCGACGTCTTCGAGGTCGGCCATGCTGCCGACATCGATCCAGCAATCGGGCACGGCCACCACCACATCGGCGCGGCCGAAGCCGAGCGGCGCCAGGAACTCGACCGAGCGGTCGACATCGGCCAGCGTCTCGCGGATCAAATCTTCGCCGGTCATGCCGAGCTGCACGCGGCCGGTCTTGAGCTGGTGCACGATCTCGGCCGCCGAGGTGTAGACCACCTCGACGCCGTCGAGGCCTTCGAGCGTGCCGCGATAGCCGCGCTCGTGGCCCTTGCTGCGCAACGCCAGGCCCGCGCGCTCGAACAGAGCGGCGGCCTGGTCCTTGAGCCGGCCCTTGGAGGGCACGGCGATGGAGAGCTTGGCGGCCATCACGGTCTCCCCGCGCGGCGGCGAGCAGGCGCTCGGTGTGGATGGCCGAGCCGATGGCCGGCACCTCCCGCGGCGCGCCGAGATGGGCGAGCAGGCCGTCATAGCGCCCGCCGCCGGCAATGGCCTCGTCGATGCCCTCGGCCTCGATCTGGAACACCAGGCCTGAGTAATATTCGAGGTTGCGGCCGAACTCGGCGGCGAAACTCGCGCGCGTCCAAGATCGATGCCGCTCTTCTTGAGGCGCTCGAAGCGGCGCGTGATAGGCCTGAAGCGCCGGGCCGAGATCGATGCCGGCGCCCTTGCGCGATCATGGCGACGCGCTCGGCCGCCTCCAGCGGCGGCCCGGAGACCGCGAGGTAATAGTCGATCACGGTGGCGACCTCCTTGCGCAAGGGCTCGGCCCTGAGATCGGCGGCATGATCGAGCAGCCGCGCGGTGATCTCGCTCAAGGAGCGGTTGCCGGCGAGCGGCAGCCCGCTCCTGGTCGAGATAGGCGGCGACCAGCTCCTCGGCGCGCTCGGCTTCTTGCCCGAGAGCGCTGCCGGCGAGCGCCATGACCGGGCCGTCGCCGTTCGGCCGCTCGCCCTTGGCGAGACGGGAGAGCAGCGCATGGAAGGCCTGCGGCCGCCAGAAATAGTGGCGAAGCTTCAGCCGCCAGCGCTCGGGCAGCGCGAGCGCATCGAGCAGCGCGTAGAACAGGGCGATGTCGCCGAAGCGCAAGCGGAAGTCCTTGAGCCCGGCGCCGCGCACGGCCTCGACCGCCAGCAGCACGATCTCGACATCGGCGCTTTCGCTGTCGCTCTCGCCGAAGCACTCGATGCCGGCCTGGCGGAACTCGCGCGGATGGGCGCGATTGTCGCCCTGCGGCTGAAAGCGGAAGGCGGGGCCGTTATAGCAATAGCGCGCGGGCTGGTCGGCCTCGGGGTGGCGCTCGAGATAGAGCCGCGACACCGGCACGGTCAGGTCGGGCCGGAGGCACAGCTCGTCGCCGGCGAGGTCGGTGAACACATAGGTGCGGCTCCGGATCGACTCGCCGATCTGGTCGAGAAAGATATCGGCGGGCTGGATGATCGAGGGCGCAACCTGCTCGTAGCCGGCGTTGCGGAAAGTATCGAGCAGGGTGGCGGCCTGGGCTTCGAGAGCCTCGAATTCTTTCGCCGATTCAGCGGCCATGATTTAGTCTTTCAGCCCTAGTTCAGTGTCATTGCCCGGCTTGACCGGGCAATCCAGTAACCGCGGCGTTCGTCGATAACCGACACCCGTGGTTACTGGATGCCCGCCTTCGCGGGCATGACAAGAGAGACGTGGATGGCCGGGACCAGCCCGGCCATGACGCGTGGTTGATGTTCATTACAACGAACATGCTTTAGGATTTGTGGCGAGACAGGACGTTGCGAACGGCATCGACATGCCGGCTTCGGGCACGGCGAACTGCGCCTCGGCCTGCTTTTTCAGATATTCCTCGCGGTCCTCGATCGAGGTGAGCGTGGCGCCGAGGATCAGATCCTTGATCTGCACCTCGCCCTTGGCCTTCTCGTCGCCGCCCTGGATGACCACGCAAGGGGCGCCGCGCTTGTCGGCATATTTCATCTGCGCCTTCATGCCGGACTCGCCGAGATAAAGCTCGGCGCGGATGCCGGCGGCGCGAAGCTGCTTGCGCCATGGTCTGGTAGTCGGCGATGCGGTCGCGGTCGAGCACCAGCACGACCACCGGGCCTTGCGTGGCGCTCGTCTTTATATTTGCCGAGGCGCTGGAGGCCGAACAGCAGGCGCGACACGCCGATGGAGATGCCGGTGGCCGGCACCTTCTCGCCGGTGAAGCGCTCGACCAGCCCGTCATAGCGCCCGCCGCTCACCACCGAGCCGAGCCTGATGGGCTGGCCCTTGCTCGTCTTTGATGGGCGCGTGTCAGCTCGGCCTCGAACACCGGGCCGGTGTAATATTCCAACCCGCGCACGACGGAGGGATCGATACGATCCGGTCATCGTATAGCCTGCGGCTCGCACAAGGTGGCGATCATCTCAAGCTCGTCGATGCCTGCTGCAGCGACTGAATTCGCTACCGAAGCGCTCGTGAATCTGATGTGCATCATTGTCTGTGCAAGTATCTGCGCTGCCAGCGTCGGCGCTGAGCGCATGGACTGCGCCTCGCTGGGCTCTCGCGATATACTCCGTAGTCGAAATTTCGACGCGATGTAGTCGATGATTGCTTTGACTGTCAGCGCCCGCGCCCTTGGTGAAGTCGCCGACTTTCGTCTTTGCGTCCCTTGCCCAAAAGGCGCGCACGCCCTCAATCGCCCAAGCCGGTCGAATTTGTCGATGGCGCGCAGCACGGTGAGGCGCTTGCCAGCATTGCTTTTCACCGACAAGCCCACTGCCTCCAAGCACTCCATCCAGAATCTTTCGGTTGTTGACCTTGACGACGTATTGACCGCGCGGGACGCCGAGCGCTTCGAGCGTGTCGGCGGCGAGCATGCAAAGCTCGGCATCGGCGGCGACGGACGAGGCGCCGACCGTGTCGGCGTCGAACTGGGTGAACTGGCGGAAGCGGCCCGGCCCCGGCTTCTCGTTCCGCCACACCGGACCCGACTTGATAGCGGCGGAAGGGCTTGGGCAGGTTCTGGAAATTCTCGGCGACGTAGCGGGCGAGCGGCGCGGTCAGATCGTAGCGCAGCGACAGCCATTGCTCGTCGTCGTCCTGGAACGAGAACACGCCCTCGTTGGGCCGGTCCTGGTCGGGCAGGAACTTGCCGAGCGCGTCGGTATATTCGATGGCCGGCGTGTCCAGGGGCTCGAAGCCGTAGGATTCGAACACGCGCCGAATCGTGGCGAGCATGTCCTCGCCGGCGCGAATTTCGCCCGCGGAAATGTCGAAAAGCCCCTTCGGCAGGCGGGCCTCGGGGGATGAGGGCTCGGTCTTCTTGGTCATGGGATTGGCGGTTCGGTGAAACGGCTCCGGCCGCCCGCTTCTAGCCCAGGATCATTGACCAGTCATTAGTGATCAGAACCCTCCTCTCCCCGGTGGGGCGAGGGCTTACTGCCGCGATCTTGCGCGCGCAGATGCGCAAGTCGCATGGCGGGAAGGGCGAGGGGAGCAAGGGCAAGTTTCGTTGAACCCCCTCACCCGCACCGAAGCCAAGCTTCGGTGGACCTCTCCCCACAGGGGAGTGCGTTAGGCCTAATCGACCAGGGCGGTTTGCCTCGCCAGCTCGACCAGGGCCTCGATCGGGTGGCCCGAATTCTTGAGCGGGCCAAGCGCCTCGGGCGGCGGACCGCCGGTCGCCCAATCGAGCATCTCGATGGTGTGGACGAACGGGGCCGTGGTGCCGGTCTTGAGCTGCATCATGCAGCCGATATTGGCGGTGACGATCAGCTCGGGCTCGACCTTGGCGATATTGGCGAGCTTGCGCTCGCGAAGCTGGCCGGCCAGCTCCGGCTCGAGCAGATTATAGGTGCCGGCCGAGCCGCAGCAGAGATGGCCTTCCGGGATCTGGAGGATGTTGAAGCCAGCCTGCTCCAGCAGCGACAGCGGCAGGGCGTCGAGCTTCTGGCCGTGCTGGAGCGAGCAGGCGGCGTGATAGGCGATCCTCAAGCCCGGTCCACATCATCGGCGGGTTGAGGCCGATGGTGTCGATGAACTCGGTGATGTCGCGGGCCAGGCCGGCGATATAGGCGGCGCGCTCGGCATAGCCGCGGTCGCGGGCGAGCAGGTTGCCGTAGTCCTTGACCATGGTGCCGCAGCCCGAAGTGGTGACGACGATGGCGTCGAGCGGCTTCTCGCGAATGACGGCGGTCCAGGCGTCGATATTGCGGCGGGCGTAGTCGCGCGCCTCCTCGTCCTTGCCGAGCGAATGCACCAGCGCGCCGCAGCAGGTCTCGTCCTTGACCACGACGACGTCGACGCCGTGCCGCCTGAGCAGCCTGATGGCGGCGCGGCTGATCGACGGCGCCAGCACCTCCTGCACGCAGCCGAGCATCAGCGCCACGCGCTTGGCCTTGGGGTCCTTGCCGATCACCGATCTCGGCCGGGTCGAGCTGCGCCTTGGGCAGGCGGCCGGCACCAGCGCCAAGCGCGGCGGCCTGGTGCTCGAACCCGGCGCGCGCCAGCAGCCCGCGGAACGGCCGGGCGAGCCAGCCCAAGCGTCAGAGCGGCGCGGAAGCGGCGCGGGTTGGGCAGCACCTTGCTCACGATCCAGCGCAAGCTGCGCTGCGCGGCGGTGCGGTGGCCCTTGGCCTCGATGCGGGTGCGGGCGAGATCGACCAGATGCATGTAGTCGACGTCGCTCGGGCAGGTGGTCATGCAGGCGAAGCAGGAGAGGCAGCGGTCGATGTGATAGGTCATCGACGGCGTGACCTCGCGCTCCTCGAACATCTGCTTCATGAAATAAATGCGGCCGCGCGGGCTGTCGCGCTCGTCGCCGGTCAGCACATAGGTCGGGCAGGTGGCGGTGCACAGCCCGCAATGGACGCAGCGACGCAGAATCGCGTCGGCGCGGGCAATGGTCGGGTCGGCGAGCTGGACGCTGTTGAAATTGGTCTGCATGGTCCTCGCCTATATCCCTGCATACATGCGGCCGGGATTGAGAATGCCGACCGGATCGAAGGCTTGCTTGAGCGCGGATGTCAGCGCCATCAGCGGCGGATCGAGCGGCTGAAACACGTCGACGCCGGCCCTGGCTTCGCGTTTCGGCCCGGATCAGTGTGGCATGGCCCCCGAATTCGGCAAGGGTGCGGCGGATCTCGACCGCGCCGGCGTCGGAGATGGGCGGCGTTTCCAGCCAGATCAAGCCGCCGGACCAGTCATATAGCACGCGGACATCGATCTTGCGGGCGAGGCTCGCGACCAGCTTGGGCGCGGTCGAGGGCAGCGTGGAGATGCGCCAGAGCGGGCGGCCGGATTTCTCGAACATCGCCAAGCCCCTGACCTCGTTCCAGAAGATGCGGCTGCGCAGCGTATCGAGCTCGAGCGCCGGGGCATAGGCCTGGAGCATCTGCTTCAGCCGGCTCGAGCGGTAGCGGGCGGAGGCGGGAAAATTCTCGACCCTGATGGCGGTGACGGAGGCGCCGGCATTGGCGATCTCCTGGTCGGAGAAGCGCTCGGCCAGTTCGGCATGGAGATGCACGGTGCCGGACACCTCGAACGGCGTGCCGAGGGCCAGGCACAGGGCCTCGACCCCGTTCAGATCGGCCAGGCCGAAACACAGCACGGTGCGGACCTCGCGCTGGGCCGGCAGCACCTTCAGCGCGATCTCGGTCATGACCGCGAGCGTGCCCCAGGAGCCGGCCAGCCCCCGGGCGAGATCGTAGCCGGTGACGTTCTTCATCACCCGGCCGCCCGAGCGGATGGTGTCGCCGCGGCCATTGACCGCCTGCACGCCGAGCACATGGTCGCGCGCGGCGCCGCACAGGATGCGGCGGCTGCCGGACAGATTGGCGGCGATCGTCCCGCCGACGGTGGCCTGACCCGGGCCGAAGCCGAGCACCGGGCCGAGATCGACCGGCTCGAACGGCAATTCCTGTTCGTTCTCGGCCAGCAGCTGCTCGACCTGGGCGAGCGGGGTGCCGGCCAGCGCCACCACCACCAGCTCGCTCGGCTCGTAGATCGGCACGCCGACCAGATTCTCGGTGCTCAGCACCGCGCCATGCTGCACCAGCCGGCCGACCTCGCGCTTGGTGCCGCGCCCCATCACCTCGAGCGGCGTGCGGGTATCGGCGGCCTCGGCGACCAGATAGGCAAGCTCCTCCACGGTATCGGGAGCATGGAAGCCGACGCGCATATGGCCGGTCACTGGGCGCCTCGCGCTTCCAGCGGGAAGACCTTGCCGGGGTTGAGCAGCCAGTCCGGGTCGAACGCCGCCTTGACCCGCATCTGCTGCTCGAGGTCGGCGTCGGTATATTGCAGGCGCATCAATTCGCGCTTCTCGATGCCGACGCCATGCTCGCCGGTCAGGCAGCCGCCGAGCTCGATGCACAGCTTCAAGATCTCGGCGCCGCAAAGCTCGACCCGCTCGAGCTGGAGCGGATCGTTGGCGTTGTAGAGGATGAGCGGGTGCAGATTGCCGTCGCCGGCGTGAAAGATGTTGGCCACGTCGAAGCGGTAGCGCCGGCAAATCCAGCCGATCTCGTCGAGCGCCTTGGGCAGCTTGGACAGCGGGATGACGCCGTCCATGCAGTAATAGTCGGACAGCTGGCCGATGGCGCCGAACGCCGCCTTGCGGCCTTTCCAGATCTTGGCGCTCTCCTCCGCGCTCTGGCTGCGGCGCATGACCAGGGGGTGATAATCGGCGGCGATCTCGGCGATCCTCTCGAGCAGCGTGTCGATCTCGTCCTCGGAGCCCTGCACCTCGACGATCAGCAGGGCTTCGACGTCGAGCGGATAACCGGCACTGACGAAATGTTCGCAGACATGGATGGCGGGCCGATCCATGAATTCGAGCGCCACGGGGACGATGCCGGCGGCGATGATGGCGGCGACGCAGGCGCCCGCGGTCTCGTTGGAGTCGAAGCCGAGCAGCATCGGGCGCGCGCCTTCGGCCGCCCTGATGAGACGCACCGTGACCTCGGTGACGACGCCGAGCTGGCCCTCCGAGCCGACGATCAGCGCCAGGAAATCGTAACCGGGCGCATCGAGGCTCGGTCCGCCGACATCGACGATCTCGCCGTTCATCAGCACCATGCGGACGCCGAGCACATTATTGGTGGTGACGCCGTATTTCAGGCAATGGGCGCCGCCGGAATTGGTGGCGACATTGCCGCCGACGGTGCAGGCGATCTGGCTCGACGGGTCCGGCGCGTAGAAGAAGCCGTCAGCGGCGACCGCCTCGGTAATGGCGGTATTGGTGATGCCGGCCTCGACCCGAGCCACGCGGTTCACCAGGTCGAGCGACAGAACTTTGCTCATGCGGGTCAGGCACAGCACGATGGCGTCCTCGAGCGGCAGGGCGCCGCCGCAGAGCGAGGTGCCGGCCCCGCGCGGCACGACCTTGATGTGGTTCTCGTGGCAGAAGCGCAGGATGGCGCTCACCTCTTCGGTCGACGCCGGCAGCACCACCGCCATCGGCAGGCAGCGATAGGCGGTGAGCGCATCGGTCTCGAAGGTGCGGCGGCCTTCCTGGTCGGTGATCAGGGTCGCGCCGGGCGCGAGCTTCTTCAGCTGCCGCAGAATGTCGGCGCGGCGCTGAAGGATCGCGAGATCCGGGCTGGGCATGGAAAGTTGCGACATCCTAGGCTCCGAGCACGTCCGCGCAGTGGTTTTGAGGAGACCGGCCCTTGTGTTTCGCACGCAAAGGGTTGGCGGGCAATATACCCGGCTCGGGCCGCTGTAACCGCCGTTCCCGGCGCGCGTTGGCGACTTTTCACCGAGTTAGGATGTCGCAGGCGCGGGGTTTCGGGCGTTCTGCTAAAGTGGCGCAACAAAAAAAGGGAAGAACGTTGGGCAGTCGTCCTGACCTGGGCAGAAGCAGGCCTTCGGCGGACGGTACAAGGAGGAGTGAGATGAGGACGCTTCAGCTTTCTGGACTTGCTTATGGACTTGCCGCCGTCGCGCTCTTCGCCATGAGCGCCCCCGCTGTTGCCGAAGGCGATGCCGCCAAAGGCAAGGCGGCCTTCGGCAAATGCGGCATCTGTCACCAGGTCGGGCCGGGCGCCGCGACCCTGGTCGGGCCGGAGCTCAACGGCATCGTCGGCCGCAAGGCGGCCAGCGTGGCCGACTATCCCTATTCAGCCGGCATGAAGAAGCTCGGCGACGAGGGCTATATCTGGACCGAGGAGCATATCGGCACCTGGATCGCCGACCCCAAGGCGATGATCCCGGATTCGCCGATGGCGCTGGCCTTCCCGGGTATCCCCGACGCCGGCGAGCGTGCCGATATCATCGCTTATCTGAAGACGCTTCCCGCGCAGTAGCCTCCAGGACTTAGGGCGCGGCTTTGGCCTCGGCCGAGGCATCCGGCTCGGTCGAGGGCTTGGGAGCGGACGCGCCCTTCGCCTTGGCGCGGAATTTGTCGAGGTCGTCGAGGACTGCCTTGAAGAAATAATCCCGGCCGCCCTCTTCCTTGGCGATGTCGGTCCAGGCCGCGCGCAAGGCCGCGAGCACGTCGTCGGGCCAAGGCTCGACGCGGACTCCTGCCTTGGCGAGATTGGCCAGGGCGTCGGTTTGGAGCCGGGTGCTGTCGGTCAAGGTCGATTGCAGCGTGGCCAGGCACGCCCCTTTGATCAGGCCGCGCTGGTAGTCCGACAGGCCGTCCCAGCGATCCTTGTTGACCAGGAGCTCGAGCACCGTCTCGGGCTGGTGCCAGCCCGGCACATAGATCAGCTTGATCTTGTCCTTGAGGCCCTGGCGCTCGTCGACCGCCGGAGGATATAGCTCGGCCGCGTCGATGGTGCCCTTGTCGAAGGCGGCGAGGACATCGCCGCCCGGCACCAGCATCGTGGTGGCGCCGAGCCGCGACATGACCCGGCCGCCCAGCCCGAAGATGCGCATGCGCAAGCCCTCGATGTCGGACTTGGTCTTGATCTCCTTGGCGAACCAGCCGCCGGTCTCGGCGCCGCCGAAGGCGCAGGGCATGGCCTGGACCTTGAGGTCGGCGTGATCGTACATCTCCTGGTACAGCTTGCGGCCGTTGCCGTCCTCGAACCAATCGAGATAGATCGTGGCATCGGGGCCGAACGGGAAGCCGGAGAACAGCGCCGCGGCGGGGAGCCTTGCCGCCCAGAAGCTCGCGGTGGCAAAGCCGGCGTCGATGGTGCCGCTCGACACCTTGTCGAGGATTTCGTCAGGTTTGGTCCCATCTCCCGGCTGCTTCAAATCGAGCTGCAATGCGCCGCCCGAGCGCTCCTTGAGCAGCTTGGCCAGCTGCGACGCCGGTTCGCCCAGGCCAGGCAGATGCGTGCCATAGGCGACCGCCGTGACGAGCGTCTCGGGCTGCGCGTCAGCGGCCCAGGCGCGCCCGGCCGGCGGCAGCATCAGCGCAAGCATGGCTAAGGCTGTGGCTCGCATCCCTCCTTCCTTTCTCCTTCCCTTGTGCTGTTATGACCCGCCGATTCGGATTTCTTGAGTCGCGCCGCCGATGCTACATCCTGGCTCCCATCTCCCGCCACAACGTGCAAAGCTGAACTGGCGCCATGACCTCCACGCCTGCCGCCCAGCAAGGCCCGCTTGTCGGCCTGTTCGTGACCTGCCTCGTCGACCTGTTTCGGCCAAGCGTCGCCTTTGCCGCGATCAAGTTGCTCGAAGCGGGCGGGGCCCGGGTCGAGGTGCCGCGCCAGCAGACCTGCTGCGGCCAGCCGGCTTATAATTCCGGCGACCGGCGTGACGCCACCGCTATCGCCCGCCAGGTGGTCGAGGCGTTCGAGCGCTTCGACTATGTGGTGGCGCCGTCGGGCTCATGCGCCGGCATGCTGCGGCTGCATTATCCGCGCCTCCTCGGCGACGATCCACATTTTGCCGAGCGCGCCGATGCGCTGGCCGCCAAGAGCTTCGAACTGACCTCGTTCCTGGTCGACGTGCTCGGGGTCACAAAGGTCGATGCGGCCTATGATGCCAGCGTCACCTATCACGATTCCTGCTCGTCCTTGCGCGAGCTGCACGTGCACGATGCGCCGCGGCAATTGCTGTCGAGCGTGGCCGGCCTGGCGCTGGTCGAGCTCGGCGAGAGCGACGTGTGCTGCGGGTTCGGCGGCGCGTTCGCGGTCAAATATCCGGATATCTCCACCGCCATCGTCGACGCCAAGGTGCACGACATTGTCGGCTCCGGCGCCGCCACCGTGCTCGCCGGCGATCTCGGCTGCCTGATGCATATCGCCGGCCGGCTCGTCCCGGGCGCGGGCCAGCGTCGAGGCGCGCCATGTGGCGGAGGTGCTGGCCGGCATGACCGAGGAACCCGCCATCGCCGCCCCGCGGCAGAAACGCTGAGGGCGGCCCGGGGGATGGCCAACGCCAATCACAATTTCAAGGCCAGCGCCGCTCGGGCGCTCGCCGATCCCGCCTTGCAGAAGGCGCTCCAGAACGTCAAGCGCGGCTTCGTGGTCAAGCGCGAGGCGGCGAAGGCGAAGCTGCCCGAGTTCGACGCGCTGCGCGAGGATGCGCGCGCCATCAAGGACCATACGCTCGCCCATCTCGATCTCTATCTCGAGGCCTATGAGCGCCAGGTCATCGACAGCGGCGGCCATGTCCATTACGCGCCGAGCGCCGCCGACGCCCGCGCCATTATCCTGAAGCTGTGCCAGGAGGCGGGCGCCAAGCTCGTCACCAAAGGCAAGTCGATGGTGACCGAGGAGATCGCCCTCAACGCCCATCTCCAGGCCGCCAAGATCGAGGTGGTCGAGACCGATCTCGGCGAATATATCGTGCAATTGCGGGGCGAGCGTCCGAGCCACATCATCGCCCCGGTCATCCATCTCAACAAGGAGACCATCGAGGCGGATTTCCGCCGCGAGGCATCAGCGCCTGCCGCGCGAGAGGCGGCTCGACCAGGCGCAATATCTCGTGGCCGAGGCGCGCAAGGTCCTGCGCGAGAAATTCATCGCCGCCGATGTAGGCATCACCGGCGCCAATCTGCTGATCGCCGAGACCGGCTCGTCGGTGATCGTCACCAATGAGGGCAACGGCGATCTGACCTCGACGCTGCCGCGCATGCACATCGTCGTCGCCTCGATCGAAAAGATCGTGCCGACGCTGGAAGACGCCATGACCATTCTGCGGCTGCTGGCCCGCTCGGCCACGGGGCAGGAGATCACCACCTACACCACCTTCGCCACCGGGCCGAAGCGGGACGTCGATCCCGACGGACCCGCCGCCTACCACGTGGTCCTGCTCGACAACGGCCGGAGCGAGATGCTCGGCAACGAATTCGCCGACATGCTGCGCTGCATCCGCTGCGGCGCCTGCCTCAATCATTGCCCGGTCTACGGCGCCATCGGCGGTCATGCCTACGGCTCGATCTATCCCGGGCCGATGGGCGCGGTGCTGACGCCGCAGCTGCAAGGCATCGACCGGGCCCGCGACCTGCCCCATGCTTCGAGCTTTTGCGGCCGGTGCGAGGCGGTCTGCCCGATGGACATTCCGCTGCCCGACATGATGCGGAGCTGGCGCGAGCGCGACTTCGCGCGCGGCAACGCGACGCTGTCGGAGCGGCTGGCGCTGAAACTATGGGCCTACGCCGCCAAGCGCCCCCGGCTCTATCACGCCCTCGCCGGCGCTTTGTGCCCGGGTCCTGGCGCGGCGCGCCGGCGGGCGGGGCCGATTGAGCCAGGCGCCGCTGCTCAAGGCCTGGACCACGACGCGCGACCTCCCTGCCCCGCAAGGCAAGACGTTCCATCGCCTCTATGCGCAGGCGCAGCGAAAGGGAGACGCATGAGCGCCGCCGACGAGGCCCGCGCCAGGGTGCTGGACCGCATCCGCACAGCACTCGGCGTGGCCAGTTTGGACCGGGCCCGACGGAGCGCGGTCACGCGACGGCTGGAGCGTCACCCGCGCGGCACTATCCCATCGCGCGCCACACGGAGCGGCGCCGAGCGCATGGCGCTGTTCACCACCATGCTGACCAAGCAGGGCGCCGATGTGAGCCGGGTCGCCACGCCGAAGGAGGCGGTCGGCGCGATCGCCTCCTATCTCGGCACCTGCAACCTGCCGCCGCAGATCCGCATGGGGGCCGACCCGGTCCTGGCCGCGCTGCCGTGGCGCGAAGCCTGGGACATCGAGCGCTCGTTTGGCCGCGCCGCGCCGGACGACCGGGCCGCGCTGTCGCGCGCGACGGTGGCCGCGGCCGAGACCGGGACCTTGTTCCTGCTGTCCGGCACCGACAACCCGACCACCCTGAATTTCCTGCCCGAGGCGCACACCGTGCTGATCGCCGCGTCCGATATCGTCGGCTCCTACGAGGAGGCGTGGGACCGGCTGCGGGCGAGCTACGGCGAGGGCCGGCTGCCACGCAGCGTCAATCTCATCAGCGGGCCGTCGCGGACCGCCGATATCGAGCAGACCATCGTGCGTGGCGCCCACGGCCCGAGCCGCCTCCATGTGCTCATCCTCGGCTGACCGGCGGGCGCGGGACGGGCCGCCTGCTTTCCGCCGCTTTTGTTGATCAGACCACGCTCACTTCCGTTCCCGGCAGGCTTCGGCTAAGGTGCAACCCATTCTCCCGCGGGCGAAAATTGACCCGGCTTCAAGACCGGTTTCGGGGTGGCCCTTCATGCGTTTCGCCTTATGGCTGATCGAGCGTCCCCGCTGGTTCAAGCGGGCCCTGCTGATCGTCAACGACCTTGTGCTGTTGAGCCTGGCGATTTGGGGCGCCTACACCCTGCGATTGAGCCATCTCTATGTCCCGCCGAGCCTGGACAAATGGGTGTTGCTGATCGCGGCGCCGCTCATCGGCGTCGGCGTCTTCTATATGCGCGGGCTGTACAAGCTCGTCACCCGCTTCATCGGCCCGGAGGGCACGACCCGCATCTATGTCGCGGTGGTCATCGGGACGCTGCTGTGGGCGGTGATGGTGCTGATGATGGCCGTCAAGGACCATCCGCGGTCGGTGATCGTGATCTATGCCCTGATCGCCGCGCTGCTCATCCGCCTCAGCCGGCAATGGGCCGGCGCCGTGCTGCTCAAGGCCGCGCCCGAACACCGGCCGGTGAGCTTCGACGAGCGGAAATCGGTCATCATCTACGGCGCCGGGACCATCGGCATCCAGCTTTTGCGCGCGCTCAACGAGACCGGCGGCTACAAGACCGTCGCCTTCATCGACCCCAATCCGTCGCTGGCCGGCCAGCTGGTGCATGGCGTCAAGGTGCTGCGGCCGGAGAAGATCGGCAAGGTGATCGCCGATGAGAACGTGACCGAGGTGCTGCTGGCCACGCCGTCGGCGTTGCGCGGCGAGCGCCGGCTCGCGCTCAAGGTGCTGGAGGCGTTTCCGGTGGTGGTGAAGACACTGCCCGCGCTCGAGGAGATCGCCTCGGGCAGCGTCCAGGTGAGCGACCTTCGGCCGATCGACGTCGAGGATCTGCTCGGGCGCGATCCGGTCACGCCCAATCTCGAGCTGCTGGCCGCCAATGTGCAGGGCAAGGTGGTGATGATCACCGGAGCCGGCGGCTCGATCGGCGCCGAACTGACGCGCCAGCTGCTCAAGCTCGAACCGAAGACGCTGGTGCTGTTCGATCTGTCGGAGGTGGCGCTGTACGACATCTCGATGGAGATCGACGACCTCAAGCGGCGGCTGCACCAAGAAGCGGAGGGCCCGGCGTCCGCCCCGACCAGCGTGGTCGCGGTGCTGGGATCGGTGCTCGACCGCAAGCTGGTGGCCCGCACCGTTCAGGAGCGCGGGGTCGAGGTGATCTATCACGCCGCGGCCTACAAGCACGTTCCGATCGTCGAGGCCAACCCGTTCGCCGGCTTGCAGAACAACACGTTCGGCACGCTGATCGTGGCCGAGGTGGCCAAGGAGCTCGCGGTCGAGCGGTTCGTGCTGGTGTCGAGCGACAAGGCGGTGCGCCCGACCAACATCATGGGCGCGAGCAAGCGCCTGGCCGAGCAGATTCTCCAGGCGCTCGCCAAGGAGCGCGGCACCTCGACCATCTTCACCATGGTGCGCTTCGGCAACGTGCTCGACTCGTCCGGCTCGGTGGTCAAGCTGTTCCGCAACCAGATCAAGGCCGGCGGACCGGTCACCGTCACCCATCCGGACGTGATCCGCTATTTCATGTCGATTCCGGAGGCCGCCCAGCTCGTCATTCAGGCCGGCACCATGGCGACCGGCGGCGAAGTGTTCGTGCTGGAGATGGGCACGCCGGTCAAGATCGACGATCTGGCCCGCACCATGATCCGGCTGTCGGGCCTCGATGTGCGCGACGACAAGCATCCCGACGGCGACATCGCCATCGAATATGTCGGCTTGCGGCGCGGCGAGAAGCTTTATGAGGAGCTGCTGATCGGCGAGAACACCACCGGCACCAGCCATCCGCGCATCTTCAAGAACTCCGAGCCGATCGTGCCCTATGACGAGCTGATCGCGGTGCTGGAGCGTCTCGAGGACGCCATCCACCGGCTGGACGAGGCGGAAATGCAGGAACTGCTGCGCGCGACCGTCGAGGGCTATGTGCCGGCGAGCAGCGGGCATCCAGTCGCGGGCAAGGGCGAATGGCAGCCCGCCTCGCGCACGCTTCACTAGAGGGCATGCCGCTCAGTCAGCCCGCGCTGTGGGCCGCCGCGATGGTGGCGGGATGCGCCGGCCTTGCCGCGCTGCTGATCCTGGTGTTGCGGCCGCTGCTCGTCCGCCATCTCCTGGCGCACCCGAACGCCGCTCCTCGCATAGCATCGCCACGCCGCAAGGCGCCGGCCTCGCGGTGATGGCGACGCGTGCTGGCGGGCACGATGCTCGCCCCGCTGCTGTGGGGGCCCCTGCCCGGCCCGCCTTGCTCGCGGTACTGGCCAGCGCCGTGTTCCTCACTGTTCTCGGCGCGCTCGACGATGCCCATGCGCTGCCGGTGTCGTGGCGGCTGATCGGCCAGGCGCTCGCCGCTCTGGCGCTGGCGTTCAGCCTGCCGCAAGGCTTCCGGCTTCTTCCCGATCTGATGCCGCTGGTGGTGGAGCGCGCGCTGCTGGTGTTCGGCATCGTGTGGTTCGTCAATGCGGTCAATTTTCTCGACGGGCTCGACTGGATGACGGTGGCCCAGGTGGTGCCGATGACGCTCGGGATCGCCGCGCTCCAGGCGCTCGGCGCCGTGCCGGCCACGATCGGATTGCTGGCGCTGGCGCTGCTCGGCGCGACGCTCGGCTTCGCCCTGTTCAACAAGCACCCGGCCAAGATCTTTCTCGGCGACGCCGGCAGCCTGCCGATCGGACTCATGCCTCGCCTTCATGCTGATCTTCGTGGCGCAAGCCCATCTTGGCCGCGGCGCTGCTCTTGGCGCTCTACACGCTGGCCGATCCGACGCTCACGCTGTTCCGCCGCATCGCCGCCGGAGAGCAGATCGTCTCGGCGCACCGCACGCATTTCTATCAGCGCGCCGTCACTCAGGGCTTGAGCGTGCCGCAAGTGACGGCGCGGGTGTTTCTGCTCGGGCTGGCTGCTCGCGGGTCTGGCGATCGCCACCGTGCTGGCCGGCTCCGCTCGCCGTCGATCTGCTCTGTATCGGCCTGGGCCTGCTCGCCACCGGGCTGACGCTCTTCGCCTTCGCCAAGGGACGGTGAGATGGCCAAGCGCGTGCTGATCACCGGGGCCTCGGGCTTTATCGGCAAGCGCCTGGCCGGCGCTCTCGCCAAGCGAGGGTTGGCAGGTCAGGGCCGCTTCGCGCGATCCCTCCTCGATCCCCGCCCGAAGCGGCGTCGAGCGCGCGACGATGCCCGATCTCGCGCGCCCAGCCGACTGGTCGGGGCTGCTGGACGGCGTCACCCATGTGGTCCATCTCGCCGGCATCGCCCATGCCCCCGGCGTGCTGCCGGACGAAATCTACACCCGCATCAATGCCGAGGCCGCCGGCGAGCTCGCAGCCGCCGCGCGCGGCAAGGTCGAGCGCTTCGTGTTCATGTCGTCGGTCAGGGCGCAGGCCGGATTGTCGGCCGAGCGCGCCGATCAGCGAAAACGACACGGCCGACGCCCACCGACGCCTATGGGCGCACCAAGCTCGAAGGCGAGCGGCTGGTGGCGGCGAGCGGCGTTCATTTCACCGTGCTCCGTCCGGCGGTGGTCTATGGCCAAGGCGTCAAAGGCAATATCGCGGCGCTGGCCACGCTCGCCAAGACGCCGATGCCGCTTCCCTTCGCCGGCCTCGACAACCGCCGCTCGCTGCTCGCCCTCGACAATCTGGCGTCGGCGATCGCGCTGGTGCTCGACGCCGAGGCAGGCGGCGAACGGAACGTTCCTGGTCGCCGATGCCGAGCCGATCAGCGTGGCCGACCTGGTCGCCGCCATGCGCGAGGGACTGGGACGCGCCCCTCACCTGGTCAAAGTGCCGCTCGGCGGCGTCAAGCGGCTGATGAAGTCGTTCGGCAAGGAGGCCGATTGGGAGCGCATCTCGGGCAGCTTCGTGGTCGACGCGTCGAAGCTGATGGGCATCGGCTGGCGGCCCGCCATCTCGACGCATGACGGCATCGTCAGGATGATGCGGGCCGAGAACGGCGCCGCCGCTCACGGCCCATGAGCCGGTCGTAAAGCGCGACGGTCTCCCGGCCGATCGCCTCGGCCGAGAATTTGCGTTCGACCAGAGCGCGCGCATTGGCGCCGAAGCGCTGCCGCAACTCGGCATCGCCGGCGAGCTTGGCCATGGCGTCGGCCAGAGCCGCCACATCGCCCACGGGCACGGTGAGCGCGGTCTCGCCGGCGATCGCGATCTCGCGGCAGCCGGGCGCATCGGTCGCCACCATGGCGCGCCCGCAGGCCGCCGCCTCGAGCAGGCTCTTGGGCAGGCCCTCGCGGCGGGAGGCAAGCACGGCAAAATGGGCGCGCGCCCAGACCTCTCTGATATCGGCGACATGGCCGAGCCAGTGAATGCCGTACAGCGCTGGCGTATTCGCGGAGTTGCTCGGGCGCGAGCGAGCCCGGATTCTCCTTGTCGCAGTCGCCGGCCAGCAGCAACTGGAGCGGCACGCCGCGCTGGCCGAGCTGCGAGAACGCCTCGATCAGCGTCACCACGCCCTTGTCGGCAAGCATGCGCCCGACATAGGCCGCGGTCACCGGCGGCGGCGGCTCGGGCAGCGGGGTCAGCAATCGGGTGTCGACGCCGGAGCCGGGAATGAGCACCACGGTGTCCGGCGCCACGCCAAGCTCGATGACGAAGGCGCGGTCGTCCGGATTCTGCACGATGGTTCGGCTGCGCTTGCGCCGGAGCAGGCGGGACAGGGCGAAGCGCACAAGCTTGCGGGTCAGCGCGCTCACGCCCGCCTCGCCGATGAACAGCGTGCCGAGCCCGGTCAGGCTGTTGACCAACGACGTGGCGGAGCGGCCGAGGCTCGCGGTGGTGCCGAGCAGGACCGGCTTCAGGGAGATGTTGTGGAGGATGTCAGGGTTGAGCGCGCGAAGGAGCCGCCTGAGCTCGACGATGGCTGACAGGCTGCCCCAGGGCGAGAGGCTGCCCCGGCTCCAATTGAGCCCATGCGGCACGAAGCCTTCGCGCTCGATGGCCGCCTTGCCGTCCTTCAGCCT
Organism: uncultured Alphaproteobacteria bacterium; assembly: GCA_963772925.1. Classification (GTDB taxonomy): domain Bacteria; phylum Pseudomonadota; class Alphaproteobacteria; order Rhizobiales; family Methyloligellaceae; genus Methyloceanibacter. The sequence goes on from CAVYZG010000004.1 coordinate 219,845, forward strand.
GGTGGCGACATGGACCTCGTAGCCCGCTTGCTTGGCGGCGCGGGCCATGGGCAGGCGATGCGACAGGAAGTACCAGTCCTCGGTGACGACATAGAGGATGCGGGGGGCCATCGGCGAGGGCTCGTATCAGCGCCGCGGGATGCGAATCAGAGGCGGCTTTTTTTCGCCAGGACATTGGCTTTTTCCGGCTATTGCCATTTTTGCGCCCTTCCGCCGCCGGGAAAATCAGGTTATGTTCTGCTTCGGCTGACGAAAGAGCAGCTTCGGGGGATTGCCATGAAATATCTGAGTTTGGTCCTCATGTTGTGCGGCGTGGCGAGCTTCGCCGCGGCGCCGGCGCGCGCCTTCGATATTGAGGGCGAAAACGCCAGCCTTCAGGACGGCGCCAGCCCCTTCATCTACGCCGGGCAGCCAGTTTATCAATCCCGACGTGAGCAAGGGCAGCTCGCTCGCCTTGCCCTATATCGGCAAGGACGACGGCGACTTTATTTCGGATTACGGCAACGCCATCGCCATCCCGGGACCCGGCATCGACCGGGGCGCCCCCGCCTGGGCCTATTCGCCCCGCTACTAGCGCTCAGGCCACCCGTCTTCCGATTTAGCCGAGCCTAGGAACCGCTCGTGCTGCGAGGACCAGCGCGGCCTCTCCCTGAAGCGCACGACGTTGTCGCTCTGCTTTTCCTCCCCCACGACGATACAAGTGCCTTTTAGGGGCATTCCAACTGTGGCAAGACTATCACGCTCAGCTAGGGATCCGGTTGTGGCAATCGTTCTTGCCAACCCGTGGGGCAGTCCGTGCGCTTGAATGTC
>CAVYZG010000005.1:0-10392 GCA_963772925.1 uncultured Alphaproteobacteria bacterium
TCAAAGCCGCCGCCGGATCATGTCCGCGGCGGCTTTTTTGCGTTCGGTGGCGCCCTCCGGGCTACTTGAGCGCTCGTTTTGCGTCTAGGGTCGCGCGCATGGCTACACTGAGTTCCGGCCTCTTGATGTATCGCGGCGAGCCGCCGGCGCTCGAGCTGCTGCTGGTGCATCCCGGCGGTCCGCTCTGGGCCAACAAGGATGACGGCGCCTGGTCGATTCCCAAGGGCGAGTATGATGCGGACGAAGATCCGCTCGCTTGCGCCATTCGCGAGTTCACCGAGGAACTCGGCAAGCGGCCGATCAGCGGGCCGACCAAAGTTCTCAATCTCGGCGAGATCGTGCAGCCCAGTCGCAAGCGGATCACTGCCTTTGCGCTGGCCGGCGATTTCGATCCGGCCACGCTCACTTCCAATCATTTCCAGCTCGAATGGCCGCCCAAGAGCGGACAGATGCAATCTTTTCCCGAAGTCGATCGCGCCGCCTGGTTCGCGCCGGCAGCGGCGCGGCAGAAGATCCTCCCGGGCCAGGCGCCGTTCATCGACCGCTTGCTCGAACGGCTCGGCGGCTGACGGGTTGCGCCGCACTATTCGGCTCGCTCAAACGGCGAAAATCCCGCATTGGCGGTTGCGCCGGCCGGCCCGATCGTCCATTTTTTGACACCAAAGCCCGCGAATGTCGGGCCTCTGAGCGAAGCGAGGGAATCTTTCTCGATAATGACCGTCGCAAGGTCAGCAAGACGGCGCCCCGCGTCGCGTTTTACGGCCCAGGCCGTCACGGCGGCCCTGCTGGCTGCGTTGGTCGCGCCGGCGGCTTTCGCCCAGAACCCATTCAACCCTTATGGCAGCTTCACCGACAGCGGCCCGGTCACGCCCGAGGAGAAGTCGCGCCGGGAGCAGGTGCGGACCGATCTCTACGATCGGTTGAGCCCGCCCTACCGCATCGACGTCCCGTTCGTGAGCGCCGGCCAGGTCGCCGCGCTGGAGCAGGCTATCCAGCGTTACCGGCAGATCGTTGCCGCCGGCGGCTGGCCCGCCGCCGGACAGAAGGTGACGCTCCGGCGTGGCGACACCAGCTCCGAGGTCGCCGCTATCAGGCAGCATTTCGTCATCGAAGGCGATCTGGCGCCGGGTTCGAGCGGCGCGACCTTCGACCAGGAATTTCTCGACGGCCTCGCCCGCTTCCAGATCAGGGGGGGTCTCCGCGTCAGCGGATTCGTCGACCAGCGGACCTTGGCCGCGCTCAACGTGCCGGCCCAGGAGCGCTTGGCGCAGCTCGAGACCAATCTCAAGCGCATCCAGGGACTGATGAGCATCAATAAGGCGCCGCGCTACGTGCTGGTCAACGTGCCGGATTTCGTCGCCCAGGCGGTGGACCACGGCAACCTCACCCTCGACACCAATGTCGTCGTCGGCAAGCCGGCGCGCGCGACGCCGCAAGTCTCGGCCAAGATCATCGAGGTCAATTTCTATCCGACCTGGAGCGTGCCCGACATCGTCGCGCAAAACGATCTCATCCCCGCCATCCGCCGCGATCCGAATTATTTCTATGAGCAGCATTTCAACGTGATGAAGGACTGGCAGGCGCCGCCGCTCGATCCCGCCTCGATCGACTGGACTTCGCCCCAGGTCGCGAGCTACAAGTTTCGCCAGGATCCGGGCCCGCAAAATGCGCTCGGCGTGGTGCGCATCAACATGCCGAACAAGCACTCCGTTTATATGCACGATACGCCGCTGAAGCGGCTGTTCGGCCAGAGCGCGCGCGCGTTCTCGTCCGGCTGCGTGCGGGTGGAGAAAGTGTCCGAGCTCGTCGCCTGGCTGCTGAGTGGGCAGAACGGGTGGACGCTCGAGAAGGTCGAGGCCCAGATCGCCAGCGGTCAGAAGCTCAACGTCAAGCTGCCGGCGCCGGTGCCGGTGCATTTCGTCTATCTCACCGCCTTTGTCGGCGGCAACGGCCTGGCCCAGTTCCGGCCCGACATCTATGGCCGCGATTCCTCCTTCGGCGGTGCCGACGACGACCAGCCGGACGCCGTCGTCGCCCAGGAAAGCCGCGCGGTCACGCCCTAACGACATTTTCTCGCGGAAGCTCAGTCGGTTGCCGAAAAGGCGACCGAGCGCCGCACGCGACACCAGGGCGCAAGACACCGCCGTGGCCGGGGCCTAAACAAGGGGAATGTACGACCCCTGGGCGCCGCGCCGCCGTCACCGCGATGAAGGAATGTTTGGGCTCACAAGATTTCGCATCGTCGAGATCGGTGTCGCCCTCCTCCTCACGCTTGCCGCGCTGCTCTTCGTCGGCCTCACGGTGTGGGCCGCCGAGACCGGGCAAATCGACGTGGCCGGCGCCTGGGCGAGGCCGACCGTCGGGGAAAGCCGCGTCAGCGCCGCCTACATGACCATCGCCAACAAGGGCGACACCGACGACCTGCTCAAATCGGCGCGCACGCCAAAGGCCAAGGCGGTCGAGCTGCATCAGACCACCATGACCGCCGACGGCGTGATGCAGATGCGCAAGGTGGAGGACGGCCTTCCGGTCGAGGCCGGGGCGTCGCTGGTGCTGGGACCGGGCGGCACGCATTTCATGCTGCTTGGGCTCGAGGATGCTCTGCAAGCCGGCGAGAATCTGATCCTCACGCTCGAATTCGCCAATGCCGGCGTGGTCGACGTGGTGGTGCCGGTCAGCGCGACCGCCCCGGTGACGACCAGCACGAGCCCCTAGCCGTCGAAGCTTATTGCGCCGGTTGTGGTCCTCGGTAATCGGCCATGCGGCAGAAATTCAGCACCCGCGATTCCTTGTCCACCAGCTTCACCCGCTCGGCACCGAGCGGCGTGACCGACCCGAACGACGTGGCGAAACTCGGCGGGCAAGCCCTCAGCGACACGTACAGGATGGGCTCGGGCGCCGCCGCAGTGAACGGCCGCGTCATCTCGTAATGGTCCCTGGGCGTTGGTCCCGATGGCCAGACATAAAGCGGGGTCGGCACGTCGCGGAGATAATAGAGCAGCTCGCCAGCCATCTCCCGCGTGTCGACCAGAATTGAGCCATAGTGCTGCTCGGCTAATTTTGTCCGAACCACGTCGGCGGCCTGGTGCCAGCCGACCACACGCGACAGGAATTCTATCCGCTCGAAGATCGGCCAGCGCGGCGCGAAGGCGGGAACGACCGCCAGCATGGCCGCGAGCGCGAGATGCAGGCCGAGCGAGATCCTGAACAGGATCTGCCGATTGAGTTCCAGCATCACGGCCGTCACCAGGATCACCGCGGCGGGATAGGCTGTCGCGGTCCAATTGCCGTGAGCGCGGGAAAGGATGGCCTGGACCGCGAGCAGCGCGAGCACCGGCAGCGAGAACGAGAGCAGGAGAACCTTGTTCCGATCCGATGGCCGCCTGATTTCACGCCAGGCCGTGCGCAGCAACACGACGGCCAGGATGGGTCCGAATACGCCGAACTGCACGGCAATATAGTCAAGCAGCCGCAACGGGTGAATGTACGGATACCGCCAGCCGATATTGGATTCGGTATGTTTTACGGTCGGAAAGTCATTCTGGGCGTTCCAGATCGCATTGGGCGCGAACAGGGCAAGCGCGAGCGCAGCCGCCACAATGCCGCGTCCGCCTTTGAGCGCGTTGCGCGCCTCTTGGCTGACCACGGCGTGACAGGCGATGCACAGCACGGCGTAGATCATCGCCTGCTTGGCGAGGAGACCGAACCCGATGGACAGGCCGAGCAGCACGGCGAACGCCATGCTCTGCCGCTTCACCAGCATCACCCAGGCGTAGAGCATCACCGTCCACAACAGCACCAGCGGCACATCGGTGGTGATCAGCAACGAGGAGTATGAGACCCCCGGCAGCGTGGCGAACACGATCGCCGACCAGAAGCCGACGCGAGGCCCCCACAGCGCGCGGCCGATGAAGTAGATCACGACCGCCGAAACGGTATAGAGCACCGGCGAGGCCGCTCTGATGCAGGCCTCGCCATTGCCGCACAGCTCGCTGGCGCCGCGGATCACCCACGCGATCATCGGCGGCTTGGAGAAATAGCCGAAGGCGAGGTCGCGCGACCAGGTCCAGTATTGCGCCTCGTCGAGCACGAGATCGGTGTTGGCGGCGTAGACCGCCGCGAGCCTCAGAGCGAGCAGGGCGCCGAGGCACGCCGCCAGGCGGAGGAGATAACCTGTCTCCGTGATGGATGAGCGCGACTCTTCACGCAGCATGGCAGCTCTCGCGGGAGGGAAGGGAGGGGGCCCGGTGTACAATGTTGTGCGCCCCGGCGAAAGTTGGTTACTGGTGGTCCGGCAGCGCTTATTTGCCGCGCCGTCAAAAGAGTGGCTTCCATGCGTATTTCCGTTGTCATTCCGACGTTTAACGAGGAAGGCAATATCGGCCCCCTGATCGAGGAAACCTTCGCCCAAGTGCCGGAATCGGCTCTAGGCGAGGTGATTGCCGTCGACGATGGCAGCGACGACGGGACCGGAGCGGAAATCAAGGCGCTGCTTGGCCGCTACCGGCGGTTGCGCTATCTCCGGCACGGCCATCGGGCCGGTCAAAGCGCCGCGCTCCGCTCCGGGGTGCTGGCGGCCCGCTTTGCGGTGATCGCCACCATGGATGGGGACGGTCAGAACGATCCGGCCGACATCATGCGGCTGTTCGGGCGGCTGGGGCGTGAGGGCCAGGAACCGGCCATGGCGGCCGGCATCAGGGCGGGCCGCAAGGGGCCCGGCTCGCGCAAAGTGGCCTCGCGCTTGGCCAATTCCATCCGCGATAAGGTTCTTGCCGATGGTTGCCCCGATACCGGCTGCGGCATCAAGCTCTACCGGCGCGACGCCTTCCTGGCGCTGCCGTTCTTTACCAGCATGCACCGCTATTTGCCGGCGCTGTTCCTGACCTACGGCCATGAAATCGCCTATGAGGCGGTCAACGATCGGCCACGCCTCAGGGGCGCGTCAAAATATACCAATCTTGGCCGGGCTTTGATTGGGCTATACGATCTGGTGGGAGTAAGCTGGCTGCGCAAACGGACGCTCATTCCGCCGATTGCCGAGGATGTTTCGGGCGCCGCCGCCGTTCCACGTGACGCCGCCGAGCCCGAGAGGGGAACCGGGGGTCGCGCTCAATAGCGCGCCGGGCGTAAAGAGGGGTAAGCGCGATGCACTGGACGGTTTTGGTTCATTGGTGGCTCACCACCCCGACCACCGAGCTGATCTGGATCGGCATTGGCCTGGTCGCTCAGCTCCTGTTCTCGATGCGCTTCCTGGTGCAATGGGTGGCCACCGAACGGGCCCGGGCCAGCATCATCCCGGAGACTTTCTGGTATTTCAGCTTTTTCGGCGGGATTCTGCTCCTCGCCTACGCCTGCTACCGGGCCGACCCGGTCTTCATCATTGGCCAAGCCACCGGTCTGGCAATCTACTCGCGCAACATCTATTTCATCTGGCTCGGCAAGCGGGAATCGAGCCAAGCCGAGGTTGCGTAGCCCGGCCGCCCGGTCGCGGTGCTCGCGCTTTCTCAGATCGAGGTTAGGCGAAAGCCATGACTTTGCGCCTGAACGACCTCACCATCGTCGAGCAGGTGGTGCTGGCACTGTCGCTCGTCATGGTCGGGTTTTTGCTGATCGACCCGTTCATGGTTGAGCGGGCGCGGGCGCTTCCACCGGAGACCAAGGCTTTCTTTCGCACCATCACCAATATCGGCCGGTCGAACTGGATGCTGATTCCGACCGGCGCAGCGGTCGCGCTCGCGCTCGTGCTGCGCAAGCGGCATGCCGGGTTCCGTAACTCGGCCGGCTACGGCCTGATCGCCAGCACCATCGGTTTTGTATTCGTCAGCGTGGGCGGGGCCGGGCTCATCGCCAATCTCACCAAGAACATCATCGGCCGGGCCCGGCCCAAACTGTTCGACCAGGTGGGCACGCTCGACTTCCAGCCATTCGCCTTTGTCGCGGACCACGCGTCTCTGCCCTCCGGCCACGCCACCAATATCTTTGCCTTCGCCACGGTGATCGGCATGTTGTGGCCGCGAGGGCGGGTGCTGCTCTACACCATCGCCGCCTGGATCGCGCTCAGCCGGGTGTTGATCGTTCAACACTACGTCACCGACGTGGTGCTGGGCGCCATCCTCGGCATCGCTTTTCCTTATTTCGTGCGGGACCGCTTTGCCGCCCGCCGGTGGCTGTTCGAACGCACGCCCGAAGGCGGCTACCGCCTGCGGGGGGCTCGCACCCAGCGCTGGCTCGGCTGGCCGCCCGGCAAAGAAGCAAGGTCGGCCGATGCGAGGCGGGAAACCGCCGCGGATTGACCTTGCGCCTTCGAAAAGCGGCGGCACGCTCCAGACCCAACCACGACGGCAGGCGAGTACAAATAGCTCGCAAACAGGCGGCAAATACCCATATAGAGAGTGGCGTGCGGGGCGCGGCCGAGCGGTCGTCTGGCCCTTCACATCTCCCTTGAACCTGCTATAGGTTCCGGCCCCCCATCGGATTGGGGCCGCGATTGAATTGGCGCGGGGTGGAGCAGCCCGGTAGCTCGTCAGGCTCATAACCTGAAGGTCGTAGGTTCAAATCCTACCCCCGCAACCAATTAAGTATTTAAAATCAATAGATAAGCCAAAAAGATTCAAGACCTCCGCTTGGCATTGCCGGCCAGGGTCGCCACGGGAAAGTCTTTCCAACGCTATCGCACGGACTGCCCGTGGTGCGAGCAACGAGCTCCGCCGCCTTTGGTCTCGGCTGCCTCTAGGATGATCCACCAAGTCCCACCGATCGAGTGTAATTGTCGCCCGACGCGCAGCCCTGCGAGATTGCGCAACCGGATTTGGGCGAGAGAAGTGGGATCATCAGGCGGTAGGGGCGGTCGGTCTGCCACCGTAACCCGCGTGCCACAATCACCGAAAATCAAGTTAGGGCTACGTGCAAAAGGTTGCCCTTTCCATTGCAGAGTCCGAAGCTGGGTGCGCGGGTCACTTTTGACTTTCAAGCGGGGATGGGGGTACCCTCTCTGTGGTTCCCCGTACGCGAGAACGGCGAGGGTTTTGCCGATCGCAGACCTGAAATGCTCTCGTCGTCCCGCCCGGGTATGCCCTGCAGCCGCTTGCGTATGTCTGTTGCAAGCGAAGTGGGAGAGGTGATGGCTGTGGGTTCGACGACAGCGGACAAATTTCACTTTGTGATGATAAAGCCGTCGCATTACGACGACGACGGCTATCCCATCCAATGGCTGCGCTCGGCGATTCCGTCCAACACTCTGGCCTGCCTGTTTGCCCTTGCCGATGACGCGCGGCGACGCCAGGTGCTCGGTCCCGGTGTCGATCTCCGGCTGCACACCTATGACGAGACCAATCGGCGGGTTCGACCGGACCGGATCATGCGAATGATCCGCAAGGAAGGCGGAAGGGCGCTGATCGGGCTTGTCGGGGTCCAATCGAACCAGTTTCCGCGTGCCGTAGACTTGGCCCGGCGCTTCATCGCCGGCGGTCTCCCGGTGTGCATCGGCGGCTTTCACGTGTCGGGCTGCATTTCGATGCTGCCCGAGATGCCGTCCGAGATGGTGGAGGCGCAGGCGCTTGGAATTTCCCTGTTTGCCGGCGAAGCCGAGGAGCAGCGGCTCGACCAGGTGCTGCGCGATGCCTGGAATGGCACGTTGGCGCCCCTCTACAACTACATGAAAGATCTGCCGGCGCTGGCCGGTGAACCGCCGCCGATCCTGCCCCGCAAGCACGTGCGGCGCACGGCGGGGTCGTTGTCGAGCATCGATCTGGGCCGCGGCTGCCCCTATCAGTGCTCCTTCTGCACCATCATCAATGTGCAGGGGCGCAAAAGCCGGTTTCGCTCGGTGGACGATCTCGAAAAACTCGTGCGCGAGAACGTCGCCCAAGGCATCAAGCGGTTCTTCATCACCGACGACAATTTTGCCCGCAACCGTGACTGGGAGAAATTGGTCGACCGCCTGATCGAGCTGCGAGCCGAGGGATTGAATATCGGCTTCACCATCCAGGTCGACACGCTGTGCCACCGCATTCCGAATTTCATCGAGAAGACCACCCAGGCCGGCGTGCGGCGGGTCTTTATCGGCCTTGAGAACATCAATCCCGACAACCTGATGGCGGCGAAGAAGCGGCAGAACAAGATCACCGAATATCGCTACATGCTGCAAAAGTGGCGCGAGCACGGGGCGACGACCTATGCCGGTTACATCTTAGGGTTCCCCGGCGACACCAAGGACTCGATCCTTCGCGACATCGAAATCATCAAGCGGGAGCTGCCGCTCGATGTCCTCGAATTCTTCTTCCTGACTCCTTTGCCCGGCTCGGAGGATCACAAGGTTCTGCTGGAGAACGGCGCCTGGATGGATGCCGATCTAAACAAATACGATCTCGACCATCGCGTCAGCCATCATCCGCGAATGTCGGACCAGGAGTGGGAGGAGGCGTATCGGGCGGCGTGGCATGCTTATTACACGCCGGAACATGTGCGTTCCATCCTGCGCCGCGTAGCCGCCAACAGACTGGGCCGGCCGTCCACCACGCTTTCGACCATCCTGTGGTTCTACCTCATGATCGCCTTCGAAGGCGTGCATCCGCTCGAGGGCGGAGCGTTTCGCATGAAGTTTCGGCGGGACCGGCGCTACGGCCTCCCGCGCGAAAATCCCCTGATCTTTTATCCGCGCTATCTCGGCGAGATCATCGCCAAGGCATGGGGATACTGGTCCGTTTACCGGAAGCACAGAAAGATACTGAAGGAGTGCCTTCAAGCTCCGGACCGCTGGACCTATAGCGATCTCGCCATTGCTCCACCGCGCGAGGATGAACTCGAACTCGCTGGAGCTGTTCAGTGCGACCCGCGGGGGCGAGATGGCGGTAGCCAAGAAACGCAAGGAAGACGCGGCGCGCACAGCAGTGCGCCCTGCCGCGGCGTAGGACTCTATCGGGGCGGCGGCAGCGCGGCCACAAGGGGTCGGACGGCAATGGCGAAGTCGGCTTTCGGTCAAAAGCTGACCTCGATTGCGCCGAACGTGACGGACTCGCGAGGTTCCGGAGAAAGCGAACAGCCATGCCAGGGCAACGGCTCACCCGCTGGCAACCGCCCCCCGCGCGGCATGGGACGCCCATTGAGCTGCCGGTGTCGGTGGTGGAGCTACCCAGCATAGGGGCGGAGGATGTGCTGATCGACAGTGCGGGCTCTCTCGTCACCGGACTGACCAATGGCGATGTGGTGCGGGTGAGCTCCGACGGGTGCGTCGTGCTCGGCAACACCGGCGGCCGGCCGCTTGGCATTGAGGAGTACGCCGACGGGAGCCTGCTCGTATGCGATCACGACCGGGGGTTGCTTCGTCTTGATGCGGCCACAGGGCACGTCGAAGTGCTGCTCGACGAGATCGACGGCGAGCGATTACACTTTTGCAGCAACGCGGTCATTTGCGCGGACGGAACACTCTATTTCTCGACATCGTCCGACACGGCCAGCTGGGACGACTTTCGCCGAGACGTGATCACCCACACCAGCTCTGGACGTTTGACCCGTGTGAGTCCCGACGGCGAAGTCACGGTGCTACGCAAGGACCTCGCATTCGCCAACGGAGTCGTGCTGGCGCCTGACGAGTCATACCTGCTCATCGCCGAAACGACCGGCTACCAAATCCTGAAACTCTGGCTTAAGGGCGCACACGCGGAGGAATGGGTCGAGTTTGTTAACGGGATGCCGGGTTTCCCCGACAACATCAGCTTGTCCGATTCCGGGCTGGTGTGGGTGGCGCTGCCGGCTCCGCGCGTCCCGGTATTGGATTTCCTACTTCCCCGGCACCCGCTCCTGCGGCAGCTAGCCTTCCAACTTCCAGAATGGTTGCAGCCGCAGCCCGAGGAGATCGTGCGTGTCCAGGCCTACGACTTGGATGGTCGTCTGGTCTACGACATCAAGACCAAGCACCCGCGCTTCTCGTTCGTCACCGCGGTGGCTGAGAGGGCCGGGACGGTATGGCTCGCGAGCGCGCACCACGACGTGCTCGGCCGGATCGAACTCGTGTAGGCCGCCGAACCTGCCACTCGTCTTCTTCATGAAGCGACCGGGACGAAAAGGCTTCTGACGTGCTCCACGAGGGGCCAGGGCTGCAGCCCAACTCTTCAACAAAAACTCTTTGGCGCCAAAGTCCGCTTGGTTAGTCCGCTTCGTGCCAGAAACAGACCTCTCTGTCGGCACGCAAAGACATGCGGCGGCCTAGCGTAGCAAAGCCGCTGACGCTCAAGTCGAAGGAAGAGTCGCACGCGAGTGCCTGTCGACTTTGCTCCGAAATCGCCGGGAGCGGGGCTACTGAATCCACCCCAGCTGTTTCTGAAAGCCGAGGCCGTCATAATAGTCACCCTGATAAACGATCTTGCCGTTCTCGACCCGCATGAAGGTCACTCC